>CAWIJP010000006.1:0-37488 GCA_963836305.1 uncultured Acidobacteriaceae bacterium | reverse complement strand
AACTGGCAGGGTGCGCCGAGGAACTTGCGGCGGGCGGATGCAGTTTGCTGCAGTATCGCAATAAGAACGGAAACGCACGCGTAATGCTGGAGCAGGCGCGCGAAGTGAAGCGGCTCGTCGGTGGCAAAGCTAAGCTGATCATGAATGACCGCGCTGATCTGTGCCTGGCCGCGGAATTCGACGGGGTGCACGTTGGGCAGGATGATCTTTCGCCGGAATCGGTGCGAAGGATTATTGGACCGGATCGCTGGCTTGGGGTTTCTACTCATAACGCAGACCAACTGCAAGAAGCCGATCGAACCTCGGCCAACTATCTTGCCATTGGTCCTGTCTTTTCTACCTCGAGCAAAGAGAAACCGGATCCAGTGGTGAGCCTTGAGGGTGTGCGGCGGGCAAGGCAGTTGACGAGAAAGCCGTTGGTCGCCATTGGAGGGATAACGCGGGCCAATGCCGTATCGGTGATTGAAGCCGGAGCCGACTCCGTGGCGGTGATATCGGATTTGATACGAGAGCCGCGAAAATCAGCAGAGGAATTTTTGCGCATCTTAAGGTAAAGTCATTTGACCTTGGGTTCAGCGCGCCGGGATGACTTCAGGGGCTAAAGCCCCCCGATCATGGGCGTATCGTTATTGGACAGCATGGCACGGCTGAAGCCATGCTCTTCCCGTTCCACTCCAAGGCGAAATATGTGATCGTGCAGGAGGGATCCTGAGTACACCGAGAACGCGGCCGGCCGCAAGCAGCGACTGGGAAATTCATAGCCATCAGGATAAGGAACTGGTCAAAGGCCTCGGGCTGACCAGCGCTACCATGCTGGTCATGGGGTCGATGATCGGCTCGGGAATTTTTATTGTTTCGGCGGAAATTGCCCGCGAAGTGGATTCGCCTGCTTTGCTGATTGGTGCATGGGCAGTGGCGGGCTTCATGACTATCGTGGCCGCGCTGAGTTATGGCGAACTGGCTGCGATGATGCCGCGCGCCGGCGGACAATATGTTTATCTGCGCGAAGCTCTCGGGCCGCTGTGGGGCTTTCTCTACGGATGGACATTATTTCTTGTCATACAGACCGGGACGATTGCTGCGGTGGGTGTGGCTTTCGGCAAGTTCCTGGGAGTTTTCTTTCCGGCGATTTCCTCCTCAAACTGGATTCTGCATCTCTGGAAAGTTCCACCGATCCGCCTGGGGCCCATGGTTTTGGGCAACATGGATGTCGGAATCAACACGCAGAATCTGGTCGCTATCCTTCTAGTCGTTTTCCTTTCTGTAGTGAATATTTTTGGACTGAAGACTGGTGCGCTGATCCAGAATGTGTTTACAGCGGCGAAAGTCTCCGCGCTGCTCGGGTTAGCGCTGTTCGGAGTGGCGCTGGGAAGAAACGCTCACGCGCTGGGGGCGAACTTCGGCGGACATTTCTGGCATAACGCTGGATTGGGCGCCCAGCACGCGGTACAGGTAGGAGTGGGCGGGCCGGTGGTGATGGTGGGGACGCTGACGATTCTGGCGGTGGCGCAGGTGGGATCGTTATTCTCGGCCGATGCCTGGAACAACGTCACGTTTACTGCGGGAGAAGTGAAAAATCCCAACCGCAATTTGCCTTTGTCGCTGGCGTTGGGCACCGGCGTGGTGATTACGCTCTATATAGCGTGCAACTTTATCTATCTGACAACTCTGCCGCTTGATGGAACTGCGGGAGCAGCCACGATTCTGGGGCGGGGTATTAAATATGCTGCCGAGGATCGCGTCGGTACTGCGGTGATGACGCAGATGTTCGGGGCTGCCGGCGGATTACTGATGGCCGGAGCCATTCTGATTTCAAGCTTCGGATGCAATAACGGGCTGATTCTCTCCGGCGCGCGCGTCTACTATGCGATGGCGAAGGACGGCTTGTTCTTCAAGAGCGTGGCCAAACTGCATCCAACCTATAAAACGCCGGCGGTTTCCCTGATGGTGCAGATGTTGTGGGCCTGCCTTTTGTGCGTTTCGGGCAGCTACGGGCAGCTTCTCGATTACATTATCTTTGCTGTGCTTGTCTTTTATATTTTGACGATTGTGGGATTGTTCGTGCTGCGGCGAACTCGTCCGGATGTTCCGCGACCCTACCGGGCCGTAGGTTATCCCGTGCTGCCTGCGATTTATATTGTGATGGCTTTATTTATCGATGTCATACTATTGCGCTATAAACCGCAATTCACGTGGCCGGGGTTGATTGTGGTACTGCTAGGCATCCCAGTATATTACGCGTGGTCGAAGAGTTCGAGAACGAGCGCATCTTAGCCCAAGGAGAAACCGAAGCATGGCGAATCTGTTCGCGAAGAAAGACCTTCCCACACTGATGAAAGAGGCGGTTGAGGTTGAAGGCGAACAAAGTCTGCGGCGCGCCCTCGGTCCTCTGAATCTGGTGACCCTGGGCATTGGTGCCATTATTGGGGCAGGCATTTTTGTCATTACTGGACAAGCCGCGGCGCAGTTTGCCGGACCGGCGCTGGTGATCTCATTCGTCCTGGCTGGCGTTGCCTGCGCGTTCGCAGGACTTTGCTACGCCGAATTCGCTTCAATGATTCCCATCGCGGGCAGCGCGTACACCTATTCTTATGCGACGCTGGGTGAACTGGTTGCATGGATCATTGGCTGGGATTTGATTCTGGAGTACGCGTTCGGTGCGGCTACGGTTGCGGTTGGCTGGAGCGGCCATTTGCGGGCATTTCTGCACGATCTGGGCTGGAATATGCCGGCTCTTCCCACCTCCGATTTCGTGCTTTTCGGGATGCCGGTACATCTGAAATACGACTACGTGGGGTTCATCGTCATCATGGTGATCACCACGATTCTGGTGATCGGCATCAAGGAATCGGCGAATTTTACTACCGCCGTCGTGATCATGAAGGTTGCGGTGGTTTGCATGTTCGTGGTCCTGGCCACCGCGTTTTTGTATTCGCATTCCTGGAAACCAAACTACTGGCACCCGTTCATCCCGCCAAACACCGGAGAGTGGGGACACTTTGGGTGGTCGGGCATTTTGCGCGGAGCGGGCGTGGTCTTCTTCGCATACATCGGCTTTGATGCAGTTTCAACTGCGGCGCAGGAGGCGAAGAATCCTAAGCGAGATATGCCCTTTGGCATTCTCGGTTCGCTGGTTATTTGCACGGTGCTTTATATTTTGGTTTCTGGCTTGCTCACTCACCTGGTGCCTTATCAGCAACTCAACGTCCCTGATCCTGTCGTAGTCGGCGTACGCGTGGCCGGGCAGCAATGGGCTACGTTTCTAGTGGAAATTGGCGCGCTCGGCGGTCTGGCTACGGTGATGCTGGTGATGTTGCTGGGTCAATCTCGCGTGTTCTATTCCATGTCGCGCGACGGGTTGCTCTGGCCTTGGGCGGGAAAAATTCATCATCGCTTTCGCACGCCGTATCTCAGTTCCATCGTAGTGGGTATTTTCGTCGCGATCCTGGCCACGGTGATTCCCCTCAATGTGCTGGATGAGATGACGAGCGTGGGGACGCTGCTCGCCTTTGTACTGGTGAGCGCGGGAGTGTGGGTGATGCGCCGGACGCATCCGCACATCAACCGGCCGTTCAAGACGCCGCTGGTTCCGCTGGTCCCCATTCTCTCGATTCTTTTTTCGGGGGCGCTCATTGTTTTTCTGTCTCCGGCAACGCAGATCCGGTTAGTGGTCTGGCTGGTGATTGGGCTGGCCATTTATTTTAGCTACGGACGCAAGCACAGCAAGGTGCAGCAGGCACTGCGATCAGAGCCGGTTTCGAAGAGTGTGTCCTAGGGAGTTTTTCGCACGCAGTTACGGGCTCTCCGCGCGGCGCGGAGGGCCTTTTTGTTTTATAGTCGGTCAAGTGCGTGATGCGAGATGAAGTAATTGCAACCATGAAAATTGTTACCGCAGAAGAAATGCGTGCCATTGATCGGGCTACCAGCGACCGCTTTGGAGTGCCGTCGCTTACGCTGATGGAGAATGCGGGGGCGGCCATTGCGGACTATGTGCTCGCGCATTACCCGGCTGCCGCACGAATCGCAGTTTTCTGCGGGAAGGGAAATAACGGCGGCGACGGTTTTGTGGCCGCGCGGCGGCTGCATGAGCAAGGGAAAAAGGTCCAGGTAATCCTCCTTGCGGACCCAGCCGATCTTCGGGGCGACGCTGCAATTATGTACGGCAAGCTTCCGACCATAGCGATTGCTGTGCATTCCATCGATGAGTTGAAAAGTGAACGCGTGCAGCTTTTGGTTCGGGCTGATTTGTATCTTGATGCGGTTCTGGGCACGGGTTTCAAGCCTCCGGTGAGCGGGCTCTATGCCGAAGCAATCGCGTTGATGAACGCAAGCCAGATTCCGGTGATCGCCGTGGATATTCCTTCTGGCGCAGATGCCGACGCAATGAGCGGGCAGACTGGAACGATTGCACGCGCCGATGCGATCGTGACATTTACCGCGCCGCGTCCCGCGCATGTTTTCGGATCTCTAACTTCAGGTCCTACTTGTGTAGCTGGCATCGGCTCTCCTGAAGAGGCTATTGTTTCTTCGCTGCAACTGAATGTGATTACTGCGCGAGATATTGCCCCGTTAATTAGACCGCGGCTTGCGGAGTCGAATAAAGGTAACTACGGGCATGTGCTTGTGATCGGAGGATCGCTGGGAAAATCGGGAGCGGCAGCAATGGCGGGAATGGCTGTATTGCGGGCGGGGGCGGGGCTTTCGACGGTGGCGACGCCGAAATCAGCACTGGGAACCGTCGCGGGATTTCATCCTGAGTTGATGACTGAACCTTTGGCCGAAACAAAGGCGGGTACGATTTCGATGAACGCGCTAGCTCGCATCGATGAATTGGCGAAGGGGAAGAGTGTAATTGCAATCGGTCCGGGCATCTCGCGGGAGCCGCAGACTGCAGAGCTGGTGCGGGCGCTAGTGGCGAAACTTCGAGGCGGCATGGTTGTCGATGCGGATGGACTGAATGCGTTTGATGGCCGCACAAACGAATTGAATGGCAAGGACCGAACGCTGGTGATTACTCCGCATCCTGGAGAAATGGCACGTTTGGCCGGAATGAGCATTCCTGACGTTCAAAAAGATCGGTTGGGTGTTGCGCGGAAATTTGCGCGCGAGCATGAATTGATCGTCGTGCTCAAAGGCCATCGCACCCTCGTTGTGCGACCAGATGGCGAGGCCTGGGTGAACACAACTGGCAATCCTGGAATGTCTACTGGCGGCACGGGAGACATTCTGACGGGAATGGTTGCGGGCATGATCGCGCAGAATCCGAAAGATGCGTTTATGGCCACCATGGCTGCCGTGCATCTCCACGGGCTGGCTGGCGACGTGATGCGGGAGAGCGTTGGCGAGCATTCGCTGGTGGCCACCGATTTGTTGCGAGGATTGCCGGAGGCTTTCCGGCGGACGCAGACTGCGGCAGAGCAAGAGCTGGTGTGCTGGGGAGAATAATTGGCGCGCAATCTCACCATTATCTCGAAGCGGGTAGGCGAATCGTTTTTCCGGAAGCTGCCGAACGGCGTGCTGCGTCCAGGATCTCGGTCACAGTGATATTTGTTTCAAGGGAAGATAATCCAGCGGGTTTCATTCCGTCGATCACCACTGCTCTTAGAAGTGACAACGAGCTGTCATAAGGGGCTGCAAGTGCTTTGGCCGCGATCTGCTCTTCTTGTCCGCCAGCGCGGCGTACGCGAATGTCATCGTGCTTCACAGTGATCACATAACCGGTCTGACCGTACACTTCCATATCTTTGCGGTCGAAGGGCCAGTTCCAGGAGGCTTGTAGGATGGCTTGCGCTTTGGGATAAGTGAGGATAACGGTGGCTTCATCGTCGACACGCGGATAGGCTTCTGGTTTGATCTGCTGCGTGACAGCGGTCACGGTTTCAGGGCGTTCGCCATCCATCAGCCAGGTCATGAGATCGGCGCCGTAGCAACCGAAATCGAAGAGTGCGCCTCCGCCGTCGAGTTTGGGATCGGTGAGCCAGGCTAGAAATTCGGGGGCGACATTGATTTCCTTGGGACCGCTGTGACCGTCGTGAACCACCACTTTCCGGATGTCACCGAGCGCCTTTTCGTGGACGAGGTCATATGCAGCGCGATTGCTGCGATACCACGTTGTCTCGTAGTTCACGAGGACGTGAATCTTGCCCCCGTCTGCAGCTTTCTTGATTGCTAGTGCGTCTTCTAAGCTGACTGCTAGAGGCTTTTCCATCATGACGTGAATGCCGTGCCGGGCACAGATTTCCACGACGCGGCGATGCTCATACGTATTCGTGTATACGAGTACAGCTTGGGGGTGGACGCGGTCGAGCATTTCTTCCAAGTTCGGAAAGAACAGATTCTGGTTGATGCCGAACTGTTTCGAATATCGGGCGAACAGCGATTGGTCAGGTTCGGCAATGCCAACGATTTCGATCGCGGGATCGTGAAGCGAACGCTCGAAAAATCCCTGTACATGTCCGTGAACCAGGCCGACGATGCCCACACGCAGGGGAGGCCGATTTTGCGCGTCCATGCTCTGGCTTTGCAGATGTGGAAGTCCGAATAAGAGAATCAATGCAAAACCTGCGAAGGATAAAAAATGGCGCATCCGAGCACTCCGTGGGCACAAAATTGACAATCGTGGTCGCACAAGAAAATCGTCCATGGGCCGACGGGACATTGTATCAACAGTAAACAAAGCCGTAAGTGCCGTCGGGAAAGTTACTTAGAGGCGGCGGAGACGGGCTAGCCGCGCGGGAATCCGGCCATTCGCTTCCGTAACCTGTTACCTGTACGAATGGCATGACATAGTGGTTTCACTATGACCCACTTCCCCCATCCGCACCCTTCGAGGCGCGCGGCCCGAATCCAGTTAGGCGATGCTGTCCTGGCTGCGATCCGTTTAGAAGATGGCCGGCGCACAAAAGCCAAACTCCAATCCATTTCCGTGACTGGCGGACTGTTGCAATTGCCGCATGCTTTGGGAACCGGTTCGTTCGTCGAGCTCGCGTTTCAGACGCAATCGGGCCCGGTGCACGGCATGGCTGAAGTCCTCGCTCCCATGCGAAAGACGAATACTGGCGTGCTCCAACCTTTTCGTTTCGTCGCGTTTGAGGATGACGATCATCGGCGACTACGCACTTCGGTCGATCACGTGGCGGACCGAAGTTTACTGGGTTTGAAGTCGTCGGTGTTTGTGGTGCCGAAGACGACGATCTAGTCGGCGCGGGCAGCTCATATCTCTTCTCCGATTCTGAAGGCGGAGCTCTCGCTATACTGTTCGTGGTTATGCGCGGAACGGCCGCGAACGGAAGTGAGGGATGACGCGGGAGATTACTACTCACTCGGCGGAGGAGACGATCGCCTTTGGACGAACGCTGGCCGAGTTGCTGGCGCCGCCGAAGCTCGTGCTGCTGCGCGGCGACTTGGGCGCGGGGAAAACCACGCTGGTCAAGGGAATCGCGGAAGCGTTCGAAGCAGCTCAGGCAGAAAACGTTACCAGCCCTACCTTCACTTTAATTCACGAATATCGCGGGCCGCTCGCTGATTTATTTCACATCGATCTTTACCGCGTGGATACGCTGCGTGAGTTGGAGACTTTGGGGCTCGAGGATCTGCGCTCTGACAGAAGCGTTTTGTTGATTGAGTGGGGTGAAAAATTTCCGCGCTTCGATCGCGAGCGGGATGTGGAGATTTCTCTGGAGCGGGACGGAGAGAACCAGCGGCGGATCAGGATCGTCAGCTAGCGGGCGAGCGGAACTCCTGCAATGACGGCTGTGCGCGGGCATGAGGATGGGACGCTCCATTCGCGCAATATTGAAAAGAGAATGGCGGCGGCGAACAAGATTAGGGCTAGGCGATTCGATTTCACTAGTTTGATTATGACACAGGGCTTTTCGTCGGGACTGTCAACGTCTTCAACCACGGGGGACACGGAGGAACACAGGGTAACCCTTTTGGTATCTGGGACTGAACCCGCTTCAGAATCCCATGATGTTGTAGCCGCAGTCGACGTAAATCACTTCTCCCGTGATGCCGCTGCTGGCATCCGACGCAAGGAATACTCCGGTAGAACCGACTTCCTCGACTTCCACACGGCGGCCTAGCGGGGCGCGTTCTTCGTGGCCTTTGAGCATGTCGCCGAAGCCGGCGATGCCGCGCGCGGCGAGAGTCTTGATGGGACCGGCAGAGATGGCATTGACGCGAATTTTCTTCTTGCCTAATTCGTAGGCGAGATAGCGCACTGAGCATTCCAGTCCCGCTTTCGCGACGGCCATTACGTTGTAGCGCGGGACAACTTTTTCGGATGCATAGTAGGTCATCGTGAGGATCGACCCGCCGTCTTCCATGAGCGGCGCGGCGGCGCGGGCGACCGCGACCAGGGAGTACACGCTTACATCCATCGCGATGCGAAAACCTTCGCGGGTGGTGTTGATGAAGTCTCCTTTTAGCTCGTCGGCGGGAGCGTAGGCGACTGAATGTACCAGCGTGTGCAGCTTGCCGTGGCGTTCTTTGAGTGTGGCGAACAGACGGGCGATTTCTTCGTCTTTGCTGACGTCGCACATGTAGGCTTCGGCGCCGGGGAGCGAGAGGATCAGGTCCTCTGGCTTCCTGCTCCAGACGCTCGTTCTGATAGGTAATGGCGAGCTTCATGCCGGCGGCGTGAAGCCCCTGGGCGATGGACCAGGCGATCGAGCGTTTGTTGGCGACTCCGAAGACGACGGCGTTACGGCCTTTTAGGTCTGAAGACATGCGTGCTCCTTGGAATGGGAAAGGATATCAGGTAGGAGAAGCATTTACAAGGCGAGGTCCCCGTTAGTCGTGCCGATTTCCGATTTCCTCGGGTAATTTCAATCGGAACGCACGGCCACGCGAATTAGGTCTCCAGCCTGCAGCGATGCCGGCCTTAATCGCGGGTACCAGAGCAGTGATCAGGTCGGCTTGTTTCGGTGAGCGATTCAAGCCAAACACAGAAAAGGGAAATTCTATAACTAGTTCGCAAGTGCTTCCCGGCTGTTTCTACACGGAAACGGAAATGCCTTTCATCCCTATGCCCGAGTCGACAAGCCAATTGTGCCTGACGCGCCAAAAATAATTGTCTCCTTCAATAGTGAGTTTCCTCGGTGGAACCTCTGGCTTCACGATTGCCTCCAAGTTGCCGCCCTGCTTATGTCGACTCCTTACTTCTGACTTAGCCCCTGGTGGCCTCTTCCAGTGCGATGGTCTCCACCGGCCAGCTCGCCGCCACGAACGACAATCCATAAACACATGCCAGGATGGCGAAGGCCGCGACCAAACTCACTTTGTGCGCTACCGCGCCAACTGCAAGCGCGAGCACGAGCTGCAAGAAGGTTCCGAAAAAATAAAATGCGTTCTGCACTCGTCCCATCAGATGTTGCGGAACCATTTCCATCAGACTGGTGTTCATGGCGATGCCGCCGACGCCGCGCGCGGAGCCCATTACACCGTATATCACGACCGCCGCGGCAAGCCAACGCGAGACTGGAGCGCAGACAATACACGCGGCGATGATTGCCATGGAAAAAGCGACGGAGCGGCGTCCGCCGAGGCTGGCGATAATTGCAGGAGCGTAGAGAGCGCTGAGAAATGCGCCGGTGCCCCAGCCGGCATTGAGCCATCCGTAGCCGACGGCGCCAGCGTGGAAGATACGCTCGCTTAAAGATGGTGTGACGACCACGCCAGTAATCATTGCTCCGAGAAATAATGCCCAGCTGATGCCGAGTAAGATGACGGGACGACGGTCGCGAAGAAAGTGCAAGCCTTCGCGCATCTCGCGCCAGAAGCGCTGGAATTGAGTTTCGGCGGCGAGAATATCGGCGCGTAATTCTTCGGGCCGCAGCACGACGTGGCGTCCCTTTGCGCACCGCGAAAGTAGCAGAGGAACGAAACCACGTAGGTGGAAACGTCGATCAAAAGCACGCCTCCGAGGCCGATGTGGTTATACATGAAGCCGACGAGGGAGCCGGCGATGAGCCAGCCTCCCTGCACGCCGGCGAGAAGAAAAGTGTTCGACTGCACGAACTGACCTTCGGGCGTGAGTTCCTGAATGAGTGCGGTGATGGTCGGCCAGAACATCCAGAAGCCTGCGGCGACGAGAGTGTTCATCAAATAGAGTTGCCAGATTTTCACGCGGTGTTGAAAGGCCAGGATGCATACGGTGACAATGATCACGGCGCGGACGGCATCGAGCCACATGACCAGACGGCGACGATCTTCACGGTCGATAATCACGCCGGTGAAGGGGAGCATCAGCATAGCAGGAATGGTTTGCAGGACGGCGAAAGTTCCGAGCGCCATTTCCGAATGCGTGACTTCGAGGATGTACCACGCGACTGCGGCCGAGTTCATCCCGCTGCCCAACATGGAGATCACGTTGGCGGCAAAGACGAAGCGCAACGGGCGCTGGCCGAGAATCTCTCGCATACTTTTACTTTAGCCGATGTGGAGGCGAGTGGAGAGTTACGGATGGAACATCATTCGTGAGATTGTAACTTTTTCGATTCCTCGCGAATTCTTTTCCAGGCGCGCTCGACGTGTTTTGCTTCCGTGTTGGTCTGGCCGACGCAGAGACGCAGAGTGAGTTTTCCGTTGAGCTTGGTGTGGGTGAGGAAGAGATCGCCGCTGAGGTTGAGACGATCCATAATTGTCTGATTGGCGGCGTCTCCGGCTTTGTGGCGGAAGCAAACCAGATTCAGCGGCGACGGGGGCCGCGAGTTCGAAGTCTTTGTCATTGTCATGGCGCACCCAATCGGCAAACTGCTGCGCCAGTTCAACGTGGCGGCGAATGTGGTGCTGCAGACCTTCTACGCCATAATGCCGGATGACGAACCACAGCTTGAGCGAGCGGAAGCGGCGGCCGAGTTGGATGTGCCAGTCGCGGTAATCGATTACTGCTCCCGATTCTGTGGCTTGATTGCGCAGATATTCCGGCAGGATGCTGAGTGTCTGAATGAGGGCTTTGCGGTCGGCAACCCAGAAGCAGTTGCAATCGAAGTTAGTGAACATCCATTTATGGGGATTGAAATTGTAACTGTCGGCAAACTCGACTCCGTTTTGCAGATGGCGAAATTCCGGGCATAGTGCCGCAGTACCTGACATGGCTGCATCGACGTGCAGCCAGAGGTTGTGCTGGCGGCAGATTTCGGCTATCTGCGGGATCGGGTCCATGGCATTCGAGGAAGTTGTGCCGACTGTGGCGCAAACAAAACACGGGATGAGTTTATTTCTCTTATCTTCTTCTATCTGGCGCGCGAGAGCGTCGGAGCGCATGGCGAAGTTTTCGTCCACTTCAATCTGGCGCAGATTGTCGACGCCGATGCCTGCGATCATGGCGGCTTTTTGCAGAGAGGAATGGGTTTGGGTGGAGACGTAAGCCACGATGCGGCCGTCACATCCTTTTTTGTTGCTGGCGTAGTTAGTGGCGCGTTCGCGAGCGGCGAGAAGCGCGCATAGAGCCGCACTCGAAGCTGTGTCTTGAATCACTCCGCCGCCCGCTTTCGACGAAAGGAATTTGTCCGGCAATCCCAGCATGGCTACGAGCCAGTCGAGAACGTGAGTTTCTAACTCGGTACATGCGGGACTGGTGGACCAGAGCATGCCTTGCACGCCCAGGCCGGAGGAGAGAAGATCGCCGAGAATTCCGGGTCTCGAGGCGTTGCAGGGAAAGTAGGCGAAGAAATTTGGAGATTGCCAGTGCGTGATGCCGGGAAGAATGAGATTGTCGACATCTTTGAGCAGCGAGGCGAAAGGCTCGCCTTGCGCGGGAGGGTGCGCGGGCAACGAGGCGCGGACTTGCCCTGGCTTGACTTGGGAGAGGACGGGAAATGATTCGACGTGAGACTGATAATCTGCGATCCAATCGATTACGGCGTGACCGTGGCGACGGAATTCTTCGGGCGTCATGTGAAAAGATTTTTCGTCGGGCAATTGCTAAACCTCGGAGCACCGAACTGTTCACTGCAATCGATTTACCGCTAAGGTCACGAAGGTACACGAAGTAAAAGATCGTTCAATATGGCTGTCCGAAATAGACGCGCGACTTGTACTCGAAGGCGATCGCGGTTTGCCACGGCGCATTGTTCAAAGATTTCTCGCAACTCACGCAGCATAGCGGCGTGTCGAGGATGTTCTGGTCCTGGGGCATACGATGAGGAGAGCAGACGCCCTTCCACGCCAGCGTAGTCGAATTCCTGACGCATGTCGAAGACTCGTTCCTGGTAGGGGTTAGGGTCGAAGAACTCGTTTACGGATTCGGTGGTGCGCTCGTGACGAACCTCCTTGTAGTCAGTGCCATAGGTCAACAGCAACTTTTCATACTTGCGAAGAAATTCCGACGAGTCGGTCAGGCGCTCATTCCACAGCAGAACCAGCCAGCCGCCGGGTTTCAGGATGCGAAGGAATTCACGCCGGGCAGATGTGCGATTAAACCAGTGAGCGGATTGCGCAGCGGTGATGAAGTCGACGCTATGATCGGCAAGAGTTGTTGCTTCGGCCGTCCCGGCAATACTGATGAAGTTCGGGAACGACGCGAGCAGACGTTCTCCGGCGTTTCGCATCTCGGCATTGGGCTCGACGCCGAAGACTGGGTTGCCATTCTCGAGCAGCATGCGTGTCCAGATGCCGGTGCCCGAGGCGACATCGGCAATGACGCGACCAGGCGAAAGACAGCATTCGGTCCTGAGGGTCTGCAAGACTTCAGCGGGATAGCCGGGACGGTATCGAACATAATTCTCAACACGATCGGAAAAGCGGCTGGTAGCGTTGGAAGCAGGCATGGGATATAGCAGGGCAGTTAACGTGGCCACATGTTTATTCTAATTGCGAGGCAGCGAATTGACGAGAGTCGTGTTGCGGCGGCAAGTGCGATACCATTTCAACCAACATGAAAGTTCGTAGCGCATGAGAGTCGTCATCAAAGTCGGGACGAGCCTGATCGCGCCGGGCGGGCAAATTGACGCGAACCTGTTGCGCGCCATGGTGGACCAGTTCGATCTTGGCAATAATGAATATTTAATTGTTACGTCGGGCGCGATCGCGGCAGGAATGTCGGGGCTGGGATTGGGCAAACGGCCGAGCGATGTTCCTGGTATGCAGGCTTGCGCCGCAGTGGGACAGAGCAAGCTGATGCATACTTACGAGCGCCTGTTCTTCGGGAAAAAGGTGGTGGCGCAGCTTCTGCTTTCGAGCGATGATTTTACTTCGCCGGTTCGCTACCGCAATTTGCAAAACGCCTTGAGCGAGTTGCTGGCGCTGGGGGTTGTCCCTATCGTGAATGAAAATGACAGCATATCAGTGCGCGAACTGGAAGGCGCCTTTGGCGACAATGACGAGCTGAGTGCGTTGCTGGCGCGGGCGGTGAAAGCCGATTGGCTCTTGTTGCTCACAAATGTGGATGGATTTCTCGTGTCCGGCGCGGGCAAAAAAAATCGTCTGCTTCGCGTAGTGCGCAAGCTGACCCCTGCTTTGGAAGCGCAATGCAATGGCACGAGTAAACTGGGGCGCGGCGGGATGATTTCTAAATTGCGCGCAGCCAAGCTGGCCAGCGAAGCGGGTGTACATGTGGCAATTGTAAATGGATGCCATCCTCGCGCAATTCCATTGGGCATGGAGCGCAAAACCGGAACTTATTTCCCTCCTGCGCGAGGAAGAAAATAATGGCGACGAGCGTTACAGAAACGGCTTCCACACAGGAAAAACTTTTGCGGGCGCGGAGCCGCTTCCGCGAAGCTGGCTATGCTTTCCAGCAGCGAGAAGAATGCGTTGCTGCTCGCGATCGCGGATCGCGCTTGATGCGAATGTAGAGAGCATTTTGGCGGCGAACCGGAAGGATATAGAAAGCTCCGGGCTTGATGGCGCCATGAGCGACCGGCTGCTGTTGACGACGGAGCGGATCAAGGAGATGGTGCAGGGAGTGCGTGATGTGGCGGCGCTGCGCGATCCGGTTGGGGAGACGCTGGCGGAGTGGATGCGTCCGAACGGGCTGCAGATTCGCAAGGTTCGGGTGCCGCTGGGGGTAGTGGGAATCATTTACGAATCACGACCAAACGTTACTGTGGATACGGCTGTGCTCGCGCTGAAAACTGGCAATGCGATTGTTTTGCGCGGAGGAAAAGAGGCGGCGAGGAGCAATCAGCGGCTGGTGGAAATCCTTGCGTCAGTGCTGGGAGTGCCCGAGGGTGCGATCGAACTTCTGGATTCGAGCACGCGGGAATCCGTGCAGGAGCTAATCAAGGCGCGGGGATTGGTGGATGTGATTATTCCGAGAGGTGGTGCTGGGCTGATTGCATTTGTCAGCGAAAATTCCTCTGTGCCGGTGATTGAGACGGGAGCGGGGAACTGCCATATTTTTGTCGACGAATCGGCCGATTTAGAAATGGCAGACCGGATTGTGATCAATGCCAAGACGTCGCGACCATCGGTTTGCAATGCGGCAGAGAAATTATTGGTGCATGAGAAGATTGCTGCGCAATATGTTCCGCGCATCGTTAGAAAATTGATTGATGCTGGAGTGGAAGTGCGTGGGGACGAGAAATCGCGCGGTCTGGCGGCGGGGCTGAAGATTGCGCCGGCCACGGAAGCAGACTGGTACGAAGAATATCTGCGGCTGTGTATGGCGGTTCATGTCGTGTCGAATGTCGATGAAGCGATTGGCCATATCAACCGCTATTCGACGAAGCATTCTGATTCGATCGTCACTCGGGATGAGATGAATGCGCGGAAGTTCCTACGCGGCGTGGATTCGGCGGCAGTTTACTGGAATGCGTCGACGCGATTTACCGATGGAGCGGAGTTCGGTTTTGGCGCGGAGATGGGCATCAGCACGCAGAAGTTGCACTGCCGCGGACCGTTTGCGCTGGAGGAATTGACTTCTTCGAAGTATGAGATTGTGGGGACGGGGCAGGTGCGGTGAATTCTGGCGGCGCAGGACCGGTTGCGTCGGGAAACGCCAGATAGTAATCGTGGTTTGCGCTGACGTCGCTAAGGCCGCTATTTCCTCTCGCAGTAATTTTCAAAGGTTTGAACTTCTTGCGCGCATGCTTCATGTGTGTAGGATAGCACCGCTGTGTTAACGTACTTACTTTCTCTGCGGAGCCTCATGAGACTATTCTCATTACCACTTCTTTCTTCTGTCGTCCTACTTTGTTTTTTGTCGTCCGGTGTCAGCGGCACTGCGCCTGCTTCGGCTTCGGCTCAACCCATCTTCGGTTTTCGTGACGCCGCTGCGGAAAACGCGACCGAAACCCGCTTTCTTGCGGTGCCTGATCCCAAGCTGGCGGAAGATCATCTTCGAGTGTTGACCCAGGCGCCGCACATGGCGGGCACGCCCGAGGATAAGGCGACGGCCGATTATGTAGCGCAGAAGTTTCGCGACGCCGGACTTGAGACTGAAGTCGTCGAATATAAAGTCTGGATGAACTATCCGAAGGAAATCAGCGTGGACATCACCGCGCCTGCTGGGGTTGAAATGCACGGTCCGACGCGCGAGCACGTGGATGGCGATCCATACGACAACGATCCGCGGGTGGTGATGCCGTTCAGCGGGATGTCGCCCTCGGGCGATGCTGAAGCGGATGTGGTCTACGCAAACTACGGAACGCCGGAAGATTTTGAGAAGCTGGAAAAGTTGAAGATCGATGTACGCGGCAAGATCGTGCTGGTGCGTTACGGGCATAATTTTCGAGGGGTCAAAGAATTTATTGCGCAGGAGCACGGCGCGGCGGGAGTGATTATTTATTCCGATCCGTTTGATGATGGCTGGAGGCGTGGAGACAAGTATCCTGAGGGGCCGTGGCATCCGGATACCGGCGTACAGCGCGGTTCGGTGGGATACATGTTCGAATTTCCCGGGGATCCGACGACGCCTGGAATTGCCTCCGTGCCATCGTTGCCGGAGAGCAAGCGCATTTCTCCGGAGCAATCGGCGCAGATGCCGAAGGTTCCAGTCACCCCGCTTTCCTATCACGATGCATGGCCGATTCTGCAGCATCTGGGCGGGCCCGATTCGCCGCGGGAATGGCAGGGCGCTTTGCCTTTCACCTATCACGTGGGACCGGGGCCAGTGCGGGTGAAGATGCATCTCCTGCAGGATTATCAATTCCGTACTTTGTGGGATGTGATTGGTCGAGTGCGCGGCAGCGAGTCGCCGGATGAGTGGGTGGTTGCAGGGAACCATCGCGATGCGTGGGTTTATGGAGCGGTGGATCCGAACAGCGGCACGGCGGCGATGCTCGAAGCGGTTCACGGCGTGGGTGAGTTGCTGAAGTCTGGATGGAAGCCGAAGCGGACCGTGATTTTTGCCAGCTGGGATGGCGAAGAAGAAGGATTGATGGGCTCCACCGAGTGGGCGGAACAGCATGAATCCGAACTGGCGAATGCGCCGGCCTATTTCAACGTGGACGTGGCAGTTTCCGGGCCGAAGTTTGGCGCATCGGCGGTGCCGAGTTTGAAACAGTTCCTACGCGACTTAACCAAAGCAGTGCCGAGTCCGAAGGGCGGCACTGTTTACGAAGAGTGGCAGAAGGTGGATCAGCCGGCCGCTCCCCTGGAGCAATCGCCGACGGAAGCGATTGGTGATGGGCGACACATACCCGTCGCTTCCGCCAGATCCGATGTTCCGGTGGGAGATTTGGGCAGTGGCTCTGACTACAGCGCGTTCCAGCAGCACTTGGGTGTTCCTTCTACCGATATTGGTTCGAGCGGTCCTTACGGTGTGTACCATTCGACGTTTGATGATTTCGCCTGGTTTAAGAAATTCGGCGATCCGGATTTTCGTTTACGAACAAGAAATGGCGAGAATTTTCGGACTGGAAGCTTTGCGCATGGCCGACGCCGATGTGCTGCCTTACGACTACGAGGAATACGGCAAGGAGGTGGCTGCTTATGCGGACGTGGCCGCAAAACGTGCGGAGAGCAAGTTTGGGAATCGTGTTCTCGATTTCAGTGGAGTCACATTGGCCGCAAAACATTTTCAGGATGCGGGAGCGAAAATTCTTTCGAAGCAGAGAAATCCGCCGCGAGATCCGGCCAGATTGAATCGATGCCCTGCTGAGCGCCGAGCGCGCGCTGCTGGTGCCGGAGGGGTTGCCGCACCGTCCGTGGTTTCGGCACGCGATCTACGCTCCGGGCGAATACACCGGATATGCGGCGGTAGTGATTCCGGGAGTGAATGAGGCGTCTGGATAAAGGCGATATTGACCGGGCGCGGCAACAGATGGCGGTTCTGGCGGCGGCGCTGGAGCGTGCGGCCAAGGCGCTGGAGGGCTATCGCTAACGTATGAACGCCACCCACGCTCTCGGACAATTCCTGCGTACGCTGCCCCACTCGGCGGCCGCGACTTTTCTGGCACTGTTCCCTATCGTTGATCCATTCGGAGGCATTCCGATTTTCTTTAGCATGACGTCTTCCTGGAGCGCGAAGGATCGCAACCGGACGGCGCTAAAGACC
Organism: uncultured Acidobacteriaceae bacterium; assembly: GCA_963836305.1. GTDB lineage: Bacteria > Acidobacteriota > Terriglobia > Terriglobales > Acidobacteriaceae > Sulfotelmatobacter. Next base: position 20,045 of record CAWIJP010000006.1, on the reverse strand, counting down.
GGGATTTGGGTGTTTGTCATTCTGGTGACGTTTCTTTTTGTAGGCCGTTTTGTGCTGCATTTCTTCGGTATCTCTCTCCCAGTCTTAAAAATTGCCGGGGGGTTGATTGTGGCCAATACTGCGTGGGGCATGGTCACATCGCATGCGCGCATCACGCCGGAAGAAACTCACGAGGCGGAGGATAAGGAAGATATTTCTCTGACTCCGCTGGCCATGCCGCTGATGTCGGGGCCGGGAGCGATCGGCGTGGTGATGGCTCTGGCCGCGCATGTGGATAGTTCCGCATCGTATTTGGGAATGGTGATCGGAATCGCTGCAGTAGCGCTGACGGTTTTTCTGTTCTTCTATATGGGAGGGCCGCTGGTACGCAGGCTGGGACCGAGCGCGGTGGGAGCGATCAATAAGATTTTCGGATTTCTGATTCTGGCGATTGCGGTGCAGTTGGTTTGGGATGGCGTGGCGGATTTCGGGAGCTAGAGCGTTCTCATATGATCCCACCTCGCGCAAAGAGGGCGAGGAACGGGGCACCCCGACGATTCGCTGAACCGGGATCCGAACTTTTGCTCGACTGGACAGCCGAGGGCGGCCTGCCCCCACATGTTTTACTTCAGCGTCACTAGCTTTTCCACCAACTCCGAATAATCCTTCTTCTCGATGCCGTGGACCTGCTTGTTGTACTCATCCACCTTCGACGAGTAATTCATCGAGCAGAATTTTGGACCGCACATGGAGCAGAACGCCGCTTCTTTGTAGTGGTCATCGGGCAGGGTTTCATCGTGCATGGAGCGTGCGGTCTCGGGGTCGAGTGAGAGTTCGAATTGTTTTTCCCAATCGAATTTGTAGCGGGCGTAGCTGAGAGCGTCGTCGCGGTCGCGGGCCCCGGGGCGTCCGCGGGCGATGTCGGCGGCGTGGGCGGAAATTTTGTAGGCGATGATGCCGTCCTTCACGTCTTTTTCATTCGGTAAACCCAGATGCTCTTTGGGCGTGACGTAGCACAGCATCGCTGCGCCGTACCATCCGATCATGGCCGCGCCGATGGCCGACGTGATGTGGTCGTAGCCTGGCGCGATGTCGGTGACCAGCGGGCCCAGCGTGTAGAACGGAGCCTCGTAGCAGAGTTCGGCTTCTTTTTCGACCTGCTCCTTGATCTTATCCATGGAGACGTGGCCGGGACCTTCGATCATGACCTGAACATCGTGCTGCCAGGCGATCTTCGTGAGTTCGCCAAGAGTTTTCAATTCGGCGAACTGAGCTTCGTCGCTGGCATCGGCAACGCAACCGGGACGCAAGCCGTCTCCCAAAGAAAAGCTGACGTCATATTTCTTCAGGATTTTGCAGATGTCGTCGAAGCGTTCGTAGAAGAAATTCTGTTTATGGTTGTAGGCCATCCACTGGGCGAGGATCGCGCCGCCGCGGCTCACGATTCCGGTGATGCGCTTTGAGATCAGCGGCAGATACTGGACGAGAACGCCGGCGTGAATGGTCATGTAATCGACGCCTTGCGCGGCCTGCTCTTCGATTACTTCGAGCATGACTTCGGCATTTAAATCTTCCACGCGCTTGACGCGCGAAATTGCCTCGTAAATTGGAACGGTGCCGATGGGCACGGGCGAGTGGCGCAGAATGGCTTCGCGAATTTCGTGAATGTTGCCGCCGGTGGAAAGATCCATCACGGTATCGGCGCCGTAGTGTACGGAGGTGTGCAGCTTTTTCAATTCTTCTTTAATTTCTGACGTCACCGCGGAATTACCGATGTTGGCATTGATCTTGCACAAGGAGGCGATGCCAATTGCCATGGGCTCGAGTTCCGGATGATTGATGTTGGCGGGAATGATCATGCGCCCGCGGGCGACTTCGTCGCGCACCAGTTCGGGGGCGAGCTTTTCGCGATGCGCGACATAGCCCATTTCCTCGGTAATCGCGCCCTGACGGGCATAATGCATCTGGGAGAAATTACCGTCGGTGTTGGTTTGCTTGCGGCGTGCAATCCATTCCGCGCGAGGTTTGGGGACGCTGTCACCGTTGGTGCCGTTGCCAGAATTGCCGTTCGTAGGAATCATGTTTTAAGCCAGCCTTGTGGGGAGTGTACAGCCCCCGATTATACTCGGACGGACCACGACATTGCTGCTTTGGGCAAAAACACCTGTCCAAAAATCGTTCACGCACACGGCTCGCTAGTCCGCAGGCGTGCGTCCTTGCCCAGCGAGAACGCGAGGCTTAGAATCTCAACCGTTCCGCAAAGGAGAATTCTCGCAATGCGCATGTCCCGTTTCCTTCTGCTTCTGATTGTGCTCTCGACTCTCGCTTGCTTCGCGCAAACTTCGCCATCCGCCAGGCCAGCTCCGGGGTTCAGCCCGGATACTATCGACAAAACAATCGACCCCTGTGTGGACTTTTACCAGTACGCTTGCGGCAACTGGATCAAGAATTCGCAGATTCCGGCGGATCAGGCGCAGTGGGGAAGTTTCGTGGAACTGCACGAGCGCAATCTTGATATTCTCCATGGCATTCTCGAGAAGGCTGCCGCGGGGGCGCGAGCAGGAATGGCATTGACCAGAGAATTGGCGATCTCTACGGATCGTGCATGGACGAGAAAGCCGCGGACGCCAAGGGCATCGCGCCGGTTAAGGCGGAACTGGATCGTATCGCGGCGGTTAAAGATAAAGGCGCACTGATCGATGAGATCGCGCACGTGCACCTTACTGGGCCGAGTCCGTTGTTCAACTTCTATTCCGCGCCCGATCTGCATAATGCTGATCAGGTGATCGCCTACATCGACCAGGGTGGACTCACGTTGCCAGATCGCGATTACTACATCAAAGATGATCCGGACAAAGTGGAGAAGCGGCAGTTCATGGTCGACTATGCCACGCAGTTGTTTACGCTTGCCGGGCAAACGCCGCAGCAGGCGGCGCATTCGGCGCAAACCGTGCTGGTGATCGAAACCATGCTGGCGGTCGATTCGATGGATCGCACCAAGCGTCGCGATCCGAAGAACCGCGATCACAAGATGACGCGCGAGGAAGCGGCGGCGCTCGGTACTGACTTCTATTTGAATCGGTACTTCACGGCCGTGGGCGCCCCGAATTTCACCGAGATGAATGTTACGAATCCAGAGTTCTTCAAGCTGGTAAACGGAGTGCTTGAGGCCGAGCCTCTGGATGCTTTGAAGACTTATGTGAGCTGGCATGTGCTGAACGCGGCGGCTCCGTGGCTTTCGCAGCCGTTTGTGGAGGCGAACTTCAAACTTGCAGCAGAAGCTCACCGGGCAGGAGCAAATTCAGGCGCGCTGGAAGCGCTGCGTGAACCTTACCGATCGCAAGCTGGGCGAGGCGCTGGGAGAGAGATATGTGGATGTGACGTTCGGTCCAGACGGAAAGCAGCGCATGCTGAAAATGGTGGATGCGCTGGAGAAATCGTTGAACACCGACATTCAGGACCTTTCCTGGATGAGTGACGAAACCAAGAAGCAAGCCAGAGTAAAGCTGGACGCGATTCGCAATAAGATTGGCTATCCGGACGTTTACCGCGATTACAGTTCCGTCGTGATCAAGCCGAACGATCTCATGGGCAACATCGAACGCGCGGATGAGTTCGAAGCGAAGCGGCAAATCAACAAAATCGACAAGCCGCTCGATCGCAAGGAGTGGGGTATGACTCCGCCGACGGTGAATGCTTATTACAGCGGATCGTTCAACGAGATCGTATTTCCAGCAGGCATTCTGCAGCCACCATTTTTCGACAAGACCGTGGATGATGCAGTGAACTTCGGCGGCATTGGGCTGGTAATTGGGCATGAACTTACGCATGGATTCGACGACCAAGGCCGCAAATTCGATCCGCATGGCAACTTGCACGACTGGTGGACGGCGCAAGATGGCAAAGAATTTGAGCAGCGGGTAAGTTGCGTGGCCAACGAATACTCAAACTTTGTCGCGGTTGATGATTTGAAGCTGAATGGGCGGCTCACTCTCGGCGAGAACACCGCGGACAACGGCGGAGCGCGAATTGCGTTAATGGCGTTAGAGCAGATGATTGCCGATGACAAGAACGGAAAAGAAGCACAGACAATCGATGGCTACACGCCGGAGCAACGCTTCTTCCTGGGATTTGGACGGGTATGGTGTGAAAAGCGGCGTCCAGAGATTGCGCGCGCGCGGGTACTGACGGATCCGCATTCGCCGGGAAAATACCGCGTGAATGGCGTGGTGCAGAACATGCCGGAGTTTCAGAAGGCGTGGGGATGTAAAGCGGGTCAGCCGATGGTGGCGGAGAACGCTTGTCACGTTTGGTGAGGCCACGCCTGGGGCAATGGTCGCCTCATTTTCGGATTAATAGATTATTTTTTCGCCTGGAAACCTTTGCGGCGTTGTTCGCTATAGCGGTGCAGAGAGTCGAGGATGATGGGATATGCTTCCGCCGCAGGGCGGATCTCGTCGACTTCGACGGCTTTGCCTTCGAGCTGTTTGTAATCCTGAAAGAACCGGCGAAGCATGAGCATACGATGCGGCGGCATCTGCGCGGCTTCGTGGTAGGAATTGAATTCGGGATCCTGGGTGGCGATGGCGATGATTTTATGGTCCGGCTTGCCGCCATCGATCATCGTCATCAGGCCGATAGCGCGGGCGTGGATGATGGTGAGCGGGACGACGGGCTCCTGGCAGAGCACGAGGACATCGAGCGGGTCATCGTCTTCGGCGAACGTCTGCGGAATGAAGCCGTAGTTCGCGGGATAGTAGACCGCCGAGTAGAGAATGCGGTCGAGTTTGATGAGGCCGCTCGGTTTGTCGAGTTCATACTTCACGCTGGATCCGAAAGGGATCTCGATGACGCAGTCGAATTCCTGCGGGAGCTTGTCGCCGGGAGTTACGTCGTGCCAGGGATGGATCATAAGATTGTTGGACTCGGCTCATTCTAACGGATGATGTTATCAACTGGTCTGTGGTGGGCTGCTACTGCCGCATCTTCTGCCGCATAATCGAATTGCGCCAGGGGCACCGGAGTTGGCGGATTCTCTATTTCCCAACTGATCGTTCGCCGGATCGCATCTTCGAGTTTGAGTTGCTGGGCGCTGGCGGCGAGTTGGTTGCGGTCGCCCAGAAACCCTTCCGCATCGGGTGGCGTAGGTTTCGTGCCACGGTGAAACACACCTACGATGTGGCATCGCTGGACGAGTTGGGCGGCGACAAATCGCCCGATAAAGCCGTTCCCGCCGATTAGAAGGATGCGCATGCCAGCCAATTATGACAGCGCTTACTATGAACGTCCTTTCGAAATCTTGATTCCTGGCTTGGGGAAGGGTAAAGTCATGGAAGTACATTCCTGTGGAGTAGCCCTCTATGTCCAGTCAAGGCAAGACGTATTTAAAGTTTGGCGCGGCTACGGTTGTGATCTTGCTGCTGCTGGGCTATCTCGCTTACACCGGCGTGCAGGATAGCAAGAGCTATTACGTGACCATCAGCGAGCTGCACAAGATGGGGAACGGCGCTTACACCAAGCGGCTGCGGGTAGCCGGGAATGTACAGCCGGGCTCGATCAAGCGGACAGGAACGCACGTGCAATTTGTGCTGATGGAGCAGGATCAGTTGCTCTCAGTGGATTACACGGGAACGGAGGCGCCTCCTGACACTTTCAAGGACGATTCGCAAGCGCTGGCGGATGGCAGTTTCGGGCATGATGGTGTCTTCCACGCCAAGGCTCTGCAAGCTAAGTGCGCTTCGAAGTATGCGCCGCAGCAGCCGGGAAACTCTATGCAGGCTGAGCCGACGAAAAGCATAACGCAAACGCAACCGGTTAATTCACCTGCTGTCGCTTCGAACTAGGCCATTCAGTTGCGCAGGCAAGAATCAGGATCCCTTGCTCCGCTCGGCATGACAGTGCGCAGCGAGGTAGAGTAGCGGCTGTCTACTCGACTTCGTTGCGCGCTTCCGCTATCTTCAACCTTTCACATTAACGCAATTATCGTGAGCGTCCCCGAAATCCCGGCAGCCGCCAGCATCGTTACCGTCAGCAATCTAGTTAAGCAGTTCGGACGCTTCGCGGCGTTGCGCGGAGTGGATGCGGAATTTTGTGCGGGAAAGTTTTACGCAATTCTGGGCGACAACGGAGCGGGGAAGACAACTCTCTTGCGGGCGATGGCGGGGTTGGCTCATCCCACCCGTGGCACGATTTCGATTTTAGGGAAGACTCCGCAGGACGCCTGCCGTGAGATTGGTTATATGGCGCATCCGTCTTTGCTCTACGACGAGATGAGCGGGATGGAAAATCTGCACTACTTCGCTCGACTTTACGACATTGAGGGCGACGGCCGCTGTGTGCAGGCTATTCGATCGGTGCGGCTTGATCCTGAATTGACGCGTCCGGTGGGGCAGTACTCGCAGGGGATGCGGCAGCGTATGTCGCTGGCGCGAGCGATTCTGCACGATCCGAAGATCCTATTGCTCGATGAGCCGTTCTCGAACGTGGATGTGCATTCAGCGCAGGAGATGGTGGCGCTGCTCAAAGCCATGCGCGATGAAGGCAAGACTATTTTTGTGGTTACGCACCAGGCATCGCTATTGCAGGGCGTGGCCGATGAATTTGTGTGGATGGAGTTTGGGAAGATTGTGGAGCGCACGCCTGATCTGAAGCCGCGGGCAGCAGCGCAATGAGTTCGCCGCGCTCCATCACGCTGGCCACGCTGACGAAAGATATCCGGCTGGAGTGGCGCTCGCGCGATGCGATTAACTCCATGTTGTTTTTTTCGCTGCTGGTGGTGGTGATCTTCAGTTTTTCTTTCGATCCAAATGCGGAAGAATCGCGCGAGATTGCGGGTGGGCTGATCTGGGTTGCGTTTCTGTTTGCCGCAGTGGTGGCTTTGAACCAGACCTGGGCGCGCGAGTTGCGCAACCAGGTGCTGGATGCGTACCGGGTGTCTCCAGCTCCGGCGAACTCATTGTTTATCGCTAAGGCGCTGGGGAATTTTATTCTCGTTACCGTGTTGGAAGCGGTGATGGCGCCGCTTTTCATGATTTTCTACAATCTGCGGGTTGTAGGTCCGGCGTGGCAGTTGGTTCCGGTGGCGATTCTGGGAACGTGGGCGCTGGTGGTCAACGGAACGTTTTTTGCGGCGATGTCCCTGCGGACACGCAGCCGCGAAATTATGTTGCCGCTGTTGTTGTTCCCCATCTCGATTCCAGCAGTGCAGTCGATGGTGGAGGCTACGCGCATCATTCTCTCCGGCGACGGCTCGGCGCGCTTCTGGATCGTATTGCTTCTCACCTACGATGTGGTGTTTACTACAGCTTGTCTGGCATTGTTTGAAACCATTCTGCAGGCAGAATGAAACGGGCCTTTCCCATCCTCGCAGTGCTTACGGCGATGTTGCTGGCTTACGCTTTCTATGAAGCGATTTGGGTTGCGCCGATGGAGCGCACCATGGGCGACGTGCAACGCATCTTTTATTATCACGTGCCTTCGGCCTGGACGGCGTTCTTGCTGTTCTTCGTAAATCTGGTAGCTTCAGTCGTTTATTTGATTAGAAAAAGCGCAAAGGCGGATGCTGTCGCGCTGGTTTCCGCGGAAGTGGGAGTGGTTTTCTGCACGGTTGTTCTGGTGACTGGACCCATCTGGGCGCGGCCGGTGTGGGGCATCTGGTGGACGTGGGATTTACGGCTCACTCTGACTCTGGTGCTCTGGCTGATTTACGTCAGCTATCTGGTTCTGCGGAAGTTCTCCGACAGCTCGCAAACTCCGAAGCTGGCGGCGGTGCTTGCTATTTTTGGGGCGTTGGATGTCCCGCTCGTTTATTTTTCAATCTGGTTTTTTCGCACGCAGCATCCGCAGCCGGTGATTGGCGGCGGCGGGTCGATTGATCCGCGCATGTTGCACGTGCTCCTGTTGAATTGGCTTGCGTTCTCCTGCTTTGCCTTGCTGGTTTGCTGGTGGCGGTACCGGCTGGAGCTATTGCAGCGTGAAGTGGATGAGTTAGAAAGCCTGGAATCATTACAGGGAGTGCAGCAATGAACTCAATTAGATTCCTCTGGGCTGCTTACATCGCTACCTGGCTAATTCACGGTTTCTATATCGGCAGCGTCGCTCGGCGATACCGGCGCGTGCGGCAGAGGATGAAGGAATTAGGAAAGGGAATCGCAGTTAGCCGTTAGCAATTGGCGCCTGCCATGAGCTTAGGCTCCTATTCGATTGGAGATTGATACCGAACGGCAGATTCGCTAATGGCTAATTGCTAACTGCTCACTTTAGTTCGTCGCTTTCCAATCTCTCTGCAATTCGCTCAGGAAGTCAGTACCGCCAGAGGAGCGAAGGAATTCGTAATCTTCAATCATGGCAGCGGTGCCGACGCGCAGTGAGGGCAGGGGCGACTCCGAGCGGATTACGCGCGCGGTGAAACGTACTCGAACGGCATCGGTCAGCGTGATGTGTGGAGGAAACGTGAGCGTTACTTCGCAGCGGGTGCCGGCAGGGAGTGGACGATCGAGATAGAAGAAAACTCCGCGCGCGCTCACGTTCTGGGTTTCGGTTTGGAATTCGCTATTGGCATCGAGACGGACCAATGCGGGTAGGCGCATATCGAAGCGCCGCATCAGCCGTCGTTCCTGAGAGTCCGGTTGCATCCGAAGCGTATTTTCCGAAAGCATTGTTCCCCGACAAAGAAAATCTTGATGCGGAAACAGCAACCAGGCTGGAAGGCTGGATCCTGCCTCAGGCAGGTCCTAATTGCACTCCACTCTATAGATTTACCGGCACTTTGCAAGAGCAAAAAAACTCATGCACTGATTCGGTAAACGGTCAAGCTTACCTGGAAAGCTGGGTTGGAGGAGATTGCACAGCGGTACCCCTAGAGGTTAGCAATCGGATGACCATCCCCGCGCGAAGGGATGTGCGGCGTTTTCGCGGAGAATCAACGAGTCCAGCGCCGGGCGCGGACTCATATGGCGCACGATATGCAGCGATTTGCAGAAATCTCCTGTTGCCATTGTCTGCAAACTATTTCCTTCCACCTTCGTGCTACGTTCTCTCGGCCATCCTCTGTTTTCGAGGTGACCTGCGGCATCTTTATTGGCCGACGGGCGCATCTGAGGTCATGAAGCGGGCGTGAGAGCAGGCGCTCGCTTGACTTGGCTATCCGTCAGATGTTTAAGTAGTTGTTTATTTTCCGCCAGTTCCTAAATGACATGTCAGCAGCGGGCGGCTTCGCCGGCGCCAGGTGAGAATTCGTGCGCCGTTTACTCTCTCCATTTATGATCAGTAGACACCGGAGGAAAAGCGTAATGGGAAATGGCTGTGAAGTGTCGGGAAAAAGCTTGTCGGCGAGCACGGAAAGCCGCTTGAAATGGATCCGCGTTATGGGCGCCGCGGTTGTTTTGCTGCTCGTGGCGGGCCTGGTGCTTGGCTCGGGATCACGACGCTATGCCCAGAAGGCGATGACTCCGGCATCCGCTTTTCCTGTTCCAGCCGTTCTCGGCAAAGCTCAGTTGAATTCAAGCCCGGTGAAGTCGAAGCCCGATGCTCGCGCTCTGCTTAGCCAACTTCCGCTGATCTTCGAGCCTAATCAGGGGCAGACCGATCCGAGCGTGAAGTTCGTCTCGCGCGGGGCGGGTTACAGTCTGTTTCTGGATTCAACCGGAGCGGTGCTGGCGATGCGGACGGCGCAGCCTGCATCAGCGAGTCGAAGCGCGGCGTCGCGGGATGCGAGTGAGAACGGACCTAACATGGAGTCCGTTCACATGACTCTGGTGGGAAGTAATCCGGCGGCAGCGATCGCTGGAAGTGACCAGCTTCCCGGCAAAAGCAATTACTTTATCGGCAACGATCCGAAAAGGTGGCATACCGGCATTCCTCAGTTTGCCGGCGTTCGCTACCAGAGTGTTTATCCGGGTATTGATCTGGTTTTCTATGGAAGCCAAGGGCGCTTGGAATACGACTTCAAGGTTGCGCCCGGCGCCGATCCGTCTGAAGCAGAGTTGCAGTTCGATGGTGCGACGAAACTCGAATTGAGCCACGGAGATTTGATTCTGAAGGGAACGGGCGCCAGCGTAAGGTTGCAGGCTCCGCGCGTTTATCAGAGCATTGCGGGGCATCAACAGCCGGTTGATGGAAGATTCGTGCTCCGCGCTACGAATCGCGTAGGCTTCGAAATCGGCACTTATGATCGCTCCAGAGAACTGGTGATCGACCCGACCGTCAGTTACTCTACTTACTTCGGCGGCAGCGGGAGTGAGACTTATCCTTCGATTGCCGTTAATGGCGATGGCTTTATCTATCTAGCCGGATCCACGACTTCAACCGATCTTCCCGTTTCGACGTTGCCAGCGGCCTTCCAGCCCACACTCAAGGGTGCGCAGAATATTTTCATCCTAAAGCTGGACCCGACGGCTGGCACGTCTGGAATTCTTTATCTTACTTATCTCGGCGGGAGCGGCACCGATATCAGCTCCGGACTTGCAGTGGATACAGGTGGTACGGCGTATGTAACCGGCACCACTACTTCGACGAATTTTCCTACGTCCGCGGCTGGCTTTCAGACCACGCCGCTGGCGGGCACTGCCTGCACGCCTTTAATCCCGAGCATTTCGGCGCCGTGCCACGTTTTCGTGAGCGCATTGAGCGGACTTGACTCCACCGGGTCACCGCAGTTGAAGTACTCTACCTACCTTTCGGGAAACGGTGCGGACTCCGCCAGCGCGTTGGCGACCGACAATAATGGGAATGTGTTTGTAACCGGGACGACGACCTCCACCAACTCTAGGACCGGTTTTCCGTCCACTTCGCTGCCTGCGGCCTATCAGACAAGCTCGAACGGCAGCATCCAGTTTTTCATGACCGAGGTAAACACGGATGCCACGGGATTACCCAGCATCGCGTATTCCACCTACTTCGGGGGCAGCAATGGTTCGATTGCGGTGGGTGGCGGCATCGCAGTTGACACCACGGGAAACGTCTATTTCAGCGGTACCACAAATTTCTACAACAGCGGCGAAGGTCCGAACGGCGGCATACTCAATTCGACTGACTTCCCTATATTGAATGCCTACCAGCCTTGCCTCAATACGCCACCGCCGACCACGATTCTGCCGCCAGTGACGTGTCCAGCGGTGACCACCACTCCGGAGCCGTCCGACGCTTTCATGGCCAAGCTGAACGTAACGAATGCTCAGACCGGCGGCACGCAGCTAATATTTTCGACTTACCTCGGGGGCAACAACAACGATTCTTCGACCGGATTCACCATCGATGCCGGAGCCGCAAACATCTACCTCACCGGGTCGACCAACTCTCCCGATTTCGTCATCCCTGTCGGAGCCGGACAATTTCAGCCCTGCCTGAATGCTCCGACGGCAGTGCTCCCCTGTCCGACCCCCGACATTACGCATACGGACGCGTACGTAGCGAGGTTCGCGAATGAAACCGAGTTCGACCACAACCACGAGCGTGGGCGTGCACTGAGTTATTTTTCCTATCTCGGCGGATCCTTGAACGACAGTGGCTTAGCGATCGCGGTCGACACGGCAGAGGGCGCGCTGGTTACGGGAGCAACCAATTCGACTGATTTTCCTGCTTCCGTGGGAGCAATTCAGACCCATCTGATCGGAGTGCAGAACGCTTTCTTCGCCCACATCGATACAACGATCACCACTGCTCAAAGTACAGCAGGCTCTTACGCCACCTACTTCGGGGGCAACGGAACGGATCGCGGAACCAGCATTACGATCGATCCTTCTCTTAACTACTTATCTTGCGGGGGATACGAATTCGACCAACTTGCAGGTCCAAGGTCCGGAGCAAAACTGCCTGGACACTCCAGTGAATCCGGCGCCGGGAACACCATGTCCTACGATCACTGCGCCGGCGCCGACTGACGCGTTTGCGGTACGGTTGCAAACTGCGACTGACCTGTGCATCCGCTGCGTATCCCCGATTCTATCTCCAACTTCCGGACTGATCAGCGCCGGGAATCCACTGACGATCACGTTTACCGTCATCAACGAGGGACCGGACCTGGCCACGAATATTACGGTGACGGGCCAGCTTTCAACCGGCATAACGGCTGTATTCAACAGTGCAACGGCCGCGTCTGGCACCTGCAGTGTCCCCACGGGCGCGAATGTGGTTTGCACCATTCCGGCGCTGCAATCGGGCTCCACTTCGACTGTCGCCATGGTGGTGACGCCGAGCACGGCAGGCGGGGGTTCGATCTTGGCGACAGTCACCAACAGCAATGACACGAATCCCAGCAATACCTCGACCGCATCGTTCACGGCGACGGATTTTTCGATCTCAATTCTTCCGTCGAGCCAGACTGTGGTGGCGGGCAACACGGCCACCTACTCTGTGTTCGTAAGCCCCTCCTTAACCTTTGGATCCAATGTCGCTCTCAGCTGTTCCTCTCTTCCGGTTGGAGCGAGTTGCGGATTCACTCCCAGTTCGCTCACGTTTAACGGTCCCGGTCAGCAGTCGAGTACGCTGAACGTGACCACTACCGTGCGACCGATCAGTACGATCAGCTCTACCAGGTGGAGTAGTCCGTTTTATGCCTTGTGGCTGATGGTGCCCGGGGTTGCCCTGTTTGGACTTGGCAACGGCAAACGGAGACGCAGCCGGCTGCTGGGATTCTTCCTGCTCTGGACTGTATTCTCGCTTATCGTCCTGCTTACCGGCTTGCAGCCAAGCTAAGGAGCAGCCCACGATCACCGGAACGCCGGCGGGATCTTATCCCCTGCAAGTCACGGCAACTTCGGGCTCTTTTACCAAGAGTGCAGGATTCAGTCTAACTGTGCAGTAGGGGCAGGGCGCATCCCGAAGATGGTTGCGCAAGCTTACGCGCCGGCGGAAAGCTTGTGGTGGCTCTTGGATTCGGCGATACCGTACTGGCGGATCTTGTAGAGCAGGGCTTTATAGCTGATCTGCAGAAGCCCGGCGGCTTGTTTGCGATTCCAGTTCGTCTGCTCGAGCGCCTGGCGGATGGCTTCTCCTTCGGCTTCATCTTTAGCGGTGCGGGCGAGTGACTTCAAACCTCCACTGCTTTCGGTATTGCGGCTGCTGGAATCCGCGTGCACGCCACCGCCGTTGCCGTCGTTGCGCGGCTGAAGTTCGGCTGCAGCCAGGTTCTCGTCCCCGAGGATCAAATAGCGCTTCAAGAAATTGTTGAGTTCCCGCAGATTGCCGGGCCAGCTGTGCCTTTGACAAGCTTCCATCAGTGGAGGCGAAAGCGGAAGCTGGGGGCGGGCGTATTGTTCCGCCATGCGGGTCATGAAATGTTTTAGCAGAATTGGAATCTCTTCTTTGCGCTCGCGCAATGGCGGCAATTGCAAAGTGAAGGCATTCAGGCGGTAGTAAAGATCTTCGCGCAGGCGCTTGGTCGCCAAGGCCTGAGGAATATCGATGTTAGTAGCCGCCAGGATGCGCACGTCAACCTTGATGATGGAACGGCTGCCGAGCCGCGAGAATTGCTGGTCCTGCAGCACGTGCAACAGTTTTGCTTGCAGCGCCGGCGGCATTTCGCCAATTTCATCGAGCAGGATGGTGCCTTTGTTGCAGAGTTCGAATTTGCCCGGCTTGGCGTGCGTAGCTCCGGTAAATGCGCCGGGCTCGTAGCCGAATAATTCGCTTTCGAGTAGATCGGCGGGAACCGCCGCGCAATTCACTTTCAGAAAAGTACGATGGGCGCGCCGCGAGAGTTTGTGGATCAGGCGGGCCAGCACTTCCTTGCCAGTGCCGCTCTCGCCCAGCAGTAAGACGGGAATATCCACGTGCGCTACAAGCGCGGCTTGCGAGCGAATTTTCCGCATCGCTGGGCTGGCCGCGATGAAGAATACGTCGTCGGCGACCTCCTCGACTTCGCCTCCAACCGGGGTTTGGCCCAGACCGAGACACTGGTCGATCACCGCATCCAGTTCCGCTTTCTGAAACGGCTTGGTGAGATAGTCATGCGCGCCCAGACGCATAGCCTGCACAACCTTCTTCGTATCGTTGACACAGGAGAGCATTACCACCTTCGCTGAGGGCCGCTTCTGGCGCAGTTGCTCAAGAGTCTCCAAGCCGTCAATTCCGGGCATGAGTACATCCAGAAGAACGAGATCGGGTTCGAGCCCCTTGTCAATCTTCTCCAGAGCTTCTTCTCCGGTGGAGGCGGTCTCTACTGAATGGTTGTCGACCTCAAGCAGCGTCCGAATATAGCGGAGCATGGCGGGCTCGTCATCTACGAGCAGAATCTTCGCGGTTTCGCTCACCGATTCTTTCCTTTGCTAGCAGGATTGGAGACTGGTTTGAAGGGAAGAAGAAATGAGAATTTGCAGCCGGCGCCGGGATCGCTTTCCACCCAAACTTTTCCACCCATGCCTTGGACCAGGCGACGGACAATAGAAAGCCCGAGTCCCATTCCGTCCTGATTCCCGTTGCTGGGCAGGCGAAAGAAATCGTCGAAGACTTCCTGATGAAACTCCGCGGGAATTCCTGGACCAGTATCGGACACGCTGACCTTGACTGAATTGGGTTGTGAATTGATTTGACGCCGGCGCTCGCCGGAGGATGCAGGTTGAGCCGTGGCGCGGCGCTCCCACATGTATGGCTCGGCGTGCAACCATACCGTGCCGCCCTGGGGAACAAATTTAAAAGAATTTTCCAACAAGTTAGAGATCACTCGCTCCAGCTTGGGAGAATCCAGGGGAAACTCAGGCAACTTGTCATTCGCCAGAAAATAAAGAGCCAATCCTTTCTCCTGAAAGCGAGTGGACCACAACCGGCAGACATCGGACAGGCCCTGGTTGATGTTGCCCATCGCAAATTGCATCTTCAGGCCGCCAGTTTCCAGAGCGCTGTAAGTGAGGAAGTCCTGAATAAATTGCTGCAGCCGTTTGCCGCTGGCCTGCATGTCGCGTAATACTTCCCGCTGACGGTCACTTACCGGTCCAAGCTTCTCGCTCTGCAACAGTTCAACGTATCCATTCAGAATTGCGAGTGGAGTTTTCAGATCGTGCGCCGCCGATCCTAAGGCGTTTGTGGTGCGCTGAAAGCGCTGCTGCAATTCGCTGTACGCCTGCGGCAGATCGACTGCGCTCGGCATCCCCGTCGCCTGAATCGAAGAGATGGGAGCAACCGGAGTTGCATTAGCGAGGTCGGGAACACACATGTTCTTCTGCACGGTAGCCATAAGGAATAGGGCGGTCTAGCACAGAAAAAGGGGGGCGCACTCAACTGTTACCGAAGAATGCTTTAACAAAATCGTATGCCAGGTTACTTTTCATTGTCAACGAAAAATGCAACGTGATTACCCAAGTGTAGCAAAAGCTTGCACTCTAGGCATGAGATGGTCCGCTTCTCGATATCGAAGGTCTCAACGCTAAGGGAAACGCGAGATGATGAAAAATACCGCACCTCCGGCGCTTTTGTCTGGTCGAAGGGAGTCAATTAGCCCGATTTTTGCTGGTTTTGCGCCTCTTGCTTTGGTCCTTTCAACCCCAATTCAGGTTTTGGCACCCAATGTGCTTGGATTGCTAAGTCAAACCTAACGAGGGAAGGGGTGTGCGTGAACCGAAGGACTGCAACGACAGAGCGGCGGCGGTGGCCGCGCCTGCCTTTGGCCATCCCTGTATTCGTCAGAAGTCGGCTTGAGCAGGACAAAGAATTCCTGGAGTTTGCGACGGCCCTCAACGTGTCCGCTGGGGGCATGCTGGTGGCAGTTCGAAGGTCTTTGCCCGCCACGTCTGAGGTTTCGCTGGAAATACCAAGTGCGCCTCTCGCTGCTTTGGCGAGCCTGCCTAAGTCGGCGCGCACTCTGCGAGCCAAAGTGCTGCGTACTCAACATGCCGAGGCTTACAATTTGGTTGGCCTGAAGTTTTTCCGCCCGTTGAGTAATGCGGCAGTCAAGGAGAAGGCGTCCCGAAGGAAGCAATCTTCTCTGGTGTGAAAACATTTTCCTCTCCGAGCGGCTGCCTCTTAAGCCAACCCGTATCCTTTTAATTACTACCGGACCCCTCCTCTGATCTTTAGTAAGTTGCTTTTCCTCAAGCAGATAGACTAGCCTGAAGCATTACCGAACCAGTCCGCGGCGTTTGGTTCCCCGGATGCACTCATCATTCTGACCTGCGCTGTCGAGCGCCAGCAAAGCATTATGAGCACTTCAAATCCAGTCAGTTCCCTGATTCAGCCTCTGGGCGAGACGCCACCCGAAGCGGTCGTCTTCGGGAGCACTGACGCTATGAGGTCTTTGCGAGAACGGCTCGCCAAGATCGCCGGCGCGAATGTCCCCGTACTCATTCAAGGAGAGAGCGGTACAGGCAAGGACATTATCGCGCGAATGATCCACGCGAATTCACCGTGGAAGACGGGCCCTTGGGTGAAGGTAAATTGTCCTGCTATTCCGGGAACGCTGCTGGAGAGCGAACTTTTCGGATACGAAAAAGGAGCGTTTACGGGCGCCTTCGGGACCAAGCCAGGGCGAGTGGAGATGGCGCATCGCGGCACGCTATTCCTCGACGAGATCTCCGAGCTCGACATGAGTTTGCAATCGAAGCTGCTGCAACTGCTGCAGGATGGCCAGTTCTGCCGCATCGGCGCGCAGGAAGATAAGAAAGTGGAAGTGCGCGTGGTTTGCGCCACCAATCGAAAACTGGAAGAAGAAATCGCCAATGGCACGTTCCGCGCCGACCTGTTCTATCGCATCAATGTGGTCAATCTGCACATGCCACCGTTGCGCGATCGCATCTCCGATCTGCCCGATCTGGTTGCCTATTTTCTCGACTGCTATAACCGGAAATTCAATTCACGCGCAAAACCACTCTCGATCGACTTATTGAACGCACTGCGCAAGTATCACTGGCCGGGCAACATCCGGGAACTGGAAAACCTGATCAAGCGCTATGTGATCCTCGGAACTGAAGATTCCATTTCGGGTGAGTTACGTCCGCTTCAGCCCGATTTTTTCAGCGCCGATATTAACGTGGACGGACCGATTTCGCTGAAGAAAATTACGCGCCAAGCGGTTCATGAATTGGAACGCAAGATTATCTTGAAGGTCCTGCAACACCACCACTGGAATCGCAAGCAGGCTGCGCGTGCTCTGAACATAAGTTATCGAGCCTTGCTCTACAAGATTCGTGACGCAGGTCTGCCATCGAACCGTGGTGCGCGCCGGCCTCAAGTCACAGAGACGCCGAACCACGTGGTTGCAGCCGACTGACCGGCGTAGACAGTGGACCTAGTTCTTGCTTTGCAGCGGGGTTACTTAATTTTCCAAATCTCCCGTGTACCCTTGTTGTCGCCGGCGAACACATTGTCATTTTGGGCAACAATCTGGATATTTTGCGTTCGGCGGCGATCTGATAGGTTTCGTTAGGCCGCAGTTCGCCTTCGATGACGCAACCGCCTTTCCGTAAATCTTTCACAATCTCTTTCACGTGGATGCGGTGACCTACTGGGAATTGCCCCATATACTGTTTCATGGCTCCGGCTGGCTTCACCCCTGTCCAGTCGCCGATTTTCACTGGGCCAGATTGGGATGGATAAGAGGCGTCTTGCAGGGCAGCCCTTTGGCGCAAATCCTGAGCTTGCTGAATCAATACCCTAGCCTGGGCTTCTATATCTTCGGCCGCCTTCAGGTATCTGCGCCTGGCTTCCGCAAGAGCCTCTTCGTAAGAACTTGGGCCCTCGACGAGATCGACGGGTTGTGTCGGAACTTCGTGGCCTTCTGTCTTCCTTACGATTGCTGCCATTCGTTATCCTCGTGAGCTCTCAGCGCGTTTTTTTGGCATCTCGGTGAACCCTGGCGCGCCGGATTAGCCGCTCGGCCCCACCCGATTAGGCTGATGCTCGGCATAACACTCTCATAGAAGATCCAATTCTCGCAAAATAAAACTTTAGATCTATCCGAAGTAGAAAGCTCTATCCGTGCAATTCGGACAGAGCTTTGCGGGCGTCGCTATTGTTGGGATTGAGTTTTAACACGCGCTCCAGTTGTTGCCGCGCCTGGGCTGGCTGGTTCGCTTTCTGATAGGCGAGGGCCAGGTGATAGTGCACGGTCGGGTCGTCGGCCGCACCGCGCTTCTCATTGAGCCGTATGGATTCCTGGAACAAATCAATCGCGGATTTGTAAACGCCTTTCTGAAAATACGCCCAACCCAAGGTGTCGGCGGCATTGGAGGAATCAGGCATTCCGCGCCGCGCGGTCTGAGCCATCGCCAGAGCCACGTCCACGTTGCCACCCTGTTGCAACATCACATATGCCAGATTATTCGAGGCCAGCGGATTATCCGGCTGAACTTCCAGAGCCTTCTGATACATCGTCCTCGCGTTGTTCCAGTCATGCTGCGATTCATACATTTCGCCAGCCAGAATGTAGAACGCAATCTCACGCGGGTGATCCTTGATCGATTGCTGATACAAAGCGATAGCCTGATCCACTGAGCCCTCAGCGGCCTGTACCTGGCCCAGTTTCACGAGGGCATCGGAATTATTCTTGTCCAGTTCGATCGCTTTGTGGAAGGCAGCATCGGCCCCGCTCAAGTCTTTTTTCTGAAACAGCACCGTGCCCAGCAGATCGTAGAATCCCCCGGTGCTGGGGGATTTGGCGATTTGTGTACGGGCTGCGGCCACTGCTTGGTCGGGCTGTTTCTGGACCAGGTAGACATTCATGATGCCTTGTAGTGCCTCAGTGGAGGTTGGATCTTTATCCAGTGCTTCCTGGTAAAACTTGATCGCCTCTGGATATTGTTTTTCCATCCCGTGAAGATTTCCCATTTGCACGTAGGGAGCCGCGCTTCGCGGAGCCATGCCCATGACTTTAGTGAGGTCCTGCTCCGCGTCAGAATATTTCTGGCGATTCATCTCTGCTAAAGCGCGCATGAGATAACCATCGGGAGCCTGGGGGGCGCCGGTAATGATTTGTTCTGCGGTTTGGCTGAGAGCATTCATATCCCCACGGCGCATTTCCAGGCTAGCCAGAGCACGTTGCGCGTCCGCGAGACCGGGGCGGAGACGCACGGCCTCGCGCCATTCCGATTCTGCACGAGCGTCATTGTGCTGCATATCGAAGGCAAGGCCCAGCTGATAATGAGCGACGGCATTGTTGGGATCGTTCGAGAGCGCCTGCTGTAAAGCATCCACGGCACCGCTTGCGTCACTCTGCCGCAAATCTACCTGCGCGCGATAGATCAGTGCATCGACGTCATGCGGATTCGTCTTTAAGAGTTCATTATTAAGTTTCGTGGCTTCCGGCAACTGATTCTTCAGGATCAAAAGCTGGACGTAGTTCCGCTTCACCTGTATGTCTCTAGGATGATCGCTATACAGGGAGGCGTATTCTGCCGTGGCTTTGTCCAGATCGCCGTTAGCAAAATAAAAATCGCCGAGCATGCGGTAGCCTTCAGAGTTATTCGAGAGGTCGTTTTTTGCCTGTTTCAGCAAGGCCTCCGCCTCAGTCTTCTTGCCTTCGGACATATACAGCCGTACCAGAGCTTCTCGCGGGGAAGGGTCCTTAGGAGCAAGTTCGATGGCGTGTTTGAATTGCTGTTCGGCTTCAGGGATACGATTGCGGGACTGGTAGAAACCTCCGAGAGCCAACTGCGCATTCATCGCTTTGGGATCAAGATTGGCGGCTTTCTTAAAGCTTGCCTCGGCCTGATCGAGCTGGTTTGAGCGCAATTGCAGAAGCGCCAGATTCAGATAGGATTCCGATCGATTGGGATCGACGGCGATTGCCTTTTGCATCTCCTGCAATGCCGCACCGACATTGCTCTGCGCCGCATAGTAGTCTGCCCAGGCCTCGAAGACTTCGGGATTCTGCGGCTGCTTTTGGTGCAGAAGGTCGAGATGGACGCGCGCCTGTTTCAGATAATCCTGATTGGAAGAGCCATCCGGGTTTCGCGCCGTGACCAAAAGATTGGCCAGGTCGATGTGGGCGCGGTAGTTGTCGGGAGCCAGCTCGACGGTTCGCGAAAGCTCCTGAAAGGCGTGGGCGCTGTCGCCGAGTTTGAGATAGGTTTGTCCGAGCTGATAATGCGCCTGGGCGAAACGGGAATCGATCTGCACCGCATTGGCATATTGGATGGCAG
>CAWIJP010000005.1:0-330987 GCA_963836305.1 uncultured Acidobacteriaceae bacterium | reverse complement strand
TCCTGCTGGGCGAGAGCCCATTGGATAAATCTGGCGCCCCAATTTTGGCTTTTGAACCAAATTGGAGGTTCGCTATGCGAATTGTTAAAACAGCTAAGGTCGCCGCCCAAAACATTCTCGGGCCACGGTTAACAGATCTAGTACGGCGGGCCTTCCGTCCACGATTGAGATCCTTAGTTGCGTATCGTTCCGCACTGGAGTCCAAGTGCGGTCTTGAAATCGGCGGTCCTAGTCCGATGTTGGCTGAGGGCGGCCAAATTCCTATCTACGATGTTTTAGAATCCTTGGACAACTGCCTGTACTCTGGAAAAACAATTTGGGCGGGGGAAGTCCTCGAAGGAGAGACTTTTCATTATCATCCCGGAAAGCAACCCGGGAGACAAATCATCTCTGACGCAACCGATTTGAACTCCATCAAAGACTCTGCTTACGGATGCGTTATAGCCTGCCATAGTCTTGAGCATATTGCCAATCCCATCCGCGCGCTCCAAGAATGGAAGCGGGTTTTAGAACCAGATGGAGTGCTGCTGTTGATTCTGCCCCACAAAGACCGTACTTTCGACTGGCGCCGACCCGTCACTCCGCTGGGTCACATGATCGAGGACTACGAAAACTCAGTCGGCGAAGACGATTTGACTCACCTTCCCGAGATACTGGAACTGCATGACCTATCGAAGGACCTCCTGGCAGGGACCAAGGAGCAATTTGAGCGACGGTGTCTGGACAATCGGATCAATCGAGCAATGCATCATCACGTCTTCGACAGTATGGCTGCAATTGCGATAGTGAATTACGTCGGACTCAAAATCCTTCACGCTGAAAGCCTTAAGCCGTACCACATCGTTACCCTTTCCAGTCACGTCCACCAACCAATTGATAATCACGAATTTACGGAGCGGAGATCTCAGCACTGGAAACGCAGTCCGTTTCCTTCAGACCAAAATTACCGAGGCGGCTAACGATGCGCTTGGGGGGAAAATTACTCGCAAATGCCATCGTCGTTGGTCTGCGCCGTGATCGTCACCTATCACCCAGGCCTCGAGGCACTTCAAAATTTGTTCAAATTCTCCGCCAAGTGCGCGCACCACGGCGGCAGTCACGTATTGCCGATGACCTCGGAATCGCTAGTCGCTCGGATATTCGACAAGGTCGCATGGTGTGCGCCCAGATACTTCATCGATCTCGTAGATTGGGAGTATTCGTTTCGCATCCGGGCCGCGGATTTTCTCGTTATCGACTCAGGGCGCGCGACGCTGTTACAGGCTCCCGGTAACCCTGCAGAGACCACCATCATGGGCCACACGTTTCACTCCACACATCACGCTGATCGGCGCCACTATCTTACGCGTAATCGCATTGTCTTCCATCGGAAATATATACGATTATTTCCGCGTGGCGTAGCAAGCGGTGTATATCCACACCTGAAGGAGACAATAGGGTGCTTGCTGTCGAGGAGGAGCGTGCACGCAATTCCGCAAGTCCGGGGTGGAACTTGGGATGCCCTGACTGAGAGAATGGGTAAGTGGGAAGGCCTATGAAAGGGGAGGCAACATGACGCCATCTGTCTGCGCGGTGATTGTCACGTATCACCCTAGCGCCGGTGTCGTCGAACACATCGCCAAGATTCTGACCCAGGTGCAGGGTTTGGTGGTCGTGGATAACGGGTCCAGTGCCGATGAAATTGGCCTTCTACGATCGCGAGCCATGACCTCGGTTTTCACCTTGTCGAAAATGCAGAAAACCTTGGTGTCGCCGAGGCATTAAATCAGGGTGTTCGCTGGGCCCAAGCCGCAAGCTATGCTTGGGTGATTCTCTTCGATCAAGACAGCGGGATCACCGATGGGTTTGTTCGCGAGATGTTCGCCGCGTGGCAGTCCCATCCTGAGCGGGAACGCGTGTGTTCGATGCACCCCAAATATGTGAACCCCGGCACAGGCCTTGAGATGTTGGTACCTCGCGACCGTGAAGGCGGTCCTCTTTTGCCAATGACCTCGGGAGCGCTGATGCCACTGTGGATATTTAACAGAATCGGAGGGTTTGCATCAGAGTACTTCATCGATTTCATAGATTGGGAGTACTGCTTTCGCATCCGGGCCGCGGGCTATTTGGTCGCCAGCACAGCGCAAGCCACACTGCTTCATGCTCCGGGCGATCCTGGAATAAAAAAAGTTCTAGGCCACAATTTTCATCTCAGCAATCACAACGCGCTGAGGCGCTATTACATCTCGCGCAATTGCATTTTCTTTTATGGTAAGTATTTCCGCATTTTCCCTGGTTGGATCTTGAACAATCTTTATGGACAACTGAAGGACACGATCATTTGCTTGATTGCCGAGGAGAGCCGCGCCCGAAGCTCCGCAACATTTTGCTCGGAACTTGGGACGGCCTGATCGGGAGAATGGGAAAAAGAGAGGGTCTGTGACGGCGGGACAGAACTTGGCTGAAGGCATCCTTCGAGCATCGCCCGGCGCTGCGTGGAGCCTGATGGCTAAACAACGGACGGTGAGGCTTATAAATTATTACTTGGAATTTTTGGCTTTTCAGGTATCATTTGCGGCAAACAGAAAACTTGCTGCAATCGAGGAGTGCGGTTTTGCCTCTAGGCAGGCGTTCTCGTTCTCGAGGGAGAAAACTAGACGATGACAAAATTGGCTCCGCTACAGCCATGCCTTTTGCTTTGTGTTTCAGTCTTATGCGGTTTTACGATTGCCTGTGGAGGCGGAAATCTCAATGATCCGCCGGGCATATCTTCTGCATCCGTCGCGGCCACGAAAAACCCCCTCGTTGCGCAATACACGATCTCGACAGCGCTTGGCTGTCCCGGACAAGTTGCCGTTGAGTTCGGTCCGGATACCTCCTATGGAAGGATGACCGCCTGGTATCCCGCCTCAGCTGTAGCGCAAACAAACACCATTCTAGTTGCGGGAATGAGAGCATCTACTACCTACCACATGCGCGGCGTGGGCCAGGCACAATGCAACGGCAATACAAATACCTTTTCCACGGGGGACGCCACTTTCACCACTGGCCCACTGCCCCCCCTGCCATTTCCCCCGCTCTCCGTATCACGCCCGTCTCCCTCCACCACTTCTCCTGAGAATCCGGGAATCGAATTGGTCGATGTGACTTCGTTCGGCACTCCTGCTCTTTTCACCGATCGCGACGCTAATCCCATCTGGTACTACGATGTGGGACAAGGAAACTACGCCTTCACGTATAAGCTGTTACCCAATGGGCACATAATCATGAGCATTACCCTGGCGGGATTTGATTCCATTCTCAAGGAATTAGATCTCGCGGGAAATGTTATCCGTGAAATGGATATTTCTGTCCTAGGTCAAAAAGTGCAAGCCGCCGGATTTGACTTCGTTCCCACCGCCTATCATCACGATTTGCTTCCGCTCGATAATGGCCACCTGATCGTTCTCACGTACACATCCAAAAATTTCACGGACCTTCCTGGATATCCAGGCACCACAGCAGTCGTTGGAGACAACCTGATCGACCTGGATCAGAATTGGAATCCGGTATGGGCATGGAACAGCTTCGACCATCTCGATGTCAATCGGCATCTCAACGGCCTGCCTGATTGGACCCATGGCAACGCCGTCCTTTATTCTGCCGTCGACGGCAACCTGCTTCTTTCCATGCGGCACCAATCCTGGGTTCTTAAAATTGATTACAACAATGGGGCCGGTGCCGGAGACATTATCTGGAAGCTAGGCTATCAAGGGGACTTTACTTTGTCTAAAGACGGTGTGCCAACCGACGATCCCAGCCAGTGGTTTTCTTTCCAACACTTTCCGTCGATCATCAGTCAAGACGGTTCGGTAACAAATCTTGCAGTTTGGGATAATGGCGACAACCGAGTGCTGGACAACAGCGGTACAATCTGCGGGGCTGCTCCCTCCTACACGCCATGCTACTCTCGAGCCACCATATTTCAACTCGACGAAAGCACCATGTCCGCGAATTTATCTTGGGACAACCTGCCCGGCTACTTCGGCTTCTGGGGCGGCAGCATCAATCAACTCGCCAACGGAAACGTTGAGTTCGATATCAACGCTCCCACCCCCACCCCCACCCCCGCTTTCGGTTCCGAAGTGCAGGAGGTCACGCAGACTGCAACTCCGCAAATTTTGTGGAAGATGGACCTCAATACTTCTAACCAGAATGCCTATCGAGCATATCGAGTTCCTAGTCTGTATCCCGGTGTGACTTGGTCGTACTAAATAGTCGGGGTGGTCGGGCGTGCTCTGGGTTTGATCGCAGCGCCTCGGCCACTGTGCGGGTGCAGCCACGGCATACATGTCTCTGCCCTCCATACCAATGGCGCCATCGCGGACCCGGACCCGATGTCGCCCCGCAGTCTCCCAAGTCCAGGGGATTCTCTCCACAGCTATTGCACTACCAGCGTGAGCTTCATCGTTTGAGTTAACGTCATCGAGCCGGAGGTAAAGTTCCCGACTACATTCAGACTGTATGTGCCGGTTGGAATCCCGCCCGTGCCGGTTCCCCCCCCACTCGATCCGCCGCCACAGGCAGTAATGTTCAGAACAAGCATGAACACGAAGCCATAAACCCACCGTTTCGTCCACTTCCGATGAGCGCTGAACGAGCCTAGCAGAGCTGCCAACCCTAGCGTCGCCAAGCACCAAGCCTTCAATCCATAGGGATTACCAGGACGGGGTCCGAACCATGGGAGCGTCAGGCCGGACGAGGCTCCGACCGTTGTCACCGTCACCGTCGCGGTCTGAGCCGCGGAACCGTTCAAGGTGAAAGAACTTGGCGACACGCTGCAACTGGATTGCGCGGGTGCTCCTGTGCAGGTTAGATGGACAGCCTGGTTGAATCCCCCAGCCGGAGTGACGTTGATGGAGTAGGTCGCAGTCTGGCCTGGCGATATGGTTTGAGTCG
Source organism: uncultured Acidobacteriaceae bacterium (assembly GCA_963836305.1). GTDB lineage: Bacteria > Acidobacteriota > Terriglobia > Terriglobales > Acidobacteriaceae > Sulfotelmatobacter. The sequence goes on along the minus strand of CAWIJP010000005.1, from coordinate 326,070 downwards.
AAGACGTCGCAGTCAGAGAGAAACCCAGCCCAGTTCCTGTTAGCGCAACGCTCTGCGGAGTGTTGATCGCATTGTTCGTAAACGTTAAAGCAGCCGCACGATTTCCCGCTGCCGCCGGAGTGAACGTAACATTCACCGTGCAACTGCCGCCAGCCGTAAGGCTGCTTCCACAGTTATTCGTTTGCGAAAAATCGCTCGCCTGCGCACCCGTAATGGCGATGCTGGTGATGGTTAAAGCAACACCCTCAGTATTGGTCAAAGTAACCGATTGCGAGGAACTGCCCATTCCCACGTACTGGCTTTTGAAGGCTAGCGATGTCGGTGATACGAACGCCGCAGAACCTTTCTTTCCGGCACTAAGCAGAAGAGAGATGCCTCCTGCTCCGCTTACAGCTAGATCGGGACTTCCATTGCCGTCAAAGTCACCCACCGCCATCGCGCCACCGCCTGCGGTAAACTGCATGGGAGCCTGAAAAGTTCCGTCGCCATTGCCCAGCAGCAGGGAAACATCCTCCCACGTTGAATTACTGATTGCGACATCTTGTTTTCCATCGCCGTCGAAGTCAGCAACAACGATGGAGGAGATCGAGTCACCGGCATAAGTTGTGATAGGACTTTGAAACGTGCCGTCTCCTTTCCCGAGAAGTACAACCACGGAAGCAGGGAAGGACTCAACATCTGTACCTGACGAGACCGCCACAATAAGATCTGGGATCCCGTCGCCATTCAAATCCCCCGAGGCGACGGCGGTCTGCTGAAATTCGGAAGTGTAGGTAATGCCAGAGGAGAAGGTTCCGTTCCCATCGCCTAAGAGCACGGCAAGCTGTTTGCCTAGGGAAACAGCAACATCGAGATTTTTATCTTGATTGAAATCTGCGACGGCCACACCAGATGTCGGATACACCGTGCCGCCAGCGGGCGAAGTCACCGGTAGGCCAAAGGTGCCATTCCCATTTCCAAGAATCACAGAGACATTGGTCCCAGACGCACCAAAGACATCAAGCTTTCCATCGTTGTTAAAATCGCCAATGGCGATAGGCCCGCCCACGCCCGAACCATAGTACACAGCGGGTTGGAAAGTGCCATCGCCATTGCCGAGGAGAGTGGCGATATCGCTAGCCGCGACGGCCAAGTCAATGTGGCCATCACTATTGAAGTCCGCCGTGCCCACGAAAATACTGCCGACCTCAACGTTCTGGGTTTGTAATTGCGTAACCGTCGGGGCCGAAAACCCCGCACCAGTATTGAGGAGCCATCCGACGAAGGGAGTGTAGGCGCTTCCCTCGGAGAGAGTGTCGAAGGCTTCTGCGAGGTCGATTTTGCCGTCACTATTAAGATCCGCTGCCGCCAGGGAGCCGCCGCCAGGATAGGAAGGGAAGATCGCAAAGGTTCCATCGCCGTTCCCCTGAAAAACTGACACGACACTCTGGCCTGTGCCGGGGCTCCCCCCTACATCTTCGCCTGCGATCAAATCCAGTTTTCCAGTAGTTTTCAAATCGGATAGCGCAGCTACCGAGCCCGGTAGAGACTGGGTCAGCGTGAAAGTCCCGTTCCCATTATTCACGAGGCTTTGCAAAGTCCCATTGTTTGGCAGATCGAGCGCACCCGTTGCAGCAATAAGGTCGGTCTTTCCATCACCGTTCAAATCGCCAGCAACAAGCGGTACGGCAATCAAAGAGAGAGGCTGCTGAACTTGAAAGGTACCGTTACCATTTCCCAAAAGCAGAACCAGGCTGTTTGGAGTTGCATTTGGACTTCCTGTGGAGGTTGCGACGTCCAGCTTGCCGTCTTGATTGAAGTCCGCGACTACCAATCCAGTTGCTGTAAATGTGAGACTGGTATTGGTCGCTGCTTGAAAGGTTCCATCGCCGTTGCCTAAAAGGACGGAAACAGCATTCGAAGTGGTATTTCCATTGGTGACGACAAGGTCGAGCTTCAAGTCGTTGTTGACATCAGCCGCAGACAGGGCAATGGATTGCGCAGGCAAAGCATAGCTCACAGGTGACTTAAAAGTTCCATCGCCATTCCCCAGCAGAACGCCCACGCCATAAGTTCCAACCTGCGGCAAAGGCATTCCTAGGGCTACATCGAGATAGCCATCCCCGTTGAAATCTCCGACAGCCAGACTTTGTCCGCCAAGGTATAGCGGCACACTGGTCACCTTTTGCGCCTGGAACGTGCCATTGCCATTGCCGATCAGGACCGAAAGTGTACTGTCCTGAGAATTCAACACGATGAGATCCAGCTTGCCGTCGCCGTTCACGTCGCCGACCTGTAGCGAAACTGGACCTTTGCCGACTCCATACTCCACGGCCGCGGCAAATGTGCCATCGCTATTTTGGAGAAGCACCGAAATATTGTTTGAGTATTGATTCGCAGAAGCGAGGTCGGGGCGCCCATCCCCGTTGAAGTCGCCGATGACCACTGAATCGGGATATGATCCTACGATGTAATCTCGTGGCCCGCTGAAAACAGCCTGGGAGGATAAAGAGGAGGCGATCAGGAGGAATAGAACTCCGCAGTACAAGGACCACGGCTTCATGTTGGGCATACTGGCCTTTCGGCCTGCAGACAGTGCAGGAGAAATAGTGATCGGCTTGATGCGCTCCGGTCCCCCTCAAAACCTTCGGCATCATCTGTGCACTGCTCTCATCATTAGATACTAGCGATTCGCTCTGTCGAATATCGGCAAAACCTACCACCTGCGCGGACTCTTCTGGTGAACATCCGACAGCGAACAACTTCTATGGAACAGCGCCGGAAGACCGCGCGGATAATCTAAAATGCGAGCGTGCGAAACTTAGCATCAAGGGGAGCCGATGTCAATGCAGCCTGATTCAATTTTAAGGCAGGTCTAAAAGGGGACGCAGTTGTTTTCTGGTTAAACTCAGTCTTTGGGTCGGAGGATTTTTGGAGGGATGAGGCGGACAATAGAAATGACACCTACGCAAATCTATCGTCATAACATAACTACTCTTGAGTTCAAGGAAGCACGTAGCCTAGAAGCTCATCCGTTGTGTGCCCTTCGCATTTCGGATCTTGGCTGGCGAAGTGATCGTATCCGGTCGAGCAGCGATACAAGGCCACTAAGTTAAGTCCTGCAACCGGTTGCGAGTATCCATAACCATCCTTGCCGAGAGTCCGCTGGCCTTCGCAACCGACATCAAGTGACACAAAATAGTCTTTCGCTTCTTTTTTACAGCCGTAAAACGGTAGCGTCGCGCCCTGGATCGGACTCGTGTAAAGATGACCGAGAACCCCCTGCGATTGAAAGCCACCGCTCGCGCTCGTCCACCCCGTCGTTACTTCGTGTACTCTCCCGTTGAAATACGAAGTTAGGGGAACCGTTTTGCTCGCACCTGGTGTCCACTGCATAGGCATAAGAACCCAGTTGGCCTGCGTAGCTGAGTAACCCGCTTCCGCCGGAGTTGCGTCCCAACTCGTTTCGATATAAGAGACAGATGTATACATCTGGATTGTGGGATAAGATGCCACGTTGATATTGCCGTAAAGGTCGCGTACGAAACCGGCAATGAAGTTCGATTCGTAGCCGGTTAAATTTGTATCGAGAGTGGCGAGCTCTTGCCAAGGCGAGGTCCCAGTCAAGAGAGCGGCCTGCGAGATCTTGTAGAGTTCAATTCCGTACTGTCCCCGCTCCCATACCCCTCCGGTCGTGGAGGGCGGCCGTAGCGGGCGATTGAAGACGGCGTACCACTCGCCCTGTTTCGCATCATAGGACATGTCGCCCCAAATCGCGTCCGGATCATCCGGATCTAAACCGTTGGCTGTCAATGTTCCCTGCACGGTGAAGTGGACCCCATCGGTTGAAACCGCGGCTACGTGATGCACGGTTGGATTACTGTCCTCATAAAACATAGAGATCGCAGCCCTTTGATCGGCGTTGTAGAGAGCGGGCTGGCCGACTCCGTATCCCGCCTGGGAACTTGAGAAGATGATCGGCTGTGGGTACTTCTTCCAGACGCTGCCATCGTTGGAAAAGGCAACGCCTATCCTATTATTGCCGCCGCTAATTGATATGCCTACGTAGTACATTGCGTACCTGTAGGTTTGCCCGTCGCCCAGAGGGTTGTCGAAAACTCCGCCAATCACCTTCGGATTGCAGGTGTACTCAGAATCCCAGGCTCCCGGTGTCTCAGAGAGTACCAGTACTGGACCGAAGGAGCTATGGGTTGATGTATTGACCGACTCATAGTAGATCGCGTCCGTATCCTGAGAGGCATCGTTCGGGTTAACCCCCTGACTGCACCACCAAAACTGCCGGATATTTCCGGTTTCAATCACGGACGGCGAATAGTTATATCTGCCGATGTTGCCCACCGCGCCAGGGGGAAGCGACTGGGACGGCGAACAACCGACAGTAATCAGGATTGTAACGAGCGAAGTTAAGATCAGAATACCCGCGAGAATGCGATTTTTGAGCATGTCCATGCGTGATGCCCTCTCCGACTTGAGAGCTTTGCAAAACATCTATCTGCGACTTGACGAGTTCTAGCCCGACAGTGGGGAGGTCGCGCGATGTGATTAACTTTACGACCGATTCGTCCGAGAAATTTTGACTCAGATATCGCACCCTTGACAAGAAAAAAGTTAAAAGACTTCGCTCGGTGCTGTCCCTTCCGCTCCAAACTTACTTAGATGTTGGCGAACGTAAGATGAAAAATAGACTGTGAAGCTGGGCCGCGCAAGCACGGCCCAGCTTCAGTGGCCTTGCCTAAAACACGTCTCGGACAATTTTGGTAATCAGGCCCACGGAGCCATCGCTCGCTTCGCCTGCTGCGTATGCGAGTTGGCGGTCTGGTCGGCTAAGTCGATTTGCTCCGTCGCCAGCACGGTCGTGCCGCCAGAGGCGGCAACCTGCACCAGATACGTCCCGTCTGGCACGTTGATCCCTAGCTGCTTGCCGGGACTAGCGATTACGGTGAAGGTCTTCGGGTCCTTCACGTCTAACTGCGTCAGCGTGGCTTGCAGCGCGCCGGCGTCAGCCGACTGCACGAATACAAATCGCGCATAGCCCGGGGTTACCGGCGTCAGGTTATCGGCGAACTGCAGAGTAGGTTCTCCGCCGCTGATCGCGGCGACGGCTGTCACGCTCGCCCCAGCTGGCAGAGCCACTTTCGCCGCGATGATGGATGGATTCGTGGAGGGCGCCAGGGTGTTGGCCTCACTGATCTGCACGTCGTATGTTCCGGGGGGGGGAAACTTAGCGGACCGCTGGTGCTGCCGAACGCCAGTCCTCGCTCCAGACAGGACTCGCCATTGACCAGAACGTCGATGGGAAAGCCGGGATTGAGATTCTCTTCAATATTGCGCCCGGGAATTCCGTGAACGATGTAGAGGTAAGCGTCATCGGCCGCGAATCCGTACGGCCAGAACAAAACACAGAGATGCGAGTTGCATGACGACACGTCTGCGACGTTTCATAACTCTCCTTTTTAATTGTGAAGGTTCGGCGCTGATATGGAATGCAACGCTCTCACGCAAAGGAGCTACGCGTCAGGGCAGTTCACGTTTCACTGCTGAGATCTCAACCGAGAAGCCGATGAGCTTCGTTTGAACCAAACCCTCGACACAAAAAGAAGTTGTCTAGATTCGAAAAAAAATGTGAAGCTTTTGTAAACAGTGGACTGAAAGAAATTCGATTTGATCGCACAGCTGCGTGAATGGTTTTGCGAACTTCTCTTTTAGCTATGAAAAGAACTGAAGTTATTTGAATGCGAAGGAAATTTTATTGAGAGTTCGGAACCCTCGGAAACTCTGAATAAATCAGGTGGGAGATTGGCAACAGCTACTCGGCCTGCCGAGAGAAAACCTGGTGAGCGCGGAAGGATTCGAACCTTCGACCCATGCCTTAAAAGGGCATTGCTCTACCAACTGAGCTACGCGCCCTCACCGTTCTCCAAATTAGTTTACCATTGGCTGAACGTGGGATTTTCTTGCGGGCGCGATAACGAAGAAAAAGAACAGCTTCCAATAAGTGTGGGTTCCAACTCGTGGGGGATAAAGCTTTGGCCAGGATGCCAATCGCATGACGCAAGCCTCGGGGACTCTGCACCTCATCGGTGTAGATGTAGGAGGCACCAAAGTAGCTGCAGGGCTGGTGAATGCCAGCGGCGAAATCACTTTTCAAACGCGAACTCCCATGGCAGCCAACGACGCCGCAGCTGGGCTGGCGGCAGTAGTTTCAGCAATCGACGCGGTTCGCGCTTCCTCTTCTTTGGATACAGAAAGCCAGATTTCGGGCATTGGCATTTGTGCTCCCGGGCCACTGGATCCGCGTAGTGGCGTTGTCATCAATCCGCCAAATCTTCCGGGTTGGCGAAATTTTCCGCTCGCTGCCGAAATATCCAAGGTCTACAAAGTTCCGGTTCGTGTCGATAACGACGGAAATGCGGCGGCATTAGCCGAAGCGCTATGGGGTGCCGGACGCGGCTTTCGCAATGTTTTCTGCGCCACAATCGGTACTGGCATTGGAACTGGAATTGTCTTCGATGGCCGCATCTACCATGGCCGCACCGGCGCTGCCGCGGAAGGTGGTCATAACACAATTGACTATCGCGGCCCGCGCTGTGGATGTGGGAAGCTGGGTTGCATCGAAGCGCTGGCGTCCGGTCCGGCGATTGCTCGCAGAGCGGCGGAAAAGCTCGCCAGGCCCGGCCAGTCGTCGAAAATACTTGAGCTAGCCGCGGGCCAGCCGGATCGCATTACCAGCGAGATGGTCGGTAAGGCCTACGCCGCTGGGGATGCCTTGGCAAAAGCAGTCTTAGAAGAAACCGCAGGCTTGCTCGCCATATGGCTGGGAAACATCGTTGACTTACTCGAGCCCGATGTAATGATTATTGGCGGAGGCGCTGGCGCGATGTTGCAGCCCTTCTTCGATTTGATCCGAGATCGGCTTCCCGAGTGGTGTGTGAATTCGCATTGTCAGGATGTTCCCCTGGTCGCCGCCCACTATGGTGCCGACGCCGGTATAGCCGGAGGCGCTGCACTCTGCCGAAATTAACTCTGGTTTCTGGACCCGAGAAATCCCGCCTGAGCTTCAGCTAAATACCATCACGCTTTGGTGAGGCAGTTCGTAGAGCCGAAAGACCCCAAACTGCAAGACTTGTAACGTTTGCGGGAGGATCGACACTATCCTGCTTGGGGCCGCGAAGGGCTTAGGATTTCAGCAACTTCTAAGCGAACGTTGCGGCGAAAAAAGCGATTAATGCTTGACTCCGGTTTCTGCATATGATAAACCGTTGCTCCACGACTCGTATGGGCAAACTGCGGTGACGAGCCGCTTCCATCCGGGTGGTAACCCCCCGAACTAATACGCTCCGCACGGATAAGCCCGGTTTGTATTTGGGCGGTCTGACGTGTCAGTTCCTTCACAACTCGATCGGATCAATATTGACGGATAAAGGGAGAACACATGGCTAAACAAAGTACGCAACACAAATTGGACCGGGTGCGTCCGCCTCGCGTCCAGATCACTTATGACGTAGAGACTGGCGGAGCCATTGAGGTCAAGGAACTACCGTTCGTGGTTGGCGTCCTCGGAGATTTTACCGGTAATCCAGAGCAGCCCTTGCCCAAACTCAAGGAGCGGCGATTTGTCGAAGTTACACCCGACAACTTTGATTCGGTCCTCGAAAGCATGAAACCTCACTTATCGTTCGCCGTGGAAAACAAACTCAGTGAGGAATCCGACGCCGGGCAGATCAAAGTCGATCTGCGTTTCAAGAGCCTCGAAGACTTCGAACCCGAGCAGGTAGCGCGGCAGGTAAAGCCTCTGAAAGAACTACTCGACCTCAGAACGCGCCTGAATGATTTGAAGGGAACGCTGCAGACCAACGAAAAGCTGGATGAAGCTCTGCTCGATGCAGTGAGCCAGACAGAGAAACTGAACAAGCTGAAGACCGAGGTCGGCGAGAAGGGGGACAACAATGGCTAAACCTATGGTGGAAGAAAAGTCCGCTGCCGGGCCGGTAGCGGTAGAACAGAGCAGTCTTCTCGACCAGATCGTCGAACAGGGGCGGTTTACCGATACGGGCACGCGCGAGCGCGGAAAGAGCCTGATCAAAGAATTCGTCTCCCAGGTGCTCGAAGGCTCGATGACAATCGGGCGCGATGCCGATCAGATGATCACGGCCCGCGTGGCTCAGATTGACCATCTCATCTCGCTGCAGTTGAACGAAGTGCTGCACCATCCTCAGTTCCAGAAGCTGGAAGGCACATGGCGAGGGTTGAAGTACCTGCTTGATCAGTCTGAAACCAGCTCGCAATTGAAGATTCGTATCCTCAACGCTTCGAAGAAGGAATTACTGCGCGATCTGCAGCGGGCGCCGGAGTTCGATCAGAGCGCGATGTTCAAGAAAGTGTACGAAGACGAGTACGGCATCTTCGGTGGCGAACCCATCGCAGCTCTTGTGGGAGATTACGAATTCAGCAGGCATCCGGAAGATATGGAACTGCTGGAAAAAGTCTCGCAAGTAGCGGCCGCGGCACACGCACCGTTCCTTTCCGCAGCTTCGCCGGAGTTGCTGAACCTGCAAAGCTTCACTGGACTCGATCAACCACGCGACATCGGCAAGATCTTCGACAGCACTGAATACGCCAAGTGGAAGGGCTTCCGCGAAAGCGAAGACTCGAAGTACGTCTGCTTGACCTGTCCTAGAATTCTGATGCGGCTGCCGTATGGCCGCGACACCAAGCCGGTCGACGGATTTAATTACGAAGAAGGCGTCGACGGTACCGATCACGAAAAATATCTCTGGGGCAACGCTGCTTATGCGCTGGCTTCCAGAATGACGCAGGCTTTTTCTTTGTATGCCTGGTGCGTCTCCATCCGCGGCGTCGAAGGCGGCGGCCTGGTCGAAGGCTTGCCTTCTCACACCTTCCGCACCGATGAAGGCGACGTGGCTCTGAAGTGTCCTACGGAAATCGCCATCACGGACCGTCGCGAAAAAGAACTTGCGGATCAGGGTCTGGTCCCGCTGGTTCACTGCAAGGGCACCGATAAAGCGGCGTTCTTCAGCATTCAATCCTGCAACAAGCCCAAGCTCTACGATAGCGATTCTGCCACGGCGAATGCTCGCATCTCGGCGCAGTTGCCTTACATGATGGCCACCTGCCGTTTCGCTCACTATCTCAAGGCGATGATGCGCGACAAGATCGGCAGCTTCATGTCGCGTGACGATGCCTGGCGCTTCCTGAATCGCTGGATCAGCCAATACGTAACCCAGGACGACAAGGCGAACCAGACCACCAAGGCCAAGTTCCCCTTGCGGGAGGCGCGCGTGGATGTGGAAGAAGTCAAAGGCAAGCCCGGCGTTTACCGCGCCATCGCTTACCTGCGGCCTCACTTCCAACTCGACGAATTGAACGTTTCTCTCCGGCTTGTGGCGGAGTTGCCGGCGGCGGCAAAAAGATAACCCCGTTGTATTTGGCGGGAGATTCACGCGGGAGCGGTAAACAAGGTCCGCACGGTCCTTGAATTCAGATTGCTTGTGAGGAGGAATTGCGATGGCGAGTGATGCGTATCTCTTAATCGAAGGTGTCACCGGGGAATCCCAGGCACAAGGGATGACCAATAACATTGAGCTCGACAGTTTTTCGTTTGGCTGCAGCAATCCCGCGGATGTGGGCGGGAAGGGATTATCCGCCGGCAAGTGTTCGTTGTCGGATTTCAGCTTTAGCTGCGCAGTCGACCAGGCCAGCTACCAGATTTTGAAAGCCATCTACACCGGCCAGCACATTGCCAAAACCACTTTCGCCTTACGTAAGTCGACGGGCGCTGCGACGCCTTACACGTACCTCACAGTGCTGATGACTAATTGCTACATCACGAGCAACAGCATGGGTGGAGGCGCCTCCGGACCGCCAAGTCAGAGCGTCAGCATCGCGTACGAACAGATCGAATTCCAGTACTACACGCAGGATACGTCGAGCGGCGCGGTCACTCTGGCCGGAGCTGCGACCTACAACATCGGCGCCGTGCAGCAGACATAAGCACGCGGCCTTTGATGTTGTAAATTCGAAAACCGGGGGCATCCTGGCAGCGCAACTGCTGCGAGGATGCTCACTCCGGATTGTTCTATGACGCGGCTCGATCGTCCCCGTTTTGAAAACGGGCTGAGTGTGTTTTCACCCTGGATTGTCTGAGGCGGAGAGCTTCTTGCATGAATGCTCAGGAACTATATCGGGCCGGTCGTTTAGGGGACGCGCTGAAGGCGTTGAGTGCCGAGGTGCGAGACAATCCCACCGACGCGCGCCGCAGAACTTTTCTTTTCGAGTTGCTCTGTTTCGCGGGAGAATATTCCCGCGCCGATAAGCAACTGGAAGTGCTGGCGCAAGCCGGCCCCGGCAGCGAAATCGGAGTGCTTCTCTATCGCAGCGCCTTATTCGCCGAGCGTCAGCGCCAGGATCTATTCGAGAGTGGCTCTTATCCGAATCAGCTGGTTCTTCCCGAGCGCAGCGGCGCTATCAATGGCAAGTCATTCAAATCTTTTTCCGACGCCGATCCTCGTATCGGAGCGCGGCTCGAACTATTCGCCGCGGGCAATTATTTATTGTTGCCCTTCGAGCACATCGCCTCCATTCACATCGAACCTCCCAAGCGCCTGCGCGATCTTTTGTGGACGCCGGCTGCGGTTCGCACCACGCCTTCTTTCAAAGGCACCGAACTAGGCGAGGTGATGCTTCCCGTGCTCTCTCCATTTTCGTGGAAAAATCCTGACGATGCGGTTCGTCTGGGACGGGCAACGGTCTGGGAGGAAAACGAAGCCGTCGACGATCAGATCCCGCTTGGCCAGAAGATGTGGCTGGCGGACGATGAAGAGATTCCGTTCCTCGAGCTTCGTTCGCTCGAATTCAATCCGGCCCCAGTGGCTGTCTAACCCATCATGCCCTTTCCCGAAGAGTTGCTGAATCCTATCGATGGACCAAACCCCAGCGGCGCAAACCTGCGCTACGAGCTGATTTACGACAAGATCAAAGAAGCTCGCCGCGAAGAAGATCAACCGCCGCCGGGGATGACCGAGCGCGATCGAAAGGTCGCCGACAACTCCCAGGTCATCAAGCTCACGAAAGATGTTCTCACCACTAAAACAAAAGACCTGCAACTGGCCGCATGGCTCACTGAGGCTTTGCTCAAGCAGCAGCGATTCGCCGGCCTGAAGGATGGCCTTTCTCTGTGCTTGGGATTGATCGACAAATTTTGGGACACAGTTTATCCCGAGCTCGAGGATGGCGACGCGCAGGCGCGCGGCGCACCACTTGGTTTCATCGGAACCAAGCTCGAGATTCCCTTGAAGCTGGTTCCGCTAGTCGAAAAGGCAACTTACGGTTCCATCGACTACGAACAGTCTCGCGAAGTCGGCTACGAAGAGCTGGCCAAGAGCGATGACGCGAAGAAGAAACGCGCCCAGCTGATCAAGGAAGGGAAGCTGGCTCCCGAAGTCTTCGATAAAGCCTTCGAGGAAACTCCCAAGAAGTTCTACGCCCAGGCTGAGAAGGATCTGGATAACAGCCTGCAGATACTATCCCAACTGAAAGAAGCGTGCGACGCAAAGTTTGCGGATGACGGTCCATCGTTCGGTCCGCTGCGCTCCGCGCTTGAGGCCACGCGCCACGTCGTTCACGGCTTTCTGCAGAAGAAACGCGAAAAAGAACCCGACCCGGTAGAAGAGGTTGCGCTTCAGCCTGGATCGGAGGCTGACTCGACAGCTGCGGCTGATTCTGCAGCTGCGCCGGTGCGCGTCGGTGTTCTACTGTCCGTCGAAACTTCTTCCGAGCCGCCGGATCGAATCGAGGCGGTGCGCAAAGTCGCAGAAGCCGCAGCGTTTCTGCGTCGGCGCGAGCCTAAGAGTCCAGCGTCATACCTGATGCTCCGAGGATTGCGCTGGGGAGAACTGCGTGCGGCTATAGACCGCGCCGATCCCACGCAATTCGAAGCTCCGCCCACGGAACTTCGCAAACATTTAAAGCGGCTCGCCCTCGATAGAAAATTCGACGAACTTCTGGAAGCCGCTGAGAGTGCTATGGCTCTGCCGTGCAGCCGCGCGTGGCTGGATTTGCAGCGCATGGTCGTCGAAGCTTGCGAAGCACTGGGCAGCGATTATGAAGCGATTGCCCGCGCAATTCGTTCCGAGTTGAAAGCTTTGATCGCCGAATGTCCGCAATTGCTCGACGCGACTTTGATGGACGACACCCCCGCAGCCAATGCCGAGACCCGCGCCTGGATCAACAGTTTGAACCAGCCAAGTCCGTCGCCCGACGGAACCGCAGTGCCCTTGAACGGTACGCCCGCCCGCAACGGATTCTCCTCGCGGTGGCCAAGCCAGGCTCCCGATGTTTACGCCGCGGCGCTGCAAGCCCTGCGCGAGGGCCAGGAGCGCAAAGCTTTTGAAATTCTGCAACAGGATGTCGGACGCCTTCGCTCCGGACGCGAACGCTTCCGTCGCAAGATGCAGTTAGTAGAAATGTGCATTTCGACCAGTAAACAAAATATCGCGCAGCCCATTCTCGACGATCTAGCGGCGATGATCGAAACTCATAAGCTCGACGAATGGGAAGACCCCGGCCTGGTAGCCTCGGCGCTTGGCACCATCATGAAACTGAGCGTGCGCATTCAAGCCGACAAAGCGCAGCAGCAAAAAATCTTCGAGCGCATCTGTCGTCTCGATCCCGCACAGGCCATTGGGGATGGGAAGTAAGCCATGCCCAGGCGCGACATCAGCGGCCCGGTCACGCTCTCCGTGCTTGACCGTCTCATCGATAAAGATCCGAAGGTCAGTTCGGAAGTTCCGCTCACCCGAGCGCAGTCGTTGCGCGAATTGAAAATCGCGATCAAGCGCGATCTTGAATGGCTGCTCAATACCCGGCAAACCATCGAGCCCGCGCCCGATTCCGCTCGCGAAACCGCGCACTCTGTCTACCAGTACGGGTTTGCGGATATCTCCTCGAAGTCGCTGCTTTCCAGCCGGGATCACAACGATTTGGTCCGGGAGATGGAATCGGCGATCGCTGTCTTCGAGCCGCGGTTGAAGCGCGCGAAAGTTCGCATGGAGCGCGTGGAAGGCGGCTTTCGCGCTCTCCGCTTTGTGATCGAGGGCTTGCTCTGCATGGATCCTACGCCCGAGCCGGTGCGCTTCGATACCGTCCTCGAACTGGGAAAAGGCGAGTACGAGATTAAGGGAGAAGACAGTGCGCGATGAGCTGAGAAATTATTACGAAAGCGAGCTCACGTTTCTGCGCCAGATCGGTGCGGAATTCGCCGACAAGTATCCCAAGATCGCCTCGCGCCTGCTGCTCGAACCCGACCGTTGTGAAGATCCCCACGTCGAGCGCATGATCGAATCGTTTGCGCTGCTGGCGGCGCGCGTGCATCTGCGGATTGACGACGATTTCCCGCAGATCACCGAAGCACTGCTGAACATCCTCTATCCGCACTATCTCTGCCCCATCCCTTCCATGTCGGTCGCGGAGTTCCACACCGATCCCGAGCGCGGCAAGATGACCAGCAGTTTGCAGGTTCCCAAGGGAACTGTTCTTTATTCGCGCCCCGTGGAAGGCGTTCCCTGCAAGTTCCGCACCTGTTACAACACTACGCTGTGGCCGTTGAAGGTTTCTCAAGCCCAGTGGCTCACGCCTGACCGTCTCACACCTACGCTGCGCTCTTCCGATGCTGCTGTGTTGCGCGTGGAACTCGAATGTTTTCCGGATATCACATTCGACAAACTCGAATTGGACAATCTCGCCTTCTACCTGAACGGAGAAGGATCGGTCATCCACACGCTTTATGAATTGTTGTGCCGGAATTGCGCTCGCATTCTGGTGCGTGATCCCGCGAACCCGAAAATGCCGCCGCGCGAGTTGCCGGTGCGCAATCTGCGTCCGATGGGCTTCGCAGAAGACGAAGACGTGCTGTCTTATCCGCAGCGTTCTTTTGTCGGATATCGATTGCTTCAGGAATATTTCGCTTTTCCGGAAAAGTTTTTCTTCCTCAATCTCGGCGGACTGTCCGCGCTGCAACGTGCGGGACTCAAATCGAAAGCGGAGATTCTTTTCCTGATCGCCCCATTCGAACACGATGGCCGCCATCAGCGCCTCGAAGTCGCTGTGGACGCGAAGACCCTTCGCCTGGGTTGCACTCCCATTATCAACTTGTTCGGCCAGACCGCCGAGCCCATTCTCGTCGATCAGACGCGATACGAATATCCAGTCGTTCCCGACGCGCGCCGTCGCCAGACCATGGAGGTTTATTCGGTCGATGAAGTTGTGAGCACCGACCCCGACTCGCATGAGACCGTCACGTACCATCCGCTTTATTCACGCCGCCATGAAATTCAGGATTCAACTCCGGCATTTTGGTACACCACGCGGCTTCCTTCCACTCGCAAGGGCGACGAAGGTTCGGACGTTTTCGTTTCGCTTGTGAACATCGCAGCGACTCCGATGCAGCTGGATTACGATACCGTGACTGTGCGCTGCACCTGCACCAACCGCGACCTCGTGACCCGCCTGCCTTTCGGCAGTGAGAACGGCGACTTTGAAATGGCCGGTGCGGCTTCGATCAAGAAAATTGTGGCCTTACGCAAGCCGACTCGGACGCTCCGCCCGCCCCTCGATGGCAAGACTCTCTGGTGCCTCACTTCTCATCTTTCGTTGAACTATCTTTCATTGGTCGACGAAGGCAAAGCGGCGTTGCAGAAAATTCTCGATCTCTATGATTTCTCCGATTCGCCCGAGGTCAGAAAACAGATAAGTGGAATCACGTCCGTAGACGCGCGCCGTCATTTCACGCGTGTGATCTCTGAACACGGCGTCAGCTTTGCGCGCGGCACGCGAGTCGAGATGGAATTCGATGAGGAACAATTCAGCGGCGGCGGCGCGTATTTGTTCGCCAGCGTCCTGGAAAAGTTTTTTGGCTTGTACGTATCGATGAACAGTTTTAGCCAACTGGTGGCCCGGAGCCGCCAGCGAAAGGAGCCTTTGGGAGAGTGGCCTCCGAGAGCGGGACAAGCAATACTGATTTAATCGAGCCGGACTTGAAAGATTCCGTGGTCGGCGAAAAGCTTCGGCAGGAGCCGTTTCGCTTCGATTTCTTTCAAGCAGTGCGCCTGCTCGAGAAGCTTTTTCCCGAGCGCACGCCCGTCGGCAGGTTCGCGCATCCCTCTCGCGAAGTAGCGCGCTTTGCCGTGAACAATTCGCTGGCATTTCCCGCCAGCCAGATTCAATCGATGGACTGGCCCGAGAAGGAAGGCGATGCCCCAAGCATGACCGTGAATTTCATGGGTCTCACTGGTCCCCAGGGCACGCTGCCGAATCCCTATACCAGTTTGATTATCGAGCGCTTGCGGGCTTCGGATGGAACGCTTCGTGACTTCCTTGACATTTTCAATCACCGCTTCATTTCGCTTTTTTACCGAGCCTGGAGAAAATATCGTCTCGACGTCTCGGCCGAGCGCGACGAACGTGATCGTTTCTCCCGCCATCTCCTCAGCCTGCTAGGTCTCGGCACGGATGGTCTGCAGGATCGTCTGGCGATTCCAGATGACGCTCTCATCTACTATTCCGGATTGCTCTCGCAAAAGCCTCGTTCGGCGCAAGCTTTGTGCCAGATTCTTACCGACTATTTCTCAGTGCCGGTGAAGATCGAACAATTTGCCGGAGCGTGGTATCGTCTTGATCCAGCCGCGCGTTGTTGTTTTTCCGATGGAGGGGACGACAGCGAATGCCTCGGCCTCGGAGCCGTGGTCGGAGACGAGGTCTGGAGCCAGCAATCGAAAATTCGCATCGTTCTTGGTCCGTTGAGTCTCGAGAAATACCTGGAATTTCTTCCGGATGGCTCGAACTGGAACCCGCTGTGTTCCTGGGTGAGATTTGTTTCCAACGAAGAATTGGATTTCGAAGTAAAGCTGATTCTCGAACGTGAAGATGTTCCAGCTTGCGAATTGGGAGCGGAAGATGCGTCTGGGCCGCAGCTCGGTTGGGTCTCGTGGTTAAAGTCAAAGCCGCTGGCGCGCGATCCGGACGATACCGTCCTCGCGATTCAGGCGGAACGTTGATCGCGGAACGTTGATGGGGAATAAGGAGTACGAACATGAATCTGAAATCTCTGATTGGCAAGCTGAATGACTCGACGCGCGGCGCGATGGAAGCAGCCGCCGGACTCTGCCTCGCGCGCACCCATTACGATATTGAGGTCGAGCACTTCCTATTGAAACTGCTCGACTCTTCCGATAACGATGCGGCCGCAATTTTCAAACACTTCGAGCTCGACACGTCCAGATTTTCCGGCGAACTTTTCCGTTCGCTCGATCGCTTGAAGTCTGGCAATGCGCGCACACCCGCACTGAGTCCAACGCTCATCAAGATGATGACTGAGGCCTGGACGCAAGGCTCGATCGACTATGGTGCCGGACAGGTTCGAACGGGTTTCACCATTCTTGCTCTCGCAACGAACGGTGAACTCGTACGTCTTATGCGCGACGTGAGTCGCGAATTCCAAAAGGTGCAGGCGGATGCGCTATCTAAAGATTTCTTCGCCATAGTCGCGAATTCATGCGAAGAAACTCAAGCAGCCGCAGCTACGTCTGCCGGACCCGGCGCTTCCGCGGGACCGCGTCCCGGCGGCAAAACTCCGAACCTCGATCAGTTCACCATCAATCTCACGGAAAAAGCGAAGACGGGAAAAATCGATCCGGTGCTGGGACGCGATCTCGAAATTCGTCAGGTCGTCGACATTCTGATGCGCCGCCGGCAGAATAATCCAATTCTCACCGGCGAAGCCGGGGTAGGGAAGACCGCAGTGGTCGAGGGTTTCGCCATTCGAGTCGCCGACGGCGACGTGCCGCCGCCGCTCCGCAACGTAACTATTCGGACCTTGGACCTCGCGCTGTTGCAGGCCGGCGCCGGCATCAAAGGTGAATTCGAAAATCGCCTCAAGGGTTTGATTGAGGAAGTCAAATCCTCACCTACGCCCATCATCCTCTTCATCGACGAGGCGCACACCATGATCGGCGCCGGGGGAACCGCCGGCCAAGGCGACGCCGCCAATTTGCTGAAGCCGGCTCTGGCGCGCGGCGAGTTGCGGACTATCGCAGCTACAACCTGGTCCGAATACAAAAAATATTTCGAAAAAGATCCTGCGCTGGCTCGCCGTTTTCAAGTCGTGAAAGTCGAAGAGCCCATCGAAACGCAATGCATGACCATGCTGCGCGGCATCGTGCCATCGCTTGAGAAGCACCACAAAGTCCGCATACTCGACGAAGGCCTCACCGCAGCTGTTCATCTATCGCATCGTTACCTCGCCGGGCGCCAGCTTCCCGATAAAGCCGTCAGCGTGCTCGATACGGCCTGCGCGCGCCTGGCTCTTGGCCAGAGCGCCACGCCCCCGGCGATTGAAGATTCCGTGCGGCAACTCGACGATCTGGCTGTCCAGCAGCGCATCCTGGAACGTGAAGCGGCTGTAGGCTCCGACCATCGCGAACGGCTCGAAGAAATTGCCGCTGAAAAATCGGAAATCGAAAATAGCCTGGCGAACTTGCGCACACGCTTCGATAAAGAAAAAACATTGGTCACTCGCATTCGTGATTTGCGCGCGCAGCTTGAGGGTTCGGTTTCGCCGCACGCGGTTCCCGCCGATTCCGGCGGAAATGGCTCCGGCGGACACGGTATCGCGTCCCCAACCGAAACTGGCGAAAGCCTCGGCGCGTCTGCCTCCACTACTGCGACTGCTGTGGCCGAAGCGCCGCCAACGGTCGATCTCAGCGCCGCCCGCACCGAACTCGCTCAAGCAGAATCGGATCTCGCGGCCCTGCAGGGTGAGACTCCGATGATCCGCGTTGCCGTCGATGCTCAGATC
This sequence comes from uncultured Acidobacteriaceae bacterium, assembly GCA_963836305.1. GTDB lineage: Bacteria > Acidobacteriota > Terriglobia > Terriglobales > Acidobacteriaceae > Sulfotelmatobacter. The sequence goes on along the minus strand of CAWIJP010000005.1, from coordinate 308,201 downwards.
ATCGGCGAAGTCATCTCCGCATGGACCGGAATTCCAGTCGGCAAAATGATGAAGGATGAAATCTCGACCGTCCTCACGTTGCCTGCGCTTCTCGGCCAACGCGTGATCGGACAACTGCACGCTCTCGAAATTATCGGCCAGCGAATTTCCACATCGCGTGCACGTCTCGACGACCCCAACAAGCCCATCGGCATTTTCATGCTGGTTGGTCCCAGCGGGGTAGGGAAGACCGAAACCGCGCTCGCCCTGTCTGATCTTCTTTATGGCGGTGAACGCAACCTGATCACTATCAACATGTCAGAGTTTCAGGAGTCGCACACAGTTTCCACCTTGAAGGGTTCGCCTCCGGGCTACGTGGGTTACGGCGAAGGCGGTGTTCTTACCGAAGCCGTGCGGCGCCGGCCTTATTCGGTGGTGCTCTTAGATGAAGTCGAAAAAGCGCATCCCGACGTAATGGAACTTTTCTACCAGGTTTTCGACAAAGGAATGATGGAGGACGGCGAAGGCCGCGAAATCGATTTCAAAAATACCATCATCATTCTCACCACGAATGCCGGCACTGACACCATGGCGAAACTGAGCGCGGATCCGGAAACCATGCCCAGCCCCGAGGGACTGGTGAAAGCGCTCAAGCCAGAACTAAACAAAATATTCAAACCTGCATTTCTCGGCCGCCTGGTGATCATCCCGTATCTCCCGATTCGCGATGAGAATATGAAGTTGATCATCAACCTCAAGCTGGGGAAGATTCAGCGGCGCATTCAGGAGAATCATAAAATTGCGCTTACCTACGACGGCGCCCTGGTCGACGAAGTAGCGAAGCGTTGCACGGAAGTGGAAAGCGGCGCGCGCAATGTGGATAACATCCTGACCAACACTCTGCTGCCCGAAATTTCTCGGCAGTTATTAGGACGCATGGCGGAAGGCGAATCCATGGAGCGCATCCACGTTGGGGTTGGCACCGACGGAGCTTTCGTTTATCAGTAGAATTCGATGCGAGCGCACTCCCGCAGTCTCCAAAAGTCGTCGAGCATTTCTGCGGCAGGTTGCGGCACTTAGGGAAGGAACGGCTTCGTGGCAGACGCATCCTACACACAACAACACCGGCTGCTCGGGCTGGACACTCCTCTGGGTAAGGACGTGCTCCTGCTGCAGGATCTCACCGGGCACGAGGGACTTTCCCGCCTGTTCAGCTATGAACTAAATCTGCTTGCCTTCGAACACTCTTCCATTTCTTTCCAGGACATCGTCGGACAAAAAGTTACGATTAGCATCCAGTTGCCCGACGGGACGCCGCGATACATCAACGGTTATGTCAGCCGCTTCACTCAGGGCGATACCGACGACCGTATGTTCACCCATTACCGCGCCGAGGTTGTGCCCTGGCTGTGGTTTCTCACTCGCCAAGCCGATTGCCGAATCTTCCAGAACATGACCCCGCCGAATATCATCAGCCAGGTCTTCAATTTATTCGGCTTCAAGGATTTTCGCCTCAGTCTCAAGTCGGAGTATCCCGAACTCGACTACTGCGTGCAGTATCGCGAGACTTCCTTTAACTTCGTCTCCCGTTTGATGGAGGAGTACGGAATTTTTTATTACTTTGATCACACGGTGCAAGGCAAACACACCATGGTGCTAGCAGATCAATCCAGCGCCCTGCCCGCGTGTCCCGGTTCTCCCATCAGCTATGACACCGCGGTTGGCGGCATGGATGATCCGGAAGCCATCGCCGACTGGCATGTTGAACAGGAAGTCCGCACCGGCAAATACACCGTCACCGACTACAATTTCACCACTCCTTCCACTAGCCTGTTGGCGAACGAGCCCACGGTGGTAAAACTCTCGGCCAGCCAGGGCCTGGAGTTGTATCGACTACCCCGGGCTCTACACCACTAAAGATCAAGGTGACACGGTAGCCAAGCTTCGCATGCAGGAAGAGGAAGTAAGTTATATGGTGGCAGCCGCCGCGAGCAATTGCCGCGGCCTCGCCACCGGCTACACCTTCCAACTCAAAAACCATTACCGCAGCGATCAGAACACCACATATGTGTTGACCGAAGTCCATCACATCGCGTCGGTCGGTCAGACCTATACCTCCGCCGGAACCGCCACTGAAAGTTATTCAAATACTTTCAGATGTATTCCGTCGGCGGTCGCTTTCCATCCTCCTCGCGTCACCCCGAAGCCGTTTGTGCAAGGCCCGCAGACTGCGCTGGTAGTAGGCAAGGCCGGAGAAGAGATCTGGGTCGACAAATATGGCCGTGTGATCGTGCAGTTCTACTGGGATCGCCTGGGGAAGAAGAACGAAAATAGTTCCTGCTGGATTCGTGTCTCCCAACCCTGGGCCGGCGCTACCTGGGGCTCGATCTGGATTCCTCGCATCGGACAGGAAGTGATTGTCAGCTTTGAGGAAGGCGATCCTGACCGCCCGCTGATTACCGGGCGCGTCTACAACGCCGAAGAAATGCCGCCCTACACTTTGCCCGATTACCAGACGCGAAGCACCTTTAAGTCACGAAGTTCCAAAGGCGGCGGAAGCGCGAACTATAACGAGCTCCGTTTCGAAGACAAGATGGGCGACGAGCAAATTTTCATCAACGCAGAAAAAGATATGGATCTGCGCGTGGAAAATGATTCCCGCGAATTTATCGGAGCCAACCGGTCCCTCATTGTCACCACCAATCAAGTGGAGCAAATCCAGACCGACAAGCACCTGCACGTGCAAGGAAATCATTTCGAAAAAATCGACGGAAACATGTCGTTGAACGTCGGCGGTAATCAGATGGAGAGTGTCACCGGCAACAAGTCCCTTTCCGTGACCGGCAATCAGAGCGAGAGCATAACCGGCAATGTTTCATTGGCCGTCACGGGAAACAAGGATGAAACGTCCATGGCTTACGCCATGAAAACTGATACCACGATTCATCTGAACGCAGGGATGAGCGCGGTGATTGAAGCGGGTGTGGATCTCACGCTGAAAGTTGGTGGAAGTTTCATCGACATCAATCCCAGCGGTGTGTATATCAGCGGACCCATGGTATTCATCAACAGCGGTGGCGCTGCCGGAAGCGCTCCCGATGCGAGTCCGCAATCGCCAGCCTCCCCGACCGCACCGAAAGATCCGGATACGGCTGATGATGGCAGCAAAGGCACGAAGCTGAGTTAAATCTTTCGTTACACAGCGAACCGAGGAGATTGCGGCATGGTTACAGCTACCAGTTTTAGTGGAAGAGTAACGGATCACTCCACCGATCCAACCCATATGAACGCGCGATTATGGGATTTCGATATCGACGGCACTATTCTTAAAGAGAATCATTTGTCGTGGCTGGACGATGCCATCGACCGGGTAAATGCAAGCAACAGATCGTTGATCTGGAAAATTTCCGCAACGGGTTCTGCGAGCCTGACCGGAATGCAGATCGATCACAATAAACACAATTACGCTTTGGGAGAAGACCGGGCGCAGGCTGTCGAGAACTACCTGAAAGCCGGCCTCAAGGTTCCGGGCCTTGACTTCGATCCTCCCTTCAGCGCCGGGACGATGTTTGCCAGTTGGGCGAAGCACAAAGTCGGTGTAGAAAATGATGAAGACCGTTGCGCTTTTGTAGTGATCACCACCGATACGATTCCGCCTCCAATTCCGCCCAAACCAACGTCAATACCATTGAGCAAAGAATGGGGAATCAAATGGGTTTCTGGCGGGTCTTTGACTGCTATTGCGGGAGGAGTGGACTCCGCGCTATTTCAGATTGCGGACCTGAAGAATAACCTTTACGCCTATTTTGAATATAAAGGAGCTGTAATCGCCGGAGGCCTTTCCGACCTGATGCCATTATCGGTCACCGGAGAGGGCGATTGGCTGACGTTCTCGACCAGCGATGCGATTCATATTTCTGATTTTGATGGACCTGCCCGATTCACGACTGCGGGCATCGGTCCGATCTCAAAAAACTATCTGACTATGACGCCCAAAGGCGGCGTGCTCACGGTTCCGCAACCTCTGGATATCCCGACAGGCTTTACCATGGGTGCTGGCGCATCAATCACGATTCCAGGGACGGGGTGGATGAATCTGAAAACGCGCCGACCGTTCCATTACTCAGGGCGGTTTCCGCCATAGAGACATGCGGGAGCGCCCTGCGCGGCAAGGGCACCAAACTGAATTAATCCACTGAACTAACCCCAGTTCACCTTGCTGCTATGGCTTGAATTCTTTTAACCGGCTGTAGCCGCTGGGAAAATCGAAGGTGACGGGCGCTGCGGCTTCCCACGTGATATGAATCACATAATCTCTGGGAGGGATGTGCCCCGTGTAGTGGTTTTCGAAAGCGCCGTATCTTGCGAGAACATTGTCCCCGCCATAATTCGAGTTGGGGTTAACGATGTCGTTCCAGACGAAGCGTAAGTTATCAAAAGTAACTTTGTATGGACTGCCGCCGGCAATGACTCTTCCTATAATTTCCACGTCCTTAAGCTTGGGCATCGTCTCATTGCCTTCTGAAAGCTTGACTTCGCGAACGCCCGTCACCGTCATCCGCGTGTAGCAATGCTTCGAACCGTGCAAGAGTTGGTAGCCGGTTAAATATCCACCATTCGGACCGCCGCTTAAACCGTGGTGTCCGATGTCTCCGTGAAAATGGGAATAATAATCTCGCTTTAACTGCTGGCCACTTTCCCAATAATCATCGGCGTCATTCTTCAACTTCGCATTGATCTGGTCTTGCAGGTCCGGCTCCGCCCGCATGTAATCGCCCCAGTCGTCACTGCAGAGAGTTACCGCATCAGTCGTGCCCCCGAGCCATGTCTCCAGTATGTACCGGCCCTGGTCGTCGCTGGCGAGTTGATAGAGGAGCTTGCGGTATCCGGTCGCCATATACGCGGTCACCGGGAAATAAACCTTTTCCGAGAAGCTATCTCCCTTGCTCAGACCGGAGTACGAAGCCCCGTTATGTGGCACGGATGGCCTGTGCTCGGTGATGGCCGAGGTGCCACCATCAGGCGTCGGACTGTTGGTCGGTGACCCAAGCGGACCTGGCATGCAATTCCTCTTTCCGCGCGCTCTTAGCGAAGCTACGGCACCATCACCGTAAACTCTCCCGGATCGACAAACGTAATCACACCGCCCCACATACACATTAACTGCGAGGTATTGTCCAGCGTAGGCATATCGCCCAGCAGTACCGTCGGCGCCCCTGGAACCCACGGCGCCACGGTCGCCGGAATGCACGGCATCGGAGTGAGCACGCCCATTGCGGCAGCAGTGGCAGCCGCCACCATCGGATTTGCCGGCGACATGCACATGCCAAACGGCATGATATTTACCAGCGGAATGTTGTCCATGATGTTGGCATCGGGCATTTCACTGGTGAATACCCGGTTGGTGGGCAGCACCACCAGCGAACTCGGCGCCATGCCAAAGCTGCACATCATGGTCGCGCCCATACAAACCTGCATTGGCATCGCAGCACCTCGCGCCGTTTTGGCTGCCCCGCATTCTAGCAAAGCTGTCTGCGAATGCAACTTGAGTACCACTACTTCCAGGAGTTCGCCTTAAGTGTAAGGGTCGCTGCAGCTTACGTCCGGTTCGACCACGCACCATTCTAGTAACTGCAGTAACCTTGATGGATGTAACAGCATCCTAGACTATAGCCGATAGATAGAGGGGCGGGCTCTCGAAGCGTTGATGCAATAAAAAAGAGGTACAAGAAAATGGCAAAGAAAAAAGTTACTCCAGGAATGTGGAGAATCGATCCGCAGAAACAGTCACGGGTTATGGATCAATTTGGGCGAACCGTCGCGTCGATGGAACCAGAGGTTGATCCCAGCCTGATCGCCTCAGCCCCGGATATGTTCGAATTGCTCGAAAGACTCCTGGAAAAACTTGAGGACGAGAACTCGGTTCCGCAAGAAATGTTTGATGAAATCCAGATGGTGCTCAGCCGCGCCCGCGGTGATTTCGGCCTGGCAGTTTTTTCCCGCAACTCTATTAAACGCCGCATGATGAACAAAGAATGGCTGGAATTTATGGACGGATTGCTGAAACCGCCGTTTGGCGCACAATAACGCTCGGTCGAGATTGCAACTCGCTTCCGCGCCAAAGCGTGAGTTGCGAGTAGAATGCAACCGCGGTTAATCATTTCTACCCTTTAACCTCGCGCCAATTAAAATCGTCAAAGCTGACCGGTTCGGATTGCCTTTGCTTCCTGGCGGAATAATTGTTATTGTGGGCAGCCGCGGGAAAACCCGCGCAAACTCGGCGATTCTATGAAGCAATTGCAACCTGTCATTTGGACCAAGGGGACCTTTCTCACTCCTCAGCATCTGCAGACCCAGGACAGGTTCATCGAAGACACGTTGAATTTTCGCCTGCAGGCGCTGAAGTTCTGCGCCTGGGGATTTAATGAGCTGGTTATCAACCAGGAACTTCTGAGCGAAGGTCAGCTGGTGGTCTCCCGGGCCTCGGGCATTTTTCCCGATGGTTTGCTGTTCGACGTTCCGGACGCCGATCCAGCGCCGCCATCCAAGGCGCTCGCCGAATGGTTCGACCCCGCAACTCAGAATCTGGATATTTATCTGGCGATTCCCGGATACCGCCAGCGCGGATTGAACGTATCGGTGGCGCAACGCGATGGCAGCACGCGATACCTGGCGGAAGTCACTTCATTTCGTGACGAAAACACCGGAGCCACGGAGAAGCCGGTTCAGGTCGCAAGAAAAAATCTGCGTTTATTGGTCGAGGGCGAAAGCCGCGAAGGTTGCTCTGCGCTACGCATTGCCAACGTGGAGAAAACGAAGGCGGGCACTTTCGCTCTGAACCATCGCTTCGTGCCTCCGCTCATCGATATCAATGCCAGCGAATATCTTGCCGGTTTGCTGCGCGGTTTAATTGAAATTCTTTCCGCGCGCAGCACACAACTTTCCGGCGGGCGTCGGCAAAAGAATCAGAGCCTGGCGGATTTTACCGCCTCCGATATCGCCAATTTCTGGCTGCTCTATACCGTGAATTCGCATTTTCCGATTTTCAGCCATCTATTTGAAAGCAAGCATGCCCATCCCGAGGAGCTGTATTCGGCCATGGTTTCTCTCGCCGGGTCGCTGACTACTTTTTCGCCCAAACTCCGCCCGCGCGATCTCCCACTCTATGCACACGACGAACTCGGTACAGTCTTCGCCGAGCTCGACGAAAAACTGCGCTCGCTACTGGAGACGGTTGTCCCCACGAATCTTGTGTCTCTGCCCTTGAAGCCGGTAAAGGGTTCGATCTACGCCACCGCCATCGACAACGAAAAGTATCTCGCGAACACCCGCATGTATCTCGCCGTGAGTGCCGAAACCAAGGAGGATGTAGTCATCCAGAAAGTGCCGCAGCTGGTGAAAGTTTGCTCGGCTACGCACATCGAACATCTGATCAAGCAGGCGCTGCCCGGAGTGCAACTCAAACATCTGCCAAATCCGCCCAGCGCGATTCCAGTAAAGTTGAAGTATCAATATTTCAGCCTGAACCAGTCCGGACCCGCATGGGAAGCGGTCAATCGCGCGCGCAATCTCGCCGCATACGTGCCCGGCGATCTGCCCAATCCCACCATGGAATTATTGATCTTACTGCCGCAGGGAAGTTGACTCGCGTCGATGATCTCTTCAGTGCTTGATCGCGAAATAAACAATCAGCAACACGGCGATGATCAGTGACACGTTCAGAATAATGATCATCGGCAAGTAGGACGATTTTGGCTTGGGGACCAATGCGCCCACCGGCGGAATCTTTGGAGCCGGAGGCATCTTCGGCAATTTCGGCGCCGGGGGTGCTGCGATCTTGGGCGCCGGGGGAACCGCTGCTGCGGGCATCTTGAAAGTTGGCAGCCCGCCTGCCGCCGGTCCTTCTTCGGCAGCCGGCTTTTCGATTGAAGAGTTCAGACCCAACACGCCACCTGAAATAATGCGGGTGTATTCACTCGGCCCACTGGGAGGCGGAGCAGCGGACGGGACCGAAGGTCCCCCGGGCACGGAGAAGAGTTGCGTCGCGCCGCCTTGGACGGAAGGCCTCGATTCGCGTGGCTTGTCCGCGTTCACTCGCGGAACCGCCGGCTCCGGCGGATTAGCTGGAACGACTACGGGAGGCGAAAGCGGCTGCGTCCAATTCGGTTCCGCGGACGCAGCAGGTTTTTGATTTCCATTTCCTTTGGTTTCACTGCTTGGCGAAACCGGATCAGCAAATGAGCGCGTGAAAGAGCCGGGTTCTGTTCGCAGAGGAGGTTCATCGACCGGGCCCGACGGAGAAGGCGCAACAAATGGATTATCTTTCACCGCGCCAAACATCTGAGTAAATTCCCCAGGAACTTTTCCTCTCGGCGTGCTTGTGACGTTTGGCGACACATTGGGAATCTCCGACGGCCGCTCCCCATCAAACGGTCCCTGAAAGAACTTTGTGAAGTCACCCGACTTTGCGTCATCGGTATTGTGGGGAGCGTCATTCTTGCTGGAGGCGTTTTTTATCTCCGCGGCCTCCACCTTCGTCCCCGGGGAGAATAAAGCAGTAAATCCTCCGAACTCGGGCGAGCCACCATGAGGGCTCGTAGACTGGCCAGCGCCGCTGGTCGTGTCCGCTGCAGCGATCTGATCGTTACGCCGCTCCGCTGGGACTGATTCAGCTCGAATCGGTTCAACTGGAGCCGTTTCAAGCGGACCTGACGCAACCGGACGCGCACTTGCAGGCCGCGGTTCACTCGATCCTACAAAAAACTGCTTCGTGAACTCGCCGGGTTCCCGCCCTTTTGGCTCCTGCCGAGGTCCAAAATTAATTCCTTCCAGTTCGTTTTCGTTTCCCGCAGTGTCGTGAGCTTCCTCCGTCAACTTCACAACTTGATCAGCTGGTTTCCCACTCGCCTCGACCGGTGGCCGTAATCCAAAAAAACCTGTAGGAGGATTCGCCGGCTTGCTCAGAGGTGGGGGCGCCGCAATCTCGGATTTTGGGCTGGAGGCACCTGCAGGGGGACTCTGGGGCGCGAAAGTCCGTCCCACCGGAATCTCCCGCGTCTCGGCGGTGGACGATTCATAATTCTGCTTCCATTGCCGCAGGGCCGCTTCGTCGGGAACCCGGGTTACCAGATAGGCAAAATTTGTTCCGTCGTATCTTCCAGCGGCAATCACCAATCCAGGAGCCTCAGGAGCGAGGGCTCGAAACGATTCCAGCACCCACATGACCGTTGGTTGTCCCGGTTGTTTTACCGGTGCGTCGAAAATGTGTACCAGCACCCGCTCACCGCTGCCGACATCCCGGCCCAGGAATGTCTCCAGCCTGCCGCTCGTGACGGCGTCAGAAAGCTCGTATTTATCTGCAAACTTCATTGTTTCAGAGGCTCACCCGAACTCTCAATTGTGCCCGAAAATACGTCCACTATATTACGAAATATGCCGACCCGTACCACAAAAGTTCGCGCCGCAATGCTCGCCGATCGCACAGCAATTGCTTCTCCAACTCCGCAAATCGGCCATCAGTGCCCATTTCCCAAGCTTGCACTCCATCGTCTTGACAGTAAAGAAGTAAACCCCTAGCATCGCTGGCCAGGCGTCGTTTCGTTTTTTATTGAACTTTGTTCCAAACGCAGCGGGTGCGGAAGAGAATTCTGCCGCCGAATTCCCAGGGTGAGTGAGCATGAAGTCGCTTTCCAGAATCGTATGGGCCGAAGGAATGTATCTCGGCCCGCATCACTTTCAGGCGCAGAACCGCTATTTCGAAGAATCGATGCACTTCGCGACCGCGAGTCTGTGGAAAAATGCCTATGGTTTTTCTGCCTGCCAGTTCGATGCCGACGCCTTGCGTAATGGAACAGTCGCGCTGGTCCATGCTCGTGGAATTTTTGAAGATGGCTTGCCTTTTGACATTCCCGGATGTGATTCGCTGCCTCAGTCTCGCAACATTGCCGGAGTTTTTCCTCCCACTGCCGATCATCTGACGGTCTCGCTAGCCGTACCTCGCTGGCTTCCAGATGGACAGAACTGCGATCTGCAATCTGCCAACGATTCCAACACGCGTTATACCGGAGTCGTCGAGATGATGCATGACGAAAATACCGGACGCGACGAGAAGCCAGTGCAACTCGGGCACAAGAACATCCGCTTGATTCTGGAAATTGAACCTCAGGAAGATTTTCTTACTCTTCCACTGGCCCGTTTAGTGCGCGATGGATCCGGTCATTTTGCTTTTGATTCCACCTTTGTTCCACCGTCTGTACGCTTGAGTGCAAGCGAGCATTTGACTGGAATGCTGCAGCGCCTCGTCGAAATTCTTGAAGATAAAAGCGCCGTAGTATCTCGCGAACAACAACAGTCGGCAGGGAAGTTTCAGGCCGGGATGTCTGCGCGCCACGTTTCGCAGTTCTGGTTTCTGCACGCCATCAACTCCAGCCTCACTCCACTTCGCCATCTGCTGCTTTCCAAGCATGGTCATCCCGAGGAGCTTTTCCGCGAGATGTCGCGCCTCGCCGGCGCTTTATGCACTTTCGGCTTAGACGTTCATCCTCGCTCTTTGCCGCACTACGATCATCGCGATCCCGGTCCCGGCTTCGATGCCCTGGATGAGCACATCCGCCGCCATCTCGAAATCGTTGCTCCGTCGCAGGCGATTCAGATTCCCCTCAAACCTGTTCAACGTTATTTTTACGAAGGCGAAGTGAAGGACCAGCGTTGCTTCGAGCGTTCCCGCTGGATCCTCGGAATTCATTCGCAGGTGGGCGAAGCCGATCTGATCGCCAAGGTTCCCCAACTCGTCAAAACATGTTCCGCAAAGTTTGTTCCTGAGTTGGTCAAGCGTGCGCTCCCCGGCTTGACCCTTACCCATTTGGAAGTGCCGCCCTCCGCGGTCTCCGCCAAAGTCGAGAGCCAATATTTTACGGTGAGCCGCAGCGGACCGTGCTGGGAGCACATCATGCAAACGCGCACCGTCGGAGTCTACGTACCCGGCGAACTGCCGGCTCCTGAGATGGAGTTGGTCGTGATTCTGGAGAGTTGAACATGTCTTCCACCCATTCATCCCCGCTGGGCAGCTACCGTGGCTCCAGTCCCGCGCTCGATCGGCGTGGCTGGAATCTCGCTCTCGGCTTCCAGGAAGTGTTTACCGCCATCGTGCGCTTGCGCTACAACCGTCAGGCAGTCTCGGACGCGGAATCGTTTCGCGCACAAATGAAACAGGCCCTGCGCGTCGCTGAGCAGGAAGCTCGAAGCCGTGGCTGCAACGCCGAAGACGTGAAGCAGGTGATTTTCGCTGTAGTCGCTTTTCTCGACGAGTCCGTGCTCGGTTGCAGAAATCCGGCATTTGCCGATTGGCCGCGCCTGCCTTTGCAAGCCGAACTCTATGGCCACCAGTTGGCCGGAGAAGTTTTTTTTCAAGAGCTGCAGAAGGCGATGAATCGTCCCGACTCGGTCGAAACTGCGGATCTGCTCGAAGTCTATTACCTGTGTATGCTGCTCGGCTTCAAGGGCCGTTACGCTGCCGGCGGCGACTTGCGCTCGATCATGTCGGCAGTGCAGGAAAAAATTCGGCGTGTGCGTGGACCGCTGACTGCTCTTTCCCCCCGCGGCGCAATTCCCGCCGACGCAGTCCGCCTGGTGCAAGCCGATCCCTGGGTCCGTAGGCTGGCGATTGCCACGCTCGCCACATCCTTGCTGGCACTGTCGTTGTTTCTGATTTTTAAGTTTCTTCTCGTTTCCGGCGCGTCTGAGCTCTCCGCCCTGGCACTGCTGGCAAAATAGTTAGCAAAGTGTTGTGGGCGGAAACGAAGTTTGGCGCAATCGAAATCTGGCGCAATCGAAATCGAAATCGAAATCGAAATAAAAAAAGAGGCGAAATGGTTTATTTAGCTGCCGGGGTAATCTTGCTGGCCTATTGGGTGCTGGTCTGGTTCATCGGCGGATGGTTGCATCTGCACGGTTCCGATATCTGGATTTTGCGCGGGGGCCTCGCCTTCGTCGGCCTTATCGCCGCCGGTTCGTTCCTTTGGTTTTATCGAAAAAATAAATTAGAAGAGGCTGGCGCCGAAGCCGAGTCCGGTCAAACCGCCGCCGCAGATGACCTCGACCTCGTGGTGCGGGAAGCCATCCGCCGTCTCAGAAGTTCGACCCTGGGCCGCGGCGCGAACCTGGGAAATCTGCCGCTGGTCTTTGTTCTCGGCGACACCGGTGCAACCAAAACCACCACCGTCATTCATTCGGCGCTCGATCCCGAATTGCTCGCCGGACATGTTTATCAAGACACTACCGTTCTTCCCACGCGGCTGCTCAACATCTGGTACACGCGTCAGGCAATCTTCGTGGACCCTGCCGGTGACTTGTTAACCCAGCCGCCGCGCTGGAAGCGTCTGGTCAAGCTGGTGCAGCCCGGTCGCGTCTCCACCGCCATGGGCAAGGGATTGCAAGCCCCGCGCGCTGCTATCGTCTGTTTTGATGCTGAAAGTTTTCTGAAGCCCGGCGCCAGTGAGACCACTCTTTCCGCCGCCCGCAAACTCGCCGTGCGTCTGCAGGAGATTTCTCAACTGCTCGGCATCAGCTTTCCCGTTTATGTTCTGTTCACCAAGTTGGATCGCGTTTCCTTCTTCCCCGAGTTTGTTCGCGGCCTTAACAAAGAAGAAGCCTCCGAAGTTTTCGGCGCCACTTTGCCCGTCCGCTCTCTGGCCACCGGTGTGTATGCGGAAGAAGAAACCCGCCGTCTCGGCAAAGCGTTCGACGAGCTGTTTTATTCTCTTGCGGAGCGGCGGCTCGATCTTCTCGGTCGAGAAAACGATAGCAGCCAATTGCCCGCGATTTATGAATTCCCGCGCGAACTGCGAAAGCTGCGCACGCTGCTGGTTCAGTTTCTCGTCGATCTGGCTCGTCCCAGCCAGCTCAGCGTGAATCCATTTCTTCGCGGCTTTTATTTTTCCGGCGTGCGGCCGGTCATGGTTGATGACGTGGCGGTCGCCGCGCCGCAAGTGCAATCTGCGGACATGTCATCCAGTGCCGGAGCCGGTGCCACTCGAATCTTCAGCAGCACCGCTTTCAGCGCAAGCAGTACGGGACTCGGCGCTACGCCATCCCCGCCTTCCTCTCGAGGTGTGAGTTCGCGAAAAGTTCCGCAGTGGGTTTTTCTAAGGCAGCTATTCAATGACATCATCGTCAAAGATCGCGTCGCCCTCGCTGCCAGCGGATTCAGTTCTCGGGTCAGCCTGTTTCGTCGCGTGGCTTTAATCGCAGTGTCCTCAATCGCGATTGTGTGTGGAATTGGTTTTCTGGTTTCTTTTGTCGGCAATCATCAGTTGGAAAATGATGCCCGCTCGGCCATCAATGATCTGCCGGCTACTCAGGGCGGAGTGAACGACATTCCTTCGCTCACCAGCCTCCAAAAACTCGATCGCCTGCGCCAGCAAGTGGCCACGCTCGCGGCATACGAAACCGATGGTGTACCGCTGCATCTGAGTTGGGGACTCTACATCGGCGATCGCTTGTATTCCGACGCGAAGATCGCCTATTTCCAGCGCTTCCGCCAGATTCTTTTCGCCTATACGCAAGGCAAGTTGTTAGATGGTCTGCGCGCGGTTCCGGATACGCCGGGTCCCAACGACAGCTACGAAAAAACCTACGACGAACTGAAAGCCTACCTCATCACCACCAGTAACAACGACAAAAGCACGAAGGAGTTTCTCACTCCAGTTCTGATCACTTACTGGACTGCAGGCAGAGACATCGATGCCGACCGCGCCGCACTCGCCAAAACCCAGTTTGATTTCTACAGCACGGAACTGGCGGCCGCGAACCCGTTCCCTTCAGACAATGATCCGAAGTCGATCGGCCGGGCGCGCTTTTATCTCTCGCAGTTCGCCGGCATCGATCGCTTTTATTTGCCGCTGATCGCGAAAGCAAAAATTCCTGATGTCAGCTTCAACGAGCGCTTCGGCGATTCCCGCGGAGTAATCGTAAGCAGCCACAAAGTGCGGGGCGCTTTCACTCGGGATGGATTCACTTTTGTGCAGGACGCACTCCGCAACCCATCGTTCATGAGCGTTGAGGAATGGGTGTTGGGAAAAGCAACTGCATCGGAATTGGATCCAGCGACCCTGCAGCAAAAACTCACCGAGCGTTATTACGACGATTTCACGAAAGAATGGCGCACCGTTCTTCAGACATCGTCCGTGGTTGGCTACGGAGACTTTGCCGATGCTGGACGAAAGCTGGAAAAATTAACCGGACCTACGTCGCCGCTGCTGGAATTGTTCTGGTTTATTTCGAACAACACTGCGGTCAGCATTCCCGATGTAGCTGCGCCGTTCTTGCCGGTGCAAGCCCTCGAGCCTCCGGGTGCGCCTGACAAGCTTCCCGACCAATATATTCTTCCTTCCAACAAAGACTACATCGTAGCTCTCACCAAGTTGCAATCGGATATCGCCCCGCTCGCCGGCAATCCCTCAGACCCAACTTTGCTCTCGCAAGTTGCAAACTCGGAAGGTGCGGCGAAAGTTACCGTCACGCAAGTCATGGGTACGCGCGTTGATCAAAAATTTCACAACGAAAATCTGGTCCGAGCACTTCTCGAACAGCCCATCGCAAATGTGGATGTCCCGCTGAAGCTCGGTCCGGCAGCAGCGGTAAATGCGGCGGGCAAAAGTTTCTGCGGCCGTTTCGCTCAGCTCACCAGCAAATATCCATTCAATCCCGCTTCCGATCAGGATCTCCCGATCGATCAGTTGAATGAGATTCTCGCTCCCAAAACCGGCGCCCTGTGGGCCTTCTACGACGATAAGCTGAAGCAGATATTGGTTAAGCAGGGATCACACTACGAAGTTGTGCCGGGCAGCGCAATCAAGGCGTCGCCAGTCTTCGTGGCGTTTTTCAATCGCGCCGCCGCGCTCAGCGATACACTCTACTCTGGCGGTTCATCTACTCCCAAATTTGCCTATATCTTGAAAACGCTTCCCAGCAATGTGGAAGTCGTACTGAAAATCGGCAACCAGACGATGCTGGGCACCGGCAGTCAACAACAATTCACTTGGACCGGCGCTTCCGAAGATGTGCAAGCGACCACACCTGGCGGCGATACGCTAGGCTCGTTCAAGGGACCATGGTCCGTCTTTCGATTTGTAGCCGATGCCCACGCGCAGAGTTCCGGGCACGTCACCAACCTGGAATGGATAATGCAGTCGAATGGAAGGACGATCATGCTTCCGAATGGCAAGCCAAAGTCCTATGACTATCAACTGAACGTTGCGGGAGTGAATCCCTTCCAGTCGTCGGAGTTGACAGGAGTGCGCTGCGTGCCACAAGTGGCGCACTGAAATTTGCGGACGGCTTGTTTCACCCGATGGTCGTCACGTGGAGCTCTGCTGTGAATGATTTCCCCGACCCGGAGTTAGAGAATCAATCAGCCGCTTGCCCCAAGATTGCTCGGCAGCGCGCACCAACACGCACGTGATGTTATCGTCACTGGCGCCAGCCTTGGCGGCCTCAATTAACGCTTCGCACGCTTCACTCAACGACCTCGCGCTGCTCACTACTTCAAGCATTTGTTCTTCTTTGATGTAGCGTGACATTCCGTCGGTACAAAGCAGCAACACATCTCCCGGCGCGAATTCATGGTCCTCCAAGTCGGGTTCGACAATATCCTCCGAGCCCAGAGCCCGTACGATCACGTTTTGCATCTCGGATCGTTCCGCCTCTTCCACGGTCATCAGACCGCGGCGCACCTGCTCCATCACCAGAGAATGATCGCTCGTCAGTTGCTGGATCCCTCCGCCGCGTACCAGATAAATGCGGCTGTCTCCCACGTTCGCGATGGAAAAAAGATTTCCGTGCAGGCACACCGCAACGATAGTCGAACCCATTCCTGCGCGATTCGGATTCTGCGCTCCAACTTCCTGGATGGACTGGTTGGCCAGTTGAATGGCATTCGCCAATGCCGCGGCATTTTCCGAAACACCCTCAAACTTTCGGCCCAGCACCGGCGATTCCGCTCGCCCGGAATCCTTTCGGAAGTACGCGAGCACCGTATCCACCGCAATCTTGCTAGCCACTTCACCGGCAGCCGCTCCTCCCATGCCGTCGCATACCACAAAAATTCCGCGCCGCAAGTCGAAGCCAAAATTATCTTCATTATTAGTCCGCACCAGACCAATATCGGTTTTCCCCGCGGCTTGGAATACTAAATTCATTTCTTTCGTTCACCAATCCGATATTGAGCCAGATCCTGAAAACTCCACCTACTCTTCGGGAACCGCCTTGGTCGAAGCGGTTCGAGTTCTGCGGATTCCGACCCGTGCCAGCATCCGGGCGCGCAAAGCCTCTTTTAGAAGTCGCTCGCGTTCCCCCTGCAATTCAAGTCCAGCGTGCCCCGTGACCGCCGCGATCGATCGAATCAAATCCACGGCCGACCGCGGATCTCCCGCCGCTAAAGCCTCGCGCGCCCGGGTCAGCGCCGAAGAAAGTGCCGCATCGGCCGTGACTCTGATTCTCTGTTTAAATGTCTCCTGCAACCGCTTCAATAATGGCGAGCTAGGATTCGATTGCAGTGCAGTCTCCAGAGTTGCCAAGGCTCCGGTGAAGTCAAGATTATCCAAGGCGGCGTAGACGGTTCCTGCGATGTTCAACAAATCCGCCTCGTTGTCGCCTGCTGCCCGCAACTTCCGTAGTTCTTCCTGCACTGCCGCAGCCTGCAAGACTTGCTCTGGTTGTGATTCGACGAATGTTACAGCCTCCTCGTAAAGTTCCCCCTTCATTAATTCCTGTATCGCGCTCAGCACATCGACGATCTTCTGCTGCAGCGCTTGTTCCTGGATTCGAGCTTTATCCAAAAGAGCTCGCATCGAAACGTCATTGGTTTGCTTTACCACCGGTTCAAGAAATCGGATTGCCTCTGTATACGCACCCTTGGCGAGCAAGGCCTGTGCTTCCGCAAAACTTGATTCCACCAGTGATTCTCGCTGTTGCTGCTCGGCTTCGTGCCGGGCAAACTCCAGCAACTCGGTAATCTCCCCCGAAAAGATTCCATCTGCCTGGCACGTTTCCAGAAGCCTCACCGCTTGCCGGTATTGCCGCTGCTCGATCGCCTCATGAGCCTGCGCCAAAAAGTGCTCTCGCGCCGCCTGCAGTTTGCCGTTTTCAATTTGTTCCTCAACGCTAGCCTGCAGAACCAGCAGCCGTTCATTGCCGGGAAACTCTCGCAGTTTGTCGCGCACCACGTGCAGCGCATCCTCCGGAGCGGTCTCCAGCAATGTGCGGCAACGCTGCACCGTTTCGTCCACATCGCGCCGCGCCTCAGAGTCCCGAATCTGCCGTGACAATTGTCCCTTGAACTTCAGTAAGGATGGCTCGTTCGGCATTCTCTCCAGCGCAAGGTTCACGCGCGCCGCCGCCGTGGTGAGCTGTTCGTAGGTGGTCGCTGCGGAGATTTCGTTCTGCAGTTGTTCCACGACGCGTCGTCGCTGCTCTTGTTCCTGCCCGGCCTTCGCTTGCTTCAGAAGCGAGATCACTTCCGGGTTCGCGGGATCGATCTGCTCTACGTCGTTTAATAATTTCATTGCCGCGGTGAAGTGCCGGCTTCCCATTTCGCTGCGCGCGGAATCTAGCAACTGCCGCGCCTTCGCCAGCCGCGCTGCTTCTTCGGCTTGCTGCGCCACAACTGCAAAAGCGGCCCGCACCCGCGAGTCGTCCTTATCCAGATCGAGAGCTTTCGCAATTATCCCGCGCGCTCCTTCCAGATCGCCGCGGCTACGCGCTCCATCCGCCTGGCGTAAATACGCTTCAATCTTTTCCCGCGATTGCTTTTTACGCCGCACGGATTCCAGCAACTCCGCCAGTTCGGAACTGGACGGGTCCATGCGAAGAGCTTCCTCAAGATGGCCGATAGAGACGTCGTATTGCTTCTCATGCAGCGCAGCTTCGGCTTGAAACTTTAATTCTTTGATCTGGCCCGCGCGCTGCCGCAACGCCAGATTCTGCTGCACTAACACCAGCAACTGCCGCGCCTTGGTATGCTGCGCATCCAGTTTGGTCACCTGCAGAAGGATCTCGCGTGCCCTCAGGAACTCCTGCTCGTTCACCAGAGACTCGGCTTGCTCCAGCATTTCGAGCACCTGGCCTTTTTTTACTTCATCGGCGACGGCGTAAAGTTCTCCGGCCATTTCGTCGGCTGAGTTATAACGGTCATCCGGATTCTTGGCGAGTGATCGATCAAGAATTGCATCGAGCGCCGCCGGATACTCGTGCAGGTAATCGCCTAGCGGCGGATGTTTTTCATTTAATAATTTCTGTACCACGCTAAAATCTTCGCCGCTGAAAGGCAGTTGTCCGGTCAGCAATTGGTACAGCATGATTCCCGCCGAGAAAATATCGGAGCGGCCATCGAAAGCACGGTCGCGTAACCGTTCCGGCGCCATGTAGTGGATGGTCCCAATCACATTGCCGGTGCGGGTCAATCCACGTTCCTGTTTTTCCTGGCGTGCAATTCCAAAATCCAGCAGCTTTGCCACGCCATCCGGTTGCACGATGACGTTCGCAGGTTTCACGTCACGATGAATCACATCGTTGCGATGCGCATACGCCAGCGCGGAGCAGACCTGTTCGATAATTTTCAGCCGCAAAACCAGAGGCAGGGGGCGTGCCGACTGGATGACGCGATCCAGCGCTTCTCCGGCAACGTATTCCATCACGATGTAGGGAAATTCCTGCTCGCCCAAATCGTAGACCGTCACAATATTTGGGTGCTTCAACATGCCCGTCTTGGCGGCTTCGCGATAGAAGCGCTGTAGCATTTCTGGATCTTCGGCGAACCCCTCGGTGATGGTTTTAATCGCGACTTCGCGTCCCAGATGTTTATCGAAAGCGCGATAGACCAGACCCATGCCGCCCCGGCCGAGGAGGCCGGTGATCTCGTACTTGCCGATCCGCGTGAGGGGTGGGGTGCTCAAGCTCTCCTGCCAATCTGTAGATGTGTAGACATCAGGAATTCTTACGAGGCTGAGCTCGCCACCCAGCGTATGTTGAAGTTACCTTCGAGGAACTTTTTGCCTTCGCTGCGCTCTTTCGTGTCCGCTTCCGGCGTAGCGTTCAGATAGAGAATATAAGCCTCCGCCGCTCCATCCAGATCACCATCCTGAAGGCGACGGTGCGCCAGATCCAGTATCTTTGCCGGCAAGCCTTCTACTTTTTCCCGCGCCGCCTTGATTAAGGCTTCCCGCGCTTCAATCTCAACATCGTTCAAATACTGAATCTCATCCGGTGGCGAACCTTGCGCTTTGATGCCTTCAGTATCCTCCGGCTTTACATTTTCCAGAATCACAAACGTGCCGTGATTTTCTTTTTTGAAAGCGGGAACAACTTCAATTGCGTTACCCGAAGCATCGACAATCCGAAATGCCAGTTCGACCACAGCTCTGAGGTCAATCGTTTTTTTCGTGTAACTGTAAGGCTTCAGCACATCCTCGGCATTGGTCTTCGGAATCGCATCCAGCTTTTGGTGGGCTTCCTCAACTTTCTTCTCTGCCGCGGCCACACTATCGTTGGCTTCGGAGATTTCTTTCTTCTTGCCGTGGGCCTGTGCGCCTTCCAAGGCTTTTTGCGCGCTTTCCAGTTCCAGGTTTGCGGTTTCGTACTCCCGATTCATTTTGTTCCACTCTTCGTTGGGAATGTCCCGCGAACTGAACCGGTATTTCGACTCTTTCGCTTCTACCGTGGAAACCACCGTCGGACGGTGCTGCAGCACGTCGCCCACCAACTGGAAATTCGGTTCCGCATTGGTGGTGTCGTTCGAGCGCACGACTCGCACTGGCAACCCTGAAGTTTCAAGACCAGTCGCAATCGCATCCGAAAGCTGCTCCGCGAAACCCGCGCTGTCGCGGCGCGACGTCTGATCGCGAAACACCACCCGGATCGACAGCTTCGAACGCATCTGGTGAATCGCGGTACTGCGGGTGCGCTCATCGCGAACGTCGTCGCGATTCGGTTTGTACTGTTGCGCCAAATCAAGATAGAGCCAAGCCAGCCCCACTCCCGAACCCAACGGCTTTTCTAGATAACGCTTCCCAACCTCGAGATAGTGGTCGCTGATGGTTTCAGACAGCAAATCAATCCGCAGCTTGAGATTCTTGTCTTGTTCTCCGCCGACTTCATAAGCTCGCTCCAATAAGTCGTAAGCGCGCTCAGCTTCCACTTCATCGTTCCGGCCCTGAATCGGAGTATGCGCCGCCTGCAGAGTCTTGGCTTCATCTGAAGCGCCCTTGATGTAAGCCTCACTCAGCGCTTGCATGCGGTCCGCAACCAGGGCTCGCGAGGCTGGCGGCAAATCGGCCAATACCTCGTAGGCTTCCACGTTCTGCTTCTGCGCCTCGAAGTCCGCGCTCTTGGCCAGCGCAGCGTCAGCGGCCGCGCGAGTGTTCGCAGTCTCCAAACCTTGTTCATCTTTCTTCAGAGCGGCTACGCCTTCCGGCGTCTTCTTGACGCCATTGGCTTTTTGCAGCTCCTGAACCGCATCTTGCCACTTCTCGCTGCCGGCAAATTTTGCGCCCTGATCGAAGTGAAACTTGTAATCCGCATCCACGATCGCCGCGATGCGGGGCTCTTCGTCGGCAAAAGAGACATAGGCTGAAATCGCCGCCCGCGCCGCGTCAAACTGCTGCTTGGCTTTCAATCCCTCGCCCGCCGTCAAAGCCGATTCCAGCGTGCGGCTTTCCGCGGAAATGGTGGTTTGCAAGGCTTGCAACTGATCAAAGGTTGAATCAATCTCAACCGCCTGTGTCGACAAGTCACGCGCTTTCACCAGATGAACATAGCCCGCACTGTGCGCCGCCAACGCCGACTTATAGGCCTGGAATTCAGCCCGGCTCTTCTCGGTAATCGTCCCCAGTTCGAGGCGCACATCATCTCTCAACTTCAACGCTGTGGCGGAGGATGGCACCACGTCCCGTGCCTCGTCGTCGCGTTGCTTCGCCGCTTTCAACTCCGCGTATGCCGGAGTCGCCGTCCCCGCCGATTTGCGATACGCGGCAAGGTGGTCCTCGCCCTCCTTTACCAGCAACGCAGCCAGAGCTTGCTTGGCCTGCCCGACGTGGGCAGTCGCCGGATATCGGCCAAGATAATCCCGCCATCCGGCAATCGAGTGCGCCCGATCGGCTCGGAGGTATTCGGCCAACTCCGTATCCGCATCGGCGACGAATTGAATCTTCACTCCTCGTTTCAGTGGCTGCGGGGCGTCTACTCCCGCCGGTGACGAAGCCGTTACTCGTCCCTGCACGACCGCCATTTCAGCAAGTTCCGCCGGCGTCGACCCCTCGTTCTTTTCCAGCTTCAAATTGGAAGGAACCACGCAGGTTGCTACCGAGTCCCGGGTGATGGTCATCACTCCGTCAGATCCACGCTCCAGCGAAGTTGCCCCGGATAGCGGTACCTTTGCCAGCTTCGAGTACGCGGACTTGTCAATCCGCTCCGCTGCTCCGCAAGCTCTCAGTTCCGCCTTGCCATTGATCATGAACTCCGCGATCTGAACGTACGCCGCCCCGTTTGGCCCGTCGTAAAGTTCAATGGCGTTAACCGGAGGTTCTTTCGCGCCAACGCTGGTTCGAGGAAGGGAAGTCAGCACTACAACCGCAAGCGAATTACACACAACGACGCGAAGCGCGCAAGACCAAAAGCTACGAAACGAGGACGCCATAGTTTTCCTGGAAATCTCGCGCCCGCAGTGACGCTCGGAGCACCGAGCCACTGGGCTGCCAGAGGTACGGCAATAATACTCACACATATCTTGAAGTCAAGTAGGGAAACGCCCCGCAGAATGCCGCTCGGCGGCACTTCTGTACCATGAGGTTTTTCTGAAAATACCCCACTTTCGTGGGGTTTGCGCGCCGGGCTATTTTGACGTAAGCTGGCAGTCTTGCCGAGACCCCCGGCGCGCTGGCCCGATCTTCAAGGAGCCACGCAGGCCGCAAGTGGATGCAACACCCAGAAGACATGGCCGCAGGACTTCAAGTTCTCCGATCCAGCCGCGATCCTAGGGCTGAAGGCGCGAACCGCCAGCCATTCAAGGCTGAGGCGGATATCTCCATTCGCCTTTGGACCCCCGCTCAGTTGCGCTCCAGATCGTCAGAGATTTCCTGGAAAACGGATAACAATCTCATATGCTTGATTGCCAATGTGGTCACGGCTGCTCAAGGCACGCCCTTGGACTCGCTACGCAGCGGCATGTCGGCCCATTTCAATAATGCAGTCCAGGCGCTAAAAGCGGCAAAGTCCATCGAGCGCGCGGTCACGGAATTTTCCCGGCGGCGTCCGGACGATTGTTTTGGAGTGGCTATCGCTGTGCATCGCCCGGTCGAACTTCGGCCGTTTCTAGAGGGTGATGCCGGCAACACGTCGCCTGCTTTCTCCCTGCTGCGCCAGGCCCAGCCGGGCCAGATCCTCGTGAGCCGCGAAACCTACGATCACCTTCGCGACTTGCCCGGACTGCAATTCCGCTTCCTCGATCCTGATACGGACCATGCCGCGGGCGGAGATGCCGAACTCCTCTGGACCTCGCCGCAAACTTATGAGTTGTTCGCGGCCAATCTCCAGCAGGCGCTTCAGAGGCAGCCTATTCCCGATGAGCAGGGGCTTCTGGTAGCCGTCGAAGAAAATCCCCCGCGAACGAAATCATCCGACCTGCGAACCGGCGGTTTTTCAACGACGAAGTTGTCTGCCTTCGATGTACCGGAAAACGAACCCAGTTGGATGGCTTCCCATCGCCTGCTAGTGGCTCTGGCCGCAGTGGTAGTGCTGGCTTTGGCAACTTTGTACGCACTTCCCACTCTGCGCAAGCGGCCCGCAACAGTGAATGCACCGGTAAATACCAACCTTCCGGTAAATAGCAACAGCAATAGCAACGACGCGCCGCAGCCCGTGAAACCCGCGCCTCTGCCGAACAATGCTACTTCACCAGTCCCACACTCAGTGCAACCCGCGAAGGTCGCGCCCGCCGCTGCCAGCGTCACCCGAAAGCCGGAAGCGCCGAAATCAATTCCGCCTACCACCACGGCCGTCGAGGTGAAGCCCCTAGCCGAATATGAAGGCTTCACTGCCAAAGACGTTCCTTTACTACTCAAAAAAGCCGAAGCCGACGCCGGGGCCGGCGACTATGATTCCAGCCGCCACGAATACGACATTGTGCTGCACCTCGAGCCCGGCAATCAGGCCGCCAAGGCTGGCCTGTCTCGCGTAAACCTGAGCGTCGACGGCAACCACTGATCTTTCCTCTTATGATCTATCCTGAGACCTGTCCTCGGGATTTTTCTTGACTTGTTCCGCCTCCGTGGAGCAAGATTTCCGTCACTTCCCTGTGTGAGCGATGTAGCAAGCCCACGGGGCCCCCCATCAGATGAGGTCGAGATTCTCCCAGGCAGAACTTGGGTGCGTAACGTTTTTGCCGATGAAGTCACTATAGGAATTAATGCTTTCCGACCCTCAGGAGATTGCGATGAAATGCGACAACATAATTATGAATAGGCTGCGGGGCTTAGTCCTCTTCTTCGTCATCATGGCGCTTCCGTCTCTTGTCTGGGGCCAAAAGAAGAGCGCTCCGTCAGCACCCAAGGCGGCGCCTCACGTTTCCGCTCCCGCTCATCCCGCCGCGCACACCTCCACTCCGAGCCGCACCTCCACTGCCGGCCATTCCACCACGGGCGCGAGGCCGGGCACAGCTCGACCAGGAACTACCACGAGAACTGGCACCACGGCTCGCACTTCAACCGCAGGACGCACTGGAACCGCCGGTAGATCGAATACCACTGCTGGCCGTGGCAACACCGCCGGCAGGCCGGGAACGGCAGGCAAGGGCGGAACACCCGGAAGGCCGGGTGGAGCAACTCGCGCCAGTGCCAGCCGAACGCCTCCCGGCCGCACCGTCGCCCTCAAAGGCGGAGGTCATGCCAGCATCCGGCCCAACGGACAAATCCGTTCCGTCGATCGAAACGGCATGCACATCGAACATGGTATGCACGGCGGCCGAACCGTTGTCAGCGAACATAATGGCGCTCGCGTTGTCACCACCGGAAGGCATGGCGGCTATGTGCAGCGTCCCTACGCCGTGCGCAACGGCCACACCTATGTTTCCCGTACCTATGTTGTGAACGGTCACGCATACTCTCACGTTTACCGCTCCTACTATTACGGCGGGCATCCCTATTACGGCTATTATCCTGCCTACTATTACAATCCCGGATTCTATGGTTGGGCCTACAACCCGTGGGCGGCGCCGGTAGCCTGGGGCTGGGGCTGGGGAGGAGCTCCCTGGTATGGCTTCTACGGGGGATATTTCGCTCCCTACGCGGTGTATCCGAGCGCAGCATTTTGGCTCACGGATTACCTGATTTCCGCGAACCTCCAGGCCGCCTATGCAGCTCAGGCTGAAGCGAACGCCGCACAAGCCGGCGGCGGAGGAGATGCCGGCAATGGAGGAGATGCGTCGGCCCAAGATAATGGCGGCGGGGATCAGGCAGCGCCCGCGTCCAACTCCGGCACCGTCGCCCTCACTCCTGAAGTGAAGCAGGCAATCGCCGAAGAAGTAAAAGCGCAACTCGCCGCCGAGCAGGCATCCTCGGCTCAACCCGCTGCCGCTGGCGCTGCCGCCGCACCCGCCGCAACCACCGCCAGCACCGGCGAAGTACCGGCCGCGCTCGATCCCGCTCATACCACCTTCATTGTTGCCAGCGACCTCGCAGTCGTCGCTGACGGCCAGGAATGCGGACTCACAGGCGGCGATGTCCTCACCCGCACCAGCAACACGCCCGATTCCGACCAGAAGGTCACCGCGATTGTCACCAGCAGCAAGAAATCCGATTGTGCCTCTGGCAAAACCGTCGCCGTTTCCGTCGACGACCTGCAGGAAATGCACAATCATTTCCAGGAGCAGATGGATGATGGCCTGAAGACGCTTGCCTCAAAACAAGGCATCGGCGGCCTTCCCAAGGCTCCCGACACTTCCACCGTTGGCGGAGAAGTTCCCCAACCTCCACCGGATAATTCCGCAGCAAACACTCTGCAGGATCAGCAGGCCGCAGCCGATCAAACCGAAGCGCAAGTTGTGAAGGAGGCCTTCAACCAGGGCTCGTGATCCACGCCCACAAAAAATCAGCCACGGATCGCGCGGATTATCACAGATACAGGTAGTGGTGCAGCTTGACTATTACACGACGATTGTCATCCTGAGCGGAGCCGTTTTTCAGGCGTAGGGAAGGATCTCCAGCTTAACTGGTGCAACGCGTAAGCCAAACTGCGCCACTTCCCGGATAAAGAATGTGCTCTTAGATCCGTGAAAATCCGTACTGATCCGTGGCGATAATTTTTACTGCCGGTTTTTCAACAATTCTTCTTCCGTTTGCTGCGCCCGCTGCGCCTGATCCAGCAACTGCTTCGCCGCCTTATTGTTTGGATCGGCCGACGCTTGCCGGAAGCAGTCGATGGCAGAGGCATAATCCCCTGTATCCAAAAGCCCAATCCCCTTATTGACGAGCGACTCGGAAGTTACAGTCGCCACTGCTGGTATCACAATCAGCCGGTTGTGTACGTGACTCACGCCCGGCACCGAACTGGAAAGCCATTCCGCCAGTGCTGAGTCCTCGATGCCATGCACCGCTCCATCGAGGGTTACATCGCGATCGTTTGATACCCACACTCGAAGATCCGCCTCGCGCAAAGTCGTTGACGGAGCGTTCTTCAACATCTGCATCACATCACTCTTGATTCTGGCGCGCCTCGCCGATTGAAATTTCAGATATCCCGCTCCTCCAACCAATGCGGCTGCCAGCAAAACAATCACAACGCGCAGCAACAGCTTCGCGTTAAGACTCCGCGGCGGCATAAACACATGCTGCGCCGCACTATTGATCACCGCCGCATCCGGCGAAGCTGCGCCCTGCACGATGCTTCCAGATGCCTGCCCGCTACTTGTGCCTGAGTCAACTGCCACCGGAATCGCCGTACTGGCAGGAGTTGCAGCGATACCCGCACCGGAAGCAACCGAAACTGCGGGCGCAATAGAATGTGTGCTCGCTACGCGCACGGGCGAATCAACCACGCCGCCTACCGTCACCTGCTCCAGATTAATCTGATCCAGAGCCGCAACAAATTCCTCCGCCGTCTGAAATCGGTTCTCCCGCGACTTCTCCATCGCCTTCAGAATCACCTGCGACAGCGCGGAAGGAATGTGCAGCTCCGGCTTCACTTCGTGCGGAGGCCGCGCACTCGTCTGCAGATGCTGCAGCATCAGCGCATACGGCGTCTCGGCTTCGAACGGCAGCTGCGCCGTGATCATCTGGTACAGCACCACCCCCAGCGAATAAATATCTGTGCGCCCGTCGACTTCCCCGCCAGCTTTCTTTCCCAGAAACTGCTCTGGCGACATATATAAAGGAGTGCCTACCACCATGCCGGTCATCGTCATCTCCGGCCGGTCTTCGCCCGCAGCCTCGCGCAGTTTCGCGATTCCAAAGTCGAGCACCTTGGCCGTTTCCTGCCCGTGCTCGTCGACAGTAAGAATGATGTTGCCCGGCTTCAAATCACGATGCACGATACCAAGCTTGTGCGCCACTCCAATCGCCAGTCCTACCTGCCGCGCAATGCGAATGGCGCGCGGAACCGCCAGTGCGCCTTCTTTCTGAAGAACCTCACTCACGTTCTTCCCCTCCACCAGCTCCATCACGATGAAGGGTCTTCCATCTTCGGTGTAATCGAAATCTTCCACCCGCACCGCATTTGGATGCCGCAGCTTGCGCGCAACAATCGCTTCCGTCTGAAAGCGTTGCAGAAAGCTGGCATTGCCCGCAATGTCATCGTTGACAATCTTGATGGCGCAAATCTCGTTGAACGTGAGATGCCGCCCGCGGTAAACCAGCCCCATGCCGCCGATCCCAATGCGTTCGATGATCTGATATTTATTGCGAATGATCATGCCCGGCTGAAGTTCATGCGCCACCTGCAGCCGCGTGTGATCCGTCGGACACACATCATGCTCGGTGGAGTAAGTCTTCTGGCATGCGGTGCAATATTTCATGAGTTATGCCGCGAATCGGCAATGACTAAGTAGGGACTGCCGCCCCTTCGACAAGCTCAGGGCAGGCCCTCGGCTGTCCGTCGAGCGTAGCGAGGCCTCAACCGATTCCGCCCCAAGCGGCGCCAAGTCGCCAATTCGCGTAAAAGAGTAGCACGGAATCCGTACCCGGCGTTACTTTCTAACTGTGGCAGGAGCACTCGAAGGTTGCTCGGCATTCCGCACTCTGCATTGACTTCGCCTCTCACCCGACTTAATATCGCCCCCATGTTCCCGCGGGATTTCAGCCTGAACGGGAATCGGCTCATGAACTTTCGCTATCCACTCATTCAAGTTGTTTTAGTCTCTGTCGTCGCGGCTCTCGTCTTTCCGCTCGCCTCCGCACAAACCCAGGATTTCGCCGCTCTCCACAAACAAGCCAAAGAAGGAAACGCCGAAGCCCAGTACGAATTAGCCAAGGACTATTACACGGGTACAGGTGTTCCGAAAGATTCCAAGCAGGGATTGGAATGGTTGCGCAAATCCGCCGATCAGGGCCATCCCGGCGCGGAGTTCGCTCTGGCCGTCCTATACAGAAAAGGAGAATTAAAAGATCCAAAGCAAGGACTGGTGTGGTTGCGGAAATCTGCCGTGCACAACAATGCCGCGGCCGAATACGAATTGGGCTGCTTGTTTCGCGATGGGGAAGGTGGAGTTTCGAAAAATCCGCATGAAGCCGCGGCATGGCTTCGCAAAGCCGCGCGCCAACAAAATCAGCCCGCGCAAAACGCTCTGGAACAGCTGCTCAAGAAGGGCACGATCTCGCGGCAGGAAGCAAACTGGCGAGCTCCGGATCTGGTTGCAAAAACTTCAGAACCGGTGATCGAAGCGAAAACGGAGCCGAAGGCAGATGCGAAAACCGAGAACTCAAAGCCGTTCTCTCTACTGGAAGTAGAAAAAGGACTTCAGGGCGGAATCACCTGCAAGCGCCTCGCAACTCTCGTCGACAAATTTAAAGTAGATTTTTCTCTGAGTGACGATATCCGTCAACGCCTCAGCAAAGCTGGAGCCGACGACAATTTGCTGGCCACGATTTCTGCTTCCCGGCATCCGTTGTAATCTGCGCCTGCAGCCGCACGCGCCAAACTCCAACTTGGTCGCCCTCGGCAGTTAAGCGTTGGTTGCGCGCTGCTTCGCGGCACTGCTCTTTGCGGCGCGTGCGGCGAGATCTTCGAAAGAAGGTACGGATTCGGGATTGATCAGCTTTCTTTCAGGCGGCTGAACTCCAGTGCGAATCGCTTCGGTGAGCATCTCCAACGCCAGGTCCGTGATAGGACGTATATAAATTGTCGCCGCCAGCACTCCGCTTCGTACCCAGGCCTGCCCCGTCTTCGGCAAGCCGTCGCAACCCGTGAATGGAATCTTCAGCCAGCGCTCGCGATCACTTCCTGCAATCTCCTCAAACGCTTTTCTCGCGCCCGCCGCCATGCTGTCGTCTTGCGCTCCCACCAGATCGATGTGTGTTTCCTGCGACGTGCGCAACCGCAACCACGAAGTCACCGCCCGGTGTGCGCTCTGCTCCGTCCAGTTTCCTCGCATCGTCTTCACCTGAATATTCTCAGGCTTGGTCCGGTTCATACCAGCGGTTCGCTCGTGAGCAGCCGAACTGTTCGCGGGTCCCTCAATATATAAAATCGAACCGCCCTGCGGCAGCAACGCTGCAAATTGTCTGCCTTGAATCTCTCCCACCTCGCCATGATCGGAGCTGATCGAGAATACCGGTACCTGGCAAGTCTGCCTCAACTGGTGAACGTAATCCGCTTCATGGTTCAGAACCACCCAGCCAATGTCCGCGGCCGTGGCGGCACGCGCCACTTGCGGAAACCCAGTTCCACCCGCAGGCTCAAACACAATCGCATCGGGACGCGTTGCCGCCGCTCCCTGAATGTAGTGCAACAATTGCTGGCTCTGCGTGACCGCGTCATTGTTGGCATGGATGATCTTCAGCTCCACGCCCAAACGCCGCGCAGCCTTTTCCGCCGCAGCCGCCTGCTCCTGCTGATAGTCGTTGTCGTCGTTGGTGAGGGAGACCAGGAAATTGAGTTTTTTCATCACTACCCCAGGCCTTCATCATAGCCAACTTTCCCGCTCTCTGATGGTAACCAGAGTAACTACTGATTTTGCTTTCGATAATTTATGAATTGCGACTTACTTACAATTGGACGACCAAAAAAGATGTCGCACCGATTTTAGTTCTCGCCTTACGACCTCCTCGATGTCGTAACTCCTTGTCGCGGCTATATTTCTGAACCATCACGGGTGATAACCAATCGAATACCTCCGCCCAAAGGCGCAATTGCTTTATAGGGGCAGTTCTGCGGTAATCCAAAGCGGAAGATGTTTCTCTAAATTTTCTTATGGATACAGTCTTGCTGCGAAATACGGAATCCATTGAAGACTCTGCCAGCCCGCATGGAACACAGCTTTTTGTGCGCTCGCAATCTGTAGTTTCACGCCGCGTCGCCGGAGAAACTTTGATCGTTCCCGTGCGCGGCAAGGTTGGAGATCTGGCGTCGATCTATAGCTTCAACTCAACCGGCTCTTTAATCTGGCAATCGCTCGAATCGCCCAAGCGCCTCGACGAATTAGTCAGCGCTGTCGAAAGCGAATATGCCGTCGACCACGATCAGGCGAAGCAAGACGTGAAACAGTTCTTGTACGACATGCTGGCGGCAGATTTGGTGCAAATTCGTGAGCCACTACAGATGGTGGGGTAAATCAGGGGGACCATGGAACAACTGAGTTACGGAGCATTCAGCGCCGACCTGCACCAGCGTCAATCCGGCAAGCGCGCGCCCATGCAAGTTTCCATCGAAGTCACCCGCCGCTGTCCCCTCGAATGCCAGCACTGCTACAACAATCTGCCTATGGGCGACCAGGCCGCCCGCAGCCGCGAAATGACCACCGAAGAGCATTTCAAAATGCTCGACGAGTTGGTCGAGATGGGTTGCTTCTGGCTCCTCTACACCGGCGGCGAAATTTTCGCCCGCAAGGATTTTCTCGAAATTTATACCTACGCCAAGAAAAAAGGTTTCCTGATTACCCTCTTCACCAACGGCACGATGATCACGGAAAAGATCGCAGATTATCTGGTCGAATGGCCGCCCTTCGCCATCGAAATCACACTCTACGGTCGTACCCGCGAAACCTACGAAGCCTTGACGATGATCCCCGGCTCCTACGACCGCTGCCTGCGTGGAATCAAATTCCTGCGCGAAAGAGGCTTGCCACTCAAGTTGAAGACCGTGGCCACCAGCATCAACAAGCACGAAATAACGGCGATGCGGCAGTTTGCGGAAGAAGAGCTAGGGGTTGAGTTCAAGATGGACGGCCAGATCAATCCGCGCATTGACTGCTCCCAGAGCCCACTAGCGGTGCGGCTTACGCCAGAGGAGGTGGTTGCGCTTGATATGCATGCGCCGAAGGGACAAAGTGAATATCGGAGACTTGCGAAGCGAGATCTTGAAAGTCCGCCCAATCTGGCGCAAAACGATAGCGTGTATTTCTGTGGCGGCGGAATGAACGGGTTTGCCATCAATGCTTACGGCGAGATGGGAATTTGCGTGATCTCGCAGCAGGAGACATTCGACGTTCGGCAATTCGGTCTCAAACAGGTATGGGAACATTCTCTGCACGAGGTCCGAACACGAAAACGTACACGTGTGACAAAGTGCCGGGAGTGCCGCATTCAATCGCTGTGTGGGATGTGTCCGGCGAATGGAGAGATGGAAAACGGCGATCGTGAGAGTCCGGTTGCTTTTCTCTGCCAGGTCGCTCACTTGCGAGCGGCGACGATCGGAGTTCAGGTTCCGTCCCATGGAGAGTGTGAATTTTGCGTTGGCGGAAGTGAACATGATGCACTGCAGGATTCCGCGCACCGGATTCGCACCAAAGAAATTGACGTAGAAAGCTGGGTGGGGCCGCAACAAAACTTTCCCATCTTGAACAATATGATCGCGTCCGGCAGTTGCGGCAACTGCGGGAGCCATTGATCGAATGTAAAGAGGGGGCGCTGAGTGGATCTCAAATTAGTCCAATCCGTCGCAAAGAAGTCTTATGAGCCACCGCAATTGACGACGATCAGCCTTCGCCCGGAGGAAGCTGTCCTGGGGCATTGCAAGATCTCCGGTACGACAGGTCCAGCTACCACCAGCTGCGCTGCGCTCGTTTGCATGAGTCTCGGCTCATAAGAGTTGTGCCATTCCAACTGTTAAGACGAGGGCGAGCTTGGCGTTGAAACCAACAATTTCGAAATCGGATACGAATTCTTCCGCCGTCGTACGCAGCAACTCCTTCCGCGTTGGCGGGGTGTCGGTGCAACTCCGCGGGGATCGCAATCTCGACGTTACGCTGGTTCCCGCACTCGAGCCATTTGCGATAGAGACGGACGCTTTCGACATTTCTGTCGAGGTGACATGGATCTCGAAACTTTTTGACATGCCAGGGTCTCAGCTTTTCGATTCCGGTTCCCTGTGGCAACTGTACGAGCGAGAGGCCGGATTTCAATTTGACTTCAGCACACCACTTTTCGGAAAGCGACCATATAAGAGGCTGCTCGTAGACCGCGGCTTTTGCCGGGCGACCATTCAGATGAGTAGTGAGTGTTTTGAGGGAAATGCTTACTCAGCTGAACCCCTCGAGTATCCCCTCGACGAACTGCTGATCATGCACCGCTTAACGCAGGAGCCCGCCATCGAACTCCACGGAGTCGGCATCGTCGGCCCCGACGGCGCAGACAACTTATTCGTCGGCCACTCCGGAGCAGGGAAGAGCACTACCGCTCGCCTCTGGACCTCACTCCACAAAGTAGAGATCCTCAGCGACGATCGCATCATTGTTCGTGAACATCCGGTCCGCGAACACCCGGTCCGCGAACACTCGGCTTCTGAAGATAAAATCCGCGAAGAAAAAGCTTACGAAGGTAACCGGTCAGCAGACTTCGCTCAGATCTACATGTACGGAACTCCGTGGCATGGCGAAGCCCATTTCGCCCTCCCGCAGCGCGCTCCGCTGCAGCGAATTTTTGTCCTCGAACACGGCCACGGGAACGTCCTTACTCGCCTCTCGCGCAGCCAGATGGTCGCCGAACTTTTCGCACGCGCCTTCGTTCCCTTCCACCGCCACGAATACGTGGACCACGCCCTGAGCTTCCTGGAGCGCATCGCCGATTCCGTTCCCTGCTATCGCTACTCCTTCGAGCCCGACGAGCGCGCCGTAGAAAAAATTCTTCAATTCAATGACTGAAAGCGAGTCCGATTCAGAGCGCTTCGAGGCCCTCAGCCGCGAGCTTCTGAACAAGGGATTAACCGTGCGTTTCGAGGCGCGCGGCGCCAGTATGTCCCCCTGTATCCGTGACGGAGAGATTGTGCATGTTACCGCCGTAATCGTGAGCAAATTACGTAGGGGCGATATTGTACTTACGAAAGGTCATAGCGGATTCCGGGTTCACCGCCTCGTGCTTATCGATCAGGATAAGAATCTTTTCATGACTCGAGGCGATTGCGGACAGCAAGACGATCCTCCGGTGCGCGCCGACCAAATCCTGGGCATTGTTCTCGCCAAAGAAGTGAGGCTTGGAACGAAAATCGTGACGGCGAACTTAAACGGTTTCACCGGCAAATTGTTGCAGGGTGCGGCTCGCGCCCAATATCGCGCAGGCAAGCTCCTGAAAATGATTCGCCGACCACGCGGAAGCGGCTTCGGTCTCATCGGCGCGGCCGTTTTTTCTACCGCTCTTTTGTTGGCGCCAAATTCTCGCGCCCAGGTTGCGGTCGATACCAGTCCCAGTACGAACACCACCGCCGACCTCATCGGGGCCGGCACCAAGACGCTCACTTTCAACCACACCACCTCAGCCACTGCAAATCGTGTGCTGCTGGTTGGCGTTTCCATGAATATTTCAAACAGCACCGCGACCGCCGTCAGCGGTATTACTTATAACGGAACAGCCCTTACACTGGTGGGCGCGCACAACGATGCCGGAAATACACGCCGCGTCGAACAGTGGTATTTGCTGAATCCCGCCTCCGGAACCAACCTGCCGATTATTGTTTCCGTCAATATTCCGACTGCTGCAACCGTTGGCGTGGCCGCCGGAGCGACCGTCTTCACCGGTGTTGATCAGACCGTTCCTCTTGGGTCGTTCGTCTCGGGCAACGGCGCTGCCGCCGCTTATTCCGAACTCGATGTTCCGAGCGTTGTTAATGGAATGGTCTTTGACACGCTGGCAGTAGGAATGGGGGCGATCGCCGTCCCCGGCCCCCAGGTTACGCAGTGGAACGTAACCTCCGGAGGGACGACTCCAAATGCAAGTCAGGATATCGCCAGTTCGGCCAGCAGCAGAACCGGCGCGCCCAGTGTGCCAGTTTCGGAAAGTTTCGCCGAAACTCTCAACCTCACATCGGTTGTGCCCGACGCCGCCGCGTTTAACCTCACATCCGTCGCTCCCTCCACGGTCGCGCTTACCCTCACAGCGGCTGGCAATAACGCCGGTGGCAACACCGTTTATACGGGGACGATTACCGGCGGAGCCGGCAATGCCTACGTCGGCGATACTGTCGTTGTCACCGGTTTCACGAATGGCCGGGACAACGGAACCTTCACCTGTACCGCCTCCTCGAACACCACAATCACACTCAACAACACGAGGGGTGTTTTTCAAACGCACGCTGGAGCGGCAACCGTGACCACCGGAGCGGTTTACACCGGAACGATCACCGGCGGCGCCGGAAATGCTTTTGCCGGTGACACCGTGGTTGTCAGCGGGTTCACGAATGCAGGCGATAACGGAACATTCACCGCCACAGCCTCCTCGGCAACCACACTCACACTCAATAACAAAGCCCCGATTGCGGAAACGGATCCCGCAACGGCAACTGTGGTAACAGCCACCAGTACCAGTACCGTCTATGCTGGAACGATTACCGGTGGCACCGGCAATGGCTTCGCCGGTGATTCTTTTTTAATAGCGGGATTCACCAACGCCGCGAACAACGGTACATTTACTTGCACCGCTTCCACCGCGACTACTCTGACGTGCAGCAACGCAGCCGGAGTTTCGGAAACAAATACCGGAACCGCTACCAGCACGCTCAATTGGTCGGAAGGCGCTGTCTCCATAAATCCGACCACGGCAGATATCGCAGTCACCACCACCGTTGGCAGTGCCGTTTTTCTCGGAGCATCGACAACCTACAACATCACAGTGACCAACAACGGCTCTTCAGCCGCAAATGCAGTCAAACTGACTGACACGCTGGCCGCCGGCATGACGCTGGTTTCCACCACTCCCAGCGCGGGCACAACCTGCACCGGAACCGGCCCGATTATCTGCACTCTTCCGACTCCTCTCGCCAGCGGAGCCACCGCTACCATCGCGGTGGTGGAAACCGCCAGCGCTGCCGGATCCTACGCGAATAGTGCAACCGTCACCGACTCAGGCGCGCCGCCTGATCCCAACACCGGCAACAATACGTATGTCGCCGTTGCCACCGTACAATCGATTTCCTGTGCAGCCGTTTCGCAGGCCTCCAGCGGAACCAATCTCACGAACGTCCTCAACACTTACTATCCCGGGACCGCAAGCGTCGCCGCCGGTGCAACGTCGATTCCCGTGGGCGCAGCCACTGGCGCTGGCGGTGCCATCGCTGCCGGAAATCTGCTGCTGATCATCCAGATGCAGGATGCCAGCATCAACGACTCCAACACTGTCGCCTATGGAAACGGCTACACCGGTCAGGGATTCACAACACTCAACAGCGCCGGCGATTACGAGTTTGTCACTGCGCAAAACGCCGTTCCTGCCACGGGTGGCTCCGTAACCATTACCGGTGCAGGTACTGGCGGCGGAACGGTTTTCGCTTACCACGCTGCTGCAAGGTCAGCCACAGCTGGCCAGAGCACCTACCAGGTGATTGTGGTGCCGCAATATTCCACGGCATCGTTCAGCGCGTCCGCCCCGCCTACTGCGCTCGCATGGAATGGCTCAACTGGCGGTGTACTCGTCCTTGATACTTCGGGAGTTTTAAATCTGAACGGCGCGACTCTCTCCGTCGACGGGTTAGGCTTCCGCGGTGGTGCGGGAATGCAATTAACCGGCGGAGCCGGCGCTGCAACGGATTATCGCCAGCCCGCTCCCGCCACCTACACCGGAGTCGCCGAAGCCGGTTACGATGCCAACAAGGGCGAAGGTATTGCCGGCACACCTGCGTGGGTAGAATCGGGCACAACTTTTCTGCAGACCAATACCGGCTATCCCAGCGGCACTGCAGGTACTGACGGTAGTATGGCCCGCGGGGCCCCCGGCAATGCAGGCGCCGGAGGCACCGACTCCGATCCCGCCAACAACGATCAGAACGCCGGCGGCGGTGGCGGCGGCAACGGCGGTGCCGGAGGTTTTGGCGGCGACTCGTGGAACACAAATCTTAGCGTAGGCGGCGAGGGCGGAGTTTTATTCCCCGCAACCATCAACCGCGTTGCCATGGGCGGCGGCGGCGGTGCAGGCACACGTAACAATTCTGACGGCGATAATCAGGCCAGCGCTGGCGCGGCCGGCGGCGGCATCATTATTATTCGTACCTACGGTCTCAGCGGCACGGGAACCCTCAGCGCCAACGGCTCTGCGGCGTATAACCTCACCGCCAATGATGCCGGCGGCGGTGGCGGAGCCGGCGGCACGATCGTTGTGCTTTCCGCCAACGGCGGCGAGGGCGGTCTCACGCTGCAAGCCAACGGTGGAAACGGCGGCAACGCCTGGCAGTCCGAACCCTATACCCTCGGCAATCGTCACGGCCCTGGCGGCGGCGGTGGTGGTGGGGTAGTCCTCATTTCTGGCGCCCCGGGAAGTATTACTTTGAGTGGCGGAGCCAGCGGCCTCACTGAAAACCCCGGCGTTCCCTACGGAGCCACCGCCGGCACCGCCGGCACGAGCGTCACCAACGTTTCTATCACCCAGACCTCCGGCACACAGTCCGGCGCGCAATGCACTCCCGATATGACTCTTGGCAAGAGCCATGTCGGCAACTTCACTCGCGGATCAACCGCCAGCTACACCATCCCGGTCGAGAACTTGAGCCCCTACGGTCCGACCAACGGCACCGTAACCGTAAACGATACGATGCCCGTCGGCCTTACTCCTACCAGCGCCACCGGTACCGGATGGTCTTGCTCCATTGCCTCCCAGACTGTGAGCTGCGTCACCTCCGCAGTTCTGCCGGCAAATAGTTTTTATCCTTCGATTACCGTCAACGCGAATGTCTTGCAGACCGCTCCTTCCATCGAGACCAATACCGCATTAGTAAGTGGCGGCGGTGAAGTGAACCTCGCGAATGACAGCGCTACCGACGTAGCCAACGTAATCTCAACCGCCGATCTCAGCATCACCAATGCGGCATCGCCTGATCCGGTCGCAGCAGGCGGCAACATTACTTATACGCAGGTAGTCACCAATAACGGTCCCAGCGCTGCCGACAACGCAACAATGGTGGAAGCCGTTCCCACGAACACCACATTTGTTTCCATGGCAACGCCGGCTGGCTGGACTTGCACCACGCCTGCCGTTGGCAGCACCGGCAATGTAGTCTGCACCAATCTGAATATGGCTGGCAGCACCGCGGCAACTTTCTCGCTGGTCACCAAAGTAAATGCCGGCACCGCCAACGGTACTGTCATCACCGACACCGCGAACGTAAGTTCGTCCGTGAGCGATCCAAATTCGGCTAACAACACCGCCTCGGCTTCCACGATCGTAGGCACCGCCGCCGGAGCTCAGCTGGTCGTCACCAACGTCGCTTCGCCAAACGGAGTCGCCGCCGGCAGCAATATTACTTACACGCAGGTAGTCACAAACGTCGGCTCCGCGACAGCTACGAGCGCAACCTTTACTGAAACCGATATTCCCACAGCCGATTTAACTTTTGTCTCCATTACGCCCACGTCCGCTCCGGGTTGGACGTGCACTTCTCCACCCGTGAGCTGCACCAATCCCGGCGTGGCCGCGGGCGCTACGGCAACTTTTACCGCGGTTTACACCGTGAAAGCCGGAACGGTTGTTGGCACCGTCATCACCGACACTGCGACCGTCAATGCCGCCAATCAAACCTCCGGTGCCAGTTCCGCAATCGCAACCGACACGGTGACCGCAACCACTTCGCAAGCCGATCTTGGTCTCACCACCGCCGCAACCCCGCTCTCAGTTTTTGCCGGCAATGACATTACTTATGTCCAGACCATAACTAATAGCGGTCCTTCCGCAGCCACCAGCGTGAGTTTCCTGGAGGCAGTACCGACCAACACTACTTTCGCCTCCGTCTCGGCTCCTGCTGGTTGGGCGTGTACAACGCCCGCGGTTGGTGCAACCGGAAACATAACCTGCACAGATACCAGTTTGGCCGCCACGACTTCGGCGTCAATCATCGTCGTCGTCAACGTTCCATCGAACGTCACCGCCGCCACGATCGCAGCCACTTCGTCGGTCTCCGCGACCAACGCCCTCACCATCACAACCAACACCAGCACCCCGGTTACCGCCGCTTGCGACCTGGCAGTCAGCAACAGCGGCACGCCGAGCCCGGTCGCCGCCGGCGGCACTATTACTTACACCCAGGTTGTCACCAACACTGGTCCGAGCAACTGCGCCAACCTCACTTTCAACGAAGCGATTCCGGCCAACACCACCTTCACATCTTACGGAGGAGCTCCCGCCGGATGGACTTGCACTTCTTTCGCCGCGGGTTGCACCAATCCCAGCTTCGCGCCCGGATCGATTAGCACCTTTACTGTCGTCGTGACTGTGAACGCGGGCACCGCCGCGGGAACCATCATCACCGACACAGACACGGTCACTACGACGACTCGCGATACCAATACGAGCAATAATTCCGCGACCGTTAATATTCCCGTGGCAAGCGCCACTCAAGCCGATCTCGGTGTCTCGAATTCCGCCAGTCCAAATCCCGTCTCAGCCGGAAACAACATCACTTACACGCAGACCGTAGTCAATACCGGACCCGCAAGCGCCAGCACCATTTCGCTCGCCGAAAGCCTGCCCGCGAATACCACCGCAGTGTCGCTGACCGGACCAGCTGGCTGGACTTGCTCGGTGGGAACGCTGACTTGCACCATCTCAACTCTAGGGGTCACAACCGCGAACTTCACATTCGTCGTAAAGGTGAACAGTAACGCAACCCCCGGTTCCACGATCACGCAAACTGATACGGTTACTTCCGCCAGCGATCCGAATCCCGGCAACAACAGCGCCGCGGCCGGCGTGCTCGTGGCCGGTTCGGCTGACTTATCCGTCACTAATACCGCGAGCCCGGTGCCCGTAGTTGCCAACAACAACATCACTTACACGCAAGTTGTAACCAACGCCGGACCCAGCATAGCCACCGCTGCCAGCTTTACGGAGACTACCCCGGCGAATACGACATTCTTTTCCATCGGCACACTGCCTGCCGGATGGTCGTGCAGCACTCCATCAGTTGGTAGCGCGGGGACCATCAACTGCACCAATCCCAGCTTCGCCGCTGGTTCAGGCACGTTTACAGTCGCGCTTAAAGTGACTGCTGGCTCCGCCGCCGGAACTGCGATCAACGATATCGCTTCCGTGAGTTCATCAACGTCCGATCCCAACTCGGCCAACAATACCGCAATCGCCAGCGATGTCGTCGCTCTTGCAACTCAGGCCGACTTAATCGTAACCAATAGCGCGACGCCAACCTCCGTCGCCGCGGGAAGTAACATCACTTATACGCAGAGTGTCACCAATAATGGTCCTGCCGCGGCAACAACCGTAAGCTTTACTCAGAGCACGCCACCTAATACCACTTTCCAATCCATCACAACTCCGGCCGGCTGGACTTGCACCACCCCCGCTGTCGGAGCCACAGGCACGATTACTTGTACGATTGCCACGCTGGCGCTCAATGCAAGCTCAAGCTTCACACTAGTGCTGCAGGTAAATGCCGGTACTGCGTCCGGCACAAACATTGCCGATACCGCGACGGCCACTGCATCCAACATCGTGCCCAGCATCACCAGCAACACAGCAACGGCTACGGTCGTCGTGGCCAATGCGAATAGCGCCAGCCTTGCGATCGTAAAAACAGCCATGCCCAGCCCCACCGTCCCCGAGGGCGATACGCTCACTTACACCATCGGCATAACTAATAACGGTCCGTCATCCGCAACCAATGTAATCGTCACTGACCCGTTGCCATCAGATGTTACTTATATGTCTTTCACCACGAGTTCGGGCAACTGCTCAGAGGCGGGCGGAACTGTAACCTGCTTACTGGGAACAATGGCCAACGGCGGCACGGCCACGATAACCATTCTCACCCTTGCAGGCGCACCAGGAATCGCTACAAACACGGCGAGTGTGGTCGCGGACCAAATGACCACCCCCAATACCGCCACGCAAGTCGAGACCATCACCGCCGCCACCAGCATCACGCTGGAATCCTTCTCCGCCCAGTTTGGCCAGGATAAAACCGCCGCAAACCGCGTCGTGCTCCTCTGGAAGACTGGCACGGAAGTGCACAACCTCGGCTTCAACATTTATCGCGAACAAGCCGGCGAACGCGTTCGCCTGAATTCTTCGCTGATCGCCGGCTCAGCGCTCCTCATGAAAGGTGCCCTCCCCAAACATTCTGGCCGCACTTACACCTGGATCGATTCTTCCGCCGGTGCGGGCAACTCTCCCTATTGGCTCGAAGGCGTGGACGTGAACGGTACCCGCATTCTTCACGGCCCAGTTTCCGCCACCGCATCCGCGAGCTCCCCGATCGCCAGCAGGGCCAACGCAACTCCCAGTGTGATGTTGAGCCATCTGAACCAAAGCCAGCCGGCTGCCTCTGTCGATGGAATCAGTCATCGCGTCGAAAACACTTCGCAGAATTCTTCTTCCACTACTTCGCCCACTACCGCGCAGCAGCAAAAGCAGTTCGCTCTTGCGGCACACTCCGCTATCAAGATTTACGTCAAGCACGAAGGCTGGTATCGCGTGACGCAACCTGAACTTATCGCCGCCGGTCTCAGCCCCAACGTGGATCCAGCTTATCTCCATCTTTACGCCGAAGCCGTCGAGCAGCCCATCGCGATCACCGGAACCACCGCCGGTTTCCGAGGCTTTGGTCCGCAAGCTGCGATTTATTTCTACGGCACGGGCATCGACACGCAATATTCTGGCACCAGAGTTTATTTCCTCGTCACAGAAGATTCAAAAGGGGCGCGCATTCACGATCTGCCCGTATCCACGGGCTCGAATCAACCTCCCGCAAGTTTCCCCTTTACCGTGGAATTCGCGCCTCGTACGACTTACTACTCGGCTCTGACTAGCGCGAATGGCTACAATTTCTTCGGACCTCTCGTCTCCTCCACTGCCGTTGGATGAGACCATTCAGGTTCCCTCATCTTCGATTCCACATCCACGGAATCCGCGAAGTTAAACGTAATTCTGCAAGGCGTTATTCTCGGCGTCCCTCACGACGTTGCCGTTACGTCTGAATGGCACCTCGCTCGGCGACGTCACCTTCACCGGAGAAGGAAAAGGCACGCTCGACTTAACTCTGCCACCGGGTGCTTTACAGGAAGGCGCCAACACGATCACTCTCACGTCGCAGAACGGCGAATACGATTACAGCCTGCTGCAGTCGATCCGTATCACCTATCCGCACACCTATGCCGCCGACTCCAACGAATTAACGTTCACTGCCCGCCCCGGCGAAGAACTCAGTCTCACTGGATTCACGCAATCATCGGTAGCCGTGCTCGACATTACGGATCCCAACCAACCCGTACAACTAACGCCCCAGGTTACGTCGGATCCGAAGTCAGAAACTTATATAGCCGGGATACAAGTGCCTTGGTCCACCACGAATCCATCCGCCCCGGCCCAACACACGCTAATGGCTGTTGTCGATACCAGCGTCGCTTCTCCAGCTGGAATCCATCAGAATCATCCTTCACGCTGGTATAGCGCTCAAGCTGGCAGCGAGATCGTAATGGTGACGTCTGACGAGTTCTCCGGCGCTCTCGCTCCACTAAAGCGCGCGCATGAAGCGTTAGGCAAGTCATCCGCACTCGTGTTAGTCGACGATCTCTACGACGAATTTACTTTTGGCCAGCACAGTCCGCTCGCCATCCGCAGCTTCCTGCAAACCGCCGTCGCGGCATGGCACACTGCGCCCCATTACCTTTTGCTCAACGGCCGCGCGTCATTTGATCCGAGGAATTACCTCGGCTTCGGACATCTGGACTTCGTCCCCACGCAGATCATCGCCACGGCCGGAATGATGACCGCTTCTGACGATTGGTTCTCCGATTTCAACAACACTGGCATTCCGACCATCGCCACCGGCCGCCTGCCCGTGAGCACCTCCGCTGAAGCCCGGCTGGTAGCAGGGAAGATCGCCGCCTACGAAGGCCAATCCACCAACGGCCCCTGGACCTCGCAGGCCCTAATGGTCGCAGATACGAATGACACCGAAAACTTCACCAAAGATAGCCAGATCGCCCAGGCGCAGCTGCCTGCTTCGATGCAAGTCACGGATGTCTTCCTCACTACTGCCACCGTCCCTGACGCTCAGCAAACAATTCTCAACTCCATCAACTCTGGCGAGTTGTTGGTGAATTACTCAGGCCATGGCTCCGAAGACGAATGGTCAGGCGAAAATCTTTTCAACAGCACCGAGGCGAGCAGCCTGACCAACGGCACTTCCTTGCCCGTCTTTCTCATCATGGATTGCTTGAATGGATTCTTTCAGGATGTTTACGAAGAACCGCTGGCAGTTTCTCTCATGCTCGCACCCGATGGCGGCGCCGTCGCGGTTCTCGCTTCGAGCGGACTCAACCAGGCTCCGCCGCAAACCACTCTCGACAAGCTAGTCGTACAATCCGCCATGGGTCCATCGCGCCTGTCGTTAGGCGATGCGATCATCAAGGCGAAATCGAGCATTTCAGATCTCGCCGTTCGCAAAACCTACAACCTGCTCGGAGATCCGGTGATGCAGATCAAGCCTCCGGTCGCGACTAAGAAGCACTAAGGAACCAAGAATTTAAGCCCGCGCCATATCCGCCACCACCGCCGTCCGCCGTAGCGGTTCGGAGATAGCCTTCATTACTCTCTCAAATCCCGCAAAGTCGAGCGATTGCGCTCCATCGGAGAGCGCCCGCTCCGGGCACGGATGCACTTCGATAATCAATCCATCCGCTCCCACCGCAACCGCAGCCCGCGAAACCGC
The DNA here is from genome assembly GCA_963836305.1 of uncultured Acidobacteriaceae bacterium. Taxonomy (GTDB): domain Bacteria; phylum Acidobacteriota; class Terriglobia; order Terriglobales; family Acidobacteriaceae; genus Sulfotelmatobacter. The sequence goes on along the minus strand of CAWIJP010000005.1, from coordinate 265,889 downwards.
GGCAATCAGGCTCTGCTTCCCAGTTCCATGCGAAGGATCAGCAATCACGGGCAGATGCGAAAGATCGCGAGCCAGCGCCACCGCTGCCAGATCGAATGTATTTCGCATCTCGGTTTCGAACGTCTTAATCCCGCGCTCGCAAAGCACGACTTCACCGTTTCCTCCCGAAAGCAAATATTCCGCCGCCAGCAGCCACTCCTTTACCGTGGCCGACGGACCACGCTTCAACAATATCGGCTTCTTGACCGTAGCCAAACGCCGCAACAGCGCAAAGTTCTGCATGTTCCGTGCTCCCACCTGTAGCATATCCACGTATTCGCAGATCGTGTCCACATCCTCCGTGCTCATCACTTCTGTGACCACGGGAAGCCCAGACTGCTCCCGCGCTTCGCGCAGAATCTTCAGCGCCTCCACGCCCAATCCCTGAAAATCGTAGGGCGACGTTCGCGGTTTATACGCCCCCCCGCGCAGCATCGTCGCTCCCGCCCGCTTCACCGCATGCGCCGTATCCAGCAACTGCTCGCGTGATTCCACCGAGCACGGCCCCGCAATAATCACCACTTCCGGGCCGCCAATGCTCACCCCGCGCACATTCACTACAGTGCGCTCCGGCTTTACCTGCCGGCTCACCAGCTTGAATGGCTGTGCAATGGCAACCACATTCTCCACTCCACCCGCCACCGCCAGCGCCTCGATTTCGTGCCGGCGTCCATTTCCCACCGCGGCCACGATAGTGCGCTCCACGCCGCGCGTGACGTGCGGCTGGTAGCCTGCCTCGCGAATGCGCTCAATCACGTGAGCAATCTGCTGCTCGGTGGCTTTCTCTGACATGTTCACAATCATTTGGTTTGCCCTCCTGAGGCCGTTGCCAAAAGCAAAGGCCGCGATCCTGGGATCGCGGCCTTTGGCTGAACTCGCTTGAATCTAGTCGATTATCGATGACTCGATCTTCCCGCAAGCCCTGCCGCAGCCGCTACCCTGGTAAACCAGTAGTAGCGAAACTGCCCGGTAAACGAGATGAATTGAGTCATGAAGAAAATCCTGCTTCTGTTTTAGGACGGGACCTGCGACGCTAAATCCGCCGCCTTACTGTATCGAGCTGGCCGTATTGGAAAATACGTTATTGGCATTGGATCCGATCAGACGAATCGTGCCCACCACCAAGACCAGAATCACCGCCAGCATCACAGCATACTCGGCGATGTCCTGCCCCGCATCTTCTACCCATAATCTGCTGATCATTTTGGACATGCTTGCCCTCCAACTCGAAACTTCTTTTGCCGCCAGATGAGAAAAACAGTGGACTCATAATGCCGCAGCCCGCTGCGCTTGTCAAACCAAAGTATTCGAGATTTCCACAAGTAATGCACTTGCAGCTAAAGGGGTTCCCGCACCACAGAAACTGGGGTCGGCGAGGCGTGCTCCGGCGCGGTCAAACTCTGCTGCACCAGTTGTTGTGCAGAATCCTGCGCAAACTTCAACACGTCACTGGGAAATATCCCCAGGTAAATCGTCGCCGCAACACACGCTGCTAAGGCAACGCTCAATGGGATCGGAACCCGGCTCACCGGAACCTCTTTACGCGCTTCCCGCATGTACATCACTACGATGATCCGCAGATAGTAATAAGCGCCGATTCCGCTGTTCAGCACGCCTATCACCGTCAGCCAGATCAGGTTCGCCTTCACCGCGGCGCTGAACACGTAGAATTTCGCAAAAAATCCGCCAGTCATCGGAATGCCGATCAGCGATAACAGAAAGATAGTGAGCGTAGCCGCCAGCAGCGGGGAACTGCGCCCCAGCCCTTCATAGTCCTCGAGCGTCACATAACGCTCGCCCGCATTCGCGAAGTGGCTCACCACGGCAAACGCTCCCAGGTTCATCGCCGCGTAACTCGCCGTATAAAACATCGCCGCCGAAATGCCCAGGGTGGGCGCAGCGGCCAAAGCAACCAGCAGATATCCCGCATGAGCGATTGAAGAATAGGCCAGCAGCCGCTTGACGTTGGTCTGCACCAGTGCGCCCACGTTGCCCAAAGTCATCGAAAGCGCCGCCGTCACCCAGATCACCCAGAAGATGGCATGGACATTAATCACAAACACGATGCGCAACAGAACCGCAAATGCCGCGGCCTTGGGTGCGGTTGACATCAATCCCACAATCGGCGCCGGCGCTCCCTCATACACGTCCGGCGTCCACACGTGGAACGGCGCCGCGGCTACCTTGAATCCCAAACCCACAAACATAAACGCCACAGCCACGAACGCCAGCAAGGGAATCGGCCCCGCCAGCAGCGATCTGCCGATCTGGTCAATGTTGGTCGATCCCGTGGCCCCAAACATCAACGCCACGCCGTACAGAAAAAATGCCGTGGCAAACGATCCCAGCAGAAAATATTTCAGCGAGCCTTCCGCGCTGCTCGCGTCATGCAGCCGGAATCCGGTCAACACATAGGAAGAGATGGAGGAAATTTCGAGCGCGATAAAAATCAGAACCAGTTCCAAAGCCGAGGACATCAGCGCCATGCCGACTGCGCCGAAAAGAACCAGTGCGTAATACTCCCCCGCGCGAATCCGCTGCACCGCCATGTATTCGTACGAGCTCAGAATCACGACGGCCACAATCGCCATCACCAGAACGTGAAAAAAAACGCTGAATCCATCCACCTGTACCGTGTTCCAGAACGCCAGTCCCGGAGCTTGCGCCATGATCCACGTCGCACCCAAGCCCGCCAGCGATCCCACAAACGCAATGACCCCTAAAACTTTTTGCCCCGTGCGCTCGTCGAGCAACGGTTCCATCACCATCACAATCATGCCGAACACTGAGAGAACAATCTCGGGCAGCACGCGTATGTAATCGGCGCTCTGCGGCAACGTTTGCGAATACGCTGGGAAAAGGGTCGCGATCACCGTCCCACCACCCTGCTCGCCATCTGCACGAACGGCGTGAGCGCCGCTTGCACCGCCGGATCAATCGCCCCCAGCCACAAAATGGGGGCCACGCCCATTACCAGCGCCGCTACAGCGCACGGCCACACCGCCCATTTTTCGAATCCCGAGAGATCGCTCAGAGAATTATTCACCGCGTGCGTAACCTTGCCGTAAAACACGCGCTGGTACATCCAAAGCAAATAAACTGCACTCCAGATAACTCCGGTGGCTGCCAGAATTCCGTAAATCGGCTTATCCTGAAAAGCTCCACTCAACACCAGAAATTCGCCGATAAATCCGTTGAACAAAGGCAGACCCACTGACGCCAGCACAATCGCCAGAAATAAAGCAGAGTAAATCGGCATGGGCGAAGCCAATCCGCCAAATTCGCTGATCTCATAGGTGTGCCGCCGCTCGTGCAGAATTCCGGCCAGCATAAATAGCGCGCCCGTCGAAACTCCGTGCGCCAGCATCACGAACATTGCGCCATTCAACCCCGCCTGCGTGAAGCTGAAAATCCCCAGCACCACAAATCCCAGATGGCTCACCGAGGAATAAGCGATCAGTTTCTTCATGTTCGGCTGCACCATCGCCACCAGCGCGCCGTAAATAATTCCGATCAGCGCCAGAATCATGATCCACCAGGCGTTGTGCCGCGATTGCTCGGGAAATAATCCGAGGTTAAAGCGCAGCAGCCCATACGTCCCCATCTTCAACAGCACGCCCGCCAGCAATACCGATCCCGCCGTCGGCGCTTCCACGTGCGCATCCGGAAGCCACGTGTGGAAGGGAAACAGAGGAACCTTCACCGCAAATGCCAGAAAGAATCCCAGGAACAGCCATTGCGCTGCAGCCGGAAACCCTGGCACAGCGCCGCTCGCGATCTGCTCGCGAATCACAACGAAATCAAAACTCCCGGTGTGCGCATAAAGCCACAGAATCGCTGCCAGCATGAACACCGATCCAATCATCGTGTACATGAAGAATTTCACCGCGGCGTACACTTTGCGCTCGTGGCCGAAAATACCAATCACCAGCGCCATGGGAATCAGCGTCGCTTCCCAGAAGAAATAAAAGAGGAACATATCCAGCGACGTGAACACGCCGATCAGCGCCGTCTCCAGAATCAGCAGCAGGATAAAAAATTCCTTCACTCGCTCGTGAATCGACTTCCAGGAAATCAGAACGCACAACGGCGTGAGAAATGTAGTAAGCACCACCAGCCACAAAGAGATTCCGTCAATTCCCATGTGGTAGTGGATGTTGGGAGTCGAAACCCACTGCCGGTCGACCTGAAACTGAAAATCATTTTGTCCGCGATGGAAATAAACCGGCAGGTGCAGAGACAGAACAAACGTCAGCAGAGAGATCACCAGCGCAAAAATCCGGATGTCGCGGTCCCGTCGCGGAAACATCACCAGCAGCAATCCCCCCACGAGCGGAAGGAACGTCACCAGCGTAAGAATGATGGAGCTGAGATTGTCCGTACTCATCGCGCTCCCGTCCACATCCAGATCATGAAGGCGATCACTACCGCCGAACCCGCCGCAATCCATCCTGCGTAGGAGCGAATGTTGCCCGACTGCATGTGGCGAACTTCATCGGAAACATGCCTGGCGCCGTCTCCCGCGTCGTTCACCGCCGCATCGATAATTCCCTGATCCACCCCGTGCCAAAGAACTCGCGTTGAAAAACTGATCAGCGGCTTCACAAAAACTGCGCCATACAGTTCGTCCACGTAATACTTGTGCACCAACGTCTGGTAGGCCCCCGCCATCGAAGCCGCGATCTTGTCCGGTAAATCCGTCCGCCGGTAATAAAGTTGCCACGCCAGTCCAAACCCCAACAGCGCCGCCAACACTGAAATCCCAGTAAACATCAACTCCGTTGAAACTCCAGTCTTCGGCTCAGGCCCTTCAGTCTCTTTTTCCGGTGCGCCTCTTTCGTCTACAGCCGAGGGCTGCGTATTCGACGGAGCGCTGCCGTGAAATACCGGACCCAGAAATTTGTCGAATCGATTATTTCCGTGCAGCGATCCTGGCACTCCCACATATCCGCCCACCACCGAAAGCACCGCCAAAATTACCAGCGGGATCACCATCACCCTCGGGCTCTCATGGATCCCGCCGTGTCCATGCCCACCGTGCGAATCACTCGCCGAGTGGCTTCCATGGCTGTGTTCCGCCTCCGCTCCGCCTCGATACTCTCCAAAGAACGTCATAAACCACAGGCGGAACATGTAAAACGATGTGAGCAGCGCTGTGACCACTCCCACCAGCCAGTAAGCCCAACTCGCCTGGTAAGAGCGCCACAAAATTTCGTCTTTACTGAAGAAGCCGGAAAACCCGGGAATTCCCGAGATCGCCAAAGTGGCCGCGGTCATGCACCAGAACGTCCACGGAATTTTCTTCCGCAGCCCGCCCATCTTGCGCATGTCCTGCTCGCCACCCACCGCATGAATCACCGATCCCGCCGCCAGAAACAACAGTCCTTTGAAAAAGGCGTGCGTCATCAGATGAAAAATGCCGGCGGAAAACGCTCCCACCCCGCAAGCCATGAACATGTATCCCAACTGCGAAACCGTCGAGTAGGCCAGAACCTTTTTAATATCAGTTTGCGCAATGCCAATCGTCGCGGCGAAAAACGCAGTGAGCGTCCCAATGATTGCAACCACGGTCAACGCAATCGGAGCCCGCTCAAAAATCACGTGCGACCGCGAAACCATATACACGCCCGCCGTCACCATGGTTGCCGCATGGATCAATGCCGAAACCGGCGTCGGACCTTCCATCGCATCCGGCAGCCAAATGTATAACGGAATCTGCGCCGACTTTCCGCACGCTCCCACCATCAGCAGAATGCCAATCGCCGTCAGCAGCCCGGCGCCGTCCTTTCTCCGCCCCCATCGGCAATACGCTCTGAAACACCTGATCGAAATTCAGCGAGCCAAAATGCTTGATGAGCAAAAAAAGCGCAATCAGAAATCCGAAGTCTCCAATGCGATTTACGATGAACGCTTTTTTGCCCGCCGACGCCGCCGAATCTTTCGTGAACCAGAACCCAATCAGCAGATACGACGCCAGCCCCACGCCCTCCCAGCCGATAAACATCATCAGATAGTTGGCCGACAACACCAGCGTCAGCATGAAAAACATGAACAGATTTAGATAGCTGAAGAAGCGGTAGTAACTCGGATCCTCCCACATATAACCGACGGAATAAACGTGGATCAGAAATCCAACTCCCGTCACCACCAGCAGCATCACCAGCGAAAGTTGATCGAGATAAAACGCGAAGTCAACGCTGAAACTTCCAGACCGGATCCAATGCGCAAAATACTCATGATAGGGAAGCGCCAGCGACGAAAACCGCATCGCAACCCACAATGCCATCGCAAACGCCGCTCCGCTGAAAACCAAAGCGATCGTGGTAACGGCCTGGCGCGAAGACCTCTTCCCAAAGAAGCCGTTAATCGCGGCGCCCGCGAGCGGCAGCAACGGGATCAGCCATAGATTGAGCATCGAATTCATAGCTTGAGCAGGTTCACCTGATCCACATTCAACGTCTCGCGCGTGCGGTAGACCGCGATAATAATTGCCAGTCCCACGGCCGCCTCCGCTGCCGCCACCACCATCACAAAGAAAACAAATACTTGTCCCGCCAGCGCGTGCCAATGCACCGCAAACGCCACAAACGAAAGATTCACGCCGTTCAGCATCAGCTCAATCGACATGAAGATGGTGATGATATTGCGCTTGATCAGAAATCCAATCACGCCACAACCGAATAAGAATCCGCTGAGCAGCAAGTAATAAGATAGCGGCACATACGACGGAACCATCAGTCCACCTTCCTCGCCGTTGCTTCCGGCTTGCTCGCCAGCACCACGGCGCCCATGATGGCAATCAGGATCAACACAGATGTAACTTCAAACGGCAGCAGAAAATCGTGAAATAGAAGCTGCGCAATATCAGTGGGATGGCCCGGCAATGCACCGATCGGCACCGACTCCGTCACCGAATGCCGCACCACCACCCACGCCATCAGCACGCTGCTGGTCAGTACCCCAGGCACGCCAAACAATATGGCAACTCGGCTCCCCTTGGTCTCTTCCTCCACGCCGGCATTAAGCAGCATGATGACAAAAACGAACAAAACCATGATCGCGCCGGCATAAACGATCACCTGCACAGCCGCGACGAATTCCGCACCCAGCAATAAATATTCGCCCGCCAGCGCCGCCATCACCGCAATTAGCGATAGCGCACTGTTAATCGGATGCCGCTGCGCCAGCAGGTTCACCGCCCCGCCCACGCAAACCCCGCCAAACGCGAGAAATAGAATGAGATGGAAACTCATGAATCAGTACTGTCTTTACCAGGCCACGGCAATCGCTGTCGCCACCAGATTCGCAATGGCCAGCGGCAGCAGAAACTTCCAGCCGAAAGACATCAGTTGGTCATAACGGAAGCGCGGCAACGTCCCACGCACCCAGATGTACAGAAAGAGAAAACAGAAAACTTTGGCCAGGAACCAGAACACGGGCAGCACCGCTTGCAGCAACGGAGGCCCAATCAACGGGCCGCGCCAGCCTCCAAAAAACAGCAGCGTGGCCACGCAAGCCACCGTAATCATATTGGCGTACTCGGCCATAAAAAACATGGCAAACTTCATCGAACTGTATTCCGTGTGGTATCCGGCAACCAGTTCAGTTTCAGCTTCCGGCAGGTCAAACGGAATGCGGTTCGTCTCTGCATAGGCAGCCATCAGATAAATAAAGAATCCGATAAATTGCCCGTGAAAAATATTCCACCGCGGAATGAATCCCAGAAACCGCCCCGCCTGCATATCCACAATCGTCCGCAAACTAAAGCTTCCCGATTGGATCAGCACTCCCACCAGCGAAAGCCCCAGCGCAATTTCATAACTCACCATCTGCGCGCTGGCTCGCAGTCCACCCAGCAGCGAATATTTATTGTTCGACGACCATCCCGCCAGCGCTACCCCGTACACGCCCATCGAGGTCACACCCAGAATCAGCAACAGGCCGATGTTCACATCCGTAATCTGCAGCGGAATGTTGTAGCCGAAAATCCGAACCGGATTACCGAACGGAATCACCGCAATCGAAGTCAGCGCAAAAATCACCGCCATCATCGGCGCTGCCAAGAACAAAGGCTTGTAAACGTGAGGCGGCGTCAGGTCTTCTTTGAACAAAAATTTCAGCCCGTCGGCCGCAGGCTGCAGCAATCCGAACGGTCCCACCCGCGTGGGTCCCCACCGATTCTGCATGTGGCCCACAACTTTGCGTTCCAACCAAACCGTATAAGCGACCGCAGTGAGCAGGGCGACCAGCACGATCAGTGACTTGATGATCGACACGAGTATGAACACGCCCACCGACAAGATCTTTCCGTCCTCTCAACCGCCGATATAAGGTGAATCAGTCTGCCGCGACTTCGGCAGGCTTGACTTCGTGGCTTTCCACCACCGATTTCAGAGCGCGCGAATATCGTCCCAAAGTTCCGGAACTAAAAAGGTCATCATTCGCAGGTTGAATCGATTCCGCGCGATGTGCAACTCCAGGACCGGCTTCAACCAACGAGGTATGCTCGCTATTGCCCGCCATCAGGTTCATGCGCGAAACGTCATAGCCCGGAACCAGCCGCTGAATTTCATCCAAAATCGCCGTCGGATCGAACGGACTCATCTTTGGCTCCAGTCCGTGAGCCTCCAGCCACACTGCGTGACGGTCAGCCTCTCCGGATTGCGCCCCGCGCGATTGCCCCATATCCGCATGCGTACCCGCGCGCACTCCTTCGCCGAACGGTACCAGTTTGCGCACATCAAAGCCCATCGCGTCAGCAATGCGAACGATCATTTCAAAATCCGACTTCGTTCCTGTAACCTCGCCCGCTTTTTTCAGCAACTGCAAATCACCGCAAGTATTCGTAAACGTTCCCGACTTTTCATAAGCATTCCCCGCCGGCAAAACCACATCCGCCATCACCGCCGTCTCGGTCAGGAACATATCCTGCACGACAACGAAACTCTTCGAAAAGGCAAAAGGATCGATGTTTAGCCGTCCCACCGGATTCGATCCGACGACATAGAGAGCTTTCAACGTGCCTGCTTTCCCAGCCTCCACCATGCCCGTCAAATCAAGTCCCGCAGCCTGCGGAATCTCGCCCCACTCGCAATGAAACTCACTGTTACCTGCGATCGGGTGATATCCCGGCAGCAAATCCGGATACAGCCCCATATCGGCCGCACCGCGCGAATTAGCGTAATCCGCCAGACAGACAAACTTCGTCCCCGCCACCGCCGATCCACATTTCACGAGACTCGCCAGGCCAGCGCCGCGGACCTCCGACCCGAACACGATCACCAGATTCTGTTCGCCGCGCAGTTGATCGCGCAGTCCAGTCCACTGCTCGCGCGATGAATGCCCGGCAATCGCCTCCAATGCCGAATCGTCGCCTGCCAGAAAAGCTGCAACCTTATTCTCTGTTCCCTCTGGAATTTGCGTGAAATTGACCGCCTGCCGCCGCAGCTTGATCGGTTGTGAATTGATCACGTACAACCGCGCCCGATGCAGCCGCACATTATTGCGTATCTGCCACGCCAGCAGCGGATGCTGCTCCGTGGGATCGTTCCCAATCAATAGCGTAGCCGGCGCAGTAAAAACATCGGTCATGCTCGCGGTCGAATTCGCTTTCCCACGCAGCGCCGCCGCCAGGGCAGGGAAGTCCGCAGTGCGGTGATGATCGACATTGTTTGTCTTCAGCACCACCCGCGCAAACTTCGAGAGGAGATAATCTTCCTCGTTCGTGGTCCGCGTCGAACCGATCACGCCAATCGCCTTGCCGCCCTCCACATCACGAATGGACGCAAATCTCTTCCCAATCAGTTCGAACGCTTCTTCCCACGTCGAAGGAGTTAATTTTCCGTCCTTACGAACCAGCGGACGCGTCAGCCGCTCCTCGTGATTTGCAAAATCAAACGCGTATCTTCCCTTGATGCACAGAAAGTCGCCGTTCGCCCCGCTCTTATCGCGGTTATCGCCGCGAACAATCTCCATTCCCTTGTCCGCGCGCCGCACGCCCAAAGTCGTCTTGCATCCATCTCCGCAATGCGTGCAGATCGTGCCCACATGCTTCATCTCCCAAGGCCGCGTCTTGTAGCGGTACGCGCCCGAAGTCAGCGCCCCCACCGGGCAGATGTCGATGCACATCCCGCACTCTTCGCACTCCAGATGATCTTCTTTGTTCGGCGCAATGATCGAACTCACCCCGCGGTTCTGCACCCCCAACGCCCAAACATCCATCCCCTCGCCGCACACCCGCACGCAGCGGTAACAAAGAATGCATCGCGGACGATCGAAAAACACCACCGGCGACCACTGCTGCTCATCCTTATGATTCTTGGCCTCCATGAACTTCGACTCGGCCGCGCCATAAGAAAATGTCATATCCTGCAATTCGCATTCGCCGCCCGCATCGCACACCGGACAATCCAGCGGATGATTCCCCAACAGCAATTCCACCATCGACTTGCGCGCCTGCTTGATCTCTTCGCTATCGGAAGTGACGATCATGCCTTCGCTGATCACCGTGGTGCACGCGGTCTGCAGCTTGGGCATCTTCTCAATCTTCACCAGGCACATGCGGCAAGCGCCCTGTAAAGAGAGGTTGGGGTAATAGCAGAAAGAAGGCACCTCAATGCCCACAGTCTTGCACGCCTCAATCAGAAGCGTCCCCGCCGGAGCGGTGACTTTCTTCCCGTCAACTGTAAGTGTTACGTCGGCCATAAAAAGTTACGGATTTTGCGATTGAGCCATTTTGCGATTGAAAAACCACCGCGCGGTTTTGCCTTTCAATCGCAAACTCGCCCAATCGCTCAATGACTCAATGACTCAATACTTCCACTTCTTCCACCGCGCCCTCTTTTTCGTACGGACACGGCCTGCCTTCCAAATGATCTTCAAATTCTTTTCTAAACTTTTTCACGAACGCAATCGTCGGCATCGCGGCCGCATCGCCCAGCGGACAAAACGTCCGCCCCAGCATGTTCTCTGACAGATAGCGCATGTTGTCGATGTCTTTCATCACGCCACCGCCGCGATGGAAACGAGTCAGCGTCTTCTCCAGCCAGTCGGTTCCTTCGCGGCAGGGGATGCACCATCCGCAACTCTCGTGCTTGTAAAATTTCATCGTGCGGAGTGCGAACTTCACAATGCACTGCGTGTCATCGACAACCACCACACCGCCCGAACCCAGCATCGATCCAGCCTTGGCCACGGAGTCGAAATCCATCGCGACATCGATTTCATCGGCGGTAAGAGCCGGACAGGACGACCCTCCCGGAACCACCGCCTTCAACTTGCGCCCGTTCGGAATTCCCCCGCCAACTTCATAGATCATCTTCTTCAGGTTGTAACCCATGGGCAGTTCGTAGACGCCGGGCTTCGCAATGTTTCCGCTCAAGCAAAACAGCCGCGTCCCGCCATTCTTCGGCGTGCCCAGCTTGGCATACCACTCCGCGCCGCCAAGAATAATGTGCGGCACATTGGCCAGCGTTTCCGCATTATTAATGACGGTAGGCCCACCCCACAGCCCCACCACAGCAGGAAACGGCGGACGAATCCGGGGAATCCCACGCTTGCCCTCAAGCGACTCCATCAGCGCCGACTCCTCACCCACTTCATACGCGCCCGCGCCGCCATGCCAGAAAATATCGAAATCGCGCCCGCTGCCAAAAATATTCTTCCCCAGAAATCCCTTGGCGTAAGCGTCGCGAATCGCCTTCTGCATGATGATCGACAGATATCGATATTCCCCGCGAATATAGATGTACCCACTCTTCGCTCCCACGGCGAATCCGCCAATCATCACGCCTTCGATCACCGCGTGCGGATCATGCTCAAAGATCAGCCGGTCCTTACAAGTCCCCGGTTCACTCTCATCGCCGTTACACAGCACATACTTCGGCTTCGCCGATTGCTTGGGCACGAACGACCACTTCATCCCCGTCGAAAATCCCGCCCCGCCGCGCCCGCGCAACCCGGAATTCTTCACCTCATTAATAATGGCGTCAGCTTCCATGGCCAGCGCCTTCTGCACCGCCTTATAACCGTCGAGCGCAATGTACCGGTCGATATCGGTCGCGCCCTGGCCAAATCGCCGGCTGACGACCTTTACCTCATCGGGATGTGAAACCAGATCAGCCATAACAAAAATGTCGATTTTCTATTGCCGAATGCCAATTTGAAAGGGACCCAATTGGAAATCGGAAATTGGCAATTGGAAATCGGTTATTGAGTTACCTTCTTCCTATACTCGTCCAGCACCTTATCAATCTTCTCTGCCGTCAAATTCTCATGAAAGTCGTAATTCACCTGCGCCGCCGGAGCCCAACTGCACGCCCCAATGCATTCCACTTCTTCCAGCGTAAACAATCCATCGGCTGTCGTCCCGTGGTTGCCTACACCCAGCTTCTTCGCGCAGTGCCGCAAAATCTCTTCGCCGCCTCGCACCAGGCAACTGATGTTCGTACAAACCTGCACGTTAAACTTGCCCCGCGGCTTGGTCGTCAGCATCGAGTAGTAGCTGATCACATTTCGTACTTCGAGCTCCGTCAAATCCAGCCGTCCAGCCAGTTCCGCAATCACTTCATTAGACAGAAACCCAACTTCATCCTGCGCATAAAGCAGAGTAGGCACCAGCGCCGACCGTTTTGTTGGATAGTGAGGCAACATCTCGCTAAACCGCGCCTCGAATTCTTCCGAAAACTTCATGACCAAATCCTCTGTAAAACCTCTGCGTCCTCTGTGGTAAAGGGTTAGCCTGGAATCGCCAAAAAAGTGCAAGGCCTCACCGATCAATCTCTCCTAAAACAATATCGATGCTCCCAATCGCTGCCACTACATCCGCAATCAGCCCGCCCTCGCACATTTTCGGCAGCGTCTGCAGGTTCGCCAAACAAGCCGCCCGCATGTGCACACGATAAGGTTTCGCCGTCCCGTCGCTCACGATGTAGTATCCCATCTCGCCCCGCGGCGATTCCACCGCCTGATACACCTCGCCTGCCGGCACCGCGAAACCTTCCGTAATGATCTTGAAGTGATAGATAAGCGCCTCCATCTGCGTCTTCATCTTTTCGCGATCCGGCAACACTACTCCTGGCGCATTTGCCTTGATCGGCCCTTCCGGCATTCCTTCCAGCGCCTGCTTCACAATCGCGTTCGACTCCCGCAGCTCGCGCACCCGGCACATGTATCGCGCGAAAACATCGCCTTCCTGCGCCACCGGAACCTTGAACTTGAAATTCTCATATCCCGAGTAAGGCATATCGCGCCGCAAATCGAAATCCACGCCACTTCCGCGCAGCGTCGGACCGCTCGCTCCCAGCGCAATGGCATCTTCCGCGGTCATCCGCGCCACGCCTTTGGTGCGCATCCCCCAGATCGGATTTCCGGTCAGCAGATTTTCGTATTCATCCACCTTGTCCGGAAAATATCCCGCGAACTTTCTTACGCGATCGAAAAATCCTAACGGCGGCTCCAGCGCCAGGCCGCCAATCCGAAAGTAAGAGGTCATCATGCGCTGTCCGCTGATCGCTTCGAACAGCTTCAACACTTCTTCCCGCTCGCGGAAGCAATAGAGAAACACCGTCATCGCGCCGATATCGAGTGCATGAGTCCCCAGCCATACCAGATGCGAATTGATGCGGGTCAACTCATTCATCAAAACCCGCATCCACTGTGCCTTTGCGGGGATTTCCAAACCCAGCAATTTTTCTACCGCCAGCACGTAGCAAAGATTATTCGTCATGGGGCACAGATAATCGATGCGGTCGGTAAGCGGAACCACCTGCTGGTAAAACTTCGCCTCGCACGTCTTCTCGATTCCCGTGTGCAAGAACCCAATGTCCGGCATGATCCGCACCACGGTCTCGCCGTCGATCTCAAGCAATACCCGCAACACGCCGTGCGTCGACGGATGCTGCGGCCCCATGTTCAGGATCATCGTCCGATCCTGGCCCGGCTCGAGAACCGGCGTCGCTGTCAGGTGCGCCATATCAGCGGTAACCCTCCACCGGATAATCCTTTCGTAGCGGATATCCTTCCCAATCTTCCGGCATCAAAAGCCTTCGCAAATAAGGATGCCCCGTAAATCGAATCCCAAACAGATCAAAAATCTCACGTTCAAAATAATTCGCGCCCGGCCACACCGAACACATCGATTCCACCGCCAGACTGGCGCTGTCCAAGCGCACCTTGAGCCGCACGCGTTCTTTCTTGGAAATTGACAGCAGGTGGTAAATCACTTCAAACCGCGGTTCTGCCGGATACCAATCCACGCAAGTCACATCGGAAAGAAAGTTGAACGCGCAGTCCGCATCGTCCCGCAATAGCGCGCAAGCTTCGCGAATGTACGACCGATCCACAGTGATCGTCATCTCGTCGCGATCGAACTTTCCTTCCGTAACCGCCGCCGGATTCCACGCCTGCAGCCGCGCCACCGCGGGATGACTCTTCAGTTGCTCAAGATCGGTGATCGCAGGCGGCAATGCCATTACCGTGTTCCTCGCCGCACGGCCTCTGGACCCCAATCCAGCACGCCTTTTTTCCACACATAGAAAAATCCCACCAGAACGATGCCGATGTAAACGAACATTTCCCACAAACCAAAATGTTTGAGATCGTGCAGGATCACCGCCCAGGGATAAAGAAACACGGCTTCAACATCAAACAAAATAAACAGCATTGCCACCAGATAAAACTGTACGGAAAATCGCCCGCGCGAGTCGCCCACGGGATGCATGCCGCATTCGTAGGCTTCCATTTTGGCCCGAGTAGGCTTACGCTGCCCAATCAGCCAGGAAAGCGTAATAATGGCAGTCGCAATCCCCCCGGCCAGCAGAATATGGATGAGAAAAGGCAGGTAGCTTGCGAAGTAATTGTCTGGCATAGGAGAGCGTATATATAATTCGCGCCAAGCGTTAACTAAACATTCTAGATTAGGTGTTGGTGCGCGAGAGTGTCAAGGGAACGAGGAAGAATTTGCCATTTTGTAATCGTGTAATTGGGAAATTGAAATTCAAACCCTGATAACGCTGCGAACGTTGTAAGCTCAGGGGTGCTTTAGCTGTTCAATTGCAAAATTACCAGATAACAAAATTACTCAATTCTTATGATTTTTGGCTTCAATACCGACGTCAAACACGGCGACACCATCTACCACGTGCAGAGCGAAGCGCGCGAGAGCGAAAAATTGCTGCAGACGCAAGTCTTCATGCGCGGAAGGTGTATCGGTAAGAAAGCCATCTCGTATGCGGCTTCAGCCCAGCAACCCGATTTCGGCGACACGCAAAAAGAGCAGCAGTTGCGCGACCAGCATCGCCTCGTCCTCGAAGCCATCCGCGAAGGAAAGTTGGACGACGTCCTCGATCGTGCAGAAACCGAATCTCTAGCCGGCATCAAACAGCTCGACGTGCAATGGGAAAATGCCGCCTCCGTCCACGCCGATCGCAAACTCACCATGCAACTCCGCGTCACCGAGGCTGGATCGGCCGTCCCCGCCGCTCGCCTCACGTTTCGCTTCGCCCGCCCTGACGCCGCGCCTTTTTATACCCAGGCCGTCACCGACTCCGCCGGCAATGCCGCCATCTCCATCGAGGTCGATGAATCTTCCTTGCCTGATTCTTCCGTAATGGTCCAGGCCAACCATGAAGGCCGCACCGTAACCCGCAAATTCGCCCTGCGTAAAAGCGAGTAGGGAACTGAACTCCCGGCATGAGAAAATCTATCAGGATGAAATTGCATATCAACGGAGCAGAGCGCATCTTTCCTGATCCCGCGCCGCTCGCCGAATTCACCCTCTCGGCCCTGATCGAATCCCTCGACATGAAGTCCGACCGTGTGGCCGTCGAACTCAACCGCGAAATTGCCCCCCGCGACCGCTGGTCTGAAACTATCCTTAAAGACGGCGACCGCCTGGAAATCGTCCACTTCGTCGGGGGCGGATGCTCCGTGGAAGAGCGGCGCTTCAGCGCCGCGTAAAGGCCTCGCAAGCAATCTGGGCTTTAGCCCCAGAGGTTGTAGTTGACTCCGGAACCACCTCCTGGATTTTACGTGGCGCAGCTTCAGCGCTGCGATTTCTGCTCAGCTTTTCAATTGCGGCTTCAGCCGCTGAGGGCCGAAGCATCGTTCTAGTTAACCCCCTCCCCCGATTCTCCATTGACTCCCATCCGCTTCTCTCTAAAATGTTTGAAACATTCGGCATTCAAATTGTTTCAAACATAATCGGGGACCAATGCATCACCGCTTTCCATCTCATGACGTGATTGCCCTCACCGGCATCACCGCCCGCCAGCTCCAGTACTGGGACGAACGCGGAGTCGTCAAGCCCGAACGGGAAGGTCATCGCCGCCTCTACTCGATGCAAAATCTCACCGAAGTGGCCGTCATCTGCGAGCTTCGCCGCAAAGGCTTCTCCCTCCAGGGAGTACGAAAGGTCATGCGCTTCCTGGACCGCGAGGTCGGTAAGCCCCTCGCAGAAATCGTCAGCCGCACCTCCGACGTTCACCTGCTCACCGATGGCACCCACCTCTATCTCGAAACATCGGCGCGGCAAATCGTCGATATCCTGAAAAATTCCAATCAGCCGATCCTCGGCGTCTGCCTCAGTGACGCCGTCCGTCAGGTCCGCGCCGACGTGATCGCCAGAAAAGCGAGTACTTCCGTAATAGCGCCGGCAGAGCGCCGGCGTGCTAGAAAGGTCTCTTAGATAAAGGGTTTAGTGGCTACCAAAGTCTGGGTTCACAAGGGGGAAACATGGTCGGCGAACTGGACATGATCAACGAATGGATCCCGGAACACATGCAGCCCGGAACCGTCTTTGTGCTGGAAAACGCCGGCGAAGTCGGCGAAAAAGAAGACCCCTACTGGGCCGTCCTCGCCTGCCCGTCCTGCGGCATGCTCGGATTAATCACCCGCCGCCAGATCAGCGGCCTCGTCCCCGTCATCTGCGGTTCAGAAAAATGCTCCGCCCAATTTTTCATCCGTGACAGCGAAGTGCTCGTCCGCAAGCCGTTCTGATGGCCACTCAAACTTCGGTGCATGCGCAACCGTGAAAGAGCGGCGCTTCAGCGCCGCGTAAAGCTTCAAGAATAAAACCGGGCTTTAGCCGCTGTGGTCGAATTATGCGTCATCCAAATCCGTCACGCAGAAAAACACTAGGACCGCGTCTTCGCCTCGCTCATCTCTACCGGAACCTGATCCACAATCTCAATCCCAAACCCCTCCAGCGCCGCAACTTTCTTCGGACGATTCGTCAGCAATCGAATCCTGCTCAGCTTCAAATCCGACAGAATCTGCGCCCCAATTCCAATCTCGCGCTGTGTCTGCCGCTCGTTATCCAGCAGCGCCGGCAATTTCCGTCCCTTATGAAAAGTCAGCGCCGTTCGCTCTCCGACTTTTTCCTTCGAAAATCCCTGCGAAGTCTGATGCAGATAAATCAACGCTCCGCGACCCTCCTGGGCAATCCGCCGCAGAGAGCCTTCCAGCGTGGCATGGCACTCGCACCCAGTCGATCCGAACACGTCGCCCATCAGACAATGCGCATGCATGCGCACTAGCACCGGCGCATCGCTTCCCTCCACATCGCCCTTAATCAGCGCCACGTGCGATTCTCCACCATCCACTTCGCTTTCGTAAGCAATCAGCCGGAACTCGCCAAAGCGCGTATCCACCAGCGCCTCGCCCACGCGATGCACATAGCGCTCGTGCGCCATCCGGTAGCGGATCAGCTCCGCCACGGTCAGCATCTTCAGCCCATGCTCGCGACAAAACTCAATCAAATCCGGAACCCGCGCCATGGTCCCGTCATCCTTCATGATCTCGCAAATAATTCCCGCCGGAATTAATCCCGCCAGCCGCGCCAAATCGACCGAAGCCTCGGTCTGTCCCGCCCGCACCAGCACTCCGCCTTTTCTTGCCCGCAGCGGAAACACATGTCCCGGCCTCGCCAAATCTGACGCTTTCGTCGCTGGATCAATCGCCACCTGAATCGTCCGCGCCCGGTCATACGCGGAGATTCCCGTCGTCACTCCCACTCGCGCATCAATGGCCTCGCAAAATGCAGTCCCGTATTGCGAAGTGTTTTCTGCCGACATCGGCCCCAGCCGCAGATGATCCAGCCGCTCCTCCGTCATCGCCAGGCACACCAGCCCGCGTCCATACTTCGCCATAAAGTTGATGGCTTCCGGCGTAACTTTCTCCGCCGCCAGCGTAAGATCGCCTTCGTTCTCGCGATCCTCATCGTCAACCACCACAATCATGCGCCCCGAGCGGATCTCCTCGATCGCGGCAGATACATCGACAAATGAAGTGTGCGGGCTCATCCTGAAAGATTGTAGCAAAGCGTTGTCAGGGATAAAGGTCAGGCATCACAAGCGGAAACTGCCCTAAGTCATTTCAACGGCTTATAAGTTCCATCCTCGAAACGGTAAGTCACATCAGAAGAATAGGGACGAACTTGCTGCGTTCCCGAAACTTCAACTTCTTTAGTCCCCGTTGATTTCACGCGAATATCCGAATATCCGCCATCCCCGCGCGAATCGAATTCCAGCAGCGAATCCCACTGGAAAGTTCGTTCTTCCGGCAGATCCGCCGCTTCGTTCGAACCTGCAACTTGCGGCGAGAGCACCCGCTTAAGCCTGCCTTCAACCTCCGCCACAAACGTTAAAGTCTTCCCCGCGTATCCTTGCCCCATGCCGTCGACTTCGAACACCACGGCTGGCTTGCCCGGCCCCAGGGCCTGCGCCCTCGCCTTCGGAGGGTTTCCCCAACCACCCATACTCACGATTTCCGCTTGATCATAGTCGGCCACGAAACTATCGCCCTTGCGCCTGAAAATGATCCCACCGGTAACGGGTGAACAAGCGTGGCAGTTATTGTCCGGCGGGGACTGCGATACCAGCACCAGCCAACGCTGAACTCCAATTTTGTCGAATGGCAGAAAGGCGTAAACCTCATCATGGCGCGACTTCTCCGACGCCCCTTCAGAACTTTGCTGCGCGCTCGCCGGCCACGATCGTGCGATCTGCAGCGCGATGGCCTCCGCTTTGTGTTCGTTCCAATCTCCGCTGAACGATCGCGATGCCTGAGTTGCCGCGATGCGACATGCCCCGCAACCGACTGCCATACACAGCATCAGCCTCCCAACAGAAGACGCCATTCTCACGGGACCCGCCTCTGCACATTCGCCACATAATCAGGGTCGCCCCAACTGCCCGGCCCGTGGGGTCGATCCCCGGCAGGAACCCGCTCCCACACAATCACTCCGCGATTCGCCGCATCCACATTTACCTGCAGATTTCCTTGGGCGTCCAATGGCACGCGAAACTCGTGCAGAACTTGGCCGAACGCATCTCTTCCTGCCCAGCCGTTGTAACCGCGGATCATGTCAAGCTCCAGTTGAGCCGGAGTGAAATCCGGCAGCACAACATCAACTGGCGGATTGCGCCCCGCATTAAAACGCCGCACCAGCTCTCGAAATTCTGCCGAGCCACGCACTTCCCCCGGATATTGTCTGGCTGCGCGCTCGCTTACTGTTAAAAATTTGCGCGCCACGACTGAGGTTCGCTCTCCAATCCCAGTGGTCGTCGTCCGTCGGCGCGGGATTGGTGATCTGCATCAATCCCACGCCTCCCAACCCGTCGCCACTGAATAGAGGACAATCCGCTACGCCCGTCTCAGCCACCGCATCAAACTGCCGGCGTCCGCTCTCCTGGCAGCAGATTTTCTGCAGCGCCACCACGCCGCAAGCCGCGTTAATTTCCTGCTGCGCAGGATTCACGCCCCGAATCTTCAGGCCCTTGCTGATCTTTTCGTAATAACCGGTCTCGAGGTCGTCACTCACCGTAATCGTCAAATCTCCGCCCCGCACATGCGGAAACGCGATCGCACATTTTCCGCCGACGCTCGTTAACTCGAACTCGTCCGTGATTTCCTTGTCCAATCCATTACCGCAATCTGAGCATTGAAAGTGAATCTTGACCAGCCACGTAAATCTTGTGCTCGAACTTGGGTCCGGCGTCAGGCCCACAATTCCCGCTTCGGCCATGATCACCGGCATCTGCGCCCCGTTGCCGCTGTCCCCGGCTCGATGCGAAAACTTGTATTGTTGGCAGGCGAGATAATCTTAATTCCGACCACTTTCAGCTTCCTCCTGCTTCGTTGATCTGCTTTGCCGTTCTGGTCCGTTGATCACACACACTCTGGATACCGATCTGTGTGCAGGAAATATTATTTGCAACCCAGGGAATAAGAAACGATCTTGCCGCGAGCGCGGCAGTCAGTCATCCGGAACAAACTATAATCTGCTCCCTGGGACGAGAGAAGGAAAAAGACAGACTGTGGGATAAATCGCTGAGGGATAACCGAAGCGCTAGCCTTGCCTCGTTACGCCGCCGGAGGGCTCGTCGCGCGCTTCAATTTCATCTTAAGCGTGTAGCACTCTTCATGAATTGTTCTCCCGTATTCATCTGCCTTGGCGTTTTCCAGGCTTACCGGTTTCTCGCAGATACTACAGCGCGCAGTACGCCAGGAATTTTGGGATGCAGGTCCCACAGACGCGGGAGATCGAGGAATTGGCCTATCCATACTGATACTCCTCTTATAGCTCCAGCCTACTCGCGCATACCACCAGATGTCTGTCGGCCATCGCACACACGCGGAGGGCGTAGCAAGGCCGCAGCAAATAGCCTTCGTCTCAGGCAGCGCCAGTACGCTTTTGTCCCTTGAGGCGTACTTCTTTCTCTTCCAGCAATCGATTAATTTCTTTGGCTAACTCGAGCAGCTTCTCCGGATCTTGCTCTTTGGCCGCCTGCTCGCACAACTTCCACCAGAGCTCCTTCTTCTCGTCTTCCACTTGCATTCTCCAGCCAGAGGGATGCAGGGGAGCCTAATACGATTTGGTCGCGACTTTCAAGAGAGCATTCGCCAACGGCGCGAAGAGGCTCCCCTTCGAATTTACTGCGGATTCGGCGTGCCTTGTCCCTGTCCTTGCCCTCCAGCCGGCCCGCTCTGATTTCCGATCACGTCGCCCGATACGATCATCTCTACGCGCCGGTTCAACTGCCGTCCCGCCGCCGTGCTGTTGTCCGCCACCGGATCGGCCTTTCCCATCCCCTGCGCGGTTACGTTATTCATCGACACTCCCTGGCTCACCAGATAATCGCGCACCGCCTCCGCCCGTTTGTCGGAGAGTGTCTGATTGTATTCATCGCTGCCGATCGAATCCGTGTAGCCTTCGATCTGCAACTTCAAATCCGGATAAGCCAGCACAATCCCGGAAATCTTCGCCAGCCTCTCCCGCGCCTCCGGCTTGAGATCATATTTGTTGAAGGCAAACAATACGTCCGGCATGCTGACAATCAGCCCGCGCGCCGTATCTCTTGTTTGCAATACCTGATTCAACTGCGCCAGCAAACGTGCCCGCATCGCTTCTTTCTGCTGAATCGCTTCCTGCCGTTGCTGATCAGCCAGGCTCGCCGCTTGTTGTGCCGCTGCTGCCGCCGCCTGCGCCTGTTGCTGCTGCGCCAAAGCCGCTGCCTGTGCTGCCTGGGCGTCCGCCTGCGCGCGCTCCGCCTCAGCCCGGCGCCGTGCATCTTCCTCCGATTGTGCCTGCGCCTGGGCTGCCTGTTGCTGCGCCGCTGCGGCATCCGCCTCTGCCTTGGCCTGCGCTTCCTCGCGCGCCCGCCGCTCCGCGTCCAGCTTCGCCTGCTCCTTGCGCCGCAACGTCAGCACGCGCGCATCTTCCGCCATCTGCGTCGCTCCCCGCGCCGCCGTCCCAATCGGAGTTCTCCCTTGCTTTCGCTGGTAGTAATCCTCCGCCCGCTCCAGCATGTCTTCCGCTTTCGCCAGGCTATCCGGAGCGTACTGCTGTGCTCCCGCCGCCTTCGCAATCACCACTGCATTCCGCGCCTCCAGCAAATCCAGCGGAACTTTATCGCTCGCCCGGCTTGACGGCAACTGGTCCGCCGGAACATCAATCGTGTACTGCTGTCCCTCCAGCACATCGAACTTCGCCTCAATCGGCTCTTCAAATCCCTTCGTCCCCGGTTTGATAATATTTTCCGCGATCACCTTATTACTGGGGTGCGTCACCGCATAATAAGGTTCGGCCGTCACGATCATTCCAAACGCCTGCAGATCCGTGGTTACATCAATCTTGTCCTTGCCATTTCCTCCCGGCACCACTTCTCCCAGGTTCACCGCACGGCCATCCGGAGTAATCGCCCACAGCACATAAGTAAGATATTGTCCGCCAAACATCCGCACCGGCTGCAGGTGAGCAAACTCCGCGTCAATCGCCAGCCGTCCTCCTTTGCTCTCCACCTTGGCGTGCCCCGTCACCTCCGGCATCAGATCCGTGCCGCGAAAATCTACCTCCGTTGACCCGCCGCGATTCCTGTAATTCACCGCCTTGGTCGTGCGCTCCACCACCGTCACGCGGAACACCGGCATATCGTTCTGGCCCGTATTCTGATTCATCTCCTGCGGCGCCTGGTCCTGATTCGGATTCGGCGTCTGCTCCGGATGCGGGTTCGCCGGATACAGCGGCGCAGCACCACTCTGCGCGAAAATCGCACCTGCCATCGCAACCTGCATCACCACTCCCAGCAAGCCGTTCCTCATATTCATCTTCATAAGTCCATCTCCAGACGCATATGGATTCCGCACTCTAGCCCGCGTAAGCCCCTACCGTAGCAGCGCTTTTCTGCTCGCTTCAATACAGCTCATCACCTAAAAAACCGTGCTCACCCGTCGAATCGCGGTCTCGACTACGTGAACAAAACAATGCCTTGTCGTCCTGTTTGCCGCCTGCTTACCCCTTGGCAGAAGCGTCATTCCGTGAAGAACCTCATTGACAACCGATGCTCGCCGGAGTATTTTTCTTGCTACTTGGGGTGCCCGTCGTGAAGCGACTTCGTTGGCTGTTAGTTCTCTTTCTCTTGGGAGCATCAGTCTGCGTATCCGTTGTCCCCCGAGTCGACCTCCCCGAAACCAAGTTCAATGAGGCGGATGCGCCTGTAAACCTGGCGCCTCCCCTGCAGCTTCGCACTCAGGCCGTCGTCCCCGTGGTCGATTCGAACGTTGTTTTGCCGACGCTGCCGGCATATTGCGCAGGCTGTGTCTTCAGCGCTCGCACGGCTGACCGCGCAACCGCTCCCAGCCAAGGCCATCGGCGGTCTCTCCTCAATCTTCTCTGTACGCTCCTGATCTGAACCAACCTCGCACTCAGACTGAATCTCCGCGCCATCGATAGTTACTCCGTCGCATGCGCGCTGCATCTTCCCCGATTCACTGAGTGGACGCAATCGTCGCCGCATTGGCTTTCAGGTTGCCGTCTGCTGGAACCGATGGTCCCTTAGGAGCGATAACATGAAGTTCAATAATTCTGACCAATCCTGGCGTTCTACCCTCTGGAAGCCAGTTCTTCTGTTCGTTGGCGTGTCTGTTCTTCTGATCGCGGCCGATCAGCTCTCTCTACACTTTGGACTGGAAGGAGCTCGCCGCATCATCGACGACTTGCTGGGAGGTTTGATTGCCGGATCCATCTTCCATCTGTACGAACGCCAGAAAGCGCGCCGGTTAAGCGAACACCTTCACCTGATCGATCTCACGAATCACCACATTCGCAACGCCCTTCAGCCCCTGATGTTCGTCGCCCACGGATCGGAGGGCAAAGCACAGATGAAGGTGGTCGAGGAATGTGTGCGTCGCATCGATTGGGCTCTCCGCGAAGTTCTTCCCGGCAAGTCCCGGGAGCGATTCGTAGTGCACACTCGTGGATCCACTCCGAAGAATGGCCTGACCCTTAAGACCCAGGAGCCGGCTTGGTCGTCGGGAACCGAAAGCTCCCAGCCAGAGCCCACCAGAACTCACCCCAAACCGTTTTTTAGCCAGTGGCTTGACGCCTGGAGGAATCGGAATGAAAAAGCAAGTTAAGGAATGGTCTCAGCATTTTTTCCGGGAACCTGGACGGCGACAAGTCGTTCGGTTCCGGTCAGAGAGGCGGCGATGAATAAGACAAGCGAACTGTTCCCTCATTGGCCGGCCGAACCCTTGCACCCGGACCGTACATTCGGCAAGGCTTACTCTGATGCGCGCTTGTATCTCAAGGATGAGAGAGTCTCCCAGTTAGTAGTGCTTCTGCAACGGGTCCAGGAATCCGCTGGGGGTTTGGCAGCATTGCCGAGACCTCAACTCAACGAAATCGTTTCCAGCGCGGTTCAGTTGTGCGGCTTTGCCAACGCAATCCTGGCTGAGGATGTGATCGCCACAGTTCTGGAAGCGTTCGAAATGCGAGATTCAATCCCTGGGGGTCCGTGATCCGTTGCGCCTGCGCGACGGAAAAGACCAAGCTTGCACCGCTCCGCCTTTTGAGCTCATCGGCGGCGCAGTGCGCGGCTGGATGTCCGACTGCTGTTGAGTGAACGGCCGGGGGACCGTTACTCAACGCAGTCGGACGCCATCTGCAACCAGCGACATTCAGACCCGATTCGGGTGCCCCGCCCTTGTCCCTGCGTATTTTGCAGGGACAGGGCGGGGTCTTTGATTTCCTCGAAGTATGATAGTTCGAGGAGCAAGCCCCGTGACCATGCGTCCACCCCAGGTTCGCACTCAACTCACCCACTCTCAACTCGCCCAATCCGCAGCGCAGATCTTCACCGCCAACGACCGCCTGAACCAAATCCTCATCGAAAATCTCGACCCTGCCGCCTGGAGAGCCAAGCCGCCCGGCAATGTCCGCACCATTGCGGCGATCTTCACCCACATCCACAACGTCCGCACTAAGTGGATCAGGCTCACAGCTCCGCACCTGAAAGTCCCGCCACAGCTCAACCGCGCCCGCTCCACGCCGCCGCAGGCCTGCGCGGGATTGGCCGTGAGCGCCGCTCGCTGCACAGAAATGCTCGCCGAAGCGTTTGCAGGCGGCGGCCGCATCGAGAAGTTTTGCAGAGACGGCGGGGCACAGCCTTGGCCGGTTGGCCCGGAAATGCTGTGCTACATGCTCGCTCACGAAGCTCACCATCGCGGGCAGGTGAGTATGTTGGCGCATCAGCTCGGATTTCCGCTGTCGATCAATGTGATGTCCGGCCTCTGGAATTGGGAAAAACTATGGAAAGAGTGCGGATTCTCCGGCGGCCCCGCCGACCACTCCTGAGGACCCTCAAGCCGGACGTTGATGCGGAGATAACGCCCCCAACCTCAGCCTAATGCAGCACCGGTGTCGCCGACGCGGACACGCAAACCCAGTTACCGTTCTTCTTCATCCAGGTATCCACGAATCGGTCCTGACGCACATACGCCTTACCGCCTTTTACGCCCTTCGAGCGAAACACACCCGTGGCGATTGCCACATCGCCTTGCACATGCACATTGATCGATTCCGGTGTTACCTGCTCTTCTTCCGAGGCCTTGGCCGAATGGATCAGATTGAGGAAATCAGTCTTGGTCTACAAGCTGCCATCGTCATTGATGAGGACGATATCGTCAGCAAGTATGCCATCAACGGCCTTGCGTCACGAAGCTTGAACGCCTGGTTCCAGGCTTTTTCCATAGCGACAATCTTCGACGTCACCACAGCAGAATCATCCTGAGCCCGAGCAGCCACGCCCACGCTCATCAGAAAGACGATACCCAAACACCAAGCTTTCATCTTGGACTCCGTTTGTTCCCAATCACCAGTATCGCGGTAAAAACCAGTTCTGGGAACCATGCTCTCAGCCTGATCGCACTCGAAAGTAACGGTCCATCCGTGCAGGACTATCAAAACCCCCTTGTCATCCTGACGATGCGGGCCCGCATCACAGATGTCTTTCCAGCCGGGCGTCAATCCCCCGAGGCACATGTGGGGACAGCCGCCCTCGGCTGTCCATCCGAGCGCAGCTCGAAACTCTCATCGCCACCACAACCACAACCGCTTGTCATCCTGACGAAGCGGAGTCCTCGGCTTCGCCGAGGACTCCCGAGGAAGGACCTATGCAACTCGCCGATAGCACCCCTGCCGCCGGGGAGTGACCCACACATGCTTTCATTTCCACGACCGAGGCTGCCCCACTCGTCGTGCTTTCCGACGAGTGGGAACCACGAACCTCAGAGTTCCTATTCCCTCAGTCACCGCCAACGCCATGAGCGGCCGACAAATGTCCGTGCGACTTCAGCCGAAGCCCATTTCTTCCGCATGTTGATCAACCGCGCTTGTCATTCTGAGGCAGCGACGGGTGGCCCATCCTTGCGTCTTTTGCAAGGGTGGGAATTCGGACTCCGAACCTCGTAGGCTCTTGATTTTCCTTGCTCGTTCCGGCCATCGCAGGGCTCGTGGCCCACCCACGCCTGCCTTTAGCTTGAGCGGAGTTCCCGGAACGTTCCCGGCACCTGAAAACAAATTCGGGCCAGACTGAACTTTCCCATCCACTAGTTTGCATCGCACCCCAGCGCGAACCGCAGAGCAGCACACACCTCATTCATTCGTGCAGAACTAAGCTGCGCCACACGTTTCCCCAGTCGCTGCTGTGACACTGTAACTGCATTGTGCAGGTTCACCGCGCACGGCAACCTCATGCCGTCGTCCTCGTTCAGAACCACCTCAGACGGCACGCCGCGAATCGTCGAAGTGACCGGCGCAACCGTGACCGTGGATAAATACGCGATGGCGCTGTTGCGGGTGAGCACGAGGGCCGTCCGCTTCTTATCTGGCGCGGCAAACTCGTAGAGCCGAATGTCACCTCGGGCGATCTGCCCTCGCGCTATTCTTCCGGCCACCTAGCCTCCGCTTCCCAACCTCGCGCTTCCGCGTCAGCCTGCGAATGTCGCGCGTAGCCTTGGCGGTCCCGCTCTTCATTGGCTCGCAGTTCCAACCGGCGGATGTTCCCGCAAGGCGTCGCGCACCAAAGCAGAACGGTTCCGCCGAGTTGCGCTTCGCGGCCTGGGTCGGCCGCATGTAACAGCTTTTCATCCAACACGATTTGGACGATTTGCATATGTGTAACCTATTCCACAGTACACTCCACAGGGAGTTATTTCGAAGCAAGCAGGACGGTTGGACAGGGGCAGCTCCATACATGTTCGTGAAAATAAACGGGCCGCCCGAAGGCGGCCCATTCTGATCCGGGTTAAAAGTTAAAAGCTGCTTCTCAATCTCCCGCCACCGGTTCACCCACTTCCGGCTTCGGGGCTGGAGCGATTCCACCGTTCGGCTTGCCCAACGCCCCCAACGGAATAAATCCATTCTCCGCAACCGCAGGTTTTTCCTTCAACACAACTTCGCGATACAGCGAAGCCATGCGTGCGTTGTAAGCCTCATCATTTTTCTGCGGCCCGCGATGTCCCGGAATCGGAGTCTCGGAATGATCGACTGCCAGAGCCGCTTTCGCGTCCCGTGCCCGCTTCTTCTCCTCGCGCGCATTCTTCGCGATCCCCAGATTATCCAGATCGTGCTGCAGTTCGGTGGTCACAATATTTTCGCGCAGCAGCAGTGAATGCGTCTCGTCGTCCATCTTCACTTTTTTGCCGCCGGCAAAAATCTCGTGCCGTCCGTGCTCTTCATACCATTTGGTGAGCGTGGCCGTCATGTGCATCTTCTCGATAATGTTTCTCCAACCCACGCCCGTGTTGTAAGCGCAGAACGAAATCTCGCCCTCCTGGGTCGCGTAAGGAATAATGCACTGCTCGGTTCTGCGGAAATCGTAGTTGAACAAATCCTGGAACCACATCCCCGCGATGAACAGAAAGTTCCAGCGGTCAGTGGTGCGGCGCTTCATCACATCCTCGACCGTCCGGTCCGGCCCGACCTTGCCGTAGTTCTTTCCCGTGATGTGATAGTTCTTGTCGAACTTCTTCAGCAGATCCATCAGCTTGAAATGTGTCGGGGATTGGAACGGATCGTAGTTCTTCATCAGGCACAGCGCCATTCCAAACCCCGTCAAGAATTTTCCGCGGGACGCATCGTTCACCTTGGCGATGTCTTTAGCCAGCTGATCCCCCGCCAAGAAAGCCGTAACCGGCACAGCTTCCTTCGTTTCCTTATCAATCATCACCGCCATCCCAGTTCCGCAATTCGGGTGACAACCACACGAGAGTTGGCCCCAGTCGTTTTTTACGTCGTTGGCGTGCATCAGATCTGCCCAATCACTGAATGTTCCCATGAAGGAAATTGGGAACCAGTCGCGGGACGGTTCGCCTAATCCGGTTTGATTTTTTACGTCGTGGGCTAAGTGAGAGAGCGTGTAGCGCTGGGCTTGGCGGCGATCGTCGGTGACGGCTTCGTCGCGTCCGGTGAAGCTTACTGGTTGGAAACTCAGGAAGCTGATTGTCTTCGGATTATCGAGCGCGAACTTGATGATGCGTCCAACTTGTTCGTTGTTGATGCCGTTCACGATGGTTACTACGGGAACGATTTCTACTCCGGCCTTGTGAAGATTTTCGATGGCTTTTAATTTTACGTCGAACAGGTTTCCAACCATGCGGTGAGCGTTGGCGGCGTTTCCGATTCCATCGAATTGCAAGTATGCGTAGCGCATTCCGGCTTCTACTGCTTGCTGGCAGAACTCAAAACTTTTTGCGAATTCGATTCCATTCGTTGCCGCCTGCACGGAGTTGTATCCGACCTTGCGAGCGTAACGAACGGCATCGAGAAAATATGGAGACAGCGTGGGCTCACCGCCTGAGAACTGCACGCTCATCTGACGACGCGGCTTGATGGTGATCGCGTTGTCGAGCATCGTCTTGATTTCTTCCCATTGCAGCTCGTGAACGAAGCCGACCTGGTTTGCGTCCATAAAGCAGGGATCGCACATCATGTTGCAGCGGTTGGTGAGATCGATGGTGAGAACGGAGCCGCGGCCATACTTCACGGTGGATGAACCGTGGTGATGAAGCTTCTCGTCATTGTGCGCGGCGATATCGCGTCCGGGGAAAACATCTTCGAGATGTTTCGAGAAATCCGTGTCAATCGACATCACGTCTTCGAAGTGGCCGTGAACCGGACAATCTTTGACCATCAGAATTTTGCCGTCGCGCTCAACGATGGTGGCTTTGATCTCGCCGATTTTTTCGTTCATCAGAACTTCGTGAGGAAGTTTGCCGTCGAGAATCTGCTGGCGGATTTCCGGCACACACTTCGGGCAAAGAGAATCGGTGGAGCGAGGCCAGCCGAGGGGCGGCTTGGATTTTTCGTAGGACTTGAGCAGAGGCTTGTCGGACCATTTCGGTGTGGGCGACGCACCTGGGTTGATGCGATTCAAACGATCGAAGACCACCCAAGCGCCTTTGGCGGCGACGGTGACTGCTTTCTCTACGTACTTAATCGGCTTGCGCATGTTCGCTTTAGCTCCTGGCTTCTAGCTCTTCGCTTGAATCTCTGGCTTTCTGGGCTGGCTTCAGCTTGATGGCACGCTTTCACCTGGCGCGGAACCTGAGATTCTAACAAATAGTTCGAGTTCTCCCATGGAGTTGAACCTGGTTTGTACACTTTTCCCCGGGAGTTGTCTGTGGCTATCCTATGGGAGGGGAAGAGGATAAGCACCTTTATCCCAACGAATGGGAGAAAAACGGGGTTTAGCGGTTGGATAGGGGATTGGACGGCGGTAAGTGATTGAAAGGAAAAGGGGCTCTTGTTCTCGGGAAGTTGCGGGCAGGTGTAAGATGGACCAAATAGCGGGGTGGTTATGGCACAGATGACGCCGCAGGTTTCGGAATTGCTGGAGAAGGCTCTTAGCCTTTCCACACGTGAGCGCGGTTTGCTGATCGATCGTTTGGTTGAGAGTCTCGATGACGAGCCGGCGGAAGAAGGAGTTGAGGCGGCTTGGGGGGAAGAGATCAAGCGGCGGGTGGATGATATTCGGTTGGGGCGGGTGAAAACGATTCCGGGCGAGCAGGTACTTGATCGGCTGAAGACTCGGTTGCGGAATGACCGAGGCTAAAGATTATCGCCTTCATCCGTTAGCATGGCAGGAAGTGGAGGCGGCGGATGATTGGTACTTCTTGCACAGCTTTGACGCGAGCGTAGCATTTCTCGGCGACTTGCAATCAGCATTAGACAACGTCTCTCTGGCGCCCCGGCGGTGGCCAAGATATTTGTACGGTACGCGCCGAATCGTGATGCAGCGCTTTCCATTCTCAGTCGTGTACCTTGATGAGACTGACTTGGTAATCATCGTTGCGGTCGCACATTCCAAGCGAAAGCCGGGTTATTGGAAGGATCGAGTTTGAATTCTGTGCCTCTTCTGGCACTTTCGGAAGGGAGGTGAGAAATGGGGGACCGGATGCGGCTGCCCGCCGCTCCTCGAGGTATCCAGTCAGAACGAGAGGGACCCCGATGAGTTGTTAAGAGCTCGGAAGATCAGGTTTGCCCTGACGTTTCGCCAGTTCGTCCATGTACCAACGCTGCGCCTTTACCTTGATGTAGGCGTCGAAAGCTAGCTTCGCCTTCACGACGTCGTCGAGTGTGATGGCCCTCGGCGCGATCTTGTTCGCCATCATGTGATCGACGATGTGAAGGAAGTCTCGCACCATCGCAATGAACTCTGGCGACGCCGGCACTCCGTCGAAAAACCCTGCGATCGAGGGTTCAGCGTTTTCCGGCTTGCCATCCCAATCGCCATAGGCTTGCATGGCTTCCTTCAGCGCCGACATGAATTCAATGAAGATGTTCGGCTCGAACTGGAAGAAGATGTCGTTCTTCGCCATCAGGCCGAGCGTACGGAAGTAGCGGTGCGTCGATTCGAACTGCTGCTGGTTCGCCTGTGCGATGAAGCTTAGAACGATACTGGCGTTGTTCAGGTCCGCGGCCTTCAGCGCCTGGTTGGGCCACACGATCTTCAGCATCGGCATGCGGTCAACGATGATCTCGCTCTCATTTTCGATGTCGCGGATCTTTTCGAAATAGCGCGAGACGTACTCCGGCGTGTACCACCAAAAGAAGCCCATCGTTGCGATGTTGAGCGCCGTGAGGAAAACATAGGTGCTCTGCCAGCCTATGTTCCACAGGTCTCGGGTAGCAACGCTCTTCGGCACAAGCAGGGTCACGATAAGCTCGTTTCGGCCGCTGCCGCCCGCCAGTTTGAGCTTCTCGATGCCAGCGTTCCATTCCTTGAATTGGTTCTGCCGGATCGAGTGGGACCACGCCTTCAGCCGGATTTTGATCTCGAATTTGTCTTCCCAGCCTTCCTCGCCCTGCGCTGGGACGCGCTTCATTTCGAGGTTGGTCAGCTCCATGCTCTTGCGATCGGCTTCTGCGAATGTGTCGCGCAGCCATTTCATCCATGCGCCGAAGTCGTCGCCGAACTCAGCCTGCTTGTTGAAGCTGCTTTTTGAGAAGATCATCGGTTTCAGACGCGTGTCCTCCATAGCTGCAAAAAACCAATGCATCAGCTCCTGTTCTTCTTTGCCCATATCGCGGAGTTGTTTGAGCCGCTCCATGTTCAGTCGCGCGTCCGCTGCGGCAATGATGCTCCTGGCGCGCTGCTCCGAAATCGTCAGGCGGTTCAGATCTGCCGGGTCTACGTATAGTGTGTCGAGGCGGTCTTTGTGTATGCCGCGTGCGAAGTCCAAGGCGGCAGGGATGGTGCGCCAGTCGCGAAGGCTCTCACGACCCGGAAGCCAGATGGCCCAAAACAGCTTGCGCTCATGGTCATCAATCCACTTGAGCGGCGTCTTGGTTTCTTCGTCGCCATCGACATGCTTGTAGTTTATGGCGTCGATGAAGATCATCGAGGACTTGCCGATTTCTTCTAGCGCCATCGTCGCCAGATGGAAGGCGATGTGGTAGCTGCCCGGCACAGCGCAGGCCTTGGCGGCCGCGATCAGTTTTTCCGCGTTTTGAAGGCATGCCTCAATGGAGGGTTTGAATTCTTCCCGACTTTTCATGGGTAGATTTTATAGCCCGCTGGTGGTCATAAAAAATACTCGCGCTGGCAGGTTAGTGAAGGGCGGCGGAGTCAACAGCAGATTCCCCGCCATGCCTCTGCTCGGCGGAATGACAAGGATTGGCGTAGGCGTTTTTTGCGTGGCCCAGTCGGCTTGGCTCAGCCCTGTTGAAGCGCCTCTCTTCCACGGTTGTGCTGGCTGTTGTGGCATCCCCCATCGTTTCTGTGGTGTGCTGAAGGGCAAATCAAGGTCAAAGGCGACGGACAGGAGTGTCCGTCCTACATGAGAGTTCGAGCTGTGCTCGAATGGACAGCCGGGGGCGGCTGTCCCCACATGTGACAGCCTGGGGCTAAAGCCTGGTTCTTTTTTGACCTTGATCGGCACGACTGGAAGTCGTGCCCTTCCCGGTCTTAAGGTTTTGGCTCGGTTTGGTGCTGGCGTATGCGGAGTCAACAGCGGGTTCCTCACCGGGCCTGCGGCCCCGTTCGGAATGACATCGGTTGTGAGGGTGAGTGCGGCTTACGCGGCGCTTAAGCGCCGCTCTTCCACGGTTGCGCTGGCTGTTGTGGCATCTCCCATCGTTTCTGTGACGCGTTGGAAGGCAATCCAAGGTCAAGGGCGACGGACAAGAGTGTCCGTCCCACATGAGAGTTCGAGCTGCGCTCGAATGGACAGCCGGGGGCGGCTGTCCCTACATGTGCCTCCTCGGGCTAACGCCCGATTTTTTCTGATCTTGAATCGGCGCGGCTGAAGCTGCGTCCTTCCCGATCCCGAGGGCCGCTTTCCCTACAGGTGTTTGGAATTTCTTTCACGGAAATTTAGGGCGGTTTCAGGCGTGCCTACGGCACGCGGTTATCCATTTTCTTTCTTGCATTCCCGCCAGTGAACTGGCGGGCTATTTCCGGGCGGTCCCTACGGGACCTTTGGGTCGCTGATTTCGGGGTGGGCTTCTTCTGGGTAGTCTTCTTCCTCCAGATAATCTTCCTCTGGATAATCTTCGTCGATGCTGGCGTGGATGGTTAGGGGAGGGTCGAGTTGGTGCCAGGCTTCGCGGTATTTTTCCAGGCGCATTTGTTTGGCTTTGCGATGAGGATAGAAGCGGAGCATGGGTTGGGGAGTGCAGATTTCGACGGGGATGATGTACCAGATGTCGAGGCAGACGACGTGGGCAGCGATGAAATCGATGTCGCGCTTGGTGTAGACGGCGCGGCCTTTGCCGACGGAGTAGGTGGCGCGGGTTTCGTAGGCTCCGGCGCGGAGGGAGTCGGTGCACTTGATCTGGATGCGGAAGAGGTGGACCTGCGGTTGGGGACGATTGTCGAGGATGAAGTCGTAACGTTCGGAGTCTCCCCAGGGCTTGGAGATGGCGAAGCAGCGCTGGCTGGCCTGGTAGAGGAATGCGGCTTCGGAGCGCTCGCCGGTGCGTTTGGTGTTGGGACGGAGGGGGTCGCGCTTCGGCATGACGAGGCTCCTGGAAGATTTAGTTGTGCTGGGGTTTGTTTCTAATAGTTATTATAGCAGGCGGCGTCAAGTGGGCTTAGATCAAAAGCTTTAACCACAGGGGACACGGAGAGCACAGGGTACGGCGGGTTAGTTCTGGGCAAGGTTTTGAGTTGGTTTTGGTTTGGCGTGGGCTGAGGCGGGTTTTGGGGTGGAGGGTTTTTTTACTGGCGCGGCGGCGGATTTGGCGGCGAGTTTCTTTTTGTTGAAGTCGCGAACGATGCGGGCGACGTAGGCTTTGGTTTCGTAGTAGGGAGGGACTCCGTTGTATTGTTCGACGCGCTGCGGTCCGGCGTTGTAGGCGGCGAGGGCTTTGATGAGGTCGAAGTTGTAGCGCTCGAGCAGGGTGCGGAGATAGCGGGTTCCGGCTTCGACGTTGGCTTGCGGGTCGAAGGCGTTGTGCACGCCGAGTTGGCTGGCGGTTTGCGGCATGAGCTGCATTAACCCTTGCGCGCCTTTGGGGGAGATGGCGCGGACGTTGAAATCGCTTTCGGCGCGGATGACGCTGGTGACGAGATCGGGATCGAGTCGGTAAGTGCCGCTGGCGTCTTTCACGGTTTGATTCAGATCGAAGGGATGTGGGGCGATGGCGACGGGGTGTGGAGGCGGAGCGGGAGCATCCGGGATGGATTCGAAATGGTCGATATCGGCGGTGGGAATGTCGACGAAGTTGGATTGACCGCTATCGATGTAGAGGCGAGTGATGGTGCCGATGGTTTGGCGATGGTTGTGCGCGATGGAGAATCCGTTGCGGAGGATGGCGGAGTCGGAGGCGAAGGCGAGGGAGGGGAGCAGAGTGAGGATCGTCAGAGTGATGATCGTCGCGATAGTTCCGAATTTTTGCGGCGTGTTCATCTCCCGGAACCGGCTACCCCAGGGGCTAAAGCCCAAATCGATTTGATGCTCCACGCGGCGCTGAAGCGCCGCTCTTCCACGGTACTATTCGTGCCGCACTCGACGACCGAGTCCAACAGGTCAGAGCTCAGTTTGCAATTACATCGGCCAAGGCTGCGGCTACGCCGCACTTGTCATTACCTAGTGTGATGCTCCAGCCGCGGGAACGGAGTTCTTCGCAGGCATTTCCCATGATAACCGGATGGCCGGCAAACTCAAGCATTTCGACATCGTTGTGGTTGTCACCGATGGCCATGACCTGGTCGCGATGGAAGCCACGGTGGGCGGCCCAGCGGGCGAGGGCGTGGCCTTTGGAGCATCCGGCGTTGAGGACGTCGATCATCGAAAGATCGCGCTCGGGATATTCGGTGCGGAGGACGGTGATGCGGTTGTCGAGGTCGGCAGCTTCGAGGGCGCGTAAAGCTTGGGCCATGCGAGGCATCGAGCCGCAGAACATGGTCTGGATGGGGTCGGTAGTGATGGCGTTTTCGAGAGGAATGACGAATTCGATGTAGGCCATGTTCTTTTCGAGCCAGCGGCGGATGCTGGCATTGAGCGCGTCGAGATGTTCGAGGACGATGGCGCCTTTGGTTTCTTTATCAAAGGTAAGAACGGTGTGGCCGCGGAATTCTTGCATAGCTGTGCAGAGGTCCAGGCAGGTTTGGCGGGGCATGAGATCGCGGTGAAAAGTCTCGCCGGAGAGAGAGCGAGTGACGGCGCCGTTGGAGCTGATGAGCCAGAGATCGAAGCCGAGTTGCTGGGCGATGGGAAGAGCGAAAGTGTGGCGGCGTCCGGTGACCAGGACGATTTCGATGCCGGCGGCGTGGGCGCGGCGCAGCGCGGTGAGATCGTCCGGAGAAATTTGGAATTGAGGGTTGAGGAGGGTGCCGTCGATATCTGAGGCGAGAAGGCGGATGGAGCCAAGAGCGGAGTTCGGAGAGTGCCTTGGCGAAAGGCTGACAGTTTCAGTCACACTGTTATTGTGACATACGCTGGGTGAAGCTTTGCCGGGTCAAGCTTTTTTGCGTTTGTCCATGGCGACGGGAAAATTGATCAGGTTGTAGGTGGCGACATTGTGAGCATTCTCGATGAGCGCGGTGATGGCGCAGCGAAGTTCGAGGATTGCTTTTTCCAGTTCCTCGCCGTGCGCCGTGTCGATCAACGAACAGAGCTGACGCACGCGCTCTTCGGGGGAGGTTGCCATCCTGTAAGAATTGCAGAAAGCATGAAGAAATGCTGTACGGAGTTTAACGTAGAGAACCTTAAGGCGTCCTCTGTAGTGGGAGAATGCTGATCCGCTTCGCCGTGTTATATTTCGCATTCCATGGGATTTCTCGGCTTTTTCTTTCACTGGTGGTCATTTCTGCTGATGGCGGTGGCGATTGTGCATTTCATTCGCCGGCGCCCTGATTTTTACTGGATTTTTATTATTCTTTTTCTGGGATGGATTGGGGCGGCGATTTATATCGTTGTCGAAGTGATTCCGGATGCGGGGCTGCTGCGTAGTTCCTTTCAGGTATTTCCGCGGCGGCGAAGGATTCATGAATTGGAGCGGGCGATTCTGGATAATCCTTCGGCGGGAAATTATGAAGAGTTGGGATTGTTGTATCTGGATGATGGAGATTTTGCCAAGGCGCGGGGATGTTATGACCGGTCAATTTCGCAGCGGGCGGATTCGGTAGATCCGTTTTACCGGCGGGGAGTGGCAGAGATTGCGTTGGGAGATTTTGCCGCAGCGGTGCCGGATCTGGAGCGGGCGGTGGAAGAGGATCCGACATATGACTTTCATCGTGGGATCGGGCTGTTGGCGCATGCTTATGCGCAGACCGGGAAGCCTGAAAAAGCTGAGAAGCTTTTTAAAGAAGCGACGAAGATTTCTACCAGTTCGGAAACGTATTACAACTACGCTTTGTTTTTGCAGTCGCAGGGGCGAGTGGAGGAAGCACGGCAGTGGGTACAGAAGATTTTGGATAAGCGGGCGACGATGCCGGGGTATCAGAAGCGGCGGGAGCGTGGGTGGTTTCGGAAGGCTTACGGGATGATGGCGCGGTTGCGATTGTAGGCGGGCCGAAGCCCGGTTAATTTTTGGTAGTGGGTCAGCTTGAAATCTCCGCACTCGCGCGTCGCGCCCGGTCCATGTCATCATGGCCGGGCATGGCGAGACGCCCGGCGAAAAACGCGCCTGGGAGAAGATGCAATGAAATACAAACTGAAGGTGTTTCTGGCGGCGCTCGCTCTCGTATTTGTGACTCAGGTTACCTTCGGTTTGAACGATTACTCCAATGATCCCGGAGTCGTGTTCGTAATGTGTCTTTTCATCGGTTGTTTGGTGGCTGCCGTCTTCACATTCTTTTGGGGCGAGTTCAGGAAAGGCCGCTCAAGGGAGTCGTGATGAAAGAGTTTGCTTCTGAGATTCATGCAGCGGTGCGTTTGGGAAGGCTCGCCCAGCCATTTAACTCCGCAATGCTAAAGCAGGCCTGTCCTGGCTGGGCAGATGGGACCTACCATACCTTCCCTGGAAAACATGCGGTGGGAAACGGGCAAACTACCGAACTCTTCATCCGAGTTCGGCGCGGCTTCTATCGTCTCAAGAATTCAAATTGACCCACTACCTAATCTTTAGGGAGCTCTACGCGGCCCATTCGACTGCGTTCAGGGCAGGTCTTCCACGGTGCTGTAAGCGTTCGTAATTCTCCAGAACGTTTAGTCGATCTTAATTCTGCGGAAGTTCATCGTCCTTAGAAATCCAGATGCCAAGCATGGCTGCGAACAGCAGGTTCCTCGACTTCGCATGGCCATTCGCTGCGCGAATTGTCCTTGCGAAGTCTCGGAATGACAAGGGTTGGGGATGATCATAGCGGCACGACTGAAGTCGTGCCCTTCCCGATCTCAGGATGTGCGCCTCCTGATCTGATTGGCGCCGTCCCGATCTGACCGCGCATCCGGACGTGAGATTGAAGCCTTCCTGATCGTCCAAGTCAATAGCGGTCGTTGGTATCGATGTTGAAGCCGAGGATGGCGTTGACTTCGACGGGTTGGGAGCCGCGCGTGGCGGGACGGAACTTCCAGCTGGGTAACGCGGCGATGAGTTTTGCAGTCATGGCGGCGGGGCCGGGTTCGAGGACTTGAAGATTTTTTAGGTTGCCGGAGGCGTCGAGTTTGCATTTGATGACGACGCGGGCATGGGGAAGATTGGCGGGAAGATCGGTGCGCAGGCCTTGGGGTCCGGTGAGTGGTCCGGCGTTGGGGTGGGAGTTGGGGTCGGCTTCGGCGAATTGCATGACGACGGTGCCAGCGGGAGTGTCGACGTAGACGGTGTAGTTATCGCCGGGAAGTTTGCCGTAGAAATCGAATGCGCCGCCGGAGCGGGAAGTGGCGACGATGGTGATGGCGGGGCCAGGGTCGGCTTTGACGGAAGAGCGGCCGGGGACAGTGGGAGGGCTGCTGTTGCTGGAATCGAAGCTGGGGAGATTGACGACGGCGCTGCCGCCGCGAATATCGACGCCAGGGGCGGGGGATGATCCGGTGGGTGCGGAGCCGGCACCGCCGGGGCCGGGGGTGGGAGAGATTCCGCCGCGAGCGTTGGGATCTGAGCCATGACCGACGCCGGACTTTCCTGCTCCGGAATTTTCAGCGGTCGTCTTATTCGATAAGCCGCTGCCGGGGCCGGAACCTGCGCCAATTCCGGAGCCGCCTCCGGAGCCGCCGACGCCGAGTTTATCGCCGCCGGAGGGAGACATGGCGAGCGACCCTTTGCCTCCGGTGCCGGGGAGAGCGCGTTCGGACCCGGGATTGGTGGAGAGGACTACGCCGGAGCCGTCAGGGCTCCCGGCCGCGGATTTAGGTGGAGCGAGGGGGGAGCCGAGATCTCCGGGGGCGCCGCGGCCGATGCCTGCGCTGCCGGAGCCCGAGGAACCCGAACCGGCTGAAGGCGGCGGGGGAATGATGTTGCTGGCGAATGAGCCGTCACTTCCAGAGCCAGCGGAATTTCGAGTGCCGTTCGGCGAGCCTGCGGCTACGCTCGGTGGCGGCGGGACGATGCTGGAAACGTTGGGTGAAGATCCGGAATATTTTCTGAACGATCCTGAAGAGTTTGATCCGGTGTTGGCGGCCGATGGTGGCGGCGGGATCACGGAGGGTGAAGATTGGGATCGTCCGGATGTGGCGCCTAGAGATGAGGAGCTGAGATTTGAGCGCGAGATTCCGGGGCTGGGCGGAGGCGGGATGATGTTTGTGGCGAGAGAGGCGCTTCCCTTATTGCGTTGTGGGACAGCTTCTGCGGAAGTGACCGCCGGCGGGGGCGGGACGACGTCCTGGGTGCCGAAAAGTTTTCCGATGATGCTGCTGACGAATGATCCGTTAGCCGGTTGAGCGGGTGGTGGAGGAACGACGGCGGGTGCGGGAAGATTGAGTTTTGCAGTGCGCTGAGTTTCGCGTTCTGGCGCGGAGACGGGCGGGGGAACGACGCTGCTGTTCATCTGCACGCGAGAGGGAGAAATTTCGCGGGCGATTGACGAAGGCGCGGGAGCGATGATTGATCCCATGAAAGAAGGAGCGGGACGGGACTGATCACGGCTGACGCGCGCGGAAGCGGGAGCGATCACGGTGGAGTTGAGGGATGGGGCGGCTTGGGTGCGGTCGCGGGAAATTCTTGGGGCCGGGGCGATGATGGTGGAATCGAGTTTAGGCGCGTAGAGAGTGTGCTCGGAAGCGATGGTGGGCGCGGGTGCAACTACACCGGCGTTGAGAGCTGGGCTGGAGCGTGAGTTCGGGGAAGAAATATTTGGAGCGGGCTGGATTACGGAGTTGTTGAGCGTAAAAGCGGCGCGGGATTGATCTCGAGCGATCTGCGAAGGCGCCGGGGCGATCACATTCGACGTGAGACCAGGAGAAGTTAGGGAAGAGTGCAAGCCTTCAAGGGGCGGTGGTCCGGGGATGGATTTTACGGCGAGGAGATTGGCGACCGGGTTTGGGGAAGAGGGAAGCTTGACACTGGGAGCGTCGACGACTTTCGGGACGAGTGAGGCTCCGCGAGCTACGTGGATGGTCTGAGTGCGGTGGTGGGCTTCCTGGCCACCGGCGTGGCCGGAGGCGCCGGATTGAGATCCGCCTAAATCCTCGGTGTGGGGGAGTTCGTTGGCGGAGTAGTAGATGACCTCCTCGTGCTGGATGCGCGGGGCGGCGTAGGGACGGAGATTGGCGACTTCGCGGGGGAGCACGATGACGACGAAAATCAGAAACGCTTCCAGCAAGAGAGATGCGATCAGGCCGCGGTAGGGAAGGATTCCGAAGGGAGCTTCTCCGGCGAGACGCGGCGCGGAGCGGGAGAAAGCGGGGCGGATGGAGGTGGTGAACTCCTGCCAGCGCGGCGACCACTCGACCAGGAGCTTGGGAGCGTCGTGGAGGGTGGTGAGTTCTTCGGGTTGGAGAGTTTCAATCACGGTTTGTTTGAACACGGGGGCTAAAGCCCGCATCAATTTTGCGCTTTACGCGACGCTAAAGCGCCGCTCTTCCACGGTATTTCATGGGTCCCGGGCGGTTTGCAAAACCTTCGAACGCCGCTCTTCCACGGTACTCCAATGGGGTCGGGATAGTTCGGAAGCTTTGACGCGACGCTCGCTTAATTCTCATCGAGCGATTGGATTCGAATGTCCTCCTGGAGTTGGATTTCTATTTTATCTCCAAGCGCGGTTTCCGTTTGGGCGATGGTATGGGTCGGGAGTTCCAGCACTGACGCGGCTTGCAGGCGGACGGGGGCGAAGCGCCAGGGTTGGAGGTTGGCGATGAGGTGGACGACAGTGTTGGCGCGATCGAGGTAAAGCACATCGATGGGATAGCGCATGGCTAGAGTATGCACGCCACGGCAGGGACGAATCCAGAGGCCGCAGCCATTACGGAAGTCATCTTCAGAGGCGCAGAGCAGGCCGCGCAAACGGGACCAGTGGGTCTGGGCCACGGCGAGGTGGGTGGCGAGGAAGCGTTGGCGGGTTTGGTTGAAGGCCTGACCGCGTGGAGTGAATCCCATAAGCTGGAAAATGTGTGCGAGTTTCAGCCGTCCCTACCGGACGCGTTCTGATCGACTGCTCTACCCGGCGCTGAACGCGCCCGGCTATTGGCAGACGCTCCTCCGGGGCATCTTCACGTCTGCGACGTTAGGCTCAGCGTCTTTGGCAATCCTTCTATTCGCTCTTCGCCTGTCATTCCTCGCAATACCTGCCCCGAATTACTTGCTGACCAGGGAGTGGTAAGCCTGAATGAGTGCTGGACCGATGGTGACGAAGAGAAACGGAACCAGAATAAAAATGACGAGTGGGGGGACCATTTTGATGGTGGTCTTGGCGGCTTGCTCTTCGGCGCGCTGGCGGCGGGCGGTGCGCAGGGAATCGGAATGAACACGGAGAGCTTGCGCGATGCTGGTGCCGAAGCGGTCGGTCTGGATGAGCGTGCCGACGAGGGAGCGGATGTCATCGACTCCGGTGCGGTCGACGAGATTGCGCAGGGCTTCGGCGCGAGGTTTGCCGGCGCGCATTTCGAGATTGACGAGATGGAATTCGTCGCTGAGATCGGGATGGGCGTGGTGGAGATCCTTGCCGACGCGCATGAGGGCTTGATCGAGGGCGAGTCCGGCTTCGACGCAGATGACGGTGAGATCAAGAGCATCGGGTAAAGCGATGCGGATGCGATGCTGACGGTCCTTAATCATGCGCTTCAAAATAAAGCGTGGGACGAAGAAACCGAAGGCGGGTACGCAGACAAGCAAGGGAACGCTATTGACGCCGGAGAAAAGGATGACGCCGGCAAGGCCAACGAAAGCCAGCATCATACGGGCGCCGAAATAAAAGCTGACGTGACGGGATTCGCGAAGTCCGGCTTGGATGAGCCAGGCGCGAGTGCGGGAGACGTCGGTGGGAGAAAGCGGAATGGCTTTGCTGAGGGGATCGAGGGCTTGCTCAATGCGCTCGCGGACTTTGACGGCGGGCTTTTCCTGGGCCACGGTGGAGTGGCCGCCGAGAGCCCGGAGGCGGGCTCCCAGCACGGAACTGGGAGTGACTGCGGCCGCGCCGAAGGCGAAGACCACCAGAACGATGGTGATGAACACGATGATGGTGAGAATTAACGGCATGTTAGACCTGAATCTGTTTGACCTCAGCGGCTAAAGCCGCTCTCAAGTATGCGCGCTTTTATCGCAGCGCTTAAAGCGC
Organism: uncultured Acidobacteriaceae bacterium; assembly: GCA_963836305.1. GTDB lineage: Bacteria > Acidobacteriota > Terriglobia > Terriglobales > Acidobacteriaceae > Sulfotelmatobacter. The sequence continues at coordinate 224,418 of CAWIJP010000005.1, read as the reverse complement.
TGCGCCACCCAAAAGCTGCTGCGCCAGCCAGAATCTGCTCTACAGTCTCTCCGAGTTTCATGCGGCTGATTGCGTTCATACCTGAATCTTAATGATCCTGCGGATCACGAAATAACCTACTGTTTGCAGTGCAATGCTGCCCACCAGCAGGATGTGGCCGATGGGATCGTAAAAGAGCGGATGAACGAATTCCGGGCTGAAGATATAGAGAATTGTCAGCACGGTTGGGGGCATACCCATGAGGAGAGCCATGGTGAGGCGTCCCTGGGCGGTGTGAACGCGGACCTGGCGCTGAATCTTGAAACGCTCGCGGATGACGTAGGACAAGTTGTCGAGGATTTCGGCGAGATTGCCTCCGGTTTCGCGCTGCAGCATAACGGCGGTGACGAAGAATTTTACGTCGACCAGGGGGATGCGCTCGGTGAGATTCATGAGGGCATCGCGGACGGGCATGCCGAACTTTTGTTCTTCGTAGAGTTTGCGAAATTCGGATGCCAAGCGGTTCGGTAGTTTCGTTGGAGATCATTTCCAGAGCGGTGGTGAAGGCGTGTCCGGCGCGGACGGCGCGGGCGAGAGTGTCGATGGCATCGGGGAAAAGCTCCTCGAATTTTTCGAAGCGCTTCTGGCGGCGATAGGAGACGACCGAATAAGGAAGAAATGCGCCGATGACGAGGGCGGCCCATGCGATGGCGGCATTCCGGGTGTAGAGGACGGTGGCGAGTCCGGCGCCAATGCCGCAGAGCACGCAGAGCAGGAGAAAATTTCCGGCGCGGAATTTCATGCCCGCTTGCAAGAGGGCATCCTGCATGGCGGAGACGCGGGCGGAGCGGCGGAGCAAAGTGTCGAATGCGGGGATCTTGCTGAGTTGTTCATCGCGGAGCAGGGCGAGTTCTTCGTCGGGTTCGCGCTCCGGAGCCTTCTGGACGGTAGCGAGGCGGTCTTTGATAAGGCGGGCGCGGGCGTTGCGCTCGTCGAGCAGGGAGAAGGCGGCGAAGGCCACGAGGGCGACGACGATGAAGACGAGAACTGCGATCAGGAGCGGCATGAAAGACTCGGCATTTTCGAAGGTTTGCAGAGCGAAAGCGATAAGGATGCGAGCCAAACGCGCGAGCATTGTGTCGCAAAGAGCGCGACACATCGCGCGGCTCGCCCGGATCCTTCGCTGCGCAAAAGACGCTTGCTCAGGATGACAATTTTATTTTTTTTTGCGATCTTCAGATTTGGCTCCCTAGACTTCGGTTCTTGATTCGAAGAGTGCGGGACGCAAGCGGCCGCCGCCGGTGGCCAGGCGATCGGCGAACTGGGGGCGCACTCCGGTGGCTTTGAAGCATCCACGAATTTTTCCGTTTTCATCCACCGAACGGCGTTCAAAAGTAAAAATTTCCTGCATGGCGATCATATCGTTCTCCATGCCGGTGACCTCGGAGATAGAGATCACTTTGCGCGTGCCGTCGGATAATCGCGCGACCTGTACGACGGCGTGGATGGCGGAGGCGATCTGATGGCGCACGGCGCGCTCGGGAATGTTGAGGTTCGCCATGGAAACCATATTCTCGACGCGGGCGAGCGCGTCGCGGACGGAGTTGGCGTGAATGGTGGTGAGCGAACCTTCGTGGCCGGTGTTCATGGCCTGCAGCATGTCGAAGGCTTCTTCGCCGCGGACCTCGCCGACGACGATGCGGTCGGGGCGCATACGCAGGCTGTTGATGACTAGCTGGCGCATGCGGACGGCACCTTTGCCTTCAATGTTGGGAGCGCGGGTTTCGAGGCGAACGATGTGTTCCTGTTTGAGCTGCAGTTCGGCGGCGTCTTCGATGGTGACGATGCGCTCGACGTTGGGAATGTAGCCGGAGAGAACATTGAGCAGAGTGGTTTTTCCGGCGCCAGTACCTCCGGAGATGAGGAGATTCAGTTTTCCTTTGACCATCACCGAGAGCAATTCGAGCATGGCTTCGGTGAGGGTGTGATTCTCCAGCATGTTGCGGGCGGTTACGGGATCGCGGCCGAAACGCCGGATGGAGAGGCAGGCGCCGTCAAGGGCGAGCGGAGGGATGATGGCGTTGACGCGGGAGCCATCGGCGAGGCGGGCGTCGACCATGGGAGAAGATTCATCGACGCGGCGGCCGACGCGAGAGACGATGCGCTCGATGATCTGCATAAGGTGCGGATTGTCTTTGAAAGACAGGCCGGTGAGTTCAAGCTTGCCAGCGCGCTCGATGTAGACCCGGTCGAAGCGGTTGACCAGAATGTCGGAGATGGTGTGGTCCTTGAGCAGAGGTTCCAGCGGACCGAGGCCGAAGATTTCGTCGAGGATTTCGCGGGAGAGTCGTTCCCGTTCGGCGAAGCTGAGAGGAACCGCTTCGTTGTTGACGGCGTTGCGGATGAGAACGAGGACTTCGTCGCGGGCGGCGTCGCCGTTCGAGCGGCCTAATTTTTCCAGATCCAGGCGGTCGAGGATTTTGCGGTGCAGGTCGGATTTTACCTGCTGGTATTGGCTATGCTCGAAGGTTTGTTGCAGGTTACCCATACTGTTTCGTCGAACGAACCTCAGCAGCTAAAGCCGCTTACTTTTTCTAAGGAACATGGCAAAGCAGTTCGTCTTTTCAGGACTGCAGCTTGTGGGTTAATCACGGACCAAAATCTGAGATCAAAATTCCCGCCCTGTCTCTCCAAAGAACGGAGAGACAAGGACGGGGCACCCTTTGTATCCTTCAACTTCATACGCTCTTGAATAAGGACCAGGCGGCGCGTTTTACATCTACGTCGTTGCTGGTCAGTTCTTGTGCCAGCCCGGAAAAGCAACGGGCTATATCAGTATGACTTTGTTCCATGACCGGCGAGCCACGATCGATGGCCGAAGAGATGGCGAAATATTGGTTTGGGACGCGCCACAGCAATTTTACTCCTGCGGCGTTTTCGGCGTCGGATTCGGTGAAGCCGGGGACTTTTCGAAAACGGTTGAGGACGAGGCGCAAGCGTTCGCGGTTACCGGTCTCTCCGAGATATTGTTGGACGCGGGCAGCACTCCACAGGGATGCCACGTCAGTGCAAGCGACGAGAAGTACACACTCCGATAGATTCGAGACCAGACGGCTGGCAGCGTCGAGACGGGAAGAGTTGTCGACAACGACGTATTTGTAATGACCGACCAGCATATCGAAGAGGCGAACAAATTCGGCGGTGGAGGGTTCGATGGCGGCTGGGGCGTTGGTTCCGGCCAGTAGTTGCAGGCCACCGCTGTGGCGAGTCATGAAGCTCTCGAGCAGGGAACTATCCATGCGGTGAAGATTGCGCGTGGCGTCGGAAATATTGAATAGAGGCTTGAGATTGAGGTGCAGCGCGGTGTGGCCGAGCGGGGCGAGATCGACCAGAGCGGTGGATCCATGGGCCGACTGCAGGGCGAGGGCAAGATTGACGGCCACGGTGGTGGCTCCGCTGCCGCCTTTGGCGTTGACGATGGTAAAGACTTTGCCGCGCGGGCCCTCTTTGTGAACCCGGCGCTGGGCTGCGGTGAGACGAACAAAAGCTTCGAGCAAATCAGTTGTCGTGGTGGGACGCTCGATGAACTCGCGGGCGCCGGCGCGCATGGCGCTGACGATTACCTGAGGCTGGCTCAGGCTTCCGATGGCGAAGACGGCGGAATCGGGAAGCTCCTGACGCAGAAGTTCGATGGCGCGCATGGCCAGGGCGTGGTTGTCGGTGGGAATGTCCACCAAGAGGACGTCAGGATTGGCGGCCTGGACGCGGCGCATGATGGGATCGGAGCCGGCGACAGGGAAGCTGGCGCAGGTATGCACGGTGCTGGCCACGCTGGTACCGTCGACCAACACCTGGAGCACGGTGCGCTGCTCGCTATCGGTGGCGACGATGACTACGGTGAGTTCCGGCATATGCGAACTTCCAATTTCCTACTTCCGATTTCCGACTTCCGACTTTTAAAGTCTCGCTCCTTACTTTCCTGAGGGCTTGTTTTTGGTTCCATCGAATTTGTCGTTGTTGATAAAGGGCTGCGGATTCTTGGGGCCAGGCGCGGGCTGATTATCGGGCGAAATCTTGTGAACGGTGCACAGGACCATCAACTCCGAGTTGCTTTTGGAAATGCTTTTACTTTTGAAGAAAGCACCCAGGATTGGAATATCACCGAGGCCGGGAATTTTGTTCCAGGTATCGGTAACACGATTATCGATCAATCCGGCGATGACGAAACTTTGTCCATCGCGCAATTCGAATTCGGTTTCCGCCTTGCGGGTGCTAAGGGCGGGAACGGTGAAACCGGAGATGGTGAGCGCGTCGGCGAAATCGAGAGTGCTGACTTCGGGCGCGACCACGAGATGAATGTTGCCGTTGGGCATGATGACCGGAGTAAAGTCGAGCTTGACGCCGAATTCCTTGAAAGAAATGGTGACGGCGGTGAATCCGGCGCCGGGCTGAACGATGGGGAAGGGGAATTGACCGCCGGCGAGGAAGCTGGCTTTCTTGCCATTGACGGCGATGAGATTGGGTTCGGACAAAATCTGAAGAAGATTCTTGGTTTGCAGGGCCTGGATCACGGCGCCAAGGTGAATGTTGGGCTGGAAAAGAAACAGGTTGAGCACGCTGCTCAGGGTTTCGGTGGCGGGGAATGGGGTGTTTTGTCCTTGCGTTTGGGTGATGGCGGGAGGACTAAAGCCGCCGTACTGGCCGGTGGTGGAAGTTCCAATGATGTTGGCTGCTCCGGTGGAGAAGACATTGGCTCCGAGTTGAGTGAGGGCGGAGCGGTCGACTTCAGCAAACTTTACTTCGAGAAGGACTTCTTGCGCGCCGACGGGACCGAAGGTGAGCACGTTGATAACGTTTTTGGAATAGGCGGAGGCGAGTTCGCCGGCGCGCTTGGCAACGTCTTCGGTGGTGACGTGGCCGGAGAGAACGATGGCGGCGCGGGAGGGTGAGACGGAAATTTGTTCGTCGGGGAAAACACGACGTTCTTCTTCGGCGCAAGCGCTGACATCGACGTCGACGCGGAGATCGAAGCTGCGCGAACGTTCATTTTCATCCCAGATGAGGAGCGAGACTTCGCCGGGGGCAAGGCCGTGGACGAGAATCTGGGTGGGAGTGATGACGCGCACCGTGGCGATGGTGGGGTCGGTAACGGAGATTCGTTTGAGGCGCTCGGTGGTATTGATGAGGAGCGATTTATCAACCATTACGCGCAACGGGGCCGAACCTTGCGGCTGCGCGGATTGAGGCGGAAGCGTGGTCTGGTTCGAGTGATTGACTTCTTCCTGCGGCGGGGGAGGGGCGGGAGGATTGGGCTCCTGCAGAGAAGCAAAGGAGGATGTTGTGACGAATAGGGACAGGGCGAGGGCTGTAAGAAGTGTCGCGCGAAACTTCATCGTATGATTCGTCTCCAGGTGAGAGAGCCCGCCATGCAGTACTGAGACACGCATGCAAGATTCGTGTTTCAACTATTTGGGCTCCTCACTACCTTCGGGGAAGTTGACGACCTCTTTTTTCTTGTCTCCCTGATAAACCTCAATACCCAGAATGGAAGCGGGCTGGGGTTGAACTTTCGGCGGTCTTACGGAATGCACGTGCGGGGTGGGCGCAGCTGCGACGGGAGTTCCACCGCGGTAGAGTCCTTTGGCATTGACTGCGCCGACGTCGTCCTGGCGAGTATCGAGGGGGTTGCGAAGGGCGAGTTGGATCCGGCCTTCGGCGCTGGCCAGAGTGAGGCGTTCGGCATCGTCGGGAGAAACCAGGACCGTAATGACTGGAGTGTTTTGGGCATCGCCGGCGGCGTTGCGCTCCAGGCGCTGGCCGGAGGCGATGACGGCGACGTTCTGCAATACGGTGGTGGTTTGATCTTCGGTGCTGCCGTTGGGAGTTCCGGTGAGGAGAATATCGACGCGAGTGCCGGGGCCGACGAAGCCGGCGACGGAGACGACCTCATTCACGCGGACAGAAACGGCGCGCATTCCAGGGGGAATGAGGGAAGGCAAGCCGGAGCCGGCATTTTCCGGCGCGAGCTTGCTGGGGAGGATGAACTCGCCCCTGGAAATGGGGAGAATGACGCCCCGGCCCATGACCTTGGAACGAGCGTTGTAGGTGCCGGCGGGCAGAGCCGAGGCGGGATATTTGACGGCACGGACATCGTGCTCTTCGATTCTGGCGCCGACCTGAATGTCGTCAGCAGCCACCAGAACGTCGACGCCTGGTTCACCGCTGGAAGAGCTTTTTCCCTGCAGATTTTTATAGACGAACAGGCTGACGAAGGCGCCCAGGGCCAGGGCGACGACTCCGATCATCAGCAAACGCGTACGATTCATAGCACTCCGTTAAGACCAGCAGAGACGACGATACGCGCCTGAAATTCGGTGGTCGTCCGACTGCCGTATTACGCCGGGAGAAATTTTAACGAGCAAAATCTTACTGAATGGAACTGGCGACGTTCGAAAACACGTTGTTTGCATTCGAGCCAATCAGCCGGATGGTGCCGACGACAATGACGAGAATGACGGCCAGCATCACGGCGTATTCGGCGATGTCCTGACCCTGGTCGTCGCGCCAGAGCCTGTGAAGATGTTGCATAGTGTTGTCTCCTAAAAAGAAAACATCAGAGTTTGTACTGGAAATTGAAAGCGCGCACAAGCGTCGGCCTCCGGAGAACCATTACCGGTTGCTTGCTTTGCTCTGCGGAGGATTGTTGAGAATATAAACCATAAGAGGGTGGGAATTAGTCAAAAGTGTGATTTATTGCATACCGAGAGTAACGGGTGCCGTGGCAGGGAATCGAGCTTCGCTCGATTGGACAGCCGAGGGCGGCTGTCCCCACATGGGCTCAGTCAGGATGATGGCTTGGGGATCCTGGTAGGAGATGGTCCAACCGGGGGCGCTTTGCAGGCCGACGGCCAGAGCGGAGGTTGGGGGAACGATGACGGTCTGGATGTGCCAGCGCTGCAGAATTTGCTGCCAGTGGTCCTTGAACTGGTAGGCGTCGGCGAAGTCGTGGAAGAGATCCGGACCGTAGAGGTCGGCGCGTCCGTCGATGAAAACCGTGGTGGTGGGATAGAGCTTCCAGATGAGATAGCCGCCCCAATCGTAGAGGTTGAAGATAGGGCCGGCGGGCGGATGTTGCTGGAGAAAGGCAACGGCGCGGGCGGGAAATTCTAAGGTCTCGGCTTCGCGCTGGTGGCGGATTATTTGGGAGACGCGGACGATAGCGAACGTGATCATTGCGAGAATGATGGCAGCGTTGACCCAGGTGCGGAAATTGCTGCGGGGGTGGGGACGGGAGCGAGGCCACTTTCCGAGACGCTTCGCGATTAGCGGGGCGGCGACTAGAACGAAAAGCGGGATCATACGGATGGAAATGAGGCTGGCATAGAGGGCGACGAGAAGAAGAATGAGATCGCGAGGGCGTAGCGGATTTTGAGACCAGCCGAGGGTGGCGAAGGTGGCCAGCAGGATCAGGAGGAAGGGCCAGTACTCCGGGCGGTGGAAATTGGGAGAAGCCCATTCCACGATGTAGTTCTGCATGGTTGTGGAGCGCAGGGTTTCAATGGGATAGGAGAACATGCGCAGGCCGTTGGGATTCAGCGGGACGAGAGCGAGATCGAGAAGAAGGATGAGATCTGCTTTTGGCAGATGTGGGTTTGTTTTGGGGAAAGAGTTGTGACGGTGTGCGAGACGATGTTCGATGAAGTCGCCGGCGAGAAAAAGTGCGGAGAGGACTAGACCTAAAGCGAATCCAGCGTGCAGGTTGACCCAGAGGAGGGTGAGGGGAAGGGTGAGCCAAAGGAGATTGGGACGGGTTTGGGAGCGCTCGAGAATCAAGAGCCAGAGACTGGTCAAGAGCAGCGAGAGAATTTGCGGACGGACTCCCCAGAGCGGCGCGGTGGCCCAGGCGGCGCAGAGTGTGGCGATGCCGGCGAGGTAGGGAGAGGGTCCGCAGCGCAGGTAGAGAAGGAAAAATGCGATCGCTGTGATCGCGGCGAAGAGGGCGATGAGAGGACCGAATCCGGCGTGGAGTTGAAGTTCGTACATTCCAAGTTCGGTGAGCCATTCGTGAGCGACCCAGGGTTTACCGGCTCGAGTGCAGGAAAAAGGATCGATGCGAGGAACCGATTTGTGTTGGGCGATGTACTCACCGGTTTTGAGGTGCCACCATACATCGGGGTCGATGACATTGCGCGCCGTCATGGCGAAGAGCCCAAGGAAGAGGACGGCGAGGAAGGTGTGTTTCGTGGTGAGGGTTGAGGTCATGATGTCATGAAGAGAGCGTGGCCTCCTCCGCAGTGGGCTGGGGGCGGAAGAGAACAATTACCAACATCGGCAGATAGAGAAAGATGACGGCGATGCGGCCGACTTGGGTGAAATTGTGTGGGGTGTAGTACCAGCGCCAAATGCCGGCGCCCCAACTGATCAGAACTGTGGCGGAAAGCTCACGCCAGGATTTTGGGATGAGCCAGAGTGTCAGCATGTCGTAAAACCAGCGCTGCGGGACGATGGCCATCAAGAAGAGAAGGCGGGCGTCGTTAGAGCGGTAGCGGAACAAGGCCAAGGCGAGCAGCGGACCGGGGAGGACAAGCAAGGGGAAGAATCGTGCATATTGATGAAAGCTACCGACCCACAGCCAGGGCCAGTCCGGCAGGAATATAAAACTGAGCGCGATGACAATGAGGCAGGCCAGGATTCCGCGTCGGGAAAATCTCGTGAGGAACACGGGAAGTCCGATCTGTGGCTTGGCGAGAGTGGCGGGCAACAAGGGCGGAAGAAAAGCGGCCGCCACGATGAGAGGCGTCCATTGCGCGGTGATGAGACCGGCCCAGTAGGGGTAAGCGAGGAATACGAAGAGGCGGCGGTAACCGTGGCGAGTCAGGCCAAACGCCATGAGGGCGGAACTGATTCCGTAGAACACGCCCCCGGCAAGTTCGGGGCGCATGCGCAAGAAGGGAAATCCAAAGATGCTGGCGGTCAGCGGATAGAGCTGCATCGTCCGGGCGTAGGGATTGCGATGAGCGAGCAGGTCGCGCGCTGCCCAGATAGCCCAGGTGAAATCACCGGCGCCGATGTGAAGGCGGGTTAGCCAGAATGTGCAGTACATGCCGGTGGCGACGCCAATGAGCGCCGCGACGATGATTCGTTTCCGCATAGAGAGAGAAATTGTCCACCAGTTGTAACATGGGGCGGTTGGTTTGAGTTCACTGGAAAGAGTTCGGTTTATTTCATTTGCAGACTGGCGGGAAACTCGTTGGGTTTTTTCTAGTGGCAGCGCTGGCGGCCGCGAGCATGTGGTTCTACGTGGACCGGATTCTGGTGAGCTACCAGGTGGCGGATGCGGCAGCGCACCAGAGGCCGCGGGGGAATCTTTCGGATCTGTATCCGCGCTGGCTGGGGGCGCGCGAACTGCTATTGCATGGGCGCAATCCTTATAGTGACGACATCACGATTGAAATTGAAAAGGGATATTACGGGCGGGCGCTGGATCCGGCGCGGGCGGAGGATCCTAAGGATCGGCAGGGGTTTGCTTATCCTGTGTATGTAGTGTTTGTATTGGCGCCGCTGGTTGGGCTTCCATTCCATGAGGTGCAGATATTTTTTCACTGGCTATTGCTGGTGGTGACGGCGGCGAGCGTTTGGTTGTGGCTGAAAGCGCTGCGATGGAGGTTGCCGCCGCTTGCAATTGCCGCAGGGATGGCGCTGACGCTGGGAAGCGTTCCCGGGGTGCAGGGAATCAAGCTGCAGCAATTGAGTCTGCTGGTGGCGGCGTTGCTGGCGGGAGCGGCAGCGTGCGTGGCCAGCGGATATTTAGTTTGCGGCGGAGCGTTGCTGGCCGTGGCGACTATCAAACCGCAGCTGGCGTGGCTTTTTGTGGCTTGGTTGCTGGTGTGGGCGGTGAGCGACTGGAGAGCGCGGAGAAGGCTTGCGTTTGGATTTGGATTGGTGATGGCGCTGTTGTTGGCGGGAGCAGAGATTGTGCTGCCGGGGTGGTTGAGGATGTTTATCGCAGCGCTCGGGCAGTATCACCGTTATACGCAGAACCAGTCGGTGCTGGATCAACTTGTGCCGTGGGGGTTTGCGGGAAAGATTTTGGCGTTGGCGGCGGTTGTCGGCTGTGCTTTTTTTCTGTGGAAAGTCCGCCGCAGGCCGGGCGATGCGGTGGAGTTTGGTGCAGCGATGGCGCTGGTCATGGCGTTGACGGTGCTGGTTGTGCCGATGTACGCGCCGTATAACCAGGTGCTGCTGGTGCCGGCTATTCTGGTGCTGGTCCGGGACCGGGCGATGTTTTTGTCGCGGTCACGGGTTCGGCGGTTCGCATACTTGGTTGGCGTTTGGGTGGTGGGGTGGGAGTGGGCTGCGAGCCTGAGCTTGAGTGCGGTCTACCTGGTGGGGACGCGGGGCTGGGCGATAGAGCGGTGGAAATGGCCGTTCCTGGCTACGTTTGCGTTGCCGGTGTGGGTGTTTGCACTGATTTTCTTCTGCGTGAATAAAAGCGGAGGCGAGTCGAAGGCGGAGTGGTGATTCGCGAAAGCGAGTTGACGAGCGGGTAGTGAATCGCTTTGATTTAATTCCTTTGTGGGTGACGTCATCCCGGAACGCGGGGAGTTTCAATCGCGTGAGGGATTTCCCGCGCACCCGATCCACGCGAGATCCTTCACTCCGCCTGAAAAGCGGCTCCGCTCAGGATGACGTCGAAATCGGGCTGACCGAAAAAATTAAAATTGAGCTTCTACCGAGATCCGGCTTGACTGAGTTCTCCTGATCAAACTGTGTGATAATCCTGCGCGTATGAGTTCTCGAACGACCGCGTACATTCTTGCTGTCGTAATTCTGGTGACGGTGCGACTGGTGGTTGCTGTCCGTGAACGGCGCAAGCGCGATTTCTCGATTGCGGAGCCGGAGGAAGAATCGCGCAGGGTATGGCGATTGTTCCTGGCGAGCTTTCTTGTCTTGTTCGCCGAACTGGCATTCATCCGCTGGATCGCGGTGGAAGTACGCATCTTTGCCTATTTCAAGAATCTGGCTTTGCTACTGTGCTTTCTCGGCTTTGGTGTGGGATGCGCGCTAGTGCGCAAGCCGAATCGCTGGAATACGGCGGTGACAGCGCTGTTTGGCTTGCTGCTGGTGGTTCGGATGCCGTGGTATGCGGGACGCGTGCTGGAAAATCTTTCGCAAAATCTGGGCGCCGCGTCCGACATGAGCATCTGGGACACAAGCGCTTCCGGCAATGTGCTGGGATTTGTAACGGCGGCGGCGCTTTCTGCTGTGTTGTTTTTGTTGGTGGTGTGGGTGTTTGTGCCGTTGGGGCAGGAAGTGGGCCGCCAGATGAACCTCACTCCGAAGCCTTTGACGGCATATTCGCTGAATCTGGCCGCGAGTCTGGCGGGCATTCTGGCATTTCTCGGGGCCAGCCGGCTGATGCTTCCACCGTGGGTCTGGATGGGGATTGTCCTGCTGGGATTTGCGGCGCTGCAGAGAAATATTGAACGGCGGATTTTGCTGACGTGCCTGGTGATTCCGCTGGTGCTGCTATTGCACGAGCCTTCGGATCGGGATCACTACGGTTTATGGACGCCCTATCAAGAAATTAATTTCACCCGGATTTATGCCTCGAATGGGGAGATGGCGGGCGGGCTGGTGCGGGTGAATCATATTGGGTATCAATTTATCGTGGACCTGGCCAGCGATTTTCTGGCCCGGCATCCGAAGGCGTTGAAAGAGCCGGTCGACGAGAATCCATATAACGTGCCGTTTCGCTTTGCGGAGCCGGAGCCAGCGGTGATGATTGTGGGAGCAGGCACGGGCAATGATGTTGCCGCGGCTTTGCGGCACGGTAGTTCGCTGGTGGATGCGGTGGAGATTGATCCTGCCATTCTGGAGATTGGAAAGAAGGAGCATCCGGAGCATCCTTATGACTCTCCGCGAGTGGCGGTGCATTTGACCGATGCGCGGGCGTTCCTGAAGCGCAGCACGAAAAAGTACGATCTGATCCTTTTCGGATTGCTCGATTCGCACACACAACTTTCCGATTACGCCAACATGCGGATCGATAACTTTGTGTATACCGAGGAGTCCTTTCGCGAAGCGAAGGCCCACTTGAAACCGGACGGAATTATTTTTGTGAAGTTTGAAGTACGCCGGCCATGGATGGCGCGGAGACTGAAAGAGATGCTGGCTTCCACGTTTGGCAAAGAGCCGGTGGTTTTCAATGCGGACTCGAGTTACACGGCGCGGGCGCGTTGCTTCGTGATTTCTGCTTCGGATCGGGTGGAGGAAGCGTTGAAGCAGGATCCGCGGCTGGCCGATTTCGTGGCGCGGAATCCTGTCGATAGCGGAGGCGGCGATGTGCCGGTTACGACCGACAACTGGCCATACTTGTATCAGCGCGACAAGACGATTCCGAGGCCTTACTGGTCGATCTCCGCGATTATTGTGCTACTTGCTCTGGGACTCTACTGGCGGATTTCCGGGGATGCGCCGCGGCGGCCACAATTATTTTACTTCTGGATGGGAGCGGGCTTTCTGTTGCTCGAGACCCAGGTGATTAGCCGATTGGCGCTGTTCTTCGGCACCACGTGGCAGGTGAACGGGATCGTGATCTCTGCCATGCTGGCGGCGCTGCTGCTGGCGAATGCGATCGTGGAGCTTAGCAGAAAGCCTGTTTCATCGGCATGGAATGTGGCCGCATTGTTGGCTGGGCTGGCGCTGGCCTTCTGGTTTCCATTCGAACGAGTCGGAGGATCTCCGGCTATGGTGGGGACGGTGGCGGTGGCGGTTTTTTCGATTCCTGTGGTGTTTGCCGGGATCTTGTTTTCCTCGCAATTTCGGACCGTGGAGTCGCAGAGTGCGGCCTTGGGAGCGAATCTGTTGGGCGCGGTGGCGGGAGGTTTGATGGAGAATTTGTCTCTGGTGTTTGGCATGCGCGCGTTGTTGCTGATCGCAATGGGAATCTATGCTTTGGCAGGGGTTGCGCTGTGGCGGCAGGGGGCTGGGGTAGAAAAGGAAGCGTCAACTGATTTTGTTCGCCTTTGAGGCTATTGGCTGGAGAATCGGGTCAGGTATCAGGCGAGTTGCCGCGAAGGCTCTTCCCGGCGGGGTATGATTCCTGTCATTATCTTAATCGGCATGGCATTGGTTTGAAGGTCGGGGGAAATCCCCACCCTGTCTCTGCAAAGTGCGCAGAGACAAGGATGGGGCACCCGTTTGTTCCCGGTTTGGTGACTACATCTCATGGTTCTTAATGCGATAGGACGACCACAGTCATCGGGGTCGGGAGTGTTTCCGGCGCTGGTGCTGGTGCAGGGAAACGAGCAGAAGAATATTGTGCTCAACCGAACTCCGTTCAGCGTGGGACGGAAGGTGGACAAGGATCTGGTGATTGCCGATCCGCGAGTGTCGCGCGATCACGCGCTGATTGTGCTGGAAGAAGAGGGATTCTTCCTGGTCGATCAGGGCAGCAAGCATGGGACGTTCGTAAACGGAGAGCGGGTTCAGCGGCAGAAACTGGAGCGCAACGACCGGCTGGAATTTGGGGCGCGGGATTCAACTTACGCGATTTTCAATCCGGCGCATGGGACTTCGAACACTGCGCGGCAGTTTCTCAGCCAGATTTCCGGGATTCAGATTTCGCAGGAAGCGACCGACCTGGAAAAGCTGACGCTGTTTCTGGAAGCGGCGCGCACGCTGAATACGGCTGGCGTGCTCGATGAAATCCTGATGACGATGCTGGAGATAACGCTGCGGCTGACGCGGGCGGAGCGGGGATATGTTTTTTTGAAAGACGACGATGGAAAGCTACGGCTGGCAGCGGGACGAAACAGCAAAGGCGAGTCGTTGCTGGATGACAAGACGATTTCGCATTCGGCGCTGGATGAATCGTTGCGGTCGAACTCGGAATTCTTGTTTACGGATACGGGGAGTTCGGCCGATGTGGCAGGACGGCAAAGCATTGTGGCTTACGATCTGCGGACGGTGGTTTGTATTCCGCTGCGCAAGCGGCAGGTGCAGGCTACGCGTGACCAGCAGACGCCTGCGCCGGATGCGGCTTCTGAAGTGACGGGAGTGTTGTATGTAGATTCGAGGTTTGCGTCGAAGGAATTTTCCGGTGTGGGGCACGATATTTTGCGAGCGATTGCGACAGAAGCCGGATCGCTGATCGAAAATGCGCGTTTGGTGCAGGCCGAGGAGGAGTCGAGGCGGTATCAGCAGGAGCTGACGATTGCGGCGAGCATTCAGCAGCGGCTGATGGAGGTGAAGATTCCGGAAGTACCGTTTGCGAAACTGCGCGGGAAGAATCTTTCTTGTAAGGCAATTGGCGGGGATTTTTTTGACGCGGTGAATACGAAAGAAGGGCTGGCGGTGGTGCTGGCCGACGTGAGCGGCAAGGGAGTTTCGGCAGCGCTGCTGGCTTCCACTCTGCAGGGAATGATTTATTCGCATTTGAGCACGGGGATGCCTTTGCTTGATGTAGTCACGGCGGTGAACCGGTTCTTCACCGAGAAGCTGGTGGGAGAAAAATATGCGACCGTGCTGCTGGCGCGGCTGCGGCGCGATGGCGATTTGGAATATGTGAATTGCGGGCACGTGCAGCCGCTGCTGGTTTGTCGTGGGGAGGTGATGCGGCCTCCGCATGGGAATGTTCCGGTGGGATTGCTGGCGGATGCGACGTATGAGAGCGCACGGTGTCAATTGAATTCGGGGGATCGTTTTATTCTGGTGACCGACGGCGTGACCGAAGCGGAGAATGCGATGGGAGATTTCTTTGAGGATTCACGGCTGGAAGCGGCCGCGGCGAAGGCTCCGACGTTGGAAGGAATTTTTTCGGCGGTGTCCGAGTTTTGTGCGGGGAATCCGTTAAATGACGATTGCACGGTGGTGGAGATTATTTATTCGGAACCGCGGGCGGAGGGTTAGGCCCTTGCTGGGTGCCCCTCGATAAGAGTGAAGGCGGTGTCAAGGACAAAAGTATCCTGCCGGTGTTTTTGGCACCGTTTTCTTGCCAGAGAGGGTTGAGGACCAAGACTCTGGAAATCTCACGCTAATCACCTGCGGTGGTGATCTTCTCCCGAAGACCGTTCCACCAACCATCGATTCGGCCTAAACATCGACCATGATTCTTCTATGCGAACATCCCGCCTCGTGCGGGATGGGAGAGCGCCCAATCAGTCCTGCGGTCTAGCTTGCGCCGACCAGGGGCACCCGCGGGCTGCTCTCGATGCGAACGATCGCTGGATACGCCACATTCGTGCGCAACATCCAGTAGAGTCGTACCGCTAACTTGCGCGCCGTTGCCACCTTGGACACTCCCTTCGGCTTCTGATGGCAGCGATGCAAATATTGCTTCTTCATTTCCGGGTCGAAACGTACCGCGATCTGCGCCGCCTCCACCAGCAAAGAGCGCAGCATGCGGTTGCCTTGCTTGGTGATGACTCCCAGCTTCTGCCGCCCTCCGGAAGAATGCTCGCGCGGAATCAAACCCAGGTAACTTGCCACCTGCTTGCCTCGTGGAAACCGGCTCACGTCGCCAATCGTGAGCACATACGCCAGCGCGGTGTTCGGACCCACTCCCGGTTGCGTCATCAGCAATCGGGCCTGCGGGTTTTCCTCCGCTGCATGTTGTACCGCAGTGTCGAGTTGGCCGACTTGCTGGTTCAACATCGCCAGCAGTCCCAGCAAATCTTCCCTCCGGCATGCAGCCCAAGGTTTTAACGGAAGCTCGCGCAACATCTTCTGTCCGGCCTGGCTCCACAGCTTGCCTTTCCTCTGCATTCCCTTATTCAAGGAAAGGTGTTGCAGTTCGTTTTTTACCCGGCTACGAATCTCCACCAGCTTGTGCCGGTGCAGCACTAACTGCCGCAGGTCGCGCTCATCCCGGTCTGCTGTCCACAGCCGCGGGAAACGCCCCTCTACCACCAGCTGCAGAATGTGCGCCGCGTCCCGCTTGTCCGTCTTCTGCTTGCGCACGTAGCTGGCGCGGATCTGCGCCGCATCCCCGATCCAGATCTCATGCCCCAAGTCTTCGACCCGCTCGACGAACCACTGGCTGTTGCCCGTGGCCTCCATGCCGATCAACGCCGGCGCCGCTAGTTGCTGATAAAACATTTTCGCGTCACCGTCAGCATGCACCAGCTTCCGTTCCCCGCAATCCCCCGTCTCGGTGTCTACCCAACTCACTTGCTGCCAGCTGGGATGAAAATCACATCCTATAATCATCATCTGCGAAGGCTCCTTTCTTCCCAGCGTCTTTGTCCTCAAACCAAGACTACCGGGTTCAATCGAGCCTTCGCTCTTATCCAATCAGTCCTTGTCTCTCCGGTTTTCGGAGAGACAGGGCGGGGATTCTGAACTCCCATTTAGTTTCCCATACTTCGGAATTGCACAAGAATTTGTTGCGGTCAAAAAAAGTTCTGTAAGTTTGCGCCGTATGATTGAGCGTGCCGTGGTCGCTCGAACGTTTTCAGGATAGTCGCTGTCTACATTTCCTTACTTTTAGCTGCCGCAACCGCGAGGCTCGTCTTGGCACTCCTGAAGCCCGAAACATTTTCGAACAGAGCCTAGGGCGAGTCCGGAAGTGGTACGGATTCTACGTTGCCGGCTATGTCGTGAAGCCCGAGCACATTCACTTGCTTATTACTGAACCGGAGCGCGCCAGGCTTTGTGTCGCATTGAAAATGCTGAAGCAGAATGTTAGTCACCAGCTTCGCGAGCCGGAGGGCGACTCTTTCTGGCTTCCAAGATATTACGATTTCAATGTTTGGAGCGAAGAAAAACGAATCGAGAAGCTGAGATATATTCATCGGAACCCGGTGAAGCGAGGATTGGTCCTGAGCCCGGAGCAGTGGGTGTGGAGCAGTTTTCGGCACTATGTTTCTGGAGTCGAGGGTACGGTGGAAATTGAGTCACAGTAGACGGCCCGAAAGAGGGTGCAAGTCTCGTCGGGACCTCATTAACTCCTAAGATCGACCCCCTCGCCCTGTCTCTCCAGAAAACGGAGAGACAAGGACGGGGCACCCGGCTTACTTCACCCGGTTTATTCGACGACTACGGTGTAGTTCTTGCCTTCCCAGCGGGTTTCTTGTGGCCAGTAGAAGGTGAAGACGACTTGCGCGCCGATGGGGAGTGAGGCGGTGGGCAGGTCGAGGATGTAGGTGTCGAGGCCAGTGTCGCGGGTGGGAGTGTCTTGTGACGTTTTCCAATTGTCGATGCTCCAGTGCACGACCGCGGGAGTCATGAGGACGAGGCGAAGTTTTTTATAGCGGGGGACGGAGCGGGCCTTGTTGTTGAATCTCCAGCCGAAGATTTGGCGGATTGGTTTTTCGACTTGATAGCGTTGGACGGTTTGCGGAGCCTGATCGAAAATTTTGCGGTCGCGCAGGGAGCGGCGGAGCTTGATGTATTCCGAATGGGCCCAGACCAGCGGACAGGCGGAGCCGCTAGGTTTGCCGCGGAAGAGTTCAAGCGCGGGAATATCGGCGGCATCCCAGACTTGTTCGGGAAGCAGGCGACTGTGGCCGGTGGTGGAATTTTCCATCACGGTTAGTAAAGCTTCGGCTTCTTTGGGGCGTCCGGCGGCGAGTTCGTAGTGGGCGCGTTCGCCTGCGAGCAGCGGCCAGGGGCGGCCAATGCCGGTGCCGTCGAAAGGTGAGCCATCTTTATGTTCGCCGTATCCATCGCCGTTGTAGCGGTACCAGCAGGGGCCTTGCGGAAGTTGCACGCGAAGAAGAGCATCGATGACACGCACTGTGTTGAGGATGCGAGGATCATCGGGGGCGCGCAATCCGAAGCGGACGAGAGCCAGAGAATCGGGACTGACGATGCGGAAGGCGCGCTCCATGCCCTGGCCGGGAGGACGGTTCTTGATGGGGACGAAGCCTTGCGTGGGCGAAGCGGCGGCATCGGTGATGGGCGGGGCGATGCGGACGTAGTAGCCTTCGACGCCGATTTGCTGGGCGAGATCGCCGCCGGTGGCGTAGACCCAGCGTTCGATATTGTCGTTCCATGCGTCGGCGTGATCGCGCAGTGTGGAGGCAATGTCGCTGTGGCCGGTGAGATCGGCGATGTCGGCGGCGGCGAGGAGCGCGGAAATTTCCGCGGCCAGAGTGAAGGGAGAATAACCGCCGTCTTCTTCCCAGCGATCTTGCTGCGTGACCGGACCGTTGCGCACGATGAAGCTTGCGGCTTTGCGGACCATGGGCCACCAGCGGTCGAGCTTGCCTAAGCCTTTGGCAGCTTCGCGGCGGAGAAGGTCGAGCAGCAGGATGGGGAAGGCGGTCTCATCCATCTGGATTCCGCTCCAGTAGGGGCGGCCATCGAGCCAAAGATTTTGCGCCCAGTTGCCGGCGGCTTCCTGCGTGGTCTCGAGATAGCGAAGAACTCGAACAGCGTCACTGATGGCGCCGGCGGCCAGCAGTGCGCCCGCGGTTTCGACGAGGTCGCGGGGCCATATGAGGTGATAGCCGCCGAGATCTTCATCGCCTTTGCTGAAGCCCCAGGGGATGGAGAGGCTGGCGATGATGCCGCCGAGAAAGTCCTTGGATTCGTGGGTGCGGAGGACGGCAGTCGAGGCCCGATAAAGGTCGTTGGGGCGTTCCGGTTCATCGAGCTTGATCAATGTATTCTGCCAATTTTTCCAGTGAAAGACGTAATGCTGGCGAAGCTCGCTGTAGTCCTCTAATAGAGTGGAGCGGACTTGTTGTCCGGCTTCGGTGACGATGGAACCGAAGCCCAGGGCGAGAATGAATTCTCCGTTGCAGGCGGCGAGATCGATTTCGCCGGTGCAGGCGACGTTACCGTTTTCCGCACGCTGGTATTCCCATTGCATCTGGAAGTGAGCGGAGAGATCTTGCCATCCATCGGAGGCGCCGACGAATCCGACAGACATTTTCTTCCAGGGAACGGAACAGGCGAAGGCGAGCGCGGTGCCGTCGTGCTGAGCGAGGAACATGGGCACGCCTTTGTAATCGCCGACCCAGGCGGTATTTTCCGCACCGCAGTTGGCCAGATGAGGCGATAAGAGAGCATAAAGATGGTAGTCGGAGAGTTGGCCTTGTAGCGGTTCGAAACGAATTTTTTGCAGGAGGACGTTGCGGTAAGGGTCGGTGAGGATTTCTTTGTGAATGCGATAGTGGCCGTTGATTTCGGTGTTGACGAGTTCGAAGGCGGGGACGCCAGGCTCGAAGGGGGTGTTCTCGAATGTGCAGTGGCGTTTTTCTTCAGAGAAATAATTGCGTCCGTTGGTGATCAACAGGCCGAGATCGCGGGTGCAGGCCTGATCGACGCGGGGAAAATACACTTCGTTAACAATTCCGTGACTGGTAGTGAACCAGACCTTGCTATGTTGGTTCAAGGCGGTGCCAGCTCCGGTTTTGGCGCTGGAAGTCCAGCGCGGAGGGATGCCGGGGCATCCGGGGGCATAGACGGTATTGGTCATGAAATTTTCGTCCTGCGGGATTTAGGGAAAGTGTAGCTGCGGGGGCTGAAGCCCGAACCAGTGGAAGGGGCTCTACACGGCGCCGAAGGGCCGGCCTTCCAGGGTGCGGACAGTATTTGTAGTGCGGCCGGGCTGGCTAGGAGTAATGATCTCCGCGAAACCGGGCGGTTGGCTGGGGCGGGCGGGGTGAAGAGGGTTAGCATAGAAATAGTTCGCGGTGGACATAAGAGTGCTTGCCAGCATCGAAGAAAGGTGTGATGAGAGAGACTGCGCTTCCGCAGAAATGCACGAGCCAGGGAGCGCTCCAAGTGGGTCATGGGGATAAGAACTCAATATCGCAAGAGTGTAATCATCGGTATGGTAGCAGCCCTGTGGCTGAGTTTGGCGCTGAGTGCGACGGCGGAGCCAGATGCGATTGCCAGCACAGAGCTGGAGCGGGGATTTCTGGGGCTCTACAATCTTGATTTTACCGGGGCGGAGAAGGATTTTTCGGCGTGGGAGCGGCAGCATCCGGATGATCCTGTAGGGCCGGTGAGCGAGGCGGCGGGATTTTTGTTCTCGGAGTTCAACCGGTTGGGCGTTTTGGAAGGACAGTTTTACGAAAACGATGATTCGTTTACTGCGCGTTCGAAGCTAACTCCGGATCCGATATTGCATGAGCGGTTTGACGCTGCAATCGACCGCGCGAAAGCTCTGGCGCACGCTCGCTTGAGCGAGAACCCCAAGGATCAGGATGGTTTGTTTGCGCTGACGCTTTCGTCGGGATTGCAGGCCGACTATGCAGCGCTGATTGAAAAGAAAAATCTGGCTTCGTTGCATTACACGAAAGAGGCGTCGACGTGGGCGCAGCAATTGCTGGCAGTCTGCTCGAATTGCTACGATGCGCAGCTGGCCACGGGATTCAGCAAATACATTATTGGCAGCATGTCGGCGCCGGTGCGCTGGTTCTTGCGGATGGGCGGATTGCCGGCGGACAAACAAGGCGGCATCGCTGACCTGCAGTTGACGGCACAACATGGAAAGTATTTGGCGCCGTTTGCGCGGATTCTGCTGGCGATCGCGTATGTGCGGAATAAGGAGAAGGCGCGGGCGCTGGCGATACTGGCATCGTTGAAGGCGCAGTTTCCGGGGAATACTCTTTTCCCGCGGGAGATTGCGCGGTTGGAGAGCGCGCATTAGGTGGGGGCTAAAGCCCGTGATCAAAAAACAAGTTTATACCGCAGCGCTGAAGTGCTGTGCCACCCAAAAGCTGCGGCGCTGCCCTGGGCTCTGATGCAGCAGCCAGAATTTGTTGACCTCAGCGGCTAAAGCCGCTCTAAAGCCTGGGTGTTTTTATCGCAGCGCTTAAAGCGCTGCGCCACCCAAAAACGCTGATCAAGAAAAACAAGTTTGTATGGCCGCGTTGAAGCGCTATGCTACCTAACAACTTTCCTCGATATTCTTCCTCGAGAACCGATTCCATTCATCAGAAATTCATTGGTTTGTAACCATCCTTTAACACGGGACCGTTAGAACCTAGAAGAATATTTTCAAGGAGAAAATTGTTAATGCGGAGAACTCTGCTGCTGTTGGTGTGTGCGTTTCTGGCTGTGCCGGCAATCGCTCAGACCACGCTGAATGGCGCGGGAGCCACGTTTCCTTATCCGATGTACTCAAAATGGTTCAGCGAATATCACAAGCTGCATCCGGATATTCAGATTAATTACCAATCGATTGGCAGCGGTGGCGGAATCCGGCAGGTGATCAATGGCACGGTGGATTTCGGCGCGAGCGATGGTCCGATGACGGACGAGATGCTGAAGGAAGCGAAGACAAAAATTCTTCACCTGCCCACGGTGTTGGGAGCGGATGTTCCCGCCTACAACATTCCGGGAGTGAATGCGGAATTGAAATTTACTCCCGACGCGCTGGCCGGAATCTTTTTGGGAAAGATCACAAAATGGAACGACAAGGCACTTACGAGTGTAAATCCGGGAGTGAATTTGCCGGATAGAGACATCATCGTGGTGCATCGTTCTGATGGGAGCGGGACGACCTATATCTGGACGGACTATCTATCGAAGATCAGCTCAGAGTGGCAGAGCCAGGTGGGAAAAGGAACGTCGGTGCGGTGGCCGATCGGGCTGGGCGGAAAAGGGAACGAGGGAGTTGCGGGATCGATCCGGCAATTGCAGGGGTCGATTGGATACGTGGAGTTGATCTATGCGGTGCAAAACAATATTCCCTACGGCAGCGTGAAGAATGCGGCGGGAAATTTTGTGAAGGCGTCGCTGGAGAGCGTGACGGCGGCGGCGGCTTCGTCACCGAAAATGCCGGCGGACTTTCGGGTTTCGATTACGAATGCACCAGGCAAGGACGCGTATCCGATTTCGAGCTTCACCTGGTTGCTGATTCCTGCGCAATCGAAAGATGCGGCGAAAGGGAAAATTCTGGCGGATTTTCTGAACTGGATGGTCACGGATGGTCAGAAGATGACGGCTGCGCTTTCGTATGCGCCCCTGCCGGAAAGCGTTGTAGCAAAAGAGAAGGAAGCGATCAAACAGGTTAAGTAGATTCCAGGGATTTTCAGTCATCGTACAAAAAACTAAGGAGAGCGTGATGAATTCTGCAGGGAAGTGGTGTGCGATTCTGTGTCTGGCTACAAGCGTGGTGGCGCAAACCAGTACGCCACCCAAACCCAAAAAAGCTAGAACCACTGCAACGGCTTCAGAAGTGCAGGCGTTGAAAGAAGCAGTGGCCGCGCAGCAGGCGGCGTTGGCGGCGCAGCAGCAGGAAATCCAGGCGCTGCGCGACGAATTGCATCACAAGGATCAGGCGGTGAACCAGGTGCAGGCGACCGCCGCCGATGCAGCAGCCAAGGCCGACGCGGCGCAGGCATCGTCGAGCCAGCAGCAGGCGACCGTGACGGAGCTGAAGAGTGACGTAACTGATCTGAAGACCAATGTGAACAACACGGCGCTATCGCTGCAGGAGACGCAGAAGAATGTGAAGGCGGAGATCGAGAGCCCGATTGCGATTCACTACAAAGGAATCACGATTACTCCGGGCGGCTTCGCGGCGGCTGAATTTGTGAGGCGGTCGCGGGCGCTGGGATCCGATATCAACACGCCTTTCAACTCGCTCACCATGCCGGGAGCGAGCCAGAGCGCGATATCGGAATTCTTTGGTTCTGGCCGTCAGTCAAGGATTTCGGCTTTGGCGGAGGGACGATTGGCGAGTGCCAAATTGTCGGGCTATGTGGAGGCAGACTTTCTCTCCGCGGCCGTGACCTCCAACAATAACGAGAGCAACAGCTACTCGCTGCGCCAACGGCAGGTGTGGGGCCAGGCGGCGCTGGATAACGGCTTTTCGATTACCGGTGGACAGATGTGGAGCCTGGTGACGGAGACGAAGCACGGCACGGATAATCGGACCGAGGCACTGCCGATGACGATCGATCCCCAGTATACGGTTGGCTTCAGTTGGGCGCGGCAGTACGCCCTTCGAATCAGTCAGAACTTTGGCAACAAATTCTGGCTTGCCGCCTCCATCGAGAACCCGGAAGCAACGGTAACCAGCCACAACAACGCGGACAACTTTGTTGTGGGTTCCGCGGGATCCGCGGGCGGCCTTTACAATGCTGCGATTTCCACTTGCAGCACCAGTCTTAATAGCAGCGGCGCACCAGTCACAACTTGCAGCCCGATTGCCAACTATTCTTTCAACCCATCGCCTGACATCATTGCCAAGGCGGCGTTTGAGCCGGGATTTGGGCACTATGAAGTGTTCGGTATTTATAGCCGATTCCGCGACCGGATATTTCCCTGCGGCGAAGTAGCTTCCTCGACGACGCTATGCGGCGGCAGCACGACTGCCGGTGCGAACGCTCTGGGAGCGACCAACGTTTCGAACAACGGAGGCGGCGTGGGCGCCAACGCGCGCTGGTCATTCTACAATAAGCATATCGATTTCGGTTTGCATGGTTTGACCGGACGCGGCATTGGGCGGTACGGTACGGGCGGCTTGCCTGATGCGGCGGTTTATGCAGACGGCGGCCTCGATCTGATTCGCTCGTATCAGGGCCTGGCCACGCTGGAATGGCACAGCAAGAAGCTGGACGTGTATTTCAACGGTGGCGCGGAATATGCGGGAAGAGCGGCGGGCTACGATCCGATCGAGAACAAGTTCATCGGATACGGATCTCCGAATTTCTCGAGCAAGGGCTGCTACACGGAAACCGCGCCGGGCGTTGGCACTGGCTTCATTCCGGGAAGTCTTTCAAGTTGCACCGCCGATACGCGGGTGCTGCGCGAAGGTTCGGTCGGCTACTGGTACCGCATCTATACCGGCCCCAAGGGCAGGCTGCAATACGGCATTCAGTACTCTTACGTAGCGCGTGACACATGGCATGGAAGTGGCTTTACGCCGGGAATTGGCGTCTCGCCGAGCGGTCTGGACAACATGGTGTTTACGTCCTTCCGCTATTACCTACCGTAGGGGTGTGCGTGGAAATTGCGTTTACTGGCGCGTCGCATGGCGGAGTTTGCTATTGCGACGCGCCGGAAGTTTTTTCCGATCGGGTTGCGCGGGAGCTGCGGGGTGGCTTGCGCGTTGCGCCGGTTAAGTGGGAGATCCCTCACGCGGCTGAAGTGCCCCGCGTTTCGGGATGACGGAAATCATTAAGGAACTAAATTGAGGTGAACGACTAACCTCTGATCCCCTCCAAGTGCGGTTGCGTCGAGGATGTTTTATACTAGTTTTAGTCGGTGGAATCTCCCCCGCTTTGGTAGTTTGCGGCTCGCAGTCGACCTCGCAGTCGACAAGGGAAATTGAACGTAGTGTAAGACCCTGCACATGGCTCGCCTTTCGCTGGAAAATCCTGAGTACTACCTCAACCGTGATACCTCCTGGCTTGCGTTTAACGAGCGTGTGCTCGAGGAGGCGGAGGACACGGGCAATCCACTGCTGGAACGGCTGAAGTTTCTCGCCATCTCGGCCAGCAATCTGGACGAATTTTTCGAAATTCGCATAGCCGCGATGATGCAGCAGATTGAAGACGGCTACAACGAAGCAGGCCCGGATGGGCTGACGCTTACGGATAAGCGCGAGGTACTGGCGCGGCTTACCCACAAGTTTGTGGACGAACAATACGAGTGCTGGAACACATTGCGGCCGGCCCTGGCGGAGAACGGGATTCGCGTGCTCGGGATGCATGAACTGGATGCCGAGGCGCGGCGGTTCGTGGACGAGTATTGCGAGAAGGAGTTAGATCCGCTGCTGACGCCGGTGACGGTGGACCCGGCGCATCCATTTCCTCGGGTGATCAATAAGGCGCTATGCCTGGGACTGCTGTTGCGCAGGCGCAGGCGCTCGGCGTTGACTTACACGGGAGTAGTTTCGGTGCCGCGCAGTTTGCCGCGATTGGTGCGGCTGCCGTCTGAGAACACGGCGGACTTTATTTTCCTCGCAGACCTGGTGGCGCATCATGCGCAGAAGATGTATCACGGCTACGACATTGTGGCAGCGGCGCCTTTTCGGGTGACGCGAAACAGCAATCTTTATCTGCAGGAAGAAGAGGCGCGGAATCTGCTGGAGTCGGTGCGGGCGGAGTTGCATAACCGGCGCAAGGGCGATGCGGTGCGGATGGAGATTGAGGCGGACGCCGATCCGGAAATGATCGAGCGTTTGCGAAGCGTTTTTGAGTTGGATGCATGGCAGGTATTTCCGGTGAATGGTCCGGTGAATCTTTCCCGCCTCTTCAATGTGTATGAGCAGACGGCCAGGCCGGATTTGAAATACCGTCCATTCGCTCCGCGGGAGTTGCGGCTGACGGCGAAGTCGCAAAATCTGTTTGAGGAGTTACGGCGGCACGATGTGCTGTTGCATCATCCCTACGATTCCTATGATGCGGTGGTGGCGTTCATCGAGTCGGCGGCGGAAGACGATCACGTGCTTTCGATCAAGCAGACGCTGTACCGGACCAATGAGCATTCGCTGATCGTGCCATCGTTGATTGACGCAGCCTCGCGCAAAGAAGTGACGGCGGTGGTGGAGTTGAAGGCGCGGTTCGATGAGGCGCATAACATCCGCTGGGCGCGTGATCTGGAAGATGCGGGAGTGCAGGTATTTCACGGGCTGGTGGGATTGAAAACGCATTGCAAGCTGTCGTTGCTGGTGCGGCGCGATCCGGATGGGGTGCCGCGCAGCTATGCACACATTGGGACGGGAAATTACAACGCAACCACTGCCAAGATTTATACCGACCTGAGTTTGTTTACGGCGAATCCGGAGATTACGCGGGCGGTGCATGATGTTTTCAGTTTTCTGACGGCGTATGCGGAGAATCCGAGTTACGATCCGCTACTGGTGGCGCCGCTCGATCTGGCGGAGAAGACGATTGCGCTGATTGATCGCGAGGCGGAGTACGCGCGCCAGGGAATGCCAGGAAGAATTATTGCCAAAATGAATGCGTTGCTGGATAAGAATGTGATCCAGGCATTGTATCGGGCTTCGCAGGCAGGAGTGGAAATTGATTTGATCGTCCGCGGAATTTGCGCTTTGCGGCCGGGAGTGCGAGGACTGAGTGACCGGATCAAGGTGCGCAGCATTGTGGGACGGTTTCTGGAGCACAGCCGGATTTATTATTTCGGCAACGCGGGCGAAGAAGAAATCTATATTGGCAGCGCGGACTGGATGCCACGCAATCTGTACGAGAGGGTGGAAGTGCTGGTGCCGTTGCGCGACGAATTCATCCGCGAGCGGGTGCGACGGGAGATTCTCGATTCTTTACTGGCGGATAATCGCAAGGCGCGGATTCTGTTGCGTGATGCGACTTATATCCGGGCATGGCAGCCAGTTCGAGGGAAACGGAATCGCAGGCCGCCTACGGGCGCGGCAGCGTTTAGCGCACAGGATTATCTGATCAGCGTGGCGGAGGGGAAACAACTGAGTACGGTTCCAGCGGCGGTTCCAGCGAGGAAGCGGAGGGTTGCGCGATCTGCCGCTCGGTGAGTCATCATAAGGTAGCGGAACCAACAGCTTGAAACGCAGAGAGCGCAGAGAACTTCCGCGGAGCACACGGAGGGTAGGTTCACATTCCGGGATTCGTTTGGTAGTATCGGGTTTCAATTGGATCGGAAACAGATTCGATCACACTCCGCTTCAACTGCACTTAGCCCGCAACCTGGACAACGATAAATCGCGATGATTATTTATTTCTTAAGGCATGCCAGCGCCGGGGAACACTTTGTAAATCCGAAAAAGGATGAGAAGCGCGCGCTCGATAAGGAGGGGATTGAGCAGTGCGGATATGTCGGGCGAGCGCTGGCCGCGATTGACGCGCAGGTAGACGTGATTATTTCCAGTCCATTGAAACGGGCGACACAGACGGCTTCGCTGGTGGGGAATGAGATGGGGTATGAAGGTAAATTGCAGATTGAGCCGGGGCTGCGTCCGGGAGCGAGCTTTGCGGATTTCCGCAAGCTGTTGGAAAAGTATGCGAAACAGGAATCAATCATGGTCGTGGGACATAATCCAAATCTGAGCCAGTTTTTGGGAACGGTGATCAGTGAGTCTGGGTGTGAAGCATCGGTAGACCTAAAGAAAGGCGCGGTAGCGCGAGTGGATATGCGGCGCAGTTCGGGGATGCTGCAGTGGTGCCTGACGCCGAAGGCGCTGCGCACTCTTTACACGGCGGCGGTGGAAAGTGCACGGCCGAACACTTCGCGAAAATAAGGGGCGTCTTTCTCGATGGCCCAGAGTTCTAAATCCACGCCCATGCGGCGGCGAGGGACGAGAGTCAAGTGGACGTCCGGGCCCTTCTGAGTGACTCGAACTTTTTGTACGGCGCGGGTGCGTCCAAGATTCAACGCGCGCGCCAGGCGCAACAAAATAATCGCCTTTTGCACGCCCGGCCGTTCGGCGGGGTCGAGAGCTTTCATGGGAGGCTCATCCAAAGTGGGCCGCGACTTTCCTAAATAGCGTGCGATGGCAGCGATCAAACGGCGCTGCTGCGGCGTGTAGCCGAGAATCTCTGAGTTGGAAATGATGTAGTAAGTATGGCGGTGATGGCCGTTGCGGTTCACGTAGTCTCCTACCTCATAAAGCATGGCGGCGGCGGAGAGCCACTCGCGGAATTCGGGCGCGAGGCCGTGCACCGAACGCAGCGCGGAAAATAAAAACATGGCGGAGTCGCGCACGTCGAGGGCATGCTTCATATCGACCCGGTAGTGGGTTACGGCTTTGGTGATGGATTCCCAGCGCTCGGATTCGATCTGCCTGCCGGAGCGCGTGCTGTGATCGTGTTCGGCTGCCATTTGCGCCAGAAGACCATCGCGCAGGCCGAGCGGGGAATAACGAAAGCCTTTGAGATGCAAGCGGTCGAGAAGCTCGTGATAGACCATGGCTCCGGCGACGACGATCTCGGCGCGACGGAGACCGATGCCTTGAATCTTGCGGCGCTCGTCGAGGGGCAGGCGAGCGAGGCGCTTGGCGAGGCGAGTCATTTCCGTGCGGGAGACGATGAGGCGCTGTCTAGATCCATTCTTGCGGAGGTTACTGGCGGCGGCGGCGAGGGCGTCGGCGGTGCCGGAAGTGGCGATGACGTTTTTGACTTTGGCGGCGACAATGCGGGCAGCGATGCGGTTGACTTCGCGAGCGATGAACCCTTGTAAGCGTTTCAGTTCGCCTTTGCGCGGGGGATCGTGGCGCAGGAATTCGTCGGTGAGACGGACCGCGCCTAAGGGAAGGCTGACGGTTTCGCGAATTTGACCGCGGGTGGAGACGGTGAGTTCGCAACTTCCGCCGCCCAGATCGAGCATTAGGGCGGGTGCGCTATCGACGCGCAAGTTGGAGACGAGGCCGAGGTGAATCAGGCGGGCTTCTTCCAGACCGGAGATGATTTCGACGGTCCAGCCGGTGGCGGAGCGTACCCATTCGAGAAACGCCTGGGAATTGCGGGCGTCGCGGAGAGCGCTGGTGGCAACGACGCGGACGGGATCGGTGACGACTTGTTGCGTGGCGCGATGGAAGCGGCGAAGGACTTTGACGGTTTCAGCCATCGATTCGGGAGTGAGGAAGCCGGAGCGGAAGACGCCTTCGCCAAGACGAGTCACTTCGCGGTCTTCATGGATTTCGCGAAGATGGCCACGCGTGAGCCGCGCGATCTTCAGTCGAACGGAATTTGACCCGATATCTACCGCGGCAAAGGTCGGCATGGGAGCGAGGGGAACAGTTTACAGGGATGGGGATGGGGAGTCATCCGTTGGTGGGTGAACACGAGGGAAAAACAAACAAACCTTTAACACTGGGGGCACAGGTAAAGCTTGGGACATGCTTGGAATTCGGCTAGCCAGTTTGATGGTCGGGACTCTATTCCGGCGGTTGAAGTTTGACGCCGGCTAGCGCTGCGAGAATGTTGCAGGCGCATCTGGTACAGCATGCACCTTGCTGTCGTGATCGATCCTGGTCGGAAAGGACATCAAAGTGAAGCACCGCGAGATTGACGGAACAGAGGTCGCAATTCGCCTGGCTGTTCAGCGCGCGAAAGGTCATTGAAGTCCTGCACGGAGTGCCCCCATGAGCAATTGCATACCATAAAGCTGCGGTTAGACGCAGTGACAGAGGATACGGTTGCATGTGAGGTTTGTCACAACAAAAAGGATGGCGGCTAGGCTGCGGAGGCTGTGTTGGCACTTGCGTCTACGGAAGGCGCGAGTGGACGCCTGGCGGCGTGATCCGCGACGGGCGCAGCGGAGTTGCCTATTTGGGACAGGGCAGCGATGGCGCGGCGGTATTTGGCTCCGGTGACGTTGTGAAGTTCGGCAACTAATGGCGATTCGCGGACATCGCCGAGATGGGCCGTGGCGGTTTGAGTCAAAGTGAGCCAGTCGTGCCAATCGCCGAGAGCATCCTGTATGCGTTTTATCTGGGCGATGAAGCGCTCGGACGCGGGAGACGGGATGGCGAATTCGGCGGCATAGCGAGCGCGCTTGCTGAGGATGCGGTATTGGTGGAGAACTGTTTCGGTGAGAGGCGCGCCGGGTCGATGGAGGGTTTCGAGCATAGCGCGGGCGACCGCCAAAGGATCGCGGCCGGCATTGGGATGGAAATGCTTAGCGGTGCGTTTGAGGCGCTTGCGGATTTCGCGGACGGTAGCTTTATCGAGCTGTTTGCGGAGCTTTTTCTCCTGCTGAGCGCGGAGGTCGATCAACTGGTTTAGCAGCTGAGATTTGCGCCGCGGTTCGCGGGGAACTTTCAGGCTGCGTAAGGCGATCGCTTGCATGTCGAGATCGCGGACTTTGCCGGCTCTCTTGCGGATTCGGCCTAATTGTTTGAGAAGCTTTTTGTCGCTATGATCGAGCCTGGGCGAAAATTCGGAGAGTAATATCTGAAGTCGGCGAGTTCCGGTACGGAAACGATGCACCGTCTTCGCCTGAGGCTTTGAGGCGAGCTTGACCAGATCCCGTTCAAGGTTCTGAAAAACCTCGCGGCTGCGCTTTGGATCGATCGACATAAGGCAAAACGAATTGGTAGACGAAGATACAGGCTAGTCTGCGGGAAAGGCAATCCCGAAAAGCTTCGTCATTTTAACATCCTGTTAACAGGATTCTGCTAGGGTGAAGCGGAATGGCATTGCCCGCGCAACCTCGGCCTGATATGCCTCCTCCGCAACCTATAGAATCTACGAATGTTAGCTATCCTACATCGGTAAAAAGACAGCCTGCCCATTTATTTCTGAAAAAGGGCGAAACCGGCGACCAGGTTTTTAAGATCGCGATGCTGCTGTGCGGTTTGGCGGTGCTGGGGACGCTGGTGCTCATCGTCTATGAACTGGTGCTGCGTTCTGGGCCTTCGTGGCACGCCTTTGGCTTCAAGTTTTTTGCCGGGCGTGACTGGGATCCGGTGAACGAAAAATTTGGGGCGCTGCCGTTCATTTACGGAACGCTGGTGTCATCTTTATTAGCTCTGATTATTGCGGTGCCGTTGTCGATCGGGGTTGCGGTATTCACGACGGAAATGTGTCCAAAGGCGCTGCGCGGGCCGCTCTCGTTTTTTGTTGAGCTGCTGGCGGCGATTCCGAGCGTGGTTTACGGGCTGTGGGCGATTTTTGTGCTGGTACCGATCCTCAGCAATTATGTCGAGCCCTTCCTGGCGCGGACTTTGGGGTGGACGGGATTTTTTGATGGTCCACCGTATGGGATCAGCATGCTGGCGGCGGGAATTATTCTGGCGATCATGATCGTTCCCATTATTTCGTCGATCACGCGAGAGGTACTGATGGTGGTGCCGCAGCATCAGCGGGAGGCGGCACTGGCGCTGGGCGCGACGCGCTGGGAGATGATCCGGTTGGGAGTGCTGCGAAATGCCCGAGCGGGAATTATGGGCGGCATCATCCTGGGACTGGGGCGGGCTTTGGGCGAGACGATGGCGGTGACGATGGTGATCGGAAACCGGCCGGAGATTGCGAAGTCTTTATTTGCGCCGGGATATACGATGGCGAGCGTGCTGGCCAACGAGTTCAGCGAGGCGACGGGAGATTTAAATCTGGCGGCGCTGATTGAGATTGGGTTGGCGCTGTTTCTGGTAACGATTGTGGTGAACGCGCTGGCGCGATTGCTGGTGTGGTCGGTAACGCGTGGACAGCCTGCGAGGGCCGGTGCCTGAGACTAAAAAATCCGCGGAGAATGTTGTTCCCCAGATTTCTTTGCGACGGCGGGTCACCGATCACGCGATGACGGGAGTCGCCGTGCTCACGGTCATCCTGGTGCTGGCGCCGTTGTTCGCGATATTTGCCTACCTGGTTTATCGCGGGGTGGGATCGATCAACTGGGCGTTCCTGACGCAGACGCCGAAGCCGGTGGGGGAAGCGGGCGGAGGCATGGCGAACGCGATTGTGGGATCGGTGTTCATTCTGGCGCTGGCCAGTGTGATCGGAGTGCCGCTAGGGGTGGGCGCCGGAATTTATTTGGCGGAGTACGGGCGCAACCGCTTTGGCGATTCGATACGGTTCACGGCTGATGTGCTGAACGGAGTGCCGTCGATCGTGGTGGGAATTGTGGCTTATTCGATCGTGGTGCTGTACCAGAGGCATTTCTCGGCATTGGCCGGAGGGGTGGCGCTGGCGATCATGATGATTCCTACGATCACGCGGACTACGGAAGAGATGCTGTTGCTGGTGCCGCGGGCGTTGCGCGAGGCTGCGTACGGGTTGGGAATTCCGCGGTGGAGGACAACACTGTCGATTACATTGCGGACGGCTACCTCCGGCGTGATTACCGGAATCATGCTGGCGTTCGCGCGGGTTGCGGGGGAGACCGCGCCGCTTCTATTTACGGCGTTCGGAAATCAATTCTGGAATCTGCGGGTGAATCAACCGACCGCCGCGCTGCCGCTGCAGATATTTAATTACGCCATCTCTCCTTACGATGAATGGCACCGGCAGGCGTGGGCGGGAGCGCTGGTGCTGATTGTCCTGATTGTTACCGCGGTTGCGGCGGTGCGGTTCGCGGTGCGCCGTGGCACGTTTGGAGCCGCATAGTCTATGGGCGTGGGAATCAAAGTCGAAAATCTGAATGCGTGGTACGGGAAGACGCAAGCTCTCTATGACATTCAGCTGACGATGGCCGCCAACCACGCCACAGCGCTGATTGGGCCTTCAGGTTGCGGCAAATCGACATTCATCCGTTGCTTGAACCGCATGCATGAAACGATTCCCGAGGCGCGAGTTACGGGCCAGGTTCACATCGGAGAGATTAACGCTTACAACGGAACTTCGGCGACGCAGTTACGGCGCCGGGTGGGGATGGTTTTTCAAAAGGCGAACCCGTTTCCGACGATGTCGATCTACGATAACGTGGCTTCGGGATTGAAGCTGAATGGTTTCAGCGACCGCCGGAAGCTGGATCAGATTGTAGAAAGCTCGCTGGAGGCGGCAGCATTGTGGGAGGAAGTAAAAGACCACGTGCACAAGAAATCGGGAGCCAGTCTTTCGGGAGGGCAGCAGCAGCGGCTTTGCATTGCGCGGGCGCTGGCAGTCGAGCCCGAGGTGCTGCTGATGGATGAGCCTTGCTCGGCGCTCGATCCGATTTCTACGGGCAAGATCGAGGAGTTGATCTTTCAGTTGAAAGAGCGCTATACCATTGTGATTGTGACGCATAACATGCAGCAAGCGGCGCGAGTTGCCGAGTTTACTGGATTCTTTTTGCTGGGTAAGATGATCGAATTCGATAAGACGGAAAAGATCTTTACCAAACCGACGCATAAGCGGACAGAAGATTACATCACGGGCAGATTCGGTTAGAGCGGTTTTGAATAAGGAAGGTTGAGAGAATGCGCACGCGCTTTCAGCAAGGGTTGGACGATTTGCGGCAGAAGTTGCTCCGCATGGGTGGATTGGCGGAGCAGGCCGTGGACCGCGCCCGGCAGGCTTATATTGATCGCGATCTCACGCGTTGCCAGATGGTTCTCGAAGGCGAGAGTCTGATCAATACTTCGGAACGGGAGATTGACGAGGCGGCGTTCGATCTGCTGGCCATGCAGCAACCGATGGCGGTGGATCTGCGCTTCATTCTCGCGGTGACGAAGATTAATTCCGACCTGGAGCGCGTAGGCGACCAAGCGGTGAACATTGCGGAACGTGTGATGGATATGATGGACCTGCCGAGCTGCGGACTTGCCGGTGGATATCGCGCGCATGGGGGCGGCGGTAAGCGCAATGGTTCGCAGGGCATTAGAGTCTTTTATTGAAGGAAAAGTTGAATTGGCGCAGGCCGTGCTTGAAATGGATAATGTGGTGGATCGGATGAAGGATGATGCGTTCATCCAACTGGTGAAGACGATGAACCAGCGTCCGGAAGTGGTGCGGCAGGCGCTCGACGCGCTGCTGATCGCGCGCAATCTAGAGCGCGTGGCTGACCACGCGACGAACATTGCCGAGGATGTGATCTTCTGGGTGCAGGGTGCGGATGTGCGGCACAATGTTGGCGCGGAGGAGCATCCGGAGTCTGCGGCTGGGGTGGAAGGGTCGTCGAGGGCTTCGGGAGCTTAGGAAGATTTCGGTTTCGTCCTAACTTCTACTACGGCTTTTCCGTGGTGCGACGTTCAGCGTCTTTCTTAGTCATATCCTTTTCCAGTCCATACTGCTTTGACCGCAGATTCGCGCTTCGATTAGGCTCATCTCTGCTTCATCTTCCACTTGCACATCAGCTAACCGGAGGTCTGCGTGATCCGATTCTTCCGCATTGTTTTTTTCGCGACCGCATTTTTTTCTCTGCCAATAGCGCTTTTGGCACAGGCAGCTCAGCCGGGGCAATCGTCGATCCCGCTTTCTACCAGCAAGTGGCTGACTGTTTCGTCGCCGGGGCGCATTGGAAGTACGAATAGTTTTCCCGCGACGATTGCGATCAGCCCGAATGGGCGCTACGCGGCTCTGTTGAATGATGGGTATGGCACTCAGGAGACGCTGGGGACGCAATCGATTGCGGTACTGGATCTGAAGACGAATCGACTGGCGGATTATCCGGATAAGAGATTTGGGGAGAACGCGCATCAGAGCTATTTTCTTGGGCTCGTGTTTGGCTCCGATGGAAAGCATCTTTACGCTTCGGTGGGATCGATCACTGATCCGAGTGGGGAGAAAGAGGGCGACACCGGAAACGGAATTGCGGTTTACAAATTCCATGGCGGCAAGGTCGAGGCGGACCGGTTTATTCCGATTGGTCCGCAGACGCTGGCGGCGGAGAAGAAAGTTTCGATTGAATTGCGGAAGACGGCGGCAGGGACGGCGATTCCTTATCCGGCGGGGTTGGCGCTTGCTGGCGGAGGACATCAGGGCGGCCACAAAGATCAACTCCTTGTGGCGAACAATCTTTCCGACAATGCGGTGCTGCTGGATGTGGCGAGTGGCAAGGTGCTGCAGCGTTTCGATCTGAGCACCAATCGATCTGGTGCCATCTTCATTTCCTTATACCTTGCGTGGCCACGCGGGATGGACGGCGCGCGTGGTGCAGTTTGTGGAATGCGTCGCAAGTGGCGGAATTGGATCTGACCGATGGGAAGGTTGTGCGGTGGATCAAGTTGAAGGAGCCGGACGATCCACTGGCTCCGGGGTCGCATCCCACGGCGATGCTGCTGAGTCCAGATGAGAGATTGCTTTATGTGGCATTGTCGAATGTAGATGCGGTTGCCGTGGTTTCTGACCGAACCCGGAGCCCTGTTTTAGCTTGCTTCGCACGAACAAGCAAGGATCAGAAGATTTGCCGGAACCTATCCTATTGCGTTGGCGCAATCCGCTGACGGCGACAAGCATTCTTCGTAGCGGACGCATCGCTTAATGCAGTGCGGAGTTCTCGACGTTCCCGCGCCGGCCGTGGTTCGCGCCTGAGTTCGGCCCGTACGGGCCAATCGGCTTCATACCCACCGATTGGTACCCGAGTGCGCTCGCGGTGCATGGAGATGATTTGCTGATCGCTACCGCTAAAGGCGAAGGGACGGGACCGAACAACGGCGTGGGGAAAACCGAGTGGGAGATGAAACACCATGACCATCCTTATATTGCGACGCTGCTGCGGGGATCGATTGCGCGGCTGAATATTCCTTCCACACTGGAGAAGCTCGGCGAACTTACGCGAACCGTGGAGAACGATAATCTGCTGCACGCTGATCCGGGGACGATTCAGTTTGCGGGAGGGAAGAATCCGATCAAGCATGTGATTTATGTGATCAAGGAAAACCGCACTTACGATCAGATTCTGGGTGATCTGAAAGCGGGCAATGGCGATTCCACGTTTGACGATGTACGGAGCTGACATTACGCCTAACGAGCACGTGCTGGCGTTGCAGTTTGGTGTGCTGGATAATTTTTACGATAGCGGAGAAGTTTCTGGCGACGGGCATTTGTGGTCAACGGCAGCCATTACCAGTGACTACAACGAGAAGACGTGGCAGATTGCCTACCGCGGGAAAGAGCGGACGTACGATTTTCAAGGAACGGTAGCGGGGGAGTATCCGCTGGATCACAAGGAGGGGGATATCGACGATCCTGCAACGGGATTTCTTTGGGACAATCTGGCGCGACATGGGGTGAGTTATCGCGATTATGGCGAGTATGTGAATGCGGAGTGGTGCAATAAACTTCCCAGGGTTTCATCGCCGAAGCAGGGAACGCCCTCGCAGGAGGAAGCGGCGTGTCCGCGGACGAATGTGGAAAAAGGCGGTGATCTGGAGCCGAATGTGGGCAACCCGCATGGCGGATCGAGTCCGTGGCCATGGGCGGTACCGCTTTTCAAGGGAGTGAAGGCGACGAAGGCGGAGCTGCGAGATCATTTTGATCCGTTGTATCCCGACTTTAATACGGATTATCCCGACCAGCTTCGCGCGGATGAGTTTTTGAACGAATTTGCCGCTTATAAGCGGGCGCGCGAGGAGAACGAAGGGGCGGAATTTGAGTTGCCGGCGTTCGTGTTGCTCTATTTTCCTGACGATCATACGGGAGGAACGCGGCCGGAGAAGCCGCGTCCTCAGGCCTCGGTGGCGGATAACGATTTGGCCGTGGGGCGCGTGGTGGACGCGGTTTCACATAGTCCGTACTGGGAGGATACGGCGATATTTATTCTGGAAGACGATGCGCAGAATGGAGCGGACCATGTAGATGCGCACCGATCGATCGCGTTTGTGGTGAGTAAATATTCACCGGGAACGGCGAACGCGCCTTATGTGGACCACCGGTTTTACACGACCGTGAATCTGATTCACACCATGGAGATGCTGCTGGGGCTGCCGGCGATGAACCAGAATGATGCTTATGCGCCGCCGATGGGGCCGATGTTTTCCGGTGCAGGTGAGCAGGCTGCGTTTCAGGCGGACTACCGCAATCTGAAAAATGGATTGATCTATGAGACGAACAAGCGGGATGCGCCGGGTGGAACGGAATCGGTGAAAATGGACTTCTCGCGGCCGGATGCGGCCGGGGCTGCGCGGCTGAATAAAGTTCTGTGGAGAGATCAAAAGGGCGATGCGCCGATGCCTACGCCGAAGCATACGGTGCTTCCGGCGGGAGATGATGATTAGGGGTATGTGGTGCAGTTTGGCTCACGCGTTGCGCCGGTTAAGCGGGAGATCCCTTCGGCTTCGCTCAGGGCAGGCTCTTCGCTTCGCCTGAAAAACGGCTCCGCTCAGGATGACAGTCCTCGTGTAATAGTCAAGCTGCACCACTACCAGGTATTTCCGGGTGAATTCCAGAATGGGAACGTTTTAAGCCGCGAATCAAAACCGGAGCTCCTCCGGTTATGAACTCATTTTATTTATTGCCGATAGACTCCGCATGAGCACCGCTGCGCGCGAAAGTCGAATCGCGGTGATGATGCTGGCGGAGGTGTCGTGGGAGGATGCAACCGGAAAGTTGCTGAGTGCGCCCGCGCGGCTGGAAGACAAATCGCTGAGTGGCGCATGCATACGGATGAAAAAGCAAATCGAGGTGGGAGCAAAGCTGAAAGTGCGCGGCCGCTTCGAGGAGTTTTCCGGAGTGGTCAGGTACTGCCGTAGCGATGGCTGGGATTATGTAATCGGTTTGCAACGGGAGAGCGGATGCGTCCACTGAAAAACAGGCCGCGGTGCAGGTCCGGTCTGCGTTCCATGGAGAGACAGCGAGCAAGGCTCCGGCAGCGAAACCCCCGATCGAATACGACTCCGTCAAGCGCATGGCGAGCGGTGCACCGGTTGCATCTACGCTGGCAGTTGAGCGCGGAGTGGATGGCGAAACTGGGAAGGCGGTGCCGGCGCATCAGCCGGACCGCATTCGATCCGCGGCTGATTTTGGGGCGCACCGGCGAAGCAGATTTCGGACAACGCATCGGGCAAGAGCGAGGGAAGCTCCGAGGGAGAAAAAATCTATGGCACGCAAATGGCTCGAACTGGCACCCTGGCAAAACAAGCGGGAGAGCCCGAGCGTAAAAAGCGCAGAAAGCAGTGAACACGGTCAGGACAAGAAGGGAAGGGAGAATTCCATGCAGCAGGCAGATTCATCCGCAAAGAAAGAAGCTGAGGATCGCAAGACAGAGTGCGTCGCCGGTTTTCAAGTCGACCTGTTGCCCATGGAAGAGATCTACCGGGCAGCTGGAATTGCGAATTCCAAGAAGGGCTACAGCATTCACAAAGTAGTCGAAATGCTGAACAGCGAACATATGGTAGGGCTGGCGAATGAGACGAAGCGGGCAGCGGTGATGGTGGCGCTTGAGGCCGCCGACATTTCGCTGGGTCAGGTGCAGCAGGATGCGAAGACGCGCCAGGAGGCTCTGGATCGTTATGAGGCGGAGCAGACGAAGCTGATCGAAGCGGAGTGGGCGCGGAAGACGGAAGAAAATATCCGGATTGAGGAAGAGTTGGAGCGGGTAAAAGGGCAGTATGCGGGGCGGGTGAAGCGCAATCTGGATGAGGCGGCGCGGGAGAAATCCAAGTTTGACCGATGGCTGGCGATGAAGCAGCAGGAAGTTCGAAGCATAACGGCGGCTATGGATCTCTGTTTGAAGCGCGAGGTTGCCGAGCCGGACCGCGCACCGCTGACGAATGCGGCCGCGGCGGGTGCAGGGACGAGTCCCGCTGCAGTGCCATCGTCGGCTAAGTCGTAAGCGCACGCCAGTCTTGGCATAGCGGGTGCAAATCGAAGCCCGAATCCATTCCAGCTTTCCCCTCTGCTGACCTCGGCTTTACACTACAGATGTGAAGATTGCGCTTGGGCAGATTAATCCGACGGTTGGAGATTTCTCCGGGAACGCGGCAAAGATGATCGAGTTTTCGCGGCGCGCCCAGACGGCGGGCGCGGGGCTGATTTTGTTTCCGGAACTCTCCGTGTGTGGCTATCCGCCGCGGGATCTGGTGGAGCGGCCTTCGTTTGTTGCGCGCAATCGTGAGAGCGCGGAGCGGATTGCGGAAGCGACGCGCGGGATCGCAGTAATTTGTGGGCTGGTCACGCCAGCCAATTCTGATACGGGCAAGTCGGTGATGAATTCTGCGGCGCTGTTGCAGGATGGGAAGATTGCTTTTCTGCAATCGAAGATGCTGCTGCCGACTTATGACGTTTTTGACGAGATGCGCAACTTCGCTCCTGCAAAATCGCAGGAGCTTTTTTCTTTCTGCGGGAATCGCATGGCGCTCACGGTTTGCGAGGATGCATGGAATGACAAGCTGTTCTGGCCGAAGCGGCTTTACGTTGTGGATCCGATCGAGGCGCTCGTTCGCGCGGGCGGCAATTTTGTTCTGAATATTTCCGCGTCGCCTTTCTGGATTGGCAAGCGCGAAGTGAGGCGAGACATGCTGGCCTCGATTGCGCGGCAACATAAGGTTCCGGTCGCGATGGTGAACCAGGTTGGCGGCAATGACAGCTTGCTGTTTGACGGTTCGAGTATCGTGCTGAATGCGGAAGGGAAGATCATCGCGCAGGGACGTTCGTTCGAAGAAGATTTAGTTTATTTTGATTCGAAAACTCTCACTGGCGACATGCATGAGCAGATCGAAGGCGAAGAAGCCAGCGTCTACTCGGCGCTGGTGCTAGGGACGCGGGATTACATTCGTAAGTGCGGATTTCAGAAAGCCATTGTCGGACTGAGTGGGGGTATCGATTCGGCGCTCACGGCGGTGATTGCAACGGATGCGGTGGGACCGGAGAATGTGATTGGGGTGGGGATGCCGGGGCCTTACTCTTCGGCGGGATCGATTGCGGATGCGCGCGCGTTGGCCAAGAATCTGGGCATTCGGTTTGAAGTGCTTTCAATTAACGATGCGGTGGAAGCGTACCGGGAAACTTTGAAGGATGTTTTTGCAAATCAGAAGGAAGATGTGACCGAGGAGAATATTCAGTCGCGGGCGCGGGGCACGCTGCTGATGGCGCTCTCGAATAAATTCGGCGCCATCGTGCTTTCCACTGGCAATAAGAGTGAACTGGGCGTGGGCTACTGTACACTCTACGGAGATATGGTGGGGGGCCTGGCGGTGATTTCGGATGTGCCGAAGACGCTGGTTTACCGGCTGAGCCGCTACGTGAATTCGCGGCGTCCGGTGATTCCACAGGACACGCTGGAGAAGCCGCCATCGGCGGAGTTACGGCCGGATCAGAAAGATAGCGACTCGTTGCCGCCTTACGAAATTCTTGACGCGGTGCTGGAGGATTACGTGGAAGATGCGCACACGGCTGAGCGCATCGCGGCGGATCATGGCTTCGATATTGAAGTGGTGAGGCGTGTTCTGCGAATGGTGGATCGCGCGGAGTACAAGCGTCAGCAGGCGGCGCCGGGGATCAAGATTACTCCGAAGGCGTTTGGGTACGGGCGGCGGCTGCCGATTGCAGCGAAGAGCGAAGTTTGAGGAGCTCCGGTTTCGCAGTGGTTATATTCTCTGGGCCTATCTAAAAGAGATTCTTAATTCGAGTTGAAAGGAAATCATGCGTCGTTCGATCGAGACAGTTCTCGTTCTATTACTGACATGCGGTTTGGGGGCAGCACAATCGTCCACGAAGGCGAAAGCTGGAGACAAAGCCGCCGCACCCTCCATGAATAGTCCCGCGGTGAATCTTCCATCGGAAGCGACGGTGGATTCGTTCATGCAGCAGACTTTTGGCTATGAACCGGGCGTGACCTGGAAAGTGTCCAGCATCAAACCGGCACCTGTTCCGGGATTGGCGCAGGTTGACGTGGTTCTGGCCAGCCCGCAGGGGCAGCAGGCCAGCCGGTTTTACGTTACGGCGGATGGCGAACATGCGGTGGTGGGCGAGATTATTCCGTTCGGGGCGAAACCGTTTGAGCGGGTGAATAGAATTCTGGAGAAGGGGATTACGGGGCCGTCGCGCGGACCGAAAAATGCGCCGGTCACGATTGTTGAGTTTGGCGATCTGCAATGTCCGGCTTGCAAAGCGGCGCAACCCGGAATCGAGGGGCTGATTGCAGCCGAGCCGAATGCGCGCTTTGTGTTTCAGAATTTTCCGCTCGAGATGCACAACTGGGCGGCCAAGGGCGCAGCTTATGCCGATTGTGTGCAACAGGCTTCCAACGACGCATTCTGGAAATTTATTGCCAAGACCTACGAAACTCAGTCCGATATTACAGCCGAAAACGCCGATCAAAAGCTGACCGCGCTGGCAGATGGAGCGGGCGTGAAGGGCGCGGATATTGCAGCTTGCTCCAGCCTGCCGGCGACCAAGGGTCGGGTGGATGCTTCGATTGCGTTGGGAAAATCGGTGAACGTGAATGGCACGCCGACTTTGTTTATCAATGGCCGAAGTATTGGGAATATAAGCCAGGTTCCGGCGGAGGCGTTGAAGCGGTTGGTGGATTTTGCGGCGAAGCAAGGGAACTGAACTGAGGCGCGCAATCCGTAATACGACGTTAGTTCTGGGTTACCCAAATGGCGTCAGTCTTCAGGTTGCGGTTGGCCACGATGTGCGGAGTGATGACGACGAGGAGTTCGTCGTTCTCGGTGGTGAGGGAATTACTCACCATGGCTTGATTGAGGCCGGGAATTACGCCGAGGCCGGGAATGCCAGCCATCGAGCGGATATCGCTGCTGGAGATTTGTCCAGCGACCACGGCGGGCTCGCCATCCTGAAGCCGGATACTGCCCTCATACTCCTGATTGGAGATGACGGGCACGCCGTTCGCGCTCTGACCGGTCAGGGAGCGCATTTGCAAGTCGAGCTTTAGACTCACGTCTGAGCCTCCATGGATGACTGCGGTAGTCTTGATATTCAGCCCCAGATCTTCGTAGCTCACTGAAGGAAAGGGTGCTATGTAACTCTGATTGCCCAACACCTGGGAGATCTGCGGGGAGTTGAAAACGGGGGCGTACGAGGCATTCAGGATAGGATATCGCTCGCCTACGTGAAAGGTAGCCTCTTTGCCCTGGCCGGTGCGCAACGTGGCGCGGCTGACGGCGCGGGACCACGATTCGTTGAGGGACAGAGCGACGCTCAGTTGATCGAGGCTGAGTCCGGAAAATGTGAGGCCGCCGCCGAAGGTAGCGAGGGGCTGGCTGAAAATGGAATTCTGCTGGCCTTGTAATTGCGCGAGCAGGCCGGAAAGGCCGGAAGTACCTGCCTGGTTGATTCCGCCGGAGGAAATTAGCTGGTTGATGAGCGACTGGATGCTTTGTCCGCCCAGCGCGGCCAGCGCGGCCACCGGAATGTTGTAGAGATTGAAAGTATCGGGAATGTGCAGGCCGATGTCGCGGGTGAGGTTGTGGCTGATCTGATAGATCTCGATGTTGAGTGAGACCTGGGGCGGTTCGCTGCTCAATTGCTGCATGAGAACGGTACACGCCTTCAACATTGCCTGGGGAGCACGCACTTCCAGAACTCCATTTTGCCCGGGACTTATCTTTTGAAACTCGCAGATGTTGCGCAGCGAGCTGACGAGTTCGGTCGCCTCTTGCGGAGTACTGCCTCCCGGCACAACAAAAGTCGCGAGCGACATGCGATCAAATTGCTTATGATTTTCTGGAGTGTTTTTTGCGATTAGAAGCTGGTGGGTGTCGAGAGGCGACCACATGGTTTTACTGACACGGCAGGCCAGGTTGAGGGCGGTGAAGAAGTCAACGTCGTCGACGTAGAAACGCACCGTCATGGGCTGAACGGAATCGTCAAACTCCGCAGTAACGCCGTAGGCGGAGGCCAGTTCGGTGAACAGGCCGCGAACATCGCCGCGATAGTGAAAGGTCGCAACTTCCGGCCTGGGTCGCAGATGGATTTCAGAGGATTCGGCGAGCAGTGGCGAAGGGATGGGCTTTGCGGGGTCATCGGTACGGAGCGCTTGCGCCAAGCGACTCTGCAGGTAATCGTTGTCGGGATCGAGTTTGAGAGCGGAGCGGTACTCCGCAACTGCCGGATCGCGCTGGCCATCGGCCAGTAGAGCGTCGCCGCGCTCGGTGTGCTGGAATACCAATTGTGATTTCGCAACTTCGCGCGCCGCAAAGAATTTCGTGTCCTCGGAGACCAGGCGGGACGCTTCGTCGAATTCGAGGAAGGCCTGATCAGGGTGCTTGTGTTCCTCGAGTTTCAGTCCGCGAGCGTAAGCGGTGCGCGCCTCTTTCTCATCTTTCTTCGAAGGAACGCAACTGATGCCGCCGGGCACGCCATTGCCGCAGGAGATGATGGGAGTGTCCAACGACTCATCGCCGCTGGCGAACGAAGGAATCGGGGCCAGCGCCAGGAGGCTGATCGCAGCGATGGACTTGAGGCAACGCATTCGGATGATTTTAACCTGCCGTGCTGCTTTCCCGAGAGAGCCAGAAGTGCCGGGTACCTTGGATTGAACCCTGGGCCGGAGTCTCCGCTTTGAAGAAGAGCCGAGGGCGGCTGTTCCCACATTCTTTTTCTTCTCGTTTCAGTTCCTGCTTGGGCATTCCCGGCGCATGGCGTCGATAGAACGGGAGGATATTAGTTTCTTGCGGGAAAGCGGGATCAGCTTAACCTGATCAGTTCAGCATGAGGCGCTCGATCTCGCGGGCCTTGCCGGTGGTCTCGTCGCAATCGACGATTACAGCGCACAAGCGGACATCGCCGGTGGCGGGCTCAAAGCGGACGGGCATGCCGTTGAGGAATTTGTTGACGACCAGTTCTTTTTTTACGCCGATCACGCTGTCGTAGGGGCCGGTCATGCCGACATCGGTGACGTAGGCGGTTCCCTTGGGGAGCACGCGTTCGTCGGCGGTGGGAACGTGCGTATGCGTGCCGACTACAGCGGTGACGCGGCCATCGAGGTACCAGCCCATGGAAATTTTTTCGGAGGTGGCTTCGGCGTGGAAATCGACGAAGATTATTTTGGCTTCGATTTTCTGCAGAAGCTGGTCGGCGGTGCGAAAGGGATCGTCGTTGGAGGCCATGAAGACGCGGCCTTGCAGGTTGATCACGGCGTAGGGAACGTTTCCTTTTTTGCCTTGGTATAAGCCCCAGCCGGGCATATCCGCCGGATAATTTGCGGGGCGCAAGATGCGGCGCTGTGGACTGTTGCCGTTGCCTTCGACCATTTGAAAATAATCGAGAATTTCTCGTTTGTCCCAGACGTGATTGCCGGTGGTGATGACGTCGATATTCAGTTCGAAGAGTTCTTCGGCGAGCGCGGGCGTGATGCCGAAGCCGGCGGCGGAATTTTCGCCGTTGGCGATGACCAGATCGATGAGCTGGTCGCGGACGATGCCGGGTAGACGGTCTTTAACGATGGTGCGTCCGGGACGTCCGAAAATGTCGCCGATGAAGAGAATGCGCATGACAAGGGCTGAAATCGATGGTAACACGCGG
The DNA here is from genome assembly GCA_963836305.1 of uncultured Acidobacteriaceae bacterium. Classification (GTDB taxonomy): domain Bacteria; phylum Acidobacteriota; class Terriglobia; order Terriglobales; family Acidobacteriaceae; genus Sulfotelmatobacter. The sequence goes on along the minus strand of CAWIJP010000005.1, from coordinate 180,754 downwards.
AGTTGGGGTGTTATTGCAGCGGAAGTCGTCGAGCTGCGCTCGACTGGACAGCCGAGGGCGGCTGTCCCCACATGTGCGTCTAGGGAGCGAGTTCCGCGGTGCGGAGGAAGTCGTAGTTGCCGGCGGGATTTAGTTGAAGATTGCGCACGCGCTTGTTGTGGACGAGAACGTTGTCGAGATACCAGAGATCGATGTAGGGGAGCTGCTCGGCGAGAATCAGTTGCAGTTGAGCGTAGAGTGACTTGCGTTTGTTCTGATCGACTTCGCGCCGGGCCTGGTCGATGAGGGCGTCGACTTTTGCGTTTGAGTAGTAGCCGCGATTGGCTCCGTTGGGCGGGAATTTTGCGGAGTGGAACGCATACTCGAAGATATCGGGATCTTCGTTGCCTCCGATCCAGCGCAGGCTGTACAGCTGGAAGGCGCCGTGGGTGACGTCGGCGAAGAATGTAGCGAATTCGAAGGTGCGAATGTCGAGCGCGATTCCCACTTCGCGCAATTGCTGCTGCATGACGGCGACCATGAGGCGCGTGTTCTCGTCGGTGGAAGTCTTCATGGTGAGGTGAAAGCGAATTCCGTTGATGGCTGGATAACCGGCGGAATCGAGCAACTGGCGGGCTTTTTCGGGGTCGTGATCGTAGGCAGGCACGTTTCCGTTGTAGGCCCAGCTTTGCGGTGGAAGAATGCTGCGGGCGGGCTGCGCTTCGCCGCGCCAGAGATATTCGATCATCGGAGTGCGGTCGAACGCATGGGCAATTGCCTGGCGGACGCGAACGTCGCGCAGGATGGGATCGCGGAGATTGAAACCCATGTATGCGAGGACGGTACCGGGTGCGCGTTCGACGGCGAGGGAGGGATCGCGCTGCAGGGTGAGCACGGTATCGGGCGTGAGCGCGTTGATGGTGGCATCGCCGCTGCCTTTGCGCAGTTCGAGGGCGCGTGTGGTGGCGTCGGGAACCACGGCAAAACGAACGCCGGTGAGTTTCGGTTTCTCGCCCCAGTAATTGTCGTTGCGTTCGAGGATGACTTCTTTGTCGGTTTCGGCGCTGACGAATTTGAAGGGGCCGGAGCCGATGGGATGCGTGGTCATTTCGGCGCCGCTGCCGTAGGGGACGATACCGATCGAACCGTCGGAAAGGTTCCACAGCAGGGTTGCGGTGGGTTCTTTCATATGAAAGACGACGGTGTAATCATCGGGCACATCGATGTGATCGACGAAGCGGTAGACGGCGGTTTTGGTGGTGCGGACTTTACCTTCAAGGGAATCGAAAGTCCATTTCACATCGCGCGAGGTGAGCGGGCGACCGTCATGGAACTTTACGCCGTGATGTAAGTGAAAGATGTAGGTTAGGGGATCGGGGATTTCCCAACGTTCGGCGAGGCCGGGGGCGACATCCAAGTTGTCGCCGCGGGAAAGGAGGTCGTCGAAGATGAGATTGTCGATGCGCTCGGATTGGGCGTCGACTCCGATGCGGGGATCGAGATTGGTGGGGCTGGACTCGATCAGCATGACCAGCGTGTTGGGATCGGCCTTACCGGAACACGAGATCTGCGCGAGACCCAGCGCGAGCGCCGCCAGAATGAAAATTGTGCTGCGCATCAACGGAAGTCCACGCACATTTGCTGGATGGTGTTTACGGTTCTCCAGTTTCGCATGGTTGTAGGAATCGCCAGAACGCTATCGATCGGCTTTTTCATTACAGCGCTTTCCGCGACACCGTTGGGAAGATAAAAATAAAGTTCTTTGCCGAGGGAGCGGAATTTATCCGGCTTGAGAACAAGAGTCTCCAGTTGCTTGAGAGCGGGTTGCGCGGGCGGCTCGCGGAGGAACATTACGTGCAGCTTTGTCTGATCAATGTCTGGTTGTTTTAGAAAAGGATTATTGGAGATCACCTGCTTGATCTCTTCTGCCGTTCGAGTAATAACCGAGACGGAATGGCCAAACTTTGAAAGAATTGTCGCCTCGATTTTCTTCGAGAGCGCTTTGTCTGATATTGTTGCGGCTTTGAATACGACGTTTCCGCTCTGAATATAGGTTTTCACCTCATCAAAGCCCATCGCCGCGAGCGAAGCACGCAGTTCGTCCATCTTTATTTTCTTGTGCCCGCCGAGATTGATTCCGCGCAGTAGTGCGACGTAAACCGGCATAACCAACCTTTCTAAGGATTAAGGATACGAAATCTTGCCCAGAATTGCTGGACGCTTTGCCCCGGTTGCCGATGGAACGTTGGACGCACGCTGGTGCCAGGTTTCGTGAGCGAGTATGGCGAAGGCTACCGCTTCCTTTGCGGCCGAGGGAAGGCCAAATTCGTCGGAGAACCGGAGGCGTAAGCCGAGTGGCGTGAGTTCGCCGGTTAGCATGGATACCAGCGTGGAATTTTTCGCGCCACCGCCGGAGAGAATCATTTCGTGAAAGCGCTGCTTATGCGTTGAGTTTTGTGCGGCGTAACGTTGTACGGCATGGGCGATTGATTTTGCCGTCAGCGCCGTGGCCGTGGCGACGATATCTTGTTTGGGGCGGCGTCCGCAGGCTTGCAGGAATTCGCGAACGAATTCGCGGCCGAATTCTTCGCGGCCTGCAGTTTTGGGAGGAGCTTTGCGAAAAAAATCGCGCTGCAACATTTTGTGAATGACTTTGTGTTGCACTGTGCCGGAGGCGGCAATTCTGCCTCCGCGATCGAACGGTTGGTGGAATAGATGATCGGTGACGGCGTCGATCACCATGTTGCCGGGGCCGGTGTCGAATGCGATCACTTGGCTCGGAGTTGCACCTGCGTGGAGTGCCGTTAGGTTTGCGATGCCGCCGATGTTTTGCACGATTCGTCCAGTGTGGGCGTCGTGGAAAAGTAAGTAGTCGAGGAAGGGAACCAGGGGCGCGCCTTTACCTCCGGCGGCCAGGTCTGCGGGACGAAAATCCGAGACAACCGGCGTGCCCACTCTGGCCGCGATGATTGCCGGTTCGCCAGTCTGCCAAGTGGCGTTTAGTTTGCGGCCGAGAAAAATTGCCGGCTCGCCCTGGTGATAGAGAGTCTGTCCGTGGCAGCCGATTAGATCGGCTTGTACTCGCAACTGGTGTTGAGTGGCAAGGATGGCGTCGGCGTAGAGTTCGCCAAGAAGGAAATTCAGGCGAGCCAGATCGGCGACGCTGGCTCGTGTGGCGTTCATTGCGCCCAGCACGGCTGCGCGCACTTTCTTCGGGTACGAATATTCTGCGTGGCCGATCAGTTGGAAGCTCGTTCGCGACTGCGCGGTTGCTTCGCGCGATCGTCGAGGCTCGTTGATGTGAACCAACGCGACGTTGATGCCGTCGGCGGAAGTTCCACTCATCACTCCGGCCACGATCATTGGTTTTGTCGTCATGCGTGCCGGATAATCTTGCCGGGGGCCTTGCGAGGTACCGATTTCGGGTCCGTCGTATCCACGCGCATTAGAGTTGCCAGCCGGATCTGCTCGCCGAATTCCCAAAGTTTTCGCGAAAGCTTTTCAACGGTTGCGACGGAAGGAGTTGTCGGCGTCGTGCGCAGAATTTGTGCCGATTTGTCTTTGAACGCGAGCACTCGATGCACGGAGTCGGCGACGCGACGAGAGAATTGTGGGTCACGCTCTGCAGTCGTAATGAGTGCGTCGTAGGCCTGCGATATGTAATCTTCGCGATGGCAGATCAGGCAAAGGTCTCCGCCCGCGCGAATGTGCGTGACGGCGGCTTCGCCAATGGGAGCTGCCGATAAGACTCCACCCATCTCCAGATCGTCGGACACGATCAGGCTGCGATAGCCGATACGCTTGCGCAGGATGTCGGTGATCCAGATTCGGGAAAGCGATGCCGGGGTGTGATCATGAGTGACTTGCGGGTAGGCGGCGTGCGAAATCATGATCAGCTTTAACGAGGCGCGGAGCAGGCGATAGGGAAGTAAATCTTCAGCGAGAAGTTTTTTCAGCGCCTTCTCGATTACCGGAAGATCGTGATGGCTGTCGAGAGTGCCTTCGCCGAGACCGGGGAAGTGCTTGCCGCATCCCAGCATGTTGGCGGCGCGCAGGCCGGCGAGGAATTCGCGGGCATAGGTTACGGCCTCGCGCGGATTGGCGGAAACGGCGCGGGAAGTCATCACGCTGCGCGAGGCTTCGAAGGCAAGATCGAGGACGGGAGCGAAGTCGAGGTTGAAGCCAAGGGCGCGGCAGTTTTCTCCGATGAGTTGGCCGTGCTTGCGAAAGAGTTTGCGATCGCCGGTGGCGAAGACTTCGGCGGCGGATGGGCTGGGACCGAGAGCATCGCGGAAGCGATCGACCTGGCCACCTTCGAGGTCGACGCAGGTGAAGAGCGGCGCGGAGACGCACTTCTGGCAATCGCGCAGGAGACGCCACGTCTGCTCGGGAGTTTTTATATTTCGCGCGAAGAGAATTACGCCAGCGGGCTGGAGGCGAGTGAGCAGGGAACTGAGGCGCGGGGTCATTTCGGTGGCGTCGAAGCCGACGATCAGAAGTTGGCCGATGTTCTGCTTCGAGATGTGGTTTGCGCGCACTTTCATCTCAAATTTCTTTTTTGAGCTGCGCCAGCAAATTTAGCGCCTCCAGCGGCGTAAGCCGATTCAGGTCCACCTCGCGCAGCTTTTCCAGAACCGGCTGCGATATTGGGGTGAAGATGGTGAGTTGCGTTGGAGGAGGCGTGGCGCAGGGCGAGAGATGGCCGGTGAGTTCGCGTTCAGCGGATTCGTGCTCGGTCAATACTTCTCTCGCACGCGTGATTACTTCGTTGGGCAGGCCGGCGAGTTTGGCGACCTCGATGCCGTAGCTGCGGTCGGCGGCGCCGGGTTCGACTTTGCGCAGGAAGGCGATTCCGCCACCGGTTTCTTTTACCGAGACGTGATAGTTCTTCACTCCTGAAAGTTGTTCGGCTAATTCGGTGAGCTCGAAATAATGAGTGGCGAAGAGAGTTTTAGCGCGCACGCGGGCGTGGAGATATTCGATGGCGGCCCAGGCGATGGCGAGACCGTCGTAGGTGGAGGTGCCGCGGCCCACTTCATCGAGCAGGATTAAAGAGCGGGCGGTTGCGGTGTGCAGGATTGCGGCGGTCTCCGTCATCTCCACCATGAACGTAGAGCGGCCGCGAGCCAGATTGTCGCTGGCGCCGATGCGGGTGAAGACTCGGTCGACTACGCTGAGGCGCGCGGAGCGGGCAGGAACGAAGGATCCCATTTGCGCGAGGATTACGATCAGCGCGGTTTGCCGCAAGTAAGTGGATTTGCCGCCCATGTTTGGACCGGTGAGCAGGAGGATCGTGTGGGTGGAGGAATTCAGGTAGAGATCGTTGGGGACGAAGCGGTCAGTGCCTCCGGACATCTCCTGCTGCTCGATTACGGGATGGCGGCCTTCGAGGATTTCGAGATCATCTGCGCCGTTTTCTGCGGGAGCGACGAAATTCGGGCGGCAGTAATTGCGGAGAGCGGCGACGTGAGCCAGAGATGCCAGGACATCGACTTCGGCCAGGGCAAGCGCGGTTTGGCGGATCCGCCTGGCTTCTGCGGCGATGGCAGTGCGCAATTCGGTAAAGAGGCGGCGCTCGATCTCGACGATCTTTTCCTGAGCGTCGAGAATTTTGGCTTCGTATTCTTTTAGTTCAGGAGTGGTGAAGCGCTCGGCTCCGACCAAGGTTTGTTTGCGTTCGTAGTCTTGCGGGACGAGGTGCAGATTCGATTTCGAAACTTCGAGATAGTAGCCGAAGATGGAATTGAATTTGACTTTGAGCGAGCCGATGCCGGTTCGGGTGCGCTCGCGTTGTTCGATCTGGGCGAGGACTTGCTTGCTGTTGCGGGAAAGTTCGCGCAGTTCGTCGAGATCACGATCCAGGCCGGGGGCGATTACGCCACCGTCGGAAAAGCTTAGCGGGGGTTCGGGGACGATTGTTTGTCTCGATGCGGTCGCGGAGATCGGATAATTCGTCGAGCAATCCGTGCAGAGTTTTCAACCTCTCGGCAGGCAGCCGTGACGCCGCGGCTTTGATTGCCGGAATCTTCGCGAGTGACGAGGCAAGCGCCAGAACATCGCGTGGATTTGCGGTCTCGAGCGTGACTCGGCTCAGCAGGCGTTCGAGATCCAGGACACCATCGAGAGCGCGGCGCAACTCTTCGCGCGAGATTGTTTTCTTCACACCGGCTTCGACGGCGTCTAAACGCGCGTTAATTTCCGCGAGATCGAGCGAGGGGCGCAGCAACCACGCGCGCAGAAGGCGCTTACCCATGGGAGTGACGGCGGCATCGATGGATCGGAACAGTGTGATGCCGGCATCCGTGCCAGCGAACAGAGGCTCGATCAGTTCGAGATTGCGGACGGTGACGGCGTCGAGGACCAGACAGTTCTGGCGTTCGTACCAGCCGATGCGGTCGACGTGATCGAGCGAGCCGCGCTGAGTGGAGCGGACATAATAGAGAATCGCCCCTGCCGCGGCTGCTGCGGCGGGGCGGCCGGCGAGGCCGAAACCTTCGAGCGATAGGACTCCGAATTGATTTTCGAGGAGTGGAATGGCGTGATCGGGGGCGAAGACCCAATCGTCGAGCGGGGTTTCGGTACAGGTGGCACCAGATGCTCGTGGCTGGGGAGATTGAGAACGCCGAGCGCTCGGAATCGAACAGTGGGGCGGCGGAGCCATATAGCAATTCCTTGGGCCGGAGTTGTTCTAATTCCTCCTGCACGCGGCGGAGCGCGGATTCGCCGGAGAATTCGGTGGCGCGAAACTCGCCGGTGGAAAGATCGAGGGCGGCGAAGCCTACTCGGTCCTCGACTTGCGCGAGAGCAGTGAGAAAATTGTTTTCGTCCGAATTAAGGGACGAATCGGCAGCGGTGCCTGGGGTGACGACGCGCGTGACTTCGCGGCGTACGAATTTCGTGCCGAGCTGTTTCCAGGCGAGCTTGGCATCTTCCATCTGCTCGCAGATGGCGACTTTGAAACCTTTCCGGATGAGTTTGCCGATGTAGCCTTCGGCGGCGTGGTGGGGAACCCCGCACATGGGAACGGCGATACCTTTTTCTTTGTTACGGGAGGTAAGTGTGATTTGCAGTTCTTTAGAGGCTACGATGGCATCGTCGAAAAAAAGCTCGTAGAAATCTCCCAGGCGAAAAAATAAGAGGGCTGTGGGATGTTCTTTTTTGACGGCGGCGTACTGGCGCATCAGCGGAGTGGAGGGTTCGGTCATTCAGCTTATCGAGTGCAATTGGGGCTTGGCGCGGATTATAACAAAATCTTTTCGTGAACTTCTGGAGAAGTGTGAGCATCCAGAGAGTGAAAGGCATTAACCATGGGGCTTGATCACGTAAATTCATTAACCACGAAGGGCACTAAGGGACACGAAGGTTCTTGTTTTTTGAAATGTAGGTTGACGGGGCTTCGGCTTGAGTGTTTTCCTAATGCATGGAACTCCGCAAGGACCCGATTACTCGTTCCTGGGTGATGACGGGGGACGAGACGGCGGTGAGCGCGCAGCATCCTGAATCGTCCTGTCGATTTTGTCCGGACTCTCCTCAACCAACTCAGATCATTTCTTCCGTGCCGAGTTCGGCAGGGTGGTCGGCGCGATCGATGGTGCATCCCGCACCGCTTTATCATATTGAAGGCGAGCCGGGACGGCGCGGCGACGGGATTTACGATCGCATGAGTTCGGTGGGCGCGCACGAGGTGCTGGTTGAGAATCCGCGGCACGACCGGCAGTTGTGGAATGCCAGCGACGAGGAGATTGGGCAGTTTCTGCGGCTGGCGGCGGAGCGCATTCTGGATCTCAAGCGCGATCCGCGGATCAAGTATGTGAGTTTGTTCAAAGATTACGGCACCGGCGCGGGGCAGGAGTTCAGTCATCCGACTTCGCAGATTACTGCGACCATGTTTGTGCCGCGGCGCGTGCTTTATGAATTGCGGGCGGGGCGGGAATATTTCCAGACAAAAGAGCGGTGCGTATTTTGCGACATTCTTGCGCAGGAGGAGCGGCAGGCGTCGCGGGTGATCGAGGCACGCGGCGATTATGTGGCGATTGGGCCTTATGCTCCGCGGGTGCCCTATGAGACCTGGATCCTGCCGCGCAATCATGAGGCATCGTTTGAGCGTACCGGTTTGTCGAAGCCGGGGCTGCGCACGAACCTGGCGGCTCTTTTGCGGCGCACGCTGCAGCGGGTGCGGGCGCTGACGGAGGGATTTCATCTGGTGCTGCATACGTCACCGAACAGTTTGCATCCTTCCAAGACGCTTGGTTACTGGAAGACGATCGATGATGACTATCACTGGCACATTGAGATCATGCCGGTGCTGGCGACGAAGGCGAAATCTTACACGTTTAAAGAAGTTTATTATTCGCCGGTAAGTTCGGAGACTGCGGTGAAGCAACTGCGGGAGGCGAAGATTGATGGGTGAGGCGATTCCCGCCCAAGCCGGTGGGACGCTGGCGCTAGGCGGGCATCGATGGCGAGGACACCGGGCTTAGGGGCGGCCTCCGGCGCGGCGGAGGAGGCGGGTGACTTCGGCGTTATTGCGGGTTTGGGCCCAGGTGAGCGCGGTATATCCGTTACGGCTGCGAAGATTCACGTTGGCCCCGGCTGCGATCAACGCTTTCACCACATCAGGATTTGCCTTGATGTTTTGACAGGCAAGAATCAGGGCGGATTGTCCGCCCTGGTCGAGCGAGTTGATGCCCGCGTCGGTGCCCGCCGAGAGCAATTGTTTTACGGTTTTCAGGTCTTCCTGAACAGCGGCGCGCATTAACGGGGTTTGGTCAGGATCTTCGAGGGCTTCGCCTCCGCTTCCCAAGGCGACGGGCCACGCGATGGGAAGAATCCGGGCGACTTTGACGTTGACATCGCCGTTCATCTTGGGCCAGTCGTTCATCTTAAAATATCCGCGCAGCAGGGGTTGAAGCTGGATTTCGACCATCCAGAGCAAGACCGAATTTTCTACTGGATGCCAGGTTGCGGAGGCCTCGTCCCAGGATTGAAGGCGGAAGACGCTGAAACCATCGGCGGTATTCCATTCGAAGTGCGCATCCAGATCGCGAACGAAGCCGGAAGGGCTGATCCAAATCAAACCGCAGACCAGAAGCAGAGCGATGAGCGCGTAGGGCCAGGATCGACGGCCGGCAAGGCGCGAGACTATCACGCCCAGGAAGGCGAGCAGGGCCAGTGCTCCGATCAAGAGGCCGGCAGCGGCAAGGATTTCGGCAGCGGCATTCCACCAGTGCACCCTCCAGTCGAGAAAACCGACTTCGTCGAAATGCCAGAAGGGGTTGAGGTAAAGCAGAGTGAGACCTCCGGCAAAGAGGACGGCTCCAGTTTCCAATGCGATAAGCGCCCAACTGGCGCGACGAATATGGCGGGCGGTCGGACTGAGCTTGGGTGGTTGCAGCGTTGGCGGATTGAGCATCTATACCTGCCGGATCTATGGGCCAGATCATTCTCTTCAGATCGGCATCTTTTTTCAGAGAGAAGAGTATAGGCAATGAGCGGAGAATGGGAAGAGGAATTTGCAGGGAGGATCGGATCGAACCGTACTAATTACGCTCCAGCGACTTTGGCTTGAAGGAGCCGGTCGGCCCGGGCTAATAGCGTTCCCGCAGCTTCCGCATCGACCGGTTGGGAAAAGAAATAGCCCTGGCCGAGGTCGCAACCTAACTCGCACGAGCGCTCCCAATGCTTCGCGCTTTCGACTCCTTCGGCGATCACTTTCAATTTCAATTTGTGAGCCAGAAGGACAATTAACTCCACCATGTCGGTAACGCCGCGGTCGGCGAGCATACTGCTGATGAGCGAGCGGTCGATCTTCAAGGCTTCGACGGGGAACAGGCGCAAGGCGTTTAAGGAGGAGTTCCCGGTTCCGAAGTCGTCGAGGATGACTGCGACGCCGAGCTGCTTTAAGTGAGAGAGAACCTTGACCGTAAGTTTGGGATCGGCGGCCGCGACGGTTTCCGTTATCTCAAGTTTGAGGTGCGGCGGTTCGACTCCGGTTTCGCGGAGGGCGGCTTGTAGTTCAGGAACGAAACGGGGGTCGGCAAATTGTTTGGCTGAGAGGTTGACGCTGATGGTGACGGAGATGGCGGGATGCTGGTTTTTCCAGTTTTGCAGCTGTTGGCAGGCTTCGAGGATGAGCCAGTGGCCGAGGGCGAAGAGCAAGCCAGAGTCTTCGGCGGCCGCGATGAAATGGTGCGGGGAAATCAGACCGTCGTGGGGATGCTGCCAGCGGAGGAGAGCTTCGAATCCGATGATTTCGCGGCTCGCAAGTTGCACGACGGGCTGATAGTGGAGGCGGAACTGGCTGTGGGCGATGGCTTCTCGTAATTCGGCTTCAAGCTTCATGCGGTGGACGGCGCGGTTGTGCATGGCTTCGTCAAAAACTTCGCAGCGCGATCCTCCCAGGGACTTGGCGCGGCGCATGGCCACGTCGGCGTCCTGGAGCAGATCTTCAGCCCGAACGTGGGTGACGGCGCTGATAGCGATGCCGATGCTGGCGGAGGGGCGCACTTCGCGGCCCTCCACCGGAATGGGTTTAGCGATGGATAAGAGAATGCGCTGCGCGACGCGCATGGCATCACTGGGTTCAGTGATGCCTTCGAGCAGGATTGTGAATTCATCTCCGCCCAGGCGGGAGAGGACGGCGTTTCTGGTGGTGAGGTGGTTCTGCGGGCGCGCCACGGTATCTTCGTCGCGAAGTCCAGCTTCGATGCGATGGCCAGCTTCGATCAGGATCTGGTCACCAGCAGCGGGGCCCATGGTGTCATTGAAAACTTTAAAGCCATCGAGATCGACGAAGAGGATGGCGTACTGATCCTGGGGATTGCGCTGGGCACGTTCGAAGAGCTGCTGGAGACGATCCAGGAAGAGGCGCCGGTTGGGAAGCCCGGTCAGGCCATCGTGAAAGGAATTGTGCTCGGCTTGCTGTTCGGCGTGCTTGCGGTCGGTAATATCGCGATTCACGATGACGAGTTTGGCGACCTCGCCCTTGGGGTTGCGGATTGTGCCGGCGATGGATTCGAGAACGCGCCAGCGACCATCTTTGTGGCGAATGCGGTATTCAAGTTTTTTTCCAACACCGGTGCTGCGGGCTTCGCGAGCGGCTTCCAATACTTTAAAGCGGTCGTCGGGATGAATCTGATCGAAGGCCGAAGTTTCTCCCAGTTCGGCGGCGGAATAACCGAGGACGCGGCGGTAGGCTGGGCTGTTGTAGAGGCGGTTGCCTTTGACATCCACCAAGGCAATCATGTCGGCGGCGTTTTCGGTAACGATCTGAAATAATTCTTCGCGTTTTTCTGACTCGCGGTGAATGCAGTAAATGCGGATTTCCTCACAGACGGCGAGCAGGATCAGCGTGCCGAGAGCAATCCATTGCCGATGGTTGATCATTTTGATTTGGGTGCGAGGGAGGACATGCTTAGGAGGATATCGGCAGATCGCGGGAGAAAGTTAATCCCTTTGGACCATTCCGTACTTTGGTGCGGCACGGGCCGGATGAAGGCGAAACGCGGAGGCGCAGCGGTCGTGGATCAGTCTGAAAGAGAAATTTCCTCTGCGGCTAAAGCCGTGCCCTTCAAAACAAGTTAAAATTGATCCACTAGGGGCCCTGGGTGTCGATTGACCGTATGGCCAAATTTGTTTAGACTTTTGCGCATTCGTGCGGATTGATTTGGCATGATTCCTTCTTCCACTATGGGAAGGGGGAAAGATGCTGACTTCATCCGGAGGCTTGAGCTCGTTCGGGGCTCGCCGTGATGTTTTGCTTGCCCATTCTTCCCGTTTTGATCACGTTAACCCAGGGGCATTTTGCAAGGGTTTTATCAGCCAATCGCGGAAAAAATATCGATCTGCTGGGAGGAGAAAGAAATGCTGAAATACAAGGTTTTATTCGCAGTGGCGGGGATGCTTGCTATGGGCTCGCCTAGCAAGGCAACGTTCACAGCCGGATCGTTCCAGGTCGACGCGCACCATTCCGCGGCCCAACTGGTTACCGACGCAACCACGGATTATGGAAAGACGAAAATGGATGTCACGCTCGGCTTCGCCCGGATGAACGGCCGAGTGGAGCTGGACAATGAGAATCTTGCCAAATCCTCTTTCGATATACGGCTCTATCCCGCCGATTCCATGACTCCCGATATTAATGAAGAAGGGAAATTCCTGAGGGAGTGGGTGGCGAACCTGTCGAATCACACCTTGGTATGTTTCCACTCCAAGGGCGCGGTGCGGACGCCGGACGGGAAGCTGAAGACGACTGGCCAACTGGTGCTGACACGGGTTGACCGGAACGTCGAAGTCAGTTCGGGTGAAGCCTACGCGGGGCCAATGTACGGGCCTCCGATGGTGCACCGGGTTTCCCACGAAGCCAGCTTTGTTTTCGAGGTGCCAGGGGACAAGGGCAAGGGGCAGAAAGACGGCGGCCTTGTGTTGTCGGGATCGACGAGTATGTTCCGCGAAGATTATCCTCAATTAGTGAGGGCGGTTGTGAGCACCTACTGGCCGCCGGTGGTTCAGGATAAGAACTGTCCGGCGCCGAGTGGCGGGGGTGAGGACTATCGCGGCTCGCAATGTACGGGAACGCTTCTGATGGCTCCTTCGCTGCCCGAACCGCCGCACGCAGCGAACGCGGAAGACGCGGGCGCGGCGCGGAATTTCAATGCCGTGGTGGGGAATCACCTCAATATTGTGATTCACCTGCGTCTCACGGCGAAGGCGGCAGGAGAAGAAATGGCGGCCGTGAACTAATGCAACGGCTCTGAGCCAGCCAGCATAAGTTATCAACATTGTTAAACAGCTCATGGGAGGAGTTATGGCAACGAGCAGAGTGGTTCCGATGAAGATGACACAAATGAAGGCGGCGCAAGTCTCCAAGCCAGGAGCAGATTTTGAGATTGTCGAGCGTGAGATCCCAAAGCCGGATGCCGGGCACGTGCGCATCAAGGTGCAGGCCTGTGGGGTTTGCCACAGTGACGTGCTCACGAAAGAGGGCTTGTGGCCGGGGATTCAGTATCCGCGTGTCCCCGGACATGAAGTGGCGGGCATCGTCGATGAAGTCGGCGCCGGTGTCTCGGGGTGGAAGAAGGGACAGCGAGTTGGAGTGGGCTGGCATGGCGGTCAGGACAATACCTGTCGCGAATGCAGGCGCGGAGATTTTCGCAATTGCCGGAATCTGAAAGTTTGCGGCATCAGCTATGACGGCGGATACCAGCAATACATGGCGGCTCCAGTGGAGGCGCTGGTGTCGATCCCGGAAAATCTGAGTGATGTGGACGCGGCCCCGCTACTCTGCGCTGGAATTACTACGTACAACGCGCTACGCCACAGCGGTGCGCTACCCGGTGATCTGGTTGCGGTGCAGGGTGTGGGCGGACTGGGTCACCTGGGGATACAATTCGCCAACAAATTTGGTTATAAGGTTGTGGCCATCGGGCGTGGCTCCGAGAACGCAGCCCTCGCTAAGAAACTCGGAGCAAGCGTGTACGTCGACAGCCAGTCGACGAATGCGGCTGAAGAATTACAGAAGCTCGGCGGAGCGCGAGTGATTCTGGCAACGGCGCCAAACTCAAAGGCGATGTCAGATCTGATCGACGGTCTGGGCCCGAACGGCGAGCTGATGGTGATTGGCGCGTCATCCGATCCGATTGAGGTCACGCCGCTGCAGCTTATTAACGGAAGCAAAACGATTCAGGGCTGGGCCTCCGGAACACCAGCCGATTCCGAGGACACATTGAACTTCGCCGAAATAAGCGGCGTGCGTGCAATGATTGAAACTTATCCACTCGAAAGAGCAGCCGAGGCTTACGCGCGCATGCTGAGCGGCAAAGCGGAGTTTCGCGTGGTTCTAACGATGGGAAGTTGAATAGGGGTGAAGAAGGTACTGCACGTGGATGGCGTTGCCCATGCCGGCTGTTGGTAGCGACCGTGGTCTGACATAACCGAAACCAACCGAAAGGAACGTTCCATGAAGTACCCGACTTTTTATCGCACGAAGCAGATCGATGGGCTATCCATTTTTTACCGAGAGGCTGGACCGAAGGATGCCCCGACGCTTCTGCTGCTGCACGGACTGCCTTCATCGTCGCGAATGTTCGAACCGTTATTCACCCGGCTTGCAGATCGCTACCACATGGTCGCGCCCGATTATCCCGGCTTCGGACACAGCGATTGGCCGGACCCGAAGAAATTTGCTTATACGTTTGATCACATCGCAGAGGTGATGAATCATTTCACCGAAGCGCTGGGACTCTCGCACTATTCGCTTTACATGCAGGATTACGGCGGCCCGGTGGGCTTTCGCATGATTTTGGCGCATCCCGAGCGCGTGGAATCGCTGATCATTCAGGACGCGGTGGCGCATGACACCGGCCTGGGCGCGAATTGGAAAACGCGGCGTGCGTATTGGGCCGATCGCGCGGCAAACGAAAGCGCGTTGCGCGAAAATCTGCTCTCGCTCGCGACCACGCGTGCGCGACACGCGGGCGACGATCCTAACGTGGAACGTCACGACCCGGATTTGTGGACCGATGAATATTATTTTCTCAACCAGCCCGGACAGAGCGACATTCAAAGCGACCTTTTCTATGACTACCGCACCAACGTAGAGAATTATCCGAAGTGGGGCGCCTGGATGCGGGAGAAGCAGCCGCGACTGCTGGTGATTTGGGGAAAGTATGAGTCATCGTTCGATCCGTCTGAGCCGGAAGCGTATCGCCGGGATGTGCCGACGGCTCAGGTTCACATTGTGGATGGCGGTCATTTCGCACTGGACACGGCTGCGGATGAGATCGCCGGGTTCGTCCGGGACTTCGTCGGTGCTTCGCGTACCGGGTTGCAGACGCGGCGCGCTGGGTGAGCGGGAGCATGCACCCGAGAATGGTACGGCTGAATCCAGCAGTGGTCCAACGACAAATTTCCATCGACCGTTCATAATGTCGGCATGACGCTTCGCCGGCTCAAGACTTACACGGGCGCACAGGGCTACGTGTACCAGTACTATTTTGTGGGTAAACGGGCGGCGCTGGCAGATGATCCGGAGGCTCCGGCTACGGAGTTTGTGTTTGACGTGAGTTCCGACCGCAAGATCACCTATGCGATTAGTGTCTTTCTGGCGGAGACCTCGGTCAAGCAATGGGCTTTGAGCCACGGGCGTAGTCTTACCGAAGCGGAGCAGTATGGAGCGGCGAAACTGCGGTTGTTCCGTGCCTTCGATGAACTGGAAGATGTTATGGCGACCGGCCGGCGGCTGGTGATTGATGCGGCGGGACTTGAGGAATCGCTGGCTACTCTGGGAGTGGAGTGAGTTGATTGTGATGCACATCACAAGGGCGCGTGATGGTTGGCGTTTCCGCCTACCAGCTTCTCTGTGCAGAATATAATCCGTGGAGGGATGGGGTTCCTGGGGCAGCCAAGCATTACTTACGAAACCAGTGAAGAACCAGGGCTGATTTGCATTAAGCTCAGCGGACTCTGATACTTACCTAGCCTATGGCATTGCTTTGGTTGCGCTTCGCGCTGGCTTGTTATTTCGTCGGGCTGGTTTATGCCTTTTTTGCGCTGAGCCGGACCAGCGATCTTTTCAGCCGCGTTGCGCTGCACGCCGCCAGTTTGGGTATGGTCTTCCATTTTGTCTCGCTGACCGAATTGTTTCTTTCGGGGCATGTGGCTTGGGCCTCGGTGCACAACGGGGAGTCGCTGCTGGCGTTTTTTTCCATGACGTTTTTCATGGTCATTTATGCAATTTATAAAACCACTTCGCCGGGCGTGGTCGTGTTTCCGATTGTATTTTTTTTGACGTTTGTGGCTGCGCTGGATGAGCAGCCGGTGCTAATGACATCGTTTGTCCAGCATAAGGGATGGCTGATTGCGCACATCATTCTGATTTTCACGGGATATGCGGCCCTGGTGCTCAGCTTTGGCGCGAGCTTGCTTTACCTACTGCAGGAGCGGCGACTGAAGGCGAAGAAACCGAGCAGCCTGATTTCTTTTCTGCCGGCGCTGGAAGTGATTGACCAGATCGGCTACCGGTCATTGCTGCTGGGGTTTCCGTTTATGACGCTGGGGCTGATTACCGGGTCGATTGTGGCGATGTCGACTTACGGGCACATCGATTTTGAGGATCCGAAGATTCTGCTGTCGATTTTGATGTGGGTCGTGTACATGATCATGGTGTTCACGCGCTGGAATTCGGGATGGCGCGGACGGCGGGCCGCGGTGCTGGCTACGTTTGCGTTTGTCGCGGCTGTTGTGGCTTGGGCTGCGAATTACTTTTCCGCCATTCACAGGTTTGCCGCTTCATGAGGTATCAGCTCATCGGCGTGAATCACAAGAGCGCTCCGCTCGAGGTGCGGGAGCGGCTGGCGATTCCCGAATCGCGGCTGCCGGATTGTTGCCGCGACTTGACGGCGCATCCGGGAATTGAAGAGGGGATGATTATTTCTACCTGCAACCGGGTGGAGGTGGTGACGCATACGAGTAACGGATCGGCGGACCTGCGGGGATTTCTGCACGATCACTTTCATTTGACGGCGGACGAACTGGACGCGCATCTGTATGAGTTCCGCGAGAAGGATGCGGTGCGGCACATTTTTCGCGTGGCCTCGAGTCTGGATTCGATGGTGGTGGGCGAGGCGCAGATACTGGGACAGGTGAAAGAAGCTTATGCGACGGCGCGCGCGGTGGGCGCGGTACGCGGACAGTTAGATCAGCTCTTTACGCGCGCCTTTGCAGTTGCCAAGCGAGTGCGCAGCGAAACTGCGGTGGGAACGTCATCGGTTTCAATTGCGTCGGTTGCGGTGGAACTGGCGAAGAAGATTTTCGGGACGCTGCAGGGCAAGAATGTTTTTATCGTCGGCGCCGGAAAGATGAGCGAACTGGCGGCGCGGCATTTAATGGCGCACGGCTGCGCGTCGATTTTTGTGGCGAATCGTACTTATGATCGCGCGGTTGGGCTGGCGCAGAAGTTTGATGGACAAGCGATCAAGTTCGACGATCTCTATGACTCGTGCGACCGCGCTGACATCGTTATTACGTCAACCGGAGCGCCGCATGCGATTTTCCGGCGCGAGCATGGGGAGCAATTTCTTGCCCGCCGCAAGAACAAGCCCATGTTCTTCATCGATATTGCCGTGCCGCGCGACGTTTCGCCCGAGATGGCCAAGCTGGATGGCATCTTTGCTTATGACATCGATGATTTGCAGCAGGCGGTCAGCAGCCACGTGGCGGACCGCCGTCATGAAGCTGAACTAGCCGAGGCCATCATTGCCAGTGAGGTCGAGCGCTTCGAAGCGCGGCTGCATACGCTCGATGTGGTGCCGACGATTGTGAGCTTGCAGGATCATTTGGAGACCATCCGGCAGGCGGAGCTTGATCGTGTTCGTGGCCGCATGGGGACGTTGACACCCGAACAGGAAATGGCGGTGGAAGCGCTGACGCGCGGCATCATTAATAAGGTGATGCATACGCCGATTACTACGCTGAAAACGGCGGCGCGAGAATCGGAAGCGACAACGGTGATTGATGTGGTGCGGAGATTATTTAATCTGCACGACAAAGAAAAAGGGCTGACGTCGCAGGCGGGGCGCGGAGAAGCTTCCAACAAGAAAGAAATGGAGACGCGCCACTGATGGCTCGCCTTCGTATCGGCTCGCGCGGCTCGCAACTTGCACTCTGGCAGGCCAATCATATCTCGGCATTGTTGCGGACGCGCGGTCATGAAGTTGAAATTGAAATTATTCATACTACCGGGGACAAAATTACTGATGTCGCTCTCGCCATGGTCGGCACCAAGGGCATGTTTACGAAAGAGATTGAAGAAGCCTTGGCTGCCGGGCGCGTGGATTTGGCTGTGCACTCTCTGAAAGACCTGCCGACTGAGCTTCCACCGGAGTTTGAAATTGCGGCAATCACCGAGACGGCAAGATCCGCGGGATGCGTTTTGCTCGCGGAGTTATTCGAGCATTGAGGATCTGCCGCGAGGGGCACGCGTGGGAACGTCCAGCTTGCGGCGGCAGGCGCAACTCAAGGCGGTGCGGGCTGATCTCGATATTCATCCCTTGCGGGGGAATGTGGATACAAGGCTGCGCAAGCTTGAGCAGGGTGAATACGACGCGATTATTCTGGCTTCGGCCGGGTTGAAGCGGCTGGGCAAGACGGAGCTGGTCAAGCACATTATTCCGGCGGAGATGATGTGTCCGGCGGCGGGGCAGGGGGCACTGGGGATCGAGATCCGCGAAGGTGATACGGTCGTCCGCGAGCAGTTGTCATTCCTGGACGATGCTGCGGCGCGGGCTGCTACTACTTGCGAGCGGGCGCTGTTGAATCGCCTGGGCGGAGGCTGCCAGGTGCCCATCGGCGCGTTTGCTGAGCTCAGGGATGGAAAATTGCATCTGGAGGCGATTGTGGCCGATCCGGATGGATCTAAATTATTGCGCGAATCGCGAGACGGCGATCTGAGCGATCCAGAGGCGCTCGGCAACGCAGTCGGCGAAACGCTGCTCGGCCGCGGCGGGGATGAGATTTTGGAAGCTGTTTATGGGCGTGGGTTGGCGGTTCCGCCGCAGCCGTAATCGTCTTCTGTGACCCAGAATGAAGCGTGGCGGCGTTCTCGCGGAAAGAATTAAGAGAATCCATTCGTGTATATTCCTGAGCATTTTCGTTTGCGGCACGATGCGGATGCGGTTGCGTTCATGCGCGCGAATCCGTTTGCGATTTTAATTTCATCGACCGACGACGGGCCTTTCGCCACGCATCTTCCTTTCTTCGTGCGTGAGGAAGCCGAGAGATTGATTCTGCACGGGCATGTGGCGAAGGCGAATCCGCACTGGCACTATCTCGAGCAGAATGCAGAGTGCTTAACTATTTTCCATGGGCCTCATGCTTATATCTCGCCGACAAACTATACGGCACGGGAGAGCGTGCCTACGTGGAACTATGCGGCCGTACATGTTTACGGGAAAGCGCGAATTTTTGCTTCAGAGCAGGATTTGCATGGGATGCTGCACGAACTGATGGAGACATTCGAGCCGGCTTATCGCGAGCAGTGGCAGGGGTTGAGCGAGAAATATCAGAAGAATATGCTGCGGCAGATTGTAGGCTTCGAGATCATCGCGACGAAGATTGAGGGCAAATTCAAGCTCAGCCAGAATCGTACTCGCGAGGATCAGGCGAATGTGATTGCGTC
Source organism: uncultured Acidobacteriaceae bacterium (assembly GCA_963836305.1). Classification (GTDB taxonomy): domain Bacteria; phylum Acidobacteriota; class Terriglobia; order Terriglobales; family Acidobacteriaceae; genus Sulfotelmatobacter. Next base: position 161,601 of record CAWIJP010000005.1, on the reverse strand, counting down.
GCTCGAGAAGGCTGAAGACTCGGTAGTCTCAGGCGTGGCCTGCATGATGAAGGAGCAGGGTCTCGGCAAAGTTCCGGAGAAGAAGTCAGGAGAATGAGGAAGCGGACTAAAGCCAGAGGCGCAGGAAAGGGAGCACTTTCGGCCGTGCGCGTGCTGGTGGGGCGGGCGCGGCATCAGACGAGCGCGTTATCCGGGGAGTTGCGCAGGCTGGGTGCGACGGTGCTGGAGATTCCATTCATTGAAATCCGCAAGCCGCGCAGTTATAAGCCGCTGGATTCGGCCTTGAAAAATCTCGCCGGGTACGACTGGCTCATTCTCACCAGCGTAAACGGAGTGGAGGCGATGTGGGCGCGGCTGGACCGGCTTGGCTTGAGCAATAAAAATCTCGAGTACCTGCACATCGCGGCCATTGGTCCAGCGACGAAGAATGCGATTGAAAAACACGGAGTTCGAGTAGATGTTGTCCCCAAAGAATACGTGGCCGAATCTGTGGTGCGGAGTCTGCGACGGCGCGTGAAGGGAAAGCGTGTATTGCTGGTGCGGGCCAAGATTGCACGGGACGTGATTCCGCGCGAGCTGCGAAAGGCTGGGGCGCATATCGATGTGGTTGAGGCTTACGAAACCATTGCCCCGCAGACCTCTCGGAAGCGCTTGCTGTGCGTGTTCGGGAATCCGCAGCGGCGGCCGCATGTGGTTACGTTTACTAGTTCTTCGACGGTGCGGAATTTTGTGGAGTTGCTCGGTGGGGCGCGCTCTGCGAGGCGGGCAGTGGAAGCGATCCCCGGACGAGGCGTCCGGGGCTCCACGATTCAACTTGTCTCCACAATCCGACTTGCTTCCATCGGGCCGGTGACGTCTGCTACGTTGCGAGAATTGGGGCTCAGAGCTGACATTAACGCGAAGGAATTTACAATTCCTGGTCTGGTGAAGGCCATTTCCGCAGCGCAATCTTCCAAAAAAAGCTAGCTATTCGTTCAGCGAACAACTGCAATCGGCGGGTGGGACGTGCGCCTGCAGGAAATCGGCAACGCGTTTGTAGGCGTCGATTTGATTTTCAACCTTGGCGAAGCCGTGGCCTTCATTTTCGTAAATCTTGTAGTCGACGGTGCCGCCGCGCTTTTTGATGGCGTCGACGACCTGCTGCGTTTCTGATTTGGGGCAGCGCGGGTCGTGGCCTCCGGCAAGAAGCAGCAACGGAGCTTTGATTTGATCGATGAAGTTGATAGGCGAGCGGTCTTCGTAGAGAGCTTTATTTTTTACAACGTCGCCCATGGTCGCGAGATCAGATTGCTGCAGGACCGGGTCTTCGTTTTCGATTTCGGTAAACCAGTTTACGAAAGGGACGATGGGCACGCCCGCAGCCCAGACATCGGGCGCTTTGGTGACGGACATCATGCTGAGATAGCCGCCGTAGCTGCCGCCCATGACAGCGATCTTTTTGGGATCGAGATGGCCGGTTTGCTTGATCCAGTCAACTCCAGCGAGAACATCTTGCAGATCGCCGCCGCCCATGTCGAAAAGATTTGCCTGCTGAAATGCTTTGCCGTATCCGGTTGAGCCGCGATAATTCGGCGCGAGGACCATATAGCCCTGATTGGCGGCGTACTGGATGAAGCGGTTGAAGGAGTTCATGGTTTGCGACGTGGGACCGCCGTGGATGTAAACGATGGCGGCATTCTGTCCGTTGCGGGCCATGTTGAAGGGGACGTAGAGGAATGCGGAGATGGTCCACTTGCCGTCGCGGCTGGGATAGTGGATGAGGTAAGGCTCGACCATATCTTCGGAGCGAACTCCGGCGACCAGCGAATGCGTGACTTGATGCGACTTGCCGGTGGCCAGCGTGTAAACCCAGAGATCGCCAGGAGCGGTGGGGCCGTTGTGATAGTAGAGCAGGCGAGTGTTGTCTTTTGTAAAGGCGGAGTGGCCGCCGGCAGGCTCGTTCACGCCTTTGGGTATGGGTAGGGCAGTTGACTTGCCTGTCGCAAGATCGTGAAGATAGATGTCTTCGTTGCCGTCGACGTCGGCGCTAAAGGTGAGGTGCTTGCCGTCGGGAGCAAATTCGCCGCCGCGGATTCTCCATTTGTCTTGGGTGAGCCAGGAAATCTTTTTGCTGTTGATATCAAGCAGGCCGATATTGTCGTATCCGTTTGCCGCATTGGAGGTGATGAGTATCTTGCGCCCCTGTGGAATCGAGCGAGGATCGATGTCATTGGCCCAGTAGCGCTGCTCTCCTCCATGCGGCGTGAGCAGCGTGTTTTTTCCGGTGGCAACTTCCGTGATAAATATGTTCGAGTCCGTGCCTTTCGCTTGTTCCTGCGAATAGACGATATATTTTCCGTCTTTTGACCAAATGGGATCCGAATTGCTTTGATCCTGCGGAGTGCCGGTGGTGATGTGCTTCACCTCGCGCATCAGCGTGTCGTAAACATCGATCTCATAAGCCGCTGATGTTTTTGGCTTTACCTCGTAGGCAAGATAGCGGCCGTCAGGCGACCAGGTGGGGTTCTGCTCCGCGATCTCGCGAGTGCTGGTGAGGTTGACTACTTTGCCGGTCTTCGGCGAGACCAGAAAAATATCCCACTGCTCATCGCCGTCATAATCGGATTGGTAGGCGATCCATTTGCCGTCGGGTGACCAGGTGGGCGCGGTTTGGCGCTGGTCGCTGACCGTGAGTTGAACGGGCCATCCGCCTTCGGCGGGTACGACCCAAAGGTTGTTGCGTCCGCTCATGTTGGAAATGAAGGCGATTTGTTTGCCGTCGGGCGACCACGTGGCGCGGCCGACCTGGCGCGTCATATAGAGCTTTTCGATGGTCAGGCTCTTGGGTTCGACTTCGGCGTTGGGCTTGGAGGCGATCTTTTTCGGATCGGTGACGGCCTGGGGTGCTTCGAGAGTCTGGGCTGGGAGGTTTTCTGTGACAACTGTGCTCATGAGTGTGACGATAGCAAAGAGGATGGAAGAACGCATATGTGGTGACTCGGAAGGGAGAGTTTAGCAGAGAACGCGGGCGTTCGTGGCGGCGGAAGCGAGGTGCATAGGTCCTTCGCTTCGCTCAGGATGACAGAGCGACTTTGATGACGGAACGAGTGTGGATGTCGCTATGCCTCCGCGTTTTTGTGAAGGTCGACCGTGCTCCAGGTTTTGTCGGCGGCGTGGCAGATATTTTCGAGGAGGCAGTCGACGCATTTGGGTTTGCGGGCGATGCAGAGTTTGCGGCCGTGCCAGATCAGTTGGTGGGCGAAGAGAATCCATTTTTCGCGCGGGATGATGCGCATTAAATCCTGCTCGATTTTCTGCGGATCATTGTTGGTGGTGAGTTCGAGGCGGCGGGAGATGCGGTGCACGTGGGTGTCGACGACAATGCCCTCCGCTATTTTGAACCACGAACCCAGGACTACATTCGCGGTCTTGCGGGCCACGCCTGGGAGCGTGAGGAGATCCTTCATGTTAAGCGGAACCTGGCCGCCGAAATCGGAGACGATTTTTTTCGCCGCGCCTACTACGGATTTTGATTTGTTGCGGAAGAAGCCGGTGGAGCGGACATCGGGCTCAAGTTGTTCGGGAGTGATTGCGGCGAAGGCTTCGACGGTCGGATATTTGCGGAAGAGTTCGGGCGTGACGCGGTTTACGTTTACGTCGGTCGATTGCGCAGAGAGGATGGTCGCGACCAGAAGTTCCCATGCGCTGGTGTGGGTGAGGGCGCAGGTTACGTCGGGATAGAGTTGGTCGAGGCGGCGCAGAATTTCGGAGACGCGATCGGGAGCGAGGGGATCGTAGGATTGCTTCTTTGGTTTGGTAGCTAGCGGGATTTTGGCGCTGCCTGGACTCCTCAGCTTCGCTCGGGGCGGCTCACGGGGGCGGCCATCCCTACATGGGCTTTTGATCCTTTGCTTCACTTTGCTTCCGCGCGATTTTCTTGGCGCCGCCAGCGCGGACGGTGGCGTCCGCGCCACACGGTCCTGGCGACCGGTGCGGGCGGGTTGGCGAGGGGTTTGGCCTCGGGGCATGAGGGCAACATCTTAGCAGAGACCTCGGTAACCAGAGCGATGATTGACTGGCTTGACATCACTCGGTAGTCTTGAGGTTCAGTCCTTCATCTTCAGAGAATTATTATGGCCGTGAGTTCCATTCAGCTCGGGCAAGTATGGCGCAGCGATGCGGATGGCCAGGATTATCTGGTCACCAAGGTGTACAGCGAAGTATTTACGCAGTACGCCATGCTAAGGCCGGCGGGGATTACGGCGCCGGATGCACCGACTGTCCGCATTAAGGTGACGAAAACTCCGCAAGGGGCGGCGCTGCCGGGATATACGTTTACGCAGGAAGGATCTTTCTAGCGCGGCATAATCTAACGTAGCCTGCAATTTCCGATACACTAATTCCGTTTCCATTCTGTTTCAAACTTTCATGACTGAAAAACTTCTCGCTGTCATCTTTGTCTTTATTAATTCCGTTATCAGCGCGACTGGCTACGCGGGCGTGATGCTGTTGATGGCGATTGAGTCGGCGTGCATTCCGCTGCCATCGGAATTGATCATGCCGTTTGCGGGATATCTGGTTTTTACCGGGACATTCAAGTTGTTGTGGGTTGCGACTGCGGGTGCGATTGGATGTAATTTGGGTTCGCTGGTGGCATATGAGATTGGATGCTATGGCGGGCGTCCGCTGGTGGAGCGGTATGGGAGCTGGATCCTGATGGGCCGGAGAGAACTTGATTGGGCGGATCGCTTTTTTCTGCGCTGGGGCTATCTGGCGGTTTTCTTCGGGCGGATGCTGCCGGTAATACGAACTTTCATCGCGCTACCTGCGGGAGTGGCGCGCATGCCGCGTGGGCGATTTCATCTTTACACGTTTCTAGGATCGTGGCCGTGGTGTTTGGCGCTGGCTTATTTCGGAATGAAGCTGGGACAGAACTGGCGAGAGCTTGGAAAATATTTCCACAAGTTTGATGCGGTGATTGGAGTGATGCTAGTCGCGGCGGCGGCGTGGTTTGTTTGGAGCCATTGGCAGAACCGAATGAGTGCAGTGGAGTAAGAACATGCCGAGGAGCGTAGGAGATATTGGAGTCACGACGCCGACTCAGAGTGGCGTATGGTGATTTGTTCGATGCAACTGAACAGCTTTTGTTCCGCCACGATCCGATAGGCATCAACTTTGATGACAATACTGACGAATACGAGCCCGAGGTTGAGACGATCCTTCCAAGGTTGAACGATTGCCATTCCCAGGAGGACGTTCTCGGAGTCGTGCACGAAGAGTTTATCCGCTGGTTTGAGAAAGATACGGCAGGCCCCCCAGAACGCCATGAAAAGATCGCTGCCGATCTATGGAAAATGTGGTCGGATTACCTCAAGGGACTTGGGACCTCGTAAGCCCCCGGCTACGGGACTTCGCCTTGCCTTGCCAGTTGCGACGCCACGATCTGCCACTTGCCATCGCGTTTCATAACCACATCCATATACACATAGCTGACAGGAAAGCGCTGGCCGGCTTGTTCGACGTCGTCGTCTTCCGAGCCGTGGATAATCGCTATGTCTTCATTCAGCAGGCGGATTTTACGTCCGGTGGAGATCATTGAGAGGTAGCGGATCTTGCCTGCCTTGAGGTTGTGTAGCAGGTCTTGCTTCGTATGGGCGTCGCCTGATTCATCGTATTGGATGTAGTCGTCTGCGAAGATGCGCGCGAGTTCGGCTTCATCGGCGGCGATTAGGGCGCGATCGCCGTCTTCGAAGAGTTTCAGGATTTGCTGCTCATCGTTTTCCATCGGATTACCTAGCCTAATCGACGCTTCTCTTTAACCCTCTGTTAGTGTACAAGGCTGATGTTCACCGGAGGATACTGTGATTTCAAACTCTCGCACTGTTGCTTGCTTCTTTTCTTCGCCACGCTATTGCCGCTCGCGTCACAGCGCTCAATCTGCAGCCGCAACTTCCGAGCGACCATTTGTAATCGAGTATTACTACAAAACGAAGTGGGGGCACGCAGATGAGTTTCTGAAGCTGTTTAAAAAGAATCATTATCCCGTGCTGAAGAAAGAAATGGAAATGGGGCGGATTGCGAAAGTCTGGATGGATCAGCCGCGCTATCACACCACCGAAGACGGGCGCTGGGATTATCGCGTGACCATCGTCTTCAAGAATGCGACGGTAGCCAATGAACCGTTCGATGAAGCGGCGCTGCAGAAGCAGATGTATCCGGATCAGGAGACTTTTCAGCGCGAGGAGCAGCGGAGGTTTGAGATTCTCGATGGGCATTGGGATTTGCCGGTGAAGACTGTGGAGCTGGATGGGAAACCTTGAAAACCTTTAACACGGGGGGCACAGGGGCGCACGGGGTAGATCGTGGTCGCTTTGACTTCGGTTTGCACTCCGATGCTCTGCTGGAAGAAAAAGATTGTTAAAGGACGGTAACAATCGTGCGGGAAATTCTTATGACTGTCATTGAAATTTAATGTTAGACAACGCGTTCACAAGACCCATACTGTTAACTATGGATCCCTTAATATCAGTTGAAGAACTACATGTTGATTTGCTGCATGAGATCGGCAACCGGCTGGCGACTGCCGACGGATTTCACGATGTGCTCACTCGCGTGGTGGAGTTTGCCACGGCTCTGGTCAAGTGCGATTCCTGCCTGATTTACGTTCTGGAAGGCGAAGAACTGGTTCTGCGGGCTTCGAAGAATCCGCATCCCGATGTGGTCGATCGGTTGAAACTGCGCGTGGGGCAAGGCATTACGGGATGGGTGGCAGAGCATAACGAGCCGGTGGCGGTGGCGGAAAAGGCGGCGCTCGATCCGCGCTTTCAGTTTTTTCACGAACTGCCGGAGGATAGCTACGAGGCGTTTCTGTCGGTGCCGCTGATGTGCCGGGGACGAGTGGTGGGTGTAATTAACTTGCAGCATCGCGAACATCATCTTTACCGGAGGCGGGAAATTCGGTTGATTTCGACGGTGGGATTTCTGGTGGGCGCGGAAATCGAGATGGCGCGGCTGGAAGATGCGAATACCAATCTGTTTGAGCAGTTGCAGACGCGCAAAATAGTAGAACGGGCCAAGGGGATTCTGCAGCGCGAGCTGGGACTAACCGAGGAACAAGCTTACCTGGCATTACAGAGGCAGAGCCGGCAGAAGCGCAAGGCGATGAAGGAAATCGCCGAAGCGATTGTTCTGAGTGAAGAAGTAAAAGGGAATTCACGGACGTCTGGGCCGTCGTGAAGGCTGCGTTCTGCCGTTAGATGCTATTCCATCCTTAAGAACCAACTTAACAATCCGTGCAGAAAAAGTGAGAGCAGACCTTTACTAGGTCTGCTCTCGAAGCGTTGAGCGGCTATCGGACGGCTGAGACGGCATGCAGTTCGGCCATTACTTTGCCTGAGTTTGCGGGCGCTGCGAACTGCAGCGTGACTTCAAACTGGGGAAGGTCCATTGCGCTGACGTAAGGTTCGCCGAACTTGGACAGAATTACGAGACGTCCTGTCTTGGAATTCGGAACGGCCTCGCTGACTTTCGCGATCAGCATGAACGATGCTGGCCTGCCGGTAATTTTGGTTAAGGTGAGCATCTCTAATGGACCCTTGGGTTGAAGGGTGAAGCGGTAGTCTCCAGCCGGCACTACCGAGTTTTGCCAACGGACTTCGTGAGCCAGGGTGAAGCTCCCACCTTCGTCTTGGGCAGAAGCCAGGCTGGGCGCGAAGTTCAGGGCACTTACAATCAAAACAGCGGCATAGGCTAACTGGCGAATCGATTTCATTGGAATCTCCTGTTGTCTGTGGCATGTCCGAGATGACACGACAACCCGCGGTTACTGGGTCGCGCGTACTCAGGTTGAGTGGAGAAACAACGAGGTCAGGAGAATTGCAATTACCGACGGCAGGGCCGGCATGCAAACATCGGCTTCGCAGGACCGGCTGCTGAGCTGGTTTGCGAAGTGATTTCATGATGCAGGATGGGGGCGCTAGAGTCCAACGCAAAATATTTATGCGGGCGATTTGTCTATGCAACAATAGCAACGGCCTTGCGGTTTGGAAGGATGGCGGGTCTCTATAAACAGCGTACGTATATAATGTCTCGCGAGGTGAGCACCAATGGAGCAAACGGATTCCGACAAAACATCTGGTACGCCCGTCGGTGTGATGGTACTTGCTGCGGTCGTTACAGCAGATGTTGGCATCGCGATTTACCAGCATTGGCGAACTTTCGATGTCCTCAAGAGAGGACTTGCGATTACCCTGCTCGCGAGCCTTGTTGCCTGGCCCGCGATGGCGATCTTGGCACGGAGAAGGGGCGGGAGTTTCCAATGGCAGGGCTTGCTTCCTGCCTACCTATGGGTGCTAATTGCTACGATGCTCTTCGGGCTTCGAGCCTAGCGGTTATCTTGCTCTTCGAATTCTTTCTCCAGGCTTGCTTTCCAACCGATGCTCATACTCCCTGTTGAATTGATTTTCTGCGCGTTTGGCCGCTCTGGTTTGCAAAAATCCTGCCGGATACGAGAACATACTAGGTTTGCATATCCATATAGATTCTTACTGAGGAAGCGGCCAAACATATGGCGACACGGAATAAGTCTGCAAAGAAGGCGTCGAAAAGTTCTCACGTGGAAGTGATGTCGGAGGGGAAGGCGCGCAGTTCCAAAAATAAAGATAACGGCGCGATCCAGCCGGCGAGAGGGAAGCTGGGAGTGATGATCCCGGGCATGGGCGCGGTGGCGACGACGTTTGTCGCTGGCGTGGAGGCGATTCGCAAGGGGCTGGCGAAGCCGATTGGGTCACTGACGCAGATGGGCACAGTGCGGCTGGGGAAGCGGACGGATGGGCGGTCGCCGAAGATCAAAGAGTTTGTGCCGCTGGCCGGGCTGGATGATCTGGTGTTTACCGGCTGGGATATTTTCGAAGACAACATGTATGAAGCGGCTTCGAATGCGGGTGTGCTGGATCAGCGGTTGCTCGACCAGTTGAAGCCGTTTCTTTCGACCGTAACGCCGCGCGCTGCAGTGTTCGATCACAATTACGTGAAGAAGATTGACGGCCCCAATGTGAAGAAGGGCAAGACCAAGATGGATCTGGCCGAGCAGTTGCGCGACGATATCCGCGATTTCAAGAAGACCAGCGGGGCGAGCCGGCTGGTGACGATGTGGTGCGGATCGACGGAGTCTTATATTGCGGCGACGGAAGCGCACCAGAGCGTGAAGTCATTTGAAAAGGCGCTGCGCGAGAATGACGAGATGGTTGCGCCTTCCATGGTTTACGCCTATGCGTCGCTGATGGAGGGAGTGCCCTTCGCCAATGGTGCGCCGAATTTGACGGTGGATTTGCCGGTGATGCTCGAACTATCGCGGGCAAACGAAGCGCCGATCTGCGGGAAGGATTTCAAGACCGGGCAAACTTTGATGAAGACGATTCTTGCGCCTGGTTTCAAGGCGCGCATGCTGGGATTGAATGGATGGTTTTCGACCAACATTTTGGGCAATCGCGACGGCGAGGTGCTAGACGATCCGGGGTCGTTCAAGACCAAGGAAGAGTCGAAGCTTTCCGTGCTAGAGCACATTCTGCAGCCGGAGCTTTATCCCGAGCTTTATGGCGATATGTATCACAAGGTACGCATTAACTATTACCCGCCGCGCGGTGATAATAAAGAGGGTTGGGATAACATTGATATCTTTGGATGGCTGGGCTATCCGATGCAGATCAAGGTTGATTTTCTGTGTCGCGATTCGATTCTGGCGGCGCCGATCGTCCTCGATCTGGTGTTGCTGATGGATCTGGCGAAGCGCTGCTCGGATTTGCGCGGATTGGGAATTCAGGAATGGTTGAGCTTTTACTTTAAGTCTCCGATGACCGTGCCGGGGCTTTATCCGGAGCATGATTTATTTATTCAGTTGATGAAGCTGAAGAACACGCTTGCGGCACCTGAAGGGCGAGGAGTTGATTACGCATTTGGGGCTGGAGTATTACGACTGAAGTCGATGAGAACTCGGCTTGTGTGGCGCGGGCAATCCCGCCCGCGTACCCTCAGTCATATTCCCAAGCTTCAGGAGGCAGGATCGACGATTCAATGTCACCGACGATCTTAATGATGCCTTTGAGCCGGCCGATGAATGGAGGAGGTCTGCCGGCGGGCGTCAGCCGCGCGACCGGCTTGCCTCGTTTAGTGATGAGAACGAACCAGGCTGCGGTTCTTAAACTCGGTTGCCGAATCCGTTCTGACGGCCCTCTTACGCCGTTTCTTCATACTCGATCTATCGGTTATCTCCGCTCAAACCTTCACGCCAGCTTTTTCTCCCGCTTGTACTCATCAAACTTCTCCAAAAAGCGGTCGACGTCTTTTTTCTGCACATAATAAGGGGTCGATAGGCGCAGTTTGTTCGGATCGCCGCCGCGGATGCGGATTTTATGGGTCTTCCACATCCAGTTTTCCAAGTCCATACGGGGAACGGGCGGGACGTTGACGGTGACGATGGCGCAGCGCAGGGCAGGATCGGGCGAGGTCCAGGATTCCGCGCCGCGTTTTTTCATTTCACTGAGCGTGTAATCGGCGAGTTGGCGATGCCGGCGCTCGATGCGGTCGAGGCCGATGTCGTTGGCGAGTTTGATCGAGGCGCGCAGCCCGTAAAGCGCGGGGACGTTTGAGCTGCCGATCCGCTGAAAGCGTTCGGCCCGGAGTTGGGGTTCGTCCCAGCCTTCGGTGACGATGGTGTTCCACAGGCGGTCGATAACCTCATCGCGCACGTAGAGAAAACCGGAGCCTTTGGGCGCTTGCAACCATTTGTGGGGGCTCGAGGAATACATATCGCAGCCGACGTCGTGAACGTTGAGACGCATCATGCCGGTCACGTGGGCACCGTCCACGGCAGAGAGGATGCCTTTTGATCGGGCGAGCGCACAAAGTTCTCTCGCGGGCAAAACCACTCCGGAGAACGTAGTGATGTGGCTGAAGAAGATGATCCGAGTGCGGGGTGTGATGGCGTCGTTGAAGAGATTGAGGACTTGTGCGGAATCTTTTACTGGCCGGGGCAGCGTGACCCTTTTTACGAGGATGCCGTAACGCTTGGCCTTTAGGTTCCAGGGATGTTCGCCGCCGGGATGCTCCTGATCAGTCATCAAAACTTCGTCGCCGGGTTTGAGGTCGAGGCCGTTGGCGATGTAGCTATTGGCTTCGGTGGCATTTCGAAGGAGCGCGATTTCGTCGCGATGACAGCCGACGAATTCTGCCAAGGGATCGCGAAACTCGTTCCAGGCGGCGTATCCCCAGATTGGGTAATCTTCGGGGTCTTGCTGATCCATCTTTTCGGTTGTGGTATAGCCCTCGAAGACGGCGCGAAGAACAGGCGCGGGACTGGAGCCGACGGTGCCGTTATTGAGATAAATCTCGTCCGCCGGGATGAGAAATTGTTTGCGGATTTCGGCCCAATAGGCGTCTTCGCTCTTGTCGAACAAGGCGGAATCCGGAAGTTTGGCGGGGGCGTTCGCGAGTTGAGCGAAGAGATTCCCGCGGAGGACTGCGGTGACAGCAAGGCCGGCGGCGGCAGTAGAAAGATCGAGAAAATGGCGGCGATTGAGCAATCGGTGCCTCCGAATCTAGACGAAAGACGGGCTATGTTACGACGGCCTTGAGGATCGAGCAAGGGCTGGGGCTAGCAAATTTGCCCGGTGTCCCGTTTCGCGGGGAGTCTCCCGAAAGCGGATAACCCAGCAGGGGAAATACAGCGTCTAAGGGTTTAAGGAAAGTTGCGCCTGACTGGGGAATGCCGAGCGTATAATCCGAGGTAAGAGTGCGGCAGGGAGTTTTTTATGAAATGGCGTTGGTTGGCAATTGCTGTGGGATTGGCGGCGTTCAGCGCGGTGCCCTGGACGATGGCGCAGGATCAAGATAAGAACAATACACAACCCAAAGCAGGCGATGTGCAAAACGCTCCGGCACAGCCTCCGGCCAATCTGCCGACGCAGGATGACAGCCAGATCAAGCACGATGGCTCAAAGACCGACGTGGATGCGGTGGGGAATCGCAATGTGGGTTGCGGGCGCGGCGTGGGCAACTGGTACAGCATTGAGAAGCAAGTTGCGATGGGCCGGCAGTATGCCCAGCAAATTGAATCGCAGGTGAAGCTGGTGAATGATCCAGTGGTGACGGAGTATGTCAACCGGATCGGGCAGAACCTGGTGCGGAACTCAGATGCGCAGGTGCCGTTCACAATCAAGGTGATCGATTCCGACGTGGTGAATGCCATGGCGCTGCCGGGTGGATTTTTCTATGTGAACTCGGGATTGATTCTGGCGGCGGATGAAGAAGCCGAGTTGGCCGGCGTTATGGCGCATGAGATTTCACACGTGGCCGCGTGCCATCTGGCGCGTGAGCAAACGCGGGGTACGTTGATGCAACTGGCCACCATTCCTCTGATTTTTGTGGGCGGCGGAATCGGCTACGGAGCATACGAAGCCGCGGGCCCGGCGGCGATGCTGGGCTTCTTGAAATTCTCGCGTGGCTTCGAAGCGGAAGCCGACTATCTTGGCGTGGAGTACATGTACCGCGCCGGGTACGATCCCTCAGCCTTCGTTTCATTCTTCGAAAAAATTCAGGCGATGGAGAAGAAGAAGCCGGGAACGCTGGCGAAGACGTTCGATACGCATCCGCAGACTCCGGACCGGATTGAAAAGACCCAGGAGGAAATCCGGAAGATTCTACCTGCCAAGGCTGAGTACATTGTGACCACTTCGGAGTTCGACGATGTAAAGGCGCGGCTGGCATCGATTGAGAATCGCCACAAGGTTCTGGATCAGAGAGACGAGAACAAGCCGAGTTTACGCCGCACCTCGACCAGCGGCGGCGACAATACGGGCAATACCAACCCGGATGACGATCGTCCGACATTGAAACGGCGGGATGATTCGTCTTCGAACTAGAATGCTATGCATGTGGGCGAACCGGCGGCCAATGGCCGCCGGTTTGGTGTTTGTGATAGCCGAATTGGGAGGTCAAGTCACCAAGGTCCGTGATCTTGATCACAGTAGTTTGTTCTGGAAGCGATTAAGGATAAGCTAGCCGTATACGCAGAAAAAGGAGCAGCTCTTCCATGCCAGAGGACACACTCACAATCACCGACAATCGAACCGGAAAGACCTACTCAGTACCCATTGAGGATGGCACCATCCGTGCGATGAGCCTGCGGCAGATAAAAACCAGTCCAGAAGATTTTGGACTGATGACCTACGACCCGGCGTTTATGAACACGGCGTCTTGCCGCAGCAGCATCACCTACATCGACGGAGACCGAGGGATATTGCGTTACCGCGGATATCCGATTGAAGTTCTGGCGGAGCGCTGCACGTTTTTGGAAGTCGCATATCTCCTCCTGTTCGGTGAATTGCCGACCGAGAGCGAGTTGAAGCACTGGGTCTATGACATCACGCACCACACCATGCTGCATGAGAGCACGAAGATATTTATGGAAGGCTTTCGCTATGACGGGCATCCGATGGGAATGTTTGTGAGCACGGTGGCCGCGCTGTCGACGGTTTATCCAGACGCAAAGCATGTGCATGATCCCGCGAACCGGCTGCTGCAGATCAAACGTCTGATTGGCAAAGTGCCTTCGATTGCAGCCATGTCGTACCGGCATAATGTGGGATTTCCCTACGTTTATCCGGACAATGATTTGAACTACGCCGAAAATTTCATGAACATGTTGTGGAAGATGGTGGAGCCGAAGTATGTGGCCAATCCTGCGATTGCGCGGGCGCTGGACATCCTTTTCATTTTGCATGCGGATCATGAACAGAACTGCGGCACCAATGCCATGCGCTCGGTGAGCAGCGCGCAAACCGATCCTTATCTTTCCATGGCATCGGCAGCTTCCGCGTTAGCCGGACCGTTGCATGGCGGCGCGAACGAAGAAGTTTTGAAAATGCTGGATGAGATTGGCTCGAAGGACAAAGTGCCCGCTTACATCAAGAAAAGCAAAGAAGGGGGCGTGAAGTTGATGGGATTCGGGCACCGCATTTATAAGAATTACGATCCGCGAGCGAAAATCATTCGCTGGTGCGCAGAGCAGGTATTCGAGGTCACAGGGCGCAATCCGAAATTGGAGATCGCCCTGGAGTTAGAACGGATCGCGCTGGAGGACGAATATTTCGTAAAGCGGAAGCTTTATCCGAACGTCGATTTTTATTCCGGGATCATGTACCAGGCGATGGGATTCCGTCCGGAGATGTTCACGGTGCTATTTGCGATTCCCCGTACGGCGGGGTGGCTGGCACAGTGGCAGGAGATGATTACGGATCCGGAGCAGAAAATTGCGCGTCCTCGGCAGGTCTATACAGGGCATGAGGAGCGAGAGTTTGTGCCGATGGAGAAGAGAACCGCCGCAGCGGTCCCGGCGCGTTAAACAGTCTGGCCGGGACAGCGGGAGCAAGGAAGCGGGCTAACGGCCAAAATACTTTGGCATCTTTTATGCGGCTTGCTTGGTGGCGAGCGCGGCCCGGTATTGGCGTGTTTCGGCCGACGAAGTGATAACCTTCATTTCCTGCCAATCGTAGGGAAATTCCTTTCCGCAATCGAGGCAGGCCACGTAAGTTCCGGTTAATGCGCCAGCCTGGGGACGGCGCGCCTTGCCGCGAAGGGTTACAGGGAAACTGTAACGAGGATGTCTGCAGCCAAAAACCGCGTCAATCAATCTTGCCATCATGTAGCACCTTCCACACGAACTAATTCCGGGGAAACGAATGGGGGAGGTTGCCTACGGAACTCTACTATAGTCCTACCCTCAATCCCTTAGATTCAGAAACGCGTGGAATGGTTTCGAGTTCTCGGCAGGCGGTTCCCATTTCGGTACGGTAAGGTTGCCAACATATTGCTGGAATGGGGTTTAGAGAAGGACGGTAAAATTGTACGCAAGGCGCCGAGCCTGACCTAAGCTTCGCTGTGCCGGGGTATTTAGGTCAGATTTAGAGCTTTCCGGATGGTCCCTCGCTCGTTTTGAATCTTTTCCTGCAGAAGAGTGATGGAGTAGATCAGTTGCTCGGGACGGGGTGGGCAACCCGGGACATAAATATCGACGGGGATTACCTGATTCACGCTTTGCACCAGCGCGTAGTTATTGAAAACGCCTCCAGAAGTGGCGCAGGCTCCCATGGAGATAACCCACTTTGGCTCAGGCATCTGCTCCCAGAGTTGGCGAATCACCGGCGCCATCTTGTTCGAGACACGGCCGGCGATGATCATGAGATCGCTCTGCCGTGGCGATGGACGAAAGACCTCGGCTCCGAAACGTGCGATATCGAAGCGCGACGCGCCCATGGACATCATTTCGATGGCACAGCAGGCCAGGCCGAAGGTCATCGGCCAGATGGAACCCTTTCGCATCCAGTTCACAGCGGAATCGAGCGTGGTTAGAACCACTCCCTCAGGCGTGGGATTGCCAAAGGTCAAATCCTTGACCGTCTTCTTGCCGTTTTCGAGATCGACGTAGGGGCCGAAATTCAGTTCGGGAGCCATGCATTTATTCTAAACTACTGACGTCTGCAAATTCCAAATCGGTAGTGGCGCGGCTTGGCTTACGCGGCACGCCGGTTAAGCTGGAGATCCTTCTCTACGCCTGAACACCGGCTCCGCTCAGGATGACAGGTCGTGCCGTGTAATAATCAAACCGACCATTTCCCGATCCTCGTTCTTGACAATCTAATTCTTTGCTATAAGCTAACTGCGTCTTTCCCTCCTAGAAGTTCAGGCCCCGCTCGCATGTTGTGACGCCATTGCGTACTACGTCGCATGGCGGCGAAATTTGTCAACCGGGTCACGCCGCACAATCATCGAAGGAGATAGATATGAGTCCACTGCATTCGTTCAGCACCGGAATGGGCGCTGGGAAGCGTCGCAGCCACGTTCCCCCAATTCCGGCGACGAATTTTCCTGTGCAGGCGTCGCGCGCCGTGGCGCAGGTGCAACTGCCGCATTATCCCTTCCAGCCGCTCCCGGCTCCCAACGGTCCAGCGCCTTACCGGTTTGATTTGTCGCAGTTGCTCTCTGCCGCTGATGTAACAAAAATCAAGAATGCTGGGGTGATGGCCTTCCATACTGTGGGCGATACAGGAGATTATCGAGACTCAGGTCCGCAGGATCTGGTGGCCGCGCTCATGACGCAAGACGCGCAGAGTTCCCCAGAGAATAAGCAGCCGGCGTTTTACTACCATCTGGGCGACGTGATTTACTTTGCCGGCGACATCGATAAATACGGCGCGTACTTCTACGACACCTACCAGGATTATCCAGCTTTTATCGTTTCCATTCCAGGCAATCACGACTGCCAGCCGGACGATCCGCAGGACGGGCCGGTCGATCCCAATAAATTTCCGCTCGACGGTTGGATACAGAATTTCATGTCGAAGAATCCGGCACAGTTAGGCTCGTTGAAGACCGCGTCGAATCGAACGCAGATGGATTTGCCGAATGTGTATTGGACGTTTACTACGCCGTTTGCAACCATCCTCGGATTATTTTCCAACGTGGGGGAAACGGAAGCGGAGATTCATCAGGATCAGATTGATTGGTTCAAGCGGGAGTTGGCGGGGGCGGATCCGAATCTGGCGCTCATCGTAAGCATTCATCACCCACCATTTTCTGGCGACGTTGAGCACTCGGGCAGCAGCGTGGCGGATCAAATTCTCTCCAGCAGTTTTCGGGCGACGAAACGATATCCCAATTTGATTCTGTCGGGGCATGTGCACAACTACCAGCGATTCACAAATGTGGTGCGGGGCCCAAAGGGAAAGCTGCAGATTCCTTACGTGGTGGCTGGTACCGGCGGATACACCAACCTGGCTCCGCTGCATACGGTGAACGGCGCGCCGCCCAAGGTTCCACTGACGCTGGAAAATGGCTTGAGTCTTGAGCAATACGATCAGAAAAACTTTGGATTTCTTCGTCTGGAAGTGAGCAAGAGCCAAATTGTAGGAACGTACCGTTCTGCGCCTTACCCGAGCGCCGGAACACCCAGTGGCAGCTTGATTGATAGTTTTGTGATTGATCTGGGAAAGAATACGGTGACAACTTTGAGGGCGGGCAGTACGGCGAAGACGAGCGTCGGCAAGACGGGGAAGGGATCGAAGCCGGCGAAACGTTCAGCGAAGAAGCGCTAAGAGAGTTTTCGGGATCAGAATCCGCTGCTCTTAAATGCTCAACACTACTTTGCCGAACATCTGACTCTTTTCCAGATGCTCGTGCCCGGCGCGGATTTCGGCAAGCGGGAAAACGCGATCGACCACCGGCTTCAGGCGTCCGGCGAAGATGTGCTTTAGAACCTCGTGCAGTTCGCCCATCGTTCCCATGTAAGAGCCGAGCAGCGTGAGCTGCCGGGCGAACAGATGTCGCAGGTCGATGTTTACATTCGGACCTGTGGTGGCACCGCAGGTGACCAGGGTGCCTCCTGGCTTGAGGGACTTGACGCTCTCGTCCCACGTAGCGGCACCGACGTGTTCGACCACGATGTCAACGCCTTCTTTGTTGGTGATCTTGCGGACTTCGTCGGAAATCTTTTGCTGGTAATGGTTGATCCCGTAATCGGCGCCCAGTTCGCGTCCCTTGGCGAGTTTGACATCGTCGCCGGCAGTTGTGATTACGCGGCAGTGGAAGAGTTTTGCAATTTGGATAGCGGCGATGCCAACACCGGAACTGGCTCCCAGGACCAGCACGGTTTGTCCGGGGCGCACGCCGGCGCGGCCGACGAGCATGTGCCACGCCGTGACAAATACCAGCGGCACACTGGCAGCTTGAATGAAATCGAGCGAGTCTGGGATTGGAATCACGCTGGCAGCGGGCACGGCGATCAGTTCGCAATTGCCGCCGTCGACGCCATTACCCAGCACGGTAAATTCGCGGCATTGATTCTGCAAACCGGCCACGCACTTGGAGCAATGTCCGCAGAAGTGCATGGGGGCGATGAGGACGCGCTGTCCAGGCTTGAATCCGCTGACGTATTCTCCGGCCTCGACTACTTCCCCGGCAATGTCGCTGCCGAGAATGTGCGGCAGTTTGACCCCCGGCAAGCCCTTGCGCACCCAAATGTCGAGGTGATTGAGCGAGCAGGCGCGGACGCGAACTAATATTTGGTCCTTGCGCGGTTGGGGATCGGGGATGGATTCGTACGTCAAGACTTCGGGACCACCGAATTGATGAATGCGAACGGCTTTCATGAGTGTGTTCTCCCGTGCGGGCGATGGAGTAAGGATATTCTCTCGGCGCGGAAATTCTCAAACCTTGAAGCGCGGAGGCCGCGGAGAACGGCCGCAGAGCGCGCGGAGATGCAAATTCTTCGATGTGAGCGGCGAAACCACTTGGCGGGTTAAGATATTTCCAGGCTCATAATCTGGATGACCAAAAACTCCGCTCGTGCCATCTATTTTGTTATTGTCGTCGCGGTTGTGGCGCTGGACCGCTGGACCAAGCATTTGGTAGCGCAGCGCATCCGGCTTTACGCGCATATTCAGGTGATCCCAGGCTTTTTTCGGATTACGCATACCGAGAATACTGGCGCTGCGTTCAGTCTTTTTGCCGACCCCACTGCTCCCTGGAAGACGGGATTGCTCATCGCATTTTCCGTAGTCGCGCTTGTTGTGGTTTTGGCGCTGTTGTGGAAAAACAACCATGCTCACCTTGCCACCGGTGTGGGCTTGTCGTTGATTATGGGGGGAGCGCTGGGGAATTTGTGGGATCGGCTGGCGCGTGGGCGCGTGGTGGATTTTCTGCTGGTTTATGTCAAGCAGTATCAATGGCCGGTTTTCAACCTGGCGGACAGCGCGATTGTGGTGGGAGCGGGGCTGCTGATCTTGGAGATTTTATTCGCGAAGTCGCATGGACACGAGGATGTGCTTCATAAAACCCAGCCATAATCTCTCGCTGCAATCTTTTTGCCTTCACCATACTTTTTAATGTGTTCAGATTCGCCGCTTCCGTTTATTCTGTTCCGTCGCCTGTGTAAGTTGTGTTCCATCTTTATGTCTGCGAAATGTGCGCATGAGACCTCTAAAACGCTGGAAAAGCCGGACCCTTCTGTTCCTGGCAGTCGTGGGGCCCGGGATCATCACGGCAAACGTCGACAACGACGCGGGCGGCATCCTGACCTATTCGCAGGCCGGAGCGCAGTACGGATTTCTGCTGCTCTGGACAATGATCCCGATCACGCTGGCGCTGATCGTGGTGCAGGAGATGAGCGCGCGCATGGGCGCAGTGACGGGCAAGGGCCTGAGCGATCTTATCCGCGAAGAATTCGGCCTGCGCATTACCTTTCTGATGATGCTGGGAATTCTGATCATCAACTTCGGGAACGTGGTGACGGAGTTTATCGGCATCGCCACCAGCCTGGAATTATTTGGCCTCTCGCGCTATATAACGGTGCCGATTTGCGCGGTGATCGTCTGGCTGATTGTGGTGAAAGGTCAGTATAAGAGCGTTGAAAAAGTCTTCCTCGCGGCGTCGTTTTTCTACATCACTTACATCTTCGCTGGAGCCCTAGCTCATCCGTTGTGGAAAGATGCGGCCATCGCCACGATTAAGCCGCCCGCGCTCAAGGCATTCCGCGATCAGGCTTACCTGTTCATGGTAATTGGCGTGGTGGGAACAACCATCGCACCCTGGATGCAGTTCTATCTTCAGGCTTCGATTGTGGAAAAGGGCGTAACCCGGCGCGGACTCAAAGCTTCGCGCTGGGATGTAATCACAGGTTGCATGTTCACGGATATCGTGGCGTGGTTCATTATTGTTGCCTGCGCGGCCACGCTCTACGTGCATGGATTCCGCGACATTACTTATGCAGCCGATGCGGCGCAAGCCTTGAAGCCGTTGGCCGGACAATACGCTTACATTTTGTTCGCCGTGGGATTGTTCAATGCTTCACTGTTTGCCGCATCGATTTTGCCGCTTTCCACTGCTTATACGGTGTGTGAGGGATTGGGCTTTGAATCCGGGGTTGACAAGAAATTCGGCGAAGCTCCATTTTTCTACTGGCTTTACACTCTGCTGATTGTTGCCGGCGGCATTCTGGTGCTTCTGATTCCCGGAGCGCAACTGGTGAGAATCGTTCTGTGGTCACAGGTTCTGAACGGAATTGTGTTGCCGTTTGTGTTGATCTTCATGCTTCTGCTGATCAACAAGAAAGAGTTGATGGGCGAGTACGTGAACTCGCATTTGTTTAATGCCGTTGCGTGGGCGACGACAATCCTGATCGTGGGGCTGTCCCTGGCCCTGGCGTGGGCTTCTGTTACCGGAAAAGCTGCCGGCTAGCCACGGTCTAGGGAAGCCTTCCGGCTGCGAGATCTTTCACCAGTGACGCATCCGCTTCGAGAAAATCATAGGATGGCAATGCAGTGGGAGCGGCCCACTGCAAATCGCGGAAGATACGGTTTTCGATTTCGCCATCGTATTCCCGCACGATAAAAAATCTGAGTTCAACGGCAGCGCCGTTGGGATAAACGTGTTGCACGCGGGCGATCTCGTCACCTACTTTGGCGTGAATTCCCAACTCCTCTTCCAACTCCCGGCGGAGCGCGTCGCGAGGCTGCTCGCCTTCTTCGATTTTTCCTCCGGGAAACTCCCACTTGAGCGGCATGGTTTGATGGCGCGTGCGCTGGCATACCAGCAGCTTGCCGTCTTTCTCGATCACCGCGGCTACGACTCGTTTCATAATTCTGCGATTATCCCGGAGAACAAATAGCCCATCCCTACAAATGACAGATATCAACGGCGCAGAATTCAGACGATGGATTGCTCCAGCTTTTTACCCACGAGTTCGGCGCAATACTGGACGAGGTGCTGATCTTCGGCGCCGAACGCGGCCGCGAAGTGGCTATCAATGTCCAGTTCGCCGGCAACCTGGTTCTTCACGAAAATCGGCACCACGATTTCCGATTTGGTTTCGAGTGAACAAGCGAGATAGCGTGAATCCTTGCTAACGTCGTCAACAACAATGGTCTTGCCACTCGAAGCGGCTGCGCCACAGATGCCCTGGTTGAGCGGAATACGCGTATGCGGAGTCATAGCTCCCACAAAACTTTCCAGAACAAGAATTCCCGGTTTCGTACCTGGCTCGAGTATGTAAAAGCCAACCCAGTTATATTTCAACATTCGCTCGTGTAAAAGTTTGCAAACGCCTTGCATGAAGGCTTTTGCGGTGGAGGACGCTTCCGCGAGCGCCGAGATGTCCTGGCGAACCGCATCCATTCTGGTTTGTGTGGGCATATGCAAAATCTTAACTCAGAGCGTGAGGTGCGCGTCCTTAGAAGATGGAACGCGGGTAATCTGGCGGATTCCTTCCGGCCGAGAAAATACTTCGGGATGAATCGCGAACGCCAGCGCTTCGAGGCCATGGAGCAGCGTGGGAGCTGGCGTGTTGAGGTATTCATCCCGAATGCAATAAATGCGGGAAGATCGAGCTGCGGGAGTTCGTTGCCAGTTGCGGTCGAGCACGATCTTCTCCAGCGGAACGCGGTCGCCGGCTCCGCACCATGAGGCAATCAGAACGTCGGGATCCATGCGGGCGACTTCTTCCGCGGAAATTTGTTTTCCCGGCGTGCCCAGGAATTCGCCGCCCGCGGCGTCGACGAGTTCAGCGACCCAGGCTTGCGACGCGATCAGAGGCTTGCCCCATTCTTCACAGAAAACTCTTGGACGAGGCAATCCAGCGGTACGCATTCGGAATTGCTCGATTCGTTCTCGCATAGCTTCGATTAGTTGTTGGCCGTGATCACTTGCGTCCACCGTACCCGCGATGATCGCGATGTCCATGTAAATGTCAGCGATGGTTTTTGGAGCAAAGCCCAGGAATCGAGTCCCAGACTTGAGGATTTCGATGACCGATTGTTCCTGGTACGGCACGGAGGCGATGACAAGGTCGGGATTGGCGGAAATAATTTGCTCGGAATTTGCCGTCCAGGAATCGGAAAGGACGACACATTGCTGAGAACCGATTTCCGGGACCACATCAGCGCAGTATTTCGTGCAGGCCACGAGGCGGCCGAGTTCGCCGATCGCGGCGAGGATCACGGTGGCGCTGGGTTGCAGGCTGGCGATGCGGCGTGGCAAATCGTTCGTCATGAGTTTTTATAGACTAGGGATCTGGCGTAGAGCGGCGGCAAGTGCGTCTATCGCCAACTGTGCGGCGTGAGTGGAGGCTTGAGGCAAGCCGCCAACGGCCTGGCTCACGTCGTCCCGACACAGCTTCTTCGCCTTGAGCAACGATGTGCCGGCAAGCAATTCGGTCAATGCCGAGGCGGACGCGATTGCCGCCACACATCCCTTGGCTTTGAATTTTGCCTGGATAATGCGGCCTTCGGTTATTTTTAACGTCAACCTCAGCAGATCTCCGCAGGCTGGATTTTCAATCTCTGCGGTCGCGTCGGCGTCGGCAATTTCTCCTGCATTGCGCGGATTTTGAAAATGATCGAGTAACTGCGGTGAATACATGGGCAACTCAATTGTAAGCGCAGACGCCTCAGGCAATGCTAACGGCGCGGGCGAGTTCCTTCGGGGAAATAAATCTGCCAACCACGCTCCTTGGCAGTAGTTTCCAGGTCCGGATTTGGGTTCACCGCGATAGCGTGTTTTGCCATGGCCAGCATTTCAGAGTCCCAGCGCGAATTGCCAAAGGCCACGTCGATTTCCTTTTTTACTATTTCTCGAAGTGCTTCAGGTTTGCCACTCCCAGAAGGAACGCGGATCAGCCGATCTGTAGCAATTCCGCGATCAAGCTCCACTTTAGCCGCAAGAACGCGACTTTCGGGGATATCGAAATACTTCATGCCGGCGCGAATTACCCATTCGTTCGAAGAAGAAACTGCCCACACCTCGCAGCCGGTTTCGTGCAGACGGCGCACCAGTTCGCGCATCTCCGGGAAAAGCTGTTCAACAAAAAATTCCTCGAAGAAGCGGGTGGCGGCGCTGAGCAGGCGCTGCTCTGAAATGCCACAGTGCATTGTGACCATTTCTCCGCACATTGAGGTTTCATCGACCTCGCCACGTTTATACGCGGCATAGCGATCGCGCATGGGGCGATCGAGATCGGGGGAAACGACATCGCCTTGCCTGAGTTCCCAGTCGAAGAAGCGCTCGCCAAGATCGCCCGACCAGAGAGTGCCGTCACAATCGAACGCCGCGACCCGCGGCTCGAGACGCAGAATCGAATCGAGAAATGCTTCGGTAAGGGGATGAAATGTGGGAGCCTCTGCGGCGTTCATCTACTGACCATAACTGGCTGAGTGAGAAATGCGCAACCGGAGCAATAACATTGATGATTGCTGATTGATGATTGAAGAACAGATCTCGAGTCGAGTTAAGAATTCCAATCAGCAATCAGAAATCAGCAATCAGCAATTTTGAGAGCGCGCCGCCAATGCTGCGTAATCTTCGGGCGTATTGATGTTGAGCGCGACCAATGGATCATCCACCGGGACATAGTGAATGTGTGCCTGATGCGCATGTTCGATATCGCGGGCCACCGATGTGGGTGGGACCTCGAGAAACTTGGTGATCATTTCGCGGCCGACGAGGTAGGGATGTCCGTGTTTGCCGGAATATTCTGGCACAACCGCCCAGATGTTCTCTTTCGCAGTTGCGAAGGCATGGCGGAGAATTTGCAGCGTCGCGGGATTCAGTGGAGGGCGATCGACCAAGGTCACCATAGCCGCATCGCGGCCACGGTTGAGCGCTTCCTGCAAGCCAACTTGCAGCGAACTGAACTGGCCACGAGCGGAGTCTTCGTTAACGACCAGGGACGCGCCCTCCGCATAAATAACCGGCGCCAGCAGTCCCACGTTTTTCCCCACGACGACCAAAACGAAGTCAGTTGCCGGCGAGAGGGAACGAATCGCCGCGGAAAGGAATGTCTCACCGGACTGCGTCTCTCTACTCGGAGGCCAGGGCAGCAGGGCTTTGTCCCGACCCATGCGCGACGAGTCTCCGGCGGCGAGGATTACACCGGCGAAGCTGGCAGCGATGGTCATGTAGGGAAGATAGCAGGAAACAGCGCAATTGATGATTTTTGATTGCTGATTGTTGATTGAAAAACTTGCTGAGTTCACTGACAGATAAGTAGTAGGTTAGGAAAATTCACCAACCTAAGGTCATCTACCTAAAAGCAATCAACAATCAGCAATCATCAATCATCAATCAACAATCGCCCTTGCGCTCATCGAATGCTGCGGCAGCCTTGTCTTCCGCATCCTCGTTGGGGCCTTGCGCGCGAACCCACTTCATATGAGGAAGGGGCGACGTGGCGTGGCGGCGATTTGCAATCAATTCGGCTGTGATTGCAACCGCAATTTCCTCAGGTGTAACGGCGCCGATGTCGAGCCCAATCGGGGCGTGCACGCGCTCGAATAAATGCGCGGGCAGGCCTTCCTGCTGCAAGGTTTTGAAAATTCCGATCACTTTGCGTTTGGAGCCGATCATGCCGACGTAACGGGCTCGCGTCTGCACTGCCCAGCGAAGAATGCGCATGTCGTCGCGATGCCCCCGAGTGACGATCACTATGTAGGACGTTTCGTTGGGATCGAGTTTCTCAACGGCCTCATCGAATTCCAGCGCATGCACCTCGCGAGCACTAGGAAAGCGCTCTTTGGTAGCGTAGGAGGTGCGATCGTCGGTGACGATCAGCTCAAAACCCGCGTTGGCTGCGACCTGACAAAGATTCAGCGCCACGTGACCGGCGCCGAAAACGTAAAGCAACGCTGGAGGGAGGACGGGTTCGACGAAAACTTCGAGGGTTCCCCCGCAAACCAGCCCGGTATCGTATTTCGGATCTTGATTCAAATCGAATGTGAGCGTGCGCGGCTTCTCCGATTCCATTACTTCACGGGCAGCCTGCCAGACGTCGGCTTCCACGCAGCCTCCACCGATTGTGCCGACGATCGAGCCATCATCCCGAACCAGCATTTTTGCCGTACGAAAAGAAGGAATCGAGCCGCGCACGTTCACGATGGTAGCTATGGCGCCGCGGCGTCCCTCGCGACGGAGTTGCACGATTTGTTCGTAGATATCCAAGCGCGAATCGGATTGCATCTTGATTATCAAGCGGTTAACAGGCGGGAGTCAATTCGGAACGGTGCTGATGCTTCTAAGGCGTGCCGTAAAGTTGCTTGTAAACGCTGGCGTTGCGAAGGATGGCCTGCACGTATTCGCGAGTCTCAGTGAAGGGGATGGACTCGACGAACTCTTGCGGGTCGCGATATTTCCCCTGGGCGAGCCAATCATCCACGCGGTCCGATCCTGCGTTGTAAGCGGCGAGGGCGTACTCGAAGGATCCGCCGAACTTGTCGACCATGCCGCGAAAATACCGCGTGCCTAACTGCAAGTTGACTGCGGGCGTGTACAACTGGCTGGCGTTGTAGCGGCGCAGCTTCACTTCTTTGGCCACGAGTTTGCCAGTCTTGGGCAGCAACTGCATCAGGCCGACGGCGTTGGCGCGGGAAACGGCGTTGGGATTGAATTCAGACTCTTGCCGGATCAGAGACGCGACCAGATAAGGATCCAGCCCGTTGGCATCTGAATTTCGTTTGAGATCACTCCAGTAAGGCTTTGGAAAAAGAGCTTCCCAATATTTTCGCGGCAGATCTGGAATGTCGAGGGCAAAATAATTTGGCGCCGAGTGCTTCATGAACTCGATGGCGCGATCGTAGTGTCCGGTTTCGACGTAAAGTTGGGCAGTTTCCGCGGGGGCCCAGCTACCGCCGTCAGTTGCGGCGGCGGCCTGCAGCTCGCGGACGGCGAAGTCTACAAGGCCGCCATTGCCGAGAAGTTGAGCTTTCTGCACGCGAAGTTCGTCGGCGGGCGGATCGGTTTCCGTTATTTTTTCGGAGTTGTTAATGGGTGGCACATGGTCGAGGATTGCGTACTGCGTAACCGCGGCTGTATCGTTGGTGGCCGGGAGATGTTTTATCCGCTGCCTGCCGAGTTCCGCGTAGTAAAAGTTGCGATAGCGATCGGAGAGTTTTTGGTAGAAGGCACGAGCCATTACGAATTGATTGTCTTCTTCAGCCAGGCGGGCGCGCCAGTAGAGAGCCGCCGGGGTTTCTGCACCGGAGGGATACATGGCAATCTGTTCCTCGAAGGCCTTCTTGGCATCTTCGTTGCGTCCCTGGCGTAGAGTGAGCCATGCCGCTTTCCAGTGAACGTAAGAAGCGCGGGGGCCATCAGGAAAGCGCTGCTGCGCTTCGCGAAAGGCATCGAGCGCCTGATCGTACTCGTGATGCACCAGATGCAAATTAGCGGCGGAGAGCAGAGCTTGCTCGAGCCATGGGCTGGTTGCGTCGGCTTGGCGAAGCTCGTCAACGGTGCGATAGAAGGTGTCGTTGTCATTCGCGGCCCATGCGACTTGGCCCAACAGATAGAGGCGCTGCGCGTTCAGTTCGCCGGAAACATTGCCCACGGAGGCCAGCACCTGCTTGGCATCGCGATTCTTGCCGCTGCGATGGAGAGCATCCGCCAGGGCGAGCTCCATGCGAGGCCGTTCTTCGGGTGTGGCCTGATTTGCCAGAGTGCGATATTCGTCGGCCGCCTCGGAATAGCGCTTATGGCTGATCAACAATTCGGCGCGGGTTCTGAGCTGAGTTACTGTTGGTGGAGGAGCGGATGGAAGCTTTTTCAGTTCGGCATAGGCAGCGTCAGATTCGGCCGCGGCCGGCATTGTGTAATAAATGTTTGCAAAAACCTCTGCAGCTTTTGCGTTCTCGCCGGAAGCCGCACGGGCGCGGCCCAGCGCAAATTCCAGATCAGAGCGTATGGGCCTGCGAATGTTCTCCAATAGCGCAACGGCTTCTGTTGGCTGACCCTCCAGCAGGAGCGCATCGGCGTAGCTTACATCGGCGTCGCGGACGAGCAGGGAATCGGGATGGGTTTTGGCGAAGTCTGCGAGAGTGGCTAGAGCTTCCGCGGTGTGCCCGGTTTCCAGGTAAGAAATCCCGAGGTAGTAGTCGACGTAATCTCCCAGATCTCCGGCATGAATTTTGGCGCGGTTCAGCGGATCAATGGCTTTGGCGTAATCCTTATCGAGGATGTGGGCGTAACCCAGCACCAGCCAGGCCAGGGCTCCGGCATCTTCTTTGGCGTGGGCGCGGGCATAGGCTTGCACTCCTGCGTAAGCGGGTAGGGTACGATCCTGCAGAAGTTGCTCTGCCATGGGGCGTAAGCTGGCCGACGCGACGAAAGCCTGCCGCATGCGGCGAACACGCGGAGAAACTGCTCGCCGCCTTCGCGTATTGACGTAGTGACGTTTCGTGCTGTTTCCGGCGGGCTTGCTTGTGGTGGGGTTTTTATGAGTGGTGGGGTTTTTATGAGTGGCGGGCTTTTGAGGGCTACGTTTTGCTGCGCTCGGGGTAGACTGAGTTGGCTTGGCGGGGGGCGCGGTTTCCTGATCCTGCGAAGCACGGGACACGAAGGATAGCGGCGCCTCCGCTGATGCCAGCGGAGCGCCCCAGAAGCTGTAGAGAAGCACAGCTGCGAAAATCCACCCAACCTTGGAGACTGATCGAACCACTTTTTACTTTTCGCGCAAACTAGACTGCCAGAGAAATCCAAGAAAAGTCTAACGCCGGAAATTCGGCCCCATGATAGAGATGTCGTCCTCGGCCAGACTCCGTACCAACTCGTTCTGAAAATAATCCGCGCTCGCGGCTACCGTGCTGCCGTAACGTTTCTGGAATGTCCCGCGGCTCTTATCGATATCTTCTTTCAAACGATCATATAGGTCTTTGTTGCGGCGGCCCTCGGCGACCTTCGCCTGATTGTAGAGCTTGATTTCGTCGACCAACAAGCGGGCGAAGCGTTGGGCTTTGCGATGGGTGTCGGCGTCCTCGGGCGAGAGTCCAGCCAACGGATCGGTGGCCGTGGCAGGTGCGGCCGCAGAGGCTGTGCGTGCCGACGCTACTTCAACCACTTCAGCCGCAGGTTCGGGTTCAACCGGGACGCTGGCGGGAACATGTTTGGGAGCGTGGCCGGCGAAAGGATCGGAATACGATGAAATGGTTTGCACTGGCGGAGCCGCGTGCTCAACTTTGGGAGGCGCCTCGTATTCTTCTTTAGGCGCCGCATGCTGCTTGCGAAGGGAGATGACCTCCAACCAGGCGCTGGTGGCGAGCACCAGCAGATCGAGGGCGTCGGAATCAAGTTGGCCGCCGTCACCGGCGTCGGCATAAACCAGAGCTGCGACTTTATCTTTGAGAGCGAGCGGCAATACCAAAACCTGTTCGTTGGCGGGACGGCCGAAGTGTTCGACAAATTGGCGGCCCATCTCCGCGACGTTTCCGGGGGTGGCTGCGCGATTCTGGTAAGTGTGCGCCGCCGGGCCGGCGTTGAGATCAAGTGCGAAATCCTTGACTATTTCGTCGTCGCCGAAACCGCGAGATTGCCATCCCGACGCCGCTCCCGCCTTTACTACAAAGAGAGCGATGCGAGAGCAGTACTCACTGCCGGCGTCCAGTAAGCCACGCAAAATTTCTTTTTGTGTGGAACCAGCATGGATCTTGGCGACAGCATGAGCCAGAGGCTTGGAAGATGAGGAAGCGGGAACAGAAGTTTCGTTTGCCTGGCTGGGCAGCGCCTGCAGCACTTGCTGCACAATTTGTGCCTGCAGGGCTGGAATATGCGCCTGAAGCGCATGCGAAACGGCGCTCGCGACGATCTCCTCGATCCGGCCGGCTGGCACTTCGTCTGGTTTGTGGTTCCGTTCCGCCATGCTGGAAAACCGTTCGCTAAAGGTGGTGTACACTCCCGTGGAGCGAACCCGAAAACTCGCGGTTCTAACTGCTGATTATACGGCACTTGTGGGACTGTCCCAGAGTACGTCGGGACGTGTTCGACCGCGTCATAGTCTCCTCATCGACTCTACCTCAAAACAGGTTCCGCAAGAAACCTGAAAGCGATTGGGCAAAGACGCAGGTTACCAAGTAGAATAACAGTTTGCGTTTCGCTATCGGGTTTCGTGATTTGTTGCCGCAAAATACTGCATCGTCGAGAGAATGGAAACCATCCAAAACAAATTAGAAGGGCCTGTCACCGATGAA
The DNA here is from genome assembly GCA_963836305.1 of uncultured Acidobacteriaceae bacterium. GTDB lineage: Bacteria > Acidobacteriota > Terriglobia > Terriglobales > Acidobacteriaceae > Sulfotelmatobacter. Next base: position 132,568 of record CAWIJP010000005.1, on the reverse strand, counting down.
CTAACACTGGTGCGGGCGGCGAAGCAAGGCGACGACTCTGCCTTCGAAGAGTTGGTACGCAGGTACGACCGTAACGTCTTTCGGATTGCGCAACACATCACGCAAAACCGCGAGGATGCGGAAGATGTAGTGCAGGAGGCATTTCTTAAGGCGTACGGGAATCTGCAGAAGTTCCAGGAGCAGTCGAAGTTTTATACTTGGCTGGTGCGCATTGCGGTCAACGAAGCGTTAATGAAGTTGCGCCGGAAGAAGCCGGAGCGCACGGTTTCGCTGGATGAAGACATTAAGACGGAAGATGATTCTCTTCCGCGTGAGATTGCGGATTGGAGCCCCAATCCCGAGCAACAGTACACGCAGGCGGAACTGCGGGAGATTTTGAGTAAAACGATCCAGGGACTGCCCCCGGGGTTTCGGACCGTGTTTGTGCTGAGGGATGTGGAAGGACTTTCGACCGAGGAAACGGCGGCGGCGCTGGAGTTGAGCGTTCCGGCGGTGAAGTCGAGGCTGCTGCGGGCCCGCCTGCAGTTGCGCGAACGGTTGGGACGTTACTTTCAGAAACGCGAGAGTGGAGATGGCAACCAGTGAAATGCTCTGAATTTTTGCACGAGCTGACCAATTATTTGGACGGCGTGATCGACGAAAACACCAAGGTCGAGTTGGAGAACCATCTTTCCTGGTGCCATAACTGTTACGTGGTCTGCGACACAACCAAGAAGACGATTGAAATTTATCGCGACTCGCAATTGTACGAACTGCCCGAAGACCTGCGCACCCGGCTGCGTTCGGCGATTATGACCAAGTGCCAGCAGCACAAGAAACGCGGTCCGGAAACCGTGTAATAGCTTCGCGTTTTATCTTGAGTTGACAGCAACCCCCAAGCCCTGGGTTCCATCGCATATAATAAGTGTCACGCCCTGGGGTGTTGTATGAGATCTTCACGCCGTAGTGCTCTTCTCGCCTCCCTGATTCTTTTCGCGGTTTCCGCGGCTTTTTGCCAATCGAGCGAAGCGGGACAAAGTCAGATTCCTCCGGCTGGTTCGGCGACGGCTGGTCCCACAGTTCAGCAGACGGCCGATCATGCGGTGCAGCCGGCATCCGTTCCGATTCCTGCCGACGCGCCACGCATTTCCAAGCAGACCCGATTAGAGATTATTCGCGTCTTCGAGACTCAACTGGTGTATGCACGGACGGCTTTCCCGATGGGGACGAAGGGACTTCAACTGAAGCAGGGAGTGGTCACTCCCAATGGCGTGGAGTTGGAGCAGGCGCTGAATCTCTGGGGTCCGGCGCTGAAGCCCGGCGATCCGGCGCACATCTCGTTTGTGCAAATCAAGAACGATCACATTCGGTTTGAGATTAACGGCGGACCGATACTCAGAAAGAAGTGGTACCAGCATGTGCAGGTTTACGGCGCGAATGGTCCCGTATCGCAAACGGAGGCAATGCCGCAAACCAATGCACATGGTTCCTGCGTGGATCTTTATTTCGATAAGTATGTCCCTGAGATGACGGCCGCGCAGGTACGCGAACTGTTATATCCGGTGCTTGATTTTAAGGCGCGAAGCAAGGAGCAAGCGTATCTCGACAGCGTGCCGCCTAAAGTTAAGGCGGCCATCCAAGCGCATCACGTGCTGGTAGGAATGAATCAGGAGATGGTGCTGCATGCCAAAGGTAAGCCGCCGAAAAAGGTTCGCGAAAGGGACGGGGAAACGCAATATGAAGAGTGGATCTATGGCGAGGCTCCGGCGGATGTGGATTTCGTGCGTTTCGTGGGCGACGAAGTAGTCCGGGTCGAGACCATGAAAGTGGACGGCGAAAAAATCGTGCGAACCCAGAAGGAAGTCATCCTCGACCATCCGGAAGAAAAAGAAGCGAAGCAAGAGCCGCAAGCGCGTCCAGCGAACGCACCGAGTCTGAAGCGCCCCGGGGAAGATTCACAACCGGGAGCGGGGGCGGATGACGGTTCCACTCCTCGTCCAATCGTGCCTCTACCGCCGGATTTGCCGCCACCTCCGAATGGGCCCGGGGATATGGCCTCCGGAAGATAACGGCAAGGAACTGAATTTTAGAAGACGCTGAATTGCTAATTCATCGCCGCCGTCGCGCCTGCGTCAGCGAATGAGAAAGCCAGAGACACATTCGGATACTCGCGGCCATTCACTTCGACGTAAGGGTAAACAAAATAATTGAGGGGCTTACCATTCTGCGGAGGACTAAGGCGCAGGTCTCGGCCCTGACTGAACTGCATGCGATTTACATCGTGGGAGCCGAAGAAATAGTCGCGTTTTTCGGGATGCTTCCAGGCCTCGGAAATGTCCACAGGAATCCAGCCCTTGCCGTCGACATAAAAATCCGACCAGCAATGGTAGCCGGCGATTTCAGCGGAGCGTTGATCGGGGGGAAGCGGGAAACCGATTTCGAAGCGGGCCGGAATGCCTTGCGAGCGGGCCATGGCGATGAACAGCGAATGGAAGTCGGTGCAGTTGCCCTTTTTGGCGTCGCAGGCATAGAGCACGTCACCGTGGCCCCAGCCTGTGCCCGTCTTGTCATAACGCATGGTGGTAAAGACGTAATCATAAATGGCGCGCGCTTTGTCGAGCGGTTGAGTCTTTCCCTGCGTGACCTTCGTAGCGAGATCTGCGGGCAGGCCGGTTACCGGGACAAGAACGTCGGGCTGCAAATCTTCCTGGCGTTCCGCGGAGGAGAGTGAAGCCGAAACGAGATGCGGCGCGCCCGGTCCCAGCACGATGCGCTCGTGGCGAATCACATCGTACTCGATATCGAAGTGCAGTTCGGGTTTTGACGAATTGGCTTCAGCGTAATAAATCTGGTTGCCATACTTCGATTCGGTGGTCCTTTTCAAGGGTAGATCGCCTTTCGCCGAGACGATGTTCACTTCCTGAAAAGCGTCAGAGTGGGCAGCGGGAAACCAAATTCTGATTTTTTCGCCAGCGGTAAGATTCTTGACCGTGAAGGCGTAATGAAAGGTGAAGTGGCGGGAGTCCTGAGCAGTGAGGGATAGAACGAAAACGAAACAAAGGGATGAAGATACGAAAGCTTTGCGCAGCATAAGCGGCTTCCTCTCACGTTCTCAACGGAGAATCGTCAACTAGGATCTGAACCTGGTCGGAAACGACACACGAGCGTTCTAGGGGAAAATGCCGTCAAGTGAAGCCACGCTTGCGGACGCGCATGGGATTAAAGATGCCTAAGCAGGACTAGGGATGCGACATTTTAACAGAGGCGCGATGAAAAGCTTGAACCGCAGAGATCGCGGAGAAAATCCGCGGAGCGCGCGGAGAGAACTTCACGTTGCTGAACGCTGAATACTGACGGGTTCGGTTAGAATGCCAGCGTGACGGTTGCCATCCAATGCCGCGATTTACGCAAGACTTATGACGGTAAGGTCGAAGCCGTGCGCGGGCTTAACCTGGAGATTGAAACCGGGGAATGCTTTGGGCTGCTCGGCCCGAACGGAGCCGGGAAGACGACCACGATTGAAATCCTGGAGGGATTGCTCGAGCCGACTTCGGGCGAGGTATCGATTTTCGGGCACACCTGGCGCGAGAATGCGCGCGAGATGCGGGAATGGCTGGGCATCTCGCTGCAGGAGACGCGGCTGTCTGAAAAGCTTTCCGTGCGGGAAACGGTGGAATTATTTGCCAGCTTTTATCGCGAACCGCGTTCGTCCGATGAAGTGCTGGAGCAATTGCAGCTTACGGAGAAGGCGGATGCGTGGGTAGGAAAACTTTCCGGCGGCCAAAGGCAGAGACTGGCTGTGGCAACGGCGCTGGTGTGCAATCCGAAAATTCTTTTCCTGGACGAACCGACCACGGGTCTGGACCCGCAGAGCCGGCGGCAGCTTTGGGATATTATTCGCGAGTTTCAACGCAACGGCGGCACGGTCCTGCTGACCACGCATTACATGGACGAGGCGGAGCGGCTGTGCGACCGGCTGGCCATTGTTGATCACGGGCAGATCATCGCGGAGGGGTCGCCCGCAAACTTGATCGAACGCCTTGGCGGACATCATGTAGTGGAGTTTGCCGTGGGTCATGGGACGACCGTAAATTCCAACGGAGCGGCGCTCGAGATCTGGCGCGCTCTGCCCAGCGTGGAATCGGTTCGCGAGGATGACGGAATGGTGGCTCTCAGCGTGAAGGAACCTCATCTGACCATTCCGGCTCTGCTGGATGCAATTGGAAAGCAAGGCAGTGAACTGCAGCATCTCACCACGCGTCAGGCCAGTTTGGAGGATGTGTTTGTGCGGCTGACGGGGCGGCATTTGCGGGAAGAGTGAAGCGTTCGGCAGGAAAATAAAATGGCTCTTGCACAACAAACTCCGGATACGAAATTGCCAGCTCGGTCGCATAGGCTGCTGAAGCGGAACGGACGCTGGTCGGGATATTTGCACATTCTCGGCGCGCGCATGCTGGAGTTAAAGCGCGAGCCCGAGGTCGTGTTCTGGGTATTCGTGTTTCCGCTATTGCTGGCGGTAGGACTTGGAATTGCGTTCCGCAATAAGCCGGCCGACGCGTCTTCGGTTGCGATTGTGACGGGGGCGGAGGGGGCGCAGGCACTGCTGCAGGGGTCTCCGCAACACGCGTCGTTCAAGATCGACGCGCAAGACGAACAGGCTGCCAGAAAGGGGTTTCGGCTGGGGAAATACGATCTGGTGATTGAGCCTGACGGCCACGGCGGGCTGCTCTATCTTTACGATCCGGCGCGGCCGGAGAGCGTACTGGCCAAAGTGGAAGTGGATAACGCTTTGCAAACGGCCGCTGGCCGGAAAGATGTGGTGGCAACAAGTGTAGTCAGTTCGTCGGAGCCGGGCTCACGCTATATCGACTTCCTGATTCCCGGATTACTGGGGATGAATCTGATGAACTCCGGAATGTGGGGCGTCGGATTTGCGTTGGTCGACATGCGGCAGCGCAAACTCCTGAAGCGCTTTGTGGGAACGCCTATGCGACGGGGAGATTTTCTGCTGGCGCTGATGTCGAGCCGCCTGGTGCTGATGGTGATCGAAATCGGTTTGCTACTGACCCTCGGCGTTCTCGTCTTCCACATGAAAGTACTGGGCTCGATTTTCACGATCCTGCTGGTCGGAGCGGTGGGAGCACTCGCGTTTGGTGGAGTGGGCTTGCTGACGGCAAGCCGGGCGCAGAAAATTGAGAGCGTAAGCGGCCTGATGAATCTTGTCATGATGCCGATGTGGATTTTTTCCGGAGTGTTCTTTTCCTACGAACGCTTTCCTGCGGCGATTCAGCCATTGATCAAGGCGCTTCCACTAACTGCGCTGAACGATGCGTTACGTGCCAGCATACTGGAGGGTACTCCGCTGATCCGCCAGTGGCCGCGGCTGCTCATCATGATTGTTTGGGGTGGAGTTTCTTTCGCGCTGGCGTTGAGATGGTTTCGCTGGGCTTAGTCGAGGGTTAGGGGAAATTCGCTAAAGAATTCTTTAGTTCTTACTTTCCGAAGCTTGGGCCTCGTTCGCGATGGGTTACGAACGAGGCCGGCTGCGGTGCTTGCGAAAGCATTACTCCACTTATGACTTCGCTACCTTGGCGGCGGCCTTTCGGACCTTCGCCCAACGTAGCTTTTGTGCCTCGGCAATGCGGCGACGGGCATCCTTGCTCAAGGTACGACCGGTCAACTTGAGTTTCTTCCCGTGCGAATGGCCGAGGGCATCCAGCGCTTTCCCCACTTGTCCCATCTCTTTTTCAAGACGGGAGTACTCTTTCTGCAGGGAAGCTACTACCTTGCTCATCATCATTAACACCCCCTGTAGGTAAGGCTACCCGACAATATACACCGCAAAATCTGTTAGCGTGATTTTCAATAAGAGAAAGCCATGCCGGAGAAGATAGTTGCGATGTCGATTGAGATACACTCGCCGGTTACTGACCGGTCCCGATTGTAGGTAAGAACCGCGGTGCCTGCCGTGCCTGGGTGACTTGTTCGAAGGCGTAAGCGATGCGGATTAGCGTAGGTTCACTCCACGCACGTCCGAAGAAGGAGATTCCAATGGGCAAACCGGAAGTAAAACCCGCGGTCACGTTGATGTTAGGGTAGCCTGCGACGGCGGCAGCATTCGAACTACCACCGGCCGAGTGGTCGCCGTTTACCAGGTCGGTTAGCCATGCCGGGCCACCGGTGGGCGCGACAATTGCATCGAGATGATACTTATCCATGGTAGCGTCGATGCCTTCGGTGCGGGCGAGTTGGTGACTGTTCTCGAGTGCGTCAAGATATGCCTTTTCGGTGAGTGGACCTTTAGACTCGGCTTTCAAGAATAAATCCTGACCGAAGTAAGGCATTTCTTTCTGCCAGTTGCGCTCGTTGAAGTCGATGATCTCTTTTAGAGTCTTCACCGGAGCATCGGGCGCAAGGGTCGCAAGATAGCTATTCAAGTCGGCTTTAAGTTCATACATGAAGACCAGCAGTTCACTCTTATCGAACTTACCCAGAGTTTCGATATCTGCCGGGTCAATCAGAGTGGCGCCCTGCTTTTTCATGACATCGAGAGATTGCTCCATGAGAGCGTCGACCGCGTCATTGAATCCGAAATATTTTCTGGCGACTCCGATGCGGGCGCCTTTTAAGCCGGAGGGATCGCAGAATTGGGCATAATCCGTTGAAGATTTGCCTTGGCTATTTGCCGTGGCTGAGTCTCGCGGATCGACTCCCGTAAGTGCGCCCAGCATAATGGCAGCGTCGCGCACAGTGCGGCACATCGGCCCGGCACCATCCTGACTGTGGGAGATAGGAATGATGCCGGCGCGGCTTACCAGACCTACGGTTGGTTTGATGCCCGCGATTCCATTCGAAGACGAAGGACAGACGATGGATCCATCGGTCTCGGTACCGATTGCGCCCGCGCACAGGTTCGCCGAGACTCCTGCACCTGAGCCGGAGCTTGAGCCGCAGGGATTACGGTCAAGAGCATAGGGATTTTTCGTGAGTCCGCCGCGGCCGCTCCATCCGCTGGTGGAGTGGCTGGAGCGAATATTGGCCCACTCGCTGAGATTTGTTTTGCCTAAGATGACGGCGCCGGCGGCCCGCAACTTTTCGGCGACGAAGGAATCTTTCGCAGGCCTGGATCCGACTAAAGCAAGCGAGCCGGCGGTGGTCATCATTCTGTCGGCAGTGTCGATGTTGTCCTTGATCAGGATGGGTATGCCGTGCAACGGTCCACGCGGGCCTTTCACTCTGCGCTCCTGATCGAGAGCTGCGGCGATAGAGAGAGCGTCGGGATTCAGTTCGATAACGCAATTGATGGCAGGACCGTGTTTGTCGATTTCGGCGATCCGGTGGGAATATTTCTCCACCAGGGAGCGGGCAGTGAACCTGCCAGACTTCATTCCCACTTGAAGATCTGTAATGGTCGATTCATCCAGCTCGAAAGGCTTGATCTCGGAAGCAGCGGAGTCAGGGGTAAACTCACGCGCGGCGGCCAGCGCGGGGTGCAGGGGAGTCAGGGCGACGGCTGCGCTTCCGACTACGCTGGATTTGAGGAAGTTACGGCGGGTCGCACCCACGCTGGCATGAGTTTTCTTTCCGGTTTTCTTTGCGGACATAAGTCGGCCATTCCCCTTATCAAGTCAAGCTTGAAACCGCAGGGAACATAGTAATCGAATGGGACAGTAGATGGAGGGGTATCGCGCCCGAAGGCTTCGGTGAGCAGGGTGCGCGAAAACAAAGGCTTTGCAGTGACGTATCCCAAGGCGGGCGAATTATTTTTACTCGTCGTCTGTGATCGCCCCCTTGGGGGGTGGATTCTCCGGACTGTCGCTTCCGCTTGCGAATCCCGCGAATCTTTTTCACGGTCGCGGTAGGGCTGTCGAGCGAGGGACTGTGGCGTGTCAGTCTCGGACATTTTGTCCCAGGCGCAGCTGTTTTTCGAATCAGGCTCGCCAAAGATCGATAGCGAGGGTTTGCTCTAAGAGAAGTTCCAGTTCGCTGATGCGATTCGCTTTTTTGTCATACTCGGCCCGTTCCGATGAAGACAAGCCGCCAAAGATTTCGTCTTGTCGAGTTTTACGAAGTTCCTTGAGCAGGCGCAGCACTTCTACTCGTGGCGTTTCCAGATCCATGGATGGACTCCGATGAACCGCGATCGCTCAGGTCAGGTGGGAGGAGCGAGGCAGGGACATGCTTACTGTACGCTGAACGACATAGATGTGTCTATCGGGGAGTATTAGATTTTGCGGCCCTTCCCGTTAAAGGCCAGCCGCGAGAGAATGCAAAACTAGGAACGTGGGAGAGGCGGATCGCGATGGGTCCAGTGCTCTGCAATATTTTGTATGCATTTTTTATCGGATGTGTATATAATGGAGACCAGCTAAGTTTGACTCACAAGCAATTGAAGGTCGGTATCGCCAACCAGCGTCACCCCCGTCACTAGCAGCGAATCTTCTCAGCACAATTCAAGAAACAAGAAAAGAATAGGACTATCAATGGCAGAACAAGGAACAGTGAAGTGGTTTAACGACGCCAAGGGCTATGGCTTTATCAGCCGTCAAAATGGCGAGGACGTTTTCGTGCATTTCTCCGCTATTCAAGCAGGCGGCTTCCGCAGCCTGCAAGAAGGCCAAACCGTGCAGTTCGACGTGACTAAAGGCCCCAAGGGCTGGCAGGCGGAGAACGTTCAGGCTGTCTAGTGACACCGCTTTCTAAGCGATAACAAAATGCCCGCGATCCGCAAGGATTGCGGGCATTTTTGTTTCCGGAACTATCTCCGGCTGACTTAGCCCATGGCTACTTGCGCGCCTGCTGCACCATCTCTACCAGAACTTTTCGGGCATCGTTCGCATTTCGTACCTCGTGCAGGAAAGCAATGCGCGTTCCACGCACACCGTCCGCGGTTTTGAGGCGCAGGTGAAACCCGAGTCGGTCCACTGAAGTCATCGCGGCCTCCTGCGACTCGATCTCGGCATTCTTGCAGGCGAGCAAAATAAGCGCGTCTTTGTGGTCGGCGTTCATGTGCTCGATGATCCCGGCTGCGACTTCCGCTAGTGGATCGGGTTGCGCCTGATCGTAATCTGCCGCTTTAACCCAGCCCATCACGCCAAAGCCTCCGACGTAATAAACGTCCACGACGTCCATCCGGTAAAAGGAAAAATCCTCGAAGTCTACCCAGTATTTGCTGTTGGCGTAGCGCTCCAGATAGAGCTTGCGGGCGTCGGCGATTTCAGGCTGAGGGATGGTCTGAACATTTCCGATCAAGGTGACTCGCGATGCGCCCAGCGGATCGCCTTCTCCATCCGCTTGCGTGACCAGCAGGCTGGCGCGAGGATCGGCCTGGAGATTCTGGGTGTGCATCGCCATGGTGCTGATGAGAAATATGGGACGCCCTTGCGAGTCCAACCCGTAAGGCATCACGGATCCAAAGGGAAACCCGGGCTGCTTGCGCGAAAGTGTGGACAAGCTGCCGATGCGAGCCAAGTGCACCAACGTTCGCGCCCGCTCGGAGAACGAAGGTTCCGGAGCCGATGGCTGATTGCTTGCCGTGGCAGTGCCGCCGTGATTACGCGTGGATGAAGACGTCATGATGGATACCTACATTTACGCTACTGCACCAGTCTAAATGAAGTGACTGTGTTGTTCGGGGCAGCCGATTGTTTTCCCGGCCGTGCGAATGCTAGACTCGGGTTGATAAACTAGAAACTAACATCTGGTCCTCACGCGAGCGGGAGTAGTTCAGCGGTAGAACGCCAGCTTCCCAAGCTGGATGTCGCCGGTTCGATCCCGGTCTCCCGCTCCATTTCTTCAGTCAAATACGCAGGTTTGCAGGCAGTGGCTGAACGTTAGCGCGTCCCGTCTGTTTCATCTTTTCTTCCATCTTCTGGGTTCTGTAGAAGCTTCCTTTGTAAACCCGTGAGTTGAAGGAGTCGGCCTGCCTGGAACCACTTCTTGGTCTGAAGACTAAAATGGTGAGTAGGGTGATGTTTTGCGATCGTATTTTCAAGGTGAATTGCGATGAGCCGTAAGGCCTGCGTGATCGGCGCCGGTCCGAATGGGCTGGCTGCGGCCATTGTTCTGGCGCAGGCAGGGATGCAAGTGGAGGTGCTGGAAGCTGAGTCTACGCCGGGTGGGGCAGTGCGCACGCTGGAACTGACTTTGCCGGGATTCCGACATGACTTCGGTTCGGCAGTTTATCCGCTTGGGGCAGGCTCGCCGTTCTTCTCGTCGCTGTCTTTGAATGACTACGGGTTGGATTGGATTCATTCACCCGCTGTCTTGGCACATCCACTCGATGATGGGACGGCTGTGATGATGGAACGCGACCTTGGGGAAGCAACACATTCGCTTGGGGTGGACGGAGCGGCATGGGACAAGCTCATGCGTCCCTACGTTGAGCACTGGAGTGAGTTTTCCGCGGAGATATTGCGTCCGGTTTCTTTGATGCCGAGGCATCCGTGGCTGATGGCGCGCTTTGGCATGGTTGGGTTACGGTCGGCGGAAGCTGTCGCTCGCCGGTTTCGCAGTGAACGAACGCGGGCTCTGTTCGCGGGGTTGGCGGCGCACTCTTTTCTTAGCCTGGACGAGCCGTTGAGCGCGGCATTCGCAATCCTGATGGCGGTGCCGGCACATGCCGTGGGTTGGCCGATTCCTCGGGGGGGAGCGCAGGCAATTACTGATGCCTTGTGCGGGGTTCTATCTAGCCTGGGTGGGAAGGTGAAGACTTCATCGCGGGTGCGGAGTCTTTCGGCATTGAGCGAGTACGACCTTACTCTTTGCGACGTGACCCCGCGTCAACTCATGGCGCTTGGAAAAGAAAAACTATCTGACGGCTACCGGCGGCTGCTGGAAAGATTTCGCTACGGCCCGGGCGCTTTCAAAGTGGATTATGCGTTGAATGCACCCATTCCGTGGAAGGCTGCTGATTGCTTGCGAGCGGCCAGCGTGCATCTGGGTGGAAGCTTCGAGGAGATTGCGGCCTCGGAGAAGGCGGTTCGAAACGGCAAGCACGCGGAGCGTCCGTTTGTTCTGCTGGCCCAGCCCAGCTTGTTTGATGGCTCACGCTCTCCGGCCGGCAAACATACGGCTTGGGCTTATTGTCATGTGCCGAATGGATCGAAAGTAAACATGCTGGAGAAGCTGGAAAATCAGATTGAGCGTTTTGCTCCCGGTTTTCGCGAATGCATTTTGGCGCGACGCGTATTTTCTCCCGCCGATCTGGAAAGCATGGATGCCAACCTGGTGGGAGGCGATGTTGGCGGCGGCGTTATGGACATTCGTCAGTTTCTATTCCGACCGACATGGCGGCATTATGCTACGTCAGATCGGAATATTTATATTTGCTCGGCATCTACTCCGCCGGGGGGAGGAGTGCACGGCATGTGCGGATATAATGCGGCGAGGATGGCGTTGTCGAAAGTTGCGTGAGCGGTTAGAGTCGCGTCAAGAAGTCTGCGTAAGCCGCAATCGGTGACGTAGATTTTCTTAGAAAGGATTGTAGCTCCGGGTGATGATTCAATTGGGCCACTGAAAGTAGTTGCTGTGCAAGGCAAGGAGCGGTAGTTTACGGATGAATGGCTGAAGAGTTAGCGAATCTCTTCGCTCGGCCATATGAGCTACCCTTACAGGGCATACGGCATCTAACGATCGATTTCGATAGGTTGTCGTAAGGTGGTATGTGGATCCGCTGAAGTCGCGCCTCTTATTTTTTGCCGCGCTGTCCGCGCTCTCCGCCGTTATCCTGACCGGTTGCGGAGGGGGCGCCGCATCAATGTCGCAGTCGCAAACGACCGCTGCATCGATTGGGGTGACCATCGCCGCGCCCGCCGGAGGGGCGGGAATTGTTACCAGCAGTCCGGCAGGCATCAGTTGTCCCCCCACATGCAGCGCAAACTTCGCTCAGGACACACAGGTCGAGTTAAGCGCCTCCCCCGCGGGCACGTATTTCTTTGGGGGCTGGAGGGGAAGTTGTTCAGGGATGAGCACCTGCACACTTAGCGTAGTTTCGGCAGAGAATGTTACTGCGATCTTCGCACCGGCGGGCAGTGGGACGAATGTAGTGGCATACGTTTTTACAGCTGATGCGTTCGCCTTGAAATCTTTTGAGTTCGCGCTACTTGCCGACGGGCAACTGCAAGCGACGGGGCGTACCTTTCAGCCGCTTTTAATGAGCGGAACCCTTCACGGTCTGGTTATGGACTTGCCTGCGGCCAATGGAGAACCAACTTCGAGGCTGCAGTCCTATGCGGTAAGAGCCAACGGATCGTTAAGGCAGAAAGGCCTACCTGTGAGCGTTGCTATGAATCAGTCCGTGAATCTCGTCAGCGATCAGACCTTCGTCTACGCCGCGACGGATGTGGGTTTATTTGGATTCGTGGACGAAAGCACCGGCTTGAGCCCGTTGCCACCGATCCAGCAGACCATTCCCCCTCCAGCTCCCTGTACTCGAGCCCAAGAGAGTGCGGATGAATGTCGCAACACCGGAGTCTTACAGCTAGCCAACATAAATGCATTCCTGTTACAGACCTCCACGGGAGAGATGGGCCCGCCACTGTATGAGTTGAGCAGCTTCGTTCGATCAGAGGGGCAGTTGGCGAGCGAACAATACTTCGCAGGAAACGAGGTGAGCACCGGCATCTTCGCACCCACGCCCGATGGCAGCTTCGTTTATGCGGTGGACCTAGCAAGCAACCGTGTCTACAGATATGCCATGGGCGGAAACGGTTCCTATGTGACGAATGTTCTCTCCAACGGCCAGGCGCTGAAGGATGGTTTTGTGCAGCTTATAGTCAGTGCCGATGGATATTTTCTCTTCGCTCCGGTTTCCGATGCAGCCGAATCACCGCGTATACGCGTTTTCCGGATTGATCCTTCTTCCGGCGATCTAACGGAAGTGACGGGATCGCCTTTCCTTACCGGAGAGTATTACCTCGTGGGAGCTACGCTGGACCCCACGGGCCATTTCTTGCTCGCCATACACTCATATTGCGTTGGTTCTCCACCGTGCACAAGTCCTGGCAAACTTGTCGCAATGAGCATAGACACGCTGACCGGAGTGTTGTCGGTCACAAGTGATGTTGAGGATGGTCAAGATCCCTTCACAGTCACAGCCGTCCCGATTTCACATTAGGAGAGCGTGAGCCGGTCGGCATGAGCGATCACTTTGCTTTACTCAACGCTTACACAAGACCCAAAAAATATCCGGCGAGCATTCACTCGCGTGGAGCAACCGTGGGCCATTCGACGGCGCGAATTTCCCCTCCTGGTTCGCGCGCGAGCGCGGGGGCGTAAAGGCCTAGATATTGACGGTGCCACCAAAGCCCTGTGGTGCGTTTTTCCGACATCGACGTAAACCAATATTGCCATAGCACCGCCCGCACCTCCCGCGGCGGTCCATTCGGGAACGGATTGCTCGCGAACAGAGAGAGGACGTCTTTGTCATTGTCATTCGAGAGCAGGCGCACTTCGGTTCTGGGCACTATGGGATAGTCTTGCCACGAGCCCAACGAAGCAAACCAGAGGTTCCAATCGAAGCGCGGCTGGTAAGGCGCGTAAATGCCAGGCGGCTTTGCCGGATCGTGAGGCTTATAGCGGAAGGGATATGCGATCCAGTTTTGTCCATCTTCGGAACCCTGGAACTCTATTTCGTAGCGCCCTCGGGTCATGATTCCGAAAAGCCCGTAACGATTGGCGATGCGCAAGGGCTCGAGCGCCGTTACTGGCGCCATCGGCAGGGGCACGGGGGAGAACATCCAGATCAATTGGGCGGTTGTGGCATAGAAAATCCAAGTAAGAACAATGTCGGCTAGAGATTGCTTCACTGGCTTGAAAAAGCGAAGAAAACTTCCTGAACCTTGCAGTTGAGTTTGCTCGGCTGTCGAATCCAAGGCGAGATATTTCTTCCAGATTTGCGGCAAGAAGCGCTGCAGAAAGCGATCGTCCAGCAAAAGAAATCCTAACGCCAGAACCAGGTAGTTCAGAAACGTGTAGTTGGCAGTGAGAATAATTCCCAGTTCCCAGGGAGTGACAATCAAGAAGCAGACGATGCGCCAGCGGCGTGGCAGAAATAACATCCAAACCAAGACCAACTCAAGCGCAAGAGTTGCGAAGACAGACGCAGCGTGAAACCAGTGTGGCAGGTGCTGTACGTACCAACCGATCCACGTAGGCAGCGGGCCATTTTGATAGTACTCATCCATGGCGGTGAAGTGGCGCCATTCGGGATCTCCACCGATAATCTTCGCCACACCGGATTCGAAGTAAATGCGGAACCATTCCCATTGCAGCAGAAAGAGACTAGCGCGCGATGGCGGTGATGGCAGCCCCAAGCCAGGGCGGAATCCGGACGGAGCAAAGAAGAGCGCGATGAATCCCGCTTCGAGCAGCATTCCGTCCGACTGGTAATTGGAGAAATCCTGTGCGGCACTCACAAAAGAAAGGAAGCAGACGAAACAGATCGCCAGCATTCCGCGCGGCCATACATTCACCACCAGCAGTAACGACGCGATCATGCCCACCCAGCATAGGGCGGTGAGCATGTGCGGGCCGCTCCAAAGCCAAAGAAGGGTTGGAGCAAACCATAAGCCACGACCGTAACCAAGTGAATGAACTACGGCTCGAAGATATTCGTTTGCTGGGAGAATTCCATCCGGACCGATGAGCCCACGGATCTGAAATACCAGAGAGAAAAATGCGGAAAAATAAATGCCGCCCAAGGCGCGCAGAAAAAGCCATCGCGGAGCCATGCGGTCGCGAGGGCCCTGCTCCGCGTCAAATAACCAGCGGGTTGCGGAGGCAAGCCGGTGCATGAGCTTGGCTAATTATAGCGATCTGAGGAAACTGTTCGCGATCTGCCACCCTGGCTTTATCTGTTGCGCAGGTGAGAACGGGCGATCTGGCACTGCTCGCCCGTTCTTACCGCGCCCACCTCCGATATGGTCGGCAGACCTCATCTCGTGTCAGGCGTTGTGCTGATCAATCGGAGCAGAATTCCGCTCCCCGCCCTAATATTTACGTCGCCGTGCTCAGATGCGAATGTGATCTGACCGACTGGATTGGTTCGACCCGCGTGTACGATTGTTAAATCAGAGAAGCCGTAGGCTCCGCAGGCATCGGAGGAAAACAACCATAGCGCTTGCGGCCGATCATTGCCCTCGACGTTAGCGCGGCAGTTCGTCCCGGGTTTTGTAGAAACCTGTGCCAGGACGCCATTGGGTGTAGGCTGACCGACAGCGCGCAAGCCGTTGGCAACCGGTCCGCCTCCGCGGTAAACCACTTCGCCGCCGATCTGGTCTGTAGTCCAGGCGTTTTCTGGTGTGCCGCGGTCAGGACCAAATTCCGGAACTTGCGCATCCTCCACAGCCATCATCGATGCGATTGCTCTTACATTCGTGGTGATGGGGATTCTCCGGCCGGACACAATCAGCGCATCAAAGCGGATGGATAATTGCGCGGCATTTGCAGCTTTGCCGCGTTCAACATTTATTACCCGGCCAATCACTTTGGCGCCGGGGTGAAGTTTTGATCCTGACGGCAGATGAATGTCTTGCATGAGCCGCCCACTGACGACCTCTCCGGGTTTGGCCTTGCGCGAATTTAGCTCCGAATTTAGACGGATAGGCAGGATTGTACCTGCGTCGATTGCGCTCTGAGCCATTAACGGAGGTGCGAACATTGTCGCGACCAGTGCGGCGCAAGAAAGAACTCGCAAAGTTCGAATCGAGTTCATAATATTTCTCCTTTTCTAGTTCTCGACGGACTGCGCAGGCTCAGCCCGTTTTTCTTAATGCGACCTCCCGATGGTGCAGCCCGGTTTGCCGCTTAAATGTCTCGTCGCGCTCCAGATCCTCCTGGCAGTCAAGACAATACTGCGTCCAGGGAAGAGCTTCGAGCCGACGAGAATTGATGTTGTCGCCGCAGCCAATACAAATCCCGAAGGTATTTTCCTTGATACGGTCGAGAGCGTCTTCGATTTTTCGAACCATGGCGCGCCGTTCCCCACTTTGGCGGAAGAGCGATTCCCGGGAAAGGCTAAGAACACACTGATCGGCGGAATCAGAAGGAGAGTCAGAATCGATGCTGCGCGTTTCGTCGTGCAATCGATCGAGTGCCCTAATCGTCTGTTCCAGGCGAGTGCTGAGAATGTGCTTGTAGCGCCGAATTTCTGAGGTATGCATTTTTATCATTTCTTGTTGTGTCTTCATGCTTCCAAATCTCCTATATCGCTTCCAAGGCGGTCCGTGTTCCTGAGATATGCGTCGAAAAAGCGCAGCATGACCGGGGTTTGACTGCCGATTCCATCGAACAACAACACGGGAACATCAGGCCGAATGGCTTTGAACTCGGCACGCAAGCTGGTGCCAACTGCATCGGGCAGATTGTATTTCAGCAGCACTCCGTCGACGGGTTGATTTGCAAAAAGATCAATCGCCTGTTTCGCATTGGCTGCCGGCATCACTTCGTAACCAATCCCTTCCAGCATGCAGGTGAGGGTGGCCATGCTTTCGAACTGATCCTCCACGCAGAGAATTGTCATTCCGCTCATTGTGTCTCTCTCCAGGTCTTCGATTTGCTTTCACTTCGGGTTGTTATTTGCTGAAGTGACAGGGCCAGCCAAGCGCCAGGTTGCGATTGACTGAGGCTCAAATACCAGGCGATCAGCTGAACGGAGGCGGGCGGTTGAAGTGGAATCCTTTGGTTTGAAGGGTAGAAAATAACTGCGGTGCAGGAGTGGGATGTGCCGATTTATCGAACGCCGGAAAGGGCAGCACAGTAGGTGCTGCCGCGTTCCAGTCCAAAGCGGGATGGTCAAACCGGGGCCTCTGATCGTGCTGAGAATCAGAAGTTACGGTAGAGTGAGTCTTCGATATGGGCCGGAAATGCGAAGGGAAATCGCGCGCATTCAGCAGCGCCAAGAGCATAACGGACGCAAGCCCCGCGCGAAACAACAGTGCGTGGCTCTGTCTCCGAAAATGCCGCTCCTGCGACATCTACCTCACCTTGTCTATAGGATGATCGCGCAACAGTTTTGGTTACTTACTTTGATCTATCGCAATCCCCCATTCTCTCTGCGTAGCCGCACTAGGGATTTGTGCCGGCAGCGTAAACTTTATCCGCCGAGACTAAATCCGCGTTGGGAACTTCAGTCTTCAATCTTATGGAGTGCCAGCCGCTTTTTTTCTGCGGCTTGGGAATGAACGTCAGGAAATATTGATGGGCGAGATAAGCAGCCATATCGTCGAGGTAAGGGTCGAAGGTAACTGGTGGCCCATTGAATCCGATGTAATAGGATTCGCCGCCGGTCTCATCGGCGAGCCGCGAGAGATACATCTGACCCCAATAGGTGCGCCCATAACTATGATCGAAATGACCGACTCCTGGGGTGTAAATGGCAAAGACTACTACGCCTGCACGCTGGGCGTCCTCGATCGCGGCACTGAGATAAGGATCCTGTGGATCCCAACCGCCATAGTAGGGATCGATTCCGTCCGTGATCATGAGAACCTCTCGTCGGGCCGAGGTTTGCGGCCAATGCTTGATCAGATCGGTGAGAGAAAAATAAGGGCTGCCGTTGATTCCGCGCTCACCCATGGGCAGCCTGAGAGATTGCGCCGCCGAATTATGGTCGGCGGTTAGACCTTGTTGAACTTTCGCGATCCCGTTCTGCATGTAAGCCACTCCGACCTTAGTCGATTCCGGCTGAGACTTGATAAATTGGCGAAGCTCATTCAGTTGAGACCCGAGGCTCGCATTGGATCCATCATCAAGAAGAATGAAAAGTTCGAGCGCGGCATTGTCTCCCCGCGCGGGCACCCAATTGCTAACTTCGTCACGGTCGCGGCCTTCGAATACGATTACGTCTGGACGGGTGACTTCCGGCACAACTTTGCCGTGAAGCGCTTCGACCGTTACCAGCAAATTGGCTGACGCCGTTGGCGCAGTTGCTTCCTGGGCTTGCACGAAGGTGGGCAAGAAAGCGCCCACAGCGATTGCGGCGCACAATAGAAAAGAGAATTTATACATAGCTGTTCTCCCGCAAAGCCTGCTCTCTGGAGCGCTGGTCGGCGACCCATGTTTGTTTGCAAGGCTTTTATAATTAGATGCGCAGGAGAGATGGTTGGAGGTTGCCTTTAATCCACGAGGAACAACTCGGACGCGGCATTTCGAAGGGCACAGCCAACCACAACCGCATTCGCGACATCTCCATCACCGGCGACCAAGGAGGAATATGTTGCGCCAACTCTTCTTTGTTCTTGCATTGCTGTTAGTGGTGGCCGCGAGCGCCCGGTCCAAGGAGTCGCCGCTTCAGATTAAAGTGCTCAATGCGGAAAGCCGTCCATTCCAAGGACCTCCGATCGCCCCGCCGGACTGTAACTGGCGCGATATTTCGGCCTACTGCACTAGTTCAAAGCCGGAATCCTACGTCGAGAACAAGATGGCAGTGCAGGAGCCCAATGGGAAGACTCTGGAAATCGCATGCACGGTTTATAACCAGTGGTCGCATTGCGCGAGCCTCCCCGTCAATCAAACATTTAAAGCGCGGATGGCCAAAAATGGTTTGGAGATCTGGTTCAAGGATCAGCGAGGCAAAATGCGTAAGCAGGTTTATGAGGTTCTAAGCCAGAACAAGAGAAGCGGTCACGAATGAGCTGGCTTGGTGATCGTGTGTCGATCGCCGCCTTCGATGCATATCCGGAGGTCGCGGCAGGACACGGTGGTGCGGTTGCGGTTGCACTGACCTTGCGAAGTCTGCGCTGCAAGGGAGACTAGTAAAGTTTGTCGTTATATTCCCGGCTCTAGTTGATTCCGATTATCGACACTTCCCGACACAACCGTTAAAAAGTTGGAACTCTTTCATGTGGGCTTGTACGGGGTTCCAACAAAAATAAAGGTCAAGCTTTATCGCTTGAGTATCAGTCGGGAGGCGCTGTGATCTTCAAAAGACTGTTGCTGTTGGTGTGTGCGCTGGCGACGGTAGGGAGCAGTTCGCTGTGTGCAGGGCAGAGCCCGTCGCCGAGTTTCTTCACAAACTGGGAAGATCGTGTGCGCAGCACTCTGGCGCAGCAGCCTTCCTGGCCAATTCCTCTGGTGACGGCGTCGTCGGGATTGTTGCAGGTGGCGCGCACGGATGTTGTGCGGCAGATTGCGCCGGCGGGCACCGACACCTGGAACTATGACAACGGGAAGGGCGTTAGTCTGGTGCCCTGGTACAACCTGGAATTCGATGCGCTGGCTCCGCCATATATCCAACACAATTCGAAAGCGGTGGATGGCTTTGGTGACTTTTCCATGTTGCTGAAGTACCGCGTGGTTGCAGCCAATGAAGAGGGCGGTAATTACTCGTTGAGTGTTTCTCTGACAGGCACATTGCCCACCGGCAGCTACAAGAACGGAAGCCTGGCCTCGACCGTTACTCCGATTGTTTGTGGGGGCAAAGGGTTTCGCAGGTTTGATGTGCAATCGAGTATTGGCGTGGTCGTGCCCGCAGGTTACTCGGCAAAACTAGGTCGTGTGGTGGCCTGGAATACGGTGGCGCAGTATCACCTAATCAAATTTCTCTGGCCGGAGATCGAGAGCAATGCAACTTTCTATCACGGCGGAGCGAATGACGGTCACGTGCAGAATTTTGTGACGCCGGGATTGATGCTGAGCAAGTTCAAACTGCAGCGCGACCCCCGTAACCGGCTCGGGTTGATCTTTGGCGGTGGCATGCAGATTGCGACTTCGCAGTTCCACACTTACAATCACGGGCTGGTGCTGACTTCGCGCTTGCTTTTCTGATGACGTGATGGGTGACTGCGGCTCGCGGTCCCGCGTTATGGAGAAGGATGTTTTTCCTTGCCTTGATCCTTAAACTGCTGAGCGGTTCCGACGAAAAACTCCTCATACTTTTGTTTACCGGATACGCCGGCAGCTTCTCCGTTGAGCTTGCCCCAAATCATTGCGGACTCTCCGGAGTCTGAAAGCGAGCGCGCGTTCTGGCCAGAATAGTAATAGTATCGATCGCGCGCCCATCCATATTGTTCCGCCGAAGAAGTTCGCAATATTCCGCCTGAAGGAATTTCAATGGTGTATTCGCCGTGATCCATGGGCAATGGAGGAGCGCCTGGCACCTCGAATTCGACGCGGACCCAACCTGTGTAGCCTTCGGGAATTAAAAATCGCGAAGAGCGAAGGCTTTCATGCCGAGCGCCAAAGCCGAGCCAGATTGCAAACGCAATCAACGGAGCGAGAACGAGAATTCCGACTACGATTTGTGCCGACCGTTTCGCGACATTTGGGAAAATCCAACTGGGCGCAACGCCTTCGGTTTTTCTGAAGCTTACGATTGCGGAATATACGGTAACGAGCGCGAGAAGAGCGAGAGCTACGAATGGCAGTATCATCAGCAATTAATCGATGGAGTTGCGTCCCATCCATATTGGTGCTTGCAGGAGACGACCTTGTGCCTGTGAAACCCATGCCGCACCAGGTTAGCGGTCGCGGGCGCATAGAAAGACCACATCAGCAAGCAGCCGATCAGTGCAACTCTAGCGGCTGCATAGGGCCGGAACAGGCTGATGCAAGCGGCAATCAGAAGAAGAAAAGAACCGAACAAAGAGACAAGCTCCAGAGGATTAAAGGGCGCACCATATAAAGTCAGGGCGAGCAAGGCGTAGACGTGAAAGCCGGTGATCACACTGGCGACGAAATAAAGGCAGAAGGGAAGCATATTTAAAACAGCCTAGTGATCTGGATTGTCCTGCGTTAATCCCACGCGGCTTACGGCTTAACTCCCATTTCAAAGTTTAGTGTTGAGAGAGCGAGCCGGTACTGATACTGAGCGTTGACATAACCAATCGCCGCATCGGTTTGGTTCAGTTGGGCCTGGCTGAGTTCGACGATAGAACCTAACCCCAACTGATAACGACCGTGGGCGAGACTCAATCCCAGATCAGCTTCCTTGGCGAGTTCGGCTTCCACGCCGACCCGCAGAAAAGCCGTATTCGCCGATAGCCACGCGGTGCGAACATCACGTACCACCCGGTCGCGCAAATCACGGGTATTCTCGGTTGCCGCCTGCGCCCGGTATTTTGCCTCTGAAGCTTCTGCCGTGAAAAGAAAACCGTTAAAGATAGGGACGCTCATGTTCACGCCGATGGCGCCATACCAGCTGGAAATGAAGTAGTTGGAGAAACAACCACCGAAGCAGTCAGGACGGACGGGAGTGACTCCGGTAATGCCGAGAGCACTGATGGTCGGCAGGAGTTGATCGCGCTGGGCGCGACGAAATTTTTCCGCCGCCTGTTGATTATAGGTGAGGGCCTGCAAGTCGGGACGTTGCTGCAATGCGGTATTGATGAGCACGTCCACATCCGGCGGGGGCGCAGGAGGTTGAGCGTCCTCTTCGGTCAGTTCGTATTGGACTTGCTTGTCGAAGCCGAGAACTTCTGTGAGGGTTGCGATGGTGGAATCGACGTTATTTTGCGCATCCAGTTGCAGCAGTTTGGCCTGCGACAGATTCACTTCGGCAAATGCTAAATCGAGAGTTGATTTCAGCTTGCTTTTCGTAAGTTCATCCACTTGATGTTGAACCGAGCCTCGAGTGGTCACAGTTTGTTGCGCAACTTTGAGCAGAGCCTGGGCCTCAAGCGCATTGTAGAAGGCCTGGTCGGTTGCCAAAACGATGTCTTCGGTTGTGGCGAGCGCGTTAGCGTTCTGGGCCTTTTCCTGAAGCTTTGCCGAGGACACGAGATTCATGGTCCTGCCAAAGTCGGTAATCAGCTGGCTGAGAGTGACTCCAGTGCCAGCATGCTCAAGCACGCGCGAAGCGGTCAAGGCCCCAGCGCCGATGCGGCTACCTTCGTTGGCGTCGACTGCGGTAACCGCGCCGTTAAAGTTGGGGAGTTCGGCTGCCCTGGTCTCGCGATAGACCTGGTGTTGTGCCAGCGCGAGCAATTTTCCCATGCTGATTCGAGGATTGTTCTTCAGGGCTATCTGCTCGGCCTCGGTGCGGGTTAAACGAATGGTGCCAGCGGGCGTCGGAACGGCCTGCGCCGCTTGTGGATCGGCGGAAGTACCCGTTTGCAACAGGGGACCGCGAGGAAAGCTGACGATCAGCGTTGCCTGCGCTCCGGGAGGCACGGCAATAGGCTGCGTTTGGTGTGCCGACTGCGGTTGCGGAGCGGAGGGTAGATTTTCGACTGGGCGCGGCGGGTCAGGCGTCTGCGCGAGGCTAGTGTGCGGCAGAATCACCCATAACGCTGCCAGCGCACAAGGGATGAAAGTATTGCTCCTGGTTATCGAGCTCCTGGTCATCGCGCCTCTCGATCTTCTGATGGAAGTGGCGCCGGAGTCCCTGAGCGGTTCAAGCAATCGTGACGTTCTCGTTTCATTTCGCTGGCTCCGTCTGCGGAGTTGCCGCGGTTTGCGGATTCTTTTTGCCGTATACCAGCAAATAAGCCGCGGGCACGATGAAGATGGTCAGCACCACGGAAGAGGTCAACCCTCCGATGATGGCCTTCGCCATGGGGGCATACTGTTCCGCGCCAGTACCCAGTTTCAGCGCCATTGGAATCATTCCGATAATGGTTGCCAGAGAGGTCATTAGAATCGGTCGCAGACGCACCCGGCAGGCGGTGATCACTGCGTCTGCCGGAGCTAGTCCCTGGCGCTCAAGGTTGTGAGCGAAGTCAACGATCAGAATGCTGTTCGAGTCGGCAATACCAACCAGCATCAGCACCCCCATCAAAGACATGACATTCAATGTGGCGTGAGTGAGCGGCAGTATGATCAGCACACCGACAAAACCCATCGGGATTGCGAGCATGATCAGAAAAGGATCGATGAATGACTTGAACTGCGCGGTCAGGATGAGGAACAGCAGGAGAAAAGAAATCAGGAAGCCGAAGGCAAAGCTCTTGAATGAGGCCTCCATGCCCTGCACCATCCCGCGGAGATGTACGCGCACGTTGGAGGGGATCGACTTTTCTTTGGCAAGAATGTCTCGAATGGCGCTGGTCACGCGTCCAAGGTCTTCTCCGTTGGGAGTAACAAAGATGTCGACGGCTCGCTGGATCTGATAGTGATCCACTTCAGTCGGAGTCAAAATCTGCTTTACGTCGACGACATTCTTGAGCACCGTCGTCGGCCTGCCCGGCCCAAGACACGCCCATGAAGAGTGGCCGGTACCGGGCTGGGGCGGGCCGCTGGGACCGCAGGTCATTCCCGCTCCGCTTCCCGGATCGCGTAGCGGAATCTGTCCCAAGTCGGCCATGTTATGAATGGCCGCATCACCATGTTCGAAATATTGGACAGTGAGGTAATAGTCGTTTCCGCTTTTGCGATCCACCCAATAATTGGGGGCGATCATGTAATTGGAATTGAGCGCAGTGATCACGTTATCGACCACGTCTTTTTGCGTCAGTCCTAACTCACCGGCGTGCACGCGGTCTACGTCGAGCCGCAGAGCCGGATAATTCATATCCTGCGGGATGAAGACCTGGCCGACGCCATGCACTTCCCGAATGCGAGCAGCCAAATGCTGCGCGATGCCGTAGATCTGATCCAGGTCAGGGCTGCTGACCTGTACATCGATGGGAGCGGGTGCACCAGAGTTCAAAATTGCATCAACCATCGAACCACTGGAAAAGAATGTGCGAACATCGGGGAACTGGCTGGCCATCGCCTTCTGCACACGGTCCATGTATTCGAAGCTGCTAAGGTGGTGCGGTTCGTTCAAAGCTACCTGGACGGTTGCGGTGTAGGGGCCAGAGTTGGTGGTGTAGAGCGAGGAAAAATCAGGAACTACACCGATGTTGGACACAATGCGCTTGAAATCCTTTGGTTCAACTTCGTGCCGGATCAGATCTTCCACCTTGGCCACGTATTGGTTGGCCAGCTCAATCCGAGTGCCGGTGGGCACTTTCATGTTAATGGTGAACTGACCAGCGTCCGTTTTGGGGAAAAAGGCCAAGCCCAACAACGGATAAATTGCCAAGCTTGCCAGAAACACGCAGCTTAAAATCGCGACAGTAAGTCCCGGACGCACCAGCGCCCGTCTCACCCAGTGTTCGTAGTAATCGAGGAGTTTGTTGAACATGCGGTTGAAGCGGGCGTTGAACCGGTCCATCCAGGATTGACTCTGCGGGGCGGTTGGTTCGACTTCATACTCATCGTCCTTTTTTGTATGCTCCGGGACGTGATGTACGGCCTTCAAGTAGCGCGAGCAAAATAAGGGGATCACTGTCATCGCTACGACAAACGAAGCCAGCAGAGACAAGCAAAATGCCAGCGCCAATGCGGAAAAGAGAAACTTGGCCACGCCATAAAGAAAAACGACGGGGAAGAAATCGACCACATCGACCAGAGTGGCGGCCAACACCGCCAGGTTTACCTCCTGGCCGCCGACCTCCGCGGCAATCATGGGCGCGGCGCCCATCTCCAGATGGCGGTAAATGTTCTCCAGCGAAATGACAGAATTATCGATTACGCGGGAGAATGCCAGTGCCATTCCGCCCAGGATCATCGTATTGATCGTCCCGCCCATTAGGGCCAGCACCACAAATGCGGCCAGCGCGGACAAAGGAATGGACAGCAAGACCGCCGTCGTCGCGCGAAAACTTCCCAGAAAAATGAGAATCATCAAGCTGGTAAGAATCAAACCCAACAGGCCTTCATGCAATACCGTGCGAATTGCCTCCTTCACAAACACTGACTGATCAAAAACAACGCTGGTCTTCATCTGCTGGGGAATATCGTATAAGTGCTTGATAAGTTGGCGGACGCCATCTACGACGGCGATGGTGTTGGTATCGCCGCCCTGCTTCATAATCGGAATATAGGCAGATCTCTGGCCATCGATCCGCACAATGTTGGTTTGAATCCCGTGTGCATCCTCCGCTTTTCCAATGTCATTGACCGTGACCCAGGAGTGGCCCTTCACCTTGAGCGGGACCTCTCCCAGTTGCTTCATGTTGTCGACCAGGCTGTTCGAGTAGACAAAGTAGTCGTAGGGCCCCATTTTTACGTCGCCAGCGGGCAGAATCAGGTTGGAATCATTGACCGCGCCGACCACGTCCATCACGCTGAGTTGACGGGACTGCAATTTGTAGGGATCGACGTAGACCATGATCTGGCGGTAGATTCCACCGAACACGCCGGGGATTTCCGCGCCGGGAACGACCGCGATCTGATTGCGAATCTGAAACTGGGCGTAATCGTGGAGTTGAGTTTCGCTGAGCCCTTCGCCTTTGACGGTAACCAGCGCTACAGGAAGACTGGAAGCGTCGAACTTGAGGACCACGGGAGGCAGAGTGCCGGGTGGCAAACGCTTCAAGTCAGCAAGCGCCAGGTTGGACAACTGGCTTACGTCGGCATCAGCGCTGGTTCCGGGTTGGAAGTAAACGCGGATGATACTCACGCCTAGCATGGAGCGTGATTCCATGTGGTCCACGCCGGATGCGAGAGTAAAGAAACGCTCCAGAGGATCAGTGATGTCGGTTTCAATATCCTCGGGCGGCATGCCTGTGTAGAAGGTGGCCACTACGACTTCGGGCAGATTAATCGGCGGGAACAAATCCACCGGCATCCGCGCCAAGCTGGTCACGCCGATGACCAGGAGCGTCAGGCAGATCACGATGATGAAGTACGGATTGCGAATCGAAAACCCTGGCATAATGTTTTTCCAGTTGCGCCGCAGCGCTGGCTAGGCCATCTGGCTGCGGATTACTGCGCGTTCTCCTCGTGGTACTGCATCATGGGCACTTCCCGAGGATGAACTTTTTCTCCCGGCTTTAACCCACTGCGATCGCTGACAACAACCTGATCACCGCGGTTCAATCCGGAGAGAATTTCGGCATCGCTCGCGGTCTGAAGACCTACCTGCACAGTTCGTTCTTCCAGTACGCCGTTCCCGTTGACCACGAGAACGGTGATTCTCTCGCCTTCGTGGTTTAAAGCCTGGATGGGCACGGTCGGAACATCGTGTTCTTCTTCCAGATTTAACTTTGCCTCCGCATAGAGGCCGGGTAGCAAAACGCGTTGTGGATTGGAAACATCCACTTCAGTGTGCATGGTGCGGGTGTCTTCCCGCACATCTACCGAAAAGCGCGCGACCTTGCCGGGAAAAGTGCGGTCCAGAGAAGGCACGCGAACGTCCACGGCATCGCCCACTTTGATATAGCGAACATAGGACTCCGGCACTGGAATCACGAGCCGGAACAGATCGTCTTGGGAAAGGCGCACGATCGGCATCGCCTGAGTACTGGAGCCGGTTCCCGCCTGCACCAGCGTGCCGAGGTTCGCATAACGCTCGGTTACCACTCCGGCAAACGGCGCTGTGATTTTCGAATAATCAAACAGACTTTGGTCGTGAACCAACTTCGCCTTGGCCGCGCCCATCTGGCTCTGCGCCGCTTCCAGGGCGGCCTGGCCGGCGTCTACTTGCGACGATGCGGCGAGATCTTTGCCCTGGGCGTCGTCCACTTCTTGCTGCGCCACAATTCCCGGCTGGCTTTGAAAGACTCCATTCAAACGCGTGTATTCCAGGTGCAGTGCTTTGTACTGGGCTTCGTAGCGAGATAGTTCGTGCTGCGCCCGGGTCACCTGGTTCCCCGCGTTCTTGATCTCCGCCTCATCTTCCTGGAGCTGCGCCTCCAGCTCCGGAATTTCAAGAACTGCCATTACCTGGCCGGTCTTCACATGAGTTCCGTAATCAACATTTAGTTTTTGTACAAACCCTGATTCCTTCGCGTAGACATCGATTTCCTGGAAAGGTACTAGTTCGGAGGATAAGGTAAGTCGTTGGCTAAGAGATCTTTTTGCTACGTTGGTCACTCCGACTGTGGGCACCGCCGTGCTCGCCTGTACTTTATCGTCGCGGCTGCCTGAACAGGACGACAACACCGCCGTCGCAGCCACCATGCTGGCAAGGAGGCAGGAAAGCAACGGCATCGGAGGGCGGACCGGCCGCTTAGCGAATCTAGCGCACGCTTCAATCATCGAATTCTCCTCGCTCATTCGGTTTCGCTCCCTCAACGCAGCCTGTTCATGATCTCGCCCAATTTCGCGACGGAAAAATCCTCGGATTGGCAAAAACGGATTATTTCCTGCTCCGCCTGTCGCATTCGGTTTGCCGCGGCCGGAATGCGCGGCGCAACCTCC
Organism: uncultured Acidobacteriaceae bacterium; assembly: GCA_963836305.1. Lineage (GTDB taxonomy): Bacteria > Acidobacteriota > Terriglobia > Terriglobales > Acidobacteriaceae > Sulfotelmatobacter. The sequence continues at coordinate 105,460 of CAWIJP010000005.1, read as the reverse complement.
AGCGGAACGGTAAGAATTCCGTGCCGGTCGCCGTGCAATAAATCTCCCGGCCGTACGTCCATTCCGCCCACGGTGACTCGTCTCCCAATCTCAAAGATATGGGCGTAGGCGTGAGAAACGGCAACACTCCCGGCGAACAGCTGAAATCCTGTTTTGCGCACGGAAGGCAATTCACGCACCGCTCCGTTGGTCACGTACGCGACGCAACCTAGGGCCTTCAAGATGGCAGCATGCATGTCTCCCACAAAAGCGCCTCGTCCGGGATGAGTGTCCATATCTTCCAACACCAGAATACGTGGGGCGGGAATTTCGAGAATGCTGTTCCAGAAATCAGCGCGGTCATGGAATGTGCCGCCGCCGATTGGGGGCTCTCCGCTGCGCAGATGGGCGGTTGCGGCGTAACCGACGGTGGGCGGAGCGTCCTCGAACATGCAACGGATGCGAGCATCGGCAAAGCCCGTATTGTGCAGCCTGACATTAAACGATTCGATCGCATTCGCGACCATGCAGGTATCGAATTGGCGTAGAGCGCCGAGCTCATCCTTCGTCAATGACTGCGCAGCCTGCATAGAATTTCCTTTCTAGATACGGGAATTGAAATGTCTACCGAATCGGCATTCTTCGGCCGAGCTCATCACAATTGTCGCCAGACCTCGCCCGCCAGTTCGCTCCTGAGAAGGTGAATGCGAACCGGCCGACGAATAAAGCGTTTTCAAGTCTCAATGCTAAACTGCCAAGCAACAATTCAGTGAGATCCGATGACCGAGATCCGATAACCAGGAACCTATAAAAAGGATTTAGGAGCGGGAGGAGGCCGATTGTAGAGGCTTGTATCGCAAACCAGGCTACGCAGCAAGGGGCGGGCGGAATCAATTCGAGGATGAAAACTGGGGACCTGCGCAACTGCAAAAGACAATACTGGAGGACTCCAGACAGCGGCGTTTTTGGTGAGGCGCTGCGGTCTCGCATCCGGAACCGCTTGTTTTTGCACGGTGCTGACTGGACGAGACGAAGTATCCTGAAGAGAATAATAGCGAGTCGCCACGCTCATCGTCAGCGAGGCCACAGCAACTGCAACAATCACTGCACTCCAGAATTTGCGCTGTAGAGTTATCAGATGGTTTGGCAATGGCATCTTGCGTGAGTTATGCGACTGGTTGTTTGTACCATAGGAAATTCCACTGTCGCAAGTAACTACCGTCGTTACCCACGCGTAACTATATGGTTGGATAACATAGTTGTGGCATCGGGTTGTACGATTCTGCCGTTTTGCCGAAATTGCGAATCGCGGCCAGTACAAGCGAAAGGGTAAAATCGCTCCACCCAAACGTGACTCCTTTAACCCTCTTCGGGCTATTTGCAGTGACAGCAATGCTCGTCTTCTATGCCTTAGAGGCGCGTAGCCGCTGGTTCATTCTTGCCTTTGCCGGAGCTTGCATGCTCGGGTCGATCTACGGGTTCCTGCAGGGGGCCTGGCCATTCGGGCTGGTGGAGGCAGTATGGTCGTTGGTTGCGATACGGCGGTGGGCGGTTGCGGCGCGCTCAAATTGAAACACCCGCGTGCGCATTGCGCGCGGACTTATTCCCGGCGAATTTCTTCCAGCATCTTGGAATCGATATTTCCACCGCTGATGATGGCAACGTTGAACTTCGTTTTTGGGAGTTGACCGCCGCCGAACAGAAAGCCGGCCACGGCCACGGCCCCACTAGGCTCGGCCATGGTTGCGGGATTTGACGCCAGCAACCGGACTGCGCGGCGAATTTGCTCGTCGCTTACGGTGACGATGTCATCTACGTAGCAGCGGATATGCTCGAAGTTGATGGGGCCGATGCTCTGCGTGCGGAGCCCATCGGCAATGGTGCGCGAGACTTCGTCGGCAGAGAAGTGGATAATCTTTCCCGCGCGTAGACTGGCTTGGGCATCGCCGGCAAGTTCCGGCTCCACGCCAATTACTTTTATCGAGGGCTTACTCAGCTTGATAGCAGTGGCGACCCCACTGATCATCCCTCCGCCGCCCACCGGGGCAAAAACCGTTTCCACCTCGGGCAAGTCTTCGAGAATCTCCAATCCCATCGTGCCCTGCCCGGCGATGATCTGCTCATCGTTGTACGGAGGCACAATCACGTAGCCGTATTGCGCCGCCAGTTCTTCCGCTTTCGTTTGTCGTTCGGCGCTGCCGGGGCCGACGATGACGATTTCCGCGCCTAGCGCGGCCGTAGCCTGACGCTTGATCGGGGGAGCATTGTCGGGCATAACGATTACAGCTTTTACTCCAAGCGCGCGGGCCGCATAGGCCACGCCTTGAGCGTGATTGCCACTGGAGTAGGAAATTACACCCCGCTTGTGATCTTCGGGCGAGAGCGAGGCGATCTTGTTGTAAGCTCCGCGTAGCTTGAAAGCGCCGATGGGCTGCTGGTTTTCCGGCTTGAGGAAAAGGCGGCGAGTATCGGATTCCGGATGATCGAATTCGATGAGGTGGGTGCGGGCGGCGACGCCTTGCAGGCGAGATTGAGCTTTTCGGATGTCGGAAAGGGTGACCATTGGGTTTTTATTATCGCTTACCACGAAGAGGAAGGGAACGCGAGGCAGTTGACATCATGATGTCTATAGTGTTAACATCAAGATGTGCGAACCACTCTTACCCTCGATGACGACGTAGCTGCGCTGCTGAACAAGGAAGTTGGCAAATCGGGTCAACCTTTGAAACGTGTCGTCAATCGCCTTCTGCGGTTGGGTTTGACAGCCACGAAACAACCGATCCGAAAGCCATTTGTTGTGAAGCCGATAAAGTTGGGATTGCCTCACTTCGAGAAGGTTGAGGAATTGATCGAGTCTCTCGAAGGCCCGGATCATCGGTGATCGTTGTCGACGCCAACCTGCTTATTTATTCCTACGATACTGATTCGACCCACCATAAGAAAAGCCGCGCCTGGGTGGAGAAGATCTTTTCCGACATAGAATTGGTGGGCTTGCCATGGCAGACCGTGTCTGCTTTTTTACGCGTCATCACTAATCGGAGGCTGCCGGGATCGCGTTTGACCGTTGAGCAGGGCACAGAAATTGTAGAAGCGTGGTTGGAGCAGCCGAATGTGCGAATCATTGTCGCAGGCGAGGAACACTGGTCCGTGTTGAAGCAAATGATGGTCGAGGGGCAGGCCTCAGGACCACTGGTCAGCGACGCGGAATTGGCTGCGTTGACGGTTGAATATGGTGGTGTGCTCTATACCGCGGACCGCGACTTCGCGCGCTTTCCGGGACTGCGCTGGACCAATCCGCTTATCTAAATCTCCAATATCACCGGCATAATGAGCGGCCGCTTCTGCGTCTGCTTTGAGATGTAACGCTTCAGATCGGCGCGAATTTTTTCCTTGATCACACCGTAGTCGGCTTTTTCTTCTTCGCTGGAATGCGCCAATGTGTCTTCAACGATGCGCCGGGCTCCGTCCATCAACCCGTTATCGCCGGGATTGAAACCGCGGGTTACGATCTCAGGCGCGGTCTCTACTCGTCCTGTCAGCTTGTTGATGGCGATGATGGGTAGCACGATTCCGTCTTCACTCAAATGCCGCCGGTCTTTGATGATTAGATCCTCAACTACATCGGTGCGCGAGCCGGAATCGATGCAGACACGGCCCACATTCACCTTGCCAGCTTTGCGGGCGCTGTGTTCGTCGAATTCGAGAACGTCACCGCTCTCGATCAGCATAACCTTGCCTACCGAGCTGTGCATCGCGCCGGCCATCTCGGCGTGCAGCTTCAGTTGCCGGTACTCGCCGTGGACGGGAATAAAATACTTCGGCTTCACCAGATTGATGATCAGCTTTAGTTCTTCCTGACTTGCGTGTCCGCTGACGTGAATCGGTGGCGAACTACCGTCTTCGTAGATGACGTGGGCTTCACGCCGGAACAGGTGATCGATCATGCGATAGATCGTCTTCTCGTTACCGGGGATGATGCGCGAGGAGAGCACCACGGTGTCGCCCTTTTCAATTTTGGCGTGTTTGTGATTGTCGACAGCGGCGCGCGACAGGGCGGACATGGGCTCGCCCTGAGTGCCGCTGATCATCACACAAACTTTTTCCGGCGGAAAATTCTTCATCTCACCGGGATTGATGACCAGGCCGTCGGGAATCTCCAGGTAGCCGAGATCTTCCGCGATTTCGGCGGAGTTGTTCATCGAACGCCCGATGAAGGCGACCTTGCGTCCATGCTGGTGAGCTAACTCGACCGCCAACCGGATGCGGTGAATGGACGAAGAAAAACATGAGATGAACAATCGCCGCTGGGTGTGCGCGAAGACTTCATCAAATTTACGGCGCACGGCGCGCTCGCTGGGGGTGTATCCCTTGCGTTCGACGTTAGTCGAATCCTGAAACAGCGCAAGTACGCCTTGTTTTCCGTACTCAGCGAAGGAGTGCAGATCGAAGAGATGATCATCCGTGGGGGTGGGATCGACTTTGAAATCGCCGGTGTGGATGATGACACCGAGTGGCGTGTGAATCGCGAGCGCGACACAATCCACCAGGCTGTGAGTTACGCGGATAGGATGGATGGTAAATGCTCCCGCCTTGAAGCGCTCGCCGGCATGCATTTCGCGCAGGTCGGCTTCTTCAAGCAGTCCGTGCTCGTCGAGTTTGTCCTCCACGTAAGCCAGAGTGAACTCGGTGCCCCACACCGGCACGTTGAGTTCAGAGAGAATCCAGGGCAGCGCGCCAATGTGATCCTCATGGCCGTGGGTGAGAATGATGCCGCGCACCCGCTGCCGATTCTCGATGAGATAAGAAATGTCGGGAACCACGATGTCCACGCCGAGTAATTCGGCTTCGGGGAACATCAGTCCGGCATCGATCACAATAATATCGTCGCCCCAACGGACGGCCATGCAGTTCATACCGAACTCGCCGAGGCCCCCCAAGGGGACGACTTGCAGTTTTCCAGTTGGCATGGAGTAACCTTGATGCTAGCAGAGTGTGTTACGTAGCGTACAGAGCGATTCCGCCCTTCCTACCCGATAGCGGAATGGAATTCGTTCGTTTTCTGAGCTAAGGTTAATCGATGGCCGTGGTGGAATCGAAATCGTGGCTGCGCCTGCGCGCCGAGAAGGCCGTTGTAAAAGGGTTGACCCGGGCGTATTCGACAGTGCAAGTCGATCCGCAGAAATTTCTGCTGCAGCTGCGCACGGCTTACCGGCTTCCGGTCAGCGGCTATCATGGTGTGTATTCCCTTGAAGTAGGCGAAATCGACATGGTGGCGGAGGATATTATTCGTGGCGGAATGAAGCTTGCTGCCGCGGAGGGCGCCGGTTTTGGTCTCGGCGGCCTGATCACGATCATTCCTGACCTTGGCATCCTTTCCGCTATTACCATGCGTACGATTCAGAAGCTCAGCCTGGTTTACGGTTTCCAGTTCAATACCGACAATGAAATTGCCGAGTTGTGGATTGCCGCTGCCAGCGCGGCTGGAGTCGACATCAGCCGCGAATTGGTGGAGAAAGAATTTGTCAACAAGTTCGTGCCGCGGGTGATTCAGCGAATCGCCGCCCGGGCCAGCGCTGAGGTTGTTGAAAAATGGGCCGGACGCATGATTCCGTTGGTTAGCTCTGCATTGGGTGCGGGTTTGAATTACTGGTTCGTACGCGCCTGGGGCGAGCGCGCCAAGGCCCACTTCCGGCAGCGATATTTGCTGGTTCGTCAGCAATCTCAACAGCAAACTTTGTCGGCTTCAGAGCCGCGGATTTTACCAGCGCCGATTGGTTGAGGGTCACGGTGTGGTACAAAAACAAGAATGAGCAAATTTCGCTGCGCCGCCATCCTGTTTGATCTTGACGGAGTTCTCGTTGATTCCACGGGCTCAGTCGATCGGCAATGGAGAGCATGGGCGCGCGAGCAAGGAATCGACGAAGAGAGCGTGATCGCCATAGCCCACGGCGTCCGTTCTGTTGAAGTGATTCGAGCGGTCGCTCCCCACCTTAACGCCCAAGCGGAAGCGCGGAGGCTGGAGAACCGCGAAGCCTCGGACCGTGGCATTGTTGTGATGCCTGGTGCAATCGATCTCATCCGCTCAATTCCAGAGAGCAAATGGGGCGTGGTGACATCGGGTGCTCGACACCTGGCCAGCGCGCGGCTGAAACTTGCCGGCGTCCCGTTTCCAAGTGTGATGGTGACCGCGGACGACGTGATTAATGGCAAGCCGCACCCGGAGCCGTATCTGAAGGGTGCTGAGTTGTTAGGGGTGGATCCAACAGAGTGTTTAGTGATTGAAGACGCGCCGGCAGGAATTCGCGCGGCGCACGCAGGTGGGATGAAAGCGATTGGGTTAACCAGCACTTATCCTGCGGCGGCATTGAGCGATGCTGATTGGGTGGTGCAGAAGCTGGCGCAAATTCAGGTTAGTCTCGACGGAGCCGGGGAACTCGCGGTTACTGCTATCTAGAGCGTATGGGGGTTATATTTCGATTCGATATTTCGAATCAGCGCAGCCAGTCTTCCAGCTCAATTCCTCGATCCGTCTTCTCGTCGCGGTATTTTACAATCACCGGTGTATATAACGAGATTCCTGACTCGGCGGCTGCGCCCTTCCTTACCGCGCGCGATCCCGGAACCACCACCGCACCTTCGGGAACTTCCAGCGAAGCCTCTTCCTTCGCTCGGTAAACTTCACCGCGTACCAGATCGTATAGCGGAGTGGATCGCGTCAAAATTGTTCCCGCGCCAAGCACTGCACGTGCCCGCACCAGCGTGCCTTCATAAATGCCGCAGTTGCCGCCGATCAGTACGTCGTCTTCAATGATGACTGGCGCGGCATTCACGGGCTCCAGCACTCCTCCGATTTGCGCCGCGGCGCTGACGTGCACGCGCTTGCCGACTTGCGCGCAGGAGCCCACCAGTGCGTGGGAGTCGATCATGGTGCCTTCGTCCACATAAGCGCCCACATTGATGAACATAGGCGGCATGCAGATCACGGAAGGTGCTACGTATGCGCCCAGCCGCACGGATGATCCTCCGGGCACGACACGCACGCGGTCCGCGATGGAAAACTGCCGGGCAGGGAAGGTATCCTTGTCGATAAAGGTGAGTGTTCCAGCCGCTGTCTCCGCTAGTTCGCCGAGCCGGAAGCCCAGCAGAATGCCGTGTTTCACCCAGGTGTTTACGATCCAGCGGCCGTCAAGTTTCTCGGCGGCGCGGATCTTTCCTTGGGTTAAAGCGTCGCGGAATTCGAAAAACGCCGGACGTGCCTCGGGATTATGTTCGACCTCGCCCAGCGCGGCCAGGCGTTCGATAGAAGCTCTCAGGGATTGCATGAAGTATCGGAATTGTTGATTTTCGATTGCTGATTGTTGATTGAAACCTCGACAGAATCTTTTGAATCAGCAATCAACAATCAAAAATCAACAATCAGCAATTGTTCATACGCACTTGCACTCGCTGCGAATCAGCACGCCCGCCATTCCATGCGCCACTTCGCGTCCTTGAACCAGCGTCTGGTATGGTCCGTGCCAGCGCGCGTGGTTAGCATCGTGTCCGGCGGGACGGCCTTTTCCCTGGTTGCACTGTCCGCAGGATCCGCGATGCAGCACGATCTTGTGCGGACCAGCCACCCAATTTTCGTAAATATAAAACTCAGCCGCCTCCGGGCCCGGCACTGCTGGCTTTGAGACGAGTCCAATTTCCGTCACCACTCGTTGCAACTTTGAGCGCGTATCGCGACGCATGGGCAATAAAGGCAAACGGTAGTTCTCCTCGATCTTGCCCATCATTGCCAGCACTGCCTTTACCGGAAGCGGACTGGACTCGATAAAATTTGCCTGCATCAGGGGCAAGTATTTTCGATGGAGGCTACGTGCGGCAGCCCAGTCGTTGTTGAGCGCGGCCCGCGTCATGGTTGCCATCTCGTGCGGAATCTCATTTGACGCGACCGAGATAACTCCCACTCCGCCCAGCGCAATGACCGGCAGCGTAACAGCGTCATCCCCTGAGAGAACCAGAAATGTATCGGGCACGGAGTTGATGGCTTCGGCAATCTGCGTCATGTTGCCGCAGGCTTCCTTCACGCCGATAATGTTAGGAATCTCGGCGAGGCGCGCCAGGGTTGCGGGCTCGAGATTCGATCCGGTGCGGCCGGGCACGTTGTAAAGAATGATTGGCTTATCGCTGACGGCCTCCGCGATCGCTTTGAAATGCCGGTACTGGCCCTCCTGCGTTGGCTTGTTGTAATAGGGAGAAGCGGTGAGGATGGCGTCGACTCCGGCTCGCGCAGCAACCTCTTTGGCTTTCTCTACGGCGTCGTGCGTGGAGTTCGAAGTCGCACCCGCTACGATGGGCACGCGGCCCGCCACTACTTCAATGGTGGTATCAATCACCTGCAGCCACTCGTCATGGTTCAGGGTGGGCGTTTCGCCGGTGGTTCCGCAGGGAACTAGAAAATCTATGCCAGACTCCACCTGCCACGCCACCAGGTTGCGCAGAGCAGTGTCATCGATCGCGCCATCCTGATGAAAAGGAGTGACCAGCGCGGTACCACATCCACGGACTTGCATGGTTATAAGATAACGCGAATAGCCTCGTGTGGGAACGGCGAGCTATTCTACAGCTGTCGCCATATATCCTTGAAATCGTAGAAGCCTTTTTTGCCGGAGATCCACTCTGCCGCCCGCACCGCGCCCTCGGCGAAGCCTTCGCGGGACTTGGCGTCGTGACACAAATAAATAGTGTCGACGGCGGATTCCAGCACAACCTCGTGCATGCCAACAACTTCGCCTTCGCGAAAGGAAATGATTTCGAGATCTTCATTCTTGAGCTCGCGGCTAGCCTCACGCATCACGCTCTGGATGGCGATGGCCGTGCCCGACGGCGCATCTTTTTTATGAACATAGTGCCTTTCGAAGATCTGTCCGGTATAGTCGTGGCGCAGCGCAGCGGCCGAGGCTCGCGCGACCTCGAGAAAGAGATTTACTCCCACCGAAAAGTTGGCGGCATAAACGAAGCCGGTCGCGCAGCTCTCAACTAATTTCTTGACCCGATCTCTCTCTGCGTACCAGCCGGTGGTACCTACGACCATGTTCTTGCCTGCCTTGACACAGGTTTCGATATGCCACAGGACGCAGTGTGGAGCGGTGAAATCGATGACGACGTCGACGTCGCGCAGCTTGTCCGCGGTAAGGGCCGCTCCACTCACGTTTTCGGCGGCGCCAATAATATCGAGGCGATGTCCGCGTCGGTGGGCTATGTCCGCTACCAGCGACCCCGTTTTGCCCCGGCCAAGCAAGAGAATGTTCATGGAAAATCCTTAGCGCTGTGATCGCAGAGTACCGCGCGAAGGTCACGGAGAAAATAGCTATTTTACTGCGTTCTCCGTAAGCCTTTCTCAGCGTGCTCTGGGATAAAGCTCCTAAGCAAATACTTCTGGATCCAGATCCTGAAAAAATGTTGTGTGCAGACGCTGAATCACATCGGGCACTTCGTCTTCCTCGATGACGAAGGTCAGATTAATCTCGGAGGCACCCTGTGAGATCATGCGAATCTTCTTATCAGCCAGCTCACCAAAAACCAGAGCGGCAACGCCCGGTTTATCGCGAAGGCTCTCGCCTACGAGGCAGACGATCGCTTTGCGGCCTTCGTACTTCACGTCGGCCAGTTTGGCCAGATCCGCGGCCAGCGCGGGGATTGCCTGATTCGAATCCACCGTGAGCGAAACGCTGACTTCCGACGTCGAGACCACGTCGACCGCAACCTTGTGCCGGTCGAAGGCCTCGAAGATGGCGCGCAAAAATCCATGAGCCAAAAGCATGCGGGGCGCGGCTACGTCCACAATAGTGATGCGCTTCTTAGCCGCAATGGCTTTAAAAATATTTTTCACCTGCGGGGCGCGAGTAGTAATCTTCGTCCCTTCACACGACGGGTTCAATGAATTCAGAACGTAAACGGGAATATTCTTCTGGATCGCCGGAAGCACGGTGGCTGGGTGCAGGACCTTGGCGCCAAAATAGGCCAGCTCAGCTGCCTCGTCGAAACTGATCACTTTGATGCGGCGCGCTTCTTTGCAGATTCGGGGATCAGTGGTCAGAATTCCGTCGACGTCGGTCCAGATTTCGATTCGTTCTGCGCCCAATCCAGCGCCCACAATGGCAGCGGAGAAATCCGAGCCGCCGCGTCCGATGGTCGTCGTGATTCCGGAGCGGCTTGCGCCCACAAATCCACCCATCACTGGAACCTGACCGGCATCGAGCAACGGTTTTACTTTGGTTTGCAATCGCTCGTTGGTTTCTTCCTGCTGCGGAACCGCCTGCATGTAACTGCTATCGGTGACCAGAACTTCGCGCGCATCTACGAACTCGCTGTTCAGGCCTTGTGCGGAAAACGCCGCTGCCACAATCTTGCTGGAGAGGATCTCCCCGAAGGCGGCTACATGATCGGTAGTGCGCGGGGTCAGTTCGCCGACAGCGGAAATTCCGCGCAGCAGTTCGTCGAGTGCTTCGAAATCGCTTCCCAGTTCAGAGTGGAAGTCGGTAAAGAGGGCCGTGCCCAGCAGTTCGCTGGCGGTATTGTAGTGGCGCTCCTGCAGGGACCGGCAGAGCTTCAGCGCGGTTTTTCGTTCGCCGGCTCCTGCGGCGCGAGCCATAGTAAGCAACGTGTCAGTAACTCTGGCCATGGCGCTGACCACAACCACGGGGTGCTGGGGCAGGCGCTCTTTGACGATTGCAGCTACCCGCTCGATGGCCCGGGCATCTTCCACAGAAGTGCCGCCGAATTTCATTACGATCATCGGCGTAACTTCCTGACGAAATGATGGGACTGCGGCTCGATTTTCATTCTAGGGAGCGGCGAGGTAGCCCTTGGCCTTGAGCAGTTCAGCGTTCAGCACGGCAGCGCCCGCCGCTCCGCGAATCGTGTTGTGGGAAAGCGCGGTAAATTTCCACTCGAGTACGCCGCACGGCCGCAGTCGCCCGACGGCGGTTGTCATGCCGGCGCCCAAATCTACGTCGAATCGTGGCTGCGGACGATCCGCCGCTTCCATGTACACGACGGGGCGCTCGGGCGCGCTGGGAAGTTTCAATTGCTGCGGCTCGCTGCGGTAGTCATTCCACGCTGCGATGATCTCTTCGCGGGTGGCCTTGCTTTTCAAACGTACCGAAACCGATTCCGTGTGCCCGTCTTCAACGGCGACCCGGTTGCACTGGGCACTCATGGCAAATGCCGCGGGAATAATTTTTGTCCCGTTGACTTGACCGAGGAGTTTAAGAGTCTCCTCTTCCATTTTTTCTTCTTCGTTACGGATGTAAGGAATCACATTACCCAGAATGTCGAGCGAAGCAACGCCAGGATATCCCGCACCGCTGACTGCTTGCATAGTTACAGCCATCACGGCTTCGAGGCCGAAACGCTGGTGCAGAGGGGCTAAGGCGAGAACCAAGCCAATAGCCGAGCAGTTGGGATTGGTCACAACGTAGCCGCCTGATTTCTTCCGCCACGCCTGCACATCAATCAGCTTGATGTGTCCGGCGTTGACTTCGGGAATTACCAACGGCACGTCCGATTGCATACGGAGCGCGCTGGAATTGGATACCACCGCGCAGCCCGCGTCGGCGAAGCGAGGCTCCATCTCGGCGGCGATGGCGGCATCGAGGGCAGCGAAAATAATTTTGGGAGCGCCCTCGGGAGTGGCCGGTGAAACCTTCATTGCAGCCACGTTCGCTGGAATCGGCGTTTTCAAGCGCCAGCGTGCAGCGTCCGAATAAATCTTGCCTTCGGAACGGTCAGAGGCGGCTAGCCAGGCTACTTCGAACCATGGATGGTTTTCCAGCATCTGGATAAATCTCTGCCCGACGACGCCGGTAGCGCCCAGAATTCCAATGGGAATTTTCCTGCTCATATTTTGCGGGTCATAAAAGGGATAGTTGGAATTCTACAACAGGCGATGCTGGATCGATTTGCCGAAAGTAACCGGCATATCTTTTGTCGGCCAAACATACGTTGCAGCCGGCTTACTGCAGTTTTCCCTCTATGTGCCGATAGAAAGATAGAGGGTCACCATGCCTGAGCTACGCCAGAATTTCTTTACCAAAGAATGGGTCATTATTGCCACGGAACGCGCCAAGCGTCCGGAGGAGTTGGCTACACATCGGGCAGCGCAAGTCGTACCCACATTTGTTGAGACCTGTCCGTTCTGCCCGGGAAACGAAAATAAGACGCCGCCGGAGGTGATGCGATTTCCCGTAGATAAAGCGGAGCCCTGGGCGGTGCGGGTGATTCCCAACAAATTCGCCGCACTCTCTTCCGAGGTTCAGCCGACCCGCAGCCTGCAACATCTGCGGCGCCGGATCGATGGTTTCGGCTTTCACGAAGTGATTATCGACAGTCCCGACCACTCCTGCTGCATGGCTTTATTACCGGACGAACACGTTGCCAAGATTCTGGCAGTTTACAAGGACCGATACAATGCGCTCGGCGCCGACCAGAGAGTAAATCATGTCACGATTTTCAAAAATCACGGCGCAGACGCCGGGGCTAGCCTGCAGCACCCGCACTCCCAGTTGATAGCCACTCCCGTAATCCCCAGCCAGGTGCGTCATCGCCTGCACGAAGCGCTGCGCCATTTTGATGATGCGGGAGAATGCATGTTCTGTCACATGGTGGAGAGCGAAATGCAAGATCAGTCGCGCATCGTGCTCAAGAGCGAAATGTTCGTCGCCATGGAGGTGTTCGCTTCCGCCACGCCGTTTGCTACTCATATATTTCCGCTGCGCCACATGGCGAGCTTCGGTGAAATTACTTCCGCGGAGATCGCTGACCTGGCACACGTCTTGCGTACTTTGCTGGCGAAGATTTACGTCGGGCTGGAGAATCCCGACCTGAATTTTACGATCCGGAGCGGACCTTCCGATTACGTTCGTGCCCGGCATTTTCATTGGTATGTCAGCGTCATCCCGCGTCTTACCCGGGTCGCTGGAATCGAACTGGGCTCGGGGATGTTCATTAACACCGTATTGCCTGAAGCGGCGGCGGAGTTTCTGCGAAATGTAAGTGTGGAGAGATCAGTCGGAGCAGCGGGGTAAGTATCGCAGGACGGAAATGCGGACGCCCTCAATATCCAGAAGGGAAGCCAGCTTAGTAGTGTGAGCCAACCAGGAAGCCGGTTCTTACTTTTTGGCTCCGACTTGGCTGCCGATCACGTACTCATCGAGCGGGCCGAATTTGCGCTTCTCGGCATAGAGCCGCCAGCGCCGAAAAACAATGCGCAGGCTCGCCATCACTGGAATCGAAAGGAAAATTCCTAAGATCCCGGCCACCTCGCCGCCCGCCATCACTCCGAAAATTGCCGCCAGAGGATGCAGTTCCACACTCTGACCCATGATGCGCGGTGAGGTCACGTAATCCTGAATCAGGCGCCATACGCCCAGGAAAATTATCAGCGCGAGCCAGTGCGGAAACCCGACCAGCAGCGATACGCTGACGATGACGACAGCGGCGGCCAGAGGGCCAATCACCGGAATGAATTCAAGCAATCCGCCTAAAGTTCCCAGCACCAAAGCATAGGGCATGCCCATCATGCCTAAGGCAATTGAGTACACGGCTAGCGTGAGCGCGGCCAGGATAAGTTGCGCGCGAATAAAGTGGGCCAGCATCTGGTTCAGATCACTCAGCACGCCCTGCAACAGCTCGCGCTGCGGCCTGGATTGCACCAGATCAAGCAGAACCTGGCTAAAGGAACGTCCGTCTTTCAGGAAGAAAATCGACAATAGCGGGACTATCACCAGCAGCCACGCCTGCTTTGCCACATCGGCCACCCAGAGCCCCACGGCCTGCGCGAGCTTCGTGATTTCACCGCTATGGCTGGCAAGGTAGTTTTGAGCGACTTCAACCAAGCGGGAATTCCAACCGTGTTCTTGTCCCAATTGTTGCGCGATCTGTCCAGAGCTTAACCGGGAAAGGGCAGGGAGCGATTGACCTAAGCGAGCGCTTTCGCGTCCGATCCGCGGTCCCGTGGAAACGAAGAACAGCACCACCAGTCCCAGCAAGAGCGCGTAGATTACGGCGATGGCGCGTCCCCGGCCGTGCAACAATTTCTCCAGGTAGGAAACCAGGGGGCTCATCAGGTAGGCAAAGAAAATCGCAAACAGGAAGGCAATCAGGGTCTGGCGGGCGGCATAGAGAAACCCCAGGCCCAGCGCGAAGAGCAGCACTGTGATGATAACCCGGGCCGTACGTCCATCTGCCAGCGGCAACTAGTTTCTCCTATCGACAGAAAGTCGAATCCAGAGTGTGATGGCAACATCATTAATCCCGCACCACCTCAGTATTATCGTCCAGGATCTGAACTCGCATGAGCTTGAACTGATCCTTGTCATCTACCCAGAGATTCCAGTTGAAGGCTTCGCCTTTCAGGTTCAGTCGGAGGAGTTCATGCTCGGCCCCGCGAATCGCAACTTTCTCTCTGCCTACCAGTTCCATGCGGACCGGCATGGAAGTTCGATCTTGCGGCACCAGAACGCCGAACTCCACCGGACCTTGCTGGCACTTTAGAGTACCGTTATCGCTGTGGCAGTTGGTTGCCAAGTAACGCCAGGCCAGCACTTCGCGCTGAACGAAGAAGTTGTTATCGAGAATTGCCGAGGTATTTGGCATGAGAAACGGCTGTTCCGCCGGTTTGGTGGACGCCCCGGTTGTGATTTTTTCCAAAAGGAATTCATTTTTCGGCGTGACTACCAGCGAACTATTAGCGTCGTTCCAGTCGTAACGAATCAGTTCTCCACTGCCCATCATCTGTAGTTCGGAGCTTTGGCCGGCGTTCGAATTGCCGGCTTCCTGCAGATGGGATTTGACCGTGCTGGCGCCGTTATCCTGCTGCACGCTGAAGGTTTCAGTCATGACGCGCTGGCCTCTGACAAAAACGCCGAATGAACCGGAGTCGACCGTCTGTGATCCCGGCGGCTTCGCATTGACTTTTTTGTCGCCGGCATGACTTGCGACCGCACAAGCTAAAAGCGCGAGCACTCCCCATCGTATGTGTGCCATCCGTGTCACTTCTTCTTCTCCTGTTTTTCGGCGCTCTCGCCTTCGTTGCTATCGATCAGCAGACCTAATGCCTGAATCACGTTTGTAACAATTTCCTGAACCTCTTTTCCTTCGGTTCCTTGCCTGAATCTGGCTCGCAAATAATGAGGGCGCCTTTTTTCGTACAGTTGTCGGAAGTTCTCCGGAGTCCCCAGCAAAGGGCGCTCCACGCCTTGGGTCTCCGTCTGCCGCAGACAACGCGCCAAAAGTTCTTCGACGCCCGCGTCCAGAAAGACCGTGGCGAGATTCGCCGCGTCAAGCAGGCTGACGTTGGACTGCTGGACGAAAGCTCCGCCGCCGAAAGCGATTACTTTCTCGGAGCCGCTGCCAAGCCCCTTCAGCAATTCTTTCAGAGCTTCGTGTTCAGCTCGACGAAATTCGGCTTCCCCGGCATTACGGAAGATTTCTGCTACGGTTTGCTTTTCGCGCCGTTCAATCCGGTCGTCGAGATCCTCAAACGTCCAACCCAGGTGTCCAGCGAGTGCGCGGCCGACCGTACTTTTGCCGGCGCCCATAAATCCGACCAGAATGATGGCCTGCATCTTCGCCGGACCGCGGCTGGTCATTTCGGGTTCGCGACCAAATAAATCGATACCTGCGATTTGGCTGACCTCCAGGACGCCGTTGTCGCTATTCAATTTTTCGTTGTTATTGGTTATCGGCGCGTTTTCTGAGATGAATTTTACCACTGAAGGTTCGCAACACTACCGTGGATGAGACCGCCACGCGGCCCACGGTACCTGCGAAGGCACGTCCCTTATCGAGCGTGAAGTAGGTATGGGTTTTGGGCTGGAGAGGAATGTCGTCGTGCACTTCGCCGCGAACCGAACGGGCGCTTACGTCAGCGGAGGTCCACTCGGGGATGGTTGCGTCAATATCGCCGCTGTGGCTGGTCAGCCGGTATTCGCCGCTGTTGCCAAAGTCCCCAATGTAGTTGATCTTGCCACTGGTAGAGACTACCTGAACCAAGGAACCGTTCACGCTATGCAGCGTGACTTCTCCGCTGAGCGAGTCGACCTCGACGTGCCCATTCTTGATGTTGTCCAGATTGACCGCACCGTTCATGGTCTTTACATGGACATGGGCGTTGGAAATGTCCCGAACATCGACATTTGCCCCTGGACCCTCCAGATTGACATCGCCATGCAGTTTCTCGGCATGCAGAGTTCCGGTGCTGGAATGCAAAGTTACACTCGCGTCGGCCGGGACCAGGATTTCATAATCCACGCGTCCGGAGTTAGCGTCCGCGCCTGGAAGCAAGTGGGATTGAATGTCAACTCGATTGCCGCTCTGGTTGTTATCCACTTCAACTTTGTCGGAGTGCAGGATGGCAGTTACCATCACCGTGTTGCCGGACGACGGTTTCACTGAAATCGAGCCATAAGGATTGATCACCGATACGCCAGCGCGTGGTCCCACTGTAAAGTGAAGCTCTTTCTTGCTCTCGGCTACCAGCGTCCCGAGCAGAAGGATGGTGACTGTAGCCAGCCCTGCCGCGCGTTTACTCAACATAGGTGACTATCCCCCACGCTAGCTTTTGACTTTGCGGTAAATAGTTTACAAAAAAGTTCTACCATCAAGGCCGATCCGTTTAAGGACGATCCATCGCCATTTCGAACAACATGGATTTCTGCTCATAAGCGTCCATCAGGGCGCGCCGTGCGTCTTCATCATTGGGACTTTCGTTGACCGCGATCTGGTCATCGCGAATGGAATCATTCACCCTTCGTAAATTTTCTTCGTATTGACTTCGCACGGTGGGAGGGTTGTCGGAGACTTCCTGCAGCAGGTCCTCATCATTCAACCCGGACGGGTTGATAACCGGTACTACCAGCGTGGCTTGCTGACTTGGCTGCTCGGGGAGCGATTGCCGCCGTTCGCGGATTCCCACCGTAAGAAGCAGGAGCGCTGCCGCCGGCAAAAGCCACCGCGCCCAACCC
Source organism: uncultured Acidobacteriaceae bacterium (assembly GCA_963836305.1). Taxonomy (GTDB): domain Bacteria; phylum Acidobacteriota; class Terriglobia; order Terriglobales; family Acidobacteriaceae; genus Sulfotelmatobacter. The sequence continues at coordinate 88,469 of CAWIJP010000005.1, read as the reverse complement.
CACCGGGCAGCAAAAGGTGCTGGATCGAATCGGCCGCCCACAGGCTGTGGACGGATCAGGCCTTCCTGCCGCAACGCGATTTCGATGGAATTCCAAACTCTCGGACTGGGTTCGTCGCTGGCCTGCAATTCGCACGCGGTGGCGACGATCAACTTAAGCTCTTCCAATAACTCGGAACATGCCGGACACATTCTCAGGTGACGGCTTTGTTCCGGAGTGCTTCCGTCTTCCACTTCCGCCAAGCTTTGCTGCAGCTCAACGCAATTCATGCGACCTCTCCCCGAATCTGCTGCGATTCAGACTTTCACCGCAGTTCTAGCGCCCCTGCCGAGGTTACCAATGTTCCTCGTTACCGTTCTCTTGTTTCTCGACTAACCTGCTCGAGATTTGGTGGCCTTTTCGGCTCTATTCATCTTGAGCAGGTCGCGCAACTTCATGCGCGCCTTGTGCAATTGTGACTTGCTGTTACCGATCGAGCATCCCACCAGTCCGGCGATTTCATTATGCTCGTATCCTTCTACATCGTGAAGGACAAAAATCGTTCTGTAGCCGGGAGGGAGGTCGTTCACCGCTCTCTGTAACTGCAACCGGTCAATCGATCCGGCTAACGCCACGTCATCCGCCCCAAAATCCTTCTTGGGTAAATCGTCCTCGCTACCTTGCGTGGCCTCTTCCAGCGAAACCACGGGAAGACTCTTCTTCCTTAGATGCATCAGAACGACGTTCACCGAAAGCCGATGCAGCCATGTGGAAAATGCCGACTCTCCGCGAAATGTTCCAATCTTGCGGTAGAGTTGCAGAAACGCTTCCTGCGCCAAGTCTTCCGCCTCGGCGGTGTTCGCCGTCATACGGAGACAGAGCGAATACACACGCCTCTTGTGTCTGTCGTAAAGCACTTGGAACGCTTCCGCGTCCCCCTGCTTGGCCCGTTCGATCGCTTCGGCCTCGCCGAGTTCAGTGCCGGATTTCTGTCGTGGGTCGGTCAAATAGTCTTTTCCGGCCGCACTCATTCGGATGCGGCTTAAGTAGTTTATGTTGTATCGTTTGCGCGCCTTCTCGAAAAGACGATGGCGCAAGCGCAGTTCCAGAATATCAGAGTATTTCTACCGAGTTTTGGAGCGATTTTGCCGGGCATTCGGAGAAGAAGCATTGTCTTACAAAGCCTTTGCGTCAGCAGGTTTGGATGCAGGATCTTCCCTAAGATGTAAACCCTAGGGAGCCAGAAGAGTAGCGATTGTGTGGAAAATGGTAGTTTTTCTCGGGAGGTCTGGCAGAACTTCGAGGCTTATTAGCGAGGCTGGGAAAGGAGGGCGAACCAGGCGGTTCGCCCGAATGACCAATCCGATTATGCAGCTTCGTCGCGAATGGCAGATCTTACTTTTTCCGCCAACTCCGGCGTCACTTCGTTGACTTGGTGGGCGCTGCGGGCGTGTTCGGCAGCCTGCTGCAGAATATCCTGCTCAGATTCTCCCCGAGCCACGAAATCGCAACTTCCTACCACGTCGTTACACCGCAATACCTTGGTCATTGGAGACCTCCTTTCGTCCGAACGTGGGAGTATATATCATTCAATGCTTCTGGTTGTAGAACACTGCTGAAGCTACGCCTTTTAGAAATTCATCAGTACTTCACAATCGCGGCGAATGATTTCGGATCGAGCGATGCGCCGCCAACCAGCGCGCCATCGATTTCTTCCTGTGCCATAAGCGCTGAAGCATTGTCGGGTTTGACGGAGCCGCCGTAGAGTATGCGGAGCTTCGCAGCGAACTCCTCGCCAAAGATTTCCGTGGCCTCGCGGCGGATCACGGCGTGCGCCTCCGCGGCCAATTCAGGCGTGGCCGTTTTCCCCGTTCCAATCGCCCAGACAGGTTCGTAGGCGACCACCATATTCGCCGCTTTCTTGGCGGAAATGGCATGGAATGCCCGCACGCACTGGCGGCGAAGAACATCATCCGTCAGTCCTGATTCGCGTTCTTCGAGCACTTCACCCACGCAGCAAATTGGCTTGAGACCGGCTTCCAGCGCGGCCTTCAGGCGAAGGTTCACCGTGTCGTCGGTTTCGCAGAAATACTGTCGCCGCTCGGAATGGCCGATGATGACATGGGTCACGCCAAGAGCCAGCAGCATGGCGGCGGAAGTTTCTCCGGTGAAGGCGCCCTCTGGTTTCCAATGGACGTTCTGACCGCCAATGGCCACATTCGAACTCTTCGTCGCCTCCACCGCCGCCGCCAGATCAATATCAGGAGGGCAGACCACGATCTCGTCACGGTCATGGCCGCTGACCAAGGGGAGGAAATCCCCAAAGAACTCACGGGTCTGGTCGGGGGTTTTATACATCTTCCAATTGGCAGCGATAACTTTTTTTCTCATGAGGGTCTCTCGATTCTGTAGGGCGGGCTGTATTTCAATTTTTCCAGGTGCTCCGCGGCGCGAGTGAATGCTTTCAATGTGGCGATATCGAACAGGACGAATCGGACGTGGTTTACATGATTCGCCGAGGCAAAAGACTCCAGCGTGGAAGAAATCGCAATGATCGCGGCTTCCGACACGGGATATCCGAATGCTCCTGTAGAGATGGCAGGAAAGGACAAAGACTGAAGCCCGCGGTCATCGGCCAGGCGAATACATTCGCGATGACAGCTTGCCAATTGTTCGGCCTCACCGCGTTGTCCCCCGCGATAGACCGGGCCCACGGTGTGGATTACATATTTTGCAGTGAGATTTCCGCCGGTCGTGATGACGGCCTTGCCCGGGGGAAGGCTCCCAATCTTGCTTACAATCTGCCGGCATTCGGCGAGGATCGCTGGTCCGCCAGACCGGTGAATCGCTCCATCCACTCCACCTCCGCCAAGAAGCGACGAGTTAGCGGCGTTCACGATTGTATCGGTTGTTTCCAGGGTGATGTCGGCTGGACCGCAGAACTCGATCTTCCGGCCGCGATCCAGCAACAGTCGAATTTTGAAGTCCTGCACGCCCGTATCCTGAGCGATCACTTTTTATCCGTCAGTGCCTCGACCCCGGGTAACTTCTTTCCTTCCAGAAACTCAAGCGATGCGCCGCCGCCAGTGGAAATGTGCGTGATCTTATCCGCAACTTCCGCGGCATGTACTGCGGCTACGGTATCACCACCGCCAACGATGGAGATTGCGCCCACATTTTCCGCAACGGCGTGAGCGACCTTGAACGTCCCGCGCGAAAATCCGGGAATTTCGAACACCCCCATGGGTCCGTTCCATACAATTGTGCGAGCCCGCGAAATTTCCTCAGAGAATAGTTCGATCGTCTTCGGACCAATATCCAGCGCCATGCGGTCGGACGGAATTGGCTGGCCTTCGCCGATCTGCTGCACCACCGCATTGGCCTCCGGTCTCATGGCTACCACGTGATCAATCGGAAGAAGAATGCTCACGTTTCGTTGCTTCGCTTCGTCCAGCAGTTGCCGCGCAAGATCGACTTTGTCTGCCTCCAGCAGAGATTTTCCAATCTCTAGTCCCTTGGCTTTGAGGAAGGTGTAAGCCATGCCACCGCCGATAATTAGGGAATCCACTTTATCCATGAGATGCCGGATCACGCCAATCTTGTCGCTGACCTTCGCCCCGCCGAGAATGGCGATGAATGGCGGTTCTGGATGTTCCAGCGTCTTGCCCAGATACTGCAACTCTTTCTCCATCAGTAAACCGGCGGCTGATTTCGACACGAACTTCGTAATCCCTACCGTGGATGCATGCGCGCGATGCGCGGTACCAAACGCATCATTCACATAGAAGTCGGCCAAGCTGGCCAGTTGCCTGGAAAACTTTTCATCGTTGGCTTCTTCTTCAGCGTGAAAGCGCAAATTTTCCAGAAGCAACGTCTGGCCTTTTTCCAGTTGCATGGCAACTTCTTCGGCTTCCGGACCGACGCAGTCCGGGCAGAATCCGACGTTCTCGCCGCGCGCCAGTTCCTTGTCGAGTACCATGCGCAGGCGCTCGGCCACCGGCTTCAGACTCATCTTCGGGTTGGGCTTGCCTTTCGGCCGTCCCAGGTGCGAAGCGAGAATCAGTCTCGCCCCGTGCCGCAGAGCGTACTCGATGGAGGGCAACGTTTCTCGAATCCGCGTGTCGTCCATGACGCGCCCATCTTCCAGGGGAACGTTGAAGTCGACACGCATGAAGATACGGTTGCCGTTGAGTGGAAGATCACGAATAGAAAGCTTGGACATTGGCTGGTCGTCCTTAGATGTAATGAAATTGCTCCGCAGCTTCGATTTTGCTCAGGACCGGCTCGGCAAGTTGCCAGGCGGGCGTTTCCGCCCGCCCGTCCAAAAAGTCAGCGAAACGCCGGCGCTACAAAATCTAGAGGCCCTTGCCGGCGATGTAGTGAATCAGGTCCCGCACGCGGCAGGAGTATCCCCATTCATTGTCGTACCAGGAGATTACCTTGACGCAATTGCCGCCGACCACCAGAGTCATCGGCGCATCGACAATCGAAGAGCGCGAGTCGCCTTTGAAGTCCGAAGACACCAATTCATTCTCTTCGAAGCCGAGATACCCTTTCAGCGGCCCGCTTTCGGAAGCTTTCTTAAGCGCCGCATTTACTTCTTCTTTGGTAGTCTTTTTTTCCACCCACGCCACCAGATCGACCACCGAAACATTCGGCGTCGGTACGCGCATGGCGAATCCATCCAGCTTTCCCGCCAGATCAGGAATCACGAGTTTGAGGGCCTTGGCTGCACCCGTGGACGTGGGAATCATGTTGATCGCCGCAGCCCGCGCTCGCCGCAAGTCTTTGTGCGGAAAGTCGAGGATGACCTGGTCGTTGGTGTAAGAGTGGATGGTCGTCATCGTCCCGCTGACGATTTTGAATGCGTCGTTGATCACCTTGGCGACCGGAGCCAGGCAGTTCGTGGTGCAGGAGGCGTTCGAAATAATGTGGTGCTTGGCGCCATCATATTTTTCCTGATTCACGCCGAGAACGAGTGTGATGTCTTCATTCTTCGCCGGAGCGGAAATGATTACTTTTTTCACCGAGCCGCGCATGTGTTTCTTGGCGTCGTTGGCGTCGGTGAAGTGTCCGGTCGATTCAATTACCACTTGCGCGCCCACTGATTCCCATGGCAACGCACCTGGATCTCTTTCCTTAAACACCTTGATGGTTTTGTTGTCGATGTTAATACTGTCAGCTGTCGCGCTGATTTTATTCGGAAGATTGCCGAGAATGGAATCGTATTTCAGCAGGTGCGCCAGCGTCTTCGGATCGGTGAGATCGTTGACCGCTACAAATTCCAGGTTAGGATCGTTGAGTGAAGTCCGCAGAACATTGCGGCCGATACGTCCGAAACCGTTGATGCCAACTTTGATTGCCATGCATCCTCCAGATGAGTTATGAGTGCAACAGCAGATTCCACGCTGCCCTAAAGGGGAACAAATGATGTTAGCAGGAGCGGGAATCGGCGTAAATGATCGCCCGCCAGATCTGAACAGTTCTATTCCTAATCACGGAAGGACGTGCGCCCGATCCTTGACAATATTATGAAATCGTTAATTCCAGGAACACATCCGCCCGGCTAAAGATCGTTGTCAGTCTGGCCAACAGGTACTTCCGGTTGATTGCCTGCCGAGCGTGCGATTGTTCCTCTAGCGGCAGGATGCGCGCCGAGGCTGCAAATTCTTGACCGGTGACTTTTCCTTGAATGGTGCACGGCGCGACCCTCACCTGGGGATTATTTCGAATACGCTTCGTCTTACCCATCACGCTGCGTGTCATCACGTACAACTTGCCGGCGTCTTCCCCAAACCATACCGGAGTGGCAACCGCCGCGCCATTCTTCCGAAACGTTGTCAGAGAGATATATTTCTGGCCGCGAATGGTAGGCGGGATTGGTATTACTGTGTCTGGCATGGTGTGGCTCCGATCTCAAACTCGCGATGCATGGCGTCAAATTTCGAGCCGCTATCGCGGATGGTTCTCCGTCCGGGCAGGCGATTGCTCCGGCACTCTCTTCTGTGTTAAAAGCCTTGCATGCGTAAATGGATGCGCGACCGCTTACAGCGTCGCAAAAAGACACCCACCGCGCCCTCGGATAAGCCTGCTCCGCCTCCCTTGCAGCCAGCTTATTTTGACGCGGAACAAGCACCCGGCCCGGACGATCGAGAGAACATCGAATCGGAAATTTCTGCTCCGCCTCCGTTTTCTGCGGAAGATCGGTCTCCCCAGCAGGGTCGGCCAGTGGAAAAGCGGCCTGTGCGCGTGGCGGATGCCAGCGCTGAAGAAGTGGGGGCTGATCGGGAAGCATCGCAGCCTGTGCCGCGAAGTTCCGAAGCGAGCGGCCGTAGTCGTCGGAGGCGCGGAGGGCGTGGCCGCGGAGGTCGAGGACGGGAGCAGGCCGTAGCTCAGGCCTTCACCCCAGCGGCGGTGAAAGGATCGATTCCGGCACTGCCTCTCGAAGCGGCGGAAGAAGAAATGCCGGAGGCAGAAGGCGCATCGACGGAAAAAGAAGCAGAAGCTCAGCCGATTGCTGCGGCGCCTAAGACACCCGCGCCTGCGGCAATGGCGCAACGTCCGCCAAAGGGCGTGGTGGTGTTGGCGATCGGATTACCCGGCTCCGGAAAAAGTTCGTGGTTCAAGCGCCACAATGTGGTGCCGCTCTCGAGCGATATGGTTCGTGCGCTGCTATTCGACGACGTTCGTGAACAGCGATTTCAGGATCTTGTTTTTTCCAATCTGCGCTCCATGCTGAAAGCGCGGCTTATCGCCAAGCGCCCCACAAACTATGTGGACGCGACCAACCTTACCCCGCAGGAGCGCCAGCACTGGATCAAGCTGGCGAAGGATTATCAATACGAAGTGCACGCCGTCTTCTTCGATGTACCGCTCGAGGTTTGCATTGAACGCCATGAACGCCGCGACCGGGTTGTCCCGGAAGACGTGATGCGCCGCATGGCTGCCAAGTTGAAGCCGCCGACGTTTGAGGAAGGCTTCGCCAAGATCACGGTTGTGCGGGTGAAAAAGAAAGAGTCGGAACCAAATTAGGCGACGCTTCGCGGGAAATTTCTATCCCTTCAGATGCGGTAAGAGTTCTTTGAATGCCGGCGATGAAGAGGATCGCATCAACTCATAGATCATCATCTCGGTAGAAGAAATCACGGCTCCGGCGGCGCGCATTCGGTCGAGTCCTATTTTCCAATTCCATTCCGTGCGCGAACTCACCGCGTCGGAAGCGATGTGCACCAGATACCCTTCACGCAGCGCCGCCAGCGCCGTCTGCATGACGCAGATATGGCTTTCCATGCCGCATAAAAGTAAAGTATTGCGGTTACCCGGCAGGCGCTTGAGCAGCGTGCAGAAAACATCACTGCCGAAGCAGGAAAAAAGATTCTTGTCGATAGCCTCGGTTTCGGGAAGAAGGGAAGCGATTTCCGGCACGGCTCCGCCGAGACCCTTGGCATATTGCGTGCTGACGACGGCAGGAATCTTTAGGATTCCAGCCGCACGAATGAGCAGCTTGGCGTTGCGGACCAGTTGATCTTTCTGGAAAATCGGAGGCAGCAGTTTTTGTTGAATATCCACCACGATAAGAGCGCATCGGTCGGCTTCGAGCGGTTGCCGCGCCACCTCGGAATAATCGCGTGCCGGCGTGGCGGCGTTTTCAAAGACGGTTGACATGGTCCTCCTGGTAGAACGCCATCGTGATTCTATTCCGGTGGAAGGGATGAACAGCAACATTGTTGACCGGGCTCAGAGGAAAACCATAGAATCAGGATGAGCCGATGGCAAATCAGCTCTGAGATTGCCCCCTCGTTCAACGGCTAGGACACCTGCCTCTGGAGCAGGCTATCGGGGTTCGAATCCCTGGGGGGCAGCCAAAATTTCATCCTGTTACCTTCCCTCCGAACGCTCCCGCGATTATGAGGTCGATTCGCCGAGAGCTTTGATCTGATCGCCTATTTCTTGCCGCCGACGTTTCCGGCTATTCAATTCGGCAGCCTGGACGTCCGATTTCGAGCCTTCTTTGTGATCCTTATCTAATTCTTTGAGCAAGGCGAGCTCCTGCAATAAATCCATCATCTGTTCCGAAGGCTTGGAGCTCATTGAGTTCTCCCGCTCACATCCTAAGATTTCGTCCGAATCTAGGATGCAATTCGCGCCTGCCGGGGCCATGCGGGGGAATCAAAAGTTGCTATAGGAAGTGTGTTCGCGGCGCTGAACGCCACGAAACAGCGAAGAGGGTTACAGCGCCATCACCAGGAAGATCTCATGTCGCTGGATGTGCCCCCGGCTGCGGGAACGTAACCTTTCTGCGTGTAATCCATCACCATGCGATCGGCGTTGAAACGCCATCCCAGAGTGCGGATGGTCCGCTTCATGCGCTTGATCCAGCCGCGCGGCAAACCGTCACGATCGCGCTGGTAGTACAAGGGAATCACTTCTTCGCGCAGTGCGCGCATCAAGTCTTCCGCGTCGCGGGTATCATGAATGCTCATATCAGCGTGCGTTCTTCCCGTGCCAATTGCGAATCCGTTCCTTCCGTCGTAAGCCTCGGCCCACCAGCCGTCGAGGACGGAAAGATTAAGTCCGCCGTTTAGAACTACTTTTTGACCGCTCGTACCCGATGCCTCAAAGGGACGCCGCGGATTGTTCAGCCATACGTCGACTCCCTGAACGAGGTAACGTCCGACGTTAATGTCATAGTCTTCGACAAAGACGAACTTGTCGGCGAAACGGGGATTCCGCATGAGTTCGGCGATCTGCTGCAGCACTAATTTTCCGGGCTCATCGTTGGGATGGGCCTTCCCAGCAAACACGAACTGCACCGGGCGCTTCGGATCGTTCACCATCGATGCCAGGTTTTCGATGTCCCTCAATAGTAAGTTCGCCCGTTTGTAGGTGGCAAAGCGGCGGGCAAATCCAATGGTGAGCGCGTCTGGACTGAGCACCTTCGCGAGTCTTTGTAAAGACTCAACTGGCTCATTGCGGCGCTTGGCTTGCTCGATGGCGCGGCGGCGAACGAAATCGAGAAGCCGCGATTTCAGGCTGAGGTGCGTTTCCCAGAGTTCGCCGTCGTCCACATCCTCAATGCCTTCCCAGATACGCGCTTCGCTGCTGTGCTCGTGCCAGTTTGTCCCAAGATGACGGTCGTATAAACGGAACATCTGAGGCGCGAGCCACGAAGGAACGTGGACGCCGTTTGTAATATGGCCGATGGGGACTTCGTCTTCCGGCTTGCCGGGAACGAGCCCGGTCCACATGGCGCGGGAGACCTCGCCGTGCAGCGCGGAAACCGCATTCGCGCGGCGCGACAGCCTGAGGCCCAGCACGGTCATGCAAAAAGTCTCCTGCTGGTTGCCCGGTTTCTCGCGTCCCAAACCCATCAGGCTTTCTTGAGACAGGCCCATCCTTTCGCGTAACGGTCCCAGATGTTCTTCGATGAGCTCTGCATCAAAGCGGTCATGACCCGCAGGCACGGGGGTGTGCGTGGTGAATACTACTTCTCTTGAAACCCGGGAAACGGCACTATCGAACGCAATGCCCTCTTCCTGCATGCGGGTGTGAAGCGCTTCCAGCACGACAAATCCGCTGTGTCCTTCATTCAGGTGAAGAACGCCTGGTGTGATGCCCATGGCTTTTAAAGCGCGGAAGCCACCAACCCCCAGCAGTAGCTCTTGACGGATTCGCGTGCGTGCATCTCCGCCATAGAGGCGGGAAGTCAACTGGCGATCGTCCGCCGAATTGCCTTCTACATCGGAATCAAGCAGGAACAGATCGCAGCGGCCGACGGCCACTCGCCATACCTTGGCGTGAATCGAACCTTTTCGAGTAGCGATTTCGATTTCGACAGGCCGGCCATTCTTGCCGATCGCGGCCTCCAGCGGCAGTTGAGTAACATCCGTCTCCAGATATTCTTCCTGTTGCCATCCGTCGCGATCCAGACGCTGGCGAAAATATCCCTGGCCGTAAAACAAGCCGATGCCAACCAAGGGAATCCCAAGATCGGACGCACTCTTGATGTGGTCTCCAGCCAGAACGCCGAGGCCACCGGAATAAACCGGCAGCGATTCGTGAATGCCGAACTCTGCTGAAAAATAGGCCACCGGACGAGGCCTTAAAACTCCCGCATGCCGAGTTCCCCAGGTGCGGTCCGCGTGCAGATATTCCTGCAACCGGCGGTAGGCATAATTGATGCGGCTGTGGAGTACCAGTTCCGCGGCCCGTTTTTCGAGTCTTGCCAGGGGAAACTCCGCCAGCAGCGATACTGGATTCTGATTCAGCTGTTGCCATCGCAACGGATCCAAGTCGCGGAACAAACTCGCGGTATCGTGATCCCAGCTCCACCACAGATTACGAGCAAGAGTCCACAGCCGTTCTTGCGCAGGAGCGATGAAGCGATCCAGCGTGCGCGCTTCGCTCACCACCGGCGCGACTTGCGCTGCCGCCTCGGTGAGCATGTGAATTTCAGTTTCGCGGAAAAGGCGAGGCTCCATGGTTTGCACCACGAGAACGCCCTGCAATACTCCACGGTCGATTAGAGGAACTCCGAGAAACGATTGGTATTCATCTTCGCCCGCTTCCGAAAAATATTTAAAACGCGGATGCGTGTGAGCTTGCTCCACGGCTACCGGGCGCACTTGCTCGGCCACAAGGCCGGCGAGTCCTTCATGGATCGCCATGCGCAACTGGCCGATACACTCGCGGCGCAGGCCGACCGTCGCGGCCAGCACCAGATTGGCTCGATCCGGCTCCAGCAGATACGCTGAACAAACATCGGTATCGAAACGCTTGGCGATCAAGGCCACAACGTTCATCAGCGTCTCGGCCGGTTGGCCTTCCTCGGCGGCAAGGTTGGCAATCTCATCGAGTGTTAGAACGTCTGTGACCTCGCGGTCGGGTCCGGTCAGATCCAACTCCAGCACCTCGCGGTCTTGCACCTCGTTGTTTGTAACTTCCAATCCCAGGCTCTGTGGCTCCATTCAATTCGACCTCTGCAGGTCCAAGTTGTCCCTTCCGCAGCATTTAGTTGAAGCATGAAGTATTAAAGCATACGACAAAGCGCACACCTGCGACTCGCGTCCAGTGCGCACGCGTCTTTCGTTGATAACTATAGCCGAATAACTACTTTAGGGGACGCTGCACCCCGAGTCCAATCTAAATTATCGATCTCCTCTATGTGCAGTGATACAGAACCGCGGAGAAGCGCGATGATTGAGGAAGCTTGCCAGTTCATGACTACGCAGGTGGTGCGAGCCGTTGGACGGCGGGTGTATCTCCGCCCAGCCAATCCGGATTCTTCGCCGTGGAATCGAAGTGCGACGAAGTCTTGAACAACTCATACTTTCCGGCTACTGCAACCTCTCTTGTCTTCGCTAGCAGTTCGGCCACCTGTTCTCGATTCATGGGTTTGAATGTTTTCGCCGCCTCGATTGCCTGATCCAGAATTGCCGGGTGGTCTATACCTGTGATCACGACCGAAGTCGGAAGGCTCATCGCGTAATGCAGACATTCCATCGGCGATACCGTCTTGCTCTTCAGGATCACACCATCTCCCATCGACTTCATACCGAGCACGCCGATCCCTTGTTTAACCAGTTCGGGCAAAACCAGGTGCGCGAAACTTCGAAAGTGAGCGTCCATCACGTTCAGGGGCATCTGTGCGGCATCGAAGTGGAAGCCGTGGTCAGCGGCAACTTTCAGCATGTACAGATGAATCTGCGGATCTTTGTGTCCGGTGAAACCGATATAACGGATCTTGCCGGCTTTTTTCGCGTCAAGCATTGCCTCGTTGGCTCCGCCTTCCGCGAATATACGATCGGGATCGTCGAAGCGGATTACCTCGTGATGTTGAATCAGGTCGATGTGATCCGTTTGCAAACGTTGCAGCGAAGTTTCAATTTGTTTTTTCGCGAGCTCCTTGGTTCGGCCGTCAATCTTCGTCATCAGAAAAACTTTCTGACGATAACCATCCTTCAGGGCTTTCCCCATGTGCAATTCACTCTGGCCCTCGTTGTAATCCCAGCTGTTATCCATGAAGGTAATGCCGCGATCGATAGCGGAGCGCACCAGACGGATGCTCTGCTCTTCGTTGAGTCCGTGCTGAGCGAGATGAAAACCTCCCATTCCAATGACGGAAACGCGCTCTCCTGTGCGACCGAGCGTGCGATAGAGCATGTCGCCGCTTCTCGTTCCCGGCGATGAGATCAAGGGAATCTGATTCATAGGTTCGTTCTCCAAGCGCGGTGAATTCGATTCTGAAAGCGTCAAACCCGCGGAATTCTACTCACAAGGTTACATAACACCGCAATGTTTATGAATGTTCTCGCCTCATACCTAAGAAAATTATCTCATTGCGAAATATTGATCAGCGGGTCAGATGATCGAGCATGAGCGAGGTGTTGCCACCCATTTGTGAAACAGATTGACGGCAACCTCTAAGGTGGAGCAAAGGCGCCTGGCTGCTGAGAAAATCGCGACAACCCGATTGGATGATTCGTTGTCTAAGTGGCAAGAGGAGAAATTACATGGCAGCGAAAAAGAAGGGCTCGGGAAGAAAGTCAGGCGGCCGCAAGTATGGGAAAGCGGCGGGCAAGAGCGTGAAGAGCGCCATGCACCGCGAGAAAAGGGGCACGCTTAAGTCTGGCCCCGGCGGTAAGGGCGGCACGGTGAAGAGCCGCAAGCAAGCCATTGCTATCGGACTGTCTGAGGCCCGCAAGAAAGGCGCCAAAGTTCCACGGAAAAAGAAGGCGGCCTAGCAGGTCAGCTCGAACCTGCGATTTGTCTTGCAAAATACGATTAGTGATTTGCTTTGAAAGGCGCGGCTTTCGGCTGCGCCGCAAAGCGTCCTCAAACGTGAAAGATCATCGGAGGCTCCTTATCGTCTCGCATTTCTTCGCGCCTGTTTCATCCCGGCACGCAGTCCGCTCACGATTGATTGTCGATAGCCGCAACGGTCAATGGCTTTCATAACCGCAGCGGCGATACCGCCTGGGGTAGCCGCTTCCTGTGACAATTCTTCCAGTGACGCATCGCCCTCGCGCCATGCGGCAATTCCATCTGCCAGTGCATGAGCGGCGGCCGATTGCGCGGTTTTGCGCTCTAACCCAATTTGTTCCGCGGCGTGAATCAATGCTGCGAGCGCATGATAGCCGTGACTGCTTGAATAGGTAACGGTGAAAGCGTCAAATTGCTTTTCAGGAATCTCGATCACTGCACCGACGAGCGAAAAGAGATCGCGCACACGCTTACGCGCAGCGGCCGGAAAGCTTTTGGTAAACGTCAGTGCGGTTAAGCCCTGGCCACTGCGGCTGACCGGACTGGGCATGGCCCGTGCCCAATTTACTGGCGAACCGAGTTTCGAACGTAACATCGATAGGGGAATGCCCGCAGCCAGGCTTACTGCTATTAGACGTCGAGCAAGTTTGAAACCTGCTATTTGTTTCAACAGTTGTCGAACGGACTCCGGCCGCACCGCAACAATCAATATGATCGCCGACTCGACCGCGCGGCGCAGATCCGGTTCCACGATCACGCCACACTTGCGCGTGACCTCTTTTAGTTTGTCTAGATTCCGGTCGTGGACTACGATCGGCTCGCGATAGCCCGCCAGCCGCAATCCCGCTACCAGAGCGCTGGTGATGCGTCCTCCGCCCAGGAAAACGGTGGCTTTCACGCAAGCCCCCCGCAGGCCTCGTCTGTCGCCTCCAGAAAGAGTTGCACATCGGCTTCCGTGTGCGCTGTCGAGATGATCCAGTGCAGACCGTTTGAGGGCGTCATATAAATTCCGCGATCAAGCATGCGGTGGACGAATCGTGAGTAAAGCTTCGTATCAACATACTTGCAGTAGTCGCGGTAATCGTTGATGGCATCGCGATTAGTGAAATAAATTTGGAACATGGGACCAAAGCCCTGCACAACAGCCTTTAGTTTGTGGCGGCGGAATATCTCGCGAAGACCGACGATAGCTGCGTTGCCAACTGCATGCATCTTTTGGTAAGTGGCCCCGGCGGAGAGCATGTCTAAATTGGCCGCGATCACTTTCATGGTCAGCCGGTGACCATTGAAGGTGCCATAGTGCAGGACCATCTTGTCGCCCCACTTCATGCGGTCGAGGATCGAACGTGACCCAGCCACGGCGCCCACGGGAAATCCCGCGCCCAATGCTTTGCCGAAGGTGCTGATGTCTGGCGCCACGCCGTAATATTCCTGGCATCCGCCGGGCGCGTAGCGAAAGCCGGTGACCACTTCGTCGAGAATCAACAATGCACCACACTTCTGAGTGAGTTCGCGGATGCGCTGCAGATAGCCATCTCGTGGAAGAATGCAACCCATGTTGGCCATGATCGGCTCGGTGATCACGGCAGCCAGTTCGTGGCCATGCTTTTGCAGAATGCGTTCGAGCGCGGCCTCGTCATTCCACGGCGCCAGCACCACGTCGTCAAAGGTTGACGGCGGAATTCCTTTGGAGTCTGGGATACGCGCCGGATTTTCCACCGTGCCTAATTCCTCCGGCGGATGACTATGAGCGTTCAGCAGATACGGATCGTACCAGCCGTGATAGTGACCTTCGAATTTCAGGAACTTGTGCCGTCCGGTATGGGCGCGGGCCAATCGCAACGCGAGCATGGTGGCTTCGCTGCCGGTATTGGTGAAGCGCACTACCTCGGCCGAGGGCACCATATGGCGAAAGCGCTCCGCCGCTTCGACCTCCGCAGACGTTGCCGCCGCGAAGTGCGAGCCTTCCGCCATCGCGTCGGAAACAGTCTTCACTAACGTCGGATGAGCGTGTCCGTGGATGAGCGCGCCGAACGACATCATGAAGTCGATATATTCATTGCCATCGATATCCCATACGCGCGATCCCTGGCCGCGCTCGAGCATGATGGGTCCCGGCGTGTAAACGGCCGCGCCGCGCGAAGGCGAATTTACGCCTTCAACAAGAGATTGCTGGGCGCGGGCAAACCATTCCTGGGACCGAGTCCGGGTCTGCGTTGGCTTCATCTGAAATTGAATCCTCTAGCCTGAGCCGGCGAGGCCTCCGCCATCCACAACCAGCGTCGTTCCAGTAACGAACGTGGATGCGTCGCTGGCAAGGTAAAGCGCGGCCTGTGCGATCTCATCAGCGGTGCCGACGCGTCCCAGAGGACGCTTGGCCGAGTCAGAGAGGAACTTATCCTCCGCTTGGCCGAGTTGCCGCGCTTCACTGCGTAGCATGGCGGTATCGGTGTCGCCGGGACAGATGCAGTTCACTCGAATATTCTGCGGCCCGTGATCAATCGCCATGGCTTTCGTAAGCAGAACCACTGCGCCCTTTGAAGCGCAATAGGCGGCTGCGCGCGCGCCACCCGCTAATCCCCATCCGGAGGCGGTGTTGATAATCGAACCTCCGCCGGCCTTTGCCATGAGCGGAATGACTTCGCGGGACATAAGAAAGACGGATTTTACATTGACCGCCATCACTTGATCCCAGTCTTCCTCGGCGAGGTCGATGACCGAAGCTCTCCGCATAATGCCGGCATTGTTGAACAGTACGTGAACGTCGCCGAATTGTTTGCCAGAGTCTTCGATCACGCGGCGGCAATCCGCTGCGCGAGTTACGTCCGCGATCTGGAAAATTGCGCGGCCTCCGGCTGCGGAAATCTCGCTTGCGAGAGCGGCTCCGGCTTCCTGGTTAAGATCGACGATGCTTACCGCTGCGCCTTCACGAGCAAATAGCAGCGCCGTGGCTCGTCCAATGCCGCCCGCGCCGCCGGTAATGATTGCCGTCTTGCCCTGGAGTTGCCTGGCGAGCATGCTTCCTTTTAGATATTAATGTCTCAGTATTTCGGCGAGACCACGTATCGGCGTCGGAAGCCGTGACGAGCATTCGCACGGCATGTGAAGTGATATATTAGCTACGAATCCGGCAATGTCCACCGCTAAACAACAAGTCGAATCGCTGCTCCACAAACTTCCCGAAAACTGCTCGCTGGAAGACATTCAATACCATCTCTATGTACTCGACAAGGTGCGCCACGGACTGGAAGAGGCAAAGCAGCGGGGAACGATTTCACAGGATGATGTAGAAGAACGGCTTAGCCAGTGGCTTGTCGAGTAGTCTGGTCGCCGCGCGCTGTCGCTGATGTTGAAGCGATTGCAACATACATCGCTGCAGATTCGTCCTTTTATGCCAATGCCGTGGTCAGAAAAATTCTCGCGACAACCAAGTCTCTTGCACAATTTCCTATGTCCGGCCGCAAGGTTCCGGAATTCGACGACGAAAGCATCCGCGAGTGGATCGTTTACAGCTATCGCATTATCTACCATGTCGAACCGCATCAAGTTACGGTTGCGGCCGTCATCCACGGAAGGCGAATGCTGTGATAGCAACTCTTCAGCTTCCGACGAATCTCGCATACAGGCTTCGCGCGATACCGGTGTCGGTTGTACCCTTGATGATGGCGCGGCCATCGGGAAATAGCGTCATTTCATAGGGCTCGCGCCAGAACTTCAAAACGAAGTCGTTGTGCCGGACAGTCCCAAGGGTTTCCAGTCGCCGCTGCATCTCCGCGAAATCAATGGGGCGAGCGCGCTCGTGAATCTGCACCGAATTTCTTCCGCACATCGTAATGTGGGGACGGGCTTCACCCGCCAAGTGCACAAAATCCCTTTCGCCGCAGGCCCGGCAACCCGCTCGCGGTTTTCCGGCTGCAATTTCAGCGTGATCATTGGTCCAAACATCGAAGGACCAAAGCGTTTTCCGTAAGTGCTCCAGCGCCGCGCCGCCCAAAAGCAACTTCAGGGCTTCAGACGCAGCGACCGAGGCAACCGCGTTTACCGCCGTATTCAATATCCCTGAGGTTTCGCAGGTCTCTACCATTCCTCGCGGCGAGTCGGGAAACAGGCATACCAGGCACGCGGTCTTGCCTGGAACGACATTCAAAGTCACTCCATAACTGCCCACAGCGGCCGCGTAAATCCATGGCACAGAAGTTTTGACGGCGTAATCGTTTATCAAGTATCGAGTCTCGAAATTATCGGTTCCATCAAGAATTACGTCCACCCCCTCAAGTAGAGCTTCAATGTTTCCAGGGACCACATCCTCGACTCGGGCTTCAACCTCGATGTCAGAATTAAACACGGCAATTTTCCGTGTGGCAGCGATGGCCTTGGGCAAAGACTCGGACGCATCCCGCTCGTCAAACAGCGACTGCCGCGGCAAATTGCTGGCCTCCACATAATCGCGATCGATGATCCGCAGCTTGCCTACGCCGGATCGGGCCAGTAATGAGGCGAGAGCCGAACCGGTTGCGCCACAGCCGACAATGGCGACTCTGCCCGCGGCGAGTTGCTGCTGGCCTTTAGCTCCGATTCCGCGGAACAGAATCTGCCGCGAATAGCGTTCCTCGAACTTGTCTTTTGCGCGTGCGCGTTCGTCTTCCAAGCCCTGCCTCAAGGAGGTCACCAGTTCCTTCCTGCAAAACCTTTATTATAAGTGGGACCGCTTCCGACATCCGTACGCGGGACAACGAGGGTCCTCCGCGCCTCATCGAATAGGAAACGGGCCCAGGGAAATTATTTGCTGAGAAGTTACGCCGCATTCGTCATCGCGATGATGGTTTCGCTCGGCCCGTTGGCTTACGCCGGGTCCCCCCGCATTTCGCCGTTGTCGCAGGAGGCGCAATCCTCGCTGGGTATGGCTGCCTATGTCGGACGCACGGTTAAATCGGTCGAACTTCCGGGCGTTCCGGAAGCTCAGCGATTACTGCAGATGCTGCCGCAAAAACCGGCTCAGCCTCTCGACCGCGATCAAGTGCGCGAGAGCATCCGCATTCTTTATTCCACCGGCCTCTTTGCTGACATTCAGGCCGAAGTCACTCTGGTAGACGGCGCCGTCGTGCTCCGCTTCACCACGTCACCCAATTTATTTGTCGGTGCAGTAGATGTGGAGGGAGCTCCGCGCCATCCCAGCTACAACCAGACCCTGAACGCAACGAAACTCCAGCTCGGCGAACTGTATACCATCGACAAGCTCAACCGCGCTTTGCAGAACATTCGCCAGCTTATGCAAGAGAACGGATACTACCGGGCGCGCGTGACCGTGGAGAGTATTTCGAATTCCGCGACGCAGGAGACCAACATCCTGTTTCACATCGTGGCCAAAGAGCCGGCACATGTGGGCGAGATTGCAGTTACTGGACAGTCGCAGTTCTCGCAAAGCCAAGTTGAGGACATTGCAAAGATGCACTCTGGGGACCGGATCACAGCCACCCGGGTTACCAATTCTCTACAGCGCCTGCGCAAAAAACTTCAGAAGCAGCATCGAGTCCTGGCTCAGGTTTCCATCGCCGAGCAGAGATATCACCCGGAATCGAACGCAGTGGATTATACGTATCTGATCCAACCCGGCCCCGTGGTGGTGGTATACACCGTAGGCTTTCACGTTAGTCGGGGCGTTCTAAAACGAGAAATACCCGTCTATCAGGAAAACGCGGTCGATGAGGATTTGCTCAATGAAGGTAAGCGAAATTTGCTCAATTACGTGCAGAGCCGCGGGCACTTCGATGCGTCAGTTGCCGTTCAAAAAGAAACCGGTCCAGACTTGGTGCGCGTAATCTACCATATCGATCCCGGACCCCTACACAAACTCGAACTCGTGGAAATCACCGGCAATAAGTATTTCCCCACGCAAATGCTCCGCCAACGCTTGCATATTCAGCCGGCCGGCAGATTCTTCTTTCCCGGACGATACAGCGAGGCTTTACTGAAAAGCGATGTCGTCGGCCTCCAGGCCCTGTACGTTTCCAACGGATTCCGTCAAGTCAAGATTGAGACCAAGGTGGATGACAATTATCGACAGAGGCAGAATCGTCTCGCGGTGCACATTCAAATTGCGGAGGGGCCGCAAACTCTCGTCGGGGCACTGCATATTGTCGGGAACGAGAGAATCAATACCAAAGCATTTCCTGAACTGAATACCGCGCCCGGCCAGCCTTACTCGGAGCAGAACTTGGCTACGGATCGCGACGTCATACTCAACTACTATTTCAATCACGGCTTTCCCAGGGCCACACTGGATATCACGGCCAACCCCCTTCCCGGAGCGCCTAATCGCGAAGATGTGACTTACGCAATCCACGAGGGTGAACAATTTGTTGTTAACCACGTGATGGTCGCAGGACTCGAACACACACGCGGTTACGTTGTGCAGCGAGAAGTACAAGTGGCTTCCGGGCAGCCGCTGAGTCAACAGGATATTCTGGATACTCAGAGCAAGCTTTACGATCTCGGCATCTTCAACCAGGTTGACACTGCGGTACAAAATCCCAACGGCGCTGATCCTGAGAAAAACATTCTCGTTCAAGTGCAGGAAGCCAAACGCTATACGTTTACTTACGGTGCGGGCCTGGAGTTCGAAACTGGTCTGCCTTCCGGTACGACAGCCCCGGCCGGAGCGACCGGCGTCAGTCCTCGCGTGGCATTGGATGTCACTCGTCTCAACGTCGGAGGACGGAACCAGACTCTCACCTTCCAGTCACACGTTGGAACCCTGCAGCAGCGCGGCTTGGTCGGTTATGAAATCCCGAAAATCCTGAACAATGACCGCTTCAAACTTTTCTTTACAGCGTTTTACGACAACAGTCTTAACGTGGCCACTTTTACCTCCCAGAGGCTGGAGGGCAAGATCGATTTGCAGCAGCAAATCGGCAGGCAGCAAGTCAACCATTCCACTTCCATGACCTACCGGTTCGACTACCGGCGGGTGAAAGCCAGCAACTTCGCGGCGGATTTTTCACCTGCAGAATTCAGTTTATTTTCCCTACCTGCTCACGTAGGCGGTCCGGGATTCACGTTCATACGCGACCAGCGTGACAACCCCCTGGAAAGTACCAAAGGGCAATACTTCACGCTGGATAGCTTTGTTGCCTCCAGTTATGTTGGTTCGCAATCGGATTATGGCCGAGCTCTCGCCCAGGATTCTACCTATTACGCTTTTGGCCGGACCAATCATAAGTTTGTCTTCGCTCGCTCGACTACTCTGGGCACGGAACAAGTCTATGGAGGCACCAGGATTCTGCCGCCCGGCTCCTGCCCGCTGAATAATCTGCAGACGGCCTGTCAACAGAATATTTCCATCATCCCGCTGCCGGAACTTTTTTTTGCCGGCGGTGGCAACTCTCATCGCGGCTTTGGGTTAAATCAGGCAGGACCGCGCGATCCCGGTTCCGGTTTCCCCGTCGGTGGCTCCGCTCTGTTTGTGAACAGCGAGGAGCTCCGCTTTCCATCGGTCAGCCTGCCCTTCCTGGGAGAAGGGTTCGGTTTCGCGATTTTCCACGATATGGGCAATGTTTTTACTGCCGGTCACGACATGCTGAAGGGCGTGCTGCGCTGGCACCAGCAAAACCCCGCGCAGTGCCTGCAATATAGTCCGGCTACCGCCGCTGCGTCTTATGACTATTGCGTGACCAGTTTCAACAATTCCGGTTATGATTACACCTCACACGCGATCGGACTGGGGTTGCGCTATAAGACACCTATCGGACCTTTACGGTTCGATTTCGGGTACAATTTGAATCCGACGCTGTATCTCACCGGCTATACGTCGAGCACACAACAAACTCCTACGTCGGCGTTTATTCCGCAACGCCTGCAGCATTTCAACGTATTTTTCAGCATAGGACAGCCGTTTTAATGAGACTTCATGACAAGACGAAGATAACCGCGGGAATCGCGCTGCTATTCTCTGTTCTCATCTTTGCCCTTCCCAGTTCAGCGGCTGCTCCTCAGGTGATCGATCGCATTGTAGCGACTGTAAACGGACGCGTGATTTTGCAATCCGATTGGGACGAAGCGTTATGCTACGAGGCGCTTCTCAGTAACCGCTCCGTCGCCGATTTCACTGCCGACGACCGGCGTGCTGTCCTCGACCGTCTTATCGATCAGGAATTGCTCCGCGAGCAGATGAGTTCGGCTGAGTTCCGGCATGCCTCTGACGCCGAAGTTGTGGCCCGCATCGCCGCTGCCCGCAAACAGTATCCGCAAGGCGCTTCTGACGAAGGTTGGCGGGCTCTCCTGGCGCATTACAACATCAGCGAAAAAGATATCTTTGCCCATGTGCGGCAGGAGATCGACGTTATGCGACTGGTCGATGCCCGGCTTCGGCCCGCCGTGCAAATCGATGCCAAGTCGATTGAAGATTACTATCGCGACCAGTTCGTTCCAAAGTTGAAGCAGGCGGGCTCCTCAGAGGTTCCTCTAGCCGATGTCTCGGCGAAGATCCGTGAACTGCTCACCGAACAAAAAGTCAGCGAGATGCTTGTCTCCTGGCTGCAGACTCTACGCTCCGAAGGCCAGATTCATATACCCGGCGTCACTCCTTCATCCAATGACCCGGGAGTTCGATCGCAGTGATTATCAAAGCTGCCAAGCCCGCAGGTCGCTGGTGGAAGTATCTAGTTGTCGTTACGGCAGCGGTGTTCCTGTGCTTTGCAGGATTGGTCGTTTACACCACCACGGATTCGTTTCAGTCGCTGGTTCGCCGTCGCTTAGTTGCCGAGGTCGAACGGATCACTGGTGGCCGCGCCCAGATCGGTACCTTCCATACCATTCCTTTTCGCATGCAGGTCGAGGTTCGAAATATCACGGTTCACGGTCGTGAATCCCAGTCCGAGGTCCCTCTGGCGCACGCCGATGGCATTGTCGCCCGTTTGAAGATCAGTTCTTTGCTGCGTTCCGAGTTGGCTTTTGAGGAAGTTGTCCTCGACCAGCCGGTCGCCCATCTCGCGTTCTATCCAGACGGCACCACGAATTTTCCGAAGCACACGGGGTCACAGTCATCGATTCAAACAACGGTCGAGCAACTCTTCGCGCTTTCGATCAATCGTCTCGAAATTCGTCACGGGCGCATCCTCTGGGACGATCAGGTCATGCCGATCGATCTGGCTGCGCGCGATGTTTGGTTGCAGATGGATTATTCCTATCTACACACGCGCTACAATGGCCGCCTTCTGGTTGGTTTGGTAGACACCAAACTGCATGATTTCCGCCCCTTCGCCTGGATGAGTTCGGCGGAATTCAGCCTGGGGGCGGGCTCTGCTGACATCAACTCACTCAAGTGGAATTCCGGCCATTCCAATCTGTTCGCCAGCGGGCGTGTTACAGATTTTCGGCGACCTCATTTGCAAGGCAGATACGACGCACACCTGGACCTCACCGAAGCGGCTTCTATCGCACGGCGTCGTGACCTTCGCGCCGGATTTCTCGATCTCAAAGGAGAAGGGAATTGGTCGTTCGATCAATTTGCCGCCACAGGCCTGCTCACGCTGCGCGATCTTGCGTGGCAAGACGACCAGATAGCGTTTGCCAAGGCTGCGCTGACAACCGGTTATTCCATCAGCGACCAGCAGATAAAACTGTCAAAGCTGCAAGGTAAGATCTTTGGAGGAAACGTTACCGGCGATGCCGAGCTAAACCAGTGGCTCGCGCCCGAGCAGCATCTTTCGCCAGCGACTAAAAAGACACTTGAGACTGCGGTCTTTTCCTCAGCTCCTCCGTTGAATAAAGCTCGCCGGCCGATTTCCAGACCGAAGGCGTCCGCTATCCAAAGCGCGCTGATAGCACTGCGACTGCGCGATATTTCGAGCGAAGATGTCGCCCTGGCTCTGAATGCCCGAGCTCATCCGCTTCCGGATTTTCGTCTTGCGGGACTAGCTTCCGGAACCATCGAGGGTCGCTGGAAGGGAACTCGCCGGGATGCTGAAATTCAATTTGCTCTCGACGTCAATCCGCCGCCTATTTCTCTTGCCGCCCGAGTTCCACTCACCGCCCACGGCACCGGGGTTTACTACGTGGCGACCGATAGTCTTGATCTTCCGCAATTCAACCTGACCACGCCTACAAGCCACGTTCAGGCTTCGGGCAGATTGTCTTCGAGTTCCTCGCTTCGGCTCTCGGTTTCAGCTTCCAGTCTTGCTGATTGGCTTCCGCTGGTCGCTGCGGTGCGCGGACCCGCACTGCTTCCCGTGGTTCTAAACGGACGGGCTACTTTTAGCGGCAATTTAACCGGTTCCTTCTCTTCGCCGCAACTCGGAGGCAGCCTGCAGGTCGAAGATTTCGAAGTCAATATTCCGGCGACGACGCACACCCGCGCGCTCAAAACGCAATGGGATTCTCTTTCGACTTCGTTACAACTTTCCTTCGATGCCATCGCTCTTCGCAGTGCGAATCTGCGTCGAGGCGATACGTCCGCGGAGTTTGAGGCTTCTTCCTCTCTCGACCATGGGCATTTCACCGGCGATAGTCAATTCACAATCCGCGCCAATCTTGAAAACACCGATCTCGCGACGGTGCAGGCGCTCACCGGATCCGATTATCCAGTCAGCGGCGCGGCCGATCTATTCCTGCAGGCCGCGGGGACAGCGTCCGATCCTCACGGCGACGGTAAGATCCATCTCAATCGCGCAACTTTCTACGGCGAGCCCGTCCAGCAATTCGACTCCAGTTTCCAGTTCGCTCACGGCGAGCTTGCGCTCGATAACATCCATCTCTTCCACGGCGATTCCGTCATCACTGGAAATGCCGCTTACACTTCCGCAACGCACGTCTTTCGTCTTGACGTCATAGGAAATAATCTCGATATCGCGCACATTCGCCAGATTCCTCCGAATCGTCTGGGTCTGGAAGGCCGCGCCGACTTCAGCCTTAAGGCATCCGGCACACCTGAAGCTCCCGTCATTGACGCTGACGTTCATGTCCGCGAATTCACTCTCGATCACGAGCTTGTGGGAGGCCTCAATCTGCGAGCCATCAGCCAGGGTAGCGACCTGCAGCTTAATGGTACTTCCCAGCTGCAGCGTGGTTCGCTGGTGCTCGGCGGCCATGTCCAAATGCGCGATGGCTACCCCGCCGACATTTCTTTGCACATGGATCAACTTGATCTCGATTCCTTGTGGCACGCCTATCTCGGCAACCAACTGACTGGGCATACATCGGTCGCCGGTGCTCTAAACTTTCACGGGCCGCTATTTCATTTTTCACAATGGGACGTGAACGCCGACCTCAGTGCGGTCTCGCTCAACTTGGAAAATGTGGGACTCCATAATCAGGATCCGATTCGTCTGGCGCTGGCGAATCGGATCATCAACATCCAACAACTGCACATGCTCGGGGAGGGAACTGATCTCACTGCTCATGGCTCGCTGCAGCTTTCTGGTAGTCGCACCGTCGATCTAACAGCCGACGGCCACCTTGATCTCAAGCTGCTTTCTGGTTTCGACCCTGACATTACCGCTTCCGGACTCGCTGCCATAAAGATGACTGTTGGCGGAACGCTTGACGATCCGCTGCCTCAAGGCCGCCTGCAATTTTCTAACGGATCGCTCTCGTATGCGACGCTGCCCAATGGCTTGAACGGATTCGACGGTTCACTGCTGTTCACTCGTGATCATGTCCACATTGAGACTCTGACCGCGCGAACCGGGGGAGGCACTCTGACTTTTCAGGGCGATGCCACTTATCTCAACCGGCAATTGAATTTCAATCTGACCGCCATTGGCAAAGATGTTCGCCTGCGCTATCCTCCGGGCGTGAGTTCGACCGCCGACGCCGAGTTGTACTGGGTGGGAACGCGCTCCGATTCAAAGGTTTCAGGCAGAATCATTATTAACAAAATCGCCGTAACTCCAGGTTTCGATTTCAGCTCCTACCTGGGTCATGGCCTTCAAGGCGCGAGCCTGACCGTGGCGAACTCTCCGCTGAATAACATCAAACTCGATATTCATGTGCAGACCGCGCCGGAACTGCAAATGCGCACCGCCATCGCCCGGCTATCCGGCGACGCCGACCTTCGTCTTCGAGGGTCGGTGGCTCGTCCCGCCGTCCTTGGCCGCGTCGATATTCTTGAAGGCCAGGCCACATTTCACGGCACGCGGTATACGCTCGAGCGCGGCGATATCAGCTTCACGAATCCGGTCTCCATCGAACCGCAACTTAATCTCCAGGCTTCCACCCACGTTCGCAACTACGATCTCAATATCACTATGACCGGTACGCCTAATCACGGATTAAACATTAACTACCGTTCTGAACCTCCGCTGCCGAAATCAGACATCATCGCATTGCTCGCACTTGGCCGCACAGGCAATGAATCGGCACAACTGCAAGAGCAGTCCGGCCAGAGCGTTTTTTCCGACCAAGCGACCGCCCTCATCCTGAGCCAAGCTCTGAACAGCACGGTCACCAGCCGCTTCCAGAGGCTATTCGGCGCCAGCAATATCAAGATCGATCCGCAGGGACTGGTTACCGAAACCAATCCCATCAGCAACAGTCCGCAGATCACCATCGAACAGGAATTCGCCAATAACGTGTCACTCACCTATTCCACCAACGTCTCGCAAAGCTCGCAGCAGATCATACAAGGCGAGTACTATTTCAATCGCAACTTTTCTATCGTCGGCACACGCGATCAGAACGGTGTCGTCAGTTTCGACCTTCAAGTCCGCCAGCGAAAGAAATAAAGTTGAGCCAGCTTTACGCGCGCCGTTTGATGGACCATCACGCAGTTTCGAAAAAAGCTCAGTTTCAAAAGTCGACGCACAGAGCCCGAATATGATCGACTTCAGCTCCGCCCGCCAGCGCATGGTAGAGACGCAACTTCTCGCCCGGGGCATTTCTGACGCGAGAATACTTGATGCAATGCTGCACGTTCCGCGCCACGAATTTGTTTCTGAGGCCCTTCGCGCCGAGGCCTACGAGGACCATCCGCTGCCCATCGGCGATGGCCAAACCATCTCTCAGCCTTATGTGGTTGCCGTGATGCTGGAATCGCTGCAACTCACCTCAACCTCCACCGTCCTCGAAATCGGCACTGGTTCTGGATACGTGACAGCACTTCTCGGGGAACTCGCGGCAAAAGTTTTTTCCATCGAACGGCACGCCGATCTTGCCTCGAACGCGCGCACTATCCTGGCGGCGCTTGGTTATGCGAATGTTCATATATTTACCGGCGACGGCACACTCGGTCTTCCTGCGCATTCGCCGTTCGATGCAATTATGGTTTCGGCCGCCGCTCCTGAGATTCCCTCCGCTCTAATTTCTCAGCTTCGCGAGGGCGGACGGATGATTATTCCCGTCGGCTCGCCCGAGTCGCAGCAGTTGCAATTCATTCGCATGCACAATAGGCAACCCATAATTTCCCTCCGCGACTCGGTACGTTTCGTTCCTCTGATCTCTGACCGTGACTGAATCTTGCAGGGACCAGCTTCCCTTTCCTCCGTTGTAAACTGCAGAGCAGGATGCGTAAAGCATGAGCGTGATCGGAGTGCTGCACGAGAAGTTGGTATTCAACCGCAGGGTAAGAGTCCTTGCGGCGTGGTTCGCGCAGCTTGTGCCGCGGTCCGCCCGCATGCTCGATGTGGGCTGCGGCGATGGTCTCATTTCGGCCGTCCTACAATCCCGCCGGCCCGATCTGGTTGTCACGGGAATTGATGTGCTGCCCCGCAGGCACACCCACATCCCGGTTGATATTTTCGACGGATCGAGCATCCCGTTCGCGGATCAGTCGTTCGATGTGGTTCTCTTCTCCGACGTACTGCACCACACGGAGGATCCAGCCATTCTGTTACGTGAGGCTCGTCGTGTGTCGAGGCAGAACGTACTCATCAAGGACCACAATCGTAATGGCTTATGCGCCGGTGCCCGCCTGCGCCTGATGGACTGGGTGGGAAACGCCAGATTTGGGGTTGCACTGCCCTACAATTATTGGACCGAGCGCCAGTGGCAAGAAGCCTGGCGAGAAATCGGACTTAAGCCGGAACAAACGGTAACCAGGATCGGTCTGTACGCCCGGCCAATCGACTGGGTATTCGGAGCCAAGCTGCACTTCATCACGCTACTAAACCGAAGTTGAGTAAAACTACTTGATCAGATTGTCCCGGCAGGCGGAACGTCGTTTATCCTGCCCGTCATTTCCGTCTCAGCCCCAAAACGCTCATGAAGAAACTAGCGAAGATGGTCTGCGCCCCGAGCGTTAGCAGTAGCGCGGCTGGAATTACGATTCTCATCGTCCGGGAATAGTCGAGCATGCCGAAGTGCTGGGCTCCCCAGGCGCTGACCGCGTATGCGGAAGCGGTGAATCCGGCGATCGTCAGGAGCGCGCCTACGACTACCCCAAGCTCAAGCGTGACATAACGGAAAAGTTTATCCAACCCTGCATCGGGAGGCAGCAGTCCCTCGGAAATCGCAAAGATTTTTGTAAAGCATGCAAAAGCGATCGCCTGAAATCCAAGCAGCACGAATGCGGCAGCGTATACCAGGGTGTGAACGTCGAAAGTGATTCCGCCGAGGGAGCGTGGAGCGGGCAACAGCCACAGACCGAGTGCTGTACCAAGCAGCATCAGTGCGATGCCGGGATAAAGAAATAGCCAGCGCGGACTGTACAGCAAAAAAAAGCGCAACGTGCGCCAGCCATCGCGCCAGGTTCGCAAATGGGAAGGACGATTTCGCCCGTCCGGAGAAAGGGTGGTCGGTACTTCCGTAATGCGCAACTCGAGCAATGTAGCCTTGACCACCATCTCCGTGGCAAATTCCATTCCCGTGGTTCGCAATGCCATACGCTCGTACGCGTCTTTGCGAAAACCGCGCAGGCCACAATAGAAATCGCCGACGGGACTTTTGAAGAATAGCCGTCCCAGGCGCGTCAGCGCGGGATTGCCAAAATAACGGTGCAGAGGAGGCATTGCATTCTTCTGGATTCCGCCTCTAAACCGATTGCCCATCACCACGTCTGCGCCGTTGCGCAACTGCTCGACAAATCGCGGGATGTGTCCGAAATCGTAGCTGTCGTCGGCGTCTCCCATCACTACGTATTGACCGGATGCGGCCGCGATCCCTCCCATGAGGGCGCTGCCGTAACCCTTAGCGAGCACATTCACGACTTTGGCGCCCAACCGTTCCGCAATCTTTGGAGAGTCGTCGGTGCTACCGTTGTCAGCGATAATAATTTCGCCCGCAATATGAGCTTCCTGAAGGGCCCGCTGCGCCTTGACGATGCAGGCTTCCAGGGTTTCAGCCTCGTTCAGGCAGGGCATCACCACCGACACTTCGATCGCTTCCATGTCTTTTCCCGGCGATACAACCGGCGGACGATCCACGTCAGTTCTAAGGGCAACCGCCACAATGACTCCTCATCAGGGAAAAATGTCTATATTGTTTTGAGTACCGAAATAATAACAGGAACCCGAGAGCGTCTCGGCACTACTTATTCATAAGAAAATGCATACCATTACGCCAGGTTGGGACCTCTAAGCACCGCGTGATACAAGGCAATTGAAAACGGCATGTCAGTGATTCGCAGGTTTACCAGATCGTGCGTCATCTTCTTATTGGGAAATGAATCCAGGCCCCGGACCATCGTTCGAGGACTGGCGTCGGGCTATCGGATCAACGTTTCGCCCGCCGAAAAGCTTGGGTATCTTCTGGGAACCGATGAACCTCATCTGCAGAAAGCGATCCGGGATCACGTCGTCGCCGGCGACACGGTGTATGACATCGGCGCGAATGTGGGTTACGTGTCCCTGTCTCTGGCAAGGCGGGTCGGGCCCACGGGTCGAGTGATTGCCTTCGAGCCAATTCCCAGCAGTGCCGGAGCTTTTCGGCAAAATATCGAGATCAACGGAATCACCAACGTCCGGCTTTTGAATGTCGCAGCGTCGGATCAGTCCGGCGACGCGGTGATTCGAATGACTGGGAATTCAGCCACGGCGAGCCTGGTCTGGCATCGAAATGAGCCCTCAGCTACTGAACTTCACGTTCGCACGGAGGCGATTGACGAACTCGTGGAAGCGGGCGAGTTCGGGCGTCCAACTTTTGTGAAGATTGATGTTGAAGGTGCGGAAGGCAGTGTCTTGCGGGGTATGCGCCGCACAATTGCCGCCGCCAGGCCTGTCCTGTTCGTCGAATGCTCGGATGCAGGCCGCGAACAAGCGTGGCAATTGCTTGGAGAACTAAACTATCGCTGCCACTCGGCAATCACAGGCCGGCCGGTTAGAACATTCGAGCAATACCGGCATTCCGATTTTCTCTGGCTGCCGGAGCCTGCATAGGGAGGATCCCGTCCTTAATAACTGTTGCGCGGTAAAACCTCGGCGTGCGCGAGCGACGATGAAGTGGACAAGCAGAAAATAAATCTGACGACCGAGTCTCTCTGGGGTTTTCGAATCCTACAGCGTGGAAGCGTGCGTGTTGAACATGCAAAGATTAATTTCCAAGCCAGCACGGAAATTTCGCGGAGACTCATTTGCCACGCGACTTCTGCTGGAACTACAGGGGCACGTAGGAATGCAGCGTCAAATACTCAAGGTGTAGTTCACTTACGGGCTTCAGAAACAAGGCTAGTCGTGCCGAAGAGAACGTGGGGTTCTGAAGGTTATCTATCACCACAACTCTGCGGAACTGATGAAAGAATGTCTTGACGGCAACATCTTGACTCTCAACCTGCTTCAACACTGGCAGCAGGTCTGCACGGATGGCCTTTCGACCATCATTCTGTTCCTCTCGAGAAAGGGAGATTGCCTCCGCCCAATAACCCAGCTGGTACATAGGCTGAGGATTGGGATCGTCGACAATCCGCTGCAAATAACGGCTGTCTTTCCCGCTTAGATAAAGGTACACGGCCTGTCGGAAGCTTTGCTCGGTTTGATTCTGCGACGGGGTCAACATCGTCATTGCATCGGTACAAAAAAGTACAGGACCGTCAAATAACAAGGCGCCCCAGCCACATAAAGTATCATCCACAGACCGGGTTCGCGCGAGAAGCAGGTCACCTTCGGCGGGATGCAACGAACTCAACAATTGTGCTAATTCCGCTTGTGCCCGATTCATTGGCAGGAAGGTGCGGTTTAGCCCTGCAGATACCAGTATTCCGTTAAGCGCGATGAGTCCTACAGCGATGCCAGCTGCGACCTTTATTTGGGGGCCTCGCGCGCGATGGCTGGCAAATGCAGCCGAAATCAGGAACATCACGAGAAGGGTGAAGGTAGTGTGCAAGAAGTACCCTGCATGGCCTGAAAGCAACAGGACAGTTGACGGGACAAACGCGTCGCCTAGCATCAGCACCATGACGGTCGCCCCTAAACCGGCCAGCGGCAATTTCACCTCCAGGGGGATGGACTTGCTGATAGCCACAGCGACGGTCAGTA
Source organism: uncultured Acidobacteriaceae bacterium (assembly GCA_963836305.1). Taxonomy (GTDB): domain Bacteria; phylum Acidobacteriota; class Terriglobia; order Terriglobales; family Acidobacteriaceae; genus Sulfotelmatobacter. The sequence goes on along the minus strand of CAWIJP010000005.1, from coordinate 58,329 downwards.
GACCCAATAGAAGCCATGTTCCGCGCGCCAGATGAGGCAATAGTCCGGGCTGAAAATGGATGAGGGAAACGTGGCTCGCGTAGATATTCATCGAACCGCGCATTAGAAATGCCGCGTCTGCGACAGCACACGCTGCACCGTATGCAAGAGGCAGTAACCAGGATTTCCGCAGACCGCTCGAAAAGATCTGCCCTAGAAGACTGACGAACGTCAGCCCGGCCATCACCATTGTTGCATACGGAAAGCAGGCGAGAGCGAGCAGTTGCAACCCTGCCATTGCTACCCAAGGATAAGCGCTTCTCTTGCGGAGAGCCTCCATCTGCAACCCCAGATAAACCACAAGCAGGGGCAGCGGAATCTGCGGTGAAAAAGCACGCATATCGGGCAGTTCTAGACTCGCGAAGCCCGCAAGACCAGGTAGATGAATCCATGCGGCGAGAAGTGGCTTCAACATGCCGGTGTTGACGAGCATTAGCAGACCTAGTCCCATCAATCCGATGGTCGCAGAGTGCGCTGGTAAGCACCGCTCAAACAACCAGATCGCGGCTACACAAAGCGATGCCCACCAGAACAGGTTCCAGGTGAACATAGCAAGCCAGATACGCTCCCCGAGCATTTTGTCCCAAGCACCAAACAAACTGGAGCCCAAGCGGAATTTCAGGTACGCCGTGCCATTGCTGGGTACTGGTACCAGGTAGTAGGGGTTCAAGATTTGGCCTGGAGGCAGCGTTTTCAGATTGGCCAAATTCAAGTACATGCTGAGATCTCCGGCAAAAATTGGGGGGAGGATCGCCGATCCCAATTCCGCTCTGGTCTTAAGCGCCGGAAAAGAATAGATACCGAGGATAAAGGCGATGCTTGCAACTTGCAGCAGAGCCCGACGCACGGAGTAGTTCCTTGATTCACGAAAGCCTTGTTGCGGAGTTGGAGCGGAAGTTTGAAGCAGACGATCGGTCATTTTGAGCGGTAGTCGCTATCGTTAAGAGACTTCATCAAGGCGAGTCACATTTGTGTTTCGTTGTTGAGGGAGGACGATAGATATGTGGATCTAACGCTCGTGTTTCCGCTTGAATCTGTAAACATCACTGGGTGCCGGTTCGTTCTAGCTCCTCTTCCACTTCATTTCCGGGAGTTGCACCAAGGCTAACCAGGCCACGCTGCCGGACAACCTTGCGAACCACGTAGTGCGGGCGCCCCTTCGCCTCTTCGTAGACTCGCCCGACGTATTCTCCGATGATTCCCAGAAAGAAGAGATTTACCCCGGAAAGAAAAGTGATCGCCAGGATTAACGCGGTGAAGCCTTGGGGCGCGCGCAACCAAAACTTCACGTAGAGCGCATAAACGGAATACAGCACCGACAACCCTGTGGCAGCCGCTCCGAATATCGCCGCAGCCCGCAGGGGAACGATGGAAAAAGCGAAAATCCCATCCGAGGCCAGCTTGAGCAATCGGAGAGGACCGTATTTCGTGTGCCCGGCGCGGCGGGCGGCGCGTTCAAGGGGAATACCAATCTGACGAAATCCAACCCATGTCCTCATTCCTCGGATATAGCGATGGTGTTCCGGCATCCTTCGGATTTCCTGGGCGACGCGGCGGGACACGAGACTGAAGTCGCCGGCATCGAGCGGCAAGTGAATGGAGGAAAGCGCGGCCAGCAAGCGATAGAAAACGTAATAGCAGGCGCGCAGCCACCACGATTCTTTGCGATTCATGCGTTGTACGTAGACCACGTCATAGCCTTGCTTGTAGGTCTCCACCAGCGTGGGGATTGCCTCCGGAGGGTCCTGCAAATCTCCGTCCATGAGCACGGTCACGTCACCGGAAACGTAATCCAAGGCCGCGCCGAGGGCGATCTGATGACCGAAATTGCGCGAGAGTTCAACGACCGCCAGCCTTGGGTCCTTCTGCGCGGCTGCTTCGAGCAATTCCCGCGTTCGGTCGGAACTTCCGTCATCCACCAGGACGATCTGATGCGGACCTCCCGGCATTGCATCAAGAACGGCACGAGTTCGGCGCAGCAATTCCGGCAGTACCGCCTCTTCGTTGTAAAGTGGAACGGCGACAGAAACGCTTGGTTGCTCGCTCATTCATCTCACCTAAGTCTGGTTCTCCAAAACAGCCATAACAGAAGTACCTAGAAATCGATGCGGAACTGGCTCCGCGCGCGCCAGCAAACCGAGGAGAATGTTCATCATATTGCCACGCGTGTCGAATCCAGCCTTACCGTTGCCGCCCTCCGTTCTCATTGCCTTCCGCAGCAACAGTAGGGGGACCAGCGGCAGCCCCCAGTAAGTAAAGGCGTGCATCTCAAATCCGTTCCGTTTTGCGACACCCTCCAATTGACTCGCCGAATAGCGCCTGATGTGACGTGCGGCGCGGTCATAGTCCGAATAGAAAAACTGATGGGCCGGGACATTGATGAGCAGACTGCCGGATTGCGCCAAATGGAATTTGATGGCTTGCAGAAACCCGTTCTCGTCGTCGATATGTTCTAGGACATCGAACAGCATCAAGAGATCGAAGTGATGCTGAAATTCAGGGTTGCGCTGATGAATGTTGTAGCAGAATAGCGGGCTCAGGCGGCTTACATTCTTCTGCAGGGCAATCCCATTGAGCTCGAATCCGGCGACCGGTATGCCGTAATAATCCTCGATGTCCCGTTGCAGCAGTCCGTTTCCGCAGCCTACCTCCGCTACGCTCCTACACCTCCGCACCACCGAATCGGCCAGCCGCTTCATCACTTCAAAACGGCGCCGAATCCAGAAATGATCGCTGGTCGCTACGTCGAACCACCAGTCACCCATGTTTACCGGCTCGGACGCGGATAGATGAGCTACCTCGCGGCATGGCAAGCCCACGGCAGAGACCTTCGGGCAGTTCATAGAGTTTAGGTTGCCGAATCATATCAGGAAGTGAGGTCGACTGTGGGATGGCATTATTGAAATTGCTGTACAAAAGAAAAATCCACATCCTCATCGTGCCTTTCGGCTGAGGCCTTTCTAAGGGTGGTCTCTGCTCTAGCAGGGGAATCGTTACATTTTGGGCAGCGTGCATCCGTTCCCTCAATCTGGGTGTTGGCTAGTTTCTCACAAACGGAGTCTGTTGGATCGGAAACGTCCGCAGCATTCGATTTGATCTCGCCGCGCCGTTGTGAAGACAGAGAATTCCATTCCTGCCTTACAATCTTTCTGTGCGTGTTCTTCACCCCCTCCGCGTCACGCTGGAAATGATCAAATGGGAGCACTCGGTTTTCGCTCTCCCATTTGCGCTGTGCGGGGCCATGCTCGCCGCATCGGGGCTGCCCACTGGGCATCAACTTGTTTGGATCGTCGTCGCAATGGTGGCTGCGCGGTCCGCGGCTATGGCCTTCAACCGTCTGGCTGACGCGAGCATCGATGCAGCCAATCCCCGCACTCGCACTCGCGCGCTGCCGGCCGGACATTTATCGCCCGCGTTTGTCGCGACCTTTGTCATCGTCTCCTGCGCTATTTTTATCCTCGCTGCCTCTCAACTGAATCGACTCACTCTCTGGCTCTCGCCGGTTGCGCTGGCTGTCCTGCTGCTCTACTCGTATACAAAGCGGTTCACACGCCTGTCGCACCTGGTGCTCGGCCTCGCCCTCGGCATCGCGCCTTCTGCCGCATGGATTGCGGTTCGCGGCTCGCTCGATCCTCGCATCTTGCTGCTTACCGCTGCCGTTACTTTCTGGGTGGCGGGATTCGATGTTCTCTACGCCTGTCAGGATTTTGAGTTTGACCGTGATGCCGGGCTACACTCCATCCCCCGATACATGGGTATTGGGCCGGCTCTTTGGGTGGCGCGGGTTTTCCACCTCATCATGCTTGGGCTTCTCGTAGCTTTGATTCCAGCTTTCGGGCTCGGCCGACTTGCATTGGCGGGAGTTGTCGCGGTCATGCTGTTACTCCTCTACGAACATTCCCTGGTCAAGCGCGACGATCTCAGCAAACTTAACGCCGCATTCTTCACTATGAACGGAGTTATTTCCGTGGTATTCGCGCTGTTCGTGGCCGCCGATCTCTTGTTCCGACGATAAAACGCCCGAGACCAAAATAAAACGGGCGCCTCACCCCCTGCGGTAAGGACGCCCGTTTCCCCATTCCCTCTGCGTGTTTGAGGGCGTGAAGATCGCCGATCAGAGCTCTCCCTTTTCTGATTTGCCTTCATCATGCATTACCCTGGCGCCCTCAGTTGTCACGTGTATGTTTGCAATTTGTAAAATCGGTATCCAGACTGGTTCGAATATGGATGCAGAAACCTGTGATGGCAGCCGAAACTGATAGCATAAAGATTCTGCAGCTTAAATTGTGCGCTCACTTTTCCACTTCGCGATTCTCCTCCTCGCAGTTCCGCTCTTGGCGCAAAGCAATAGTGGGGAGCTGCGCCTCGAAGTCAGTGGTCCCGACGGCAACCCCTTTAAGGCTTTCATCGATCTCTCGAATGATGCTGTCCAGTTCCACCGCTCGTTTTCCGCAGACGATGCAGGCCTCGCAGTCGTTCGTAATCTTCCTTTCGGCATCTATCGCCTCGAGGTTCACGAGCCGGGCTTCGCCGCTTATGACGGACTCATCGAGATCCAGTCAGCGCTTCCGACGGAATACATCATCAAGCTCAGTATTGCCGCTATCAGCACTGCGGTGAATGTTACCGCCGATGCCACCCTCCTCGATCCCGAACGCACCACCACGATCAACCACATCGACTCGAAAGCCATAGCGGAGCGTCCCGCATCTCTGCCGGGCCGGTCGCTGCCCGATCTGATCAATACGCAACCCGGCTGGCTGTATGAAGGCAATGCGGTACTGCACCCGCGAGGCTCCGAATATCAAACGCAATTTGTCGTCGATGGCATTCCGCTGACAGATAATCGTTCTCCTGGTTTTGGTCCCGAGATCGGGGCTGATGATGTTGACTCCCTCACCATTTACACCGCCGGCATTCCGGCTGAGTATGGGCGGAAGATGGGTGGAATCGTTGAAGTCAATACTCTCCACGACTCCCAACCCGGCCTTCATGGACAAGCCGTTCTCTCTGGCGGAAGCTTCGATACCGCCGGCGCCTTTGCCAGCGCTCAAGACTCGTGGGGACACAACACTGTGGGTGCCAGCGCCTCGGGGAACATGACCGCGCATTACCTCAACCCTGTCGTACCTGAAAATTTCACTAACCGCGGGACTACCGGCGATTTCTCTTTAAGTTATGAGCGCGACCTCACTCCCAAAGATCATCTTACTGTCATGGTTCGGCACGAATTGGCGCGTTACGAGATTCCAAACGAGCAGCCCCAGCAATTTCCCGATCTCCGCACTCCGCCCACCAGCACGCCGCAGCTTCAAACCGCGGACAACTTCGAAACCATGGGGATCGCTTCCTATCAACACGTTTTTTCATCCGACGTTCTGGCCAATGTTCGTGGCATGGTGCGCGACAACTCCAGCGACCTGAACTCGAACAACGGCTCCTGGCCGATCGCCGCGTTTTTGCACAATCATTTCAAAGAGGGATACTTCAACAGTACGATTTCTATCCACCGCGGCCGTCAAGAGTGGAAGGTGGGTCTCGAATCTGACAATCTTTTTTTGCACGAAAACTTCAGTGACGCCATTACCGCCAGTCCAAGCGATCCCCTCTATCCGTTTGATCCCGGCACTCCCTCATCGTTCGCATTCACCGGTGACCGGCCCGATCTGGAGCAATCCGCGTTTATTCAGGATCTCATCCATCTCGGCAATTGGACTGTCAATGGCGGACTTCGCTGGGATCACTACCAACTCGTAGTGAATCAAAATGCCGTCAGTCCGCGCGTTTCCGTCGCGAGATATTTTCCGCGAGCCAACCTGCTCGTCCACGCGTCTTACGACCGCGTTTTTCAAACCCCGTCATTCGAGAATATTCTGCTGGCGAGTTCGCCGGACGTGGTTTCGCTTAATCCCAATATTCTTCGCTTGCCCGTCGAGCCTTCGCACGGCAATTACTTTGAGTTCGGTGCTACTAAGAGTTTTCTCGGGCAGTTTCGCTTCGACGCCAATTATTTTCGCCGCTACGTGAATAATTTTGCCGATGACGACCAAATTCTAAATACAGCCGTAAGTTTTCCTATCGCGTTCCGTAAGGCTATTATCTACGGGGCGGAAGGAAAGCTCGAACTGCCGCACTGGAATCGTTTTTCATCGTTCCTGAGTTACTCCTACATCGTGGGGAATGCGTGGTTCCCGGTTACGGGCGGCCTTTTCGTCGGCTCGGACGCCCTTGCCGCTACCACGCAGCTCACCGGACATTTTCCCGATTCACAGGACCAACGCAACACGGTTCGTGGACGCATTCGCTATCAACTGGCATCGCGTTTGTGGCTGGCGGGAGGTGCCGAATATGGCAGTGGCCTGCCTTTCGATTTCGCCGGAACTTACGATCAAGCGCTCGCGGAGTACGGCGCTGCGGTGGTGAATCGTATCAACTTCGCCGACGGACGCATCAAGCCGACGCTATCAGCGGATGCTTCGGCAGGGCTTGAGCTTTACCAGAAAGAAAAGCGTTCGCTCCGCTTGCAGGCAGATGCGGAAAATCTCAATAACCGCCTGAACGTTATCGATTTCGGCGGACTGTTTTCCGGCAATGCCATCGGGCCGCCGAGAAGCTATTCTCTCCGGCTTGCCGCCGCTTTCTAGCGATCGCTGAGCGCGTCAGGCCCTCTTGAAATACTGCACCGCGCGCTCATGTTTCTGAGCCGCGGCGCGCGTAGAAAAAGTTCCGAGGTTTTTCCGTTTCCCGGTTTTCGCATCTTTCTTCCGCGAATATAAACGATACTCACCCGACTGTAGTTTCCGAATCATGGAGGAAGAAGATGCGATCACTTGGTTCATGGTTGGAAAAGAAAAGAGGGACGCTAAAGGCGTCCCTCTTACATGCACCATGTTACAAATGTGGCGAGGGCTAGCTTCCCGCAACCATTTCCTTGGGAGCACCACCATCTACGTCGGCCTGATTGAACACGACGTTCGCTCCCATATGCGCCGACCGGGGGGCCAGCATTTGCTCCTTGCGGTAAACCAGATTGCTGGCATTAAACGTAGCCAACTCAAAGCCGTGGCCATGCGTGATGGCATCGGTGGGGCAGGCCTCAACACAATAGCCGCAAAAAATGCATCGATTGTAATCGATGTTATAGACCTTGGCGTAGCGTTCGGCGCCGCTCACGCGCTGCTCGGCGGTGTTATCGGCAGCTTCGATATAGATGCAATTCGATGGACAATTGGCGGCGCATAAGAAACAGGCCACGCATTTTTCCAGTCCATTTTCGTCGCGCTGCAGAACGTGGGCGCCGCGGAAGCGGGCCTCAAAGCGCGCGCCGCGGAGCGGGCCTTTGCCATCCGGATAATTTTCAACCGTTGTGGGCCGGAACATCTCCATGAAGGTGATGCTCATTCCCTTGGCGACGGCGGCGATGTTTTTTAACACTGACATACTTTTCTAGTATACCGAAAGCAGGGCAGAGATTTCGTACTCACACAACGAACGGTAGTGGCGTATTTTGAAAAAAGGATTCGTATCAGGGCATTGCTTCAGCGATGCCAACAACGGGGGATGGATTAGCGGCTTTAGCCGCTGAGGCTTGCCCTACGGGCCCAGCGGCTGAAGCTGGTTCCAAGCTTCACGTTGCGACGGCATGCCTGAAGGCATTCCCTGATACGAATTTTTTTCAAACTGCTCCACTATGCAACAAGCCCCATCAGCGCCACTTCCACAACTGCTTCCACGCCTGAACCAGCATCTGCATCTGCTTCGGAGTGGGCAAGCGATGATAAATCAGACGGCAATCGCGGTAGGCCTGATCATAAAAGTCGCGAACCGCACCGATGCTGAGGTGAGCCAGATTATGCCGAAGCTGCTTTAGGTCATCTTCACTCAACACTTCAGCTTTCTTACGATCGGGACGGCGGGCCATGCGCACGATGCTACCATGTTCGCCAATTGTTCGCCCCAGGGACGTGGGTCACCCAGTTTGTTGGGCTGATGTTGGCGTCGAGCATTCGTGCTCGGCAAACTGGAGTCTAAGATTCTCTTGAGCATCCGCTACGCGCTTTGCTGACGCTAACGGTATCTTGAATTCGCGGTTGCACAAGGTGCAGATGGCTACGGCAGGCGTGGTTCCGAGCCACTTCAGCACGCGAAGATTGCGTTTCGGCATAGCGTAGATTATCTAGCGCATGGTTTGTTCAATTTCAGAAATCCAGTCGGGACGTTTTAACACTTCGCGCGGCTTGGGACCATCAGCCGCGCCCACGATGCCGTCCTGTTCCATGAGATCGATGAGGTGCGCTGCGCGCCCGTAGCCGATGCGCAATCTCCGCTGCAGCAGGGAAGTGGAAGCCTTGCCAAACTCTACGACCAACTTTACCGCGTCCTGATAGAGAGGATCATCTTCGTCGCCTCCTGATCCTTCAACGTTGTCTACGCCGCCGGCAGGTTCACGCTCGTCTTTCGGAGCTTCGAGGAATTGCTGCTGATATTCGGCAGAGCCTTGCGCCTTCCAGAATTCGACCACGGCTGCAATTTCCTTTTCCGTGACTAAGGGTGCGTGCAAGCGATGAACGCGGGCCGATCCTGAAGGCAAGTAAAGCATGTCGCCTTTACCCAATAGTGCTTCAGCTCCGTTGGCGTCGAGAATGGTTCGTGAATCCACCTTCGTGGCCACGCGGAACGAAATTCGCGCCGGGAAATTTGCTTTGATCAATCCGGTAATTACATCGACCGAGGGGCGCTGGGTCGCGAGAACTAAATGAATGCCCACCGCGCGTGCCATCTGCGCCAGCCGCGTGATCGATTCTTCGACATTCGAGGAATCAAGCATCATCAGGTCGGCCAATTCGTCGATGATGATCACGATGTAGGGAATCGGCTTATCGTCGGAATCTTCTTCAAACAAGCTCGGCGTGCCACTATCGAACAGGCGGTTGTATTGATCGATATTCCGCACACCCTTCGCGGCCAGCAGTTTCAACCTCCGTTCCATTTCCCGGACAGCATTGCGCAGTGCGTTCGCGGCGAGTTTCGGTTCAGTAATAATCGGCGTATAGAGGTGCGGAACCCCTTCATAGTTGCCGAGTTCCAGCCGCTTCGGATCTACAAGTATTAATCGAACTTGATCCGGCGTGGCCTTGTACAGAATCGACATAATGAATGCGTTGATGGCCACGCTCTTGCCCGCGCCGGTTGAGCCAGCGATCAGCAAGTGCGGCATTCCGGCCAGGTCGGCTACTACGATACGACCGTTGATGTCTTTACCAAGGGCCATCGTCAGCTTGGACTTCTGGCCCATGAATTCCTGAGACTCAATATTTTCCCGAAGCCAGATGATTTCGCGTTCGCGGTTTGGCACTTGAATGCCAACGGTCGATTTTCCCGCCATGCGCTCGATCAGAATGCTCTCGGCTTTCAACGCCAGGCAAAGATCGTCGGTGAGGTTGGTGATGCGGCTGTATTTGATTCCGGCGTCGGGCTTGAACTCGAATGTAGTGACTACGGGGCCGGGATTGATTTGCGTGATCTGCCCGTGAACTTCGAATTCGGCGTATTTTTCGGTGAGCACCTGCGCCAACAATTTCAGTTCGTCGGCATCCACCGCCTGCTGTTCATCCGGACGCTGCAGCAAACTGCTGGAGGGCAACTTGTACCCGCCGGCGATCTTCGGCATGGTTGTCTTGGCCTTATGATCGCTATCGGCGCGTTGTGTGACTTCAGGATCGATTGCAGCTTCGGCGGCGGCCAAAGATTCGGACAGAACTCCGCCGGTGGGCGCGGAAGCGCCCGCGGCCACCTGTGGCGGTTCCGGTTCGAACATGCGCTCAATGCCTGTTCGGCGCGGCTCCGCAGCAGTTCTCGGTTGAACGGTCGGCTCAGTCGAAGCAGTTTGCCGCGCGGGAATCAGCTGGGTCTTTACTACAGGCTTAGAAACGCGGCGCTTATCCAGTTCCTTCTGCTGGCGCCGCTTGGCGCGATCTTCCAGCCAATCCTGGTAACGGTTCCACAGAGCGGTCACAAATGCGAAGCGAGTTGGAACCCAAAGTTGGATCGACGAAAACGAAAATGCCGTTGATAGATAGAGAGCGACGGCGAGTACACTGGCGCAAACGATGTAGGCACCGGCTACGTTCAAGTAATGGATCAGCACATCGCCGACCACGCGCCCCACTAGGCCTTCAATCGGTATGACGCCCAGCCAGCGGAAATTTCCTGGCAGCAGAGCTAGCAACGCCGGGACAAACATCAGCAGCCAGATTCCGCCCAAGCTCTTCGCTACTGGAGATTGAATCTTGCGCGAAGCGAACCAGCGGATACCCAGCATAAAAGGAAAGATCGGCAACAGAAACGCGCCGATGCCGAAGAATTGCAGCATTAAGTCGGAAATGAACGCTCCCACCATGCCGATCCAGTTACGGGCGGCGTGAGTTCCCGTCAACACAGAGGCGCTATTCAAAGAGGGATCGAGCGGCGAATAGGAAGCGAGAGCGAGGAAAAGGAGGAGCGCGGAGACGCACAGCAGGAAACCGATCAGCTCATTGAGCCGTCGATTGCCCGTGGGCGCAAATATTCTTGCCAGAAAACGCATGTGGGCCGCTTTTTTGCACGGAGGTAAAGCTGTCCGTGGCGCAAATCGGCCAGAGCCTCATCATTATGCCAAGAAGCGGCTGCGGCGGCAATGACGGAATTAGTTGGGAGTGTACAGTTGGCTTCCGGCTGCAGTCAAAAGCGGTAAACCACCAAGGACACGGAGGATCACGAAGGAATGCTGAGAACTCAAAGCCTTCGTGAAACTCCGTGTCCTTCGTGGTTAAGAGGGTCTTATCCTGCCAATCGCGATGCAAATGCCAGCACGAGCCCACCCAAGATAATTCGGTATATCGCGAAGGGAGCGAAGCCGCGCTTTCTCACGTATGCCATGAACCACGCGACGCTGGCGTACGCGACGATGTAGGAAACCACGAAGCCGATGGCGAGCACAATCCATCCGTGGGCATCGATCTGCGAAACGCCGATGGGATTGGCTCCCTTGCCGCGCAATGATTTGAGCAAGTCATAGCAGGTCGCAACCACCATCGTAGGGATCGAGAGAAAAAACGAGAACTCCAGCGCCGAGGCCCGCGACATTCCTGCAATTTGTCCGGCTGCAATCGTGGACATCGAACGCGACGTCCCGGGAAAGACTGCCGATAGAATCTGGCACGCGCCGATCCAGACGGCTTGAGCCATCGACATGCTTTCCATCTTCCAGGTGTGGATACGGCCTCCGCCGGCTGATGGACCGGCAGCCTCTGATTTGGAATTCATGGCGTCCACGATCCACATCACGATTCCGCCCACCAGCAGAGAAGTGCCCATGATGGTCAGACTTTCCAGATGTTTGCCGATCACCTTCGTCAGTAGAAAGGCCGGAATCGCGGTGACGACAAAAGCGACCATCGTGAGACCCAGAGGATGAGTCAGGGCGTTGCGGTCGCCGCGTTCACCGCGCGGGAAAGTCGATATGAACTTGGCAATACGGTCGCGAAAATAGACCGGCAGGCACAGGATCGCACCCAATTGAATCACGATGGTGTACATCTTCCAGTAGCCGTCGGAGAGGCTGATGTGCAGCAGCGCTTCTGAAATCCGCAGGTGCGCGGTAGAGCTTACGGGCAGAAATTCGGTGAGACCTTCCACGATTCCCAGCACGAGGGAAAGCAAGTAGTCGTTCAATCTACCTCCGAAAGTAAGGGCAACAGTATCGCAGAAAAACTTCACGAGGTGGTTGCCACATCGAGTTCAAGGGCCTCAATCGCGGAGGTCGCGAAGAAATGCTCGCGGAGGTCGCAGAGCGATTAGTAGCTGATGTTACCGAAGGTTGCAACGCCTTGCTGGATGTAAAAGATCAGACGTTGGGCGCGGTATGCCCAATCGCTTTGTCCGTATTGGCTGACGACTTTTTGTGCCAGCGATAGCGCCCGGTCTTTGGATTCGGCGGATTTTTTCTGATTCGGTTCGGTCTTGTAAATCTCGATGAGCGCCGAGCGGCGCCAGGCTGCATCGTAGAGAGCTTCCGCTGCCGCTGGAGATTGCGGGTGCTCTTTGGCGTAGTTCTCGTAGAGATCGGCTTCTTTGTCGGGACACTTCGATAATCCTTCCCAATCGCCGCACAGTTTGTTTTCGAGCAAACGGAAGGCGGCGAGGTCGGACCACTTCGTGCTCGGATACTTCTTGATCACCAGCTTCATCCAGTCTTCGTTCATCTGGCCGCGCATGTAGGATTCGCGCGCATGCGCGGAGGGGCGGGTCATGACGTCGGCGCGCTCGAGCTGCCAGCGAATATCCGCGGCGCGATAGAGCCCTTCCGCAGCCAGCGGCGAAGCGGGCATCAAATCATAAATGCGATAGTAGAGTCGCATGGCATCTTGCGCAGCGTCGCGGCGGCCTCGGCGGCTGCTGGCTTGATCTTCGGAGTCGGCGGCTTCGCCGAAGATAACTTTGTCGCCGTCCTGGGTTGTGCTGAGAACCACAGAGCGGCTGGGAAGCCAGCCAGTGATGGCTTTGCCCTCAGCTTCGTCTTCCGTGGCTCCTTCTTCGTTGCTCGGCTCGCGAAGAATCGCTTCCACGTGAATCCAATCGCGGCTGTTATCGATGACAATGAGTTCGTTTCCACGATTGGCCTCGCCGACGCGGGCGGCGTCAGTACTCGGCGCGACGCGGATGGTTTCTTCATGCACCAGCGTGCCGCGCAGGGCATCAGCGGTGGCGAAGGGAATAGTGAACGTGGAAAGAAGAAGAATGCAGACAAAGAAGGAAAAACTCGAGACCCGCGGTTTCATAAGATTTTAGATGCTGTTCGCCGAGACTTTCTAAAGGCGATGGTCAAGGAGAGTTAGGGCGGTTGTCAATCTCGGGCGCAAAACAAAACGCCCCAGACTCGTTCGAGTCGTGGGACGTATGTTGATCAGCCCTCCCCCAAGTGCTGCTCAATAGGGAGCATAGGAGATGGCCGGGACTTGGTAAATGGCACCCAAGTGCTATATGGCCCCACTTGAGTGCCTTAGGCTTCTATCTTCCTGATACTCATGTACTTACTAGACTTTGATTGCCTGTGCCTTCGAAGTGCGCCTCAATTTCCTCTAAGGTTTTGCCTTTGGTTTCGGGAAGAAAGAAAGCAGCCGTAATGAAGTAAATCACGGTGCAAGCCGCGAAGCCCCAGAACATGACCGCGTACCCATATTTCCCCACGGTCGGCAGGAATACAGCGGCAATTCCGGTAGAAACTGCCTGGTTGATCAGCAGGGCGATGCTCATGCCGTTGGAGCGAATGCGTGTAGGCATCAGTTCCGATAGCGCCAGCCACACACAAACTCCAGGACCGATGGCATAGAAGGCCATGAACACGAAGAGCGTGAGAGCTACCCTCCATCCGCTGCGCTCGCTTGGGAGTGGAGTGATCAGTGCATTGTCGATTTTCAGTGGAGCAACGCGAGCGGCGTCGAGATCGCCGAACGGATTCGAAAAAAAAGCCACAACTTTATTGGCGGGCACACAACTTTCGCGGGTGATTTCGATCGGAGTCGCGGCGGTGTCGTCCGAACGTGCCGCCTTGGTGGAAGCGTGGAAATCGCCGTAAGAGTAGATCACGACCAGAGAGGTGGGGCGGTTGGCGATCTGCGGCGCAGTATTTGCGGTGGTGCTTAGTAGCTTCTCGGCGAGCGTTTGATCATAGGTGAGGGTGATCGTCTGGTCGGGTTTGACCATCGATTGAACCGGGCTTCTGGAATCCACGCGCAAACGTTCTGTCTGGCGAAAGAGCAGCCCGGTGCAAACCAGCGAAAGAATAATCCCGGCCGTTCCAACCGAGAGCAGAAACTTTCGTCCCTTACGATCGACCAGCATGACGCCGCCGATGGTCGTGAGGAAATTGATGATGGTGAACAGCACGTAGCCCCAATGCGCCTGCACATCGGAGAGGCCGCTTTGCAAGAGAATATTGGTGTTATAGCCAATGATGGAGTTGACGCCAGTGGCCTGATTACAGGCGAGGATGATGCAGGCCAGAACAAATGGGATCACATATTTCCGGCGCAGAAGAGATTCTTTAACTTTGGTTCCAGTTGAGGTCTGCGCTTTCTCGGAGGCGGCGGCCTGCTCCATTTCCGCGAGTTCGACATTCGCCTGTTCGGTGGTGCGAGAACGAAGCAGTGCGGCATAGGCGGCATCGCGCTTTCCGCGACGAAACAGCCAGCGCGGGGATTCGGCGACGATAAAGCTGCCGATCACGAACAAGATGCCGGGAGGTAGCGAAACCCAGAAGATGCTGCGCCACGCGGTGTCTTTAAAGGCGAAGAGCTTCATTGGGTCGCCGAGTTTCGCGACTTCTTCCACGCGAATACTGAAGTAGATCCCAACCAGAGCCGCGGTTACGATTCCGAGGGTCAGCAGCCATTGGAAGATACCCGTCCCTTTGCCACGACTCGATGCGGCCAGGCATTCCGCCAGGTAAAGTGGCACAACGACGCCGATCAAGCCGGCACTGATGCCTTGCAACAGGCGGCCAAGAATCAGGGGTTCATACCCATGCGAAAGCGCGATCACGGGAATGCTGGCGACAAACAGAAGTCCGCTGAGCGCCATGAGAAGCTTGCGGCCCATAAAGTCTGCGAGCAGCCCCGCAAATAGAGTGGAGATGACACTGCCCAGAAGCACGGCTGCCACGATGTTTGAGAGCTGGCTGGCATTCAACTTTGACGTGGCTTCCAGATAGGGATAGGCGCTGGCAATGATGCCTACGTCCACTCCGTAGAGAAGGCCGCCCAATCCCGCTACCAGCAGGAGGAAGCGGTTGTAGCCGGCTTTTTCGCTTTGCGGCACGTGTTAAGGTCCTTTCGCCGAATTGAAGAAGCCCGAGTTTATCCCTCGCAAGTGCACTACGGCAAACGGAAGCCTATAATGGGAATATCATGATGATTCGCAATCCTGAATCTCCTTCAGTGTCGGAAATGTGCGCTCACATCAAACATCTTGGCTATGCGGCATCCGGCCGCATTCGACTTTACGGGGAAGAATTTGAAGTGATTTCAGACCCGTTTCCGGAAGATGACGGCATCGCCGTTCAGGTGAAGACCAGGAGTAACTCGACCATTCGAGTGCTCCAGCTGCCAGCAACCGTGGTTCAAAGCGTGAGAGGGCGGAGTATGAAGGCTGCGTAAGCAGTTAGGCCGTCGCATCGGTTTTCTTGGGATGAGTAGCCAGCTGGCGCGACACGGTAATAAAGGCTTTGGCGGCGACCGATAGGGTCCGGTCCCGCCGGTAGGCAAGACCCAGTTCGCGCCATAGTTCGGCGCCCTCCAGTTCGACCAGCTTTACCCTTCCTGCCGCGACTTCATCGCGCGCAAAAGATGCGCTGATCAAAGAGATGCCTAGATCGGCGGCTACAAAGCTTTTGATCATGCCGATGCTGGGCAATTCCATTCGCACTTTGAGTTCGGAATTGTACTCGCGGAAAAGTTTATCCAGCAGGCGGCGGGTGTGGCCGGTTTTGGGAAGCAATAGAGGATATTTCACAACTTCGCCGATATGGGCCGATTTCATTTTGGCCAGTGGGTTGCGCGGACTAACCATCAGCATCAAGCGGTCGCGGAAAATGGGCTGAACCTTCAGGCTGGGCGATTGGATGGGCAGACTGAGAACGCCGACGTCGAGCGAACCGTTCTCCAGCTTCTCTACGATTTTGTAGGTGAAATTGCGATAGATGCTGATTTGCACATCGGGATAGTGGCGGCAGTATTCGCCAAAAACCTCGGGCAACACATAAAGACAAGTGGCCTCGTTGGCCCCAACTAGGAGCGTTCCGCGCGGCGTTTGGCCGTGGTCGGCTACAGCTACCAGGGATTCGTCGCGCAGGCTCTTGAGGCGTAAGGCGTACTCGTAAAAAATCTGGCCAGCCGGAGTCAGCTTGACCGTTTTGCCGGAGCGATCGAGGAGCCGGTCGCCGTACTCCTGTTCCAGTTGGCGGATCTGTGCGCTGACCGCGGATTGCGAGCGGAAAACTTTCTCCCCGGCGCGAGAGAAACTGCGTTGCCGGGCAACTTCCAAAAAGGTAATGAGCTGATCGAAGTCCATGCGTTGGTCGGAGAATTATATAGGACTTCGCGCCTGTACGGTTACCGGGTTCCCCGGAAACGGGAGTTTCGACTCTCTATGCCCCTGAACCGGAACAATCGGGCATTGATGGCCCAACCGCTTAAAGAAGAATGGTCTGACAGCCGATTAGTGTTTGGACGCCTCTGAAACTTTGTCGTCATTCCTGAGAGTGGAGAGAGACCCCGATGCCGTCCCTTGGCTTAGCGATGATCGTCAAAGACGGCGCTCGAACGCTGAAAAACTGTATTGCCAGCGTGGCCGGAGTTACGGACCGAATCGTAATAGCGGACACGGGTTCGAGTGATGGATCGTCGCAACTGGCGCGCGAGTTGGGCGCCGAAGTTTTCGATATTCCATGGGAAGACGATTTTGCCCAGGCGCGCAATGCTGCAGTGAGCGCTCTCGCCACCGACTGGGTGCTGATCATGGACGACGACGAAGAGCTCGACCCTCAGGCGAGAGCCAAAATTCCGCCGCTTCTCGGCAATGCCAACGTCGGCGGCTATCTCGTTACCCAGAGGAACCATATTCCCGTCAAGTTTGGGTTGGGTGGACATGCGCCGTCCATCAAATCGAGCGATTCTCCGGTCCCAGGAGCGGAACGGGCTCGGGCTTACGCAGACTTCGCTATCTGCCGCCTGTTCCGTCGCCATCCCGGGATTTATTACGTGGGCAGGGTGCACGAACATGTGGAACCGCGCATTCATGCCCTGGGACTGAATCTCGCATCTACCGATCTTGTCCTCCATCACTTCGGTCACCTTTGTTCCCCAGCTGAGTTGCGTGCCAAAAATGAGTTCTATCGCAAACTGGGCCGGCTCAAAGTGAAAGATGCTCCCAACGATCCGGAAGCCTGGGTCGAGCTGGGACTGCAGGAATATGAACAGTTCAGGAACTACTCGGCGGGAATCGAGTGCTTTAAGAAAGCCTTGGCACTCAAACCCGGCTACTCGAGTGTTCCCGTGCTTTCATTGGCGAATCTATACATCGATATTCACGCCGACGAGCGGGCACTTGAGCTGCTTTCTGGCTTTCCTATGACAGGCCGGGCGGCGGGAGCGAAAGAACATATCCGTGGGGATGCGTTCTATAACCTGGGACGGCTGAAAGAAGCCCGATCCGCCTACATAAGAGCGCTGGGCGTTCTAGCGAATGACGCGCTTATCGGTAGCAAGCTGGGTTTGACCGAGGTGCGCATGGGAATGAAGAAAAACGGTCTCGCCAGGCTTCTGAAGGCATTAAGGGCGAACCCGGACGAATTTGAAATGCATGATCGGGTGATTAAGGCGTACATTCTGACGAACATGATGACGCAGGCTGCGGAAGCTGCGGAATGCCTGGCCGACAAGATTCCAAATCCCGCAACTGTGCTTCGCGCCGCCAGCATCCGCGCGCAGATGAGGCAGTGGAAACCTGCCGAGGACATTGTCCTTCGCGGCCTTCAGAAGTTTCCGCGGAACAAGGAACTACTTCAGGCTAACGCAGAAATGTGTCAGGGGATTGCCCGGGTTTGATCTTCCGTGTGCTCTGGCACCGCACCCGGCAACGGGTTACTCTAGGGCATGGCGATTTCGTGCTCCGAGTGCGGGGCGTCAGTGCCGGATAGTGCTGGGTTCTGTCCGGGTTGCGGCCAAGGCATGCCGCCAGTCGAGCGCGCTCAAGGTAACGTGGGCGCATTACCTCGCACCATCGCTGGCGCTCTGGCCTACTTCACGATTATTCCAGCGATCATTTTTCTCCTTGTCGAACCTTACAAACGAGACCGCTTCCTTCGCTTTCATTCTTTTCAGTGTATTGGATTCTGGCTTGCGGCAGTAGTGATTGGCGCAGTAGTCCGGGCGGCAGCTTTTCTGCTGTTCTTTGTTCCGTTATTGGGTTATTTGGTGGTTCTGCTGCTTTCTATGGTGACCAGTCTGGGTTTGTTCGCGATTTGGGTGGTGCTGATCGTAAAGGCGCTGCAGGGAGAGATGTTCAAGCTCCCGGTTGTAGGTGACTTTGCGGAACAGCACGCCGCCACAAATTAACGGGTGACCGGAGCCAAGTAATTGATTGCTTCTCCACAGACTTTCTGGTATTTTGCCGCAACGTCGCTTGGGGTGGTTTGGGCGGCTGCAACTCAGAGAGGGGAGGGGACTCCGATGGCGTTCTGCAATATGTGTGGTGCTCAGGTTGCCGAGGGTGCAACGGTGTGCGCGGCATGCAGCGGGCGGGCCGCAGTTCTTCCAGCTAGCGCGGCTACGGGACTTACCGACAACGTGGCGGGGATGCTAGCCTACATCACCTTTATTCCGGCGATCATCTTCCTGGTCACGGCGCCCTACAATAAAAGTCGGTTTATCCGTTTTCACTCCTTCCAAAGCATTTTTCTCTTTGTGGCCGTGGTCATTATTCAGGTCGCTCTGACGTTTCTGACTGTCGTGCCGTTCCTGATTCTGCTCACAGCGCCCTTGCATATGCTGGTCGCGTTGGGAGCGTTAATTGTATGGATCATCATGCTGATGAAGGCGAACCAGGGCCAGATGTACAAACTGCCTCTGATCGGCGATCTGGCGGAAAAACAGGCTGGATAGTTCTGGCGGGTGGTAAAGAATGGCAGTCGTGTGTGTCGATCCTTGGCAAGTCCCGCTCGTGCCGATGTATGCGTGTGTTGGGTAGTACGATCCTGTGGCCCTTGACTTTCCTCCTCTAAGCTGTCATTCCTATTAGCTTTTACTTCGCACTGTATCGTGCCGCGATGCCGGCGATGGGGGCGAAGAATTCGTGCCAACTGGGGATGGGATTGAAAGTCAAAGTTTTCTACCACGACAAGTGTTTCGACGGAGCGTCATCCGCGGCGCTTTTCTCCCGTTTTTATCGCGAGCGTGTTCGCAGTGATGTGGAGTTTGAGTTTTCTGGCCTGCTCCACCGTGCGGGATCTCTCTTCAACGAATCGGATTTCGACGGCGACGAAAATGCGATCGTTGATTTCAAATATTCCAGTTCGCCAAAAATTACATGGTGGTTCGATCATCATGAGAGCGCGTTTCTGTCGCCCGCAGACGCTGCGCATTTCGAGCGCGACCAGAGCAATCGCAAGTTTTACGATCCTGCCTTCAAGTCTTGCACCAGTTTTATTGCAATGATCGGGGAGCAGCGTTTCGGATTCAATCCAGCGCCACTGGCCGATCTGGTTCACTGGACGGACGTGATCGATGGCGCGCTTTATCCCGATGCGAAAACAGCCGTCGAGATGCAAGCTCCCGCCATGAAGTTAACCATGGTCATCGAATCCGCACCGGACCAGGGATTTGTTCCCAACCTGATTCCTCTTTTGGCCACCAAGCCGCTGGCCGCTATTCTGGAAGAGCCATTCATTGCGCCGCTCCTACCCCCGCTGCTTAAGCGCCACGAGATTTCTATCGACATACTGAAGCAGCGCGCCGAGTGTACGGACGGCACCATTTTTTTCGACATCACCGACCAGGAGCTTGAGGGTTACAACAAATTCGTTCCGTATTATCTGCATCCAGAATCGATTTATAGCGTGGGACTCAGCAAGAGCAGCTTTCGGGTGAAGGTGTCAGTGGGATCGAATCCGTGGGCGCCGCGGGAGCCGGTAGTGAACCTGGCGAAAATTTGTGAACGCTATGGTGGAGGCGGACACGCGCGGGTGGGCGCGATTTCCTTCAATGTGGACCAGCATGCAGCGGCGATCAAGGCATCGCAGGAAATTGTGAATGAGTTGCGCGCCGCGGTGCGAGCGGGAAACCGGTAAGCGAGATCCAGCAGCAACACAACGAGCGAAAAAAGTTGGCACGCCTATTCCCGATACCCGCGCTGCGACGACGTTACGGCAGGGGAACACCGCTTGCCTCACAAGTAACGGCGCTGCCATCTGTCGAGTAGCGGATCGCTCCCAACTGTTCGGCGCAGAAAGCGCGACGCCCAAAACTATTCCCTGCGGGCACCGCCGCTAAATGGAAAGAGCTGGCTGGTGTTCCTTGGCATCCGGAAAGCGTGAATACGTAGCCGTGTTTTTTCCCACTGGCCAGGCCGCTGGCAAGTAACATCGCCTGATGCTCATTGGGCTCGCCACCTCCGAAGCCATCCAGCTCGGAAAGCGTACAGGTGTACCCGACGTGGGCGTAGGTATGTTTGTACGTGTTTTCAGCCGTCAGAATGCTTCGCATCGAGGCGACCACCGCCGAATCGCCACCAAAGGTAATCGTCGAAGGCGAGCTCTGGAGTTGTGTTTGCGTCATCGCGGCGCTTCGTGATTTCATCCCCTCCGTAATGCTTTTGAGGAAGTCGGGATCGGCGAGTGGGACGCGGACACTGAAGAGAATCTCGTTCAGTTTCCAGACCCCAGATTCCATTTTCATGCAAAACGTAATTCGAGGCATGAATGGCGTGCGCTGCAGTTGCTTGTCCTTGTAGGTTCGAAAGGAGAGTTCAATGTTGTCGTCATCGCCTTGCAGAGAGTCGCTATCCACGATGACCTCAACTTTCTGGCCGGTCTTGAGATCGTCGTTGGCCAACAGGACAGGACCGGCTTCAAAAGTTTCAAGCTGACTTCCAGTTTTGTGGAATTGGCTGGCTAGCATGGAATACTGTTGCAAGGCTTTTAGTGCGCCCGCATTCTCCAGAGCGCTCACCGTGGCTGCGGGCAGGTGTTTTACGAAGGTTCCCGAGCCTTTAGTCGAGAACATCTCCATCAGCGCCTGCCGCGCGGTTTGCGGGGTAGAGGTCTGAGAAACCTGTGCCGCGCCAGAGGTGCAGGCGGCAATTGAAAATATCAGCAGCGAGGCAAACTTTCTCATGATGTGTCCTTCGGTACTCTACGATCCTGCCACCAGAAGGAAATCCTCTCCAGTTACCGACGTAAGATTGGGGAGTGAGTGGGGCAGCCATGGTAACCTGAGTGAAATTCCCAGCGCCGCGGCATGACTTCGCCAGCAACGAAATCCGGTCTCCGTCCCGCGCAGCGGCGCCTCCTGCGGGCGGTCGCCTCCATTGAGTTCATTAAGGGTGTCTTCGTTTTGCTGATCGGCGTGAGCGCGATTCTGCTGGTGCACAAGGATGCATGGGTGATCGCAGAAAGCCTCCTGGCGTTGTTCCACATCAATACCGACCGCCATTCCGCGCAGCTCTTTCTTGACTTTGCAGACGACATTACAGACGCGCGATTGTGGGCTGCGGTGCGGCTGGCGTTTGCCTATTCGGCGCTGCGTTTTGTGGAAGCGTACGGGTTATGGAAGCAGCGCACCTGGGCAGAATGGGTCGCGTTTGGGTCTGGAACGTTGTTGATTCCGCTTGAAATTCGCGAACTGATGCGCGGCGTCACCCTTTTGCGCTCAGTCGTATTCATCGGCAACCTGGTGGTGATTGGCTACATGCTTTATCTTCTTCGCACCGGTCGTCTGGCGGCGCGATCTCTGCAGGCTGCTGAAGGCCGCGACGGCAGCCCCAAGTGAGGTCGAACGAGGTGGCAAAGACTTATGGTTTGGAGGGACTCACGGGGTCATCCTCGTGGCATAATCCCAAACACGCGACGGCTCCTGCTATTACTAGACCTACGCCCCACGCCAACGGCCGGCCCAGGATCGGTCCGTCACCCTGAGTAGGCTGGGTGAACGCCCCACAGCGATCCCTGCGGGTGGCCTGTTCGCCCTCCCGCACAATTAAGTCGGAAGAGGAATCCTGTTTCGATTTGCGCATGGCGCCGTGTAAGTGAATTTTCACGTCATTCTTTAAGGCGATGACTTTAACCCTTCCATCGACATCGGTCACATTGTATTGAGTTCGGTCTGACGTCACGGGTGTCACCATGATGCAACCGATGAGAACTTTCGTCCCCCGTGTCGTATCAAGGTTCAGGTTGCCATGGTCCAAGGTCAGCTCGTTGCCCTGAAATTGGAGAAGAGTTTCGGAAGCGATCAGTACGGTTGTTCCTTCCATGTTGATTCTGGCGCTATGTCCGCTTTGGGTCTGAACCAGCGAATCGGGAAAGATAGCCGTGACTGCGGGCGCTGGGCTTTCATTCAGCCAAGTCCCTCCATCACTGTAGAGGAGGCCGCGGTCGGCGACTTGGGCATCCAGGGACGCGGGGACAATAGCGATCATCACGCCGCAAATAAGTTTGCGCCATTGGATCAATAACTCCCGCCTTCTCTTCACACGGTCGTCCTTGAGCAAGGATAGCTGAGCGTGTAAAAGGCGGATATTGCCTTGCCTGATGACCACTTGCGAGATGATTCGTGAATCAGGCACGAGCGAAGTCGATAAATCCGTGCGCAGCGTCTGTGCGAACCAGCTTGACGCGGAGTTTGTCCCCCACATCCAGACCTTGGGGGCCCTGGACCAGCAAACCCTCTACATGAGGTTGCAGTGCGCGGACAAACGTTCCGTGCGGTGTCACACCAGTAACGATGGCGTCGAAGATAGAGCCGATTCGATTCTGCATGGCGACCGCAGCGAGGCGCTTGGACATTTCGCGCTCGACTTTTCGTGCCGCGTCTTCTTTCTCGGTGCAGTTTGTCGCAATGGCCGTGAGTTCGCCATCGGAATAAGGCGTCGCCTGACCTGCGAGCAGAGCCTTGATCAAACGCTGCGTGACGATATCTGGAAAGCGGCGATTGGGGGCAGTGGAGTGAGTGTAATCCTGCACTGCAAGACCGAAGTGTCCGGGCGAGGGATCGCCGGGGCGCTCGAGAACGTATTCTCCCGGGCCGATCAATTTGATTACGGCCAGCGAGAGATCCGCAAAATGGTCCGGGTCAGCTGCTTTGCGCTTCAGCAAAAAGTCGTTGAGGGCTTTGGAATCGGGATCGAGCGGCAATTTCTCGCCATGCGCTGCGGCAAGTTGCACGATGCGGTCCCAGCGTTCCGGCTGTTTCACGATGCGGCGAAGCGATGAAACTTTCTCCAGCATGCGCGCTACCACTCCGTTGGCGGCAATCATAAACTCCTCAATCAATTCGGTGGCGCGATTTTTCTGCTGGTTCTGCATGTCCACTACTTGATCATTCACCAGAAGCGGCCGGAGTTCATCCGTTTGCAGGGTGAGAGCTCCACTCTCAAAGCGCTGATTTTTCAATTTCTGTGCGACCTCGTCCTGCAGTCGAAGTTGCGATTGAAGATCTGCGGACGCGGCCACCTTGGCAGGAGCCGGACCGCTGCCTTCTAGCCACGCTCCGACGGAGTTGTATTGGAGTTGCGCCTTGTTGCGGACCAGAGCGCGATTGACATTGCTGGAAATTACGTGGCCACCGGCATCAACCACGAATTCAACGACCACGCTCAGGCAGTCCTGATTTTCGAGTAGGGAAGTCCTTCCGGTGGAAAGCTCCTCCGGAAGCATGGGAAAGTTACGAACGCCCGCGTAGACAGTGGTCGTTTCCCGCGCAGCGTGCTGATCGATCGCAGACTGTTTGGGGACGAGGGCGTCGACGTCGGCGATTCCGACCAGAACTTTCACGTCGCCGTTGGACTGTCGTTCGGCAACTTCGATCTGATCGAGATCGCGCGACGTGTCATTGTCGATCGACGACCAGAGAAGGTTGCGGAGATCGCGCACGTCTTTTCCCGAGGAGATTTGTGGAGGATGAAAGCGCAAGTCAGAGAGCTGTTGTTGGATAGCGGCAGGGAAGTCAGGTTCAAATCCGCGTCGCCGCATGACTTCTTTCGCAACGGCTTGCAGGTCAATGTGAGAAGGATTGTTCGACATGAAGTTTCGTTACGATAATCAGCGAGTAAGCTTCTTCACCGTAGAGGCACAGAGACACAGAGAAAAGAAAAAGAACAAGACAATTCTCGATTTCTCCGTGCCTCTGTCGTGAACGCCTGCGACCTATTCGGTGACCACGGCCTTTACCAGGTTCCTTGGACGATCAACGTTATAGCCTTTTTTCGTGGCCACATGATAGGCGAACAGTTGTAGCGGAATGACTTCGACAATGGGCAGCAGCAGTTCGGGAGCGGCCGGAACGAAGAATATGTCATCGGCAATATCGGTGATCGCGCGATCGCCCTCCGTGGCGACGGCGACCAGGCGGCCCTGCCTGGATCTGACTTCTTTCATCACGTCGAGCGTGCGGCGATAGCGCAAAACGGAATCTGGGTCGTGATGGTCACAGGTGGCGAGAACGACTACAGGAAGTTTTTCGTCAACCAGAGCGTTCGGCCCATGCTTTAATTCGCCGGCGGGATAGCCTTCGGCGTGAGCGTAAGAAATTTCCTTGAGCTTGAGCGCGCCTTCGCGGGCGATGGCATAGTGCACGCCGCGTCCAAGGTAGAGAAATTTCTCCGCGTGGAATTGTCTCTCGGCAAATTGATCGGCAAGATCGTCCCAGATGCGAAGAATGCGGTTGATGGCTTCGGGAAGCTGCAGGAGTCGCTGCAGATAAGAGCGCGTAACCTCTGTGGTCATGCGTCCGCGTTTGCGCGCCAGAAACAATGCCATCAGGTAAAGCACAGTGACTTGCGTGGTGAAACTCTTCGTGGCGGGAACAGCGAGTTCCGGGCCAGCCCCGGTGATCAATGCTGCGCTGGCTTCGCGCGGGATAGTGGCGTCGGCCACGTTGGAAACCGCGATGGTTTTCACGCCGCGGGTGAGAGCCTCGCGTTGCGCGGCGATGGTGTCGGCAGTCTCGCCGGATTGCGTAACCACCATGACGATCGGGTCTACCGCGGCATGGGTCGAACGATAACAATATTCGCTGGCATACTCTACATCGACGGCGACGCCGGAGAGGTCCTCAATCATGATCTCGCCGGCCAGGCCGGCGTGACGGCTGGATCCGCTGGCCGCGATGATCAATTTCTCGAAGGTGAGCAGAGCGCTTTCGATGGCGTGCAGCTCGCCGGGAAACAAAATGTCATCCTTCAGATGCTGGTCAATGGTTTTTGCAATCGCCTGAGGCTGCTCGTAAATCTCCCTGCGCATGGCGTGGGAAAACCGATCGGTCGTGTCAGAGTTACTGCTTGGTGGATTCATGAGGGCTGCGGCGAGGGTAAATCATTTATAGCGTAGCGGGCAAACTGGCTTTGATCATTACCGATCCCGGATGATGGGTCACAAATTTCGTTCCCGGCCGGTTTTTGCCCGGACCATATTCACGGATTTTGCCCCAGCGACGAATCGCACACAGCGCTGGGTTTCGTTGCGCGCGGCGGGACGGCCCGTCTACAATCTCGATGATGTAGTAACGGGCACAGAACATCCATATCCGTGAGGACGTAAAGCTTAGTATCGCCCTGCGGTCTTCCAAAGCCTAGCACGGCCCCGTAGCTCAGATGGATAGAGCAGCGGTTTCCTAAACCGTTGGTCGGCGGTTCGACTCCGCCCGGGGCCCCCAGTTTTCGATGTAGCTGGTATCTGGTAGTTCTCTTGATCCCAGGTAATTATCCGGCATTGGATCGAGCGCGTGGTACGATCCCGTATGAAACGAGTCGGAGTTTTCTTTGGATCGATAAGTGCGCTATTGCTGGCACTGTCAGTCTTTCAAGCTTGCAACGCACTTAATCCGGCGTGCGGAAGCGCGCGGCCAGCCCCGACCATCGCTTCTCTTTCGGCCAGCACAATTACGCTAGCACAGGTGCAGCAAGGCTTTGTTCTTACTGTGAACGGCAGTCAGTTCGTTTCTGCTACCGTTGGGGTTGTCAACGGAACGACGCTGAGCACCCTGGTCACAAGCAGTACACAGCTTCAGGTCACCATTACGAGCGCCGTGATCTCAGCGGCCGGAACAGCGAGCGTGACGGTGAACACTCCGAGCGGGAACACAGGCGATCTGGGCTGTACCAGCGGGGGAACGAGCAGCGCCCTTGTTCTGACAATTACGTAGCTGTTGCCAGAGATTGAAGCATTTCTGCAACTCCCGCATGATCCCCCTACTCACGATCAGCGTTAGGCAGCCTTCTTCGCCGCTCTCACCTTGGCCCAGCGTGCCCGCTGCGCCGCAGCGATTTTTTTGCGGACCGATGCCGACATAGTGTGCTTGGCAAGAACCGGGCCGGTTGTTTTCGCTGCTCCCGCTGCCGGCTGAGATTGCTTCCGAGCTCGCATCCATCGAGCCTTTTGCGCCAGCGCCATTTTTCGCCGTGAAGCTGCTGATATGACTCGTTTCGCGGGCTTCGTCTTCAGAGAATTTCCCGATCCGTTTAACGACTCGATTACCGAAATTGCTTGATCCAGTTTCTCCAAATGTGACTGCGCTTCCCGCCGCTCCGCACGAAGTTGGTGGAGCGCATTCTCTAGATTTGCCATAGTCCCCCTCAAGATTTACAGCGATCCTGATTGTATAGGATAGATGTGATTCCTCAGCCGATATTAGAGGCCTGACACGGCTCGACCGTTCTATGCAGTTCTAATTCTGCTAAGCTGATCGGCGTAAGTATCGTGACTAGAGGACGGAACCGTGGAAGTAGTGGCTGGTGTAGATCTGGGCGGAACCGCCATCAACTATACGTTGGTGAACCGGGAAGAGCGTTTTCTCATTGAGCAACTGTGCGAGCATCCAGCTCTCTCTAAACAGGGTCCGGAGATCTGTCTCCAGCAGATTGCCGACGGGTTGAAGATCGCAACCGATCTGGCGGGAATTACCGTTGACGATGTAGTTGCCATCGGGCTGGATACGCCCGGGCCGGCCAGCGCTGCCGGCCAGCTCAGTGCGCGTGGTTCCACCAATTTTGTGCATCCGAAGTGGGCAGGATTCGACATCCGCGAGGGACTGGCGCACAAACTCGGAAAGCCCGTTTCCTACTTGAATGATGCCAACGCGGCGGCGCTGTGGGGACACTATGCGATTTTCGGGGCCACTAGCCGCGAAACGTCTATTTCCATCGTGGTCGGTACGGGCAACGGCGGAGGAATTATTCTCGATGGCAATGTTGTCAAAGGCAAGAATGGGTTCGGCGGAGAACTTGGACACGTTCTGATTCCGTACCAGAGCATCGCCGGAATCGCGGGCATTAACCCGCAATGCAATTGCGGACGAATCGGGGATTTGGAGTCGCTCTGCTCGCTCACCGCAATCGAGAAAACTCTGCTGCCGTATTATTTGCCGCGTAATCCCGGCCACCCCCTCACAAAGCAGGATTCTCACCAGGCGGCCAAACTGGTTCGCGGCCTGGCGGAGCAAGGCGATCCCATGTGCAAAGAGATTTTTCGGGTGGAGGCTCATGCCTTGGGACTTTTCTTCGACGAAATGATCAATACGTTCGATCCTGATGCCCTGATTGTGGGTGGCGGTGTTCTTGAAACAAGTCCAGAATTTCAGCGTTGGTTCCTGGGAGAAATCCGTGTGGGGATGCCGACTCAACGTGAGGAGCAAGCGGGGATTCCGATCCACGTGATGCCGAACGGCGACACCGCCGGTGCACGAGGCGCTGCCCTGGAAGCGTTGAAGCTGGCAAGGCAGAGCGGGCTCGCCTAGCAGACTTTGGGTTGCTCGTCCTTTATGCGGATGCATTTATCCAGATCTGGGCATCAGTGTTTCGGTGGTGTCGAAAGAGGAGGCAGCGATCTACTTTGGCGGCGGCCCTTCGACCACTTCCACGAAATCTTGAGGCCGGATCCATTTGGCAAAAGCGGCTCGGACCTCTTCGGCAGAGAGCCTTTGGTATCGTTCCGCGGCGCGGATCGGCTCATCGAGTGGAAGTCCGAGTGTTGCGCGCGCGAGAAACCCATCCGCAATCTGTGACTCGCTGGATTGACCCAGCGGAATCTGGCGAATCAACATGGCGCGAGCCTGCGCCATTTCCTCGGGGCTCGGCGCCGCAGTCTGCATGGCGGTAAGATCCTGTTCTATTAATGCCCGGGCCTTCGGCACGTTCACCGGATCGGCGCCGTAGGAGACGCTGAAGCGAGTACGCGTGCGGCCCGCTTCCAATTCTTCATCCACGTTGTAGACGTAACCCGTCTTTTCCCGCAGGTCGCGGTAAAGGCGCGTGGCATAGAAGCCGCCGCCCAGAATGTGATTGGCCAGCTGCAACGGATAGTAATCCAAATTAAAGCGATTCATGGGCACCTCTTCCGACAGTGTGACCTCGTCTTGAACCCGCGCGGGATCAGGTACCTGGCTGGCGGCGGGCTTGTTCGGAGGTACGGGAGGCAAATCCAGCTCCAGCTTGGGCTGCTCCGTCTTCCATGATCCGAAGTTCTGCATGATTTCTTTTTTAGCTTCTTCCGGTGAAATATCTCCAATCACCACAATTTTCGTCAGGTCGGGACGGAACGTTTCCTTGTAGTAGTCGTTCACGTCCTGTAGGGTCAGCGCGGAGACTTTCTCGGGTGTGGCTTGCCGCAGCACCGGATCGCCAGGAGGCAGAAGGCCTTGTAACAGCGAGCGACTGGCCCGGTAGTCTGGACTCTTTAAAAGACCAGCAACCGACTCAGCCGTCTCCTGCTGCACTACTTTGAATGCGGTTTCTGGCAGCGCAGGACTGAGTTCATTTTCTGCAAGCAATTGCAATCCGCGGTCGAAATAGGGTTTCAGCACCTGCAGCTCGAAACCTTCTCCTGAGCTTTCGTTGGCGGCAATATCGTCCAGAGCTTTCTGAAAGGCGAGGCGATCAAGCGTGGTTGTGCCGTAGGAAAACAAACCATCGAGCACCGTTGCAACACCTTCTTTTCCCGGTGGAACTTCGAGGGCGGTCTCGTGGCGTATTTCTCCTGTGATGGTTATCGTCGGTGTCAGCGTTTCGGTTTCGACGATTAGATCGATGCCGTTCGGTAGCGTGCTCTTCACCGGGTGAAGATTCCACTTGGGTACTTGGACGTTTTCTATTAACGACTGCGCCCACTTTGGCAATTCGACGGCCTTGGTAGGAGTGGGCGTCACTTTCTCTGCGCCGCCGAATCCCTTGCCAGCGACCGCCTGGCCCGAGGACTCAGGCACAAGTGTGGCGACGATTGCATCCCGGCTGATCAGATATTTTTTAGCGACACGGTTTACATCCTCCACGGTGACTTGCTGAACCGCATCTACGTCTTCCTCGGGTGAATTGCGGCCTTCAGCAGCCAGCGCTTGCGACCACAGTGAGGCGAGTCCGGGAATGGAGTTCCGTTCGAATTCAAAGGATGCCACTTCGCTGCGCTTCGCCGCGGCCACCAGATCGGGCGGAACGCCGTCATGAGCATATCGGTCAAGGATGGTGCGAAGCATTTGCTCCATGGCGGAGGCGTTGGCGGTGGTTGGCGTGACGGCGTAGGCGAGCGCGGCACTGGCCTTGCGATAAGTCTCACCAACTTCAAATCCAGCGTCGAGAGCCTTTCCATCAGGCACAAGGCCATAAATATCTGCGCGCTGGCTCGCGAGTACATCGCTTAGAACTCGTGCTGCCGCGTAATCGCCGCTGTCAGAACCGGGCATGCGGTAAGCCAGGATCGTGATGGTATAGGGATAATCGCTCGGCAGGTTGAAATGCTCCGCTTTAACTGGTTGCAAATCAATTTTTGTTCGTGGAGGGAGCGGCTTCTTCGGAATGTCCCCGTACAACTGCTTGATCAGGTCTAAGGCTTTTGCCGGATCCACTTGTCCAGTAATGACGAGAATCGCATTGTTGGGCGCGTACCATTTTTTCTGGAAGCTTTTCAGCATCACGCCGGTGGTGAGCTGAAAAGAAGGCCGTGTCCCGAGGGCATCTTCTTTGTAGGGTGTACCGGCGAACATATCGTGATTCATACGCACTAGAAACTTATAAGTGGGATTCGATAGATCGCGCGAGACTTCCTGTTCGATGGCGCCGCGCTCCTGTGCCCACTGCGCCTGGGTATCGTCAATATTTCGCATGCAATTGGCATCCGCACGGAGAGCAATTTCCAGGTCTTGAGAGGGCACTGTCTCGAAATATTGAGTGATGTTCTGCTGCGTATCGGCATCGTTATCGCCCCCGAGTTGGGCGAAAATTGCCGCGGTTTGATCGGCTGAGAGGTCGGTGCATCCGCGAAACGCCATGTGCTCCTGCGCATGAGCCAATCCGGGAAAGCCTGGAGGCGTTTCGTCTCCGCCTACCAGATAATTTTCTTCAACCGTGACGACGGGAGCGAGGTCATTACGTACGATCACGACGCGCAAGCCGTTCGGCAGCGTGGACCGCGTCACATTCTCCGCGGAGGGTTTTGGCAAGGGAATATTCTGCGCAGCGCAGAAAGTATTTCCCAGGCAGACGGCAAGCAAAAGAATATACCGTCGAAAAAAAACCGATAGATTTTCCATGATGCTCTTGCAGTACCAACCGTATATCGCGGTTATGTCGGCAATCAATTTACTTGGAGTATCAAACCTACCCCGAGGTTGCGTCTTGGAAAACGAATCGCTGTTCAGGTAGATGATTCCGATGACAAATGTACTGTATGTGTCCGATGGCTTGGTGAGCGTCCAAATATTAGCTTTTTGGTTTCGGATCGTTTGAACGGTATGAGCGTAATGCACCTTCACGAAAAGTTGCAGAATAAGGCTGGACAACTCTGGCTGCTATCTCGCCTTCCCATCGTGATATTCCTGCTGACAATACTTCTGAGTGCAGCTAACGCCCCGGCTTACTCGGTTCTTACTCACGAAGAACTCATCGACTTGGCATGGAACGGTTCCATTCGCCCCTTGCTGCTGGCGCGTTTTCCCGGCGCAACCGAAGAACAACTACGCGAAGCGCATGCCTATGCTTACGGGGGCTGTGCCATTCAAGACATGGGCTATTACCCGTTCGGAAAACAATTCTTCAGCAACCTTACGCACTATGTGCGAACCGGCGATTTCATCGCGTGGCTTTTTCAGAACGCTCAAACAATCGATGAATACGCGTTCGCCATTGGCGCATTGTCGCACTATCTGGGGGACTCAATCGGTCACTCGGAGGCGGTGAATCCGGCAACCGCCGTTGAGTTCCCCAAGCTGAGGGATAAATATGGCCGCATTGTCACCTATGGCGAAAGCCCTCACGGTCACATCCGAACCGAATTCGCGTTCGATATCGACGAAATCTCGAGTGGGGCATTTGGGCCGCCATCGTACTTGCGCTTTATTGGATTCAGAGTGCCGAGAAAGTTCCTAGAGACGGCATTCGTAAATACTTACGGATTTGATATTCATGAACTCCTCGGTAGAGCGCATCCTGCGCTGCGAAGCTATCGAACCTCGGTACGCAGTTTTATCCCGGCATTTGCGGAAGCGGAAGTTGTGCTGCACCGGCATCAGTTTCCGGCGCACCCGGATGACGAGGCCTATCATATTTTCGCCGCGCGCGTGGCCCGCACAAACTATGAGCGGAAGTGGCAGCATACTTACCAGGGGCCAGGAATCAGGGCACACTTTCTGGCGGTGCTCGTTTTCATTATTCCGAAAATAGGGGCTGCTTCTGATCTGGCGATAAAGATTCCGAAACCCGACACAGAAGAGTGGTATCTGCGCAGCGTCAACCGTACCGTGGACAGCTTTCGCGGAATCCTGGATAAATTGCGTGCGGATGGCGACGCTCCAGTTGCCCTCGCGAACCTTGACCTGGACACGGGAAACCGCGCCAGACTCGGAGCTTATCGACTGGCCGACGAAACGTATGCGCAACTACTGGCGCGCATCACGTCGAAACCCGGCAGGCTAATCCCGGATGGCCTGAGGCAAGATATCTTCGCTTACTATGGGAGCCCCAATTCGGCGACATTAACCCCGCAAGAGAATGCACAACTCAAAGTGTTAAGCGCGATGAAGTCAACTGAGGCTCTCAGTCGGAAGGGCGACGCTGGAGCAATCGAAACCGAGCAATATTAATGCGGGTGCCGGGAGCGAACCCCGGCTCTGGGGCCGGACACTTTTAGAGTGCCCGGCCCGATGCTGGATTTGCAGGATTCCGGGGCTTACATCCCTGGAGTTGCCTGACTTTGACGCCTGCTGTGCAGCGTAACCCGAACTCCGCGCTGTGCATTCACGCGAGTGGTGGTCGTCCAATCGATGTCGTCGGTGCTTATGACACCGCTGCCACCGCTGGCTAAGGTGTAAGTAATGCGGCCATCCTGATATCCATAGCTACTCACTGAAAGCGCCATACCGGTGGTCAGAACGAACACGGGCATGCCCGGTGAACTGCCTGGATCTACGGCCGTAGACCTTGTTACCAGGGAGGCATAAGAGGCCTGAGGGGCGACCGTCAACTCCAGATCATGAGTCGAGGTAACGGCGCGTATGGCGAGTTGAGGCGCGGTCCGCTGCAATTGCGATTGATCGTAAGATTCGTTGCGGGGCTGAGTGAAATAGTGCCAGCCCGGTCCAAGAGTAGTACGCTGGGCCACCTGCGGCACCTGAACGTCATCCATGAGCCGCAGAGTCATCACCGATTCACCCTTGAGCGCGGGTTCTGGGCCGCGAGCGGGCAACATGATTACTTTCCACGGCCACAACGGCGGAAGCATCCATTCCACGACGTCGCGTCTGGCGTGACCCTTTCCCTTGATGTCGCCCTCTTTGTTTACTTTATAACCGCGCGTGGCGATCACCTTTGCATCCAGGGGAAGATCGCCGGTGGGCAAGCCGATGCGATCAAACTGCAGCCGCATGTGTCCCTTGCCCACAAAGTGGCCGGGCTCTTTCGCGGATTCCATATGTCCGACGAGATAACTGCCGCGGGGAAACGCCTCCTGACCGAATTCGGTTACGCCGCGCAGGTGGCAAAGAACGGGATCACCGACGGCTGCCGTCGAGGGAGAGAAGTTCGGTTCATTCAACGTGCACTGCAGAAGAGTGCCGGCGGGCAGGACAACGTCCCGCGCGCTGGCGCTTAGGGTCCAACCTAATGTGAGGGTTGCAAGGGTGGCATACACGATGCACTTCATGGGGTATCTCCTTGTAACGCACCAATTCGCGATTTGGGATCGCGCCGAACCCGACCAGTCCGCGAAGTTAATCACAAATATGGGTCACGGTCAATCGGGAACCCACAGTAGGTGAACACTTCGGCCGGGAATAAGTTTCGAACCCAGAAAATTGGTTCGGAAGGACTACAATCTTCGCCGAGGAGATTGCCCATGTCTCTGCGCAAACTGAGTCTGCTTCTTCTTGCCACCACCCTCGCCAGTTCCGCTTCTGTGGCAGTTCTTGACGTAAAAATAAAGGAATACGATGTGCCTACCGCTAGATCGCGTCCGCACGATCCCGCACTCGCGCCAGACGGTTCCCTTTGGTACACCGGACAGGGCGCAAACAAAATCGGCCGGCTTGATCCTAAGACT
The DNA here is from genome assembly GCA_963836305.1 of uncultured Acidobacteriaceae bacterium. GTDB lineage: Bacteria > Acidobacteriota > Terriglobia > Terriglobales > Acidobacteriaceae > Sulfotelmatobacter. The sequence continues at coordinate 24,962 of CAWIJP010000005.1, read as the reverse complement.
GGAGTGTTCAAGGAGTTTGCCCTGAAGACGCCCAACTCCGGCCCACACGGGCTGGTTGCTGATAGGGATGGCAAGATCTGGTTTACCGCGATTTCTGCGGGCTACGTTGGTAAACTTGACCCAAAAACCGGGGAGATTACTGAATATCGTCCGGAGGGAAGTGTGCGGATTGATCCGCACACGCCAGTCTTCGATCAAAACGGCATTCTATGGTTTACCAATGAGGAGACAAACTATATCGGACGCCTCGATCCGAACACCGGCAAGATGAGCCTGACCAAAGTACCAACTGCGCATGCCGTGCCTTATGGCATCGTCATCTTGAAGAATGGTACGCCGTTCTTCTGTGAGTTCGGGGCCAACAAACTAGCCAGCATCGACCCGGGCACGCTGAAAATCCGCGAATACATTTTGCCGGAAGCCGATGCACGGCCGCGACGCATTGCGCTGGCGCCCGACGGCTCGGTTTATTACACCGATTTTGCTCGTGGTTACCTGGGACACTTCGATCCAACTTCGGGAAAGCTGCTGAAAGAGTGGAAATCGCCGGGCGGATCGGAATCAGAGCCGTATGGCATTGCTGTCACAACCGACGGCATGGTCTGGTACAGCGAGTCAGGAGTAAGACCCAACACACTCGTAAGGTTTGACCCGAAGTCAGAGAGTTTCGGGGTTGAACGGATTCCTTCTGGGGGCGGTGTGGTCCGCAACATGGTGGCAACTCCTGATCGCCGGCTCTATCTGGCTTGCAGCGGAGTGAACAAGGTCGCAGTGGTGGAGCTCAATTGAAAGTCCAACTCTATTGCCGGCTCTACTTCTGACAAAAAGAGAGATGGCGTTCCGTTGCGCGGAACGCCATCTTGGTGAATGAGTTGAACTCACGCCCCCGCGCTTGCCGTTCGCGAGAGTGGCGTAGCACGCATTGCGTCTGCGATGCGGCCAAAGTACAAACGGTAAGAGTGGTGAATCCCGTACATCACCGGGAACACCACAACTGCCGCTTGCCAGCCGAAGTGATGGCCCACCAGGCTGAGCATCGATGCAACTCCCGCACTGACCACGTAGTACGGGAATGACAATTGCACAATGCTGATCCAGGCGCGCCGCATGGACGTGCTCTCGCTCAGTTTGATGATGGCTGCCACCGGAACCGTTTGCCCCAGGAAAAAGGCAGCAGTTGTCGCCGACAGGGTGAGTGGTAAGGATGCCCAGCTCGCCTGGTTCAGCCATGCGGCATTCCAGGTCAGGTTTGCCATGCTGGCGGCCACTGCCATCATGCTGATATTGAATACCAGCTGTTCCGGCCGAAGCTTCTTGTTCTGCTGCGGCCAGCACTGTACGACGGTGGAGACAGACGCTATCAGGATTGATTCCACCGCGCTCAGATTTACGACTGCCAGCAACAGGAACGGCAGGTTCACTGACATGTTGCCTTCTATACCTGGCAATCTAACTTTCATCCGCGACGTCGCCGCCGCCAGCGCCAGTAGAGCCAGGGTATAGAAGGGGTGAAGTGTATGGCTTCCGAGTCCTGCGTAGGCCGTGGCTGTAATCGCCGCCAGGACCATTATCCCAATGAATGTTCGAGTGAGCCGTGTAGTATCGTTCATGATCTTCTCCTTTCTTCGGTTTACGTACTCACGGCTTACTGTTCATCGTCTCCGGCATCGGAGAACGCGCCATCGGTGGTCGTCGCTGCCGCGCCCCAAACCACACTCGTGGCTTGCGTGCCCGTGCCCGTGCTCGAACCCCAAACCACGCTAAAGGCGCCTAGAGTGTTGGTATTCCAAGGCAACGAGGCTCCCCAAACTACGGAGCTGCCCGTAACACTTGCTCCCCAAACCACTGAGGCTCCCCAAACCACTGAAGTTCCCCAAACCACCGATCCCGCCGCGACGCTGCCGTTTCCCTCAACCAGGGAAACTGCGCCTTTGGAGTTGACGGCGACCGATGGAGATAGCGCCGCGCCAACCGTGGCCGGGGCGACGTTTGTGTCAGCCACGGCGTTCTGCATATCGAGCAAGCCGGCGCCGACTGACAGAAGATCGTAGAAGTCAGTGAAGGTCTGCAGGAGGTGCGGAACATAGGCGCTGCTGGAATTTGGCCACGCTTTGTACGTGGTCTTCATCAGGCGCGCCTTCACCTGGTCAGGTGTCAGAGCATTGTTTTGCTGAAGAAGCAGTGCAACGGCGCCAGTTACGATGGGAGTTGCCATGCTGGTGCCGCTCAGCGTGAAATAGTCGTTATTGCCGTCGCTGCCGTTGACCAGCTCCGACGGATAGGATGCTTCCAGGGTGGCGCCAGGAGCCGATAACGAGACGATATCGTTGCCCGGTGCCATCAGGTCAGGCTTTACCACGTGATCGTATGTGGTAGGGCCCTTGGAACTGAAACTAGCTTTGGTCTCAGCCGCCGGATTCGAAGATCCATTGCTCTTCATAGCGCCTACGGTGATCACGAAGGGATCATTGCCCGGCGCGGTGATGGTTCCGAAACCGTTGCTGCCGTTGACGCTGACGCGTCCGTAGTTACCAGCCGCTACCACTACCACGATGCCAGCTTTCCAAGCGGCTTCAACTGCCTGGCAAAGAGGATCCTGTGTGTAGCTGACGAAAATACCGCGGCCGAGCGACAGATTGATCACTCGGATGTTGTAAGTGCTCTGCAGCGCGATCGCTTGTTCGATGGCCGCGATCACGTTACTGTCGCTGCCGGAACCGTTCAGATCCAGCACGCGCAGATCGAGCAGATTCACGCCAGGGGCAACGCCAGCGTAATTGCCGCCGGAGAGATAACCGTTGCCGCCGATGATCCCAGCCACGTGCGTACCGTGACCGTACAGATCGTACATTGCTCCGCTCGAGTTCGAATTCGCGGTGCCGGTGAAATCCTGGCGATAGACCACGCGCGAATAAGACTCGGTCGAATCCTTCAAGTCGGGATGGCTATCGTTGATACCGCTGTCAATCACAGCCACGCCGATTCCCGCCCCATTGTAGCCGGCATTCCAGGCTGAGGGCACACCGGTTGCGATATCGGAGACATCATCGAGTCCCTTCATGGGATGGTCGATGCTGACAGAAAGAACCTCAGGGTCCGCTTCCAGAGCGGGCAATGCATTAACCGGAATGGTCAGCGCGATGCCCTTGACCGAGTGTAGCCGGTGATTCAAGCGGCCACCCAGAAGATGCGCCCGGCCTTCTTCGGCCGCTTGTGGAATCTGCTTGTACTGCACGATGACCTTCACGGTCTCGCTGGCCTTCGCGCCATGATTCGCTCGCGCGGCAATCGGCGCGAGATCCGGAGCAAACTTGCCAACCGCTTTGCCGCCTTGGGCAAACGCGGTCTCTGCCAGCAAGAGCAGCAGGATCGCGCTCAAGCGTTTTCCCCAAGCCGCGCTGTGACGCTCGCCTCGGCTCGGGCTTTTAGGTTTCAGTGTCTGCGACATAACTCTCGCTTTCTGTGGCACAGAATTGTGCTTCGACTCGGATAAGCTAGTGCACGGGTGCTGCCAACCGAGCTTCCGTAAGTTATTGCTGTGCCTAGGAATCGCAGGAGTGGCCGAGGTTGCGATCAGGCCAGTCTGTCCCGCACTCGGGGGCATGGGCCAAGTTGTCCTGCCCAGTTGGGACTGATTACTTCGGTTCGATCGTTGTGGTTACTTGCTGGATGACCAGAAAAGTGGCGTGAGGTTTATCGCGCCGTTGCCGCTTCAGTTTTCACTGGCGCTTTTTCGTTTGCGAGCAAAATTCGCGGCAGCGCCGCCATTAATTGCCGCGTGTATTCATGCTTGGGGTGGGTGAAGATCTGGGCAGTCGTTCCACATTCCACGATTGCGCCGTGATCAAGAATCGCGATGCGGTCGCAAATTCCCGCGACCGACGCCAGATCATGAGAGATGTAAAGAATGGCCATGCCGGTAGACCGATTCAGTTCGCGAAACAGGATGAGAATTTCACTTTGCGTGATCACATCAAGGGCGCTCGTCGCCTCATCGGCAATCAACAGCGCGGGGCGATGCATGATCGCCATGGCGATGAGTACTCGCTGAGCTTGTCCTACGCTCATTTGGGAAGGGTATTTCCGTTGAAATTCGTCGTTCGAGGGAAGTGAAACGCTCTCAAGACAAGTCCGAATTGCATTTGCACAATCCGCGGTCGTGCCCGACGCATGCGCCCGCCACGCTTCTTTCAGTTGAGTCTTAATCTTGAGCGCGGGATTTAGAGAAGCTAGAGGACTTTGCAAAACCAGCGAAATTGCCCGCCCGCGCAGCCCCCTCAGTTCGCGTTCCGAAAGTTGCAGTAGTTCGGAATCTTGAAACCTGATTGTTCCCTCAGCCCGAGAGTGTTTCTTGTCGAGAAGGCCGAGGATCGCCATGGCCAGCGTGCTCTTGCCGGAACCGCTTTGTCCCACAAGGCCCAGAACTTCGCCCGGCTGGATGGCGATTTCCACGTCACGCAAAACTGGCTGCTTGTTTCCGTAACGCACGGAGAGTCGCGCAGAGAGCAGAGGCTGGTTTGGTGGAGGCTGAGACATTGCTGTTGTACCTTGTGATGCTTTTCTTCTCCGATCAGTGTGAATTCGTGCAAATCCGTGCAAATCCGTGGCTAAAAAGTTTTGGCTACTTGGCTGCCACCGTAAGCCGATCCGCATTCCAGAATGTTTGCGGTGACAAAATCACAGGCGCGGCGCCGTTCACCGTCATCGACACGGCGGAGAGCGCGTTCTTGTTGATCAAGAAAATGAACGGTTCCTGCTCAACCACGATTTCCTGCACCCGATCAAATGCTTCCTTGCGTCGCTTCGGGTCCGTGGAAGCCGCTTGCGCCCGCATGAGCCGGTCAATTTCCGCCTCCCAGGAAGTCTCCGGAGCTTTCTGTTGTGGGTTCCACTGGTGATTTTCCGAAGAGCTCAGCCACACATTCATCTCGCCATTCGGATCCAGATCTACGTTGGTCAATCCCAGAATGATGGCCTCATAGTCGAAGCTTTGTGTCATACGCTCGATCAGAGAAGGGAAGTCGAGGGTAACCACATTTACGTGAATGCCGATCTTTTGCAGGTCATCCTGAATCAGCACCGCCATGCGCTCGCGCGTTTTACTGCCCGCATTGGTAATTATCGAAAACACAACCGAGTTACCGTCTTTATCTTTCAAGGCTCCGTTTTCCATGCGAAAGCCCTCGGCCTGCAAGGCTTTCAAAGCCGCATCGGGACTGTACGTTTGGGGCTTGAGCTTGGCGTTGAACCAGAATTTATTGGCCGGGGAAAACGGACCGACGGCCGGTTGAGCGTGTCCGTGGTAGACGATGCGGCTCAGATCTTCGCGATTAATCGCTTCTGAAATCGCGCGCCGGAAGTTAGCCGAGCGGAACCAATTCTTTTTATAAGCAGGAATCGGCGCCTTCGTAACTTCGTTAAACCATAACTGCTCGCTATCGAGCGAAGGGCCAGCATCGTGAACCAGTTGCGGCGACGTGGCAGCGAGCTTATCGAAATATTCACTGTCGAGAGAGTTGATCAAGTCCAGCTCTCCGCGCTTGAAACGCAGCATCTCGACGTCGCGGTTGGGCTGGATATCCAGTCGAATCGAGTCCAGATACGGCAGCTTGCGCCCCTGCTCGTCCGTCTTCCAGTAATTGGGGTTCCGCTTCAGGATCACCGTGGCTCCCGGCTTGTAGTCAGCGAGCATGAAGGGCCCGAGCACGGCCGTGTCTTTCTTCGGCGAATGCTCGGAAAGAATCGCAACCTGGTCGAAGAGGCGATCCAGTCCAGCTACCGGTGCAGGAAAGGTGATCGAAATCTGCGTTGGCGAAACTACTTTGGTTTCCACATTCCCCGTGCCGGAACGAAATGCGTCGCCGGTCGCCGAATGTAGCGCGGGATCCATCAGTTGCTGCATGGTGTAGGCAACATCTTCAGCTGTGAACGGTGTGCCGTCGGAAAATGAGATTCCGCTGCGCAAGCGGAAGGTGATCTGACGCCCGTCTTTTGAGATTCTCCACGATTGCGCCAGCTCGGGTTCGAGTTCCTGAGTCTGCCGGTTCACGCGCACCAGCACTCCGCCCGTCAGATAACGGATTGACGCGGATGCTTCATCCTCAACTTTGAGGGGATCAAAAGTTTTGGGCTCCATGCGCAGACAGAATCTCAACTCGCCGCCATTTTGCGCGACCAGGTGCGTTGTTAGAGCGCTTAAGCAGAGCGCAATGATTACCGTTGTTCTGCCAAATGTCTTGGTCATTGATTGGTACCTTGTTGGCCCACTCTTCACGCCGCCACCTCGTCCTGCCGCGAAAGCAAAAGCTGAAATGACATCACCACCAGCACCAGCAGAACCAGTGGCACAAACTTCCATGGCTCATCGCCTATGGAGAGCAACCCTTCTAACTCTTTCAACAAGCTTCCCCACGAGGGCATCGGCTCGGCAACTCCCAGTCCAAGAATTCCAAGGTTGGCCTCACTGAGGATGAAAACTGGAATCGAAATCCAGAACTGCGCATACAGAACTGGCGTCAAGTTCGGCAATACATGCATCCAAAATAGCCGTTGTGCTGGAACTCCGGCGGCCCGCGCCTGGCGTACAAAATCCGCGGAGCGCAGCGACGCAGCGGTTGTGCACAGCACGCGCGCTGCGGTAGTCCAGCCCAGCAAGCCGAGCAGTAGAAAAGTCACGAGCACCGAAATCATCGGAGAAACATTCAGCGGCATCAGCGCTCGCGCCGTAATCAGCAAGAATAGCCACGGCAGCGATAAGAAAAGATCAGTCACGGCCATTGCCATCCTGGCCCAGATTCCGCCGAGATATCCCGCCAGTCCCCCAATTAAAGCTGCCATCAGGGTTGAAAGCAGCGCCGCGGCGGGAGCCAGGAACAACGAAATCCTGGTTCCGTAGAGTACGCGGGCAAAGCGGTCGCGCCCAAGTTCATCCGTTCCTAACCAGTGAGTTCGCGATGGAGCAGCATCCGTTGCCTCGCGATATTGCCGGGAATATCCTGCAGGAGCCAGCCAGTTCGCTCCCGCTGACGCACACAGCACCAGCGCCAAAATGACGCACGCCAGCTTCCGCCAGAGATTCATGACTCGCGGTTCCGAAGCATATGACCGATTACATCTGCTCCAGAGTTTGCCAACAAGGTTACGAGCGTCACCAGAATTGTGATGTTGACCAGAAGTGGAAGATCGCGTGCCAACGCCGCTTGCCATGCGAGTTGCCCCACGCCGGCCAAGCCGCACAGGGCTTCCACTGGAATGGCTGCGCCGACGGCCATACTCACCGATACTCCAGCCACAGCTAGCAAGGCCGGAGCTACGCTCGGAATCACATGCCAGAAAAGGATGCGGATTTCTCCCAATCCCTTTGCTCTCGCAGTAATAATGTGAGGCAAGCAATAAGATTTTCCCAGCAGGTTGCGCGCATAGCGATAAATGTGCGGGAATACGATGAGGGCGATGGCCAGCGACCCAGGTACATTCCAGAGCACTGAGAGCAGTGCCAAAACTGCTGCGGGAATACAGAGGAATGTTCCGCTCACCAGCGTGGTGAGCAAGTCGTAACCGCCAAGCCGTAACCCGGCGGCAGTCAACGCCAGAGTGAGAGCCGCTACCCATCCCAGTCCCAGACCGAAGACTAATAAGCGCAAGGTTAGCGGAGCACGATCACGCAACAGCGTGCGCACAGGTTGCCCCAGGGCGAGCGACGTGCCCAAATCACCATGCGCGGCGCGATTCATATAAGAAATGTAGAAATGGAATATGTCGCGTTGCTGATGCCGGGCTGCCCGCAAGGCCTGCACGCTTTCGGCGCTCAAATGCGGATCGAGCTCCTGCTCATCGGCGTCAAAACCCGGGGCAAGCCTGACCAAGGTCGCGGAGAGTAAGCCTCCAAGCAGGACTGTGGCCACGAGTGCCAGCGTATGACTGATAAGTTTTGCTCTTAGCTTGCTCCCCATTTAATTTCCAGAAGCGCCTTGTGCCAAACTGTCTTGCCGCGCCGCCGCTTCCGCATGGTGGATCTGTTTTACGGAATACATTCGCCGGTCCGCCTCTGCCAATAGGCCCTCAACATCGAAACCGTTTTCTGGACAGAAGGCGGTGCCCACGCTTAACGAAATCACATCTCGTCCACAAGTTTGGCGGCCGGCTTCGACCGCTGCCTGATTCAGACGGCTTGCTTTCTCTAGGGCAGCCTCTGCAGTAAGACCCGGCGCGGTGACCACAAATTCATCTCCGCCCATGCGGGCGACGTAGTCGTAACCGCGGCAAGCATCTTTCAGTCGCATGCTGAACTCGCGTAGCAATTTGTCGCCTTCGAGATGTCCGAAGGAATCGTTAATTTGTTTGAGCCCATCGATGTCGCAGACCATCACCGCGAGCGAAGTCTTCATACGGCGGCAGCGCGTAACTTCCTGCGCCAGGTGAACGAACAACGAACGTGCGTTGGGCAAGCCGGTAAGGAAGTCTGTGGTCGCTGAACTCTGGGCCTGCTGATACTTAAGAGCGTTCTCCACGGAGAGCGCCACTTTGGAAGCCACGGCCAGCAATATCCGCAAATCGTCAGGCGTAAATGCGTCCTGGCTCGAGTGGTACATTGCTAGTACGCCCACCACGCCATTTAGCCCTTCCAGCGGAACCGCCAAGGCTGACTGCAAGGTCGCAAATTTTTCCGGATCGGAGCTGTATCCCGCTTCTACCTGCGGATTTCCGTTGATGATCGGCTTGCCATTTTCTGCCACCCACCCGCACAAGCCTTCGCCCACCCGGATTTTCAGCGACGATAGAACGCGGAAATTCTCCCCGCTCACCAGTTCGGGGAGCAGCCAACCGTTGCGGTTCACGTATACTGCGATCGAATCGTATTGGATCAGCCTGCGCAACCGCATCGACAGTACAGATAGAGTTTCGCTGAGGCTGAGCGAGTTTCCCAGGTCCTGGCTCAAATCGAACATGGCTTGCGCCTCTTGTCTGGCGGATGCAATAGACGTGAGGAAATCGGATTCACCGGCGGGAATCTCTTCCGATCTTTCGAATCCCGCCGCTGGAGCCAGACCACGCTCCACGCGAAGATCCTTGGAGAATCCCGCCGGGACGAAGGCGGCCTCCTGAGTCTGAGCCATGCGCTCCAGGTCCACGTATCGGCGCTCAAGCAGGTTCACTACTTTTGGATCGAACCAGATTCCCGATTTTTCCTTCACCGTGCGCATGGCCTGATCCAGCGGGATGGCTGGCCGATACTGGCGATGAGAGGCGAGAGCATCGAGGCAGTCCACGGCTGCAAGAATGCGGGCTCCAATGGGAATATCCTCCCCGGCAAGGCCTGCCGGATATCCAGATCCGTCCCATCTTTCGTGGTGCGAACGCACAATGGGAGCCACGGGATAAGGAAAAGCAACGCGATCCAGAATCTCCGCGCCCACCAGCGGGTGAACCTTCATTTTGTCGAACTCTTCCGGAGTGAGCTTGCCCGGTTTGTTGATAATGTGTTCGGGCACGCCGAGCTTGCCAATGTCATGCAGAAGAGCCGCCGCCCGCAGCGCCTCGATCTCATCCGGCGAGAGTCCGATTTCTTTCGCAATTTCTATCGCATAGATGCGTACGCGCTGCAGATGGGTATGAGTCGTGTGATCTTTCGCCTCGATGGCTAGCGCGAGGGCTTCGATCGTACGCATGTTCAGTGAAGCAATTTCTTCCACGTGCCGCTTCTCGATCTCGACGCGTTCCTTCTCGGCTTCCAGTCGTCCCAGGTAGAGCCGGTAAGAACGGTAGACCCAATAGATCACCGGCAGGACGAGTAACGAAGTTTCCCAGCCGGCCTGGCGATTAACGATCCCCACCAAACCCACTGCCGCTGCACCTACGAGATAGTAAGGAAAAGACCAGAAGTAACATTCCGACCACACCTTGCGGCTCGACTTGCCCTCGGTCAGCGAGATCACAATCGAAACTGGCAATGTATTTGCCAGGAAGAAAACCAGCGCCGCAATCATCAGCAGGATTGGCTTATTCGATCCAACCCGGGCGTCGAGCCAGTGATAGCTGGCATAGCAGAATCCGCTGGCATTGGCCATCATTCCAAATACGTTGAACAGGATTTTGACTGGATCCCGACGCCCGCGCGTTTGCCAAACACTCTGCACCAAACTCGCGGCACAGCCGATGACGAGGGTCTCCGGCAGGCTAAGCTCCATCACGCCGAGCAGAATGAAGAGGAAATTTACCGACATTGTGCCGTCGATACCTGGCAGTTGGACTTTCAGGCCGGAAGCCAGGACGGCGACTCCGAGGTAGCAGAAGAAGCGCATGAGATCGGCGGACTGCCAATGCCATAAGGCAGAGCACAGCACAGCCAAGCCCATCGAGACTGTGATCCCGACAAATAGTTTCGTACGAATCGACATTGCGTCGTCAGTTTTGGCCGGGGAAGGCAAGAGAATTTGGCCGCGCGCGGATCTGTCCACGCACACATCCGCCGTTTCTCGGTCGATGAAATCCTAATTTTGTTAAAGGTTTTTAAGTAGCTTACTGACGTAACCTCGCCTATGTCGTTTCAACTAATTGGCAATTGACATGATTGAGGCTGGGTTTTTGTTTTTGTCTCTCCATCAGTAACCGGTTGAAAATTTGCCTATTACTTTCGTCATGATTGGCCGCTGCATATTTCCTGTGCGGCTGGTCCGCTGTGTCAAGATCAACTCCAAACGTGCGGCATGACAGCAGCCAATAGCAATTCGGAGGCTCCAGTTACGGACGCCGGATGTCCAGGCCATGAAACATCTGGCGCGTTCACCTGGCGCGCCGGGAGTGCCACAGAGACGGTAGTTCTCTACGCCGATCTTGACGGCAACATTACAGCGTGCGATCAAGCTGCTTTGGCAAGGTTCGATCGCGATTCCTCCAAAGTCTTTGGGCGACCCCTCGCTGCATTTCTTACCGGTGACGGCGATGTCAAATCGAAGAATCTGCAGCAGTTCATGCTGACTACGGTGCTCAAACATGGTCAGCATCGATGCTCTGTCCCGTGTCAAACCAGAGACAATAAGCGAGTGCACGCTGACCTTTCGCTCGTGCTGCTTCGCGACGGCCGCTCCGTTCCGATAGGAATCGTAGCCTCCATCTCTATTACAGATGGAAAGGTCGATTCAGAGTCTGTTACTCCTCAGTTGGCATCTCCGGGATCAGACGAAGACGAACCAGCACACACTGTATCGCGCGAGATTGAAGGTTCTGCTTTTGTTCTGGCCAGTCCTCTGATGCATCGATTTGTGCGCATGGTGGATCGCGTCGCCAGCCATACAGAAACGGTGCTTATCACGGGGGAAACCGGAACGGGTAAGGAGCTGATTGCGCGCTCGATTCATCAATCATCCAACCGCCGCGGGCGGCCATGGATCGATATCAACTGTGCCGCCCTCCCGGAAAATCTGGTGGAGAGCGAATTGTTCGGTTATGAGAAGGGCGCTTTCACTGGAGCGGACGTTTCCAAACCCGGACTCTTTGAACTCGCGGATCGGGGCACGCTTTTTCTCGACGAAATTGGAGAGTTACAGCTTCATACGCAAGTCAAACTGCTGCGGGTTTTGGATGGATATCCTTTTTACCGGCTGGGTGGGCATCGCAAAATCAAAGTGGATGTTCGCATCGTGGCTGCAACGAATCAGGATCTAGAAGCCGCGGTTACCGCGGGCCGCTTTCGGCAGGATCTTTTTCATCGTCTGGGACAATTTCAACTTCGGGTTCCTCCGCTGCGCGAGCGCCCGGAGGATATCGTCGCTTTAGCTGAGCATTTCTTGCATCTGAAGGCGCCACGAAGTTCCTTCGCGCCCGAGGCTGTTTCAGCGCTGCTTTCCTATTCATGGCCAGGCAACGTTCGCGAACTTCGCAACCTGGTCGCTCGAGTTGCAGTGCAGTCAAACCATCCTGAAATCCAACCCGCACAAATCGAAGCGGCGATGTCAGGCAGCCCAACGGCTCAGCGACAGTCGGCCTCGATGCCCGTGGGCAATCTCGACAGCATGGAAGAGCAGATGATCATCCGCGCCCTGGAGCGGAGTGGCGGCCATCGCGGACAGGCGGCGGACCAACTCGGTATTTCCCGGCGCACCCTCAGCCGTAAACTCAAGGAATACAACATCAACATCTCGCCCGGTGATGGCGCGAATACTCTGGGATTCATCAGCCTCGATCAGCAGAAATTCTTCCGCGCCCGCATCCAGCTTGCAGTTACTCTAAAAAATCAGCATGGCGACGAAGCAGCGGTGCAAGGCGTCAACCTGAGCACTGGCGGCATGGGGCTGGATGGCTTGAAAGAACCGATGCGATTCTCCGGTCTACTCGACGTCAGCTTCCCGCTGCCTGATACCGAAATTGTTTTTCGCGCCAAGGCTCGAATTGTCTGGATGGGCGATGAAGGGCGCGTCGGTCTTCGCTTTGCAGTCATCGATCCCGCGCTCTTCGAACAGCTCCAGCACTGGACGAACAAGAGGATGAAGGACGAAGGCTGGGATCTACCCGGCCTGATTTACTCGATATACTTTCGGAGAAAACTCCTAATGTGCCGGTGCAGGCTGCGGAGTTGCTTGCGGAGCCGTTGCGCCTGGACTTGAGAAGTTTACTTTCGGAACTTCTCGTGATCCCGCCGAAGCCTCGAAGTAAGCCTCATTTGGTTTGAATCCCGCAATGCCCGCAAAGAAGCTATTGGGAAACTGCTGTACATACGTGTTGTAGTCTCGCAAAGTATCGTTGTAACGTTTACGCTCGACCGCTATGCGATTCTCGGTTCCGGCCAGTTCATCTTGAAGACGCAAGAAATTCTCGTTCGACTTCAGCTGCGGATAGTTCTCGACAATCAGCAGCAATCGTCCGAGGGCTTCGTCAAGTTGACCGTTAGCCGCGATCTTCTCTTGCGGTGAGCCCGCGGAAAGCAGGGCGGAGCGAGCCTTCGCGATGTCGCCGAATACGGTCTGCTCCTGCTGCGCGTAACCCTTCACCGTTTCCACCAGGTTAGGAATAAGGTCGGCGCGGCGTTGTAACACAATATCCACTTGCGACCAAGCCGCCTTTACCGCCTCATTCTTGCTGACCAGTGTATTTTTCACGCCCACGTACTGGCCGAAAGCAACCAGGACAATCAGCAGCACAACTGCAATTACAACAACTACCGCGATAAGTCCCTTGCTCATAGATTCTCCTGAAAAAAGCTTACGACAATTACGAAGAGCTTGACGTACCCGAGTCCAGCATTCTATCAACCGCGGATGTCACCTTTTCGAGCGCAGCCAGGTAGCGGGCAAAAACCTGAGATACATCGAACTGCTTAGGTTTCGCCACTTTCTCGCGGATGTCTAACACCTGCAAGAAAGGTGCTGGATCGAATTCGAGTCTCTCCGCCAGGGCCTTGACCGCCTGCCGCTTGCCAATGGGCGCTTCATAGCCCAACACGATCAACGCATGCCGGAACAGAGTTGCAAACGATGACACCGATCGGGTCAGTAATTCCCACAGCCGGGATTCGTTGCCGTAGGCGAGCAGCAAATGCTGCCGTAGGAGCGCCAGTTTTTCCCGCAATTCGTATTCCACCTGCACCCGATGCAGCTTCGGGGGAATCGACAGAGTCGCGAAAACGTCTTCCCCGAAAAGCACGCGATGGTGCTGTTTCACATCCATCAACTCAATCGTAAAAACATCGACTGAGCGCTCGATCTCAGTGCGGGTCATGAATAGAGGCGGCGGCTGTTTTTGTGCATCCCACCATTTCACCGCTGGAGCGAGCGTCTGCATCGCCGCGAATGAAGTGTCGCGAATCACGCAGAACAGGTTCACGTTAGAAAACTCAGCATGAAAGTCTCCGGTGACTGACGACCCGAACAAGACAACGCTGACCAGGTTGGCTCCAGCAGCTTCTCGCAGACGGCCGACGAAGTCGCTCAATTTTTTATCCGGAATCATCGAGTTTTTCTCGGGAACCGTCCCGTCTTCAACTACCAACTGCTGCTGGCCCCACCGCCCCCGGAGCTGCCCCCCCCAAATCCGCCAAAGCCACCGCCTCCGCCGAATCCGCCACCGCCTCCACCCCAACCGCCGCCACCGCCGGAAAGAAGCATCCAGAAAAGGATGCCGCGAAGCGGAGTAAAAAGAATAACCAGTATAACGATAATCAGCAGCACAACCCCGCCGGCAGAGATTCCCCGGCTGGGCTGTTCCACCGGTTGCGGCGGTGGAGGCGTAACCTGCGGCGTGGTGAGTTGAATCCCCGCATCCTGAGCGATTACGCTAGCCACTCGAGAAGTCACCAGCAAAAGCGCCTGGCTGTAATTGCCTGCACGCATAAGCGGGATCGCTTCGCGTTGAAACGCACCCACCTTGCCATCGGGCAAAATAGGTTCGAGCCCGTAACCAACTTCAATACGGGCCCGATGATCATCAATCGCATAGAGAATCAGCACGCCGCGGTTGGTGGATTTGTTTCCAATGCCCCATTGATGGAAGAGATCGACGGCGTAGCTTTCGATATCTTCGCCGTCGAGCGAATGGATGGTTACAACTGCGATCTGCGCATGCGCTTTAGCGTCGACTTGCTGGCAGATCTCATTGATCTGCGCGAACGCGCTCTGATCCAGGACGTGAGCGAAATCGTTGACGTAACCGGTAGGTTTGAGCTGGGAGATCGGTTCAGCTCGCGCGGCCAGAACGAGGATAAAAAGAAGTGCCAGTGCACCGAGTGAAACGAAGCGCGATGTTGCGCGAGAACTCACGGGAAACAAAATTGTACAGGGTCGTCATTCATTCGGCGTTGTGCGTCCTTAAATCAGTCGAGAAATCAGTCGAGCGGCGTGGACTAAAAGTGTACTAGCCGAAAAACCATTCGCAATATAGAAGAGGATGGCCCGAGGAGAGCGTGACATAGCACATCTCCTCGGGACATTGCACAGAGGTTTACTGGTTCACGCGCAGCAGCATCATCGTGCCGCTCTCCAGCTTGACGTTGTTTTTCTCCGAAGTTACTACTGATCCCTCGGTCGAATTGCTCGCCGCCGGGTTGAGTGTCAGATTCGAAATTCCCACAACCCCCTGCGTCTGCGCCGTAATTGGAGGCCGCGAGCTCTTTGCCGCTCCGTTATCGCTCGGCATGTCATTGCCGGCGGATGCTGACGTGGGGGCAGGCGCCGATCCTGACATACCGGGACGCGCTCCGCTACCGTTGCTCGGGCTCGCGCTCCCGCTCGGCGCGGCTGCGTCGCTATTTCCCCCGCCGGGATTACTCTGCTCGTTCTGCTCACCGACGATTGCCTGAATCGACATTGGCATCTGCATGGTGTTTCCATCTTTCATTACGGCACGGTCGAAGAGGATTCCCACTTGCGATTCTTTCTGTTGCTTGTTGTGTGGTTGCGCTTCCGTCACATGGCCGATAACTTTTGTATCTTTGGGTACAAGTATCTCGCCGCTAGTGGACTTCATATCCTGTGTAACTTTGGCCACAACCTCCTCTCCGATTTTCGCTTTCTTTGCGTCGATGGTCTTGGTCAGTGAAACCGGAATGACGCTTCCGGGCGCAATTCGCGGGGGCGCCCCCGGTTCGGTCGAGGCGGGATGCTGAGTCTGAGGTTGTGCCGGAGTTGAAGCTTGCGGCTGTGAGGTGGTTGAGTTTGGCGTGGATGGAGCATTACTCTGCGCAACGGCAGCGCTAGCAAGCAAAGTGACTGCACATAAGCTGATAAGAAATGTCTTCATCGTATTTATCCTCTTAACGAAGCGTTTCGAGCTTTATGACTGCGAAGGCGCGCAAAGATCGTGCTGCCAATTCGATGCATTCTGGAATGCGAGGGTAGATCGAAAAACGTGGTCGACCTATCGTGATTATGATGCCCAGATAATGTTGTCGCCAACCGACAACAACAATATTGCATCGAAGTGCAATGACTCGCTATCTCTCGCTCACAGCTCTCGCCCTGGCGCTCACCACCGTCATCGCCTGCACGACCAAGGATAATCCTGACGAAATCCGTCAACGCACAGCCGAGGCGACGGAAACCATGCGGCGCGACACCAAAGCGGTTGTGGATGGCGTGAAGGAAGGGATGGGCCACGATAACAAGGCCATCAACATCAACAAGGCATCGCGCGAAGATCTCTTGACCCTACCCGGCATAACCGATCATGAGGCCGACCGCATCATCGCTGAACGGCCGTATGACGACGCACACGATCTGGTGACGCGACATGTGATTCCTCAAGCGGAATACGACAAAATCCAAGACCGTGTCATTGCAGGCCACTAACGTCACGCTTTCTGTGACTTCTGAGTCGATCCTGCGATATCATCAAATGGATGTCTGTTCTGCGCCAACATTCATTTCAAACTGACGATTCGCGGCTGGAGCCCATCTACGCCAAGGTGATGGCTGGTGATCGCCTCGATTTCGCTGATGCTGTCACGCTCTATCGAAGTGGCGATGTGCTCGCCGTGGGCTGGATGGCCAATTATGTTCGCGAGCGCATGCACGGCGATAAGACCTATTTCAATGTCAATCGCCACATCAATCCCACAAATGTTTGCGTTGCGGCCTGCCGCCTGTGCGCCTTCGGACGCAGAAGAGACTCTCCTGGCGCTTACACCATGGCGCTCGACGAAGCCTACGAAACCGCAGCTTCCGGATACAGCGAGGCAGTCACCGAGTTTCACATCGTCGGCGGATTGCATCCCGATCTACCTTTTCAATATTTCCTCGATCTCTGCGCCGGGCTCAAACAGCGCTTCCCGCAAGTGCACCTCAAAGCCTTCACTATGGTGGAGGTGGCATATCTTTCGAAGCGGGCAAAACTTTCTATTCGCGAAACGCTGGAACAACTGAAGGCCGCCGGGGTCGATTCTTTACCGGGCGGTGGGGCTGAAATTTTTGCCGACCGGGTGCGGCACATTATCTGCGATCACAAGATCGATGGCGATCAATGGCTGGACACGGCGAAAATCGCACATCAGATCGGACTCAAGTCCAATGCGACCATGCTTTACGGCCATGTCGAGAACGACGAGGATCGCGCCGATCACCTGTTGAAGTTGCGCGCTCTGCAGGATGAGACCGGCGGCTTCCAGACTTTTATCCCGTTGGCGTTTCATCCCGATAACACGCCGCTGCAGCATTTGCCGAAAACCACCGGCATGCTGGATATCAAGCAAATCGCGGTTGGGCGCCTGGTGCTCGATAACTTTCCGCATATCAAATCTTATTGGCAGATGATGACCGCAAAAATCGCGCAGATTTCGTTGCGCTTCGGTGCCGACGATATGGATGGCACGGTGATCGAAGAGAAGATTTATCATGACGCCGGCGCGACTACCCCGCAAGGAATGCGCCGTGAAGAACTCGAACGGCTTATCCGTGCCGCCGGCCGCGAGCCCATCGAGCGCGATACGCTCTACCGGCCAGTTACTAGAACGGAAACCTCGGTCACGGTTGCGGTGTAAACAGTTATAAAGTGGATCTTGGCGGCAGTATCCGCTAAGCCTACTTGAAGAATTCCGTCATTTCCGGCGCATTTGCTGCGGCCCCCGGTAAATCCGTCACGCCCAGTCCCTCCATCATCAGCCGCAACGTGCTCTCATGTTGGTAGAGCGTTGTGGACTGATAACCAGCCTTCGCCATCGGGCTCACGATCACCGCCGGAACGTGGCCGCCACCGTGTTGTGCGTCGGTGTCTTCAGCTTCGTCGAATGTGATCAGCAACAGCGAATTCTGGAAAGCAGTGCTGGCCAGGAGCGGACTGATATTCGTAGAAAGCCATTGATCCGCAGCCGCAAGCATTTGATCGCTCGTACAGGTGCTCAACCCGGCAGGGCAGTTGTGCGCGTCATCATTTGCGTTGGGCACGATAAACGCATAGTCGGGCAAACTGTTATTCGCCATATCGGTGGCCAACTGCGTAAACGGAACCACATTGGCGGCCTGCACTGCACTGTTCTGGACGTCGGAGAAATAAACAAAAGGGACATGATGTTCAAGATAAGCCCCGCTGTCACCACCTAAATAGCCCACTGACGGCAGCGATTCGGCATAACACTTCCAGCTTTTTCCGGCGGCCGTTAATGCGCGCACAACATTATCCTGGGTGACCACGCCGTGGTAGGCATCGCCTTGGCTGCCGGTAATCGAGGTTCCGGCGCCCACGGTCAACATGAAGTAGTTGGGCAAGGAGGGATGCGCGTCAGCGTAATACTGAGTGGCCAGACCGTACGCCGATGCCAGACTATTCAGATAGGGCATGCTGGAGTTGCCGATGACGTCACTGAAGCTGTGATTCTCTTCGATCACGAGAAAGACGTGGGTGAATGTGGGACTGTTCGAATTGGGTGGCGGGGTTGGAGTGGTTCCTCCGCCACCTCCGCCTCCGCCTCCGGTGCTGCTGGAGCTGGAGCTATTTCCTCCCCCGCAGGAAGCGCACTGCAGAATGACGGCGGCCATCAGGACAAACGGAATGACGTAATTTCGCGGCACGAGTTTTGTCCACCCGAGCGACGAATACCAATTTCAGGCTCGTCTTCGGGCTACGATTGGATGGCGAGACTGGAACTGGGAGTTGCTCGGCCACGATTGTCAGCTGGCGAAGCAAATTCATCAGGGCTGGGAGTTCTCAGCAACAACAAAAGCCAGAGATGGGAAGTGGATTCCCGTTTCTCCGGCTACGAATAAAACTCAGATAGTGCTTAAAGCTTTTCGAAAAACTCGCAGGCCGAGCAAGAAATGTAAATTCCGCCAGGAACGCCGCGCTCGCGGTCTTTCATTCGCTTCACAATGCGCGTGGTCTTGCCGCATTTAGGGCAATCCGTGCTCTTGCTGGTGTCCATTACTTTCTTTCGGTCCGCTGTTTTAGCTATTTTCGCTCCGACTGCCATAATTCGTTTCTCCTGATCTCAATGCGCAGTTCAATCCGGCAACCTGCGATGGTGTAGAGGATAGTTCAGAAAGGCTGAACAAGGCTCAACTTGCAACTGTACTTGCCCGGGAAGACGCTGCAGACTGCGTAGGGCTCGCTTCCGTGGTTTAATTTTACCGTAAGTGGTCCCGCTTGTCGCGTGTCCCAGCCAGCTTAGATACGAGTTTGGGCCGCCGACCACAGGAACCTTTTGACCTACAATTACGTATTGTGTAAAGAGGATTGAACCCATGTATTGCAACTATTGCGGCAAAGTAATTCAGGATGACGCGGCGGTTTGCGCTTATTGCGGCATTCGCGTGGCGGCGTCTGTAGCGCGCAAGCGTCTGGTGCGGCCGCGGCAAGGGCGCAAGATTGCCGGCGTCTGTCTGGGCTTCGCGGAATATTTTGATGTCGATGTAACTGTCGTTCGCTTAGTTTGGCTGATCACATCTTTCATGACCGGCATTGGATTGATTTCCTATCCTATCGCCTGGATTATCATGCCGGAAGAGCCGTTAATGTTAAATTCGCCGGCAGGGGTTCGACAGGCGACGAGTGCGTAGTCGACACTTCGATCAGTTCGATTGGGCTCCAAAAAGTTTGTCGCGAGACACATGGCATTGTCTGTGATTAAATCGCTGAGATGCAGCGCATCAAAAGCGGTGACGCGGAAATTGTCTATCACATTTTGGGCGAGGGGTCTCCTGTAGTTCTCCTGCACCCATTTCCCGCCAATCATGAATTTTGGCTGCCTGTGGCAAATGCTATCTCCGCGCGCTATCGACTGATTCTCCCCGATCTGCGCGGGCACGGGGATTCCGGCGTTGGTGAAGGGCCGGCCACAATGGAGAAGCATGCCGCCGATATCTACCGCGTAATGGACGATGCCGAAATTGGCCGAGCTCCGCTGGTCGGCGTTTCCATTGGCGGATATGCATTGTTTGAATTTTGGCGTAAGCATCGCGATCGCGTCGCCGCTCTCGGACTGTGCAATACGAAAGCCCAATCGGATACTCCGGAAGCCGGCGCCGCTCGTCTGCAGGCTGCGAATGATGTAATCGAGCGCGGCACCGAACCATTTTTCGAGAGCATGATTCCGCGGCTGCTTGGGAAAAGTACGCGCGAGCTGCGGCCTGACTTGGTCGAAGGCTCATTGCGCATGATGCGCAAGATGTCGCCCGAAGACGTGGCGCAGGTGCAGCGCGGCATGGCCGAACGTCCGGACTCGGTAGATACATTGAAGACAATTAACGTTCCCACGCTTCTGATGACTGGAGAAGAAGACGTGCTCACCGGCGTGAATGAAGCTGAACTGATGCGCCAGCACATTCCGAATGCACAGTTGCGCGTTCTACCGAAAGCGGGCCATTACTCGCCGTGGGAACAGCCAGAAGAAGCAGGCAAAGTATTGCGGCAGTTCCTCGATCGAATTTAGATGCGCGCCCGGTCCGCTTCGGCAAAATCGAGCAGTTATGAGAATCGTTAAGACTATCCTCGCGATGACGCTCTGTTTCGTTGCCTGGGAATTCTCTGCATACGCGCAGGCCGCTTCTCGCCAGCGTCCTCATATTCTCGGCATCGATCACGTTTCGTTCTACACCACAGCGCCCGCGAGAGTGAAGGCACTTTATGGCGGCACGCTCGGCCTGGCTTCCGCGGCGCCAGTGGAGCCTGGGGGTCTCGTGCGATACCTGGTTGGCAAGCAGTGGGTCGGTTACAGCGCGGCGGCTGATCCTAGTGCGACCAACCGCATGGATCACCTCGCCTTTGCTACCGGTGATGTCGCCGCACTGCGCGCGTATCTAGTGGCGAAGGGCATAACCGTGGCTGCAATCGAGACTCATGCCGATCACAGTTCCAGCTTCACGGTAAACGACCCAGAAGGCAATCACATTGAATTCGTGGAGCGCGACAAGGCCGAAGTGTTCGCCAAGCCGCCTGATTCCGCCGTTTCCCGGCACATGATTCATGCGGGATTTGTCGTTAACAATCGCGATGTGGAGGATCACTTCTACCGCGACATTCTCGGATTTCATCTGTATTGGCACGGAGGAATGCAGCCCGGCGAAACCGACTGGGTCTCCATGCAGGTTCCCGACGGAACGGATTGGCTCGAGTACATGCTGCACCATCCCGAGCATCCCGATTTGCGGCTGATGGGTGTGCTGAATCATATTTCGCTCGGCGTCGCCGACATGAAAAAGGCGCAGGCGATTCTCGAATCGCACGGTTGGAAGCCTCACGGAGATGAAAAGGCGCAGATGGGCAAAGACGGCAAGTGGCAACTCAATTTGTTCGACCCAGATTTGACTCGCATCGAACTGATGGAATTCAAGCCTGTCGAAAAACCTTGCTGCTCGGATTTCACCGGACAACATCCATCGGAGTAAATATCGGAGTAAATAGGAGATCACTGACCTACCGGCGTTACCTTTGTTAGAATTCTCTGGCCATGATTGATACGCTTTTAGTTGCGGATAAGACGGTAGTGAATGCCAAGGGCGACGGCCCTGCAGTGGATGTGAGCACTTCGGCGAATCGTGTGTTCCTGCTGACTTTGCACATTACCAATATTATTGAGCAGGAATCTTTCGAACTCAGCATTTTCGGTTCGGCCGATGGTGCATCCTGGGATGCGAAGCCGTTGGTTTCTTATCCGCAGGAGTTTTATCGTGGGGAGTATCCGCTTATTCTCGATCTCACGGCGCATCCCGAAGTGAGGTTTATTCGTTCACATTGGGAAGTGGCGCGCTGGGGACGCGGCGTGGAAACGCCGATGTTCGAGTTTGGCCTGAGGCTAAAAGAGATTCCTCCCGAGTTTTTGCGTGAAGCCAAAGCGCAGACGAAGGTTCCAGCCTAATATTTGTTGAATCACTTCCCGGTATGAAAAACGAATCCCAGGCAATTGTCCGTCCCGCGCGCGGGGTGCGTGGCAGCGTTAGTCTTCCCGGGGACAAATCCATATCCCATCGCTACGCAATGTTGGCGGCGATCGCTGATGGCCCATCACGGCTGGAAAACTATTCCACGGGAGCGGACTGCGCCAGCACTCTCGCCTGCCTGCGAACGCTGGGAGTGAAGTGGGAGCGCAAGAGCGGCGCCGGAAATGTCATCGAAGTGCACGGAAGTGGTCCTTCGTTGAGCGCCCCGAGTGAGCCGCTGGATTGCGGCAATTCAGGTTCAACCATTCGCATGTTGAGCGGTATCGTCGCAGGCCAGAAATTCGCCAGCGAAATGTCTGGAGATGAATCATTGTCTCGGCGTCCAATGGAGCGGATCATCACCCCACTCAAAGCCATGGGAGCGGAAATCACATCCGAAAATGGCCGACCGCCGCTGCGTATCACGGGACGCGCCCTTAAGAGTATCGATTATCAAATGCCCGTTGCGAGTGCGCAGGTGAAAACTTGCCTTCTGTTTGCGGGCCTGCTGGCTGACGGCGAAACGCGCATTCGCGAGCCGTTGCGGACGCGGGATCACGGGGAAGTTGCGCTTCGTGCTTTTGGCGCAAAACTTGAACGCACGGGGAATGAAGTGACTATTCAGGGCGGCCAGCGTTTGCATGGCATTGACGCTTTCATTCCCGGCGATCTTTCCAGTGCGGCCTTTTTTCTGTGCGCTGCAGCGCTTTTTCCAAACTCGCAATTAAGTATCACCAATTTGCTGATGAATCCTACGCGCGCCCGGCTGCTCGATATCTTGATTCAGATGGGACTGCGGATTTCCGTGACCCAACTGGAAGAAATCCACGGCGAACTGGTGGGTACGTTGCAGGTGGAGGGCGGAACCCTGAAAGGTGCCACCATCGCTGCATCCGACACAGCGGCGTTAATCGATGAGATCCCCGTGCTCGCCGCGATCGCACCTTTTACGGAAGACGGAGTCGAAATCCGGGACGCGAAGGAACTGCGGGTCAAAGAGTCGGACCGCATTGCATCGATAGCCATCAATCTGCGCGCCATGGGTGCGCAGGTTGAGGAACGCGAAGACGGTTTGAAGATTCCTGGTCGACAATCGCTGCGCGGCGTGGAACTTGATTCATTTGGCGATCATCGTATCGCGATGGCCTTCAGCATCGCGGCACTCCGAGCTCAAGGGGAAACCCTTATTCGGGGCAGCGAATGTGCGTCGATCTCCTACCCGCAATTCTTTTCCACGCTCGAGGAGTTGGTAGAACGCTGATTCTTCTTACCCGCCGTATAAATTCCGCAGAAACACTTTAGGGATTAGCTGATATCTAGCAGGCTGCGGAAAAACCCGGATTTAACCGGCAAATTGCGAAGTGCTTTCTATTGTTTTCAATGTGCGAGTTCTCGGGAAACCAGCGGATCTGTCCTGAGTGTTGAGTTATAGGTAATTCGTTGCTCTTTTTTCACTCGCACTTTTGCGGCGGTTGGCGTGAACGCCATTGCCGAGACGAACACATCATAGAACCCCGCTGGAACGTCCGCTGAATACCTACCAGTGGCATCGGTCGTCACGATCACGTCGTGCTGGATGCCAATGTTATCGGATAGGCCAACGGTGCTACCGGCAGAATCCCAATGAACAAGCACACGCGCATTGGTGATAGCCGCGCCCTCTGGATCTACGATTTCGCCAGTAATCCCCGATTGTCGCTGAGCAGCAGCAGCAAGAAGAGAGACACAAAGCAGGAACACTACCCCTATCAGGATTCGATAGTTCATACTCGATTTTGTACTGCAAATAGCAGTGGTGGGTCTACATCTTTCATCTGGTTGAGCACAGGCGGGATCGTGGCAATGCGGAGCGGCACAGAAGGCACCTCTGCACCAGAAAACTCTCT
Source organism: uncultured Acidobacteriaceae bacterium (assembly GCA_963836305.1). Lineage (GTDB taxonomy): Bacteria > Acidobacteriota > Terriglobia > Terriglobales > Acidobacteriaceae > Sulfotelmatobacter. The sequence goes on along the minus strand of CAWIJP010000005.1, from coordinate 1,243 downwards.
TGTTTCCACAACAGAATCTGCTAAGAAGAAGGCATGCGCGGAAAAGACGAACAGCAGTTGGATGTCTTCAGCTATGTCAGCCCAGAGCAGCGAGTTCCGCAGGACAATCCCTTGCGATCGCTGCGTGCCATGACCGATGAGGCATTGCGGAATCTGCAACCACGGTTCAACAAGCTTTACGCCAAAACCGGGCGACCGTCGATTGCGCCGGAAAAGTTGTTGCGAGCGCTTCTGCTGCAAGCGCTGTACTCGGTGCGCAGCGAACGGATGCTGATGGAACAGCTCGACTACAACCTGCTGTTCCGCTGGTTCGTGGGCTTGAATATGGATGACGCCATTTGGGATGTGACCGTGTTCACCAAGAACCGCGAGCGCCTGCTCGATGGGGACATTGCCGAAGCCTTCTTCCAAGCCGTGCTCCAGCAGGCACGCGAGCGGAGTCTGCTCTCGGACGAGCACTTCACCGTGGATGGAACGCTACTGGAAGCATGGGCGAGTGTGAAGAGTTACCAGCGCAAGGGTGCCAAGAACGTCGCTCCGCCGGACGATCCTGGCAACGCGACGGTGGACTTCCACGGGGAGAAGCGGTCCAACGAGACGCACCAATCGAAGACGGACCCGGACGCGAAGATGGCACGTAAAGGCAAGGGTAAAGAGGCCAAGCTGAGCTACAACGGGAATCTTCTTGTGGAGAACCGCAACGGACTGATTATGAACACCGAGGTGTTCGAGGCCAACGGAACGGCTGAACGAGATGCAGCGTTAGTGATGCTGGAACAGATTCCGGGCACGAAGCAGGTGACTGTAGGTGGCGACAAGGCCTACGACACTACTGACTTCGTGGCCGAGTGCCGCAATTTAAGGGTTACGCCACACGTGGCCCAAAACCTGGAGCGACCAGGCGGGAGTGCGATTGATGCTCGCACAACGCAGCACCCCGGATATGCCATCAGCCAGAGGAAAAGGAAGCGCATTGAAGAGTGCTTCGGATGGCTGAAGACAATCGCGCTGTTGCGGAAGGTTCGGCATCGTGGGATCTTCAAGGTCGGATGGGTCTTCACCTTTGCGGCGGCAGCCTATAACCTAGTCCGCATGCGGAATCTGGCGATGCAAGCGGCCTAGCCAAGACCGCCGCGTTGGCTAGGCCCGAAAAAGGATCTTCTGGCTACCAACGGAAGATTCCGACACACCGCTCTGAGTCACACCATCCCAATACATTCAAGTCGCGGCACCCATTTTTCCG
>CAWIJP010000004.1:0-198158 GCA_963836305.1 uncultured Acidobacteriaceae bacterium | reverse complement strand
GTCGCCAAGGTGCTGGATCATTACGGCGATTGAACCACGCCCGAGTGCGTTGGATGTTACCCATAGCCAGAGAATCGGAAAAATGTCACAAGGCTCAATCTATATCGTGACGCAGGATCCGCGCTACGTCGCCCTTCTGCGGGCTTCTGCGGAGAGATTGAAGCAGATGATGCCGGAGTTGCCGATTACCGTATTCTCGCAATTTCCCGTGAGCAGTCCTTGCTTCGAGAGAGTGATTGGCGTAGAGCCGTCGAGCGACGGTTTCTACGATAAAACGAGGCTCATTCGTGAGTCTCCTTATGAACGAACTATTTTCGTGGATGCCGACATCTATGTCGCCCAGCCGTTCCCGGAGCTATTTTCTCTGCTCGACAGATTTGATTGCGCGGCGACCCACGAAGAGTACCTTGATACCGATTGGTTCCACCACTATCCGCGGCCAGACATTCCAGCCAGTTTCCCGGAGTTCAATGCTGGCATTCTGCTGTTCAGGCGCACTCCTTCCGTGGACCGGCTACTCGCGCGATGGAACGATCTTTACAAAAAGTTCCTTGAGGAGAAGCCAAATCTGTCAATCAATGATCAGCCATTCTTTCGTGCAGCTGTATACGAGAATGACGCTAGAATCGCCACGCTTACTCGAGAGTACAACTGCAAGTTTCGTGGACAGGGCTATCTCGCTGGGCCGGTTAAGATTTTGCATGGCAATGTCGATCTCAAGTTCGATCTCTCTCAAATCGGTAAATCCATTTCTGCTTTGAACAGCAGTGACCGCCCACGCGTCTACATAGCCGGTAAAGTCTTCGAGCAGAAACTCTCGGGCCGACTCGTGAGTCGGCGGAAGGCGCACAAGATCGGACAATTTCCCGAGCTTCCCGGTTCGATTCTGTTGCGCCGGGCTCGGCGGTTAAGAGAGCTCTTGCAAAAGAACGGAGTAAAGGGTGTGCTGGTAAAAGCCTTTGCCAACAAATGAGATGCCTCGGTTCGCTAGGGAATGGGTTCGGGGGGAGGACTGCGTGAGGATATGCGCGATCATCCAGGCACGGATGGGCTCCGTCCGTCTTCCGGGCAAGATACTTGCCGACATCGAAGGCTACCCAATGCTATCGCGAGTTCTGGAGCGGACGCGACTTGCCCGGACAGTAGATGAACTGGTGGTGGCGACAACAATCAAGGCCGCCGACGAGCCGATTGTTGCCTTATGCCAAGAGCACGGGGTGAAGTGCTTTCGGGGTAGCGAACTCGACGTCCTCGATCGCTACTATCAAGCGGCACTGGAAAACAGCGCTGATGTTGTTGTCCGAATCACTTCCGACTGCCCTCTAATTGACCCGGAAGTGATCGACAAGGTGGTAAGCGCATTTTTGTCTGAACCCTGCGACTATGCTTCCAACTGTGCGGTCCGCACCTATCCACGCGGCCTCGATACCGAAGTCGTAGCTTTCCGAGCCCTGGAAGCAGCGCACAGTGATGCTCGCCAGTCATATCAGCGTGCTCACGTGATGCCTTACATTTATGAGCATCCTGGTCGGTTCAAAATTCTATCGGTAACCGAGGACGAGGACTATAGCGCCTATCGTTGGACTGTGGATACCATGGAGGATTTGGAATTTGTGCGCGCAGTTTACGATCGCCTGAAAGACAAAAAGTTTTTAATGGATGACGTCGTGAAACTGATGGAACGTGAGCCCGAGCTCATGGAGATCAATCGCTCGACTGCGCAGAAGGAAGTCTACGAAGGCTGAAGCATACGAAGCTAACGATCTGCCAGCTCTTATGCCGCACTGAGACGCATCGATCATGAGGATTTTATTTATACACCCCGAAGACGATTCGGAAAAAGGTCCGTGGGCGAATCAGCCCTGGGATCAAATCGTCGACATCGGGCAAGGAGGCGTCGACACCTACGAGCGGTGGGGTCGTCAATTCAGATGTCCGATCATCACACTTGGTTCTCTTCGCAATGGATTCGATATTTTGGGGCGGGTGAGGGAGTTGCTGGGCCATGGATGCGGGCGTCTTGTCGATGAACAGCGACTGGACTGGTGGGAAATTATGTCGCTGCTATTGCACGGGGAATTAGAAACGTTCGTTGTGTTGCAGCGTTTCGTGCAGACCGTTGAATCGCGCGATGAGGTGTATGTTTCGCGGCCCGGACTTCATGCGAGTCTTCTGCAGTCCCTTCTAACCAACACCATCTATGTTTTTCCTCTGCGGCGCGGCGCACGAAGGGGCGGGCTGGGGCACTACGTGCGGGTTTCGAACAGGCTCTCCGCGCCACAACTGATCGACGTTTTTTGGGATAAATACGATTCTGGATATCAACTTCGCGGCCGACTGGCTCGCAATCGTCTGCATGCGCAATATCCAGCTGTGCTACTTCCGACGGCGTATGTAAACGTTTCCCGCACGGGCCTATCCTACGCGAATACATTTCCAGAGGAAAATTTTCTGTTGGTGGCCACGCGGCGCAGCGGCTGGGTGGAAGATCCGCCGCGGAATGTGGCGGCTACCTGGCTTTCGTTGTATGCATCGGTTCGTGATCGCAGCGCAGAGAACGCCGAGATGCACGGCCGGTGGAGATCTTTGCTGAAGGAACTGACGGAAACCGTGGAATTCCAGATTCTTGACCGCTTGGGTTACCTGGACAGTTTTCCCAAGCGCTTGAGGCATGGATTCGAAGTCCGCGACGCCTGGCAAAATGTTCTCGACACCGAGCCCATTCAGGCCGTGCTTTGCGCGGACGATAGCAATCCCTACACGCGGATTCCCTTGCTGCTGGCGCAGGCTCGAGGATTACCGAATATTGCCTGCCATCACGGAGCGCTAGATGGCCGCTACGTTTTCAAAAGGAGTTATGGGGATGTGATTTGGGCGAAGGGAAAGATGGAGGAAGATTATCTGGTGCGAAGGTGCGGAGTGCCACGAGAAAGAGTAGAGATTGCGGCGCCGGTGATGCCTGAGAACTGGAATAGTCTGGACAAGACGAAGCGGCAAGATTTCAAACCCTACATATTGTTTTTTTCCGAAGCGTGCGATGTGTCCGGAGGACGGCAAGAAGAATTCTACCGGGATATTCTTCCGCCTCTCGCCAACTTGGCGAGGGCTGGGGGGCGAAAACTGATCGTGAAGTTGCATCCAGCGGAAAGCGAGCGGGAGCGCGCTGGCATGCTCGCCCGAATACTTTCGGTCGAACAGAAGGGCGCCTCCTTGCTTATAAGCGGGCCGCTCACGGAAGAGCTGCTGGCGAAAGCCTGGTTTGGAATCACGATTCTTTCCACCGTAGCTACAGAATGCGCAGTTCGCGGGATTCCGTGCTTTTTGTGCAAGTGGTTAGAGTCATGGCCCTACGGATATGTAGAACAATTCATTCAGTTCGGGGTGGGGGTTGGACTGAACCATCCTGACGAAATTGCAAGGATTCCAGAGTATCTACAGGGGAATCCCGTTAGCGGCAACGTTCGGGAAAATTGTTGGAGCCCTGCAACTCCGGGACGATTGCGAGAGTTGTTGACGGTATCGGGCAAAGGTTACGCGACCGCGACGCCGTGAGCGCGTGGACAAGTGTGTGGATTTAGGAACGCTTCTAGTACGGGCAGATGGCGGCGTGGCCATGGGGACGGGGCACGTCATGCGATGTCTCGGCCTATCGCAGGCGTGGCAGGATTCCGGAGGGCGCTCGATTTTTGCCATGGCCGAAGATACGCCGTCTCTGAAGCAGCGGCTGCGAGACGAGGGTATCGAAGCAGAGCATCTTGCAGTCCGTGCCGGGACAGCTGAGGACGCGGAACAGACACGAAGCCTTGCAGTCAGAACAAATGCAGATTGGGTCGTGGTGGATGGCTATCAGTTTGGCGCGGACTATCAGTCCTTAATTAAGAGTGCTGGATTCAAGGTACTGTTCATGGACGACTATGTGCACGCGGAACCGTACACGGCTGACCTGGTGCTGAACCAGAACTTGCAAGCGAGCCCAAGCCTCTACGCGAAGCGGGGTCCGTCAACTCATTTGTTGCTGGGACCGCGTTACGCCATGCTGCGACGTGAGTTTCGTCCGTGGCGTAACTGGCAACGCGAGACTCCTCCAATAGGGCGGAAGATTCTGGTCACGATGGGAGGCAGCGATCCCGACAATCTGACAGCGAAAGTGATTGAAGCGATCCAGAATCTTTCCGATCCATGTCTGGAGGCCACAATTCTGGTTGGAGGTAGCAACCCGCATCTACGATCGATGGAAGAGTTGATCCGCGGGCACAGACTTCCCATTCGTCTCGTAATCGATGCCCGCAATGTGAGTGAATGGATGGCATGGGCGGATGTTGCGATTGCAGGCGCAGGCACAACTTTTTGGGAAATGTGTTTTTTGGGATTGCCAGGGCTTCTTCGGGTGCTTGCGCCGAATCAGGAGAAAATCGCCGAAACCGCGGAGAAAATGGGAATTGCCTGGATACTGGACAAAGAGAGCCAAGTGAGCGCTACTACGATTTCGCAGAAACTGGCCGAACTGCTGAATTCAGAAAATGCCAGAAAGCAGCAATCCACCAACGGGCGGAAACTGGTTGATGGTCTCGGAGCGAGGAGAGTGGTTGCATTTCTTTCCGGCATGAACTTGCGTCGCACCGCGGATTCGGATTGTGAGACTTTCTGGGATTGGGCGAATGATCCGGAGGCAAGAGCGGCATCCTTTCGCACCAAGGCGATCTCGTGGGAGGAACATGCGAATTGGTTTCGCGCCAAGATGAGTGATCCGCAGGCGATTCTCTACACGGCGACGAACAAAGCCGGTGGTCTAGTGGGAGAGGTGCGCTATCAAATCGAAGGGAAGCGGGCGCAGTTGTCCATTAGTGTAGACAAACGCTATCGCGGACGCGGCCTGGGCCAAAAACTTCTCATTTTGGCCACAGAGAAGGTTTTCCAGGAATCCGCCATTGAGTGTATCGATGCTTATGTCAAAGCCACGAATGCACCATCACAGAGGTTGTTTATGAGTGCTGGTTTCCATGGCCTTTCATCGGAATCAATCGAGGGACAAGAAGCTATCCATTTTGTTCTGGAGAGGAATGGAGCGGCGTGACTGAGAGCATGCGGATTGGGGGGCGCCGAATTGGAAGGGAGTTTCCCGTATTCGTGGTTGCGGAAATCTCGGCCAACCACAATCGGGAGTACGAGCAGGCGGTTCGCATTGTTCGCGCCGCTAAGGATGCAGGAGCGGACGCGGTGAAATTGCAGACTTACACGGCCGACACGATCACCATGGCCAGCGAGCGGGAGGAATTCCGCGTGAGTGGTGGGACGCTGTGGGATGGACGTACGCTGCACGCGCTCTACGCGGAAGCTTTTATGCCGTGGGATTGGCAGCCCCGACTCAAGAAAGTGGCGGAAGATTTGGGAATGGATTGTTTTTCCAGCGCGTTTGACTCGACGGCGGTCGATTTTCTGGAGAAGATGGATGTACCCGCGCACAAAGTTGCTTCATTCGAACTGGTGGATATTCCTTTGATTCAAAAAATGGCGCGCACCGGCAAGTCTCTGATTATGTCCACTGGAATGGCTACGGTTGAGGAGATTGATGAAGCCCTGCAGAGCGCGCGGGATGCGGGAGCGACGCAGATTGCCTTGTTGAAGTGCACCAGCGCTTATCCCGCGCCGCCGGAAGAAATGAATTTGCGAACCATCCCGGAGATGCAGCGACGATTTCATGTGCCGGTGGGATTGTCGGATCACACGATGGGAATCGCGGTTCCGGTGGCGGCGGTTGCGTTGGGGGCGTGCATTATTGAAAAACATTTGACGATGTCGCGTTCGGTGCCCGGTCCCGACAGCGCTTTCTCACTTGAGCCGCAGGAATTCAAAGCGATGGTGGATGCGGTACGAGTCGCCGAAAAGGCTCTAGGCGAAGTGCACTTTGGTTTGAGTGAAAAAGAAAAGGCCAGCCGCGCGTTTCGCCGGTCGCTGTTCGTGGTGGAAGATGTAAAGCAGGGCGAAGTATTCACGGCGGCGAATGTGCGTTCCATCCGGCCCGGAAACGGGCTGCACACGCGGCATTTGAAGGATGTGTTGGGCAAGAACGCAGCGCAAGGCATCAAGCGCGGTACTCCTCTGAGCTGGGAATTTGTGGTCCGATCATGAGATGCCGGTTATGAGCCCGATTTTGAAGCGGGTAGTGTATCCGTGGTTAGCTAACTCCGGATACCTGCGTCGCCGCGCGGATGGCGGCAGCTTCTGCGTGATTACCTATCACGGGGTGCTTCCAGAGGGATATCAGGTTTCCGATCCGCAACAGGATGGCAGCCTGGTGAGCGCGAAAAATTTTCGCAGCCAGTTACGCTTGTTGAAAGAGTGTTACCACGTCGTGTCGCCTGAGCAAGTGCGCGACTGGATCGTCGATGGAAAAGAGCTGCCTTCTCTGGCCATTCTGCTGACTTGCGACGACGGCTTGCGGAACGCGCTTACCGGTATGGCGCCGATTTTACGGGAAGAGGAATTGTCTTGCCTGTTCTTCGTTCTCGGTGCGTCTCTTGCAGAGAGCTCTCGAATATTGTGGTATGAAGAACTTTATCTGCTGATGTTGGCGGCACCGGGCGGAAGCTACTCGTTCGACGCTCCGAGAATGAAATTCGAGTTGGCAGATCGAACCCAGAGACGGTCGGCCTGGTGGAAGCTGGTAAAAAAATTGTCCCAATACGATCAGGCGAGAAGAAATTTCTTTCTCCAAACGTCACGGCTTAAGTTTGGAGTAGCACAAGGATGGAACGCAGGGTTGTCCGGCAACGAAGCGCAGCGCGAGCGCTTTTCGCTGCTCAATGGCGACGAGTTGCGGCAGCTTGTGGATCAGGGAATGAGCATCGGATCGCATACTTTGAATCATCCGGTCCTGTCAGAACAAACTTCTGACGACGCCTGGCGCGAGATTTCGGAAAGCCGCACCATTCTGGAGGATGCCGTTCGGCGGCCGGTGTGGGCGCTGGCTTATCCCTTTGGCGATCCTGCCTCGGTGACCAACAGAGAAATGCAGATGGCCGAACAGGCCGGTTTTCAATGTGCCTTCATGAATGTGGGCGGAGGATTCGGCGCGCAGTTGCCGAGATTTGCTCTGCCTCGAGTGCATGTAACGGGGGATATGAACTTGTCTGAATTCGAAGCGCACGTCTCAGGTTTTCACCGCGATTTCCGCTCGCGCTTGTCCGGCGACATCGCTTAAGCGAACCATCGAAAATTAGCGAGCTCGATTATCCCGGAGTCACTGCCCTCACCTTCCTCGATGGTACTACTATGTATTCTCCAAGTTAGAAACGAGCGGAGAGCGCTGAGTGCGCCTTGTATTTCACAGAGAGATTCCTGAAGATCCGGAGCTTCATCGCCAATGGAATGCGGTAGCGCTGCGGACCGAACGGCCGCAGGTGTTTTATGCCTATGAGTGGGCGCTTGCCGTTCAGGCGGCTTACCGGGCGTCGCTGAAACCGTTGCTGGTACTCGGTTACGAGGGCAACGATCTGGTTGGCGTGGCATCGTTGGCTACAGATGCGGCGGACAAGGTTGCAACTTTTCTTGCCGCTAACACTGCCGACTATTGTGACTTCTTGACGGCGCCTGAGCACCGAGCGGAGTTCGTCGATGCTGTTTTTGCCGAGATGCAGAAGACGAAAGCGGCCTCGATGACGTGGGCTAATCTTCCCGCTGATTCTGCAACCGCGGCTGCACTGCGCTGTAAAACTGCGAAGCATGGTTTTCACGTTTTCATTCGGCCAGCTTACTGGTGTTCCCAGGTGGAGCTGGGCGCAGGAGATCGTCGTCAGGAACTAAAGGCTGGGCTGGCGGGCAAGAAAAGGATTCGCCGTTATCTACGGGAGATGGAACGTGAGGGGCCGGTGACATTCGCCCATCTGCAATCTTTGGAGGAAATTCAAGCTGCTTTGCCGGCATTCGCCGATGCCCACATGGCGCGCTTTCTGGCCACAGGGAGGGTCAGCAGTTTGGCCACGCCGGAGCGGCGACTTTTTCTGGAGGAACTCGCCAAGCGATTTGATGGGAGTAGGGTGGTTACGGTAAGCGTGCTGAAAATTGACGATCGGCCAGTGGCATGGAATTATGGGTTTCAATTTCATGGCAGCTGGTTTTGGTACCAGCCAACCTTCGAGAGCCGTCAGGAAAAAAATTCTCCGGGCCACTGTTTGCTGTCGAAGATTGTGATCGACGCTTGTGGCATGGATGCGATGGAAGAGGTCGATCTTGGCCTGGGCGCGGAAGGCTACAAGGAACGCTTTGGCAACAGCACTCGCCAGACGCTGCATGTCACGCTGACGAGATCATGGCCGCGCCATCTGCGAGAGATCGTGAAGTATCGTGCGGCGAGTGTGTTGAAGGAGTCGCCGAAAATTGATTCTGCTGTTCGCCGGTTGCTGGGTAGACCGCGTGCATAGAGACCCACCGTGCGTCAAAAAACATTTAGACTGATCCAACTCGATACATTTGAGGCATAGCAGGTCGGGGGGATTTTGCTATCCGGACTACAGACTGGTGCGACCGACGTACGGGTAGCAACGACCGCGCAACCGGCGACCAACGAGCCGGCGCCGACAGCACCGCTAAGCTTCCAGTCAGAGATGGGCCGAATTTCGCGGCAATCCGGAATCGTTTTCGCAGGAACCATCTTCACAGCAGTTTTCGGTTACGTCTTTAAAGTTTACCTGGCGCACGTTCTGGGAGCCGAAGCTCTGGGGCTGTATGCACTGGGTATGACGATCATTGGCTTTCTGGGAATCATCAACGGGCTCGGGCTTCCGGATTCCGCGGTGCGGTTTGTTTCTTTGTACGTGGCATCGGGAAAATTCACAGCGTTGCGTTCGTTGTTGTGGAACGGTTCCTGGATACTGCTGGCCGGCAACTTGGTTATCGCCGTGGTCGTGCTGAAGGCCGGACCCTCAATCGCGATTCGCTTTTATCATGCACCGCAACTCGTCCGCTATCTTCCGCTGTTTGCATTGATTATGGTCACGGGCGCGTTGACCACATTCTTTGGCAAAGTTCTGGCGGGTTATAAAGAGGTTGGCTGCCGCACCGTGATCACGCGATTTATCGCCAGCCCACTGACGATGGCCGTTACCATCGTCTTGGTTATTTTGGGCCGTGGTTTGTGGGGATACCTGGTGGCGCAGATTGTGAGTGCAGTCGTCGTTCTGGGCTTGCTCGTGTGTTTGGTCTGGCGGCTGACTCCGGTGACGGCCAGGTCGTTCGACGCGAGCAAGCTTTCCATCGAGCGCGAAGTCTGGTCGTTTTCCGCGGCCATGTTCGGTGTGGGTATGATGGAATTCTTCATGGGCCAGACTGATCGCGTGGCTCTGGGGCATTATCGCGGAGCTCACGATGTTGGAGTGTATGCCGTGGCCGCGACGCTGGTTGCCTATGAGCCAATCATTCTGCAGTCGGTGAATCAAATTTTTGCGCCGGTCATTGCGGATATCCACACTCGCGGAGATCAGCGGTTACTGGGCCGTCTGTTCCAAACTCTCACCAAATGGATGCTGGGACTGAGTTTTCCTTTGGCGATTGTGATGATTGTGTTTGCGCGTCCGATTATGGCGGTCTTCGGTCATGATTTTGAGGCGGGCTGGCCTATTCTCGTAATCGGGACTTGCGGTCAATTAGTAAACTGTGGAGTCGGATCGGTGGGTTGCATGTTGTTGATGTCGGGTAATCAACATCGCCTGGTTCGCGTGCAGGCCTATATGGCGGCGATGATGGTGGTTTTGAGCGTGTGGCTGGTGCCGCTTTGGGGTATCTGGGGCGCCGCGGTTGCCGCAGCGGTTACGAACGTGGGCGTGAATGTCTGGAATCTTGTGGAGGTGCGATCGGCGCTGAAACTTTCTCCATACAATCGCAGCTATTTGAAACTTGTGCCGCCACTGGCGGGCGCGCTTTTTGTGACCTGGCTGGCGAGCAAGCTTTCGATATCGGCCTCGATGTTTATATCGATGAAGACCGATTTAATGATCATCTTCATCTCGTTGCTTTTGGCCTATGCAACATTTTCCGCGATCGCGCTCCTTATAGGATTGGACGAAGATGATCGCTTGATTGCGAACGCCGTTTGGGCGCGGGTGCGCGGAGCTGTCGGACAATGAAGGCGTGCCATCGATCATGAGCGACTCGCGAGAAATCAAGCTTCCCGAAGATTTGTGCGTGGCTGCGGAAAATAAATTCGGCAGCAGATTCGGCAGCCTGGATGAATTCGTAGCTTTTCTGCTGCGGGAACTGGTAAGTGGCGACACGGTTGGATTGGATGAAGCGGAACGGGCAGTAGTGGAGCAAAGACTGCGGGATTTAGGATATCTGTAACATATAGGATCTGTACGAATGTCCTTGGAGCTCTACGCGGGTAAAGATCTCTCTGAGCCTTTGCTCGGCGCGATCACGGAATTTCTGGATAGTCAGGAAACAAGCCATCTTTTTCAGTTTCCACAATGGAATGCCGGCGGGGCAAGATTTGCGTTGCTGCGAGAAGGCGGAGCGATCCGGTGGTTCGGTACTTTCGGAACTCATTCTCCGCTTGGTTCTTCAGTGCCCTGGATGCGAGCGGTCGTCGCAAATCGAGGACCGGTCTGCGACGATAAGCGGTTGTGGAAGACGGCGACCGAGGAATTTATAGCTCAGATGCGGCTGGAAGGGATGACTTATTGTGAAGTTATTCCCGATTGGGTGCAGACGGCGGACAGCAGCGCGAAAAATCATCTGCGGGATTCAGGATGGCAGGGATTAGCCGAAGAGCGGTCGTCGCTCCGCCTTGACCTTACAAATAGCGACGATGAAATCTTTGCGAACTTTCGCAAGAACTCGCGTTACGAAATACGACGCGCGGAACGGCTTGGAGTTTCAGTTGTGCCGGCTTCGACTGATGTACATATCGAGGAGTTCTTGACGTTGCATGCGCGAGTAGCGGTACGCAAAGGTTTTTTAGCGGAGGCTCCTGAGGATTTGCGCGGGGCTATCCGTTGGCTGATTAGGGCGGACTCGCGCGGTGCGCTGTTACTGGCCAGCGCACAGAATCAGGTTTACGGCGGGGCGGTAATTGGGCGTGCGGGGAAACGATGTTGGTATGTTTGGGGAGCGGCCGATAAGCACGAACAATTCAACGTTGGCCACATCCTGCAATGGAAAGCGCTGCTGTGGGCAAAATTCCATGGCTGCCGCGAATATGATTTTGGGGGTTACACGCCGGGCGCAAACTCCGGCCCGGCATGGTTCAAGGCAGGCTTCGGGGGAACCGTAGTGCATTTCGTACGGCCCCATCGCAAAGTAATTCGGCGCGGCTACTATCGCACCTTCGAATTGATTCTCCGAATGCGAGAGTGGAGCAGACGTCGCTGGGTGTTACCCAGCCTTGTCCGAAACGAGCTTCCGCCTCCGATTTCTACAAACCCGGCAGAGAGGTGAAATGGCTTTTTTCAAAGTGGAAATAAACGAAGCAGAACTCTCATGCTGAACGTCTTCCGCAGAGCACTGCGGCGCCAACATGCGCTCCCAGTGGAAGGTTTTGTTTTCGGACGTCCCTTGCTTGTGCTGCAAAGCGATGATTGGGGGAGGGTCGGCATCCGGGACCGGGAGGTTTGGGAGGAGTTGCGGAGTCTGGGCGTCAATTTGGGCGAGCGAAATTATGATTTTTATAGTCTGGAGACCGCGGAAGATATTGAAGCTATTGTGTCATTGCTGAGTCGACATCGCGATTCAAATGGACGGCCTGCATGCTTAGGTATGAACTTCATGATGGCCAATGTCGACTTTGCGAAGGTGATTGGAGATGAGTTTCGGCGGATTCGTCTTCGCTTTTTGACTGACGGTTTGCCCGACGGTTGGAATCGGCCGGGATTGTTCGAGGCCTGTCAGCATGGGATTTCTGCCGGCGTATTGTCACCGGCGCTGCATGGCACAACGCACTTCTGCCGGCCGGCTGCGCAACGATACTTGAACGATTCAGGAGAGCGGGGCAGTTTTCTGAGAATGTTGTGGAAGGCTGGCGTTCCTTACATTCACTGGCGGATGCCATGGATGGGATTTGAATACTCGGACCCGGGAGAGAACGGCCGAGAAGCCTTTCTGAATTCAGAAATTCAGGACGAGATGATTACCGATGCGGTGAAGAGCTTTACGAAATTGTTCTCGAAGACTCCGCGCTCGGCATGCGCCCCGGGTTATCGCGCTGATAAAAGCACGCACCATGCATGGGGAAAGTGTGGCGTTCAAGTGGCGCAGAACGGACCGGGGAGCAGTCTGCCGCCTCACTTTGAGGCGCGTAGTGATAAGAATTGCGAAGCAAACATTCTGCATTTGTACCGCACGCTGGACTTCGAGCCATCGGCAGGTGAGAGCTTTTCCCTGGAAGCCTGCCTGCGGATGGCGGAGGAAAGCTTCGCGCGCGGCATCCCCGCGATTATTTCCGTGCATTCCATCAACTTTCATTCGACCCTCAAGGATTTTAGGAGCGGCACGTTAAACCAGCTGGATAAGTTTTTGGCCACTCTCGAATCGAAATATCCGGATCTCTTGTACGTTCGAGACGAAGACCTGTACGACTTGGTGGATAAAGGCGAGTTCGAATCGATGCAATCGACAGTGTGCGTGCCAGTGACCAAGCGAATATTCAACGGTGGTCGCATCACAAGAGCGGAGAGAGCGTAATGGCGGAGAAAAAGTCGGTGGTCTTGGTCACGGTGGACTGCCTGCGCGCCGATCATTGCGGTTTCATGGGCTATGCTCTCCCGACCACACCTTTTCTGAATACGCTGGCCGCGGAGAGCCTGGTCTTTCCGACTGCGATTGTAGCGGGAGCGCCGACCTACTATTCGTTACCGGCGATTCTGGCTTCGCGTTATCCACTTGCTTGGGGACGCGAATTTTTGGGGCTTGCCGTGCGGGAAAAAAATCTTGCCTCGACATTGGAGGAAGATGGGTACAGGACAGCTTTTTTCGGCGCAGCGAACCCTTATCTATCGGAACAGTTTGGTTACGATTTTGGTTTTGAAACTTTCTGCGATTTTCTGGAGGCTGATCCTCCGCACGCTCTGGCTTCCGGCGATGGCTCCGCGAGCCGCTCGCATTGGGAGGGCAGTCTGAATCAGGTTCTAGCGAATGTCAGTCATCAAATTCCAGGAGTGGGTGCCGCTTACGACGAACTTTATTTCCAATACTGCCAGCGCTGGGTCGTTCCTGAGACGCAGTCATTGGAACGGATGCGCCGCTTTCCAGCCGCCGATGTCATCGTTGACAGGGCTGAAAGTTGGCTTGCCTCGGTGGGAGAGCAGCCTTTTTTTCTGTGGTTGCACTTCATGGATCCGCACTCTCCTTATTATCCGAAGGAAGAAGCTCTGAAGATGATGGGAGACAAAAAGCTCAACGCGACGCGTGCCAGTTATGTGAATGAGTCCTGGAATCGATCCGATGTTGGAACGAAGCGTCTGCGCCATTACCGTGAAGAAATCGTTGCCCTCTATGACGCTGGAATTCGCTGGGTGGATGCGCAATTGTCGAGACTGGCCGAAGGGCTGCGTCAATCAAAGCTCTGGGAGAATTGCATTTTCGCTTTGACGGCAGACCATGGAGAGGAATTTCTGGAACACGATGGCCGCTACCACGCGCCGTCTTTGGTGGAAGAGTTGATCCATGTTCCGTTACTGCTTCGCGTACCAGGAATTGGGGGTCAGACAGTCTCATGCAATCCTTTTAGCCTGGTCCATCTCGCTCCAACGATTCTTGAAGCTGCGGGTTCGTCGGTTCCCGCGCAGTTTCAGGGACGAAGCTACTGGACGCAGCTTAAAGCTGGTGCGTCATGGAGTGGGCCAGCGATTGCGGAGAGCATTGCCGGGTGCACGAATCCGTTTCGCGCGGAAGATCGTCGTGGTTCCCGTTTGCTTGCGGTTCGCGATGCAGAATACAAACTGGTTTTTAACTTTGCTGCTCAAACCGAAGATCTGTTTAATCTGAAGCTGGATCCGGGCGAGCGGTCGCCTCTGCCCGAGAACGCCGCAAAGCCGGCGCGACGGCGATTGCTGGAGATTGCGCTGGCTCATCTGCGAAGCAATGCCGGACAACGTAATTCGGAGGCTTACTTGAAAACCAGAGTGCGCGATATCGCGTTCCATTCGACTGGTGCCGCGTCGGAAGAGAATGCGTATGCCACGCGCCGTGCCTCTGTAAGCCCGCTTGGATGACAACCAATGAGATGAAGCCGGTCAAGATTCTGGTGGACTCGTTCGCGGACGAAGGGCTCACTAACGCACAGATGATCAATGCCCGGGAGATTGTAAGCCGCCTGGACTCGGGCCGCTTTTCTGTGACTATGTTCGTGCGCGCGGTCGCCGCATCGCAGATTCTGGCTCGCCCGAATACTCGACTGATCCGTCTTCCGAGCCGGCTGCAAACGATTCCTATGCTGGGGCGATTCCTGTTCGGCGATCAAGACATTCTGTTTTATCTGAAGGGATCGCCCGCCAGTCGATGGTATTTGAAGATGCGGCCCCGTCAGAGTCGCCATTGCACAATTGTGGGCACCATTGAATCGCAAACGGACTGGCGCGATGAGACGATTACACCGCAAGCGATTCGGCTATTCGAAAACACTGTTCTTCGCTGCGACCATCTCTTCAGCAATTCGGCGATGGTGAAGCGGAGCCTGGAAGCAAACTATGGTCTACAAAGCGAAATCGTTCCCACCGGAGTTGATACCGAATTCTTCACCCCTAATTTCGAGAGGCCAGCGAATCTTCGGCCTCGCGTGCTTTTTGTAGGGGCACTTCGTGTTTTCAAAGGACCGCAGGCTGTTCTCGATGCTGCGCAACGCTATCCTGAGGCGGATTTTGTATTGGTGGGCGAGGGATTGATGCGCCAGGAATTGCAGGATCGCGCACGCTCTCTGGCGAACGTCGAAATGCGTGGGACGTTAGGCCGCAACGAGATCCGTGAAGAATATCGCCGGGCAGATATTTTTATGTTTCCCTCGCGATGGGAAGGATCGCCCCGGGTGCTGATGGAGGCGGCTGCGACCGGCTTGCCGGTGCTTGCGCGCAAGGACTACGAGCCGGAATCTGTAATGAATGGCGCAACTGGATTTCTCGCAAGCGATGATTACGAGATGATGCTAGCTTTGGGCCGATTACTTGCGGATGGTGATTTGCGCCGGAGGCTCGGAAAATCAGGACGCTCGCACATCGCGCGCTTCAGTTGGGACGTGATCACCCGGCAGTGGGAGGCAATCTTCTCGCGCCTCGCGGCCGTACAAAGGAAAGGTTCGCAACCTTGATTCCGAAGCTGGTCATCATCACGGAGATCATTGCGCCATACCGGATTCCGGTTCTGAATGCACTGGCACAACTTGAGGAAATACAGCTTGAAGTGATATTCCTCTCGGAAAACGATCCTTCTCTGCGGGAGTGGAAAATATATAAGGATGAAATCAAATTTGATTATCGCGTGCTTCCATCGTGGAGGCAGCGTCTTGGAAGGTACAACCTGCTGATAAACCGCGGCGTGCACGCGGCGCTTAGTGGGATTGAGCCTAACATTGTCTTGTGCGGAGGATACAACTATCTGGCCTCCTGGTCGGCGGCGCGCTGGGCTAGATCTCACCGAGTGCCTTTGTTGTTGTGGTCCGAGAGCACGGCTTGGGACCGAAGGCGCGGATATCCACTGGTGGAATTTATGAAGGCGCGTTTTCTGAAATCCTGTGCGGCATTCGTTGTTCCGGGGAGATCGTCTTTCGAATATCTGACGGATCTTGGCGTCGCGCCGCAGCGAATTTTCACGGCGCGCAACGCAGTCGACACAGTTTGTTTTTCGCATCTGGCAGAGAAAGCGCGCCGGAATGAATCTCAGGTCCGCAGCCGCCACCATCTCCCTTCTCGATACTTCCTTTATGTTGGCCGGCTGGTAAAAGATAAGGGAGTATTCGAACTTCTCGAAGCCTACGCTCAACTGGAGGCGGAGATTCGCCGCAATATTGGTTTGGTATTCGTCGGAACCGGTTCTGACAGTCGGAAACTGACGGAGCGGGCCGCTAAAATCTGTCCGTGCGTCGTTCAATTTTCCGGCTTCGTGCATCGCGAAGAGCTGCCGGAGATTTATGCGTTTGCAGATGCGTTGATTTTTCCGACGCACAGCGATCCGTGGGGATTGGTGGTAAACGAAGCGATGGCGTGCAACTTGCCGGTAATTCTTACGAACGTTGCAGGATGTGCTTCAGATCTGGTGCAAGATGGATGGAATGGATTTGTGATTGCGCCGGGTGACGTCGCTCAACTAGCGCGGGCAATGGCACGCGTAGCTGAGGATTCGGCAAGACGCGCGGAGATGGGGAGCAGAAGCCGCGAACGCATCAAGGGCTATTCGCCGGAAGCGTGGGCGAATGGAATCGTAGAGGCGGTGAAGTTGGTGGTGCGGGAACCTTATTTTCAGAACTAGAACTGGTAATATACTGGCTCCGACAAATCGGCAGACACTGAACGTGCTTGAGCATTTTCGAGTACAACGGGTTAGCGGACCCGGAGTCACATGCCACAGGGTGAAGTGATGTCACGAGAACTATCCGGCCGGCGAGTAGAAATCTTGGAGTGCACGCTGCGGGATGGAAGCTACGCGGTCGATTTCAAGTTTACCGAGAACGACACCGCGGTCCTGGCGAGCGTTTTGGGAAGGCTGGGTTTTCGCTGGATTGAAGTAGGCCATGGAGTGGGATTGGGCGCTGCCAAGGCAGGCAAGGGTGCGATGCCCACCTCGGATGAGCGGCTGATTGAAGTGGCGAAGCAAGCCGCGCCGAACGCGCAGATCGGCTGTTTTTTCATTCCGGGGATCGGTACGGCGGACCAATTAAAATCCGCGCGCGCAGCTGGCATGGACTTCGTTCGCATTGGCTACAACGCTCCGGAGATCGAAGACGCCTTTGCTTTTTTAACGTTGGCGAAAGAACTAGGGCTGAAGGTCTGCCTGAACTTCATGAAAACTTATGGCATCTCTGCCGAAGCGTTCGGTGAGAAAGCTAGAGCCGGCGCCGCGGCCGGGGCGGATGTGATTTATTGTGTCGACTCCGCAGGCAGCATGTTTCCCGAAGATGTGCGCAAATATTTCACCGCTGCGCGCGAACGTTGCGATTGCGAGCTGGGCTTTCACGGACACAGCAATCTTCAGTTCGCCGTCGCCAATAGCGTGGAAGCGGTTCGTTGCGGCGCTACGTTTATCGATACGACGCTTTACGGATTGGGGCGTAGCGCGGGTAACGTTCCTACGGAGATCGCAGTGGCGGTGTTGAATAATCTCGGCATCGAAACTGGAGTCGATCTCTTCGATCTGATGGACGCTGCGGAAGAATTCATGGGGCCGCTGATGTCGCAGATGCAACTTTACGACATGATGTCAGTGGCGATGGGATGCAGTCAGTTCCATTCTTCGTTCCTGCCTAGAGTGGCCGCGGCGGCGCGGAATCACAATGTGGAACTGCGCAGGCTGGTCGTGGCAATGGGAAAACTCGACCCCGTCAATCTCGATGAAGACGATCTGATCCGCGTTGCGGCCAGCCTGCCCAAAGCGCAGCCGAGTAAGGCTCGTGAAGTATTGACGTCATTCTCGGCGCTGGGAATTTCGGCGCATACCATTAGCAGTTCGCTCTCAGCGGTACAGTCTTTGGTGGATGGGATGATCGTTACTTGTGCCAAGCGGCGGGCACGTCCTGTGTTGGAGCTGGTTGCGTCGGCATCTCCTTCGCAGGATCTGATTCTCGCGGATCTCGTTCTCGCCGAAGGCCCGGTGGTGCTCGGCAGGGTAATCTATGGTTCTTTTGAAATGCTGGAGCAGGTCTTGAAGATGACGAGCGGCTCTGTCTCGTTATTTCTCAACGATAAGGACGGAGGAACATGGGCGGCGGAGTGGCCTTCTTTCCTGGTCGAGACTGTGGGTGCTGAGAGAATTTTGCCAGTGCGTTCGAAGCGTCTGTTTGCCGGCTATATGGAAGATGTGCTCAGCGCAGCCGCTGCGCGCTGTGGTGATTTCTGCATCATGATTTATGGCAGCCCCAGCCGCAGTTTGTTGACGCATTGTTCCGAGAGTTTCAACAATGTTGCGGTGCACGGTGAGTTGCCACCGGAAGCGCCGGAAAACTGCTGGCAGATTGCGGATTTTTCCGATCGGATGCATTTTGATTTAGGGATTGGGGTTACGCTGCTTCTTTGTCCACCGAGCGCTTCGGACTCCGCCTCGATTGATCAGCTTCTGTTGCCGACGGGATTAGTAATTACCGCCGGTCACTTTCCCCGTTTCGAAATGGATATTCCGGGCCGCTCGATTTTGCGTCTGGATGCGAACCATGCTTATCGCGGCCAGATGGACCGATGGGTGGCCATTTCAAATCTCATGAAGTCGGCTCAGCCCGCTGCGATGGCGATGCAATGACGATTCGGGAAACGATTACGAACGTTGTCGAACGGCGCGCGGAGCAGGTTTTCCTGGTGGACGCGAACACCGCTCGCGAAATTACTTACGGTGAATTTCACCGGCAGGCCTGCGTCTTAGCCGCGGAGTTGCGGAAGCGCGGTTTAGGCAAGGGTGACCGGGTGGGCGTGATACTTCCTAACTGCTGCGAACTTGCGGTTCTTTATTTTGCGTGCATCTACCTCGGAGCGGTCATCGTTCCGGTTAATCCTGCGCTCAGCAAGGGAGAGATCCGATTCATCGTCGGGAGTTGCAAACCCGCGTTTATTGTGGCCAGTTCGTCGAATGCGGAATCACTACGGGAGGCTCATGCGAACGTGCTGGCGCTGCAAATTGGACAAGACTCAAATCGCAGCGCATATGGCAGCAACACGATCAGGATCGACGAACTCGAAGAAGCGAAGAACTTCGTGCCGCTCGAAACAGCGGACCCCGACGACCTGGTTGTGATTATGTACACGTCTGGCACTTCGGCAAAGCCGAAAGGATTGGCGCACAAGCTGGGACGCATGTTCCGGAACGCTTCGGCATTTGCCAGCGCTCAAAACATCGACGAGGAATCGCGATTTTATTTGACGCTTTCGATGGCCTACATGGGCGGCTTCTACAATTTGCTCGTACTACCTTTCTTATGCGGGGCCAGCGTGGTGGTGGACCATGTATTCGATGCGCGCTCGAGTTTGCATTTCTGGGAGAAGGCGAAGAAAAACAGGGTCAATACGCTGTGGATGGCGCCGACTGTATTGTCCATCCTGCTGAGAATGGATCGCGGACGCACCGGAGAGGAGTTTTGCCGAGGCTCCGTGCGGCATGTGTTTGTGGGCTTTGCGCCGCTGCCGCTCAAGGTAAAGACTGAGTTCGAATCGCGCTATGGCGTGCGGCTGATTGAGAATTACGGTCTCTCTGAGACCCTCTTTGTCACTGCGCGCTCCGCCGACGCGCTGGGCGGCTCCGGTTATGTAGGCGAGCCGTTGCCGGCAGTTGCACTGCGAATTGTGGACGATGAAGGAGGACTAGTTGCGCCGGGCGCGGATGGTGAAGTGCAAATCCTTACGCCGGATCTGATGGCTGGGTATCTCGACGCCGACGGCCGGTTGTTAGAAATGAATTCTTCGGCGTGGTTTGCCACGGGCGATGTTGGCCATCTTGACGCTAGCTCTTCGCTTTTAATCACGGGGCGCAAGAAGGACATCATCATTCGCGGAGGGGTGAATATCAGTCCGGCGGCGATTGAAGAAGTGCTGATGCATGTGGGCGGTGTCGCCGAGGTTGCGGTGGTGAGCATTCCGCACGAACTTTATGGCGAAGATATTGTTGCTGTGCTGAAGATAGAGGCCGGGGCAGAGGCGGAAGAGACACTGGCAATGGCGGCCGCGTATGCGAAACGAAATCTGGCACAGCATCAGCAGCCTGCGCGCTATATGGCGATTGATGAACTGCCCCGGACGACGAGTGGCAAGGTGCAAAAAGCTCACATTCGCGAGTTGGTGGCTGAGAAGCTGCAGGTGGGTTCGGTGTCGACACTTCGCAAGGTACCAGTGGACAGTGCAGTTGCGCCCCATTAATTAGTAGTGATGACTCGCACCGATTAATCCGCCGCGATCGATTTGCACTGTCCGATTTGCAAGTGGATCTTATCAAAGATCACTTATGAAAATTATTGACCTCTCCCTGCCGATCGAAGAAGGCATGATGACGTTCCCTACGCACTGGCATCCTGTGGTCGAGATCACGATACTTGGGCGTCATGGAGTCGAGGGACGCGAGACGCGAAAGCTAGTTTTGGGAACGCATATTGGTACGCACGCCGACGCGCCTCGTCACTTCATTCCAAACGGCGGATCCATCGACGAAGTTTCGCTGGACGTTCTTGTAGGGCCGGCCACTGTGGCGGACTTCACCGGATGTCGGCCGTTGCAAGAAATCGATGTTGCCGATTTAAAGAAAAGATTGGGAGATAAAGTTCCGGAGCGTTTGATTCTGCGGACAGGATGGTCCCAGTATTTTGGCAACATGAAGTTTTACAACGAATATCCGTTTCTTTCTGAAAATGCCGCGCGGTGGCTGGTAGAGAACGGCGTGCGGCTTATTGCGATGGACACGCCGTCTCCCGACAATCCAGCCCATTCGCGGGGAACGGCCAAGGATTCACCCAATCACAAAGTCCTTTTGGGCGCCGGCGTTGTGCTGGTGGAATACCTGGCCAACCTGAAGGCGCTGACCGCGTCGGAAGTTGAACTGATCGTGATGCCTTTGAAATTAAAAGGCTGTGATGGCGCGCCGGCACGCTGCGCGGCGATTGAACGATAGAGACTAAAGGCCAAGGCGAAGAGTTGAGGGCGCGAGTTAAAACGTGGCGCGTATTCAAACGTGGATCATATTCAAAGGTGGATCATAGATTGGTTCGAGAGCCGGGCAAAAACTGCTAAGCAAGCAGGCGAATCTTTAGTGAACATCGACTACTTCGAGGCGGGATGGCTTACCTCGATGGAGGTTGTGGAATTCATTACCGAGATCGAGCGAACGTTCGAAATGCAGTTCTCCGATGACGACATGCAGGATCCCCGTTTCGCAACCATCTCCGGGCTGACCGAACTGATTTTGGAACGCTCGACACAGAGCAGTGACAGCAGGTAACTTCAGACATTGTGCATCGGGATTCGGGACGCGCTGCGAACATTACGGAGCAAGGAAATCGTCCCAATCCGCATATTCTGACGCTCACTCCTTTTTATCCGTCCGATGGCGACGAGGTGAGTGGGTGCTTCGTTGCTGAAGCGCTGCGCGAGTTGCAAGGCGCGACCTCTTCTGTGATCGCGGTTGATTCGATGTATCATGCCGGCAGAAAATCGAGCCGGCAGTTTCCAGCCGATTGGATTCGCTATCCACAACTGCCGGGAAACTTCGGACTGTCGAGCGCTGGCAGATTTCTAAGTACTGTGCTTTTAAAGCGGGTGCGGAAAATTCATCGGCAGTCGCCGTTCAGTGTAATCCATGCTCACGCCGCGTTGCCGTGTGGTGATGCAGCGGCCATCCTCTCGCATCATTTAGAAATTCCGTTTGTCGTTACGGTTCATGGGTTGGACGCTTTCAACCGGTGTTTTCAGAACGGGATCGCCGCGAGATGGCGGCGAACAAGTTCAATACGTGTCTACGAGAACGCACGCAAAGTAATCTGTGTGAGCGAAAAAGTGCAACGCGTGCTGAAGGACGGAATGAGGGCAGCGGGAATGATCGTGGAATCCGAGGTCGTCTACAACGGGACCGACCCGGAATTCTTCGCGCCAAATCATAACGATGGCCAAGCGCAAACGATTCTGATGGTCGGGAATTTGCTGGCGGGCAAGGGGCACGATCTCGTTTTGCGTGCGCTTGGCAGATTGAAGCAGTCGCATCCCGATTTGCATTGCGAAATTATTGGCGAAGGAGGCGATCGGGAGCGCTTCGCCCGGTTGGCTCGAGATTTGGATATCAGCGGCCGAGTTCATCTTCTTGGGCGAAGGAGCCGGGCCGAAGTCGCTGAGGCGATGCGGAACTGTACGGTCTTCGTCTTGCCCAGCCGTTACGAGGGTCTGGGATGTGTTTACCTGGAGGCGATGGCTTGCGGCAAGCCGGCAATCGCGTGCCATGGCCAAGGCATTGAAGAAATTATTCGTCACGGCGAGAATGGGTGGCTGATCCCGATTGATGGTCTGGAAGAATTGGTGCAAGGGTTGCAAGTATTGTTGGGAAACGCTGATCTTCGCGCACGAATCGGCAACGCCGCGCGTCTGACTATTATCGACAATTTGACATTGTCACATCAGGCGGCGCGGTTGATGAGAATATACGAGGAAGTAGCGAGATGAGCATGGACGTCCCGGCTTCGGAGCAGCGGTCGCGGCGTGCTGACCTCATAGCTCTCTCGGAAAAGGATATTGGCGAGATTGCCCGGTTCGTTTCGACGCAATCGCGGCAGCCCGGGGAAACCGTGGAATCCCATCTACGATGGTTCCTGCTTGAAAATCCAGCACGTGCAAAAAATGATCCACTGGGTTTCGGATTAGTAGTCGATGACCAATTAGCGGGATGCATTCTGTGCGTTCCGCAATTCTTTCACATCGGTTACGAAAAAATTATGCTGATGGGTTCCAGTTCGTTCTACGTGGATGACGTTCGTCGTGGGCAAGGAGGGCGAATCTTTCTGAAGTATTCGCGGTTGGCAAAGCAATGGCCTCTGTTCGGAACGTCGGCGAATGCGGAAGCGGCAGCATTGTGGAAGGCGGCGGGAGCGAAGCCGATTCCATATTCCGACCGGGAATTGTTTGGCGTGCTGCATTGGCCGCCGGTGGCGGAGGAGGTTATTCATCGTAGGTATTCGAGTCGATTCCTCTCGGGCTTGGCAGGGAGCCCTGTCTCTAATCTGGCTCGATTATTATGGCCGTTGAAAATTGAAACTGAGAACTGTGGCACGTTAGAGCAACTTACATGCGCCGAGCAGGTGAATGATCTTCCGATTCACGGCTGCGCCAGCAAGCTGACTGCGATGCGCGATCTTGCCTACATTCGCTGGCGTTATTTTTCCGGCAGGGACCAGACAATCTCCGCATTTGCATTTCGCAGCCGTCGGCCGGATCGGGAAGTGCTGGTAACCGTGAATCAAAGAAATCGAGGGTTTCGTGATCAGATCAAGACACTTAACGTCCTCGATGTCTATCCCGAAGTTCCGGCAGAGGATTGGCTGAGCATCCTTGAAGCTTTGCTCTCTCGCTATCATGGGACTATCGACGTGGTGGTATTGCGCAATCAAAATCAAGAGATGCAGGATTTGTTTTGTAGAAGAGGCTTTCAGCTCCGAACCTTCGATGCTCCAACTGGTTGGTACCTCGATAAAGCACATCTCCTGCCGACTTCCGATTGGTATCCCGTTCCGGCCGATGGCGACGGGCTCATCTGAAAAAATTAATGAATTTGCGACATCAAGCTCGCTCATTTCTGATGCAGGGGGCGAATCTCACTGGTGCAGATGCGTTGGCCTTGATAATGCAAAAGAACTTGCGCCATTCGCGAGCAGTAGTAGTTGCGATGCATGAGACCCCGCCATCGATGGAAGCGCAGTTTCGCCAACAACTGGAATTTGCTTCGAAACATTTTACGATTACGAGCCTCGAAGCCTTCGCCAAGTTGTGGGAGCAAGATTCGGAATCTGACGCCGTTTCGAAGCCCTTGCTCTTGTTTACGTTTGACGATGGGAGGGAGAGCAACTACGTTGTCGCCGCCCCGCTGCTGGAGGCTTTTGGCGGGCGAGGCGTCTTTTTCATAGTGCCTGCGTTCGCGGAACAGGCGGGCACAGAAAAGGCTCTTGCTTTTTATCAGACGAAAATGAATCCAGACTCAAAGCCGGGCGATGAAGAAGTCGAGGATTTGAAGCCGATGAGTCCGGTCCAAATCGCGGACCTTGCGAATCGAGGTCACGCGATTGGGAGCCACACGCTCACCCACGCGAGACTTATCGGACTTACGCCTGAAACATTGGAGCGAGAGATTGGCGAGAGTGCGCGGCAGCTTATGGCCTGGACGAAGAAGCCTGTCGATGCATTTGCGTGGACATTCGGCTGGGACGTGATTGATGTGCACGCCTGGAGAACGATACAAAAATACCATCGCTATTGCTTTGCACCATGCGCAGGAGCGATTCATCCCGATCGCGAGCATCCGTCTTTGCTATGGCGGCGCGAGATCGAGACGAGATATACGAAAGCGGAATACCAGTTTTGCTATTCGGGACTTGTCGACTTGTGGTGGCGCAATCGCAGAGCACAACTGCGCGATCGATTGCGAGGTACGTCCGCGGGAAAGTCCAAATCGTTATTTGTCGAATGAAATGTTGACCTGACCACCTCGAGACAAAATGATTCATATTTTCATTAACGCACTCTCGGCCAGTGCAGGAGGAGGTCTGACGTACGTTCGCAATGTCTTACCACGGCTGGCGGATCGAGAGGGCATGTGCACAACATTGCTAGTTGGTGGAATTCTGCGTGGGGAGATTTCAGAATTGGGGCAAGTGAAGGTTCTGAGCGAATCACCTCCCGATGGTTCCGGGCGAAGATTCTGGTACGAGCAGCTTCACCTTCCGCGTATGATCCGCCGCTCGGGAGCGGACATTCTGTTATCTACGGGAAACTTTGCGCTTTATCGCTCGCCGGTTCCGCAAATCCTGTTAAGCCGAAATGCTTTGTATATGTCGGCCGATTTTGTTCGTGACGTCAGAGAACGTGGAGATTATCGCCTTTGGCTTGATACGGAAATAAAAGGCGCGTTGGCTCGATGGTCGGTGAAAGTAGCCGACTGTACGGTCGCGCCCAGCGCGACTTTCGCTGACGAACTGCGGGACTGGACAGGGAAGGAAGTCATGTCGATTCATCATGGCTTCGATCACGATGCTTTCTTCCGAGAGCGGGCTTCGTTGTCCCAGGACTTGCAGAAGCAGCTCGCCACCGCTCAGGGCACCGTCCGCATCCTGTTCGTCAGCCACTACAACTACTACCGCAATTTCGAAACACTGATTCAGGCGATTGCAATTGTGAAAAAGATGCTCCATCCGCGGGCCGTTCGGCTGATTCTTACTTGCAAACTCTCCTCAAAGGATAATCCCGGAATCTACAAAGCGGATCAAGCTGCGGAGTTAGTCCGGCAACTCAACCTTCGCGAGGAAGTGGTCGAGTTGGGTGCGGTGCCCTACGCTGCGTTGCATCACGTCTATCAGAGTTGCGATCTCTATGTGACTCCCGCTTATGCGGAAACCTTCGCTCACCCGTTGGTTGAGGCAATGGCGAGCGGACTTCCCGTGATTGCATCGGATCTGGCGGTCCATCGGGAGATTTGCGGAGATGCGGCACAATATGTCCCAAGATTTGAGCCGGAAGTATTGGCGCAGCGGATTATGCAACTATGCGAATCGCCCCGGCAAAGGGCGGAGATGCGCGAAAAGGGAATTTTGCGGTCGCAGGATTTCAGCTGGGACAAGCATGTGGAACAGTTGCTGTTGCTGGCCCGAAGCCTCGCACAGAAATAGTAGTTGGATATTAAGAAGAATTTAGAAGCGAAGCTGAAGTTGTTACTGCGCGAAAGAGTGGCTGACGATTCACGTAAGATGATCTGCAAACGTCAAGGAGGCTCGGCGTCGGATGTGCGGAATTGTCGGCATCATTGGCTCGAGAGCGCCCGTCCCCGCCGAATTGCTGGAACGCGCTACTCGTTCGCTGGCTCACCGCGGACCGGACGATAGCGGCGCGGTGATTTTGCGTGATTTCGTGGGAGAGCAAGCGGATGAGGAAATCGAAGTTGGTTTAGGGAATCGACGGCTCGCAATTCTTGACCTTTCGCCTCTGGGGCATCAGCCGATGAACGATCCAGTAACCGGCAACTGGATCGTTTACAACGGAGAGGTATACAACTTCCGCGAGGTTCGCGAGAAACTGGCGCAAGCTGGACTTCGATTCAGCAGTCTCTCTGATACGGAGGTAATTCTTAAAGCGTACGCGCACTGGGGCGAAAAGTGCCTCCTGGAATTTCGTGGGATGTTTGCTTTCGCGATCTGGGACGCGCAGCGGCATCAGCTATTCGTTGCCCGCGATCCGATGGGGATCAAACCACTCTATTATTTCCAGTCGGATCAGTACTTTATTTTTTCTTCCGAACTCCGCACTCTGCTGGGTACTGAGCTGGTACCGCGAGCTATAAACTCTGCGGGCCTCATCAATTATTTGAGCTTTGGATCGGTTTACGATCCAAACACTCTAGTAAAAGGCGTCCGAGCGCTTCCGTCCGGACATTTTTTGACGTGGAAAGATGGACATGCCACGCTGGCGGAGTATTGGGACCCGATCGGTCCTGAGAAGAATGCTGCGAGCGATCGTGCAGAAACACGTGCTGAAAGCGAAGAGCAGATCGCTTCCATGCTGGACGATTGCGTGCGCATGCAGCTGGCCAGCGATGTGCCGGTGGGAGTCTTTCTTTCCGGCGGAATCGATTCCAGTAGTCTGGTAGGAATTCTGGATCGAAATGACGTGCGGCCGAGCACTTTCTCTATCGTATTTCAAGAGAGTGACTACTCCGAGGCCGAGTATTCCCGCACGATCGCCAAACTGTTTCGAACCGATCATCACGAAATCACGGTTTCACAATCCGACTTTTTCGCGGCGATCGATCCCGCGATTCGAGCGATGGATCAGCCTACGATCGACGGCATCAACACCTATTTTGTTTCGGAAAGAACCCGGGCGGCGGGCGTCAAAGTTGCTTTGTCGGGACTTGGCGGCGACGAAATATTTGCCGGCTACTCAAGTTTTCGTACCGTGCCGCGAATGGAAAGATTTGCCGAGCCGTGGCGGCATGTACCAGCAATCGCTCGTAGCCTGTCGGCAAATATATTTGCGGCGCTCGCTCCCACGAGCGACCAGAATCGCAAGTTAAGCAGTCTCGTCCAGAATGGGAGAAGTGGCGTCCAACCCTACTTTCTTGCGCGGATGCTCTTTACTCCCGAGATGCAAAACGAATTGCTGCGCACGGCGAATATCGACTGCGGTGCGTTCTCCTGCGCCGAGCGACCATTGGCCGAGGCCGTATGCCGCGCACAGAGCTTGGACCCGATTAACCGTGTTTCCTATCTCGAGGCGCGCTGTTATATGCTCAACACCCTATTGAGGGACGCCGATTGTATGAGCATGGCGCACGGCCTGGAGGTGCGTGTGCCGTTGATCGATCACCAACTGGTGCGGAGAGTTCTTGCTTTGCCGGGACCGTGGAAGCTGGACAAGCGAACTCCGAAACCTTTGCTGGTTCATGCGTTGCGTGGAAAGTTGCCTGATGAAATCATCCATCGACCCAAGCGAGGTTTTACAGTGCCGTTTGAACATTGGCTTCGCGATGCGCTGCGTCCAGTAGTGGAAGAATCGCTGCGCAAGATTGGTGATGGCGCTCTGGGTACTCTGATCAGTGAACGGGCCGCGTACCGCGTGTGGGAAGACTTTCTCGCGGGCCGCACCTCATGGTCGCGTCCTTGGTCGTTATATGTTCTTCAAGGCTGGTGCCAGCAGCATCTTTCGAGTTGAGCGATTGACCGAATGGAAAAGCTGGACAAACTCCGGAAATTCGATGGTAGCGCTACTGCCGGCACAGTTCCGGTTAGCGTGATCATTGCCGCGCGGAATGAGGCCAGGAATCTTCCAAGCTGTTTGCTTGGGCTCAAAGAGTTTGGCGAGGTTTACGTAGTCGACTCGCAGAGCACCGACGATACCGTGGAGATTGCAAGATCTCACGGAGCACACGTAGTGCAGTTTCATTATTCCGGCGGATGGCCCAAGAAGCGGCAGTGGGCAATGGATACATTGCCGCTGGCTTACGACTGGATTCTGCTGCTGGATGCCGACGAAGTGCTGACGAGTGAACTGACGGAAGAGATCCGTTCAGCAATTTCGAATCCCGCGATCGACGGATACTCTGTTCTGCTTCGCACCTGGTTTCTGGGCCGCGCTCTGCGGCATGGAGATGTTGGATTGTGGAAGCTGGCATTGTTTCGTCGAGGCAAGGGAAGGTTCGAATGCCGGCTGAGGGAACAGGATACTTCCATGGCGGATATGGAAGTGCATGAGCATGTTGTCGTCGATGGCGCGACTTCAAGGCTGCGGAATCCGGTGATTCATCGCAATGTGGAATCGCTCTCGCGCTATATCCAAAAACATGATGAATATTCCAACTGGGAGTCGCGAGTATTGTTGCAGCGAGGAGACGATAAAGAATTGCCGCCCTCGCTTTTTGGGACGCAGGCGCAACGCCGACGCTGGTTGAAGCGCAAACTCTTTGCATTGCCCGGTTCTCCCGTGGCTCTTTTCCTGTATCGTTATGTCTTCAGGTTCGGGTTCATGGACGGAGTACCGGGGCTGATCTACTGTGGGTTCCAGGCGGTTCAGATGTTTCACACCAAGGCAAAGATTTACGAACTGAAGTCACAAAAAGCTCAAAAGACAAAGCATTAAAGGGATCTGGTTCTAGCATGTGTGGAATTGCCGGACTTGCAAATTGTGGCGACAGAGAAGTTCTCGCTCGCATGACACACGTGCAGGCGCACCGCGGTCCTGACGATTCCGGTTTGTGGGAGCGAAGATTTCCAGATGGTTCTTACGTGGGGCTGGGCAGCCGGCGTCTCGCTATTCTCGATCTCTCAGCTGGCGGCCACATGCCCATGTGCAACCAAGACCGCACGGTGTGGATCACTTACAACGGTGAAATTTACAATTTCAAAGAGCTTCGCAGGGAGCTGCAAAGTAAGGGCCACCGTTTTGCCTCGAACACAGATACGGAAGTTGTGCTCCGCCTTTACGAACAGGAAGGCGCGGATTGCGTTCTAAAGCTAAAGGGCATGTTCGCATTTGCGATCTGTGATGTGCGTTCGGGGCGGCCGGAGTTGCTTCTCGCGCGAGACCATTTTGGAGTGAAACCTTTCTACTATGCTCATCATGGAAGAAGGCTGGCGTTTGCTTCGGAAGCGAAAGCGCTGCTTCACGTGCCACAGATCGACGCCCAACTCGATCTGGAAAGTTTGCATCAGTATCTGACGTTCCTGTGGGTGCCTGATCCCAAAACGATGTTTCGTGGAATTCGTAAGCTTCCCGCGGGACATTGCGCAACGTTTCGCGACGGAGAACTTACGATCAGGCAATACTGGGATCTGAAGTTTCCTCGTGCCGACGCCGACTACCCACGGTCCGAAGCTGATCTTGTGGATGAACTTCGCGAACGCTTTCAGCAGTCAGTGGAAGCCCAGATGGTGAGTGATGTTCCCATCGGAGCTTTCCTCAGCGCAGGATTGGACTCCTCCAGCATTGTGGCGATGATGTGCCGAGCAACGAAACAACCAGTTCGAACCTATACCATTACCTTCCCGCAAAAATATCGGATTGGCGAAACCACGCTGGATGATCCGCAAGTGCCGGCGCGGCTGGCGCGGAGGCTGGGCTGTGAGCACCTTGAAATTGTTGTAGAGCCGGACGTTGCTGAACTGTTGCCTCGTTTAACGTGGCACATGGATGAACCCACCGCTGATCCCGCCATCCTCACAGCGTTTCTTGTTTGTCGCGAAGCACGTAAACAGGCGACCGTTTTGCTTTCTGGCGTTGGCGGAGACGAGTTGTTCGCGGGATATCGAAAGCATATCGCTCATCGTTGGGGCGCCACGTATCGGAGAGTCCCTGGTTTTCTCAGAAGTAGAATCGAGTCCGGCTTGGAGGCATTGCCTGGTCTGCGGGGCACAGCCATGAAAGGGCGCGTGCGGTTGGCCAAGAAGATGGCGCGCAGCGCATCCCTCTCGCCGGAAGATCGCTTCATTCGAAACTGCACCTATCTGAACGGCGCGCAGAAAATGGAGTTGTATACGCCGGAGATTCAAGATCAACTGCGCCACACTGATCCCGCGATTCGCCACCATTCCAGTTTTGACGCAGTGCGCGATGCCGACTTCCTCAACCAAATGCTTTATCTCGACACCAAGATTTTCGTGACCAGTCTTAATCTGAACTATAACGACAAGATGAGTATGGCGTCGTCCGTGGAGGTGCGGGTGCCATTTCTCGACCGTGAACTGGCCGAGTTTGCCGCCTGGAATATTCCGCCAGACCTCAAGCTAAAAGGATTCTTCCGCCCGACGACGAAGCACATCTTCCGCCAGGCGATGCGGGAGGCGTTGCCCGCCGAAGTGTTGCGGCAGCCGAAGGCCGGGTTTGCAGCTCCCGTAGACTACTGGCTGGCGAACGATTTACGTGAGATGGTGGATGATCTTCTCTCGGACACAAACATTCGAAAGCGCGGTTTGTTCCGCCCGGAAGTTGTGCGGCGATTTGTCGACCAACATCGTTCCGGCGCGGAAGATTGGTCGATGCAAATCTGGCAGTTTCTAACTCTGGAACACTGGATGAAAATTTTTCTGGATGCTGGAGCACAGAAGAGGACTGAAGAGTACCGTCATACGGGTGAGGCCGCCACTGCTTGAGTCTGACCAGTCGACTGAAATCCGATCCTGGGCGGACGCGTCAATGACTAGCTTCAGCGAAGCTCGCACGGCCAATGGCGACGACAGAGCTAGGACTGCTCAAGTCGCGAAGGCGTTGATTGAAGCGACGGGCCTGCTGCGAGAACCACAGCGCGTCGTTCCGTTGCTGGAGAAACTGATATCCGACAAATTGCGAGTCAGCTTCGAACAGCGGAATCTTTACTCCTACACAAGCACAAAGCGGAGCAGCGAAGAAACGTTGCGTGCATTGCTGCGCTGGATGCTCAACGCTCAACGGAGCGATGGAGGCATCGCAGCTTACTACAGCCTCCTCACCGGGTATTCGGAACCGTATCCAGAAGTTACGGGTTACATCGTCCCTACGCTGTATGACCTTGCGCGCGCGACCGGCGACGACGGCTGTACAGCAGCGGCGGAACGCGCAACGCAATGGTTGCTTTCTCTGCAAAAATCAACCGGCGCTTTTCCCGGAGGACTGCACGGAGCGAAAGAGCAGGCATCTGTTTTCAATACCGGGCAGATACTCCAAGGATTAGTTCGCGCTCACGCAGAAACGAGACGCCCAGAGATATTGCAAGCGGCAATCTTTGCCGGCGATTGGCTGGTCAAGATGCAGCAGGCCGACGGGTCGTGGTCTGGCCCCGGCGCTTACCAAGCGAGGGCTCACACTTACTACAGCATGGTTGCGTGGTCGCTGGCGCAATTATCTGCGCGCACCGGGGACGATAAATACGGCAATGCGGCGGAAAGAAATCTTGATTGGGTGTTATCGCACTTGAGGCCAAGCGGTTGGTTCGACGGCATCAATCTGCGGGGCCATCCTAATTATTTGCACTTCATCGCTTACGTGCTGCAGGGGGTTTTGGAATGCGGCCGGTTGCGGCGGCGAGATGATGCCGTGCAGAAAGTTGCGAAGTCCGCGTCGGTTTTGCTGCGAAGGTTTGAGAACAATAAACATCTGCCGGGCGCCTACGATGCTGATTTTAAGCGCAGCGCGCAATTCGCATGTCTAACCGGGAACGCTCAGATGTCGTGCGTGTGGCTGCGCTTGTTTGAAATAACAGGCGATCTGCGGTATCTCAACGCGGCGCTGAAGATGAATGAGATGCTAAAGCGATTGGTCTTAACAGAGGGACGGCGCGGCACCGATGGCGGAGTAAGCGGTTCATACCCCGTGTGGGGCGCGTACCAGCCATTGCGTTATATAAGTTGGGGATGCAAATTTTTAGCAGATGCCCTGATGTTGGAGGGGCGGTTGATGCAATCTCTGCAAGCGTTCGACGTCGGGGCATTGCCATGCGCGTCGTAATTCTCAGTTCCAGCTTATATAGCGAAACCGCGTGCGCGATGGCAGTACGAATGGCCGAACTGGGAGAAATTCCTGTCGGAGCTTTGGCGCTTTCTGCCCTGGACCGGGCAACATTGCTGCGTAAGATTGGACAATGGGGTGTGGCAGAAGTTGCCCACTACGCGAGAACAAAGCTGATTTCGCCGCGCGGCGATAGGCAGTCACATACGAGAAACCCGTACCTCGTACGTTTGCTGAAACATGAGCGCGGAATGTTCTGCAACCTGCGGGAAGTAGCGACGCTTTACGATTTTCCAGTTGACGTTTGCCATGATCAGAATTCGCCAGACTCGATCGCGCACCTTCGGGAGTGGGCACCCGATTTAATCATCTTCACCGGCGGCAATATTTTGCGGAAGGAGATATTGGGGCTGCCGCGCCTTGGCATCCTTAATGTGCATCTGGGGCTGTTACCGGAGGTTCGAGGGATGAGCAGTCCGGAGTGGTCGCTGCTGCAAGGTGTTCCGCTCGGCATCACACTCCATTACATAGACGCCGGAATCGATACCGGTCCCATTCTGCAGAGACATGAGTTTCCCGATGCAACTCAATGCGAATCGCTCAACGACTTGCGCAATCGGCTCATTGCCTTTGGTGTTGAAAGAGTTGGAGAGGTGATTGAAGGTCTCCGCCGCGGTTCGATCCGCGCAACTCTGCAGTCTGATCTAAATAATTACGATCCCGATGAAGATCGTCAATTCTTCGTCATGCATGAACAGCTGCAGGCGCGAGCGGCTGAACGCCTTGCTGCTAGCCGCCGCGCAACTGTCGCCGGTGCCGTGCGTGGGTAAGCCGATGGGTAAGATCAACCTTATGCTCCAGGTTGGCCGTGCTTTCGGTATGCGCAATGGCATGCTGCGCCTGCGATATGAATTGCAGCGCAGCAGCGGCCTGTTGTCGTGGAGAATGCGGTCCGTGCAGGGCTGGGATTCATGGGACTTGAAGAAAATTGCACCGGGATTTCAAGCGGAGCAGATGCGGGCTATTCGGCGGAATGGCGCGCGCCGATTTTTCTTCAACGATTTGCAGGCCATAGGAGCAAGTGTCAGAGAGATAATTGGGCCACAAGGAGAAAAATCTGTTCTCGCTGAAGCCGAGGGCATCCTCCAGGGCACGCTGCCGCTTTTCGGCCAACTGCGATTCGACTGCGGTTTTCCGCCGAGTTGGTTTCGCAATCCTGTCACCGGGCAGACTGTCTCGCCACAGCAATCGTGGGCTCAGATGCGATTTGCCTCCCCCGTTTACGGCGATCTGAAATTTATTTTGGAGCCTTCGAGGTTTTTGTTCGTCTATCCGTTGGTTCGCGCTTATGCGCTCGGCGGCGATGACCGAATTCCGCAGGCATTCTGGAGCGCGATCGAAGACTGGGCGAGTCAGAGCCCGCCGATGGGGGGTCCTCTGTGGATTTGCGGACAGGAGTGCTCGCTGCGAATACTTGCCTGGTCGTTCGCACTGCATGCTTTCATCGACTCGCCATCGACAACGGACGAGCGTGTGGCATTGCTCGTCTCAATGATTGCCGCGCATGCGTGGCGTACAGCGCAGACAATTGGCTATGCCCGCTCCCAGCGTAGCAACCACTTGATCAGCGAGGCGGTGGGTCTTTGGACGGCGGGCACGCTCTATCCAGAATTGGCGGAGGCACAAGCCTGGCAAAATCTGGGCGCGCATTTGTTGCACGACGCTGTTGTCGACCACATCACGACCGACGGTGCTTCGCAGCAGCATTCGTTCAACTACCAGCGCATGGTTCTACATTTGTTGTTGTGGACGTTGCGCCTGGCTGAAATTTATTCGATTCCTCTTCATGAGGATATTCGCGAGCGCGCACAATCCGCGTATGATTTTATCCGTCAGTGGGTTGATCCCGTCAGCGGACTCGCTCCGAACTACGGTTCCGATGATGGCAGCCTGATGTTTCCGCTCGCGTCGGCGTCATATCGCGATTTTCGTCCGCTCGTGCAGTTGGGCGCCGCGGTTCTGAACCGGCCCGCTTTGAATTGTGGTCTCTGGGATGAGGCGGGGCTTTGGTTCGGCATCAAGCCAATGCAGACGCAGGCGCCCGCTGTGGTTGCCTCGGCTCAAACTGGATATTTCCGCCTGGGCGATCAGACTTCGTGGGCGCTGATCCGCGCTGGCCGGTATACTCGACGGCCTTTTCAGGCAGATCAGTTGCATGTGGATTTATGGTGGCGGGGAATGAATCTGGCTCGCGACCCTGGTACCTATCTCTACAATGGATCAGCGCCGTGGAATAATGGGTTCGCGGGGACTGCGGTTCATAATACTGTCACAGTTGATCGTCAGGACCAGATGCGCCGGGTTGGCCGCTTTCTTTGGGTTGACTGGGCACAAGCTTCGGCCCGGGCGTATGCATCGAACAACCATGCTTGTGCCGACTGCTTTGAAGGCGAGCACCATGGCTACAGGCGATTTGGTGTGACGCATCACCGGGCGGTGCAATGGCTGGGCGGTTCCGGCTGGATTATTGTGGATGACATATCAGACGAAATTAGCGCAACCGAACGTGATGTATGTTTGCATTGGCTCGCCGCTGATCTGCCATTCGAAGTTGCTGACTCGCCGTTTCAAGTTGTATTCAAGTCAGACCTGGCGCGGATTCGCTGGAACATTGTTTCGAGTGTTCTGGGTAAGGCCACGATGGTGCGAGCGGGAAAGTTGATTACGCTGAATGAAACGTCCAAAGCCGTAAATGCGGAAGAGCCCTTGCTCGGGTGGGAGGCTGCCACGTATGGTGAGCTCCAACCCGCGGTATCGCTGATGCAGAGGGCTCGATCGCGGTTACCAATTCGATTCGTGACCGTGGTGCTTACGGATGAAGAGTCCACCTTCGAATTGCGAAAGAGCGAAGTCGTTATATTGTGTGACATAAACGAGAAATCCGGGGACGTACTCGAGTATCGCGTGAATCTGTCAGCGGAAGCAGTGACGTCTTTAGAAACGGATTCGTTTCCAGTGCGTGAGTTCAAAACATGAAACAGGCATTCCAGGATGCGCGCAGCGCTGCAATCACGGTGGTGGAAGTTCCTGCGCCCAAATTGCTGGCGGGATGCGTGCTGGTTCGCACTGCGGCATCGTTGGTTTCGGCGGGCACGGAGCGGGCTGCTTCGGAGTTCGCGGCGAAGAATCTGTTGCAGAAAGCGCGAATGAGGCCGGATCTGGTTCGCGAAGTGCTGAACAAGATCAGCCGCGATGGATTCGTTCCGACAATATCCGCTGTGCGCAGCCGTCTTGATCAACCGCTCGGTCTTGGCTACAGCAGCGCTGGAACTGTTGTGGCCGTAGGCGAGGATGTGAACGGTATAAATCCCGGCGATCGCGTGGCGTGTGCGGGCGCTGGACATGCGGTGCACGCTGAGTTTGCCTGCGTTCCGCGGTTGCTGATGGCGCGCGTTCCTTCCGAGGCAGTAAGTTTCGACGAGGCGGCTTTCACCACTGTAGGCGCGGTAGCGCTGCACGGAATACGAACCACGGACGTTAAGCTGGGTGACGTTGTGGCTGTCATCGGACTCGGTCTGCTGGGTCAACTGATAGTGCAGATTCTCAAGACGGCGGGATGTACCGTACTCGGAATGGATGTTTCCTCCGAGCGGGTCGGCCTGGCTTTGCGCCTGGGCGCGGACGCCGTAAGCACCTCGCCTTCCGCATTTCTGGATTTGTGCTTGCAGCACTCGGCTGGACATGGGGTCGACGCAGTTCTAATTGCCGCTCAAACTGCCAGCAATGATCCGGTGAATCTTGCTGGAGTGATCGCGCGCAATCGGGGCGTGGTGGTTGCCGTGGGAACGGTCGCCATGGACATTCCGCGGAGATCGTTTTACGAGAAGGAACTCGACTTTCGAATGTCGCGTTCTTACGGACCGGGGCGGTACGATGCGGCGTACGAACAAAAGGGAATCGATTATCCCATCGGCTATGTGCGTTGGACGGAGACGCGCAATATGGAAGCTTTTCTCAAGCTCCTTGCCGATCGCAAGCTGGATTTGCATTCGCTAATTACGCATCGTTTTCCGATTACGCGAGCACAGTCGGCCTACGATCTGATCACGGGAAAAACGAAAGAAGCATTTCTAGGAATTCTGCTCTCATACCCTCAAGACGCGCAGGATACGCAGTACATCGAGATCGCGGCGTCCGATTCCTCGGTCAGCGGCCAGAAATCGATAGGCGTCGGACTGCTCGGAGCGGGCATCTTCGCCGTGAGCACGCTGCTTCCGGCACTCAAGCGAGTTCGCGGAGTTAATTTAATTACGGCGAGCGCAGCAAACGGATCGCATGCTCGGCACGCGGCTGACAAATTCGGATTTGCTTCCTGCACTACGAGTGAAGTTGAGATTCTCAACAGTCCCGCGGTCAACACGGTTGTCATTGCTACGCGCCATCATCTGCACGCCCGGCAAGTAATCGCGGCACTGCAACGTGGAAAGCACGTCTTCTGCGAAAAACCTCTCTGCCTGAATCAAGAAGAGCTGAAGGAAATCATAGCCGCTCATGAAAATTCAGGTTCCTCTCGCCGGCTTCTCATGGTGGGATTCAATCGTCGGTTTGCTCCGTTGACGGTGCGCATGAAAGAGTTTCTGCAACAAGCAGGAGAGCCGCTCGCGCTTCACTATCGGGTGAATGCCGGCTTCCTTCCGGCCGATCACTGGATGAACGATCGGCTGCAAGGCGGAGGACGCATGGTGAGTGAGGTCTGCCACTTCGTGGACTTGCTCTGCTTTCTAACGGGTTCCGCTCCCGTGGAAGTTGAAACTCGCAGCCTGGCCAACTCAGCCTTGTTGAAGCCAGATAGATCTAATCCGGGCAAATACAGCAACGACAATGTTGTATGTTCGCTGCGCTTTGCCGACGGTTCGCAGGGAACCATCAGCTACCTGGCAAATGGTGACAAAGCGTACTCCAAAGAGCGCATCGAAGTGTTCGGAGGAGGCGTAGCGGTGCTCGAAGACTTTCGGCGACTGGAACTTGTACGCGGTGGAAAGAGACGTGTGTGCCGCTCGCGGCTTCGTCAGGACAAAGGGCACCGTGGAGAACTGGCAGCGTTTGTAGCTGCGATTCAAACCGGTTCGGAGTCGCCAATTCCGTTTCGCGAAATTGTCGACACCATGCTGACAACTTTTGCGCTGGAGGAGTCGCGTTGTTTAAGTCGACCGGTGACCGTCAGAGAAATTTCCGGGATGGGCCAGCCTTCGGACGTAAACGGCTTCGATCAAGCATCCTGAATGGAGCATCGTGATTCGAGGTTACGGAAATTGCTCGCTGTCTCATGAAAATTCTTTACATCTCGCAATACTTCCCTCCCGAGATGGGCGCACCCGCGGCGCGTGCGGTTGAATTGTCAAGGCATTGGGTTGCTGCTGGGCATCAAGTGACCGTGTTGACGGGTTTTCCGAATCATCCGACTGGTGTCGTGCCACGTGAGTATCGCGATAAGTTCCGTCGCCTGGTGGCTCACGAACAAACACATGGAGTCCACGTGGTTCGATCGTGGCTTTTGCCTTTTCCGAACAGGAAAGCGTATGAGAGGATTTTGAACTACTGCTCGTTTTGCATCTCCGCCGCAACTACGGGTATTTTCTTGTCGCGGCCTGACGTTGTAATTGCGACTTCGCCACAATTGCTGGTAGGGCTCTCCGGTTGGTGCGTGGCTCGCTGGAAGCGCGTCCCGTTCGTGTTTGAGGTTCGCGACCTCTGGCCGGAATCGCTGACCGCTGTCGGCATGGGCGACGGGGATTCGCTATTGCACCGCTGCTTGGCAAAGATCGCTGGATTTCTTTACCGGCATTCGGATCGAGTGGTTGTGGTCACGTCCGCTTTTGAAGATTATCTCGTGGAGCACTGGAAGGTGCCGCGAGAAAAAGTTTCTGTGATCGAGAACGGAGTGGAGACGCAGCTTTTTTCTCCAGAACCGGCGACAGCTCTGAAAAGGCAATTGGGAGCGGAAGGCAAGTTTGTAGTGTCTTACATCGGCACGATAGGCATGGCGCACGGATTGGAGACGATCATCGAAAGCGCCACCCGGTTGCAGCATTCGAATCCCGAGATCGTTTTTCTTATTTTGGGCGAAGGCACCGAAAAAGTGAGCGTTATGTCCCAGGCGCGAGAGCGCAGGCTCGAGAATGTGCGATTTGTCGAGCAGCAACCGCGTGAAAAGATTCCTGGATATATTTGCGCTTCGGATGTTTGCCTGGTGCTGCTCAAGAAAGCTGATTTGTTCAAGACGGTGATTCCTACAAAGATGCTGGAGTTCATGTCGTGCGCGCGTCCGGTGATCCTCGGCGTGGACGGGCAGGCACGGGCGATTCTGGAAGAAGCTCGCGGTGGGCTCGTGATCGAGCCGGAAAATTCTGATGCTCTGGTGAGTGCCATTCGCCTGCTGGCGGCGAATCCACAAATGGCCGCCGAACTTGGACGAAACGGCAGGCAGTATATCGTACGTAAGTTTTCGCGTCGCGAAACGGCGGACAAGTACATTCGCGTCCTGGAACGTTTATTGAATCTGCCGCAAGATCGCAAGACTGAAGTTGCCGCGTAGCCGCTGACTGCCAAATCATTCTAAGGATGGGCAGCGATCACTGCAATTCCAGTCGCCGCGGAGATTGCCGCTTGCATGGTTTGTTCCGCCGCCACTCGAGCTCCGCTGAGCGGCACGAAGAGAATGTCATCGGCCTGCAGGGTTATGTCAGGGGCTTTCGCCTCAAGCATTTTCTTTAGTGGCAATCGAGTTTCTGTCATGCCGCTCGGGCCTTTACGAATAATGCGAACGCCACTCATCTTGGCTGTGTGGTTTGTTCCTCCGGCCAGTGCAAGCGCCTGCAGAACAGTCAGTGTGCCGTTATCCACGAGTAAACCAGCGGGACGGCCCACATCCCCCACCACATAAATGATCGGCGCCCGCGGTACCGTGATCATGTCTCCGGGTTGAAGTTCAATGTTATCCTGCAAATCATCAGCCAGATTTCTCGGGAGATTCACGGTCACGGGTGCAGACTCGCTGTGTTGGCGGATGATGCTGACCTTGCGTCCAGCCGACGGCGTGAATCCACCCGCAGCTGAGATGAGATCGTAGAGCTTGCGATCGCCGAGTGAAGGATAAATCCCCGGTCTTACAACTTCTCCCAGGATGGTGATTCCTTGAGAGATCGACTCGTCGAGGAAAATTGTGACGTGCGCGCCGCGGACGTATCCGCCATCTTCCAGACGCTTCTCAATCACAACCTGCGCTTCTTCGACGGTAAGATTGCCAACGTGAACATAATCGATGAGTGGAAGATAAACATCGCCGGTGTTGCTGATTCTCGCTTTGGTCGCCAATTCCGGCACGTTGTAGACGCTGACCTCGATCAAATCGCCGGGGCCGAGCCGCATTGAGGGAGTAGTTTGATCGGCAGGGACCACAGCCTTCGAAGAAGTTGCGCTTTCCCCGGGCTTTGCTGAATCGGTATCGGCGGGCCCACTTCGAATGGCAGCTTGAGAAACCGGCTTTGCCGGAGCGAGTGCGGGTGCGTTGTTGTTGGTATTGGATGGCGGTGATACCTGCTGCGCGGCAACCTTCAGACTCGAAGCAAAAGATAAAACGAAAAAGAAAGCGAACAGGCTGCCACTGCGGGCAAAAGCGCCTTTGCCAAACTCCATCACAGGCCTCGAGTGAAAGAAGGGATCGTCGGAAGTTTAGCACAGCGATGGAGAGCAGTTTCGTCGCGTTGTCGAAGGGGATTGGCAGGCAAGGATCGGACGCGGATTAGTTTTCCACAGATTTTCACTGCAGGGCGATTGAAGCCGATGGATAAGACTGCTAGATTCCCAACAACCCTCAAACGCAGACGGAAACAAAGAGAACCCGGTAACTCACTAGCGGCAGGATTTCGCTGCTGCAATACTTGGCTGTCGAGTTCGGATAGCGCGCCGACGTACATGATCGTTGGACTCGAGGGGGACGGTTGACAGTAGTATTTTTTGGGATCTTCTTTTTGTCGCTGCTGTTCTCGTTTGTTCTGACCCGCTATGTGCGGGACGTTGCGTCGCGGCGGGGATGGGTGGCCATTCCTTCTCAAGAGCGGCATCTCCACGCCACGCCGCTTCCGCGCCTGGGTGGCGTCGCCATTTTTATTTCGTTTTCGTTGAGCATGGCGGCGGCCACGCTGGCCAGTTCTTATTTGCCGCGGTTGCACTCGGCGCTCTCGCTGAAAACTCTGCTGACAATTCTTATTCCGGCTTCGATCGTTTTCTTTCTCGGAGTCTATGACGACCTTCACAGCGTTGGTCCGTATGTGAAGTTTGCGGTGCAAGCGCTTGCCGCAACCATGCTTTTTGCCGGCGGGCTGCGCATCGTCAATATCCCGGTCTTGTTCGGCGAGCATCAGTTGCCGTGGTTCGTGGGATTGCCCTTGACCATTCTGTGGGTCCTGGCGATTACCAACGCGTTTAATCTGATCGATGGCTTGGACGGACTGGCGGCGGGTTCGGCGTTATTTTCAACCCTGGTAGCGTTCGTGGTTGCGCTGTTGAATGGATACTCTTTGGTCACGGTGATGACCATCGCGCTGGCCGGAGCGATCCTTGGCTTCCTGCGTTACAACTTCAATCCTGCAACGATTTTTCTGGGAGATTCCGGTAGTCTGTTCATCGGCTTCCTGCTCAGCGCGCTGGCTCTCGAGGGCGCGCAGAAAGCACCGACCATTGTTGCAGTTGCGATTCCGGTAGTTTCTTTCGGACTGCCGATTCTTGAAACTTCGCTTTCCATTCTGCGGCGCTTGAT
This sequence comes from uncultured Acidobacteriaceae bacterium, assembly GCA_963836305.1. GTDB lineage: Bacteria > Acidobacteriota > Terriglobia > Terriglobales > Acidobacteriaceae > Sulfotelmatobacter. The sequence goes on along the minus strand of CAWIJP010000004.1, from coordinate 157,517 downwards.
CAGCGGACGTCCCGTATTCACCGCCGACCGTGAGCATATCCATCACAAACTCCTGCAGCACGGACTTACTCACCGCCAGGTCGTGATCGTGCTTTACGGAGTATCGGCGATTTTTGCGTTACTCAGTTTATTTCTGCTCTGGCCCACTGGAAGCTCGCTGGGCCTGGTGCTTGCCGTGTTGGGAACCGGCATCTGGATCGGTGTGCAGCGCCTGGGATATTTAGAGTTAGGAGAGTTGGCTCGGGTTGCGCAGCGTACGTTCGACCAGCGGCAGATCGTCATCAATAACCTCGCAATCCGGCGCGCCACGGAAGAATTGAAAGTCGTCGACAACTACGAACAGGTTTGGCGGGTTCTCCAGGCCGCCTTCAACTCCAATGACTTCGACGGTTTCGATGTACGCTTCAAACTTTTTCCCGGTGAATTTCAGCCTGCTGGTTCCGGAGGGTCGGGTGCGCAAGCGCGGCGCGGAGAAGTCTCATTTCACTGGGGTCGAAGCGTAGGGCCGCGGTCGCTAGAAGGTTTGGCGCTTTGGACTCTCTCTCTCGATCTTGTGAGTTCGTCCAATCGCCATCGCGGAGCTTTAGTTGTTCGCAGGCTTTACTCGCAGAGGAATCTGCAGATGGATATTAATCTTCTCACCTTGAACTTCCCGGTCGCTCTGGCTGACGCGTTGGATCGTACTCTACAGCGAGGGGTAGAGGTCATCCATCATCCCGGTGCCGACGATCATGGATTTGCTGCGGCGCAGGCCGGCTAGGAATTAGCAGTGGGCGGGAAGGAAAGTGCTCAACCAAAGACACGCCCACGTTGGGCGCGAATTGGAAAACCTGAGGTCGACTAACGGTTAGAGTTTTGCGCTGGCGTACGAATTGATTTCGCAATTCAAGCAAACTTCTTCAAAAGCCGGTGCGGTCCACTGCATTGTAATCCCCCAAATATCAAGGCATTTCCCGCCCTGAAGTTCTAATACTGTATCTCAAGGCGCGTCTCAAATCAAGGGAGAATCCTGTAATTTTCAATCCGAAAAGCCCTACAGAACAGGCTAGTTGGGCGATATCGGGCTTTGAGCCGTTCGAACACAACCCAGTCCCAAGCATACTAATCCAGTTTTCCACACGGGGAACCAGTGCGGCTACTTTCTGATGCCACTGTCGCTGTTTACCTTTAGGGACGCTAATTTCATGAGGATTAACCAAGCATGTCTCGTAAGACTGTTTACGGCACTACATTTAAGGACACCAATTTTGTCCCTCTGCACTCGGCCACGTTTTGCATTCAGTGCGAACTGATCAGCACCAACAGCCGAACCTATTGCCTGGCTTGCGGCAATACTTCGTTGCTCAGCCTGTCGCGCGTTCTGGGAGGCTCGCTGCGTCATCAGCAGACCGCGCACCTGATCACTGACTCGGAATTGGACAGCCTCGTCCGCGATTTGTTGCGAACGGTGCCGGACCCGCAGATCGTAAACCGGGAAGTCGCAAACATCGCGGACTATCAAACGCGCATCCCGTCAACCGCTTTGCGCAGCCAGTTGCGGGTTGCGAATGCGCGGCATCCAGTTTCCGGCTTTCGCCCTGTGCATGCGGGAGAGGAAGTGGATATTCATGCTGCAGAACTGAATCTGGAACCAGCCATCAGTGCGATCACGGAGCGCGCCCAGCATCTCACCGGAGCTACGGGAGCTGCGATCGCCTTGCAGGCGGGCGATGAAATCGTTTGTCGAGCACGCGCCGGCCGCACCGCTCCCGACCTCGGAGTTCGCTTACAGACTGATGCCGGCATCTCCGCGGAAGCCGTCCGTACCGGCGAAGTGATGCTGTGTCACGACGCTGAGCGGAACCCGCGCGTAGATCTGGCCAGTTGCCGCCGCCTGGGAGTGCGCTCCATTTTAGTTTCTCCGTTGCGTTACTACCGGCGCACGCTCGGCGTATTTGAAGTGCTGTCTTCTTCTCCCAGCGCGTTCGACGAGCGAGACGTGGCCACCATGCAACTGCTCTCCAGCATGATGGTCGCGGCTATCTCGCGAATCTCAAGCCTGCATCAATCAAGGTTGGCAGTGAAGTAGGGTCTGGATTTTGAGGAATGGGAATCGATTAGTAGGCCCAGTAACCGTTCGGATTGGTGCTGCTTTGCAAACCCGTGTAAACGTTGCGGCCAAAGAAGAAGGGAAGTCCCCAGTCAAAAGCGCCGTTGGAGTACGTGCCGCCTAGATCGCTATAGGCGAAATCCGGCGTGTTAAATAGGATCTCAGCGTTTGCAATGCTGAAATTTACCGTACCGCTGGCGCCGTTGGCTCCCTGATTGGTTGCCGAAAGGTTCTGAACGCCGGATGGACAATAAAAGCCCGGCGCGTTGCTGGTGCTGGGACACGCGGTTATCGAAGAAGCGAAAAAATAACCGTTCGAGCCGCTGTCAATAAAGCTGGCAGAGTTAGCGGTTCCATTATATGTGGTCGTAAAGTTTCCACCAGGGTCTGCCGTATAGACCGTGGCGCCGCCGAGAGCATTATTTGATTGCGTTCCAATACCGAACACCAGCGAGCCGCTCACGGTTGCCTCTTCGCCTCCGGAAACGGTTGGCAGTTCAATGACGACTCCATTGTTATCCGTGGCAAACAATGAAACCGGGTTGGGCACCTGTTGCTCCAGGCTTTCGCCTATTGGCTGACAAGCTGTAGTAGAAGTGCACTCATAATATAAGTTCATACTACCTGCAGCAGTTTGCACCGTCTCGCAGTAGCTGCCGCAGTCCTGCGTGAACAAACCGACTCCGACAATGCCATTCGCACCCAGGCTTTCGACCGTATCGGACGATGTCCCGTTATCGGTGCAACTCGCTGGAGCCGTAAAATCCGTATCGCTGAGCACCTGAACCGGCACCGAACTGGCTTTCTCGCTTGCCATTTCCATATCTGCCGTCTGCACCGGTCCCCAGGTGTAGCCGCTCACAAACGGAAAGCACTCCACGACTGGGTTACCGCCAGAGGTTTGCTGCGGCAGAGGAATCGTGAGCACGGAGGACGAAATGCGCAGCCCCGAACTGCCAGTGTCAACCAGGACGCCATCGATGGTTTGACAAGTGGCGGTTCCCGGAACACAAACAGTCACGCTGGTGAAGCTGGCATCGACGTAGTTGCCGGTCGGGCCGCCATTGACTGTGATCGACGCTACATTCCCTCCCGAAGGTGCGATGGTTTGAGCGGGAGTGCTACTACTGCTGCCTCCACCACACGCGGCTAAGAATGCGACTGCCGGAAGAGCCGTGAAGACTAAGAATATTCGCGTGGGTTTCATTGGATATCCTCAACGCGAACGTCCGACGGCAGCATTTGTGGAACGTAAGCCCTGCCGGTAAACGACCTGGGATGTCCACTAATTTGCACCACCAGACCAGGCTGCTCGATCATGACCGGCCGGCGGCCGACTCGGGACGTGCTCTGCGCCTTTGCCGCCTGAAGGTATTGCTCGAAATAACTTCCTAAAAGTTGACGCATGTCCGGTGGCCACGGCGATTGCCAAGCCACAGCAAACACCTTGCCCGCCGCACTGCCGGTGGAAGCCACGTATTCCCGCACTACGGTGCCGGCAGACGACTGGATCTCGTGCACCGTATAAGAACCTTTGGCCGTAGTTCGTATGGTGCCTTGCATGTGAACTTGATCAGACTGGACCGAGGTGATATCCCCGCCGAGCGCCGCCCACGCCGGAAATGCAGCGCTCAAGATGACACAGGCCGTGCCTAGAACCAGCAGCTTGGACCGGATGGAAACTGGTATTAATTTCATTGGGGAAGTTCTTCGTTTAAGCGCTATCGGTATCGAAATTAGATTAGTAATGCATCTTGCCGGGTTGCTCTGAGGAGCCCTCCCCATTTGTAAAGCTTTGTAGGAGTTGACCTAATCCGCTCCGAGGTCATTTAGGATTTGCGGCTAAGTAGCTGTCCGATTTACTTCCTGCTTACTTTTTGGCGATCTCGGGGTAATATGTACACACCGAAGTCTGGACCGACGTGGAACTGAAGTCCGGGCCGCTCCCATGGCCGCGATCATTCAAGCGTCACGACTGGCATCTCCGAACCGGCGCGCTCGCGTGCGGCAAAAAGTGCACGTTCCCGCGTATGCGACCTTCGGCGACTCGCAGAGCGAGATGCTCGACCTGTATGAAGTTCTCGATATCAGCGAGAATGGTCTGGCTCTGCATTGCCTCTCGCCCATGGAAGTGAACCAGAATGTGGACTTGTGTCTCGATCTCGCCGAAGCTGGCATGCAAATCTCCGGCACCGCGCGGGTAGTTTGGTTGGACGGAACTGGCCGCGTAGGCTTTGGCCTGCCTGGCCTCGCGGATTCGGCTAAACGGCAGCTCTCCGAGTGGCTGTTCCTGAATGCTCTCGCAGCCGCTGCCAATGCGGAACTTCCGGCGGCACGGTCCGAAGAGCCGATCAACGACTGGAAAAATTCCATCCATCGGCCGAACTATACCGACATTCTCAGTGCTGCCTCCGCGGTGCAGAAAGAAGCGGAGTTGCTGGGCTCAGACCTGGAAGCGGTGCTTGCGTTGGTGGCTTCCCGTTCTCAATCGTTGCTTCGCGCGTCCGGCGCAGCGGTTGCGATGGAAGAGCAAAAGGACCAAGAGAGCGAAGAGCAAGGATGGGGCGAGAGCGGTGCTCGCACTATGATCTGCCGCGCCAGTTCCGGCCTTAGCGCTCCGCCCGTGGGAGTGACGTTATACGTAGACTCAGGTTTCTCCGGTGAATGCGTGCGCAGCGGGAAATTGCTGCGCTGCGACGACACCGAGATCGATGAGCGCGTGGACCGGCAAAGCTGCCGCGCTCTTGGCATTCGTTCCCTGATTGCCGTCCCAGTGCGCGATCGCGAAAAAATAGTGGGATTGCTGGAAGTCTTTTCCGAGCAGCCCAATGTCTTCGATGAAAATGACAGCGCAGTGCTGCAGCGGCTCGCAGAAACCATTCAAGCGGCAATCATCCGCGTACGGCGCCAACATAATCCTCCTGCACCGCCTCTACCTTCATCCAAGTCTTTTTCGCCGCCAGGGAGTGTTTTGTTTGCCAGTCCCCCGGAACGAGACTTGGCGACGGGAAAGGAAAAGAGTCGATCCGACGATTACGACAAAGACGATCAGGACAAAGTTGGGGGAATTCGCTTGCCTCGCGCATACCTTTACTTGTTATTCGCCGCGGCTGCCACTATTTTTCTGGTGCTGGGATTTCTCGCCGAGCCCTGGATTCAGGAGAAGGTGCGCGCCCACGGCCAAGAGGAACAGCATACCGTTTTTGCGTCATCGAAGCCCCAGTTGGCGCCCCGCAATGCCAGTGCAGGGCCCGCCGATGCCGCAAATTTTGCCGAACTCCAGGCATTGGCGGACCGCGGCGACCCCGCGGCGGAAAACGCTCTCGGCCTTCTTTACGCCGCCGGCGACGAGAAGCAGGGAATCCAACGCGACGAAACTGAAGCGGCTCGCTGGTTCACTAAAGCCGCAGAGCACGGAAGCGTCCCGGCTCAATCGAAGTTAGGATCCCTTTATTGGGGCGGTCGAGGCGTAAAGCAGGACGATAATCAAGCCTATTTTTGGACCGTGCTCGCCCGCGCCAGCGGCGATGATGCCAGCCACGCTCTCGCGCCGTTTATTGCCACTCGTCTGACCCGTGCCCAGAGGGCAACGATCGAGCAACAAGCCGAGCAGTGGCTCGAGCGCTACGAATCCGCTTCGAAGCCCGTCGCTGGCCGCTAGAAGCCGGAAGCCAATCTCCCGCCGTAGCGTTAGAATAAGTACAAGTCCTGTGCCCATCCTGCGCACCATTCTCGACGAGCGAGTCCGCGAAGCGGATGCCGGTCTTTACGAGAAGCTCGAGAACAATCGGGTTCGCTGTTTCTCCTGCGGACATTGCTGCCCCATTCCCGACGGCCAGCCAGGAGTGTGCAAAGTCCGCTATAACCGCGGCGGAACGCTTTATGTACCGTGGGGCTATACCGCTGGCACACAATGCGATCCCGTGGAGAAGAAGCCGTTTTTTCACGCTTATCCGGGCGCGCTAGCCTACAGCTTCGGAATGCTGGGCTGCGATCTGCACTGCGCCTACTGCCAGAATTGGGTAACGTCGCAGGCGCTGCGTGATTCCAATGCAGTGTCTGCTCCGCAGCAAACTTCGCCCGAACGTCTTGTGCGCGACGCCGTTGCCCAGGGCGCGAAGATTCTGGTCAGCACCTACAACGAGCCTCTCATTACCAGCGAATGGGCGGTCGCCGTTTTCAAAGAAGCGAAAGCAGCCGGGCTTGTCACGGGCTTCGTTTCAAACGGCAATGGCACACCGCAGGTTCTGGAATATATCCGCCCGTGGATCGACTTGTATAAGGTGGATCTAAAAAGCTTTGATGATCGTCACTATCATGAACTCGGCGGCCGCATCGGTCCTATCCTCGACAGCATTCGCCGAATCTATGGGATGGGCCTGTGGCTTGAAATCGTCACGCTTCTCATTCCTGGCTTTAACGATTCCGCCGATGAGCTGCAGCGCCTTACCGAATTTCTCGCAGGAATTTCTCCGGATATTCCCTGGCACGTCACTGCTTTTCACGGCGACTACAAAATGATGGATCCACGTGACACGACGCCTGAAGATCTATTGCGGGCCGTCGAAATCGGCCGCCAGTCTGGGCTTCGCTATATCTATGCAGGTAATCTGCCCGGCCAGGTCGGCCGCTGGGAAGACACGCATTGTCCACACTGCGATGAAATCCTAGTCGAGCGGCACGGTTATTTCATTAAGGCTTATCGGATCACGCCCGACGGCCGCTGCCCCAATTGTGCCGCCACGGTTCCTGGACGCTGGTCCGCTGGCTTCGAAGGCCAGATTACTTCTCGTCCTTTCTCCCCACGCAAAAGATCGCTTTTGTTTACAATCCAAAACCAGTAACCTCAGCATTTCCGCTTCTTCATGTCAAAGCCATCGATACTCATCGTGTGCGTTGCGAGTTTTTTCCTCTCATCCTGTTCTCCCCGCGACTTTCTCACGCGCCGCCTGGCCGGCGACCTGATCGCAGCCTCCGATACCTTCCGTGCACCGCAACGCTTTCAACTTCGCACCGGTGTTATTTCCAACAAGGACTACGTCTCCCCCGACTATCTCGTTCTGCAGCACCGCGGCTGGATCTCCGGCGCCCACGCGCCCTGCCCTCCTGCTCTCGTTCCGGCGCCGTGCTGGGATGTCTCGCTCACGCCGTCGGGTGTTGACACTTTTCAAAGCCTTATCGCGCCGGGCGAGGCAGATAAACAACTCCTGAACATCCCCACCGTGAGGCGCGAGCTGATCGGCGTGACCGGCATTTCCAAGCAAGCGAACATTGCCGAAGTCGAATTCGATTGGAAATGGGTTCCCGTGAACGAAGTTGGTGCGGCTCTCTATCCGGGAGATCTACGCTATCAATCGTCTGTCATGTTTCGTTGCTACGATGACGGCTGGCGTCTGGTCGACCGTGTCGCTCATCCCGCGGAATCTCTTGACGAATCGCTCAAGAATGCCGAATCCGCGCGCTAAAGCCTCAATAGCGTTTTTCGTGCATCGAATGTTGCTTATTGCCGGCGCGTCGTTGTATAAACATCTTCCCCTGGGGCCTATGAAACCTTCCAACGTGTTTTTGTGGTTGAGCTTAGTTCTCGGTTCCGCATCGTTCGCTTCTGCGCAAGACAAACCCAAACTCACGCTTGATGAATTTTTCAACTCGGTGAGTTACTCGAGCGTAGCGCTGTCACCTGACGGCATCTCCGTCGTAATCGGTACCGAACGCGCTGATTGGGACCAGCAGATTTTCCGTACCGACCTCTGGCTTTATCGCGACGATGGGAAGGGCGGCGGCACGGATGTTGCTAGAACAGGATCGCTGATTCAACTCACCCAATCCGGCCATGACACGGATCCCCAGTGGTCTCCCGATGGCCGCTGGATCGCGTTTCGCTCCGAGCGCAAGCCCACTTCCGAGAAGGACTCAGACTCGGATTCAGATTCGGACAATGACAAAAACGATAAGGGCGAGGTCAGCCAGATTTATTTGATCTCTCCCGTGGGAGGCGAGGCGATCCAATTGACGCAGGGTCAGGAAGAAGTGCACACATTTTCCTGGTCGGCAGATTCGCACACCATTTACTACGCAACTCGCAATCCCTGGACCAAGGCTCAAAAAGACGCTTACAAAAAAGAATGGAAAGATGTGGTGCAATATCGCACCGCTGAACGTGGCGACACCATCTTCGCCATCGATGTCGCTGGCGCTCTTGCGCGAAACGCGGCTGCTCCCGCGAAAGAAGAGAGTGATGCGGATAAAGAATCCGATCTCACTCCGGGCTCTCGTTTACTCGCAACGTCGCCGCTCCGCGTGGACGATCTGGTGACTTCGCCTGACGGTACCAAGCTCGCCTTCATCTCGAGCGCCATCAACCAGCGGCAGGAAAAGTTCGAAGACTACGAAATCTACGCGCTCGACCTGGCAAATCCGACTCTCCGGCGGCTGACACACAATCAGGCGCAGGAGGTCAAACTCCGCTGGGCCAATGACAGCCGCCACATCTTATTTACCGTCGAAGTAGGAGAAGTGACCGGTCCTTATCGCGATCTTCAACCGCACCTCTACTGGGTTGACAGCGAAAAGCCGGACACCGAAAAGTCCGACAACACAAAGGGCTCGGCCGAGCAATGGGGAAAAGACTTCATTGGCCCCGTCGATCACTACTCAGTGAATGCCGACGGTGTACTTGTCTCCGCGCGTCTCGGAACCGAAGTGGCAATGTATTCCGCCGCACAACCCCGCCAGTCGTTTCACAAATTAAGTGGCTGGGAAGGGACTTACGAAAATCTTTCGACAACCGCGCACACTCAAGGCATTGCGTTCGTTTATTCTTCATTGCAAAAGCCGGCCGAAGTCTACCTGGCGGAAAGCGCCGACAATCTTGATCAGGCGCGTCCTATCACTTCGCTCAATCATCTCTTCGCTGAGCGGGATCTTCCCCGGGGCAAGGCCTATCGCTGGAAAGCCGACGACGGTACTACGGTCGAAGGCATGCTGATTTATCCTCCCGGCAAGTTTGAAGCGAAAAATCTTCCGATGTTCACTTTCATTCACGGCGGTCCCGCGGACGCCGACGGCAACCACTTCGAGGCTGACTGGTATCAGTGGGCCGCACTCGCCGCTACGAACGGCTGGCTGGTCTTCGAGCCTAATTACCGCGGATCTACAGGGTACGGCGACAAATTCCTCGAGCAAATCGTTCCCGTCATTGTCTCGCGTCCCGGCAAGGATATTCTCGAAGGAGTTGACGCGCTGGTGAAAGACGGCATCGCCGATCCTGATCACCTGACCGTCGGCGGCTACAGTTACGGTGGCTATATGACCAACTGGTTGATCACGCAGACCACGCGCTTCAAGGCCGCCGTTACGGGCGCGGGCGCAGTGGAGCACGTCGCCAACTGGGGTAATGACGACACCACCTTCGACGACGCATATTTTCTGGGCGGCCGTCCCTGGGAAGTGCAGCAGCGCTATCACGACGAAGCCGCCATTTTCCAAATCAACAAAGTGCGCACGCCCACGCATATGGTCGCCGGCGCCGACGATATTCGCGTCGCCGTGCTGGAAGATTATTTGCTCGAGCACGCGCTCTATTCGCTGGGCATTCCGAACGCATTGCTAATCTTCCCCGGCGAAGGCCACGAGCTGGATAAAAATCCCTGGCATGGAAAAATTAAAGTGCGGGAAGAATTGAAGTGGCTGCAGAAATATGGAGGAGTGCCGGGAGGGAATTGAGAAACAGCGAAGATGGATAACTATGCGATCACTAACGGTCCAGGATGAATCAGGGATGGAAAGTTTAGTTTCACATTTGACACATAATATGTGTTCACATATAATGTGGTAATGAACGTTACTCTCTCTATCGACGAGCAACTGGTAGCCCGTGCCCGAGAAAAGGCAGAGGCTCTCGGCAAGAGTCTAAATCAGCTAATCCGTGACTACTTGCAGACCATCGCAGGCGGAGACGATCCGGAACGCAGCATCGAGGAATTCAGGCGCCTTTCAGGTCAAGGCCACTCGCGCGGCTGGCGTTTCAATCGAGACGAGATTCATGAGCGGCCGTAGTTTCTTCGACACCAACGTCCTCATTTACGCAGATGATAAAGCAACACCTGCAAAACAGCGGCAATCCCTTAACCTCCTGGCGGAACACCGACGTGCCAGGAGTGGAGTTGTGTCGTTGCAGGTTCTTCAGGAATATTTCGTAACGGTTACGAAGAAACTGCACGTAGACGCGGCACTAGCGCGCCGCAAAGTCGAACTGCTCGCTGAATTCGATGTCGCCGCGCTAACGGTTTCAGACACTCTCGCTGCCATCGACCTGCACCGGCTTCACGCCTTTTCATTCTGGGATGCTTTGATCCTTCGAGCGGCAAAACAGGCCGGTTGCAGTGTACTGTTCTCAGAGGACATGCAACATGCACGCGAAATCGACGGCGTTCGCATCGTGAATCCCTTCGAGTAAGAGAATTGGCTCTTTGCGCGCTGAATTTCCGGGCTTACTTGGCTGCGCTCGCAACCTTCACGCCTTTGGATCCCGCCGCGTACCGCGCAATGCCTCGATAAAGCGCCTCGGCAATCTGCTCCCGATAACCGTCGCTGCGCAGCTTTTGCTCGTCGGTTGGGCTGCTGACGAATGAAACTTCCGCCAGAATTCCCGGCATCGCGGTCTCGGTGAGTACCACGTAGGATGCCTCTTTCACGCCCCGGTCGCGCAGGCCAGGATTCTCCGCCGACAAAGTTCCGTAGAGCGAACGCTGCACGCTGGCCGCAAGGCGCCGCGATTGCTCGATCCTGTCATGCAGATCGGCCGCAGAGAGCGTTGCGGCGATCGGATTCTTGCTGCTGGCCGCGCCAGGCCGCGTTTCTAAGTCTTTCGCGTTGGGCGCAGAGAAAGAGTTAGTGTAATAAGTCTCCACGCCTCGCGCCGAAGGCAGATCGCTATAGTTCGCGTGCACTGAGACAAATAAATCCGCCTGCGAATGGTTCGCCATCTCGGCGCGTTCATCGAGCGGAATGTAATTGTCGTCATTGCGGGTGAGAATTACCTCCGCACCCAAACGGCTCTCGAGCAGCTTGCCCAATCGCTGAGCGATCTCGAGTACGAGATCTTTTTCCAGCAGGCCGCGCCGTCCTACAGTTCCCAAATCCCATCCGCCGTGCCCGGCATCCACCACGATGCGCAATTTCGCCACGTGCGCGCGCAGTTGCAAGTCTTCGTGCGTCGGCGGAGGAACGACGATAGCCAGCTTGTCCCGCTCACTCGTCCCGGGGAAAAGATTTAGTTGCGACTTGCCGTCGGCGCCCAGCTTCCGCACTTGCACCACCAGGCGATAGGGATTCGGCTCCAGGCTCACGGAATAATTCGAGTTGCCTTTCGTCTCCAACACCACGCGCGTCATGCCCGAAGCCGGATGTGCCACGCGAACCCGCGCCAGAAGCCCGTCACCAATCTCGATTGTTTTCCCTTCGAGCTCCGGAGCCAGTGACGTATCGTGGAGATCAAAATAAATGCGATCTGGATTGGCCAGCCGGTGCGCCTCGTACTGCACCTGATCTTCCAGATCAATCACTACCGTGCTCGAATCAGCCGCCGACCAGTGCCTGATACCGGTGATGCGTGTGGGCTTTCCAGGTTCCTGCGGGGTGACGCTGCCGCCCGAGAGTTCAGATTGTGAATCCACACTCGCCGTGCCAGGAGTGGCCGACGAATTTGCCTGCCCTTCCGTCACGGGACTCGATGGAGTGACGGAAGATGAAGTGCCTGACGCGCTGGCCGGTTGCTTCACGGTGGTCGCCGGCTTTGTGCTCATCTTCTGTTCCGGCTGAATCAGTACTTGGCCGAGCTGCGCTGTTTTCAGCTTCCACCACACCCCACCGGCTACCAGCACGGAAAGCACAATCAGGATTAATACGAGAACAATCCCCGGATGATGCTCGGTGGCCGGCTCGGCAACTGGTTCGCTGACCGCTGCTTTGAGCGCGGGCGCGACCGCGGCCACGTTCGCTTGATCCTTGCTTAGATCTGAAGGCGTGAAAGGTTTCTTTATTTCAACGATCTCTGGTTCAACAGTCACTGGCGCGACGGGCACAGCGGCGACGGACGCAGGAGTTGGTTGCGCGACAGGTTCAGCGGCACCCGCCATTTTCTCAGCTGTAATTTCAATCGCAGGAGCTGCTGTAGGTGGCAACGCAGCTGGGGCTAGTTCCGCCTCCGCCACTTGCGCCGCTTCTGCGAACCGATCTTCGTCTTCCGGTTTCAGAGCGCCAAGAATCAGCTCGGCGAGCAATTCCAGGTTGGTTACATCACTGTCGTTAAATCCGAAAGGCTCACCCGAGAAAGCTTCGAGCAAGCCGATCACGCGGCGCCGACCGCATAGCGGTACGGCAACCATGGACCGGGCTCCCAAACGGCGACACGCGGCAAGGTTCACGCGCTCGTCCATCTCGGTATCGTCGCAACGTATAATCTGTGCAGCGCGGAAACAGGCTCCGGAAAAAGCCGAGTCCCGCTCGATGCGCGCGCCCACGTCCGGCTTCATCACACCCGCTGACGCCCGCAGAACAATTTCATTGTTCTCGGCCAGCGCAATACCTAAACCGTCCGCTCCCGTAATGGCAATCGCGCGTTCGGCGACTAGGTGCAGCACTTCGTCGAGAACAAATTGCTCGCCCTCTTCGAACTCAGCTGTGCGCGGAACGCTGTCAAATGCCTTGTGTCTGAAGGCCAGCGCCCGCCGCTTCCGCACTTGCTGATGCAGTGCCGAAAACGCCAGCAGCGCCTGCAGCGCGTCAGCTCCGAACGGACGTGTGCGCGGCTCATCGGCGGCGAAATGATGCCGGTCGGAGGACGCGCGATAAAAAACGTCTTGCACGGTAGCTCCACTGCGCTCCAGCGGCCATGACGGCAACCGCGGATCCGCGAGTCGCGCATCCACTTCGATGGTCGGTTTGGTCGGAGTCGTTGCCATTACCGTTGCATTGTTAGCCAGCTAATCCCTTCCCGAAAGTTTGGCTATTCAGCGAAGCCCTTGTCAATTAACCACTCTTAATAAGGCTTGCGCCAACCCCCGCAATTACAGGTTATTCCAATACTACGTTTTCCAGCATTAACAGTAAGCTAGCGGGATTTGAGTTGACTTGCAATGATGAGTACATGCCCTTCCGGTCAGAGACTTTCGTAAGTTACCGGCGAGTGTTCCAATTCCGCCATAGCCTCGGGATATCACTCCCACTTCGCGACGACCAACCTCCGGATCAAATATGATCGGCTGCGGCGAGCCATTACCGAGGAATCAACTCAGTCACTCTCTGGCAACATTCTCCGAAAACTAAAATTGAACGGATTCGCGTCCCACTTTGCGTTTCTTTTGGCGGAACGTATGCAGTTGGTATCCTTTCCCGCGCGGCAAGCACGCACTCACTATAGGCACGAACTGCGCACCCTGACCTACGTTACCCTGGACGCCGCCAACGGTGGAATCGTTCGCAATCTCAACCGGGAGGGGGTGGCCGTGCAAGCGGTGGCTCCGTTACGGCAGGAGCAGAGAGTTCGCTTGCGCTTCGAGTTGAGATTTCCGCGCCTGCGCGTGGAAACCTACGGGCAGGTCACTTGGGCTGGACCTTCGGGCCAGTGCGGCATCCGCTTCGTTGACCTGCCTTCACAGACCGCGCGCCAGATCGACCAGTGGATATTCTCCAATCTTCTCGACGGGATCGAACCCGAGGCGGATCGCGGCCGCTCGATCTTCGGAGCGCTTTCGCCTTCGCTGGTTAGAAAAGAAAATGCTATTGATGAAAATGATGGCCTCACTGTGTCGGCCGCGGGTCGCCCAGCCATCCGGGTCGAACCTCAGAATGCTGCGAGAAATGAGGGAATGTTTCCTCGCCAGTATCGGGAACAGAATCTGATCGAGGAGCCCGACCGGTCTGACGTGCAACTGAATTGGCTGTCGCGTCCGATCTCCGGGCAGACCCTTGCATGGTTAGTGGATAGTTTGGTGATGGTCGCGGGATTGCTTTTGTTCGCCTTGATCTTTCTTTCGATCACTCACGAACTGCCACCGTGGCCGCTTGCGGCGGGGGCCATTTCTTCCGGTGCGGTATTGGTTGGTGCCGCGTACTGGGGTGTGTTTGCGGTGTTTGGAGAAGCCAGCCTGGGCGCACGTCTGGCGGGTTCCGCATCTGTTTTCAAGCAAGAAGAGGAACCGGATGAGGCGCGCCGCTTTCGTTAAGGCGCAACCGATTGATCAAAGACTGAAACGCGAATTCTGCAACCGGAACTAGATACTGAGAACTGAGAACTGAGAACAAGAGAACTGTTCCGCTTAGCTCGCAAAATACTTTTGCGCCAGCCAAAGGCGCAAATTCTGTTGGGTTTGAGCGGCAATCTTCACGAAGCGGATCCCGATGTTTCCCCGCTCATCCGACCAGGCTACTTCCACGTCGGCCTTCACTCCGCACTTCGCTCCGGGAAGAGCAAAAGAGGCACGGACCAGATCGTTCACATTAAATCGATCGTCAACTCGAACCTGCAGGCCACCTTGGCTAAGGTTGATGAGTTCCGCGTCCACTCGTTTCTGATTGCGTCCGGTGAGTGTGACTGGCAACTCCAGCCCGGTTCGGTGGTAGCGCAAGCGGCCGTCAAGGATCATGTTGCGCGCCGCGGAAAGCGTGCGCACCGCCTGTTCCACGGAAATTGGTTTATCGAACGCAAACATAGCTCCCGTGGTCTGCATATCGGGTCTGCCTTGAGATTTGCCCATGATCACCAATGGCACGGTGTTGGCGCGTGGAACGTCGCGCCGCAACTCGCGAAAAAATTGTCCGGAGCCGTTCAGGTCGCAATCAACAATCAGAGCGTCGATTTTTGATTTTGTGAGCCGAGCTAAAGCTCGTTGCGGTTCGCTTTCGACAGCGACATCCATGTGCAAGCCGCCAAGAATACATTCCAGAACACTAACTTCCTGCCAATCGCGCGAAACTACCATCGACGAGAGTGTCATGTCTCCACTCTACCCACAGCGGTAATCGGGACGTAGATCACCAACGTAATGACCGGCTTCGGCCTTCGTCTTCTGGATGGAATGCCTGGAAGTCAGAAGCCGGATCTACGCGCTGGAAGTTTTGCTTTGGCTCCGATACCAGTCGACGGTTCGCCGCAGACCTTCTTCGAAATCCACTTTCGGTTTGTATCCAAGATGCTTTGCGGCGAGTGAAATGTCAGCCAGGGAGTGCTTGATGTCGCCGCTGCGTTCGCTGTCATGAAGAGCGGAACCAGAGAACGAGGTGAGGTCTTGAAGCAGTTTAAAAGTCTCGTTCAGAGTCACCCGCCGCCCCGTGGCCACATTAAATACTTTTCCGGCCACCTGCGCCGCAGGCGCCTTGCAAGCGAGAAGGTTGGCTTCAGCGGCGTTATCGATATAGGTAAAATCCCGGCTCTGCTCGCCATCGCCAAACATGGTGGGCTGCTGACCGCTGAGCATCTGCGTGATGAACTTCGCCAGCACGCCCGAGTAGGGTGAAGATGGATCCTGACGCGGACCAAAAATATTAAAATAACGCAGCGACACCGTCTCCAATCCATAGCACCGGTAAAAAGAAATCATGTAATGCTCACTGGCCAGTTTGGCCACGGCATAGGGAGAAATCGGATCGGGCGTCATGCGTTCGTGTTTCGGAAGCGTGGGAGTATCGCCGTAAGCGGACGATGACGCTGCGTAAACCACTCGCTTCACTTTTGCGTCGCGCGCCGCGACTAATACATTCACGGTTCCGTCGACATTTGCCCGGTTGCTTCCGATCGGATCGAGAACCGATTTCGGTACCGAAGGAATCGCAGCCTGATGCAAAACGTAATCCACGCCCGTGCAGGCAAGCTTCAGGGCGTCGAGATCGAGAATATCGGCCTCCCGAAAATCGATCTGAGTCAGTATCTGGGCAAGATTTTCCCGCCTGCCGGTTGAAAAATTATCCACGCCGCGAACCTGCTCTCCGCGCCGCAACAGTTCGCGTGCCAATGACGATCCAATGAATCCACTAATCCCTGTGATCAGATAAATTGCCATAGGAATTCATCATAACGAATCGGCCGGATCGCTTGTGCGCGCAAATCAGCGGACAGGTAGAAACCAAAGTAATTGAGAGGCGGGCGGCTGGCAGCGGCAGTGAGAGCGGGCTTGTTTACTTTCCCGAACTCTGGCTCTTCCTCAGAATTCGAAAAAACTCTTCCCGGCTCAAAATATGGCGTTCGTCAAAAAAGTTCTTTACTGCCTGAAGAGCGGCGCCAGGATTCGTAACCAGCGTTGCCGTATTCTGAGGCATCTAAAGTCCGTCGGCTTCAGGGATTAGCGCAGTGTTTATTTCTGGGCGCGCACCCAGAATTACGGAAGGTCGAGATAAGGAGCGTAACAACTCGCGCAAACGTTCGCGGTCCGAACCTGACATCGTTGTGAAAGAGATCCCCATGCCAAGGTTGGGATACACCACTTTTACTTCGCCGTTGCATTCCACCCGAAAACTATTCACTTCCATGGTCAACCCGAGCTTTGCGCCCATGCGGAAAGTTGCCATGGCTTCCACATAGCATCCGTGCAAACTGATGTCGGTGAAAGTTGCCCAGGTCGACACACCGCTTGTGATTTCGCGCAAGCGGGCGCTTCCCTGGCAGCGGTATCTTGGGCTTTTCCGCCTCTCGTCGGCCGCGGAGGTCGCATTTCCCGCGGCAGCCACGCCATTTGTCTGGGCCCGGGAGGGCAGAATGGGCGCGCGAGCCGCCGCGGCGCCGGCGGCCTGAGGCGTGGAT
This sequence comes from uncultured Acidobacteriaceae bacterium, assembly GCA_963836305.1. Taxonomy (GTDB): domain Bacteria; phylum Acidobacteriota; class Terriglobia; order Terriglobales; family Acidobacteriaceae; genus Sulfotelmatobacter. The sequence continues at coordinate 140,631 of CAWIJP010000004.1, read as the reverse complement.
TTTTTTAAAGCGGCCAGATAGGCCGCACCAGCGTTTTCTTCGTCCGACATAATTGCGGACGCGCCTTCACCGCTTTCCGCTGATCTTGAAGCGGCTCCCAGTTCAGGACGCGCGTCCCTGCTAGACTCTATCGGAACTTTTGCCGGGAACACTTAACCGAGAGAATGGGCTTCACGCGAAGGGACACAGGCGTTTCCGCAAAGGGAAAAATTCAAGACTGGAACGCCGCGAGAGGAAATTCTTCCACCGATTGCCGAATCCTCTTCCATACTTCGTCCCGTCCCACCCGCGTTTTCGCCGAGAAGGGAATCACGGCCGCAGTTGGATACGCCTTCGCGAGCGCCTGGAGAGCCTTGGCCAACTGGTTATTCGAGAGCCGGTCGCTTTTGGTCGCGACCAGAAGAAATTCACGGCCTGAGGCATTCAGAAAATCTAATAGCTGGCGGTCACTGTCCTGTGGGGGAACATTCACATCCACCAACGCCAGACATAACGCCAGCGTAGGACGGTCGTTCAAGTAAGGCTCGATGAACTTGGGCCACTCCTGTGAGATCTCTCGCGACAGCTTGGCATACCCGTAGCCGGGCAAATCGGCGAAAATCACTTCCGGCCTCGGTTTGCCGGGCCAGCGCACTTCAAAAAAATTAATACTGCGCGTGCGCCCCGGAGTGGAACTGGTGCGGGCCAGTTTGGTTTCCACCAGAGTATTGATCACGCTCGATTTGCCCACGTTGGAGCGGCCTAGAAACGCAACCTCCGGCAGGCTGGGAGCAGGGAAGTGCGCGGCATCGGTAGCCGCCGCCATGAATCGAGCCATCACCCTCATGCTTCAGTGTGCAATGGAGCGGGGAAAGTTGGCAAGCGCTCGTGAGGCAGATTTCGGCTAGCGGATTGTTTTGCGGAACTGCTTGCTCAAGGTGAGCGCTTGATGTTGATACGAAGATCCTATGTTCGTTCCGTATATCTTCTCCGGCCTGCTTAACAGCGGCATATAGTTCAGGCGCCCGACCAGTTGTCCGTGTTCCATCAGAAACGGAACCTCGTGAGCCCGAACCTCAAGCACGGCGCGGGTTCCCTTGATATCGTTTGAACCGTAACCAAAGCCGGGATCAAAGAACCCGGCATAGTGAATGCGGAACTCGCCATCTCCTTGATCGAGCGGCACCATTTCCGCTGCAAAGTCCGGGGGGACGCGAACCCTTTCCCTGGAAGCAAGAATGTAGAAGTCGCCGGGCTCGAGAATCAAGTTTTTATTGGCATTCTGATGTATGGATTCCCAGAACTCCTCGGTTGGATAGAAGTCGATCTTGTCGAGAGCAATCGCGGGCGCATACTTTTTCGCCCGATAGGCAATGATTTCGCCCTCGTCGGCGCCCTCCAGATTGACGGTAATTCTGAGCCCGCGCTCAACCAGGGGCCTGACCGGACCCTCCTCATTCACGTAGACCAGCGGCTCTTCCTTGTCCAGGTTTCTAATGGTCTGATCGCCGGAGCGCGGGCTGCCGTGCACGAACCGCAACTGACTGAGCCTCATCCCGGCTCGAATCGCGACCGTGAAGGTGCGCGAGACAACCTCCGCGTAAAGTTTGCCTTTGTACCCTGCCACTACTCTGTCAAATTCCGTACTGTAGTCGGTAATTAGGCGGGTGAAAATATCAAGCCGTCCAGTGGTGCTCTTGGGGTTGGCTTTGCCGGAGATATTTTCCGGCAGGTTCAATTCCTCAACCAAGGGGATGATGTAGATGCAATCTCTTTCCAGAACTGGTGCGCCCGTCAGATCGACTCGCGTCATCCGGAGTTGTTTGATCTTGGCATCGACTGTGTTATTCGGCCCTGGCAGGAAACTCGCGCGAACGCGATAGGCGACGTCGCCCAGGCGCAGATCAAGACTTGCCGGCTGAATGTGTTCCGGGTTGATTGCGGGAGTGGCGCTGATGTTTCCGCGGGCGATTAAGCTTTGGATCTCTTGCGAGGGAAGTATGCCGGTTGTGCGAGCGTGCACTTCTTCCGCTGGCGACTCTAGACCATTTTCAAAAGCGATATGACCTTGGTTCGATGTGGACATTTCAAAAATCCCCGCGCCCTACTTCAGATACCGCGTGGCTGGCTCACTCTAGCAGTCTATTCGAAAACGTCAACGGAGGTTTCTCTATGCGGCTGGAAAGTGATTTCACTCTACGGAGGGAATTAAAACGTGTCAAGCCCAGCCATTCCATCAGAAGCCCAGTTGGTCAGCGCCGAATAGGAGCGAGGACCTCAGGGGTTAAATCCTGTTTATGAGACGCCTGGACGGCACGGCTGAAGCCGTGCCCTTCCCGACCTATCATGGGATATCCGCAGAGACTGGAGACTAAGAATGCTTTCTACTGGTGCGCTGTTGGACTGTCTCCCGTGCTTGACGTCAGAGGGGCGATTGGCCGCGCGGTTTCTTCTTCGCTGATCGAAGGCAGCGGGGATTCCAGCGCGATTTGCAACACCTGATCCATGGTGTCCACGAAATGCATTTTCATCGCATTGCGCAGATTTTCAGGAACTTCGGCGAGGTCCTTTTCGTTGTCGCGGGGCAGGATCACTTCGAACAGCCCAGCCCGATGCGCCGCCAATAGCTTCTCTTTGAGCCCGCCGATGGGGAGAACTTTACCGCGCAGCGTGATTTCTCCCGTCATGGCAAGATCGCGCCGCACCGGAATCTTGCTGAGAGCGCTGGCAATCGCGGTGGCAATCGTAATCCCAGCCGACGGCCCATCTTTCGGAATTGCTCCCTCCGGCACGTGCACATGCAGATCGAGGGTGCGGTAAAAATCGCGAGTCAATCCGAGCCGATGCGCGCGCGAGCGAACATACGATAGAGCCGCCTGCGCGGATTCCTGCATCACGTCGCCCAGCTTGCCGGTCAGCGTCAGCTTGCCCTTGCCGTCGACCACCGTGGCTTCCGTGCTGAGAATCGAGCCGCCGACTTCAGTCCAGGCCAGGCCGGTGACCAATCCCACTTCACTCTTCTCGTGAGCCAGTGTGTCGCGGAACTTGATGACGCCGAGGAAGTCAGTAACATTCTCGCCGGTTACAGCGATGGTATAGTTTTCGCCTTCCTTCACCACTCTGCGCGCAACTTTGCGACAGACGTTGCCGATCTCGCGCTCCAGATTACGCACCCCAGCTTCGCGGGTGTAGGCGCGAATGAGCGTGGTGATCGCATCGTCGGAAAATTTCACGTTCTTCTCCGATAATCCGGCCTGCAGCATCTGCTTCTTCACCAGGAACTGCTTGGCGATCTCGACTTTTTCCTGCTCCGTGTAGCCGTGCAGCCGCAGCACTTCCATGCGATCCTGCAGCGCGGGAGGGATGGTGTGCATCACGTTGGCGGTGGCTACAAAGAAAACTTGCGACAGGTCATATTCCACGTCCAGGTAGTGGTCGACGAACATGAAATTCTGTTCGGGATCGAGCACTTCGAGGAGTGCGGCTGACGGATCGCCGCGGAAGTCCATCGACATCTTGTCGACTTCATCCAGCATGAAGACCGGGTTCTTGGTACCAGCCTTCTTCATCATCTGGATGATCTGGCCGGGCAATGCGCCGATGTAGGTGCGGCGGTGGCCGCGAATTTCTGCTTCGTCGCGTACTCCGCCCAGAGACATGCGAACGAACTTGCGCCCGGTTGCCTTGGCAATCGACATGCCCAGCGAAGTCTTGCCTACGCCGGGAGGTCCAACGAAACAAAGAATCGAGCCCTTGGGGTTTTTCACCAACTGGCGCACGGCGAGAAATTCGAGAATGCGTTCCTTGATCTTCTCCAGACCGTAATGATCTTCGTTGAGAACTTTTTCCGCGCGCGAGATATTGCGGATTTCCTTGGAGCGTTTCTTCCAGGGCACGGCAAGCAGCCAGTCGAGGTAGTTGCGGGACACCGTGGATTCGGCCGACATGGGCGGCATCGCTTCCAGCTTCTTTAGTTCCTGCAGGGCCTTGTCTTTGACTTCCTTCGGCATGCCGGCGGCCTCGACTTTTTTCTTCAGTTCGTCGAACTCGCTTTTTTCGCCGCGGCCCAGCTCTTTCTGAATAGCCTTAATCTTTTCGTTGAGGTAATACTCTTTTTGCGCCTTCTCCATCTGGCGCTTGACGCGCGACTGGATGGTGCGATCGACGTTCAGTTTTTCGATTTCCACGTCGAGCACATCGGCAATGCGGTTCAGCCGCTCTGAAGGATCGAAAATCTCAAGCAGTTCCTGCTTTTCTTCTATGGAAAGCTGTAAGTTTGCAGCAATGATGTCGGTAAGCTTGGCCGGATCTTCCATGCGCACGGCCGAGATCATTGTCTCGTAATTGAGTGCCTGGCAAAGCTTCACGTATTGCTCGAACAAGGTGGTGACGCGCTGCATGCCGGCTTCGATTTGCGCGTTCATCTCAACGGGATATCGCGCCACGCGCACAGAAGCCTGCATGTAGCCATCGGAGTCCGTGGCCTGTAAAAGTCTCCCGCGCTCAATGCCTTCGACCAAAACTTTAATATTGCCGTCCGGCAGCTTGAGGCTCTGAACGATGTTGACGATGGTGCCGACCTGATAAATCTCGTTCGATTTTGGCTCGTCGATGGAAGCATCGTGCTGCGTCGCCAGGAAGATTTTCTTATCCGCGGCGAGCGCCTCTTCGAGCGCGCGTACGCTGGACTCGCGGCCTACTACGAACGGCGTCATCATATAAGGGAAGATGACCACGTCGCGAATGGGCATCATCGGCAGCTTTTTAGTTTCGAATTTTTCTTTGGATGTGGTCACTCAATCTCCCCGGGTTAGTGCTGAATGACGATCGCGGCGCGAAGACCCTTACCTACCGTTCGTGTGTTCAGTGTACTACTCTTCTGTGGGCCTTTGGCTATCCGGCTTTTTCCATCATCGAAAGAGACGCATTGCGCTTCTCAACCATCTCCCTGGTCACTTCGAACTCTTTTAGTTTCTTCTGGCTAGGCAGATGGAACATCAAGTCGAGCATCAACTCTTCAAGAATCATGCGCAAGCCGCGGGCTCCCACTTTGCGAGCCATGGCTTGACGGGCGACGGCGCGTAGAGCCTCATCGCTAAACTTCAAGCGCACGTTCTCAAATTCAAACAGCCTCTGGTACTGCTTGACGATGGCGTTCTTGGGACGGGTCAGAATCTCAATCAGGGCAAATTCGTCTAGATCTTCCAGCATGCCCATGACTGGCAGGCGACCGACAAATTCTGGAATCAGGCCGAACTTGATCAAATCTTCCGGCTGCATCTCGCTGAGCAATTCGAAGTTGCGCTTGCTGCGCGCGATTACCGCCTCTTCTTTTTCCGCCTCCTCACCGGCGCGGAAGCCCAAAGACTTTTTCCCGACTCGCCGCCCGATAATTTTCTCGAGCCCAACAAACGCTCCTCCACAAATAAAGAGGATATTGGTCGTATCCACCGGAGTGAATTCCTGGTGCGGATGCTTGCGTCCACCCTGCGGCGGAACGTTCGCGATGGTCCCTTCCAGAATCTTCAGCAGAGCCTGCTGCACGCCTTCACCAGAAACGTCGCGGGTGATCGAAGGATTCTCATCCTTGCGGCCGATCTTATCGATTTCGTCGATATAGATAATGCCGGTCTGGGCTCGGCTTACATCACCCTCGGCCGCTTGCAGCAGTTTAAGAATAATGTTCTCGACATCTTCGCCTACATACCCAGCTTCGGTGAGCGTAGTGGCATCGACAATGGCGAAAGGAACATCCAGCATGCGCGCCAGCGTCTGCGCCAACAGCGTTTTGCCGGTGCCGGTGGGACCGATGAGCAGAATGTTTGACTTGCTCAATTCAATCCCATCGCCCGCCGTCTTCTGGCGATTCATGAAAATGCGCTTGTAATGGTTATAAACCGCAACCGCCAACTTTTTCTTGGTCTGCTCTTGCCCGATCACGTACTCGTCCAGGAAGGTCTTGACCTCCTGCGGCTTGGGCAGTTGATTGGGTGTGGTGGCTTGCGGAGTTGCGGTGCGATCATCTTCCAGGATCGAGTTGCAAACTGCGACGCACTCGTCGCAGATATAGGCCCGCGGATAGTCGCTGGGCGACGAGATTAATTTGGCTACGGCATCCTGCGACTTGTGGCAGAACGAACACCGCAAAATCTCGTCGGAGCCTGACTTGGTTTTCACTCGGCTCTACTCCTTCTAGTTTCGGTATGACGCTGGGCCCGCCTCTTTCGGCCCCTACAGGCTTCCGCACTAAATTCCATCATTCAGAATCAAGCGCGAAGGCCGATCATACCGCTTTTACGGTCTTATAGATGATATCGTCTATGATTCCGTATTCCTTAGCTTGCTGCGCGTTCATGATGAAGTCGCGCTCCACGTCTTTCTCCACTTTGTCCAGCTTTTGGCCAGTGTGCTTGGAGAGTAACTGGTTTGTAATCTCACGCATACGCAGGATCTCACGGGCGTGAATGTCGATGTCGGTGGCTTGACCTGACAATCCTCCCATGGAGGGTTGGTGAATTAAGATGCGGGAATTCGGCAGCGCCAGCCTTTTCTTGGGCTCGCCCGCCGCCAGCAGCAGCGCCGCCATGGAAGCCGCCTGCCCCACGCACAACGTCATCACATCATTCTTCACGTACTGCATGGTGTCATAGATCGCCATGCCCGCCGTGATCGAACCACCCGGCGAGTTCACGTAGAGCTGAATATCTTTTTCAGGATCTTCCTGAGCCAGAAACAACATCTGGGCGATCACCAGATTGGCGATGTTGTCGTCGATCGGCGTGCCGATGAAAATAATGTTGTCCCTCAACAGCCGGGAATAGATATCGTAGGCGCGTTCGCCCCGCCCGGTCTGCTCAATTACCATCGGTACTAGCATCATTTGCGGATCATTTGGTTTCATTTTTCAACCGGACCTGTCACCGGAACTGCCACACTCCGCCCCGAAGAAACGTTTACGTTGCCAGGGGAGGGTCGAAAGTGGTCCGCGTCTTTACTCATCACTACGCGGACTGGCGATAAAGAAAATCGAGGGTCTTCTCGCTGCGGATTCTCATTCGGATTCTATCGAGGCCCCCATCCTCTGTCAAACGCGCACGCACCGCTTCTGAGGTTTGTTTTGATTGTTTCGCCAGCGAATCAATTTCCCGGTTCACTTCTTCGTCGCTGACTTCGATTTTTTCCAAATCCGCAATGCGTTCGAGCAGCAATGAAGACTTTACATCGCTGAGCGCCTGTTCCCGCTGGCCGGCTCGGAGACGTGGAAGATCCATTTTCTTCAAGTCTTCCATCTTCATTCCTTGCGCCGCCAGCGCTCGCAGGCCGCGCTCCAGGCGCAAATCGATCTGGCGATCGATCAAAGATTCCGGCACTTCAAAATCGTTGCGTTTCACCAGGTCGGCTACCAGCTTATCTTTGGCCGCATGCTCCGCCGCATGACGCTTTTCAGCTTCCATGTTCTCGCGGATCTGATTCCGCACCTGGTCGAGACTGGTGAACTCGCCCAGTTCTTTGGCGAACTCGTCGTTCAGCTCTGGAAGGCTCTTCTGTTTAATGCCATTCACCTTCACCGTATAAATAAAGGTCTTGCCTGCCAAACGCTTGTCGGCAATATCTTCCGGATAGCTTACATCGAAGATACGCTGGTCGCCGGTCGAGGCTCCGGTCAGATTCTGAGTAAACTCCGCCACCGTATTCTTGCCACCGATCTCGATCAGCACATCATCCATGTGCACCGGATTGGCGCCGGCCTCTTTAGCGTCGTTGCCATCCTTAGGCCGGCCATCCATGGAGGCCTGCGCAAAGTCTCCCTGGGCAAGTGGGCGTCCCTCCACGTCGGTGTACGTCGCTCGCTGTTCCAGCACATTGGCGAGCGCCTGTTCGATTTCATCGTCGGTGATTGCGATGTCCGGCTTGTCGGCGCGAAGGTCTTTGTAGCCTTCGACTTGAATCTCGGGCAGCACTTCGAAACTGGCCTTGAAGCGCAAAGGTTCGCCGTCGTGGAAATGCAGGTCGGTGATGCGAGGCTGCGAAACCGGAATCAGGCCCTGCTTCTCCGCTTCTTTGCGGAAATAGCGGGGTGCCAGGGCTTCGATCACGTCGTTCTTCAGGCCATCGCCAAAACGCTGGCGAATAATCGAAGCCGGCACATGCCCCGCTCGAAATCCTGGCAGGCGCGCACTCTTCTGGTAGCGCTGAATCTGCGACTCCGTTTCGCGGGTAACTTCGGCGGCGGGAATCTCAACCGAAATCTCCCGCTTGATGTCTTTCTTGTTGTCGGGCTTATTGTCGGGCGTCTTCGTGTCCGTTTTCGCCGCGTCAGTCGTCTCTGTGGGGCTCACGTTTTGCCTTTCACCAACCGCTGCATCCGGGACCAGGACGTCGGACCGAATTCATACGGCGTTCATTTGAGTGTAAAGACAGAAGGAGAGCACCGTCAAACCGTCGAACGCAGTGGTACTGTCTTAAACGATCACGTTTGGAGCATAGGTGAATTGTTGAGTATGGGTTAACACAGTGTTGCCAAACTCTTCATCCCATTTGTGGGCCTGCGCTTCAAGCCTCTGAATGGATTCGTCCGATAAACGGGAGATTCCTGATGGCCGACAGAACACCATCTCTAGACCACTGACCATTGTCGTCAGCTTGCTCGTGGCAATTATGAAATGCGCTGCCAATGGAGCTAGTTGCTCAATCGGCAACGGAACGCGCTTGTTGTAATACCGTTCAATCCAGAACAAGGACGGGGTGAAGTTGTCACCAGCGAAGCAGTAGTCGCCAAATCTTTGTGCCACCGCTCTATATGTGCCGTTCAGAGTTCCAAATTGCAGGATGAATAGTTGGAGGGTTGGCTTCGTAAAAGCAATTAGACACTGTGCTTCATTCCGCCGCTCCTCACAGGAACTGAGCACATCGTTCCCAATATTTTCCAGTGCCGCCATCGGGTGGGCCAATTGTTCGTCCGGCAGTCCAGCAACAATCGCGCTCGCCATTCGGCGCGCCACCTCCATATTTCTCGCACAAGTAACCGCGAGATTGCGCTCGTGACTAACAATGATCTTTTCTGCGCTGCCCGTGTATCGGCCTCCGGCCCACAGTTCGTTTGATCTCAGACGCGGGGTGTATGTCCATCGCGTATCACTAGCCAACAAAATGCCGTCTGTGCCAACCATCCCAACTTGCATCGTCATAGGCAACTCCTCCCCCCTTACCGAAGGAAAAGCTACATCAAAAGCCGCGTTGGGGCTATGCCACGTCATTTAAGACAAGACCAACGCAGTCACGGGTAGATTTGACGAGCAGTTTTACCGATCCTGCTTGCAGGCACGTGCTCGGTCAGGCGCAAATCTGTCGCAGCGCGACCAGCAGCGAGTCGGAGAGCTGATCCGTCTTCGAAACAACATCTCTGACTCCCACAGCCCTGGCGGCTCTCAACAGTTCTCCGGAAGGATGCAGGGTGAACATCACCATGGCCGTGTTCGGAGCGAGTTGACTGATATGGCGCGCGGCGTCGAGTCCATTCATGACGGGCATCTGCAGGTCGAGGATAACGATGTCAGGATGCATTTCTTCTACTTTCGCGATCGCCACCTCGCCGTTCTCCGCTTCGCCGCATACATGGAAATCGGAGGTGGTCTCGATCCATGATCGCAGGGAAGATCGAACCGTCGAGTTGTCATCGACGATAAGGATTGTGCGAGTCATGCGCCACTGCTCCGTCTGCCCTCGGCAGGGCTGCCACCGGGCCATATTCGTGCAGTCCGGCAGACGGCTTTGAGGAAGGTAATGCCAGACTATTTGCCATAGCGGCCGAACGCCATACGGCTGATACTGTACTCTAGCGCACATAGATATGTCATTTGTAGAACCTTCAAAGTCGAGAGGATTTTCTGACTTTGTCGAATTTAGATAGACTCAAGAGCCGAGGAAGCCCGCCTGACACCGAAAAATAGCCCGCGCCCAAGCCCGCACTGGCTCGCCGTTCTCAACCACGAGATCATCGCTTGCACCCGGTGTCCGCGACTGGTCGAGTATCGTGAGCAGGTTGCCCGTGAGAAGCGCCGGGCTTACCGCGATTGCGAATACTGGGGCAAACCTGTGCCCGGCTTCGGCGATCCCAACGCCCGCGTCCTTGTTATGGGTTTAGCGCCCGGCGCCCATGGCTCCAACCGCACCGGCCGCCCCTTCACCGGCGATGCCTCGGGAAAATTCATGTTCCCCGTTTTGTATGAAACGGGATTCGCCAACCAACCCAACGCTACCGATCGCAACGATGACCTTGAGCTAAGAGATCTGTACATCACCGCCGCAGTCCGCTGCGCTCCGCCTGCCAATAAGCCAACTACGCAAGAACTCGCCGAGTGTTCACAATTTCTCGATCGCGAAATCGCAGGATTAGAAAAAGTGAAGGTGGTGGTTGCCCTGGGTAAGATTGGTTTCGATGCTTATTTGAATTACTTGAAACGTCTAGGGCCGCTGCTCAACCCGCAGCGCTCTCTCTTCAGGACTTACCTCTTCAAACACGGCGCCAGTTACCGGTTACCCGAGGGTAAGGTATTACTCGCGTCGTACCATCCCTCGAACCAGAACACGCAGACGGGCAAGCTAACCCGTGAGATGTTTGTCGAGATATTTAAGCAGGCGGCAAAACTTGCCGATGATTAGTTCGAGGCGCCGTCGGGGCCGGATCGCTGCACCCGCACCCAAAAGCGGGGTCATAGTTCCCAAAGCCGGGTCGCGACCCGGGGCGGCGCCCTGTGTTTCCTATCAGAGAACCTAGAAGCCCACCATCACCGGTTCGGGTTCAAGACGAATGCCCCAGATTTCTTCCACGCGATGCTGAATCTGTTCTTTTAGTGCGACGATCTCAGCGGCTGTCGCTCCGCCATGATTCACAATAGCCAACGCGTGCTTGCTCGAAATGGCGGCTCGACCGTAACCATAGCGTTTCGTGAATCCAGAACGCTCCACCAGCCACGCCGCGGAAACTTTCTTGTGAGTTACGAGCGCCGGATAGCTGGGTACCGTTAAGCCGCGTGCCGCCGCGCGGCGCCTGAGATCTTCATGCTGCCTTTCGGAGAGCACAGGATTCTTGAAGAACGAACCCGCACTCTGACAGTCCGCATCTCCAGCGACAATCAGCATTCCTTTCAATGCACGAATATGGCGTACAGCTTCCCGCGTCTCGGCTAAGTCGGGCAGGGTTTCTCTTCCCGCGAAGTGGCGCTGCAGGTCGGCATAGGCCAAATGGGGCTTACCGTTGGGCGTGAGCGCATAACTCACGCGCAGAACAATGAAGCGTCCGCTTTCAGTGGTATTGAAAATACTGGAGCGGTAGCCGAAGCCACAGGCTTCGCGGCACAATTCGCGTACCTGGCCATCTCGCAAGTCGAGAACCTGCACCGATGCAATCGTCTCGGAGACTTCCTGCCCGTAAGCGCCAACATTCTGCACCGGCGTGCCGCCGACGCTGCCGGGAATGCCGCTCAGGCACTCGACTCCAGCGCAACGCGCCATCACCGAACGGGAAACGAACTTGTCCCAGGATTCGCCCGCGCCGGCGTCGAAAGTAACATTGCCTTTTTCATCGTGGTCGGTGCTCTGCTCGATGCCGTCGATCGCGATTTTCAGCACCAGCCCCGGCCAACCGGCATCTGCCACTACCAGATTGCTGCCGCCGCCGAGAACGAACAAAGGCAGATCGTGCGCGCGCGAAAATGCGACCGCCTCCTGTACTTCCGAAACATCTTTGGCTTCGACGAAATACCTCGCCGGACCTCCGACTTTAATCGTGGTAAACGGCGCCAGCGGAATATTTTCGAGGAGCTTCACTGGCCTTCAATATTACACAGGGCTCGCGCCATGAAGCAGGGCAAGCGGGTAACTTTGGTCTGGGTGGTCGATCCTGACCATCCGGGTCTCAAGCAGCAGAACATTGCCACGCTATTGGCTGACGGCTAGCAGGTGGTTCCGATCAATGCTTGTAAGCGAGTGCAACCGACGGAAGTAGAGATGCAGTAGAATACGCGCCTGGCGCAGGGATTTTGGCTTTCGACGCGGAGCGCGCTAGCTACAGTTCAGAAACTCTTAACGTGAAACATACATGACGCGAATCATTCTCATCGCAGCCGGGCGCGGAGGCAGAGCCCTGGTGGAACTATTCCGCCAGGATCCGAGCGTGGAGATTGTGGGAGTCGCGGATAAGGATGAAGGCGCGCCCGGCATCGTGCTGGCGCGCGAGATGGGTTTGCCCGTGGCCGCGAACTACAGAAAATTTCTGAAAGCCGATACGGCGGACCTGATCATCGATGTGACGGGCGATCCGGATGTTCGCCGGGACGTTTACCGGCTGCGGTCTCAGAGGACGGAAGTGCTGGGGGGCAAGACGGCTCGCTTTCTTTCGGAATTTGCCGGCTACAGGAATCAAGCCAATTCGCTCCAGGACCAATATCAACTAGCTCTGCGCGAACTGGAGGCGCGTGAAGAAGGCGAGTTTATTATCGGCAACAATCGGAAGATGAAAGAGATCTCGGGACTGATTTCCAAGGTTGCGCCGACCCCTACTACCCTATTGATCCGCGGCGAAAGCGGCACCGGAAAAGAGCTGGTGGCAAGAGCCATCCACCGCAACAGCACGCGCAGCAATCACCCGCTCGTCACGCTAAACTGCACCGCGCTGTCTCCAGCGCTGTTGGAGAGCGAACTCTTCGGCTACCGGCGCGGGGCGTTCACCGGCGCTTATAACGACAGTAAAGGGTTGTTCGAAAAAGCCGATGGGGGCACCATGTTCCTCGATGAGATCGGCGATATGTCGCTGGAGATCCAGGCCAAGTTCTTGCGCACGCTGCAGACGGGAGAGATTCGCGCAGTCGGGGATATGCGGACGCGGAAAGTTTCGGTGAGAATTGTGGCCGCAACCAACCGGAATCTTGAGACTGCGATTCGCGATGGCACATTTCGAGAAGACTTGTTTTACCGGATCAACACCTTCTCTATCACGCTGCCTCCACTGCGCGAACGCATTGAAGATATTCCGTTTCTTGCGGAGTATTTCTTGCTGCGCGCCCGAGCCAAAGTCAATAAGAAAGTCGAGAGCATCGCTCCTCAGGCGCTGGTGCTGCTGAAGAATTATTCGTGGCCCGGCAATCTGCGGGAACTGGAAAACATCATCGAACGTGCTGTCGTTTTGACGTCGTCCGCGAGCGTGGAGACTGAGCACCTTCCGCTTCATGTTCAGGATGTGATTTCGTTCAAGCCGCAAATGGGATTCATGCCAAGCAAAGCCAGTGCGATCGAGAAGTTTGAACGGGAAGCGCTGTCTGCCTACTTGCTCAAGGCTGCTGGAAATGTTTCCAAAGCTGCGGCGTTGGCGAAAATACCGCGCCGCACGTTTCATCGCCTACTAAAAAAGCACAAACTCTCGCATCGCTCGAGCGGCCCAGTCCTATGAGATGTTAATGACCCACTGCTGTGACACGCATGACTCTATCGAGTTTGTCCAGCTAACTACCTAGTAATCATCCACATATAGCTTTAGCGGTCTTTCTCCATTGGGACATTGCTGTCACACCTACTGGACACGAGCCTGTTTCGCGGGTTCGATTCTGCCGCTTCCGCAGTTCACTCAAATTAAACAAACCATAGAAGGTTAGGAGTGAATCGATACTCTCACAAAAATCCCGAGCGGCATTGGAATGCGAATTGCCTTAACTGAGTGCGCAGTAACAACGGTTGGCTAACCCAACCGGAACTTCCAAACTTAGTCGAAGAAGCAAAAGGCACGGGCGCAGCTGGGTCAACCAGCCTGGCTGCGGTCTGCGCGTTCCGATCACCGCGGTTATTTCTAAATCGATCGTCATCAGATCCGTCGTTTCGCGAAAGCGCACTTCGAGGTTTTCTGACTGCGTCTACGTCGCTAACATTCAGCGACTCTTTCAGGGAGACACCAATGGCAGGTAACAACAGTTCGGGCAAAAAGAAAAGTCGGTGGGCCGCGGGGATCACGCCGTACGCGGAAATGGGGTACTACGACGCGGATTACGAACCGAAGGCGACCGACATTCTGTGCGCTTTCCGCCTGGTGCCGCAATCGGGCGTAGATCCCATTGAGGCTGCGGCAGCGGTCGCGGGTGAATCCTCGACGGCAACCTGGACGGTGGTATGGACCGATCGCTTGACGCCTTACGAGCATTATCAGGCGAAATGTTACCGAGTCGATCCCGTGCCCGGTACGGATCAGTACATCGCCTACATCGCTTATGATATCGATCTTTTTGAAGAGGGCTCGATCGCTAACCTGACCTCTTCGATTATTGGGAACGTGTTCGGGTTCAAAGCGCTGAAGTCTCTTCGCCTGGAAGATATGCGGATTCCTCCGCACTACGCGAAAACGTTTCAGGGCCCAGCTCACGGCATTGTGATGGAGCGCGAGTATCTGAATAAATTTGGGCGTCCCCTGCTGGGGGCTACCGTGAAACCCAAGCTCGGACTTTCCGCCCGCAATTACGGGCGTGTGGTCTATGAAGCGCTGCGTGGTGGACTCGATTTCACAAAAGACGACGAGAACATCAACAGCCAACCGTTCATGCGTTGGCGCGACCGTTTTCTTTTTTGCATGGAAGCGGTAAACCGCGCTATGGCCGCGACCGGCGAGATTAAAGGACATTACATGAACGTCACCGCCGGAACCATGGAGGAGATGTACGAACGCGCCGATTTCGCCAGAGATCTCGGGACCGTGATTGTGATGATCGACCTGACGATCGGCTATACCGCGATTCAGTCGATGGCGAAGTGGGCGCGCCGCAACGGGGTCATTCTGCACTTGCATCGCGCCGGTCACGGAACTTATACGCGACAGAAGACGCACGGCGTTAATTTCCGCGTGATCGCCAAATGGATGCGTCTGGCAGGAGTAGACCACATTCATGCGGGCACCGTGGTCGGCAAACTGGAGGGCGATCCCAACGCGATCCGCGGTTACTACACCACATTGCGTTCGAACAAAGTCGATGCCGATCCGTCGCAGGGACTTTACTTTGAGCAGGACTGGGCGTCGCTACCGGCGGTGATGCCGGTCGCTTCTGGCGGCATCCACGCGGGACAAATGCATCAGTTGCTGCACTTGCTGGGCGAAGATGTCGTGCTGCAGTTTGGGGGCGGGACGATCGGACATCCCGACGGAATCGCTCAAGGTGCAACGGCGAATCGTGTGGCCACGGAAGTGATGATCCAGGCGCGGAACGAAGGCCGCGATTTTCTCAACGAGGGGCCGGAGATTCTGAACAGGGCTGCCCGCTGGTCGCCGGAACTGCGGAAGGCACTCGATATCTGGAAGGACGTCAGCTACGACTTTGAGTCAACAGACGTGCCCGACGCGGTGGGCACTGTCACAGTGGCGTGAGCTGTATTTGAAACGGAGAAAAATCATGCGAATCACACAAGGAACGTTTTCTTATTTGCCCGACTTCACCGATGAGCAGATCGAAGCGCAGGTGCGCTACTGCTTCGATAATGGCTGGGCGTTCTCGATTGAGTACACCGATGATCCTCACCCGCGAAACTCTTACTGGGAAATGTGGAGGCTTCCGATGTTTGACTTGCATGATTTGAACGAAGCGATGGAGCAGATCGACGAATGCCGAAAGGCCTTTCCCGATCGCTACATCAAGCTCAACGGCTATGACCGCACCAAGGGCAAGCAAACCACAACTTGTGCAACGGCCCGAGAATGAACCGGGATTTTCTCTCGAGCGCACTGAGACGCAGGACCGCCGCATTCAGTACACCATTCGATCAAGGAGCCAATCGGCGAACTAACGCCTGGGGATTCTCATGCAAGAACTGGACACAGATTCCGTAGTGGATCCGGCCACGGTCCACGAGCGCGTGGAGAGTCTTGTAGACATCGGCGCGGCGCATCGGGATTCCAATCTCGACGAAATCCTGGATGAACTCGATCGTGAACTGGTTGGGCTCAACCCGGTCAAGGCCTATATCCGGCGCGTAGCAGCATTTTTGCTGGTGACCCGATTGCGCGAAAAAGTTGGGCTCTCGACCGAGACTCCTACTTTGCACATGTCTTTTACCGGGCATCCTGGGACCGGAAAAACTACGGTCGCCATGCGCATGGCGAAAATACTGCACCGACTCGGCTACTTGCGCCGTGGCCATCTCGTGGTTGCAAGTCGTGACGACCTGGTGGGTCAGTACGTTGGCCACACTGCGCCCAAGACGAAAGAGATATTGAAGAAGGCAATGGGAGGCGTGCTGTTTATCGACGAGGCATACTACCTCTATCGGCCCGAGAATGAACGCGACTATGGCCAGGAAGCGGTTGAGATGTTGCTGCAGGCGATGGAAAACCAGCGCGAAGATTTGGTTGTGATCCTTGCTGGTTATCAAGACCGGATGGCAACCTTCTTTCAGTACAATCCGGGATTTCGTTCCCGGGTGGCGCACCACATCAGCTTTCCCAACTACACGCTGGAGGAGCTGACGACGATCGCGGAATTGATGCTGCGACAGCAGAATTACAGTTTTGACGATGATTCGCGGCGCGCGTTTATCGAATACCTCGAGTTGCGGGCTAAACAGCCCCAATTTGCCAATGCCCGCAGTGTGCGCAATGCCATCGACCGAATCCGGCTGCGTCAAGCCAGCCGACTGGTCGAGACCGGCGGTCGCATCGGGAAAGAGCAACTGGTTCGCATCGCCGCGATTGACGTGCGTCAAAGCCGGGTCTTTCAAGGAGGTCTGGACGAAGAATCCGCTACTGCCGACGCCAATCGCAAACAAACCGCGCGGAGCAAGGAGAAAGGATGAAACGAAGGCCAATCTTGCTGGGCATTGTTGGAGACAGCGCCGCCGGTAAAACGACCCTCACCCGCGGATTAACCCGGCTGCTTGGTCCGGAGCGTGTAACCCACGTGTGCTCCGACGACTATCACAAATACGATCGCAGCGAACGAGCACGTCTGAACATCACCGCACTGCATCCCGAGTGTAACTTTCTCGACATTCTGGAGTTACATCTGGAACGTGCGCACTACGGGCAATCCATGCTCAAACCGGTCTATGATCACAGCACGGGTTCCCTGGTGCGTCCCGAATACGTGGAACCACGCGAGTTTGTGATTGTGGAGGGACTGCTCGGATTTCATACACCGGCAATGCGCCAATTCTATGACGTAAAAGTTTTTCTCGATCCTCCTGAGGATATGAGACGCCTGTGGAAGATCAAGCGCGACACGGCCAAGCGTGGCTATACCCCCGAACAAGTGCTGGAGGAGTTGGAGAGGCGCGAGCCGGATTCGCGGGACTTCATCCGTCCGCAGCGGGAATTCGCCGATATCGTCGTGCGCTTCCATCCGGATAGCGGCACGGGATCCGATCAGGCGGACGGGCATTTGAATGTTCACCTCGTCTTGCGCCCCAGCATCCCTCATCCCGATCTCACTTATCTGGTGAATCGTAAGAACGGCCAGCCTGCGGGCATTCGCCTTGACCTGGGACGTGACTGTGGGCGGCCGGTGGAGTTTCTTGAAGTGGATGGCAACGTGAGCCGCGAACAGGCCGCACAGTTAGAACAAGCAATCTGGAAGCACCTTCCCGATCTTCGGCCGTTGCGCGCCGATCAGTTCGGCGATTACAACGATGGCAGCGAGGTCCGCCACAGCGATCCGCTCGCCCTGACCCAACTGCTGATCACCTATCACTTGTTGCGCGCCTACAGTAAGGATAGCCCCATGCCATTCGCGCGACCGGTTGCCGCCCTCAGCCGACTGAAATCAGTTCCCAGCGAAGCTCCCGTGGAGGAAGTCACCAAAGCGTGAGCTTTTAGCCGTTACGCTCGGAGCGGAACCCTTCTGGCTCAGTTTCCGCGAGCAGGGCGCGAATCAATCATTCAGTAGTTGGACTGTGTTCGAACTGCGATGAACGAGACTTGCTCCAGCCCGGGGAAGTGACCTTCTTTGTCGGCTTCGCGTTTGGTGGGTGCGATTTGCTGGATGGTGGTTCGCGCCGGGAGAACAGGGCCGAAATATTGGGCGTATACATCGTCAAAAGCTTGCAGGTCAGACAAATCGTCGAGGTAGACATTTGTGGCTACAACCTCATTGAAGTTCATGTCGGCTTCTTCAAGGTTGTCGAGGAGATTGCGCATCGTCTGCCGCAACTGATGTTGGGTGGTCGACGCATAGACGCCGCCGTGCGGACCTGGAATGAAGCCGTCTTTGGCAGAGCAATATAGGGTGTCGCCGGCAAAAACACAGGGACTGGCTGTGGGACTTGGCGGCATGTTTTTGGGACGAACCGCTTTTCTTTGCCGGATGTCGCGAACCGCCACGCCGGTGTACTCGATGTGAACGCCACGGGGCAAACTCGATACCTCAATTGTGGCGCGCGCCGGAGTATTGCCAAACTCAAAGCGCCGCGCGTAACGCTCATTCATCACCCGCGATGGAATATCCGAAGTCAGATAAGGATTGACGAAAACCATGTTGCTAAGTTCGAGACCGGCTGCCTTCACCACTGCCTGAACGCGATCGAGCGCCAAATCAACTTGCGCCGCAGCGTCCTCCGGAATCTTGCCACTAATTGGATCGCTCCCAGACATGCTGGATACGAAAAGCCGATCGTGAGTGAGAATGCCGGGCGAAGCCGAATCGCTTTGAATGTAGTTTGGCGGATAGACCGCCCGCCGGTCAGTCAAGCTGCGCACTGCGACCGCGCTAATCTGAATGGGCGGATCCGGAATACGCGCAACGCCCAGCACGGCCCGAGCTGGCGGAGTTTTTCGGAAGTACTCGGCAAAGATTCCATTCATTTCGCCGTACTTGCTGATGTCCTCGAGATAAACCTGGGTGTAGACAACGTGCTCCATGGTCAAGCCCGCTGAGTCCACAATCGCTTTAAGGTTGTCGAGCGCCTGTCGGACTTGCGCATCAAAAGTCGTTGGTAAACTTCCATCTGGACGACGCGGTCCCTGACCGGAGATATAGATGTAGTCTCCGGCGTCCACACCTGGCGAGTAGAACCGATTCACGCGAGCCGGAGTTGCCGCCGGAACGACGGCCCTCACCTGCCCCACTGCGATGAGGGCTGGCGAAAGCAGAAATAGAATCAATAAAAATCGCAATTGGATCGTCTGGCCTATTCTTCGCAAGTAAATTTCCTTCCCGTTCTAAGCGACGGATTTTTTCTGGGCCGCGCGCAGAACCGCGCGCAATCTTTGTCCCACAATAATCTCCTCACCCGGCTTGATGGTCATGGAAATCAGTTCGATGTGGTCCGGTTCCTTGCGTTCTTTCCGGTTCGGCTGCCCCTCTCGCACTGCCGTCACCAGGCTGGGATTGTCTGGTCCAAGCACTTCGATGACCGGATCGCCCGCACGCAGTTCCTGCACGCAATCGATAATGCTGAATCCCCACGCGTGCGTATCCCAGGAGACCCTGAGCGTCGGGTAGCGGTTGCCGTCGTCGGGAATATAGATGTCGGTCTTTACGCCAGGCACTGTTTCCACCAACTTCCGGATGCGATCCACCCGGCCATTCCATTCGGCGTAGAGTTTTTTCTCGTCCATCTTTAGCCAAGTCTCAAGCGACATGAGGCAGCCAATAATCTCTTCTTTACCAACTTTCATCGGGCGGCAAATGGCCCCCTCGCGCGGATTGCAATTCATGAGGGCTGACTCGATCAGATCTTTTCGTCCCAGAAGCAAGCCGCTGCATTGCGGTCCGCACAATCCCTTGCCTCCCGAGAAGCAGTAGAGGTCGATGCCCATCTTGGCGTAAAGCTTGGCGTTGTCGGCGGGCGGTATGCCTGCGGCGTCATCTAGCAGGAGAGGAACTTTGTGAGCCTTCGCAATCGCCACTTCTTGCTGCAGTTTTTCACCCAGATCGGTGGTATAGATCATTGCAGTATTTTCGTTGATGGCATTGACGAGGTCTTGCGACGAATATACGAGAACCAGCTTGGCGCCGGTGAGCCGGATAGCACTGTCGAAAGCGCTCCGCCCGCCCACCATGATTACTTCGTGCTTCAGCCCGGTGGTATCGGGGAGTTGCCAAATATATTTATCGTTGCTGCCGGCCATGCATGCAGCCGTTGCCGCAGACATCGCGCCAGCTGAGCCTGAGGTAACGATGCCGGATTCCGCTCCAGTTAATTCGGCCAAACGCCGCCCCACCCCACGCTGCAGATCGAACATGTTCACAAAATAGCGCGACGCTTCCAGCTGCGCTTGCCGAACCTCTGGAAATTCAAGCGACCCGCTCAGATAAGTCCAGGTTCCGCGGCAATTGATGACCGTCTTTACTCCCAGCTGAGTGTAGACATTCTGCCGGGGATCCTTACCGATGGCCGTGGCGGCTTGCGCGTAGAGTTCACGTGCGCCAATTTGGGTGAGCAGCGGTGCGGCCGCCAACAGCTTAACGAATGACCGCCGGCTGGAATTCTGAATATGCATTAAGAAATCTCCTCAATAACCGTTTTGCCAAAACACGCAGATGACTGCACGCAAATATTCGTGCTGTTGGAACAAGCTAAAAACCGGCAATTTAATCCTCATCTTCAGGCAGAGGAATCTTCGATCGTACCGCCAGGATGTGCGCCTTGGCTCCCGGTTTATTCTGGTTATAAAACCCCACCGTGCAGTTGGGCCGAAAGTAATAAGCGTCCCCGGCTTTCGCCGGATAACGGCCGGCAATGCCATCCATTCCACTCCCAGCAACCATTTCGCCTTCGCCGTCAAGAACGAGATAGATCTCTTCCGCGGTTTCATGATGGTGCGGAAAATTTGTGCCTCCCGGGGCAAAGTTCATCCAGAAAAAACTGGTCACAACATACGCATCATCGATGGCGTCGCGCTTGCCATTCCGTGGACCGAGAAGGAGTTTGTACAAAACCGATGTGGGGTGACCTTCAACCGTCTCTTCCTTCACGTCGTCCAGATTCACAATCTTGGGCTGGGACGATGGCGCGTTGATTAAAATTCGCGCAGGCACTTTGAAAGTCATGACTAGGACCTGCGCCGGTTGATCGGAGCTATTCGCAATCGAGTGCTTCAAGCCCGGAGCCAGGTAGGTGAAATCATTCGGGCGCATCGCATACGTTTGATTGCCATAGTGCAGGTCGGTTTTGCCCTGCAAAACGAAATAGATTTCTTCTTCATGATCGTAGAGTGTGGTCTGGCAATTCCCGTGGGCATCGAGTGTGACTTCAGCGAAACGGGAAACACTCTGCAAAGTTCGATTCTCCACATCGCCTTCACCTAAGATTGCCTTATAGTGGCAACTCGGGGATGCAAGATCAGCTTGTGTCTCCTTCAAATTTGGAACGTAACGATGCAGCCACGTAGGATCGATTTTCCGGTCGATTTTCCGGTCCTGGGCCAGCGGATTGAGCGAGAGCAGCAGGAATACCAGCAGAGTCTTCAACTTTGTTCCCAGAGAGGCGTACTCATATTATTTTCCCCCTCGGTATACCACAGAATTCGCTTGACGCAAATCGAAATATTTCGTTTGATTGCATTTTATTTCGTTTTGTTGACGCAGCCCGAGGTTTGAAAAACTGCGTGCATGCTACTCTCATCTCCGGTGCTTGCCGGAAAGGTGCACTTATGACAATGCAATTCCCATTGGCGAGTCGTATGCGACAACTAGCGGTGTTTTTTCTCGTGGTCTCCTGCAGCCTGTCGGCGGCCGCTCAGACTGCGAGTCAAGCAACTTCGCCGGCCGCTACGGGTTGCCGCGTTGAGGCCGTCGAATACAAGGGGTGGAGTGCTGAGCAAGTTTCCAATCGATGGGTGCAGTTAATCATAGTCCCGCAAAATGGCGGCCGGTTAATGCAAGTAAATTTCGCGGGGCATCCCTACCTGTTCGTAAATCCAAAACTTGCGGGAACGCACAAGCCGCCAACTCAGGGTCAGTGGTTCAACTACGGAGGCGACAAGCTGTGGCTTTTGCCCGAGGGAAATGACGACGAACAACACTGGGTTGGCAACTCCGATCTGTTGGACGACGGGCCCTTCACCTTTCGAAAGCTTTCAGAAGGTCAGCAGTGCGAAATAGAACTTACCGGTCCGGCCGATCCTCAGACTGGAATCCAGTTTCTGCGAACCATTCACCTGGATACCGACTCCCCGCGTATCCGCTTTCATGCGGCCATGAAGAACGTGAGTGGGCACACCGTGGAATGGTCGATGCAATCGGTTTCGCAGTACAACACCGCCGATCCATCCTCGACCTCCGGCTTCAACCACGATTTCTGGACCTTCACTCCAGCGAACCCGTCCAGCAGTTATCTTAACCGCTATCATGTCCGCTTCGGTCCGGCGCAGAATTCCGCCGTGTCGGTGAGAAACGATGGATTCTTTGCGGTGCACTATGTGCACATGGCGGCTGAGTTGTGGTTGGACTCGACAGAAGGCTGGCTGGCGGTAGTCGATGGTGGCGGCAAGTATGCCATGGTAGAACGCTTTCAGTTCGACCAAAACAAATCCTATCCCGGCAAGGCTTCTGTCATCTTCTGGACGAACGGACCAGAAATGAGGCTGAGCAGCGACGGAATACTTTCGCTCAGCGACGACCCGGATGCATCCCCTTACTACCTTGAAGCGGAACTTAACAGTCCGATGTGCCATTTGCGGCCGGGGGACTCTTGTGACTTCGACACGGAATGGTTTCCGACGCGGGCCGGAAAAGAATTTCACGGGGTGAAAGATGCCGGCATCGTGATACGCCCGTTGCAAAGCGTTCGTCTGGACAACGGCAAAATCCGGCTTTCCGGTTCTTTTGGAGTTTTCGCTGCCGGACACCTCGTCGCGCACTTCTACGACGAGCATGGTTCGAGCCTCGGAACTACTGTAGTTGCGAATGTCAATCCTGCCGAACCGGTGCTGCTTGAAACGGAAGTTGTCGCGCCTGGAAAACCCGCGCGCGTCTCCCTTCACCTGGAAGATGATCACGGTGTGGACTGGGGTTCTCTTCAGGAAATACAAGTGGGTAGCGTCGACAATCGCTGACATGAAATGGCCCGCGCAAGCACTCATCCTCTTATCACTGGCGGCGCTCTGCGCTGGAGTGCCTGCGGCCGGGCAGCAACAGTCGCAATCTCCTATCGCTGCTGTCGCGGATGTGAACGCACAAGATCTTCTGGCGCGGCCGGTGGGTGCGAACTGGACCTCTTATAACGGCGATTACACCGGGCGCCGCTACAGCAATCTGCGTGAAATCAACATCGCAAACGCCGCACAACTCCGCGCAGCGTGGGTATTTCATCCCGGCAACTCTCAGAATCTGGAGGTAACGCCTCTGGTTGTTGACGGAGTGATGTACGTAACTTCGGCCAATGATGTATTCGCCCTGGACGCGCGAACCGGACGAACTGTATGGCACTACCAAAGGCCAGTAAGCGCGGGCCTGCTCGACGACGCCGCGGCTCACAAGAATCGCGGCGTGGCGCTGTGGCAGCATTTTGTTTACGTGGAAACCGACGACGCCCACTTGCTTTGTCTCGATGCTCGCTCCGGAGGCTTGCGATGGGATATTGAATACGCCGACAAAACCAAACACTACGGTGCGACCAGCGCCCCGCTCGTTGTGAAAGGCGCCGTGATCGTCGGTAGCTCCGGCGGTGATTCTGGAGTGCGAGGATTTCTGGCTGCCTACGATGCTGCGACCGGAAAGCTGAAGTGGCGCTTCTGGACGATTCCTGGGCCGGGCGAATTCGGTTCCTCAAGTTGGCCCGGCGACGCCTATCTGCATGGTGGCGGCACAACCTGGATGCCGGGTACGTATGATCCGGAACTCAACACTCTGTATTGGACGACCAGTAATCCTGCGCCTGACTTCGTCGGAGATTCCCGCCCCGGAGACGACCTCTACACGGATTGCGTTCTTGCGCTCAATCCAGATACGGGAGAGTTGAAATGGTATTTCCAGTTCACCCCACGTGACCTCTTTGACTACGATGCCAATGAAACTCCAGTGCTGGCGGATGTAGAGCAGAGCGGCGGTACGGTCCAGCGACTGCTCATTCAGGCCAACCGCAATGGCTTTTTCTATGTACTCGACCGCGTCACCGGCAAGTTCCTTCAAGCCACTCCTTTCGTGGAGAAATTGAATTGGGCCACGGGCATCGATGCGTCCGGCCGACCCGTTGTCTCTGGGCGAATCCCGACCGCGGAAGGCGCTCTTATCTGTCCCGGCATCAATGGGGCGACGAATTGGTTTTCGCCTTCTTACAATCCCGAGACAAAGTTGTTCTATGTGATGGCTCTCGAAACTTGCAATCAATATTTCGCAAATCCCAAGCCGTTTGCACAAGGACAGACGTACTACGGCACTGGCACGAAGCTTCCGCCCGATGAGCACGCGCAGAAAATTCTGCTGGCTCTTTCGGTCGCGGATGGAAAACCGGTTTGGCGTTATCCGCAAATGGGCCAGGGTCGCTCATGGGGTGGAACTTTAAGCACCGCCGGTGGATTGGTGTTTTTTGGAGATGATAGCGGATCCCTCGAAGCAGTGGATGCAGCGAACGGTCGCGCTCTCTGGCACTTTAATACGGGCCAGGAAATGCGCGCTTCTCCGATGACCTATGCAGTCGATGGGGTTCAATACGTGGCAGTCGCGGCGGGAAGCGACGTTTTCAGCTTCGCGCTGGCACGTTGACGAATGCCCTACACTTCGAATCTTTAGCCTGATCACCGGGAGAATCGAGCCGTGATCCGCACCTGAACTCGATCCCGCTGCAAGGCTGGTACGCACGGTCACCAGATATAATGCCAGCATGTATACGCCTCAGGCTGGAATTTTCGCTCTCGGAACGGCCTCTCATGCGTACCTCGAGTTTGACATTCTGGACGCAAAGAAATGCAAGCAGTTCACCTCCACAATCTCCGCC
Organism: uncultured Acidobacteriaceae bacterium; assembly: GCA_963836305.1. Taxonomy (GTDB): domain Bacteria; phylum Acidobacteriota; class Terriglobia; order Terriglobales; family Acidobacteriaceae; genus Sulfotelmatobacter. Next base: position 115,752 of record CAWIJP010000004.1, on the reverse strand, counting down.
ATCCGTGAACCGCGGACCACCACGGGAGGAGTGAACTTCGTCATTGGCTTCCGGCCTGAGCTGTGGCGCGACATTCTTCCCGCGGACGCTCCTCCGGACGTCGCGGGCTTTAACCACGAAATCCGCGGTACAGAAGGATTCGTGATGCCAGGCACGCAACATGATGCGCTGGTATGGCTCTCCGGCAGTGCTTATGACGTTATCTTTGATATGGCGCGCTCGGTCATCCATGACCTCGCAGGTCAAGCCTCACTCGGGGAAGAAACTTCAAGTTGGCCTTACCGGCACGATCGCGATCTTACCGGCTTTATCGATGGCTCGGAGAATCCGACGCTGCTCGACGCTCCCACCGAAGCCCTCTTGCCCGAAGGAGTTCCCGGTGCTGCCGGCTCAGTCCTGTTGCTGCAAAAGTGGACGCACAACGTGGCTGCGTGGGAAGCTCTGCCGACCGATCAGCAGAAGCGCATCATCGGACGCACCAAGCCCGACAGCATCGAACTCGAGGACAAGCCATCGGACTCACATGTCGCCCGTACGGATCAGGACGAGTTTGGGAACATCTTTCGTCGCAACATGCCGTACGGAAAAGTCGACGATCATGGCACCATGTTCGTTGGATTCAGCGCAGACCAGAAACGGCTTTCCAGAATGCTCGATAGCATGGCGGGTCTAATCACCGGCAAGCGCGATGCGCTCACGCGTTTTACTCAGCCGTTGACCGGATCTTATTATTTCGTGCCTTCCGTCGAGAGTCTGCGGCGCTTGCGGTCCGACGACCATACAAGCGTCGCCGCGTGAAAGTTTATGAGGCCGGCTAACGATTGGCTGATCTAACCCTTCGAGGTGCGGCATGCAATTGAAACCCTTCCTGCTGGACATGTGGCTGGACACTTATGAGCACAATATCGAATTCAACCTGGCCGCGAGCGAAGGACCGCGTTGGACCCTGAACGAGATCCTGAACCTCGCCGGTGAGGAGGAGCGGCATCGCTTCCTGAATCACAATTTGCGCTACAGTCGCCCGGCGGGCGCCGAGGGTTTACGCGCAGCCATCGCCGAAATGCAGGACGTGAATGTCGACACTGTTCAAGTTGTAACCGGCGCCTCTGAGGCGCTGCTAATCCTCTTTTGGCTGGCCGCCGAACCTGGAGCCAACGTCGTCCTGCCTCAACCCGGCTATCCGCCTTTTTCCGCGCTGCCCGAATCCCTGGGGATCGAGACCCGCTACTACGCCGTTCGCAAGGAGAACAACTTCCGCATCGATCTCGAGGAGATCAAGCAACTGGCGGATCGAAATACCAAGTTGATTCTGATCAACAGCCCGCACAATCCTACCGGGGCAACGATTAGCGATGCGGAAATGGATAGCTTGCACGAGTTCACCGCGTCTCGTGAAATTCAACTGGTGAGCGACGAGGTTTACCACCCTATCTATCATCCTATTAACGGTGGACAGGCGACGAAATCGGCTTCCCGTCTGCCGCACGCCACAGTCATCCATGATTTCTCGAAAGCCTTTCCGTTATCCGGGGTGCGCACTGGGTGGATGATCGAGCATGATCCGAAGCGCCGCGAGCGCTACTGGAATGCGCGCACCATTTTTTCTATTTCCAACAATACTGCCGGAGAAATGCTAGCCGAGATTGCAATGCGGCACCGGAATGTCGTTCTTGGGAGAACGCAAGAAACGGCAACTCGAAATCTTCGGCAGCTTGTCTCGTTCATGTCCGAGCATAGTGAGACGCTGGGCTGGATTCCTCCTCGTGGCGGAGTAACCGCTTTCCCGTGGCTAACCAGTGGAGAGAACAGCCGCGCCTTTTGCCAGGCGGCTGCGGAACAGGGCATCCTGCTCGCCCCCGGAGATTGTTGGGATGCGCCTTCGCATTTTCGCCTTGGGTTTGCGGCGATGACAGACAAATTTTCCGAAGCGCTGGAACGGCTGGGAGAATTTGTTAGGAGTTGGTCAGCCGCGGTGACGAGGGCATAGCGAAATCAGTTGAGATGTGTAACTTTTCCTAGCCGGCGTGCTCTTAATTTGGCTTCGCAGTGAAGATCAGAAAATAATCCACGCCATCGGCTTTCACGAAATCCTGCGAGTCGCGCAATTCGTATCCGGCTTGGGCAGCTTCGCGAACGATAACGTCCTTACTCACGCCGTGATTTTCTCCGTTGCCGTTGCGATCGATAATGCCAATCCTGGCTCCTGGTCGAAGAGATGAGCGAAGGTTCCTGAGCAGCACAACCGGATGCGCTACCTCGTGATAGGCCTTGAGCAACAGTACGGCATCGATGCTGTCAGCGTGGAGTAGTGAATTGTCGGGTTTGCTCAAGATCGTCTTTATATTCTGGAGTTGCTCTTTTTTCGCCCGCTGATCGATGTAACGAATTGCCTCGGGGTTGATATCCACGGCATAAACCGTGCCCGAGTTCGTGACGCGGCGAGCGGCACGCACTGTGAACCAGCCCGATCCAGCGCCGATGTCGGCAACGTTCTTGCCGGGTTCAATGCCGAGCATATCCATGACGCGGTTGATCTGCAGTCGCTCATCGCGTCCGGGAGTCTCGAAAATGGAGAGATCGCCAGTGTAAGGAGTGCTAGTCTTGCGTTGTGTCGAGGGAGCAGCGGAACCGGCCTGGGCACGAAGCGGACCAGGCCCGCATAGACCCGCCAACAACATCGAGATCGCCGTGATCCATCTGAACCCTCTGCCAAAAGATTTCCAGTTCATGGCTTCCCCGAGCACATTCGCCCAACCATTCGTGATATCGCAATTTTACGCCAACGATCGGAGCGTTTCGAGGTTGGCTCGTTGTGGATTGAGTTCCGCAGGTTCCGCCCGGTGTTCGCAATCTGTGGAACCCATGATACGATTCGCGTGTGAGCGATTCCGCTTGCATTCCAGGTTCTGCGTCGGCCGCCCAGTCCACCGTTCCGACTACGACGGTGACTTCGCGCCACTCTGCGCTCGTCCGCGTCACTCATTGGATCACCACTCTATGCTTCTTTGCCCTGCTCGTCAGCGGACTTGAAATCGTAATCTCTCACCCGCGCTTCTATTGGGGCGAAACGGGCAACGATTTGACGAGACCGTTGTTCAAATTGCCGATCCCCGCCTCCAGGGCATTGGTGCCGACCGGCTACGGATTCGTGCTGCCTGACCAGAACGGCTGGAGCCGGTATCTCCACTTTCAAGCTGCGTGGATAGTGGTGTTCACCGGTTTGTTGTATTTAATCTGCGGCTTGTTTGCCGGGCACTTCTCGAGAAACTTGCTCCCGCAGCGCACGGATCTTTCGTGGCGGGCGTTATCGAGCGCAATCGCTGACCGTTTGCACTTCAAGCGGGCTGACGAAGCGGAAGTCTGGTCGTATAACGTCCTGCAACGGCTCACGTATCTGTTTGTGATCTTCATCCTGTTTCCCTTGGTGATCTGGACGGGCCTGGCGATGTCCCCAGCGTTTGTTTCTGAGTTTCCGGAGGCGGTCAACTGGTTGGGCGGGCAACAATCCGCGCGCACGTTGCACTTCTTCGTCTCGCTGGCGCTTGTGGTTTTTCTGCTGGTTCACATTGGAATGGTTTGGCTTGCTGGATTTCGCAGCCGCGTAGGAGCGATGATCTCCGGCCGAGTTGATACGGATCGCGCTGGAACAGATATGGAGTGAACATGAGTGAAACTCAATCTGGCAAAATCTCACGCCGCAAGCTGATCACCACCGGACTGGCGGCTACAGCGGGGGTGTCGGCTTTGGGCGTGGCTGCGGGGTTGGCGCAGAAGTATGGTCTGGTCCCGCCCGATCACCGCGGAATCTGGGGCTTCGGCGAGACGCTGACTTATGCCGCGCAACGGCTGCTGACGCGGCATTCGCTGGCGCGTGAGTTTTCCCGGAGCCAGATTTCGCAGCGTCCGTTTCCCAACGAAATGGCGCCGCTGGGTGATGCGTTCAAGCGCCTGCAGAGCGGAGGATTCGCTGACTGGCGACTCGCCGTTGACGGCATGGTCGCGCGGCCGGCATCGTTTTCGCTTGACCAGCTTAAGAGCTACCCCTCGCGCAGCCAGATCACGATGATCCAGTGTGAAGAGGGCTGGTCGTACATCGCCGAGTGGATCGGCGTGCCTCTTTCTCAGATTTTGGAGGCGGTAGAAGTGCTCCCACAAGCTCGATACGTTGTTTACTTCTCGATCCAGCCCGAGTGGTGGGAAAGCATCGACATGGCCGATGCGATGCATCCGCAGACTTTTCTCACTTATGGAATGAATGGTAATGAACTGCCAGTGGGCAACGGCGGTCCGCTTCGCCTGCGGGTCGCGCGCCAGCTCGGATACAAAAACGTAAAATTCATCACCCACATGACGGTTACCAATAGTCTGAAAGGTTTCGGTAAAGGACTGGGCTCTGCGTCTCCAGAGTCAGGCTATGCCTGGTACGCCGGCATCTGATCGGTTCCATCCGGGCGATTGCTGCATCATGCCGCGTTCGTAGCTTGTGTCGTGCTGTAACTTATGTGACCGCAATCGCATCTAGTGTCAAGAACAAGAAAAACCGCTTAAGATGTTTTTCTTGCTTCCCGTCGCAAACTGAAACGGCATCATTCGGTACGAGGTCCACGACGATGGCGAATGCAAACCCAACGCAAAACTTGACCAACCAACCAACCGCGGCGAATGGACTGGCAATCGTTCGTGTCACGATCGGCGCAATGTTTGTTTGGGTCTTCTTCGAAAACATGGGGAAGGGTCTCTACACTCCAAACGGCTACGCCAACCTGATCGATTATTACATTAAGGCAGGTCACGCGCCGGCGGCGTGGAAGGCAGTCATGGCTTTGGCGGCGAGCCATGCCGCCATGGCGGCTCCCATGCAGGCGGTAACCGAGATCTCTCTCGGCATCCTGCTCGTCATCGGACTGCTGACGCGTCCGCTCGCCTTTGTCGCGTTTCTTTATCTGGGAAGTCTTTGGGTTTCCGAGTGGGGCACCGCGTGGATCTGGGAGCTGCTGGTTCCGGTCATGGCATCGCTCGCGCTCGTAGTGGGGCGCGCCGGCCGAGCGTGGGGCGTGGACGCTTTGCTGGCGCGGCGTCGGCCGTCTTCCCCATGGTGGTGACTTGAGCGTACTGGCGTGAGCGTAATAGCTTGAAATCAGATCAAGTGCGAGTGTCGGTCGTCATTCCTACGCACAATGAAGCGCAGTCGATCGGCCGCGTTTTGGCCGACCTCCCCGCCGATGTTGTCACTGAAGTTTTGGTTGTAGATAGCAATTCAACCGACGGAACTCCCGAGATCGCGGCAAAGATGGGAGCGCGCGTTCTCCACGAACCTCGCCGCGGATACGGTCGCGCGTGTTTGACCGGGCTCGCGAATGCCAACGCCCCGGATGTGGTCGTATTCCTCGACGGCGACTACAGCGATCGACCGGCTGAGTTGCCGTTGCTCCTGGCCCCCATCATCGAGGGCCGTGCCGATATCACTCTGGGCTCTCGTCTGGGCAAGCACAGCATTCGTGGAGCGTTGCCTTGGCACGCCGCGTTCGGTAACCGGCTGGCGGCTTTCCTGATCAGGCTGTTGTACGGTCAAAAGATAAGCGACCTCGGACCATTCCGCGCCGCGCGAGCCGGTGTCCTTTGCCAGCTTGGGCTGCAAGAAAACACTTACGGATGGGCGGTCGAAATAATTCTAAAAGGCGCGCTCGCAGGATTCCGCGTTGTTGAAGTTCCGGTAAGCTATTATCCGCGGATCGGGAAATCGAAGATCAGCGGTACGCTGAGAGGCACGGTGGGAGCGGCGTGGTTCATTCTCTCGCTGATAGTTCGTTATTATTTTCGGCGTCGAACAGCAGGAACGCCAAGGCCGGCGTGAATTTCACAAATTCATTTTCTATGGAATCCTCCAGGAAAGATCCCGCATATTCACCTGACAGCGGGCGCACGCTGGTTGTCATGGCAAAAGCGCCCACGCCGGGCAGGGTCAAGACTCGTTTAGCGCAGAGTCTTCCAATCGAAGCTGTCACTGAGCTCTATCGTTGCCTGTTAGACGACACGATCGCGCTAGCCCAATCGCTGGACAGAATAGAGATTGCCATCGTGTGCCCGGCTTCGGACATCGAGGAACTAACGCGGCTGACGCGAGGTGTGGCAAGTATTGTGGCGCAGAAAGGAGATGGCCTTGCGGCAGGCCTGACCTCGGTGTTTGCGCACTTCGCGGCATCGGGCGGGCAGCGCGTCGTTGCCTTCAACAGCGACAGCCCGCATCTGCCGGCTTCGGTGCTTGAGAGCGCGTTCGAGGCGCTCAATGAGCACGACCTGGTTGTAGGGCCGACCCATGATGGCGGCTATTATCTCGTGGGAGCCAAGGCCGCCCATCCATCACTTTTTGATGGCGATGGGATGGGCACGACGAGCGCGCTTGACAGGCTTCTCATGCGAACTCGCGAACTGCAGCTTTCCGTCGGCTACACGGATCAGTTTTACGACATCGATGTGGAGGATGACTTAACTCGGCTCGCCGCAGATCTGCAACTCGCTCCGGCTAGAGCTCCGCGAACCGCGGCCTGGCTGAAGCAGTGGGAACAAATAGTGCCACAGTCGAGCGTGAGCACGGAAGAGCAGTGAAGCTCATGCGATCGCGCAGATTGTACGTTCTCGGTGTCATTATGCTGGTGGCGCTGACGATCTGCTCACGCAAATTTGGTGACCGGGGTGCACCTTCATTCCTGATCCTGCTAGGTATTGCTGGCCTCGCTTACCTCCTTGCCATCCGTGAATTCTTTTCGACGCCAAGATTTCCGCGCCGCGTCATCATCGTTGGGTTGGTGTTGGCTGCTTTGTGGCAAGTTCCATTTCTGCTAACGTCGCCTGGGTCCGATGATGACATTCATCGCTATCTTTGGGATGGCCGCGTGCAGCGGCTCGGCTATAACCCTTATGTTGTTGTCCCCAGCGACCCTGCACTCGCTGGATTGCACACACCGGAGACCCGCACCCTGAACAATCCCTATTTACCGAGCCCGTATCCGGCTGGCGCTGAACTTTTTTTTCGCGCTGTAACCGCGATTCATGAATCCATCTTTACGTTGAAAATCGCATTCGTACTTTGCGATTTGGCGATCGTTCTCATTTTGCTCGATATCTTGCGCAGGAGTGGCGAAGGAGCGCATTGGGTCCTGGCTTACGTGTGGAACCCGCTGCTGGCGATCGAAGTAGCGGGCAGCGGCCACATCGATATTTTAGGTGCGCTGCTGCTGTTGGTCTCGTTCGCCGCCCTGGAGAGGCGTTGGCGTGCGGTTGCAGCCGTGGCGTTTGGGCTGGCTGTCGCTGTGAAATTTCTCCCGATTGTATTGCTGCCACTCTATTGGAAGCGGGTTCGTATACGCGACGCCGCGCTGGCGGCCGCCGTCGTCGGACTTCTATACATTCCATTTTTAAATCACGGGCGGATTCCGATCGGCTCGCTCGGCACGTACGTGCACAGTTTCCGCTTCAACGATCCGCTGTTTGCAATGCTTGAGCGAGTGGCGACCCCCGAGCTTGCAGCTTGCCTGGCGGTGCTGGTTGGCTTTCTTACCGCAATCTGGATGAGAAGCAAGGCCGCCGAGTTGTGTCCCGCAGCGTTTGCATGGCCGATGGCGGCGTCGCTTTTGTGCGCGCCAGTCGTATATCCGTGGTACCTTCTTTGGCTATTGCCGTTTGTGCGGTCGACCTCGACGGTGCCGATCATCATCTGGACTGTCAGCATTATCCCGACGTACTACGTTTGGTATTTGCGCGCGCTTGGTCGTCCCTGGGTGCTTTCTGGCTGGATTATGCCGCTCGAATACGGATGCGTGCTGATTGCCGGTGTAATCATCGCATGGCAGCGGATCGCGCAACCGCGGGCGTCCCGCTCAACGGACGAGGTGGGGTGAACGTTCGACGCGGTTGCGGACGCCCGTCTGGCGGCACAGCATAGAATCTCATTGAGTGAAATGAGCTTACGAAAAGTCGTTCAGCGGCTCTTTCTATATATTGGGATCGCCTTGGCCGTTTTGGCCCTCTTCGCCGCCGCTATTATTCTTAGCAAAGGCGCAGTTGGCCGTGTGCCAGGGGCATGGATGGCGCTCGCGATGTTCACTTGTGGGCTCTTCTGGGTAACTATCAGGCAATCGCGAGCATATTGGCGCTGTCTGGGCTTTTGGTTGGCGATTACCGGTTTGCTGGTCGTTCACTTGCTGGTATTTGTCGCCATTCTGCGTGCTTACCCCCAATGGCGCGAGATATGGTTTCTGCCCGTCATGATAGTCGAGGGCGCCTTGTTCGGGGCGGTTCTGTACCTGATTTTCGGGATTCGTGAACATCAGTAGCCGCGCACAACTGGCGCATCTCTGGTTTCTCTGTAGTACGTTTTATGACTACCAAGAATCAGATGTATCGCGAAGCCTTTGCCCGTCATCCAAAACAGCATCCGTTAAATTCACCGAGGAGCAACTCCATGACAAATGTGCGCCGTGTCACACAAATTCTGCTGGCGTTCGGGGTAATGGTCCTTGCAGCAACCTCCTGGGCGCAGACGCGCCCGCCTATTCTCGAACAGATTGCTAAGACCTATGGCATTGATTCGTTCGGGCAAATCGAAGCGATCCGCTACACCTGGAACGGAGAAATCACCGGACTTTTCAAAGTTGCTCGCGCCTGGGAGTGGGAGCCCAAAACCGGCAAGGTCTCCTATGAGGGAAAGGATAAAGACGGGAAGCCGGTCAAGGTTACTTATATGCGCTCCGAGGTTGCCAGCCAACCCGACACGGTGAAAAATGAGATCGATCCCGCTTTCACCAATGATAACTATTGGCTTCTGTTCCCCTTCCATGCTTACTGGGACACAAGCGCCACCGTGACCGATGAGGGTATGAAAAAACTGCCGGCGGGCGGCGGTTCGGCCGAACTGGTCACAGTGAAGTATCCCGCGGCGGTCGGCGGTTACACGCCCGGCGACACTTGGGAACTCTACGTCGGCAAAGACAAGCGCGTGGAGTATCTTGTCTTCCACCACGGGGGGACCAAGAAGCCGAGCCTCGTCAAAGCCACCTGGGCGGGCTACAAAAACGCGGGTCCTCTGTTGATCTCCACGGACCATCGCGGCACAGCCGATGGCAAGCCCTTACACATTTTCATTTCTGACTTGGCCGTCAAGCTGACGGGCTCCGACAAGTGGACGAACGCGCAATAAGTCGGGCGCACAAATCGCTGGGCTTTCATTTTCGCAGTTGATCTCGTTCCGAGAATGTAACTGTGACGGGCGAAGTGTGACGCGTGGGAATTAGAGAAGACGAACACCATGAAACGGATCGCTTTCTTGCTGGTTGCACTTGCGGCAGTAGCCGTCGTCATCAGCTCGGCCCCGGGATCTGGAAATTCCGATGAATCGGCCGCCCCGATCTTCGGAATCAAGATTCCTCGCGGATACCGCGACTGGAAGTTGATCTCCGTGGCTCACGAAGAGGGCAACCTCAACGATTTGCGCGCCATTCTGGGCAACGACACAGCGATCGCGGCCTACCGGGAAGGCAAGCTTCCGTTCCCGGACGGCACGATCATTGCTCGGCTAGCCTGGAGTTACGTTCCCTCTGAGGAAAACAATAAAGTTTTTGGCCGCTCCCAATCTTTCGTGGCCGGGTCGGCCACGAACGTTCAGTTTATGGTCAAGGACTCAAAAAAGTACGCCGCGACCGGCGGTTGGGGGTTTGCTCAATTTAAAGATGGCAAACCTGATGCATCAGCGGCGCTCAAAACCTGCTACCCATGTCACGAGCCTGTCAAAGCTCGCGATTTTGTTTTCACCCGTTACGCACCTTAATACTGAGAACCAAATTAGTAGTACTCCCCGAAGGACGGGAAGAAGCTAATCGCGCATCAGACACCCGGAGCTTTTAGGAATTCTCCCTGGCGATCACAACGGTAGTGCAGGAACTCTTCAGCTTAGGCAGATCGCGGGTCGCGGCCATACGGACTTGCAACCGGCGTCGTTCCCCGCGAATGATCGGGCAGTAGTAGTCGGGCTCCATCAGCGCGCCCTGAAGGCGTCGGCGTCCGGCACAGCCGCCATGGCACGAGTCTCGAAACTCGCAAGGTTGGCACGTCTCGGGAAGCATGCGCGCCTGCGCGAACGGGCCGGAGTCAATAATCTCGAGCCCCATCGAGATTAAGTCTGACAGCGGCTCTCCCGCGCCTGGCCAATACACGCAGGGCTGCGTGGTCGCGCGCGGCGTAACTCTTACTGTGCTTACGCCGCAACCTTCGGCGAGCGGTGGGAGCCCCGCCATGGCTCGAACCAGCGGCTCGCCAATAGCGATCACATCGGTTTCCATGAAGAGTTGCTGGAACCCTTGCCAGTACTCTTCGTACGACAACGCATAGGTGTCGGAGCGCACTGCCTGGTAGACATTTATACGCAGCGGAGCGTCAAATTTTTTAGCTACTTTCGCGACCTCCGCCAGGCGCAGGTAGTTTGCCTTCATCATGACCGCGATGATGGTCACGGGCAGGCCTAACTTTACGCATCTCTCTGCCTGCTGATGGATCAGCTCCCAATTGCCGTTTCCGCGTTGTGCATCCTGCTCCGCTTGCGTTGGATAGTCGAGAGAAAACTCAATATCGTGAAAGGCGCGCAATTCGTCGTCATCCAAAACAGCAACGCTGTGGCCGTTGGAAGTGATGGTGAGCTTGATGGGCCGCGTTCGCAGGTAGGCCAGGATCGCTTTAAACTCTGGATGCATGCCGTTCTCGCCAGTGCCCAGATTCACGGAGCCGACGGGCAGCCGTTCCATGACGGACTTCACCTGATCCAGAGAAAGCCGATCGGTGCGGGTTGGATCCCGATAGCAGAAAGCGCAGGCGAGATTGCACTCATTGGTGAGCCCGAGCCCAAGGGAAATCGTGGTATCAGGCGGCCTCGTGGCGTTTGACGTGGATGGAGACTTGTCGGCGACTTTATTCATCGAAAGATTCTCCATCCCCATCAACGTAAACGGGCGAGGTATTGGGTGTAGCGGGCAACTGCGGAATATTCCGGCAGGCTGCTCAGTTTGCGCTCCAGCGCCAGAATCCGCTCATACTCGGCGCTGCGAGAAATCCGCGACGGTAAATAATCCGCAAGAACGCGTACGCCTCGCTCGGCAATCGCCGCCATCGACGCTTCTGTTAGCATCGCGCGCAAGCGATCTGACGTAAACAGTCTCACCTGGCCTCCGTACAAAGATTCTTGTACCCACTCAACGGCAAGATTATTCTCCGCAGCCGCCAAATCGCCAGCTTGGATCGCCGCTTTCAATACTTCGCCAGCGCGGTTGCGAACAAGTATTGACAGTATCGCTGAGGAGTCGCGCAGGGCGTGCGCCGCGCCGCATAAGACTGGAATCGGGTCGTCAAGAAACTCCAGCACGTTGTGGCAGAGAATTACGTCGAACGAGGCTTCATGAAACAAGTTTGCCAACCACATCGCGTCGCCGTGTTTCAGCTCGACTTTGTCTGCAACTCCTGCTTCCTGCACTGTGCGTTCGGCGATGTCCAGCATCGCTTGCGATGAATCCAGCAGCGTGACATGTATGCCAAGGCGCGCCAGGCGAACAGCGGTTGCTCCGGTGCCGCCGCCGAGATCCAGCGCACACAGCGGCTTCTCGGCCCGCGAGCAGGGAAGAAAAGCTTGCAGGTTTTCGAATGCCAAGTCGGAGCGCAACCGCCCCTCGGGCGTCTCGAGGTAGACGGCATATTTCTCCGCACCGTTCTGGAAGCGTTCGCTTTCGGTCTTGCCCGTCATCTTTATGCGACATCGCTCATTTAGAGCTCATCTTTACAGATCACACGTAATCGAAAAGGGTCATGAAACCGAAGTCCATGTGTAATTGCTGGTGACAGTGAAATAGTGTCAGCCCAGGGTTGTTCGCGACGAAATCGATTTCGGCTTCCTGATAGCCACCCAGCATCACTACATCTTTCAAAATTCCGGATGTTGTCTTTCCCGACATTTGCGTGAGCTCAAAGCTATGCCGGTGCAGATGAACGGGGTGGATGTCATCACTGGCATTTCGCATGTGGATGCGATATCGCTTGCCTTCTTTCAAATGAAATGAGGCGGGAACCATCTCGTTGCTCATCGGATAAGCCACGCCGTTGATCGTCCACCGGTTGAAGCCGTCGGCGGCAGCATTGTCCTTGGTAAAGATCATCTGAAAAGTCTCGTCGGGTAGATCAGCGCTTGCCCCGCGTTGCGCAAAGAGGCCGTAGTTCCAGCGATACGACGGGGGCGCAATCCATTCCGCCTTGCCCTTGGCTCCTGCGTATTCGACGACAATGCCCATGCCGTGCTGACGATCGTCATCCCCAAGATCGCCCATGATCCAGACTCCGGGATGCTTCATTTCAACGATGGCAGAGACACGTTCTGCTGTGCCGAGCCATAGCACTGGAACCGTCGCCGGCTTGGGCACCGGATTTCCGTCGAGCGCCACAACATGGAATGAATGACCGGGCAAGGCAAGACTGCGAATCTCGGTCGCGCTCCCATTCAACACATGGAACAGAACTCGTTCGCCCTGCCTCACGCGGATGGGATCTCCGTGGTGCAGCATCCGGCCATTGATCGTGAAAGAGTCGTAGCCCACCTCATATCCGTGCGGCATGCCCTTGGCGAGAGAAGCGTTCATGGCTGACTCGCCTTGCTCCTCCAGCGTTTTAACCTTCGTTGGAGGCAACAAGTTCTGGGCCATGTCTCCTCCACGGCTGAAAGTCGGCTCGAACTCCTTCAGAACGAGAAAGACCTCACGGTCATAGTGGCCAGGCTCATGCTTAGGTTCGATGTACACGGGACCGACCTCGCCGCCGTACTGTCCGGCGTAAAGATTTGCTCCTGCTCGATTGTGCGAGTGATAGAAACGAAATCCAGCGGGACGCGGAGAGAATACGATCCTGCGTTTGCCATGTGCAGGAATAAAAGGCGTGCCCTCCTCCGCAGCTCCATCCACTTCAACTGGCACCATCTGGCCGTGCCAATGCAGTTGTTCTGGCGCGTCCGTATCGTTGAACACATCTATCGTGACCTGCTGGCCTTCTTTGAAGCGAAGCAGTGGACCAGGAAACTGGCCGTTATACGTAGTCGCCGAGATGATCTTTTTGGGCGCGATCTCAATGGGAGACGTTTTGATGCGCAGCGTGTAGTCGGCAGAACCAGACTCCGACGACGCAGGAGTCGAATCGTTGGTCCGAGTTGAAATACTGGATTCAGCGACGGCAGCGCGCGAGTGCAAGAGAGCCGCGCCGACCGACACACTCGCTGCTTTTAGGAACCGACGCCTCGAGTCAGACAGTTCGTTCATGAAATCTCCTTGATAATCCTGACGAAAGCCGGGGGCGCCTTATTCTCGACTTCGGTCCGGTACCGCCAGCCTTGCATCAATAGACCAAAGGCCGCCACCGACTGAGATGAGAAAAATCAAGCAGCAGAACATCGCAAAATCAGTGCGCGCGTCGCTAACCATGTACCAGAAACCCTGGTTGGCACGAAACAGCTCTGGAATCTTTGTTGTCGCAATCGCCGTTGTGATCACAACCAACAGAGGAATGGACGCGAGTCTCGTCCACAGTCCTATTAAGAGTAGTAATCCACACAGAATCTCGAAGGTACCTACAAGGTGAGCGGTGAAGAACGGATGTGGGAATCCGATCCTTGTGAAGCGTACCACACCCATCCTAGGGTCAAGGTGCTTCAGAATGCCTTGTGTAAAGAAGATCAGCCCAACCGCAATCCGAATCAGCAGGGTGCTGCGTGGAACTCCGCTGGGTCTGAAGAGATACTGAATGATTCTGCTCATCACTGGGGCACCCGTCGCACACACGCAATTTCATATTACCGAACGTGCTTCGTCGGATGCTACGCAGCTCTGGTGCTCAGCTTGATACAGGGGTCCGACTTGACATGCGTTCATATTTCTGCAATTATCGAAACATGTTAGTCACTTCAACGAAGAAGAGCACCGAGCAGGTTGCAAAGTTCGCCGACATGCTTTCCGCCATGGGAACCGAACCGCGCCTGCGAATTATGCAATTGCTGCTATCCGCCCATCCGGACGGCTTGGTGGTAGGCGATATCCAGTCTGAGCTGGATATTCCGAATTCCACGCTTTCGCACCACCTGGACAAATTAAAGAATGAAGAGCTCGTGAACGTGCGCCGCGAGAGCACTTTTTTGCGGTACAGGGCCAATACGGAAGCACTCCAGGAGCTTCTGCAATTCCTCTACGCCGAATGCTGCACTCGAAATAAGGCAGTCAAACCCCAAAATATCATCCAGCTTTGTAAATAGGAGAAGCCATCGTGAGCGCCACCAACATCAAGGAAGTAGTCAAAGAAAAATATGGTCAGGCGGCCTTGCGCGTGAGGTCCGGCGGCAGCAGCTGCTGCGGAGCGACTGCTGCAAGCGGCTTGGGTTGCGACCCCATCACGTCCAATCTGTACGACTCCTTGCAGGCGGGAGAAGTGCCGGAGGAGGCGATGCTGGCGTCGCTAGGATGCGGAAATCCGACTGCGCTGGCGAAGTTGAACCCAGGAGAAGTTGTTCTCGATCTTGGCTCGGGCGGCGGTGTGGATGTCCTGCTTTCGGCGAAGCGGGTCGGTCCCACCGGCAAGGCCTACGGTCTCGACATGACGGACGAGATGCTCGCTCTCGCCAATGGGAACAAGCGCAAAGCCGGCGCGGAGAATGTCGAGTTTCTGAAGGGCGAGATCGAACAGATCCCTCTACCGGATAACTCGGTGGACGTGATCATTTCGAATTGCGTGATCAACCTTTCTGCGGAGAAGGATCGTGTGTTGCGAGAAGCCTTTCGCGTGCTAAAACCAGGCGGACGCTTTGCGGTTTCCGATGTGGTGACCCGCGGCGAAGTCACACCTGAAATCCGCCAAAGTGTACTTCTGTGGGTAGGGTGCGTGGCCGGTGCGCTGGCAGAGGACGAATATCGCAGCAAACTCTCGTCGGCAGGCTTCGAGCAAATTGACATCGAGCCGACGCGGATCTACCGCGCGGAAGATGCGCGTGAGTTTCTCTCGGCAGCTGGCGTCGATGTGGACGCGATTGCGCCCGCGGTGGATGGCAAATTCCTGAGCGCCTTCGTTCGCGCCGTGAAACCGGCAAACATCGCAACGAAAGCATGTTGCGGACCGACCTGCTGCAACTAGGAGACGGCAGTATGCAAGCACATTACAACGCATTATTCCTGTGCACGGGCAACTCGGCGCGCTCCATCATGGCTGAGGCCATTCTCAACTCCAAAGGGCGCCCGAATTTCACGGCCTTCAGCGCCGGCAGCCATCCCTCAGGAACGGTTCGACCGGAGGCATTGAGACAGCTCGAAATGGCGCACTTACCAACCGCGGGTCTGCGCAGCAAAGCGTGGGATGAATTTTCTCTGCCTGGCGCTCCCCAGCTCGACTTTGTTTTCACGGTTTGCGACAACGCGGCGAAAGAACTTTGCCCAATCTGGCCCGGGCAGCCGATGACCGCCCATTGGGGCGTTCCCGATCCAGCAGCGGTTCGCGGCAGTGAAGCGGAAATAGAACGGGCGTTTCGTGACGCATTTTTTATTTTGGAACGCAGAATCAGTCTATTGCTCTGTCTGCCAATGAAGACTCTCGACAGCCTTTCACTTAAGAGGGAACTCGAAAGCATTGGCCAGACGATGGCCCCTGTCACCCGCGAATAGCAATCGGTTTCGACAACGAGGCTAGGTTCGCGGCTTGCGCATTACCCGGATCGCTAAACGGATCACTCAATGAAGACAACCAGTCGTCTCGCTTTTCTGGACCGCTATCTAACCGCATGGATCTTCGCCGCCATGGTTGCGGGAGTTGTGCTTGGCTGGCTTGTGCCCGGAGTCGTGCCGTTTCTAAATCGCTTCAACGTTGGTACCACTTCTATTCCAATTGCGGCGGGATTGATTTTGATGATGTATCCACCTTTCACGAAGGTGCGATACGAGAACCTGCACGAAGTCTTTCGCAACAAGAAAGTGCTCGGCCTTTCACTCGTCCAGAACTGGGTGGTCGGCCCGATTCTGATGTTTATTTTGGCAATTGTATTCCTCCGCGGATATCCGGAATACATGGCTGGATTGATCATGATCGGTCTCGCACGCTGCATCGCCATGGTCATCGTCTGGAACGAGTTGGCCAAAGGTGATACGGAATATGCCGCTGGCCTGGTCGCGTTTAATTCTCTTTTTCAGGTCTTTTTCTATTCACTCTACGCCTGGGTTTTTATTACGGTCCTTCCTGCCAAGCTGGGTCTTCGCAGCACAATTGTCAATGTGTCCATTGCAGAGATCGCAAAGAGTGTCTTTATTTATTTGGGAATTCCGTTTCTCGCCGGATTTTTGACTCGCACCGCACTGGTTCGCGCCAAGGGGCACGATTGGTACAACCGGAACTTCGTTCCCCGCATAAGCCCGCTGACGTTGATTGCGCTGCTGTTCACAATTGTGGTGATGTTTTCTCTCAAAGGCGGTTACATTGTTCGCCTGCCCTTCGATGTTCTCCGCATCGCAGTACCGCTTTTGATTTATTTTGTGTTGATGTTCCTGGTGTCCTTTTACATGGGCAGGAAAGTGGGAGCGGACTATTCCAAAACTGCCACGTTGGCATTTACGGCCGCTTCCAACAATTTTGAACTGGCGATCGCGGTCGCAGTCTCGGTATTTGGCATCAACTCAGGAGCGGCATTCGCGGCGGTAATTGGGCCGCTGGTGGAAGTGCCGGTGATGATCGGGCTCGTCAATGTGGCCGCCTACTTTCAACTTCATTATTTTGCCGAGGCGAAATCGATAACTATTGAGCCAGTTTGTTCGCCATAGGTTTCACCGACATTGACGAGTGATCTTCCGGCGCCTCGCTGTGCCGACCGGCCAATTGCGAAGGCCTTTTAGCCAGTGGCCTCGGCCGCGCTTGTTTTCCGTCGGCCTGCCATTTCACTGGCGATGGCTGCTTTAGCGGCCGGGGATAAGAGGCGGGTCGCCAAAGGAAATACTAAGTTGTCCTCGACATGAATGTGTTGGTCGTATATGGAGGTAAGGCTGGCAATTGCTTTTCGGAACGCTTCGACGCTTGCGGCTTCCAAGTTTCCAGTCGCAACATAGCGTTGCCCCAACGCTTCCACCTCTGCGTGCAAAGATCCGGCAACAACATGGTCGTGCTCAAGAAGGCTCAGTCTCTCAATAGCGTTCTGGACGTCGGGAAGATGGATCTGACGGAGCCGCGGAAACAGTGACTCCTCTTCATCGGCAGTATGCTTGGGCGCAGCCTCTCGAAAGTAGCGCAACGCAGACTCAAGCGCCGCGCGAGTTTCTTCGGTCAACGGCCGATCGATGACCGACGCTACTCGTTCGAGAGTTCCGAGGAACATCTCAATGCGACGGTGACAGTCCGACAAGAGACCGGTGGGGTCGGCAAAGCTGTGCGACTGGACTCCAATTTGTACAGGCATCATCGTCTCCTGCGACAAAATCTCCTCAAATCATCAGATGATGCTACCGTACCACGCCATCCTTCCATGCTTACGAGTAAATGAATGCAACCGCAAGCAGCACTCCAAATGCGATTCCTTGCTTCATCTCTGACCAGCCCAAACTTCTGACATCCAGAGGCTCTGGCTTGCGAAAGAACCACAGGGTCCCTCGAACGAGAGCCGGAACGAAAGCGACGATCGCCAACGGCGGAAGGATATGCCAAAATGCTGCGACAACCAGAGATGCAAACAATAGGGGCTGCGCCAGCAAGAAGAATTTTCCGCGCGCAAACTTCTCAGCGAAAGTGGTGGCGCTAGCCGAACGAATTCGCAGTTGCACGAAATGAATTTGATTGCCTACGAAGATCCAGTTAGCCGCCCATAAAATAAAGGCACGCTCACTAAGCTGCCCTGTACCGATGTAGTAAGCCGCCGGTGCAGTGCAAACCAGGCCAATTGCGCCGATCAACTGAGCCGCCATTCGCGTTTTCCTTCCCAGGCTTCGAAGAACCGATTGGGCCAACAACGCGAAAGCAGCCGCTCCTCCCAGAAGGAGCAACTGCAAATTTTGTCCTTTCCACATCAGGCTGGTCAGACAGCCAATCGCGATCGCAGCGAAGAAGACCGATGCAATAATCGCTATCCGTCGTTCGGCTTTCGTATTGGCAGTCAGCGAGCTGGTTCCAAGCAGGCTCTCAATTGGCGTCCGTAGCCAAAACAACGACAGCGCAGCGACGGTGAACAGTAGCAACGGCCAGATTCGGTGGTCCGAGGCATACCCGGCAGCAACTCCGGTAAACAGCGGAACAAGCAGCAGGCCCCAGGCGCCATGTTCGCGAGGAACAATCAAGTTGCGCATGCGGGCCTGCTGAGCGGCACGTAGCGGATCATTTGTTGAGTTCATTTCTTTCTAACCTTGGACTGCATTCTCATCTTTTCGAATGCTCACTCGTCGCAACAGGTCAGTGCGTCCTTTCCATCGTAATCGCCCGGGGAAACAGAATGTTGTTTTCCAGGTGAATATGCTGGTGAAGGTCGGCTTCAAAATCTGCCAGCGCCTTATACAGAGTTTGGTAGCTGATGCACGCGTCGCCCGGAGCCGTATAACCACAGCTGGCTTGCCGCATGGCACGTAGTGCGTTCCCGGCGGAGTCGTGCTCGTGTTCCATCATGGACACAGGGTTTTGCACACTGCCAAAAGGTGATGGCAGAACCGGTTCCTTCTGGATGATGGCCTCCTCCATCCTCACGATGTAGGGGAAGAGAACTCGCTCTTCTTTCATCAGGTGTGTCGTCAGCTCCTGAACAAGGCTCTGGAAGCTGGCGCGGACCTGTTGCAGTTCGGGATGATTCTTCCCATGGACTGAGCAGACTTTATCCAGAAGAGGGACGAGACGAGCCATCTCCTCACGGGTGTATTTATGGTGCTTGTTTTTGATGTGTGCGATCAAATCCGTGAGGGGTTCAATCTGCCAATTTCGATCTATCTGAGCGGCGTGCGCGGCTTCCTCAGCCATCTCCAGAGAATCGATCACCTCATCGATCGAGAGATTCGAGGCTCGGCAAGCATCTTCCAGCGACTTGTTTCCTCCGCAGCAATAGTCAATACCCAGCTTTTCGAAAACTCTGGTGGCGGCTGCATTTTCCAATGCCAATTCACGGACGGTTTTTTCGGCGGTCATGTTCATTGCATTCTCCTCACGACCCAGCTTAATGACTAAAATGACTGATAGGTCGCGCTTGATGTTCTGAACTTAACGTACTTCCGGTGGCCTGCCGATGACTTTTGTCACGAGGGACAAACTTGGGTGGGACACGTCAGAATCGGAGGAATCAGCAATGAGAATCAGCGCGCCAGAAGATTGAGGTTCATTCTGGTGATTCGGTCTCCGCTTCCAAGGCTTTCAGATTGGAGATTGTGATCGTCCGTCCGTCGATCTGCAACAGCCCCTCTGCTTGGAGACGGGAGAGGTTGCGGGAAACGAGTTCACGGACCGTGCCAATATGCGACGCTAATTCCTGATTGCTCGATGGCAGTGTGATTTCCACGCCTCCGGCGGAACGTTTGCCTTCCTTTTGCGCGAGACGCAACAAAAACGACGCAAGCCTGTGACGCACCGTGGTGAACGAGAGTTCTTCGATGATCCCCACCAGTCGGCGCAAGCGCGAACCAACCACCCGTAGCACCTTCAGCGCTACCTGAGGATGGGCGAGACACAATGCCTGAAAATCTTGTTTGCTGATAAAGAGCAGCGTGGCTTCGTCGATCGCAGTTACAGACGCGGGGTAGGTCCCGCCATCGAATACGGGAAGCTCGGCAATGGAGCTTCCCGGCCCATCGATGCTGAGCACCTGTTCGCGTCCATTGGCCGCGCTCTTGAAGATTCGCACATGGCCCGACTCGACGACGTAGAGTCCGGAACAAGACTCGCCTTCGCCGAACACACTCTGCCCCGCTGAATAACTGCGCGCAACAGCGCGTTGTGCGAGGAAACTCAGCTCGCCTTCCGTCAGTCCAGAAAAGATCGGGACCTTTGCGAGAGTCTTTCCGACTCGAGAAGTAGATTCTGGCACGAGGGCTATTGTAGTTTGTCCAGCCAGAGATACGTCGACCATGAGCGCGCCATTGTACGGGCGAAAGCGCCGTGCAATTCCAGCATGGAGCATCGCCGCGGGAATGGCGATTTTGTTTCTTGGGATGGCTGGCTATGCGAGGGTGACAGGCCATTGGAATACGAATCTACCCAAGCAGGTTTATTCACAACTCGTAGCGAAGGCGAGCGAACAGGAACATCCCATGCCGGGCGCACCGTAGCGAAGATGCTCCATTAGCGGCGAGTTGCGTGCTCCGGGCTGGATTCATGGGTACGAAGTTGCCAGAGCGCAATCAAACCCAGAACCATTAGATTCGGAAACAAAAGGGGCGCCATAGGAGGCGCGCCGTAAATGAAGTTATCAAATGGGTGAAGGGATGGACCTCTCAGGTTCCCCGCAGCGTGCAGCACAAAACCCCACAAGCCGATCCCAGCCTCGAGCAACAAGACGGTGGCGCATAAGTCGATATATTTGCGGGAGACTCGCATCATCAACGGAACCGCAAGAAAGCCAACTGCGATTGCGCTGGCCACAACCGGAACCCACTCTAAAGGGTTGAAGAATCCGTTTCCCGCGTGATCGGTCAAGCTGAACACGAAGTTCCCGATGAAACCTCCCAGTGTGAGTAGCAGGACCCATTGAGCCCACTCGAGCGACTCTGGATCAACCATGCGATTCATGATGAGCAAAAATCCCAAGCCGGTGTATGCCAGCGGCGCCGCGAATGGCGCCGAATAAGTGAGGCTGCGCAGCGTGCGCTCATAAAAAAAGTGGCTTTCTAAATGGAGAACAACTCCGGTGAGCCCGATTAGCACGGCTGCCCAGCCCACGAGGTAGCCTAGATCTTTCCAAACTGCGGGCCATCGATATCTCACAGCGAGAGCGAAAAGTAGAAGGACTGGCGCAGAAGCCGAAAAGATCAACGGAATATATTCCGCCTGGTTGTGAAATTGGTTCACCGAGTGCGCGAGATAAATGTCGAAAGTAAGGAATCCGATATTCAGGATTGCAAACGCTTCCACCCAAATCTGCGGACGAAGCCACCAGCGTTCATTTTCCTCTGCCATGCTCTCTCCTGAGCTCGGCAGCCATTGATTGCAGCTCAACCGTTTTCTGCAGCATGGGATAGTTCCCGTGCCACTGCACAAAATCGGCTCCGCCCATGAAAGCCCCATGTTTGCTGGTTCGCCCGTCATAGTGCCACAAATCGAAGTACACGAAATCAATCGGCTTTGAGAACGGCGGTCCGGCGAGGATGCCGTCTTTTCGCAAGCCATTGACCAGATCCTGGGCAGTGCGCACGCGCTCATTTGTGCTTTGGACAACTTGCTCTGCCTGGCTGTAAATCCGGTCGATCAAGGCCGGCGTGTGGCACTGCGAACAAATCTGCTTCATCTTGGCCTGAGCAGCCGCATAGTTCGGTCGTTTATCGGTGATGGCATTCGCCAGGTAATACGACAAACGCTCCGATGGATCGTGTGTAACACCGGTGCCATTGAGGCCGCTCATATGACAGGTGGCACAGGTGGGAACAAACATGTCGCGTGTCGTCAAAGTTTTCGGAGGTGCGTCGAGATTGAGCAGCCGCTCTTGCGCCTGGAACATGACCCCGTGTTTCGATTCGTCGTAAATTTCGATTTGCGAATGGTCTGGGCCCATGTGGCATTGGGCGCAAGTGCTCGGCAGGCGAGCAATGCGGACCGAAGACGTGTGCCGGGTATGGCAAGCAGTGCAATTTCCGATAGTACCGTCGGCATTCGGCCTGCCAACGCTGTGGCACTGCTCGCAGCCGCTGGCCATCGCCGCCCCACCTTCCAGCTGCGTAAACGGATGCGCCGGCCGGCGCGTACCACCGGGCTGATAGGTCTCCGAGAAATTTACCTGTTCGGGCGTTAGACCTTTCTCGCCGTAAATGGCAGCCCACGCCGGGGCGGCATGTCGACTATGCAGGAATTGCTGATAAATATTCTCGTGGCAGCTTCTACAATTTCCTGCGGTCAACTTTGCGGAGATCACGAATCCATGATGGTCTTTCTTATCCTGGCCCGCAGCCGGCTGATGGCAATCAAGGCAATTCACACCCTTCTTGGCGTGCATGCTCATTTCGTATTCATGCACGACAGAATATTGAGTCCGCGCATGGCATTCGGCGCACTTGCCAGTAGCACGCACCAAGTCTGCACTGGGCTGCTCGGTTTCGGATTTTGGCCGGGCCCGATTGATCAAGAACGCGGCCAATATCAGACCAAAGGCAATGACTACGGCCACGAAAACAGACCGAAAAGACATTCGGGAGCTCCCTTCGCGACGATATGAGAATACATCGCGTCTCAGGTTGCGTTCTTGTTGGGATGGATCAGGAGTATTGTAGCGGTGCTGGTGACGAAATGTCAGGATAATGATGAGACTGTTCTAAGAGATGGCATTCGCTAGTGACCGTGGTGCAGGAATGTAAGAATGACGATAGCCCCGATGCGGGCGGCAACAAGTAATCCCGCGAGGACTAGCGCCGCCCTAAAGAGGATCCTTTCGAAGCGGCTCAACTGCCATCGGGAAACCGCCATATAGCAACCCCTTTTACGCCAATCATAGGATAGAAGGTTCTCGAAGCCGCGACAGTGAGTCCAATCACTGGTGGATGTGATCTGCAAAAGAAAAGGGATGCGGCCTGAGGAATCAGTAATGAGTCAGGAGTACGTCCTTGCTTATTGGCCTTTGAGATTCGCGAAGGCAGCCACGGCATCGTGAAGGCGGTCGAAAAAGTGAGCCGGGCTGATGACCTCGGTCAAGAGATGCCGATCCAAATCCGCCTTCAGAGAGGGAGGCACGCGAGCGAACACCAATACAACTCCACGGTCGACCAATTCCTTCTGAAGTTGACATACCATCCGGGCCGCCGTGTAATCCACATTCGTGATTGCTTCGGCATCGACGACCAGCCAGCGCACGGGTGAAGGAGTTGGCCCAACCAAGCCGCTGATTTGCTCGGCGAACAGGCTGGCGTTGGCGTAAAAGAGCGCGGCCCCGAAGCGATAGATCACCAGCCCGGTTTTTGTTATGGCGCCGGGAACAGCCGGAACAACATGCCAAATATCCCCCTCGCTTACAACAAAAACTCCAGTGTGAGGACGATAACTGTGTCGCACAATCCGAAGCAGCGACAGCACCATGGCTAATAGAATTCCCTGCTCGACTCCCACGAGCACAACGACGGCTGCAGTAAACACAGCCAGGGCATATTCCCCCGGACTCTCGCGTCGAATCTCGCGCAAGGCACGCACGTCGATTAGACGGACGGCAATGAAAAATACGATGGCTCCCAACACGCAACGTGGCAGGTATTGCAAAGGCCTGGTCAGAAAGAGCAGAACGAATGCGACCGCAACGCCGGTAGCCACCTGGGCAAGCTGGCTCTGACCGCCGGAATTTTCGACCATCGCGGTTTGAGTGGGGCTTCCATCCACTACAAACGTCCCGCTCAACGCTGCCGCGGCGTTGGCCGCAGACAGACCAACCAAGTCTGAGCTTTCGTCCAGATACTGATGGTGGCGCCAGGCGTAGAACCGCGCGGTCGCCGCGCTTTGCGCAAGGATCATCACAAAGCAGGAGACCGAAACGCCGAGCAGGGGTACGACGTCCTTCCAGTGCATGTCCGGCAACCCTAAATGCGGAAGCCCTCCAACAACTGGTCCGATGATGGCGATGCCGTGACCCGCGAAATCCCAAGTTGCGCTCGCGGCAATTGCGCCGGCGACCGCGAGCAGAGAACCTGGAGCTTTGGGGACAAACCGGCTGAAGGCAAAGACGCTCGTCACGACCACGGCCGAGATAGCCACGGTCGGCAGGTGAATCCTGGGCAGGCTGCGGAAGAGCTCAAGGAGCTGTCCAACCGTCCGATTGGAGCGTACTTCGAGTCCGACCATCTCGCTCAGCACCGCAATCCCCACTTGAAATCCAACTCCGGCGAGAAATCCTGTGAGTACGGTTTGCGATAAGAAATCGGCCAGGAAGCCGAGCTTGAGGATTCGAGCCAACAGCAGAAACCCGGCAGTGAGCAGAGCGACCGTCGACGCCAGCGCAACATATCTCGCACTTGCGATAGGGGCCATTCTCGCAAGCTTCCCGGCAAGAATAGATGCGGTTGCCGAATCGGCAGCGACCACCAGGTAACGCGAGGAGCCGAACACTGCAAACGCTAGTAATGGAAGCAACAGCGTGTGAAACCCGGTAATTACCGGCATGCCGGCGATCTTGGTATAGCCCAGCGCCTGCGGGATGTTCATCGCCGCCAGTTGGAATCCGGCTAAGGCATCCCGGGCCGCTCCGGCCCAGGTCACAGGCCTTATGCCTTGAAACAGATGAAGCCAGCCACCGCTTCGCGCCTGCGGCGGCGTGGATTGCAGGCGATCTGGTTTGGGCGATGGAGTGGCCTGCATGTCGATTGTCATGCCAAGATCGTTCTTACCGTTCCGAAAGCTTCACTCGCGAAAAGCGCAACCGATTTTAAGTCGCAGCTTAATAGGACAATATAGCAATGCGATCAGAGCATACCCGCTGCTGGAAAGATCGTACTTGGAAAAAGTCGGCGACTACAGGACTCGAGGTATTTATCGACGGTGTCAACGCAAGTAACCGCAATGGGGCTGCTTGGACAGAAATACCTTAGCGCGAAAGACATAGGCTCCATTGATGTTTAGCGCCGAGTTCGTCGGTCGGAATGGCCACCTACCTCTACAAGATCAGTGGCTAGTGCCCGGACGCACACGGTACTTGTTCCTCTTTAGGTCGGTTTTCGTCAAACCTGGAGCACGTCGCCGTCGCGGGCAACCATTTCGTACAACACGGGATTAACAAAGAAACCGATGAAGAGGCGAGAGATGAGACCGGCCACGATGACTATGGCGAACGGCCTCTGAGTATCCGATCCGATACCGGTGGAGAGAGCGGCAGGTAGCAATCCAAGGCAGGCCACGAGAGCTGTCATCATGATCGGACGGAGTCGCAAAAGCGAAGCCTCCCGTGTGGCCGTGTGGATATCCATGCCTTCCTGCCGCAATTTGTTGATGTAGGAGACGAGAATGACAGCTGTTTCCACTGAAACCCCAAGCAAGGCGAGAAGCCCCAGCACGGATGACACGCTGAAGGGCGTGTGAGTGACCTTTAGGGCAACGAGCGCGCCCACCGGTTCAGTCATTATTACGCCCAGGGCAATAGTGACGGGAAATTTAAAGTTTCCGTAGAGCGCAAACAAGATCATGAAAATGATCACCACGGCCAGTGGTCCAATAAAATACATCTGCGATTTGGCCTCGAGAAACTGGCTGTATTCGCCACCCCATTCCATGCGGTAACCCTGCGGCAGTTGAACGGCCTTCTTGACTGCTGCTTGCGCGTCTCGGACGGCGCGCTCCAAATCACGCCCCTCGATGCTATACTGCACGCCGATGTAGCGGGAATTGTTTTCACGATAAATAAAGGACGCACCGTTCCCCTGAGTAATGTTGGCAAGTTGGGTGAGTGGGATCTGCTGCCCATCGGGTGTGCCCACTAACAGATTTCCGATCTCGTGTGCGCTGCTGCGGAATTGGGGTTGCATGCGGACAACCAGATCGAACAGCTTCTCTCCTTGAATGACTTGAGTGACCGCCTGCCCTCCGACTGCGGCCGAAATCACAGCTTCCACATCGGCAACATTGATCCCGTAGCGTGCAATCTTGTTGCGATCGACGTCGACCAGGAGGCTGGGCTGGCCAAGTTCGCGCACTACCGTGAGCTCGGTGAACCCGGGTACCTTGGCAAGTGTGTTCTTGATCTGTATGGCTTTGTCCTGCAGTACGTTCAGATCGTCACCATAGACCTTTACCGCCAATGAACTCTTGAGGCCGGTCAGTGCTTCGTCCACAGCATCTTCGGCGGGCTGGGTATAGTTGAAGATAATCCCCGGGAATGCAATTAGCTTCTGGTTGATCGATTCGATGAGCTGTTTTTTCTCGCTGATCTCGCCGGTCCAGGCTTTATCCTTGTATGCCTTCAGGCCGACGTAGAACTCGCAGTTGAAAAAGCCCGTCGGATCAGTGCCATCGTCGGGCCGTCCTAATTCCGATCCCACCACGGTCACCTGCGGATAAGACATCAGAATGGCACGTATCTGAGGAGCGATCTTGCTGGCCTCTTCGAAAGAAATGGTGTAAGGCATCGTAGCCCGTACCCAGAGAGCGCCTTCATCGAGGTGAGGCATGAACTCGCCGCCGATGAAGGGCACCAGCAGCAGGGTCGCCCCGAAGATCAAGCTCGCGAGCGCCATAGTGGTCTTGGGTCGATCGAGCGCCCAATCCAGCTGAACCGCGTATTTCCGCTTCATCCATTCAAATGCGCGATTTGGTTTCTCGCGCACGCCTTTCTTGAACCAGTAGGAGGCGAGCACGGGGATCAGTGTGAGCGTGAGAATGAGCGCGCCCACCAACGCGAACGACATGGTCTCAGCCATGGGGTGGAATAGTTTGCCGGAGGCTCCGCTCAACGCGTAAATCGGCAGATACCCGGCGAGGATGACTGCGACCGAATAAAAGATAGGGCGATCCACATCCTTCGCGGCGGCGAGAATGACTTCGTTCAAGTTGAAATTCTGCCCCTCTCGAAGCGCCAGCTCGCGGTAAATGTTTTCAATCATTACCACGGTGCCATCGATGATGATTCCGAAATCGATCGCTCCAATGGAAAGCAGATTCGCGGCCACATCGTGAGCATGCAGCACGATGAAGGCAAACAATAGCGAGAGCGGAATGGTAAGGGCGACAATAACGGCTGCGCGGAAGCTGACCAGGAAAAAAATCAGCACGATCAGGACCAGCACCATGCCGCGAAGCAGGTTCGCCTCTACTGTGTCCGTAGTAAGGTCTACTAAGTCGCTGCGGTCATAGTAAGGATGAATCTTCACGTCAGGTGGCAGGATCTGGTGGTTCAGTTCCTCAGTTTTTGCTTCAACTCCTTTCAAGACGTTCTGCGTCTGTTCCCCACGCAACATGAGAATGACGCCCTCAACTACATCATCATTTTTCTGGAAGCCGAATTCGCCCAGGCGTGGCGCGTGCCCGATTGTGACATCTCCCACATCCCGCACTCGAATGGGCACGCCCTTATTGGCGCCGACCACGATGTTTCCAATGTCCTCTGTGTTCCGTACCAGCCCGATACCCCGAACGTAGTAGAACTGTCCACCCTGAGAATAGAAGCCGCCGCCCGCATTCGAATTGTTGGCAGCCAGAGCAGCATTAACTTGTGGGATGGTCAGGTGGTAGCCGTAGATGCGCGCCGGGTCGAGCAGCACCTGGTATTGCATCACCGTCCCGCCGAAGCCCGAGTCGTCAGCTACACCGTGGACGGATCGATAAGCCCGCTCCACCACCCAATCCTCTATCGTCTTTAGCTCTTGCGGTGAGCGGTCGGGGCTTTCCAGCACATAGCGATACACCAGGCCGCTGGGACTGAACAAGGGCGACAGAGTCGGGGTTACTCCCGTCGGCAGCGTGGCTTGAGCGAGCCTTTCGAATACTATTTGTCTTGCAAAATAGCTGTCGGTGCTTTCTTCGAAAGTCAGGATTAGATCCGACAAACCATAGAGCGAAATAGAACGCATCACCACCATGTGCGGGACGCCATTCATCTCTAGTTCAAGGGGAAGCGTAACTAACCGTTCGACCTCTTCCGCGGCGTGGTCTGGCCACTGCGTAATGATCTCGACTTGGGGTGGAGAAAGGTCGGGATAGGCGTCCACTGGCATGCGCTGAAACGACAGGATTCCCCCGACCGTGATGAACGCCGTCAGCATCAGCACCAGAAATCTTTGCCGCAGCGCCGCTTGGACTATTCGGTGAATCATTCAGTTGCGGTGGACCCCATCCTTGCCAGAGTTTTGTCGACTTTCCAAGGTCCTGATTCGGTTAGCGCTGTAAAGAGTTCGCAAACTGCAGGAACAGGCTGCCGTCCCCGATGACCTGATCTCCTGACTTTAGACCGCTGGTAATCTCCGTCCGTCCGTCTAAGCTCTCTCCCAGAGTCACGGAGCGCCGGCCAAACTGGTTTGGCGATGCCATGACATAAACGAATGGCTGATTTTCACTATCGCGCAGGACAGCTGCATCGGGGAGCGCAATGGCATTCTGAATTCTTCCTGCTTGCACGGTTGCAGTCACGTACATGTCTTTTTTTAGTTTGTCGCCGCGGTTGGGCGTGTCAATGCGCGCTTGCAGTGTGCGGGTAGTCGGATCCAGAGAAGCGGCCACGTAGGAAATGCGACCGTTAAAAATGTCGGGATAACTGTCGGTTTGAATTGTGACTGGGTCGCCCACATGTACGAAGGGCAGATCCTTCTGATAAACATTGACCAAAACCCAAACGCTGCTGATGTCGGAGATCATGAAGCACTGAGTGCTGCCCGGTTGAATCAACTGCCCGGCCGACACATCCTGTTCCACGACCAAGCCTCCAATCGGCGCCTTTACCGGGACCTCGAAAGAAGGCGGAGCCTGCACCAGGGCGTCAGGATCGGCAATGCCCATAACCTTCAACGCGGCTTGTGCAGCGGCCAGATCACCACCCGCCTGCACCTCGGCCGACGCAGCTTGCTCCAGAGCCTGCTCAGCTATCGCGTGATGTTGATACAAATCCTGTGCGCGGGCGTATGCCTTCTGCGCCAGAGCATAGGCGTCTTTGGCTTTCAAATAGTTCGTACGGAGTTGAGAATAATCCGGGCTCGCCACGTACAACATCGGTTGGCCTTGAGTTACCTTCTGACCGGGAGCGACCACGACCCGGCTAACCAGACCGCTGACCTGAGTAATGACCGGGGTGGTGCGAAAACTGTTGTAGGCCACGGCACCAGTCAAACGGAGGGAGCGAGTTAACGTCGTGGGATGAATGGTCAGGACTTGCACATGCGACATCTGGTCCCGCGGAATCGTAAATAGTTCTGCATTATTTGGGTTGTTCGCGCTCGAACTCGCGGCGTTGGTTCTTGAGCTCTGACATCCCGCAAGCGCCAGCCCGATCACCGAGAGAGCAGCTATGGTTCTAATCGATTGTGACATGTCTTTCCGTACGTTCACTGCAGGTTCCTCGTCCCCACCGCTTCTTTCAACTGCTCCAACGCAGTCATATAAGATCCGAGCGCTTGGCGGTATGCCAACTGCGCCGCACGGTAGCTGCGCGCCGCGTCCAGGTAGTCCAACAAGCTGGCAGCACCGCGTTTATAAGCGTACTCGCTGATGTCGCGCGAATCCTGTGCTTGCTTGAGATATCCAGAAGTATAAAGTTCCACAATTTCGTTGTTGCTCCGCAGTGCTTGATAAGCATTGGCAACGTCGGACAGTACCGTGTCGCTGGTGGACTGCTGTTGTTCCTGCGCCTGCGTGAGCGCGTAACGAGTGCGCGCGATTTCGCCTTGATTGCGATTGAAGATCGGCAGTTCAAAATTGGCGAAGATCGAGGCGGCGTTCTCGCCGGAAACATGGGTGAAATCGTAGGTGCCATTCACATCGACTTTGGCATTCGCTTTCGCCAGCCGGATCTGGCTTTGGGCCGCCGTGATGCCTAACTCAGCGGCACGATAGTCCGGACGCTGCTGCAATGCCTTTGCCTCCAGGTCGTCCAGTTTCGCACGGATTGGCTGATACGACAGCTCACCGATCACGTCGAAGTTCTCCGGGACTGCGTCGTAGCCCAACAACTCGCGCAGAGACACCAGCGCCTGCACCTTGGCCAGACGGGCCGAAGATACATCGGTTTGGAACTGCAATAACTGCAGCTTGATCTTGAGGTAGTCGCCCTCACTGATGGCGCCTGCCTTCATCTGCAATTCCGAAATGTTGACTTCATCCTGAAAGTCTTTCAAATCCTGCAGGGCAAACTGCAACGTGGATTCAGCCACCAGAACGCTGACAAACTGTTGTCCAACATTGAAAACCAGCGTTCGTTCGGCATCCCCGATTTGTGCGCGGGTGACCGCCGTTTGATCGCGAGCCGCTTGCAGGCGCCGCTGACGCTTGTGCCCGCGCTCAAATAGATATGAGAGGCCTACATCAAACTGCTGGGTTTCGTCCAAGTTCGTCCCGGAAAAATCCTGCGGACTGAAAAACGGGACAAACTGGGAATCCACTCCAAATGTCGGGTTGGGGCGAAGATTGGCGGTAATCTCCTGAGCCTGATTTTGAAGAATCAGAGTGCGTTGGGCCTTTATGGAATGGTTGTGCGCTAGCGCCAGTTCGATAGCCTGATCAAGACTGATGAGCGTCGTATTTTGCCCACTGCCTGCCCCCACCAGGAGCAGGAAAATTATTGCGGCCGGGGTGGAGGTCCGAAAGTACCTCGAGCGCATAAGGGTTGAGGTCAAAACGCACGGACCGTGCCGCAACAGATCTTGAGCGGAGGCTCGAACCCAAAAAGCCATTCGCCAAGCTCTGTCGTCCGCATCATCCTCCTTGCTAAGAGTGCGATTCCGGGCTCAATGGATGTATTCTAACTCACGCCATTCGCGATACGGGATGGCAAAATCGTTTCACGACAACACTCCGGACGCTTGAGTCCTGTCGCAAAGGCGGTAAAGCCGACGATACGTTCCACGGCGGTGCGTGATTCTATCTTCTGTTCTTGTTGTTCTTGCGTCACAGATTCAATTGGTCAATGGGATCGACGATAGCTTCGTACCAAGTTTGCGGGAGAAGGTTTCCTGAAGACACTGCAGTCGATGCGACAGTAGGGCAATACCATCGTCCAATTGTGCGGCCCATTTCATTCTGGCTGAATGGTGACAGCTTTAATACGGTGGAGAATCCCATGGCAACTGTGAAGGCACCTGCCAAAGCCGGGGGACGCCGAAAATCGGCTCGGATACTCCCTGGGCCAAATCGCACGCTAAGCCAGTGTTATACACTCCAATCCGCTAGAGTATTTGGCTTCTCGTTAATTTGGAGCTCAAGTTGAACGATCATCAAAGGAACGATCATCAAAAGAACGACCAACAAAGGAACGATCCGCAAAAGACGGAGCAGTCTTCTGAAGTGCGAGATAGAGATCAAAAGATCCGTGCCGCGCTGGATCAGCATTGGGCGGCGTCCGATGCCAACGATTTTGAAACCGAGCACCTCATCTATCTCGAGGGCGCAGTGCTGGACTACCCGCAGTCAGGCGAGCGAACCCGCGGCCGGCGCAACATCCAGGGCCAACGCGCCAGTCAGCCGAGCAAGAAGCGCTTTACTGTTCAGCGAATTATAGGCAGCGGTGATCTTTGGGTGACCGAACTCATCCTGACCTATGATGGCAAGCCGTCCTACACCGTGAGCGTCATGGAGTTTAGGGGCGACAAGGTTGCGCACGAAACACAATACTTTGCGGATCCATTTCCGGCTCCCGCATTTCGCGCTCAATGGGTCGAACGGATGGATACATAATCTCGAGGCGCGAGAATTCGCTTACGACTTCCGATGGAGGGATAAGACATGGATTGGAAGCGGTTGATCCAGTTTGCGCTACAGGGCAGCGGTGATTTGGAACAATATGCCATCCTGCTGGTACGGGTTTCGATCGGGGTGTTCTTCGCCATCTCCGGGGGAAATAAATTGTTTGTCGCCGGCGGCACAAAGCCTGTTTACGAAACGCTGGTTCAAGCGAAAGTTCCATTTCCCCGCCAGACGGCTTATTTCGTGGCGGGTGTCGAGTTCGTTGGCGGATCCTTGGTGACCGTGGGGTTTCTTTCGAGTCCGGCGTGCGTGGCTTTATTGATCGATATGATTGTCGCCACCGCGACCAGCGCAGTTTCCACCTTGCCGAAAGGACTTTCGCCTCTTAGCTGGCTCGACGATTTCCTCTACCTTCCAGAAGTCTTGTACGTGCTCTTCTTTATCTGGCTGATCTGCTCTGGCCCGGGAAAGTTCAGTGTCGATTACTGGCTCGCCGGCAAGTTATTGATGTGATCGACCCGTAGCAAATCGAGCAGTAGTTACAGAAAACCGATTGAGTAAGTACAGTGGAAGGCCCTTAGGGCAGCGGCTGCCAGAGCTCGATCTTATTCCCGTCCGAGTCATAGATCCAGGCAAAGCGACCGTAGGATTCATCCATTCGTTTGGCGTCGATCTTTACTCCCTCTTGTTTTAAGCGGTCGAGCAAAGCATCCATATCGTCCACGATGTAGTTGATCATGAACGGTTGGCTGGCGGGGAAATAGTTCGAGGAGGAGGCAAAAACAGTCCAAACTGTAACCCGTTCTTTTTGCGGGTCGTCGTGTTCGCGCCACGGAAGCATTGCTCCCTGGCCTTTGTCAGCGAGTCCAAGATGCTTCGCATACCATTCGCGCGCCTGATCACGATTCGCGGATTTGAAGAACACACCGCCGATTCCAAGGATGCGCCCGCGCTGCTCCGTTTTGGCAGGCGGCTTCGACTTTTCAGCTTTCGGAGATTTCATTTCCTGTCCTCCCTTTGAGCCCGATACGAGCAACAGCGAGCCGAGCGCAATTGTGCTCCACGATATTCCTTGCATGCGCGGGATTATACATGTGTCGATCCGACTGGAGAAAATCGCCGCCACTATACGCTTTTCGAGACGCACTGATTCCATCGAACGCGAGCACAGATAGTTGAGATTAAATCCGCATCCCGCCCCGGCCGCGCGTTAACCGTATGTGACAGTTGTGCTCTGCCCGACCTCGATGATGTAACCGTCAGGATCGCGGATGTAGCAGCGAATCTCGCCGTACTTGGGGATCGGCTCCGTGATGAACTCGGCCCCTCGACTTTTCCACAATTTGTAGCATGCTTGAATATCCGCAACGCGGAAATTCATAAAGCTGTTGATGTGATTCGGGTCGGGGACGCTGAGCGTTACCGTCGGCTTATCCGGGGTCGGCCCGCCGCCAACGTTCAGAATCATCCAGATATTCGCTAGCAGAAGGTACGCAGGCGCGTTGCCGTCACCCAGGGTCAGAATGCGAGCGCCGAACACCTTTTCGTAGTAGCGAGCCGATCGCTCGATGTCGGCGACGGTGAGAAATTGTGCAATGCTGATCCCCTCTCGCGGGGGCATCTCATAGCTCTTTTGTTCGATTTGTACGGCGTTCATTGATGGCTCCTTTCGATACAGTGCTCATTACAAATACGGTGTT
Organism: uncultured Acidobacteriaceae bacterium; assembly: GCA_963836305.1. Taxonomy (GTDB): domain Bacteria; phylum Acidobacteriota; class Terriglobia; order Terriglobales; family Acidobacteriaceae; genus Sulfotelmatobacter. Next base: position 82,489 of record CAWIJP010000004.1, on the reverse strand, counting down.
CGGAGTCCCGCTCCCTAGCGCACAATTTGGCCCAGGTAGTATCCGAGCCCATTTTCGACATCCCCGGGCTTGTGGAAGCCGCGCTCCATCAGCGCCTTGATTCCATTTTGTGCGGCAGGTCGCCCGAGCGAAGCGATGCACGCATCCCACCCGGCGCCGAGCTCGACGTCAGGCGGCAGGCTGGTGTTTACGAAATTCGGAAATTCGGGCCAGACGGAACGTTCCCTAATTTCGGCGGCAAGAATTGGGAACGTTCCGTCTGAGCCCGTGCCGCCCCCGAGAATCACCAGATCAAATTCTTCCGGCTGCGTCTTGTACCTGAGGGGAGGAGGTGCTTTCGGTGCGCATCATGCGACTTTTCCTTTCGGAGCGACAGGTTCACTCTTGGCTCGCATTGATTTGACGAGGTCGGCCGACGACGCTCCTTCGAGCGACAATCCGTAGCCAACTTCTCGCACAATGCGCTCCTTCAACGGTTGAATGAAGTGGATGCGTGTGTTCCGGCGGGTCACCTCCGGAGCCTTCAGGTACAGCTCGGCCAATTCCCGCGCCCGACTGAGCGCCTTCCCGTTCGGCACAACCTCGGCGACCACTCCCCATTCGTGTGCCACACGCGCTGATAGCGGCTGTGGATTGAGCAGGAAGGCCTCGGCACGTCCCGCTCCGGCGCGATAACTCCAGGTGGTAAAGATTCCGTCACCGGGCGCAACGCCCTGGGAGAAGTGGGCCACGTCCTGGAAGGTCGCGCCATCTGCCGCCACAATTACGCTGGCAAGTAGCGCGTAGTCTGAATGCACATGGGCACGTCCCTCGATTGCCGCGATGACTGGGACGCGTATGTTGGCTATGTTTTCCAAAACCTGAACACCTTCATCGTGAACCTGGCTCCAAACGCCGGGATCGGCGGGGTTGCCGAAAGAGGACCAATCGACATCAGTAATGAACTCCCCACCGGCGCCAGTAAGGATTACGATCTTGTTCGCCCGATCTTGCGAAATCCGGTAGAACCCGTCGACAAATTCCGTGTGAGATTGCGCGGTCATAATGAACGGCCCGCCGTTGGTGTGGAATTCAGCAACCAGCACGCCTTTGTCATCTCGTGTCAGCTTTAGGTTGCGATAAGCATTGAAGTAGTCACCCTGAAGTTGCATCGTATTCTCCTTTCTGTGTTTCTCTGGCAGCATTTTAATCGAACGTGTTCTTGGGGGGCTGGCCCAGGCTAAAGCTCTATCGCAAGCAATCAAATCCCGAGGGGCACCCTCGAGAGTCCAGTTGGCATGATGGATTTTCCCCCCGAGCCAGCCCTCTACCCACCCCTCCGATTCTTATGCCGCGGCAACCGATTCCTTCCTCCGACTGAGTGCCGGTAGAAGAAGTTTCAGAAGCGCTTCATCAGAGAACGGGTTCTGACCTGAGATCAACTCGCGATCTTGCAGGACGTAGCTCCCCCATGGAGCGACCACACTTACGTCACCGCCCGCCGTGCGCAAGGCAAAGTCCGGGTAGAAGAGAACTTTGCCACCAATCTCAAGCGGTTCCCGCTGCTGCTCTTCCGCTGTCGAAAAGATAGTCATCTTATATCCAGAATAGATCCAACCTTGAGCCTTTGCGTGTGCTCCTGCGGCATCGCCCGCCGCCAGCGCGGCGACAAACTCCTTTGAATTCGGAAGAGCCGAGAGCAGTGAAATCGGGCCATGGCACAGCACTGCCGTAGGCTTGGATGTTTTATGAAAGTGTCTCATCACGGTGCCAGCGTCGGGATCATCGAGAAGATCGATCATCGGACCATGGCCGCCGGGGACGAAAACAGCGTCATATTGATCCAGGCCCGATGCGATGACATCCGCGATGCGGCTTGGATCTCTGAGCCCAGTCAGGCCGTCGCGGAATAGCATATAGTCCTGCAGCTTGGCCGCGTCCCCACCGAAGAAATCGGCGACCTCTGAATGCACATCCACTTGCGGCGTGTTGCCTTTGGGATTGGCGAAGGTGATTTCGTAGCCCTCGTTCATCAGGGCGCGAACCGGAACCGTCAGCTCGTTGAGGTAGTAGCCAGCGCCCTTGTAAACCTTGCCATCTTTCAAGGGCAAGCCGCGACCGCTTGAAACTAGCACTAGGACTTTTCCTTTACTTGTCATTTTGTTCTCCTTTTTGAATTTGAGTCTGTTTCCCATATGGAAGAGTTATGCCCCCGGGAATCCAAACATCAACCACGACTGATTGGCTACCCAATGCGGGTATAGCTCCGTCATCTGATCGAACAGCTCCTGGTCGGATGTCGCGGTTTTCTGCAGCCGATCGAAGTCCTGCAGATAACGCTTGGTGTCCTGGATGGTCGAGGGAGAGTCGGGCGCGCCCGGCTTCTTGTGGCCTGCGACAACCGTCGTCGGATTGAGCGCCGCTAACCGGTCTAGCGCCGCGATCCAATTCTTTCGGCTCTCGGGGGTGGTGTCGCCGACGTACATGCGGCATTGGTTATAGACAACGTCGCCGGCGACGATCAGGCCGATCGATGGAACGTAGAGAGACGTCGAATCGGGACTATCGGTGCGGCCCTGCTGGATGATGCGCAATTCGTGGCCCTCGAGAGTGAACGTGTCGTACTTATAGGGCTCAGGTGGAACCAACTGGGTGGGCACTTGCCCGGGAAACATCCGGCGGGCCAACCGCTCCACTGTGGGAGTGAAAGAGATCTGCATGGCTTTGAGCGCCGCGGGCGTTGCTATGGCCCGCGCGCCCGGGAAACGGTCGAGCAAAATGCTGAGACCGTAGAAGTGGTCGAAATGGGCGTGCGTTATATAGATGGTCTCCAGGTTGCGGTTGTGCAGAGCGACCCAGGCCGCGAGAGCCTCGGCCTCAGCCACGGTCCCCATTGCGTCCACCAGCACCGCGTCGTACTCGCCGAAGATTAAAGTCGACGTGATCGGATCAAAGCCGAGCGCTTCGCCAAATGGCTTTGGCCGCTCGCCGACCATAGCTTTTCCCGGGGCGGTAAAAACGTTCACACTTAGTGTGTTCGACTCAGGCGGGTTCGACGCGACAGGCGCGGTCGCGGGCGTCGTCTCTTTTCCATTTGTGCGGTCCATTTGGTATCCCTTTCGATTGCTTCCGAAAATGCAGATTCTGATTGAACCGGCAGCGTGACGTTATAAAAGCAGAAGGGCAGGCTTTGAACAATTGGACGATGGTATCGGTTGTGTTTTTGTGCGGTCCTCGAAACTAACTGTGGCTGCTGAACCAGTCTCATTCTGTTCAGATCCGGCGGTGTTTCAAGAATTACTTCTGGTTTGTCAGGAGTCGGACCACCGCCGGAATTGAGAATGAGCCACGTATTCGCTAGCTTGATGTAGCAGGGATTGTCTGGCTTGATCACTTTCCCGCCAAGAATTCGGACATAGAAATCCTTCGATTTGTCGAGGTCGCTCACGGTGAAGAAGTGAGCTGCAAAGAAGCCTTCGTGTGCAATCGGCGCGTCAGGCAGGTTCATGCGGTGCCACCTGTGGTCGACAAATTGTAATAGCTTGGACTCGAGCTTGCGGACAGCGTGGCGAACTTCTACGTATCGGACACAGATTGGTGTTCGATCGAGGGATTTTGAGTGTAATCGGGGAATTATCGTTAATTGACCGGGAGCGCTCCGCAAGCCGCAGCAATCACGAATACATTTATGTGCCACCGATTACACGCGCGTAATTGTTTTTGTCGCCCCGCTTGTGATAAAGGAAAGGAATGATTTTTTTGAAGCAATGGACACACAGCTTCAGGGCAGCAGTGCTGATCGCGTTGTTGGCGGGCGGGATGCTACACAACGCCAGCGCAGAGGATAATGGTCTCGAGCGCACGCCCGTTCTCGGCTGGAGTAGCTGGAGCTTCCTCCGCCAGAATCCCACGGCAGCCCAAGTGAAAGCTCAGGCGCTCGCCCTGCAGAATTTCGGATTGCAGAAAATCGGCTACCAATACGTAAACCTCGACGACTTTTGGTATCAGTGTCCGGGACCACAAGGTCCGAACGTCGACCCTTATGGCCGCTGGCTGACAGACTCCTCTAAATTCCCGGCCGAGGGAGATACCGATGGCATGAAGGTAGTGGCTGACTACATCCACAGTCTCGGGATGAAGTTCGGAATCTATGTTACGCCGGGTATTTCCAGGCAGGCGGTCGGCCGGAACACGCCGATTAAGGGCACATCGTACACTGCTGCTCAAATTGCGGACGCGTCTGTAAAGGAGAATAACTACAACTGCAAAGGCATGGTCCGCATTAACTATGACAAGCCTGGAGCGCAGGAGTATACGAATTCATGGGTAAATATGCTGGCGGCGTGGGGTGTCGATTACATCAAAATTGATGGCATGAAAGACAGCAATGCCGCTGACGTTAAGGCATGGTCGGATGCGATACGGCAAAGCGGTCGGCCCATGATCCTGGACGTCACGCAGGGGAACCTTACAAGCGCCATCGCCCCGACATTGATGAAGTATGCCAATCAATGGGAGTTCGCGCCTGACGTCGAATGCTATCGCTGCGAAAAGCACCATAGCAGCTACCCGCTGACCAGCTGGGCCGACATTGCCAAACGCTTCAACTACGTAGCAGAGTGGCAACCTTATGCGGGTCCAGGCGCTTTCAACGACTATGACTCCATCGAGGTAGGAAATGGCAGCAACGACGGGCTGACTCCGGTTGAGCGCCAGACTCAGATGAGCCTGTGGGCCCTTGGGACGGCGCCCTTCATCCTCGGCGTCGATCTTACTCACCTAGACCCAACGGATCTGCAGAAATATCTGGAGAACTCCGCAGTCCTTGCTGTCGACCAGGATTCGATCGCGGCGAAAAGGGTGCTCAATACCGGCAACCAGCAAGTGTTCGCCAAGAGGGAACCGAATGGAGACACGATCGTCGGTTTGTTCAATACCGGAAGGACGCCAAAGGAAGTCTCCGTTCCAGCATCTACCGCGGGCGTCCCCGAAAACGAAAGCGGCTATTCCTTACGCGACCTGTGGACCGGCGAGACAAGGAAAACAAGCAGCACCATCAGTGCTGTTGTTCCATCGCATGGGGTCGTCCTGTACCGCATCACGGGACTTTGAACTACTCGATCGCTGACTCGGTCTGGATCGCCAACTAGAATATTCTTCAAGCGCTATCTCCTTTGACGCGTCTGATTTGCATTAGCCAAAAATGGCGCTTTCGATACAAACGGCAGCGAATGCCGGGAAATCCTAAGTATGGCGCTTTTGAGTGAAATCGCGATTTTTCGCCAACAACGTTCCCAAGGTCGTCGCCTGCTTGCTATACTTGGCCCGATGATTCCCCTTCCCAAGCCACGCGGCTTCTGGGATTACGCGCTCTTTGCGTTGGCGATGACCGGCGCACTGGTGCTCCTGTTCTGGTCGGAAGCCAGTGACGGAATTAGTTGGACCGATGCCGCGCTCGCCCTTGCGGCGGCAGCATTATTCGTTTTGGGAGTTGTCGTCGCTCGGCGAGGAGAAAAGGCGGCGTGGATAGCGCGACCAGCGTGGCACGCGTATTTACTTGCCTGTCTCGGAGCTTTCGTGCTGGTCTTCGGAGCTATTTATGTAGATGCATACCTCCTCCATCGCACGGATATCACATCCAAACGACTCCGCGATGATGCCATCCTTGCCTTGGTGTTAACTGCCGGAACGCTCTGGTCGTTACGAAGGCGACGTTCTGCAGGCCGTCAATTGTCGTAACCAGGCGATAGCACGAGCTTGCGCTGTTCTTCTCCCCCTCGTGGACAAAAATGCGGGTAACGGGCGGGACATTCACCATTAGATTTAGCCCTCTCTGGCTGGCGGCTCTATAACGCTCTCTAGTTGAGCAGCGATTCCCAGTCGTCTGGCACCCTTCCTGCCGGTCCGGGAGCGGGCTGATTTTTTGGATGCGAATGTGGCGGAAGCAATTCCACACCCTTGATCATCCCCCGCTTCTCATAATCGTAGAACCAATCCTCACCCGGCTCGAAGCTGGCAATGATCGGATGACCTGTTGCCGCTGCATGCTTGGATGCATGCTGACTTGGCGAACTGTCACAGCATCCGATGTGCCCACACTCCGCGCACCGGCGGAGATGAAACCACCAACCTGTCGGCGACGCCAGACATTCCACACATCCGTCGCCACTCGGCTTCGAAGCGGGGTTGATTCCGCGGCGATCTTTTTTCATTTTCGATTTTCCTTTTGACATTCGATGTCTGGCCGCCGGGCGAACAGCTTCTCGGCGGTTGTTCCGGCGACCGCATCCTTCTCCATACTTTGCCGCGCAGACCAGTTCTGCTGCGGGCGTCCGATCAGCAGGACGATCTTGCCATACTTGTGGGGCGCGCCCGCAAGCATGGCTTGCGCCTGGCGCGCCTCAGAAAGCGGCAGGATTGAGCCCACGCGTGCGGTGATTCTGCCCGCGTCAAACAATCGCGTGAGCGTCTGCAGGCGTGCGGTGGTCACTTCAGCGTAGAAGAAAACGGCCCCCGCCGGCAGCGGCTGCGTGGAAACCGAGGTGACCAGTTTGCCTCCGGGTTTCAACGCAGCGATGCAGCGTTGCAACGTACTGCCCCCGACCGTATCGAGGATAGCATCCACCTGTGGGAGGTCCTTCTCGAATGCGGGCTTGCTCGAGTCGATGATGGATTTCACGTCCAACGAGCGGAGCAGGTCTTCGTCGTCGAGGTGGGCGATGGCAACGACGTTGATTCCCGCGTCTACGGCCATTTGTACGGCGTAAGCCCCGACATTCCCCGCGGCTCCGACGACCATTACCGTTTGTCCACGCATCGCCTGTGCATACTGGAACAGCATTTGCCAGGCGGTTACTGCAATGACGGGAGCCGATGCTGCTTCTGCGTGATTCAGCGATTGCGGTTTGCGGGCGACCATCCCGGCCGCGGCCACGGCGAACTCGGCCTGGGCGCCACAGAACTGCGGATTGGTGACGCCGTAGACTTCGTCGGCCGGAGCGAAGTCGGTCACGCCGGGGCCCACCTTCTCGACAACGCCGGAGAAGTCCGATCCGAGGGTCAGTGGAGGTTGAGGGCTGACCTTGCTCTTGCCCTCGCGGATAATCGCGTCCCAGGGGGCGACGCCTGCGGCCATTACGCGCACCAGAACTTCGCCGGGGCCCGGCGACGGCACCGGCACATCCTCGACTACTACGACGTCGAGCGCACCGAAGCTATGAATTCTGGCTGCTTTCACGGCTAATTCCTTCTCAGCTTGAAGATGACAGCATCCGCCAGAGGCGCAAGCCTCGAAGCGGGATTAAGTCGGCGGCGATCTTTCTTCGTTTTCGATTTTCCTTTAGTCGTTGCACGTGCAGCAAAGAGCTTAGGCCACAAGCAAGATCTTCCCGCCGCCGCCCTTTTCCGCCTCCGCTTGAGCTTCGGCCGCTTCACTGAGTGGCAGTTTCTGGCTAATCGGGATTACCAGCTTGCCATCGCGCACCGCTTCGGCCATGAACTCCAGCGTTTTTCTGTCGAATTTCGAGAATACGTGCGCGACTTTCACAGATGGATACTTCGCGGCGTTTTGCGGTGCCTCGACAACCGATGCATACACTCCTCCCGGTTTCACCTTGGCGATCAGCTTCTCCGCGGTTCTTCCGCCGACCGTATCCGCCACCGCATCGAGCGGCGGAAGATTCGCTATCGCGGTGTCGTCATCGGTTGCAACCACCTGATCCGCGCCGACCGTCTTCGCCACATCCATCTGCCTTTTCAAAACTCCCGCGATCACAGTCGCCCCGCGTTGCTTCGCGGTGAACACGGCCGAACGCCCGACATTTCCCGCAGCACCTACGACGAGAACCGTCTGGCCCGCTTTGATTCCGGTAGCGGACATGAGCTGGTTGCCGGTAATCGTCACCAGCGGCAGCGCCGCAGCCTGGACCAAATCGAGCCCCTTGGGAACCTTCGCCAGTACCGCGGCTTTCACAACGCAAAGCTCAGCGTAAGTATTGTCCGCCATAGCGAACACTTGGTCGCCGACGGAAAAGCCCTCCACTCCCGTCCCAACCTTCACAACAGTCCCCGCAATATCGACTCCGATGAGGCTCGGGAACTGCATGGGATAAAAATCCTTAGTTAACCCGGCACGCCGCTTGTAGTCGATCGGATTCACGCTCGTGGCAGCGACCCGCACCAGCACTTCGCCCGGACCCGGAACCGGATCAGGGTAATCCTCGAACTTGAGTACTTCAGGACCGCCATATTGATGGACAACAACTGCTTTCATATTTCATCTCCTTTGTGCGGCGAGCAAACAGTCACTAACAAACCTTAGATGAACGATGCTGGAATTGGTCGCCGGCCCGATGGACTCGCAAAAAACTCGGAACTGGAAGCCGCCGGGATAAGCACAGCAAACTGATTTAGCGAGAACGACGAACCGATTCTGGCGCAACATCAGCTCGCCTTCGCTGAAGTTCGGCTTGCCCACTGCAGCACGTCCCAGATCTCGCACTGCAAGTAAAAGCCAGAGGAGATGGAAGGCACTATCACGCCTTCGCTAACGGCATCGTGAACCAGTTCGTGCACTGCTTCGTAGCCCGGAATCTGCACTCGCTTGGCCAGTTCGATCAGTTCTTGCGCGGGAAGTTCACGTTCAGCAATCATCGAAAGCAGTAACATAAGGCCGTCGGGACCCGCGAACCGGTCAAGAGCTAATCCCTCTACGATGCCACGGTTCTTTCTGAATTCGTCTCGCGGATTGTACTGACAGCCGTACGGCTCTCGCCATCCTGGGCTCGTGTTGCGACGGTGCACTAACCGCAAGCCGCTCACTTTCGGCTTTCCCTTAGTGTCCTCCGCCGCAAGCCATTCCACCCAGCCAGCCTGCAGATCTGACACAAGCTCGCCGCAACTATCACATCGCCACCCGGATCGAATGGATTTACCTCTGGGCATAACATTCACCAACCTCAGAAATACCTACGCCTCTTTTCTCTCTTTTTGGGGATGTACGCCCAAGTCGTGCCATGAGGTTTCCGCAAGGTTGACGTTGTAGTACTTTGCAGCTTTTTCGATGTTCTCAAACGCCAAAGCACGATCGGCGTCGGAGACATCGATAACTTGATCGAACCGTGCGACCGCGTTACGCACATGCTCTGCGTCGGTCAGTGGTTCTTTGCGCTGCTTCGGAAACGCGTAGACGCTGTCAGGTAAGTCGCTCTGCATCGTCAGCCGTCCGTGTTTCTCGTGGGGTTTCCAGGTTGCTTCCGGCATATCATTACCATCCTTTCGTTAAATGTTTGGCTAGAGGTCGAGCGCAGTGTCAGCCCGAGCTGCATTTAGTTTGAGCGGGAGGAAGATTTTCCAACCCACGAGTTGTGATGCTTGTACGGCTTACGGTGTTGTTTCCATTTTCCTCCGGGATCGCAGTCAGGCGGCGAGCTCGTGTTCAAGTACAGTCACTTCCCGCAGTCTCCCTGTATCCACGTCGAAAATGAAGCCGCGCACTGGGACGTCTTTAGCGATCCAGGGATGCGACCTGACTTTCTTGATCTGCTCCCGGGTGTTTTCCTCGGGGTCCTTAAAGGAGAAGAACCGCATTGGAGCCGGCGACGCATCGCCGGTAGAAGCGGTCAGCTTCGCGTTCATTTCGTCATCTGTGAATGTCGTGAACCCGCAGCCAGTGTGGTTGAGAAGCAGTATCTCGGTGGTTCCGAGCACACGGTTGGAAACAATAAGGTCTCCGAGAACATCTTCCGTTACCGCGGGACCGCCGGTTCGGATAACGCCGATATCGACTTGTGGCAGACCCAGGATTCCGGGGAGATCTGAGAGCCGTGGATCCATGCAGGTTACAACTACGATTTTGGGGGCCGGATGCTTTCCTAGCTTTGGATCGTAGTTTTTGCATAGTTGCGGTTTGCTTCCAGCGCCTTATCGAGAATACTCATCGTTTTCCTCCTGAGAGGTTTTTGCAATGTCGTCTGTCCGACCGAATCGCCTCCGATGAAGTTATTACACCGGACGTGCTCTAGCGAATCAATTGGACGATGGTATTGGCGATACCTTGGTATCGGGCCGCGCGGAATAAAGTGCGCACCACTCCGTACCCATGTGTCCAATCCATACTCTGCTGGACATTCGAAGCCTTCTCAAGAGGTCGATTTTGAGATCAGAGGGGGCGTGAATATCAAAGACTCCAGACATTCGCGAACCGCAACATCGTCGTCAACAACGAACATGATTGAAGTTGAGACTGCCAGGCGCGAAGACCACTTGACCCGCAAACTGGCACGTCGCATTCGTTTTATTCCGCACAGTCAACAGAGCGCGGAACTCTCACTTCGGGTGAAGTGCCGAATTAACGGCCTCAAGCAGCGCGGTATCGCTGAATGGCTTGCTCAGGCATTCGATGGCTCCCTGTTCGAGCAGGCGTGGACGGATAGTTTCATCTCCGTGAGCGGTGATGAAGATGATCGGAATCTCTCGCCCGCGGCGGGACAATTCCCGTTGGAGATCCGGTCCGGACATGCCTGGGCGCATGGAGACATCAAGGATAAGACATCTGGTCTGGTCAACGTAATCGGATGCAAGGAATGCCTCCGCCGAGGAGAACGCCTGAGCCGCATACCCGAACTCCCTCACCAGGTCGGGCAGCGATTCGCGCACAGACTCATCGTCATCGATCACGGAAACGAGGGGAGGCCTGATCATCACAGATTGTTCACGCCCCATGACGCGAGCATGCTCGCCTTGATGGGGCGCGTCAATTACACTTTGGTGTCGGTTTAGCGTCATTCAGGACTAGGGTTCATCTTGTCTAGTTTGATTAGCGACTGCTCTGACCGGACTGGTCATCGCCAACTGGACTCGGCACCAGGTTGAACTTGCGGGGGCACTTTTGTTTCTAGCGGGCTTAGCGACTCTACGACACAAGCAAGTGCTGCTCCGACGTGTACTATCCTTAAATCACGAGTCCCGCAATGACTCCCCACCGATCGATTACGGATTCACGCCGCTGAAGTCCCGCTAGGTGCCTGAGTGTGCCGGAGACCCTCGGAGTGCGCAAAGCCCTCGGGCGCTCGTGGAATAGCGAACGAAAACGCGACTCCCGGACCATCATTCGGGGTTGCCCACAGACGTCCATGATGGCTCTCGATAATCGAGCGACTGACGGAGAGTCCGATTCCCATACCGCCACTCTTAGTTGTGTAGAACGGTTCGAAGAGCCTTTCCATACTGTGAGCTTCGATGCCCACGCCCACATCTTGCACTGTCAGTCGCGCGCGATCGTCCTCTCGTTCGGTTCTAATCACCAACTGACGCGGACGATCGTCCACGCCACTCATCGCGTCTGAGGCATTCAGAACGAGATTCAGGATGACCTGCTGAAGCTGTACACGGTCGCCTTTGACCAGCGGAAGGTCATCGGCGAGCTCAGGACGAAGGATTACCCCGTTCTTCTGCAGGTCCGCTAACGACAGGGCAATCACCTCCAGCGCGGCATCATTCAAGTTCACAGATTCGGTCGCGGCGTCCTTCTTGCTAAAGAGCGCACGCAACCGACTGACTACCTCAGACGCGCGATTGCCATCGCGAATCGTGCGCCGGGCGGTCTCGCGAGCACCATCCACGTTTGGAGGATCAGTGGCCAGCATTCGCATACAGGTGCTGGCGTTCGTGACAATGCCGGACAACGGCTGGTTGAGTTCGTGGGCGATAGACGCCGTCAGCGTTCCGAGGGTCATCACTCTGGCCACACGTGCAAGGTCCGATCGAGCTTTGTCGCTTGCCTTTTCCGCCAGTCTGCGGGCCGTAACGTCCTGGACCGAGGCGATGTACTCCAGCTGACCATCCTGGTCACGGGTCGCATGAGCGACAGCATGCATGTACTTAATCGAGTGGTCCGGCATTAGCAAGCGGTACTGCCATTCAAAGTCGTGGCGGTCCTCTCGTGCCTGGTCCACCATTTTCATTTTCTCGATCAGACTGACGTCTTTCGGATGGACTCGGCTGCGGATCAGTTCGAGCGTCACGGGAACGCCAATCTCAAGCTCGTAGATGCGATAGAGCTCCGCTGACCAAGTGATTTCGTCTGTCGCCACGCGCCAGGAAAAGCTGCCGATTTGACCGAGATGTTGTCCTTCCGCCAGGAATGCCTCGCTGCGCCGTAAAGCCCTCTCAGCTCGCTTTTGTTTGCTCAAATCGAGCACGAAAGCGATACCTTCGTTGCCATTTTCTTCTAGGAGTGCGCCGCCGAGAAGTATAGGCACTCGGCTGCCATCTTTCCGGAAGTACTCCTTCTCGAAGGGTTGAAAGATGCCCGTTGCCTTCAAGTCAGCTATGGCCCGTTCGTAATGACCACGCCATTCGGCTGGCGTCAGATCCGTCCAGCGTAAGCGACCACAGGCAAGATCTTCACGGTCGTATTGCACCATGCGGAGAAATGCCTCGTTGGCTCCAGTGATTGCACCTTCGAGATTCCACATGACAATTCCCACAACATCGGCCTCGACCAGACGCCGGACCTTCGCTTCCAACCCTCTTGCCAGTTCACGGACTTCCGCTTCCGCCTTTTCGCGCTCGGACACCAGGAATTTGAGGTCTTCTATGTGTGCCAGCGCTTGATAGGCGGAAGAAGCAAATTTCCCCAGAGAAGCCATGACCCGATCATCCTCTGCATCGAACTTGCGGCGGTCGCTGTGCATGATTCCCCATATGGTTCCCACGGCTTCGCCGTTGACGTAAAACGGAACCAGCAGGCATTCTTCGGCCGCCGGAATTACCGGCAGCAAATAGGAGTAGCGCCGTTCGAAATGTCGGAACAAGAGGGTACGATCTTGATCAAGCACGTCTCCGCAGGGGCCGAAATTGCGCGGCGTCCCACCTCCGACATGCGGATTCCACATGCCCGCGATGGCTGGCCAGTAGAACCTCTCGCCATCCATATGCGGCGTTTTGCCGTCCCTCGTCAGCAGGCTAAGGCCGGCGGAGTCACATTGCGTAATGTCCAGGATCGTTTCAGCCAGCATCTGGAGTATGGTGCTCGGCGAATCAGCTAGCCCGCTCACTAACTTCACCAGCGCGCAGTTCTCCTTTTCATAATCCGGCGCGCGCCATGGACGACGGTGCAACTCCTCCGTGCAAAGAATCGATTCCAGAGGAGCGCTGGGAACATAATTTTCCGGTCGAACATCATACGATATGACAGAGTTGGCCATGTTCTCCTCTCCATCTGTGAGGCTACGAGGTTCAAATGCTCAAGCGATAGCGACAGCCAACGGCCTTTTCCGCTTTGGGTCGGACCGCGTCTGCGAATTCGCCGTCTTCAACAATTATTGCGATCGTGAATATATCCATTAGGCCGCAGTCATCGTTGCTAGTGAGGGCCCAAGCTTCGCGGCCATTCTCACCAGATCGGCAAGAGAATCGGCCTTCATCTTCTGCATTACTTTGCCGCGGTGTGCCTTCACCGTGATTTCGCTGATACCGAGTTCTCCACCAATCTGCTTATTCAACAAGCCGGAGACCACCAGCGCCATAACCTGCTCTTCGCGACACGAAAGTGATGCGTAACGGTCCGAGAGCACCCTCATCTCCGCCTCCCGGCTCAATGCAACCCGACTGCGTTCGAGAGCGGCTCGGATGGCGCTCAACAGCGCATCTTCACCGAATGGCTTCGTCAAGAATTCGAAAGCCCCGGCCTTCATGGCTTGGACCGTCAGGGGCACGTCCCTGTAGCCGGTGATGAAGATGACAGGCATGTCCGTCCGCTCGACGGCGACGCTCTTCTGCAGCTCGAGACCATTGAGTCCCGGAAGAGAAAAATCCAGCACCAGGCAGCTCGGAACCAGAGTTCGTGGACGGGCAAGGAATTCCTGGCCGGAAGCGAAGGTCTCCGGCTGCCAGCCTTCGAAACGGATCAATAATTCCAGCGATTCGCGCACCGAGATATCATCGTCGACCACGAAGACGATGGGTTCTACGTCCAACATCGGTGGTGCCCCCAATTCATGGCAAAGTGCGTGCGTTAAACTCATATTTCACTCCTCAATTTGCGTCAGCAATCGTCCCGGCCTAAAGACCGCAAGGCGGAACGAATGGTTTGGAGAAGCTGCTCGTCGCCGAAAGGCTTGCCTAGGAAAGCGGCAGCTCCTGCTTGCATCGCTCGATGTCGGGACTCTTTGCTCTCGTAAGCGGTAATGAAGATGATAGGAATGCCGCAGCCCGCGGCAGCGAGGTGGCTTTGAAGTTGTAACCCACTCATGCCCGGCATCTGCACGTCAACAATGAGACACGAGGTGTCGTGCAGATGGCCGGAGCTCAGGAAAGTTTCGGCAGATTCAAAAGCTGCCGCTCGAAATCCAAATGACTCGATCAGTAGTGTGGTGGTCCTGCGAACTGACTCATCGTCGTCAACTACCGAGATCAGATTCTCTGTCACTCTGAACGCCTCACTGAGTTCAAGGTATTCGCAGAGGGGGGAAAGAATCTATTGGGCATTGGTAGATCTGGGTCCTAAAAAAGATGATGCGGGTAAACTTTCGCTTACGAGGCTTTTTCCGAGGGACCTTTGAGCTTCTCGATCATTCTTACCAGGTCGACAAGGGATTCCGCATGCATCTTCTCCATTGCCCGGCTACGCTGGACTTTCACGGTACTCTCCGCAGTGCCGAGCTGACCCGCAATTTGTTTATTGAGCATGCCCGAGACGAGCATCGAGATCACCTGCTGCTCGCGAGCAGTCAACGAGTCGAAGCGCCGTTGGAGGTCGATTACTTCTTTCTCCTGTTCACGCCTCCTATGATCTCGCTCCAGTGCAATGCGGACCGCATCCAGCAGATCCTGGTCGCGGAAGGGCTTGGTGAGGAATTCGACCGCCCCAGCCTTCATGGCGCGAACACTCATTGGGATATCCCCGTGGCCAGTAAGAAAAACTACCGGAATATGAATGTTTCTCGCGACAAGCTCGCGCTGAAAATCGAGCCCACTTAATCCGGGTAGTCTGACGTCCAGCACCAAACAACTGGGTACATCTGGCGAGTTCTTATGCAAGAAGCTATCGGCCGAGTCAAAGCTTTCAACCTGCAACCCCACGGTGCTTAAGAGGAACTTGAGCGACGAACGTACCGATGGGTCGTCATCGACAACAAAGACAATGGAAGCACTGGTCACGCTGGACTCCCGGCACTTACTGGCAGCGTGAAGGAAAACACAGCACCAATGGGAAAATTCGGTGTGGCCCAGAGCCGCCCGCCATGGTTTTCAACCAGTGACCGGCTGATAGACAAACCCATTCCCATGCCGTTCGCCTTCGTTGTAAAGAAGGGAGTGAAAAGGCGATGTGCTTCCGAGTTGAGGCCAGTGCCAGAGTCGCGTACCGCAACCAGTATGTCGCCAGTTTCATCAATCCGGGATTCCACACAAAGTGAGCGAGGTTGATCTGTAACAGCGATCATGGCTTCGATGCCATTCACGATCAAGTTCAGCAGCACCTGCTGCATCTGAACCCGATCCGCCAACACTCGCGGGAGACCCTTCGTCAATTGGCGTTCGAGCCGAACTCGATTCTCATAAAGCTCACGGTCAGCTAGAGTCAGCGCCTCTTGAATCACTTCGTTTATATCCAATTCGTTCCTTTCGGCAGGTGCCTTCCTTATGAATCCCCGGATTCGAGTAACAACGGCGCTCGCTCGATTGCCGTCCGCAACGATTTCCTCAAGAGCCCGGCGCAGCACCTCAGGTTTGAGGTTATCGGCGGCGAGCAGTCTCAGGCACGCACTGCTGTTATTGGTTACGGCGGTCAGAGGTTGGTTGACTTCATGCGCAATGGACGCTGCCAGTTCGCCCATGGTTGTCAGCCTGGAAACGCGGGCAAGCTCTGCTTGTGTCATCTGCAAAGCTTGTTGTGCTTCTTTCCAATCATGCAAATCCACGACGCTGCCAAACCATTTTATGACCCGATCTTCCTGATCACGCAAAGGCAGCGCGCTGGAAATACACCAACGATATGCGTGGTCCGCCGCCCGCCGGCCGCGGAATTCATACTGAAAAGGCTCTCCGGTTGAAACCGCGGCCTTCCACGCTTGCTCCATCTTTTCAATCTCATCGTGATGAACCGACTTCATCCAGCCTGCCCCGCGGACCTGCTCTGCGGACAATCCGGTGTAGTCAAGCACGCGCTGGTTACAGTAATCAATCGCACCGTCTGCCTCAGCGCTCCACAGCATCTGCGGAATGGTTTCAGTTAACTGGCGCAAGCTGCGCTCACTATCACGCAGCTTGTCCTCCGCATGCTTTCGTTCAATTGCCTGAGCGATCAAGTCCGCACCTGACGCCAGTGTCTCTGTTGTTTCCGGCGTGACCGGTTTTCGAGAGAACATGGCCAGTACGCCTATCGTGCGGTCTCCGACGTTCAGTGGGTATCCAGCGAAGCTCGCCATTCCTTCTTTCTCTGCCCATGCTTTGTCACTCATTCGAGGATCATTGAGGACATCATTGGTCAGATGCGGTTTTTGTTCTTGTGCAATCATCCCAATCTTGAATTGTCCTATCGGAATGTGGCTGTGAGCTCCGTCAAGATGTGTGTACATGCCTGCACTGGCTTGCAACTCCAACATCTTTCCATCGTCACTCAGGGTCCAAATCCTCGCAAATGCTGCACCAAGATGGCGCACAATGATTTCGCTGCACTCACCCAGGATCGTTTTCAAACTTTCTTCCTTACCGAAAGCCATACTCACATCAGCGCGGACGGCGATCTGGCGGGCGTGCGCTGCTCGCAGATCCTCTGCCTGCTTTCTTTCGCTGATATCGCGGATAAAGCCGGTGAATACCTTATGCCCATCTCTAGACAGTTCTCCAAACGAGACTTCCACGGGGAATTCCTGGCCATTCTTGCGCAGTGCGCTCAGTTCCGTGCCTTGCCAATTTATGTGCCGGTGGCCGGTAGCCAAATAGCGGCTGAAACCTTTCTCGTGCAATTTCCGCATGTATTCCGGCATGAGTACAGTCAGAGGCTTCCCAATCAGCTCCGTCGGGTTATAGCCAAAAATGCTCTTGGTTGCGGGATTCGCAAACCGAATGGTGCCGTTCTCGTCCATACTGACCACGCCATCACTGGCGGTTTCGACCACCACGCGATATTTCTCTTCGCTGTAGCGGAGAGCGGCCTCTTCGCGTTTACGTTCGGTAATATCGGTAACCACGCCGCCGATGGCGTAGATCTTGCCTTCTGCATTGAACAACGGAAATTTCTGGACGATCCTGGTGTGGGGCCCATCTTCGTAGAGAGCCACGTCTTCTACTTTCATGGGCAAGCCCGCCTGTAACACCTGCCGATCAACCGCCTGAAAAGCAGCAGCTTGTTCCGGTGAAAATAGCTCATCATCGGTCTTGCCCTTGACTTCGTCGGAGATGTGAAAGGCATTCTTGAACGCCTTGTTGGCATAGATGTACCGACTCTGCGAATCTTTCACGAAAGTCAGGTTTGGACTGTTTTCAAAGAACGCCAGCAGCATCGCCTCGCTTTGCTGCAGCTTGGCCTCAGCTTGTCTACGTTCATGAATGTCCTCGCAGGCGATCAACATGCGTTGGGATGATTCGCGGCCACGGGCTGGAGTAACGGCTAGAGCCTTCCTGATTAAGAACCAGTGGTATTGTCCATCGGCCCGCCGGATACGAGCCTCGGTCTGGAACGGTTTCCCGCTGGACAAAGCCACGGTCCATTCGTCAATGAACTTGGCAACATCGTCTGGGTGAATCGTGCTTTGCCAGACCCACCCGCTCAATTGTTGTAATGAGCAACCGGTATACTCCTGCCACGCACGGTTCCCGAACTCAACAGAGCCGTCGGGCAACGCACACACCACGGGCCACGGCATCGTTTCGATAAGATTCCGAAGATCTAGCGGATCAATGCTTGGTGCACCTTGCGTTTCACTGGTCATGCTTTTGCGAACTTTATACGCATTTTAAACCGAAAGGGAGACCCGGGCCATTTGGGGTTTGACATTCGCCACAACCTCGTCGCCAACGATACCCGTGAGATGCCTTTCGATCACCGCAGGACTCGAAGGATGGTGCAGAGCCGATACCAAGGTATCGACGATACTATTGTCCAATTGTTCATCTCCCAGGCATCTGTTCTGATGACTTGCGTCGACCGAATTCAATCGCAACCGTTTCCGTGGAAGCCGCTTTTGATCAACGTTGGGGATTTGTCGCCGCATACGGTAGAGAAAAGATAGAGGCGCGTTCTATGAGGTCCCAAGAACAGTTTTGCAATTCGATTTATGCTGACCAGGTGCACATCGCGGAGCGTGAGTTATCTTCGTTCATTCGCGCCGTGGCGCAACTGTTTGGTCCCGAGGAGGCCAAACTCTCGGCGGAAGACTGGCTCGACGAGGCGGAGTTAATGGGTAGCCCACCTCGATCGACAAGTCGAGATTGGCGGGCGGTCACGATTGCCGCCTCGGCAAGGCTGGCAAATCGTCTAGTCGTGGGGCATGGCGGATCTGATCGCCGTGTTGGTGCAAGGATTCGTCGGTTCTTTACCCCAGGTGTTCCGCGGCGCGGCGGGATAGAGCTGCTTTAAAGAGGGGCCGCCCCAGCTATGTATTGAGTATTGAGTTCGGACCTCTAAAGCGAAAGGTTATTTATGCCGGGCAAGAAAACAGTAATCATCACCGGAGCATCAGGGGGTATTGGCGCAGGGCTAATCGAGGGATTTCTGAGAGAAGGTTATAACGTCGTCGCGACGTCTCGTGAAGCTAGTCAAAAGCTGACTGCCTCAGGCAGCCTGGTTCTCGTCGATGGCGATATCGGCAAGCAGCAAACTGCTATCTCGGCCGTCGAAGCGGCAATCAATAACTTCGGAGCCATCGATGTTTTGGTGAATAACGCTGGCATCTTCCTAAACAAGCCATTCACTGATTTCACTATCGAGGACTTCCACGCCCTTGTTTCCACGAATCTGCTCGGGTTCTTCTAC
Source organism: uncultured Acidobacteriaceae bacterium (assembly GCA_963836305.1). Classification (GTDB taxonomy): domain Bacteria; phylum Acidobacteriota; class Terriglobia; order Terriglobales; family Acidobacteriaceae; genus Sulfotelmatobacter. The sequence goes on along the minus strand of CAWIJP010000004.1, from coordinate 63,531 downwards.
ATCACTCAGCGCGCCGTAAAACAGATGTTGAAACAAAAATCGGGATGCGTTGTAAGTATCACTGCCGCACTTGCCGATCGTCCAATCGCCGGCGAAAATGGCTCCATTTCGATGATTACGAAGGGTGGCTTGAATTCAGCAACCCAGAATCTCGCAATCGAATATGCAAATGACGGCATTCGCTTCAATGCCGTAGCCCCTGGCGAAGTGGATACGCCGATGCACCGGAATGATCCCAGTGACTCGACGTCGCAGCCGACTGTGAAAAAGGCGACGGTGAAAGATGTTGTCGATGCCGTTCTTTATCTGGTACAGGCAGGTCATGTGAGCGGAGAGATTCTCCACGTCGACGGTGCCGCTCCGGCTCGTCGTTGGTGAATAATAATAAGGATGCTAACCACCGACTGGACGTCGGCGAGGTATGAATGCCCAAGTTGCTTTCAGTAAATGTCGGCCTGCCACGCGACGTGACATGGAACGGTAAGACTGTTCGTACCGCAGTCTGGAAATCGCCGGTTGATGGACGACGAACGGTGCGCAAACTCGATATCGATGGCGACGCGCAGGCCGATCTCGCTGGTCACGGCGGCGAGCAGCGCTCCGTATTTGTCTACCAGATGGACTCGTACCATTACTGGGAGCACCTTTTGAGCCGCAGTGATTTTACTTTCGGCCAGTTCGGAGAAAATTTCACCGTCGAGGGGGCTTCCTGATAACGAGGTCTGCATCGGAGATCGATACCGCATCGGTGACGCGATATTTGAAGTGACACAGCCACGCGTAACGTGCTACCGCGTCGGCATCCGCATGAATGAACCTCGCATGCCAGCCCTGCTTGTAGAACATCACAGGCCAGGATTCTACTTTCGCGTGTTGCAGGAGGGAGAAGTTGGTGCTGGCGATGACATCGCAAAAATTTCTGACGGTCCAGAGCGAATGACCGTGGCCGACGTTGATGCCCTTTTGTATTTGCCAGGACAGTCCAGCGAGCAATTGCAACGCGCGCTCCAGATTCCTGCACTTAGCAAGGGTTGGCAGAGTTCGTTCCAGGCAATGCTCCAACAGGACTTGAGCTCCAAAACTTCGGTCGGGAATTCCGGACTAGCAAATGAGGAACAAGCACCGGCATGGCCCGGCTTTCGTCAGATGCGAGTCGCGCATATTAATAAGGAGAGCGATAACGTAAGTTCCGTCGTTCTGGCGCCGATTGATGGGGTCCCTCTTCCTCTCTTCCAGGCGGGACAATTTGTTGTTTTGCGCTTGCTCGTTGATTCGGGCAAACCGCCGGTTCTTCGCAGCTATTCGTTGTCTGATCTGCCGGCAGCCGACCATCTTCGCATCAGTGTCAAGGACGAATTGAATGGGATTGGAAGTTCATTTCTGTGCAACCGTGCGCACGAAGGCGATGTATTGGATGTGAGTGCGCCGCGCGGAAGCTTTACTCTGCGTCCCGGCCAGGGTCCTGTGGTTCTCCTCAGCGCGGGAGTGGGCGCCACGCCCGTGATGTCGATGCTACACGCACTCGCCGCTGAAAAATCGCAACGAGAGATCTGGTGGATCTATGGAGCGCGCAATCGCGTCGACCATCCCTTTGCAGAAGAATCGCGTTCGTTACTGAAACTGCTCTCTCGCGGACGAGGATACTTCGTGTACAGCAGGCCCACTGCAACCGACCATGTCGGGACAGACTTCGATGCTCCCGGCCACATGGACACAGCTTTGCTGGAGAGAATTGGCGTGCCACAGGGTAGTGACTTCTATCTGTGCGGCCCTACTTCATTCTTGCAGGATATGCGCGATGGGCTGCGAAACTGGGGCGTGCCCGCCGATAATGTGCACACGGAAATCTTCGGTTCTCTCGAGGCTATTACTCCTGGTATGGCGCAGATTGTTCACACTCCTCACTCGCCACAAGGACCGCCCGGATCCGGCTCTCCGGTCTCATTTGCGCGCAGCGGGATTACCGCCGCATGGGATCCGAAATTCGCGAGCTTGCTTGAACTGGCGGAAGCTTGCGATGTTCCTGTCAGATGGTCGTGCCGGACTGGAGTCTGTCATACCTGCATGACTGGTCTGATTTCCGGATCGATTATTTATAACCCTGAACCGCTGGAGAGGCCCGCACCCGGGAACGTGCTTGTATGCTGTTCCCAGCCAAACGTGGGTGTCACTCTTGATCTTTGAGAGAGAAGATATTTGAGAGAAACGGAAGGAGTCCAATCATGCGTTCTGATATTGTGCCCGGTGGCATTTTCCCCGACTACGAACTACCCGATCACACCGGCGAACTACGCAAGCTCAGTAAGCTTCAGGGCGACGATCCGCTGATCCTCATGCTCGCGCGCGGCCACTATTGCCCGAAGGAGCACCAGCAGCATTTGGAACTCGCCGCGTTCTACCCGAAGATTGCGGTGGCGTACACGCAGATCGCCACGATCGCCACCGACGATCACCATACCCTGCAGGAATTCCGTGCGTCAGTCGGAGCCCAGTGGCCCTTCCTTTCGGACCCCGACCGAACCATTCAGAAGGATCTCGACATCGCGGAGTACACCGACCCCGAGCACAATCCGATGATCCCGCATACGTTCGTGCTCAAGCCGGGCCGGGAGATTTACAGCATCTATAACGGCTATTGGTTCTGGGGCCGTCCATCGCTCATCGATCTTTGGCACGACCTGCGCGTCGTCACGAGCGAAATCCGCCCAGACTGGGATCTGAGTTCTCCTGGACTCCGCGAGGCATGGAATGCGGGTGACTTCTCGCGTTTCCACGGGTGGAATAAGCAAGCCAGTAAGGTAGATGCCTCGATTGTACGGAAGAAATAGCAGCGCCCTTTGGCACTTGATGCCGAAACAACAACTGCGGCAGGGGATCATCCATGGTGCAATGATTCTGCGCTGCAATGATTCTCCTCGGAGAACAATCGTTAAATTTTGATAGAACTCCAGACGAACACCGGTTGCGTGACGGCTGAACAAAACGAAATTAACTCCCTCGCCGTATTGATGTGCACCCCCGATAGGCAGTGTATTTCCCGCCTGAACCTCACCCTCCTCAAAGGGTGCCGCTAGCATGTCGGATTCATTCTGTTTCATAGCCAGTTCAGCCATCGAGACTCTGTGCCCCAGCTGATCATCGTGCTTCCTGTTCGCGCGCCCTGGATGCCCACAAGCATGCAATAGCTCAGAGCAGAGTGCCATTGGACCTTGGTATTACCAATACTTTCGTCCAATAGACTCGATTCCTCGATTCTGGCATAACGGCTAAAGGGTAATTTTTCCCGAACCTGCTTTGACGAGAACCGAAAAAACAGCAATGGTTGCAAGAATCAGCGTGGCGAGACAATCGCTCCAGCAATGTCTTGCCCAGGTTTCAACGCTCTTCCAACTTATCGTCGCCAGAACTCGTTTCGAGCTGTCGAGACCCTGTCTATCACACAGGGTTCAGACCTTAACTAATGGAATCGAATCGCGTGAGCACAAATAAATTCTAAATGTAAGAAGAGGAGATGAACGATGAATAACATGCCAAGACAGGACCAAAACTCGGTCGTTGCAATTTTCAGTCAAAACTCGGCTGCAGAAAATGCCATCAAGGAATTGAAGAGTGGTGGGTTTGACATCAAGAAGTTGGCCGTCGTCGGCCGCGACTATCAAACGGAAGCGGATGTCGTCGGCTTCTATAACACAGGCGACAGGATGAAATTCTGGGGCAAATGGGGCGCGTTTTGGGGCGGGCTCTGGGGTCTGCTCTTCGGCGCGGCATTCTTAATTATCCCCGGCATCGGACCCGTGGTCGCTGCTGGCTCCATTGTCTCCTGGATCATCGCCGCCCTGGAGGGAGCAGTCGTCGTGGGAGGGCTCAGTGCCCTGGGTGCAGGACTCTACAGCCTCGGCGTTCCCAAAAACAGCGTCGTAAAATACGAGACTTCGATCAAGGCCGGCAAGTTCGTTCTTGTCGCACATGGAACCGCCGAGGAGGTAGCGAAAGCCCGCGACCTGTTAAAGACTTCAGGCGCGGAGCAAATCGACAGTTACGAGCCGTCGACCGTGGAGGCGCGCGTGGCATGAGCCAGCGGGGATCATTCAGGGAGTTGGTGCAATTCAGTTCCACCACAGTGGCCTTGTAGAGAGGCCACTGTGGGTCAAAGCGCACACGGGAGAAAAACTTACGCTCAGCTCCGCTTGAGTTCGCCCTAAAATCAGGCAGACAAAGGAGGAGCTGAGCTTGATTTGCAGTTCGCCGCCGGAACCTCGCGCTGACCGCGTGACGGCTGAGGTGTTGGCTACACAAGGGTAAAAGACACACGAAACGGACTTAGCGACCTATTCTGTCTTTCAAATCCAAGGAGAAATCAAATGGCAACTTTCAAATCCGCCGTAATCGAAAGCGAAATTTCGCGTGATCGTCTCGCCGAGTTGTTGAACGAGGACCTCACTCGGGAGTATCAAGCGATCATCGGCTACGTAGTCTATTCCCAAGTACTCAAAGGTGCCGAATACATGGACATCGCCAGCCAGCTCGAGAACCACGCCAGGCAGGAACTCGACCACGCCCTTATGATCTCCCGGCAGATCGATTATCTGGGGCAGATGCCGGCGGTTACTCCCAAGCCGGTACGCACCTCGAAAGATTCGAAAGAGATGCTCCGCTTCGACCTGGAGAATGAAAACGAAACCATTCGCAATTACCGCGATCGCATCCGACAATGCGAAGCTCTTGAAGAATTCGCGATGGCGGAGCAGATTCGCCAGATCCTGGTACAGGAGCAGGATCATCAAATCGATCTGGCCACTGCACTCGGCGAAGAGGTTCCGGATGTTGGCGGTGGTCCTCAAGGGCGCTCCTCGGGCAAGCGCCGCTAGCGAAGGCTGGATGGTGCCACAAACTCGCGATAACCACAACCGGAAACCCGACGGTCATCGGATTGGCTGCAAAAAGGATCGGCTGCAAAAAGGACTGGCTGCAAAAATCTTTTATCTCCTTTCCGACCCATGATCGACCCGGCGCACCGATTCTTCATCTCCCGCAGCTCAGGGAAAGCAGATGGCGCTCGTACGAACTCTCATCGATCGCGACCAGGATCACTTTGGACCATCACTCCCGCCGGGTTTGAGAGAGCTTTACGATGGGGATCTGCGCTTCCGCAAATCATCCGCGGACCGGCCGTTTGTCATTGCGAATTTCGTTTCCACTCTCGACGGCGTCGTCAGCTACGGGATTAAGGGTCGGGCTGGCGGCTCGACCGTCGGTGGTTCTGACACCGCGGATGGTTTCATCATGGGACTGTTGCGAGCTTCTGCTGATGCCGTTATCGTCGGCGCTCGTACTGTTCACGATGTGAGCCCGGAAGCTCTCTGGATTCCTGAATACACCTACCCCGCTGCGAAACATTTGTTCACGGAATACCGGGTAAACGTTCTGCATAAACCCGAATATCCCCACCTTGTCGTCGTTAGCGGCAGTGGCAGGCTGGAACTGGAGAGAGCAATTTTCCGAACGCCAGGAGTGCGGACAGCGGTGATCACAACTCCGGCCGGGAGAGATGCACTCACCAGGGCAGGCGCAACGAAATTGCCCGCTGTTCAGATTCATGCTCTGGATGCGAAAGGTGGAACCATCACTCCGATGGCGATGCTGCGATTGCTGTATGCGCAGCTTGGAGTAGGAATGCTTCTGCACGAAGGCGGGCCCACACTCTTCGGCCAATTTCTGGCGGCGCAAGCAGTAGACGAACTCTTTCTGACGCTGTCGCCGCAAATCGCCGGCCGCGGGACGGACGCAATTCGACCCGGCCTCGTGCAGGGAATGGAGTTTATGCCGGACTGTGCTCCTTGGTTTCGACTGTTCAGCGTCAAGCAAAAGGCTGAGCATCTGTACTTGCGCTACTGCGTTTGAGGCTAGGAAGAATCCCCAGGCGGTCGTTCGTCTTTTGCGGATTGTTTCAAGGAATATTTCAGTCGTCGGACTTCTGGAATTGGTCGCAAGCGTTGTCGTTGGCTTGTTGTGGACCGCGTGAGTCTCTCTGCTATGTTTTTATTACGGAGCGATCTTTGCTTTCGCCGTTTGGCGCCTAAGCGGCTTCCAATATCAGACGCGCACGCGAAAGAATGTCCACCATGGATTCGGCACCGAACGAAAATGTTGCGCATCAAGGTCTGACCCGCGCGGAGGCCGAGACCCGCTTACGCCAGTACGGCCCCAATGCTGTGCGGGAAGTGAAGCCTCATCTCTTCCTGGAAATCGCCAAGAAATTTTGGGCCCCCGTACCCTGGATGCTTGAGGTCACGATCGTATTAGAACTGATTTTGGGCAAGCGTCCCGAAGCTATCATCATCGGCTTTCTACTTGTTTTTAACGCCGGTCTTGGTTTTGTACAGGAGAACCGGGCTCAGAATGCACTCGCCCTCCTGCGTAAGCGGTTGCCGGTAAAAGCTCGGGTGCTGCGCGAGGGACAATGGCAATTGCTCCCGGCTGAAGACCTGGTCCCCGGCGACTTCATTCACGTCCGTATGGGAGACGTCATGCCGGCCGATGTGCAGCTCACCGACGGACACATCCAAATCGATCAGTCCACCCTCACAGGTGAATCTCTGCCCATCGAAGCAGAATCCGGTCGAGCCACATTTGCTGGCTCGGTCGTGATCCGCGGGGAAGCAAGTGGCGAAGTCACCGCTACCGGCTCTCGCACCTACTTTGGCAAGACGGCCGAGCTAGTCCGCACGGCCAAGACCGTGAGTCATCTCCAGGCGATCATTTTCACTATCGTCAAATACCTGGTCATGCTGGATGCGGCTCTCGTGCTCATCCTCCTTTTCTATTCCCGGCTCGCGCACTTGCCCATGATGGAGATGCTGCCCTTCGCCCTCATGTTGCTGGTGGCCTCAGTTCCCGTCGCGCTGCCGGCGACTTTCACTTTGGCGACCGCGCTTGGTTCCGTGGAACTGGCCGGCAACGGAGTACTCGTGACTAGGCTTTCCGCGATTGAGGAAGCTGCAGCCATGGAAGTGCTGTGCAGCGACAAAACCGGCACCATCACCGAAAACCGCCTCGCAGTAGCTGGTCTGCAGGCATACGCCCCCTACGGAGAAAACGATCTTCTGCGCTTTGCGATGTTGGCAAGCGACGCCGCTAGTCAGGATCCAATCGACCTGGCGATCCTGGCTGCAGCCGCCAGTCACCATATCGACCCCGCAGGATGGAGCAGGCTCGAGTTGATTCCATTCGAACCCGCAACCAAGCTTTCCGAGGCAATCCTTAGCCATGGCGTCGAGCACAGCCGTGCCATCAAAGGTGCGCCGGACGCGGTAGGCAGCCGGGTGAAAACCGCGCCCGATTTCTCGGCGGATGTGGATCGGATGGCCGCGCAGGGATGCCGTGTGCTCGCGGTGGCTGCCGGACCCGACCACGACTTGAGATTTGTGGGACTACTGGCGCTCGAGGATCCGCCGCGCAACGACTCGAAAACGCTAATCGAGAGCCTGCATAATCTGGGAGTTCGCGTGATCATGATCACCGGGGACGGCTTGGCTACGGCCCGCGCAGTCGCCACTCGCATCGGCATCGGCGGTCGCGCGGTCGAGCCCAAAGACCTGGAAAGGGAGTCTGCAGCAGAGGTCCTCCAGACCGATGTCTTCGCTGGCGTATACCCAGAGGACAAGTTTCACATAGTCCAGGCCCTGCAGCGGGCCGGCACGGTCACTGGAATGACGGGAGACGGTGTAAACGACGCGCCCGCTTTGAAGCAGGCAGAGGTTGGCATCGCGGTAGCGAATGCCACAGACGTGGCGAAAGCCGCTGCCAGCCTCGTGCTCACCAATCCCGGCCTCATGGATATCCTCGCTGCGGTGAAAACGAGCCGCCGCATCTATCAGCGCATGCTCACCTATACCTTGAACAAAATCATCAAGACCATTGAAATCGCCTTCTTGTTGAGTGTGGGTGTAATGCTTACCAGAAGCTTTGTCATTACTCCTTTGCTTATAGTCCTCCTGTTGTTCACCAATGACTTTGTAACCATGTCAATTGCCACCGACACTGTGTCTTACTCCCCGCAGCCCGATCGCTGGAACATCCGTTCGCTCGTCCTGGCTGGGCTGGCGCTGGGCAGTCTGATTCTGGTGTTCTCGTTCGCAATCTTTCTGGCCGGTCGTAATTGGCTGAAACTGCCCTTACCCCAATTGCAAACTCTAGTCTTCGTCACCTTAGTTTTTACCGGGCAGGGCAATGTTTATCTCGTCCGACAGCGCCAGCACTTCTGGGTGTCAAGACCCGGCAAGTGGCTGGTTCTGAGCTCTGCCGCCGATATTGTGCTCGTGAGCGTTCTCGCTTCGCGCGGCATTCTGATGGAGGCGATCCGTCCGCAATTAATTTTCACCATCCTGATCGCTTGCGGCTGCTATCTCGCGGCTGTCGACTTTTTGAAAACCGGTCTTCTCAGAAAGCTGCTGCAGGGGCTATGAGAATCTTTTTCTCCGCGTTGCCAAATAGACGCCGCGCGCGCAGTTGGGCATCGTTTCCCATTCGCAGGCATCGGTTTACTCGAACGCGAAATCTCCTGACCCCTGGAAACCATTTGCGGGAGGCCGCGTTGGGCATGTGTTTCCCGATTGGTGAGGCCGCGCCGAGACAGAGAATGCTCTACAAGCTTTTGAAATCCGCTGCGCTTTTCATCGCCAGCGCCGCCCGTTGCAGCCAATCTCGCTGTTTCTTCGTCACGTGGATTTAGCGTCGGCGAGGGAGTCTCTTTGCCGAGGCCTCGGATCCAGGTGGTTCACGGAACGGTTCCACAGAAATGCGCTGGTAACACACTTCCAGCACGGTCAAATATTCTGTACCGCCCGGCAATTGAAGGACTACGCTGTCACCCGCTGCTGACTTCATCAACGCGCGCCCCAGAGGTGACACCCAACTGATGTGGTTGCGGTTGAGATCGATCTCGTCTGTGCCAACGATGCTCACCACTCGCGATACTCCCACGGCATTGGCATAGCGCACGGTCGCTCCGAAGAACGCCCTCGTCGCCGCCTGCCCCGCTCTCGGAACTTCCGGGTCCACCACTTCCGCGGCTTCGATTCGCTTCGTTAGAAAGCGAATCCGCCCATCGATCTGCCGCAGCCGCCGCTTGCCGTACTGATAGTCGGCATTTTCACTGCGATCGCCGTTGCCGGCAGCCCACGCCACCACCTCCGTCACGGCTGGGCGTTCCCTGGTGAGCAGAAACCGGTGCTCATCTTTAAGGCGCTCCAGCCCGCTCGGCGTGATGTAGTTCTTGACTGGCGTCGCGGGCTCGTCCGCTTGTGGTTTTCTAGTAAACCCTTTTCGCATTTAGTGGTCTTTCCAGGGCGAATCCATTGCGGTGCGTGAATCGATTCCAGAAACCCCGAATCACGGGTAAGTGGGAAGTCAATGGTTGTTAAGGCAGTTTCCCTCATCAACGGTTCGGTCAAGGGTCGATGACTGAAATTGCGACGTTTCAGCAGTGAGTCTGGATTTGCCTCTAGTCGGCAACGCAGCTTTGAGGCAACCGATAGATATTGAGCGTGGTTGGAGTCATGATGGCAATGAGTCGGCCCGATGGGTCGATATCCGCATGAAATTGGCCCGCAACCAACAAATTCGCGCTGCTATTCCATTCAAAGCACTGCTTTCCGCTCCTCGTGTCGATCACAAGGACCGTCTCTCCGTTGGGTTCCTCATCGGCCCCCGCGCCCATTGCGGCTGCAGCATTCTTCTCGATCTTCCGAGCTAATGGAATGTGTCGCGTGTATCGATCGTAAAGTATCCTGCTCCCGTCAGACGACTGTCCGATCCGAAAGCCCCACCCATCCGGTCTTTCGAAAGTTTGAACAGTCTTTCCACTGAAATCCAGTATTCTTACATCCGAACCGTCTTCGGACCATAGACGGTCCCTGCCAAGAAAGCGAAGCATAGGAATAGATTTGGGAGTTATCGAGGAAGATCCAAAAGTGAGGGTTTAGGGTTTTGGGTGGCAGCGTCGCGAAGGAGCCAAGAGTTGTCCCATCCGTTCCCTCTATATGGACGGTCCCCTCGTCAAAATAGGCTAAGGCATCGTCCGATACGGATAGTATCGTCCCAGTGCCCGAAAGGATTCGCTGGCGGGGCAGTTCCATCTTGTACGCCACCCAGTCGTTCCGATCCTGCTTAACGAACGTCTCGCCCGTTGTCGAAATGTAGGACGGGCGAGTGGCAGCATCTTTCGGTATCTGCGATACTTCGCGGAGTTTGAGGTCGAGAACTCGGTTGCCTGCGATTACGTCGCCATCGGGGGCTCGGAAAAGAGTCCCGATCACCTGGAATGCGTCGGTCCGAATCCCGCCGATCACCTGCGGCTTGACCGCCCCAAGATCCAACGTCTCAAGATAACATCGCAAATTGCGGCAGATGCTGACTGCTACCGTGCGTTCCGTGAGAAATCTAAGAGTGCCAGCCGGGTTGATATCCAGTTCCTGAGAAACTAGTTTCGAGAGATCCACGCTGTATAGGGGTTGTGGCGGCCGCTTTTGTGCGGGCAAGGGCACCGCCGTTGTTACCAAGTGGATCAGAAAGAAAAGGCTGAGAACGGTCTTCATACCAAGTTTCATCGCAATTCACGCGGGCTTCGATTATAGACGTTGTAACCAGCCGCCTACACTCATTGGGAAAACCGGGGGAAAACCGGGGACGGGGAAAACCGGGGACAGACGGGACGCTCACCGATTTCCATTCGTCGAAACACTTGGAAACGTTCCACCTGTCCCCGGTTTCTCTATTTTGAAGAAAGTTAAGTTTTCTAACCAGGTATCGGGTAGTCAAGAGCGAGACGCGGTCGGTGCAGAGCTTAGAGATTTCTCCAGGTCTTTCATTAACAGCATTAGGTGGAGTTCGTTCACGGGTGATGTTTCAAATCCAAACTTCCTATAGAAATTCTTGGCTTCTTCATCAATCGCGTGAACGAGAATTACCCTCGCTCCGATTTCATTTGCTGCGTTCAGTGATCGTAACAGTGCATCTTTGATTAAGGCTTTTCCCAGTCCCTTGCCCTGCTCGCTTTTATCGATCGCTAGTCTTGCCAGCAAAATGGCTGGGATGGGGCGGGCTGGTTGACCCTTGGCAGCCCGTTCGCTTGCTTGATTTCTGTGAATGCTAGAGGCACAAAGAGAATAGTAGCCAACGACGGCATTCTCACGGTGAACGATGAACGTTCGAGCTGATTTTGCTTTTTGGGATTCCAGGGCGTACCGTTTCAGCCAGCTGGTAAGAGATTCATGCTTTCCGCAGTCGAACGTATTACAGATGTGATGCTCTGCTAGCGGCTCCACTGCGGAAAGCGAATTGTTTTTATCGTTCAAGGACTGACGGTTCAGACATCAATCGAGCCAAGTTCTCTTTGAGAGTCGCTGGCCTATCGAGGGCTGTCACAAAAGCGTCCCACTGCTTCGGGGAAATCACAAAACGGTTTTGGTCGGCCAAAACCATTTCGGCTTTCTCTTGAGCACTCGACAAGACAAACTCTGTAAGATTCTGCCCGGTCGCGCTTGCCCCTCTCTCCAAAAATGATTTCTGCTCTTTGCTTGTGCGCAGAGCAATACGATCAGTTCTTGCTGCTGCCGTTGCCATAGTTTTGCCCCTCAGCGTGCGCACAATGTGTGTACGCTATGGATATAAGGTACCCACAACGTACACACATTGCAAGTATTTTTTGGGCTGCCTGTATTCGCCTTTTATTTGCTCTAGTTAGTGGCAGCCAAATTTATCCCCAGCCCTAACTGATTTTTTCACGTCTTTCGGTCCCTTAGCCCTCCTATCCATAATCTCGGATAAGTGCCGGCGAAGGCATGCTTGGGAGGATCAGGATTCCGGCGAAGGTGATTGCTCGGGTTGCGGTTGGGGCTTTCGCTTCAGGACCAACGCGGAGAACAGCGCGATGACGAGCCCAATCGGGAAGGGATGAATGAACGTGAGCACTGCATTGAAGAATGGGTTTTTATACAGCTCTTTGTATTTTCTGACCTGCTCAAGTTTTTCCTGGACGGCTGCCGGGCTCGCTCCCGAGGCGGTGAGCTTCTGAACCAAGTGAGCGCCATATGCGTCCCAGAAACCAGGCAGGAAGTTGTAGTAGATCACTTCCCAGGTTACGACATAGATGATGCAGGATATCAGCGTAATGGAGAGGCCGACGGCAAAAGCCTTTAAAAAGGTAATCTGACCATCGCCGATGTTGTCCCGGTAGGTCCGAATGCCAAAATACACCATCAAGAACGAGAGCACGATGGAGGTGTTGCCGATGATCGCGCCGCGGTCGAAGCCAATCCTGCCGCCGAAGGTCACCAGCGCTATCATCATCAGCGAGGAGATAGCGCCGGAAATCAGCCCGAAGGTGACGATGATTTTTCTCATATCCTTAATAATGTCTTTTATCCGATCCTGACCTTTCCACGTATGCTGCCGGCCCCATGCTCATACGGGATCAGCGACCAGCCATGTCAGCTGGCGACTTGGATGCCGCTGGGATAACTACGATCAGGTTATCGCCTGCTCCGGGGTGAGTCATCCCAAGATAATCGAGCTTCGCCAGCGATTGGGCGTCGAACCCGATGTCTTTCGTTGTCATGTGCGGCGCATAAAACATCAAGTGCGGAGGGAAAATGCCAGTGCCGTGCTCGGGGATCGCGCGCAAGCGGTTCTGGCTCGACATCATGTAGAGGAACCCCGGTTTGCTCGGATACTGGTAACGGCCTTCCTTATATCCGCTGGCCATGTCCGCCTTGATTTCGGCCTCGGACTTGCCGTTTGTGCGCAGCTCTTCACCGTGCATGTAGACAAGCAAGAGAGTGCGGCCCCCTTCGGCGTCGAAGCACTGCGGCTCAATGGTCGTTTCTGCGGGCTTTACGAAATGCCGGCCAACAAAACAGCTGAAGCCGTTGGTGCCTTCGCGCGCTTTCTCGTAGCCTTTGGGGCCGAGAACATAAACCGTGGCTTTACTGGATACCTCGGCCGGGGCGGCGCTTTCAGCGAGTGTGATCTGCTGGTCAAGTGGCATGGAGGCGTCGTAGACCCGGGGGAGTTCATACTCCGGGGCGGCGGCGGTTGCGGGAATGAGCGCAGTGCTTGAAAACAAGCTGATCGACAGAGTACCCACGACAAAGACCTTCATCGAATTCAGAGACTTCATGTTCGCTCCTTTTTTCAAGAAGTTCATATTTTCTCAAACTTCATGTGTTCATAAACTTCATGTTCGCTCGTATCGAACGTTGACCGGCTCGAACATACCGCATCAGGCGGGGTCGGTGTCGTCATCCTTTTGGCTGATTTTGGCGGCGGAGAGAAAAATCATTCGTTTGGGGGAGCGGTTATTGGCGCGAACCGTGCTTGTGCGCGAGTAAATCAGGGGAGAAGGCCGAATTCCTTGCCGAGTTGCACCGCTTGCGTTCTTCGTCTCGCCCCGAGTTTGTCGAAAACACGGCTGGAATGGGTCTTCACCGTGCTCTCGCTCACAAAAAGCTTCTCGGCGATTTCGCGGTTGCTCAGGCCCTGGGCGATCAGTTCAAGGATCTCAAGCTCACGGCGAGTGATATGGAGGTCCTCACGTTTTCTTTCGTCAGGGATGAACGGTCCCCCGGCAGGGACGGGGACCTCCCTCGCAACAATTGTCTGGCGTTTTGCTGTCAGCTTGAGGCCAAGCCAGATGCCAAGAACAGCAAAGGTCGCGGCAATCAGTCCGCCGTAGATTTCGATGGAATGTTCGACGACCAGGAACTGATACTCGGTCCACTGGAGCAGAGCAATCAAGATTCCACCGATCAACCCGTACATAAGGACGTGGCGCTTCATACGTTGCAGGAGGATTCGTTACCGAAATTATCGCACCCATGGTGGGGTACGACCCACTGCTTGCAGGGTGGCCCATCTTTGCATTGCACCATTCCTGCGGAGGGTGCCCCATCCTTGCGTTTTTTGCAAGAGCCTGCCCTGAGCCTGTCGAAGGGGTGGGCTGCGATGATGCCCGCGTCATTATGATTTGTGGTGGCGGCGTGATCAAACCACTCGATGCAAGTATTCCCGACCGCAGCCCTTGCAAAGAGCGCAAGAGCGGGGCACCCGCTGTATTGCTGACGCCGGCAAGATCAAAAGCCTGGCCACCCGCGGAGAATGAGTACTGAACTGAAAGTCCTTAGGGGTTACAATGTTTAGCGTCTTCGAAGCCACGAAAGAAAATCTCGGGTCAGATGAAGGGGGACAAGCATGCACCGGCGCGAATTCCTGAAGCTGGGAGCCGTAGCAGGCGGAACGTTCCTTGTGGGCGGCGCGGGCCGCTTCGGAAGTTTCCTCAATGCTCCGAAGGAAATCCCCACCACTGACCGCCTCGTTTGCACCAACCTGGTGGACAATATTTACGACGTCTTTGCCAAGGGCGGGAAAATCGGTAATCTCACAATCACTCGGAATACTTTGCCTCATCCGTACGGCTCAGAGGTCTCGTTGTTGTCGGAACATGGGCTGGCCTTTCACTTGGAGTCCTTCCGAGGCGCGGAGGAAAAACAGATCCTGCTGGACTTCGCGCTCACGCCCCGCACGCTCACAAATAATTTCAAAGGCTTGAAAGTCGATCCCGCCACGGCCGACGCCCTGATCATCAGCCACGGGCACGAGGACCACTACGGTGGGCTGCCCGACTTGGCGCAGGCCCTCCAGAGACGAGCGAAACCAGGGCTCACTCTTTATGCCGGAGGACGCGATACATTTTGCCATCGCTGGGTGGTGCAAGCCGACGGGAACAAACTCGACTACGGCGAGCTCAATCGGGATGAGCTTGAAGCGCGAGGGTTGAAGGTCGTGATCGCGGAGGAACCCACTGTCGTGGCAGGCCACGCCTTCACTTCAGGTCACATTGCGCGAATCACCGATTTCGAGATGTCTCCTCCGGCAGCTCGCCTCGAAGCCGGTGCCCCCGGCTCCGCCTGCGACGCCACCTTCCACTTTCCTCCCGGCACAGTCAAGATGGAAGCCAAGCCGGGCGACTTGGTGAAAGACATCTTCTGGGGCGAGCACGCCACCGCTTACAACGTGAAAGACCGGGGACTAGTCGTGATCTCATCGTGCGGCCACGCCGGCATCATCAACTCCGTCCGCCAGATTCAGAAGTCCACCGGGATTGAGAAGGTGCATGCTGTGGTTGGCGGGTGGCACTTGGCTCCCTATCCTGATGAACTCATCGCCAAGACCGTGGAAGCCATGAAGGAGATCAACCCGGACTACTTGATTCCCATGCACTGCACCGGCTTCCGCACCATAGTGGCAATCCAACGCGAGATGCCCGAGAAGCTAATCATGCCTTCCACCGGCACGCGCGTGGTTTTTGGTGGGTAGTCTCAACACTCGCACTACTAGTTTTCGATGCCGCCGCCGTGTTTCTGTTTGCAGAGCTTACATTCGGTCGGCGCCTCCGAGTTGTCCACGCGATGCTTCACAGGTTTTGTTGTACGAAGGAAGGCGAAGATCGCCCTGAGGTCGTCATCGGTTAGATTCTTATAAATCATCACGGGCATGATCGGGCTTAGCTTGCGGGCTCTGACCTGTCCGGTGCGTAGCACGTTTAAGAAAAGCGTCTCGTCGTAATACTGGATTCCAGATGGATCGGGCGTAATATTCGCGCTCGCGACAGTGCCCCAGGGGCCCGTGAAGGGAAAGCCTCCGGCGAAGTCCATACCGGGGACATTTTGTCCCCGCACTTGAGCTGTGTGGCAGTCGATACAACCAGCCTGGTCGGCAAGATGGGCTCCGTATTTGAGCTCGTCGGAGGAGCCAACGTCGGCGACCGGTGCAGTAACCGGTTCGGGCGCGCTGCGAATCAGGTACTTTACGGGGAAAATGATTTCGGTGGCCGGAAGCTGGTGGTGGACAGCAGGCAGGGACCGCAGATAAACCACAACGGACGCCAAATCTTCATCCGACATAGCGCGGTAGTGCTGATAGGGCATAATGGGAAAAAGGGCGCGGCCATTGTGGCCGACGCCTTCGCGTATAGCGCGGGCTAGTTGATCATCGGTCCAACTGCCGGCTCCGGTTTCCTGATCCGGGGTAAGGTTCGGTGCCACGATGCGCCCGGGCAGGTCGGCGTACGGCAGCACCTCTCCGGAAGCTTCTTTGCCAGCCAGCATGGGTGTTCCCGGGGCGGCCCAGTCATGCGGGCTGTGGCAGTACACGCAGCCGCTCAACCCCGTCGCGATGTAGCGGCCTCGCTCGAGGCGTTGCGGCGTCCGCTCGAATGTGCGGTTCGTGAGAGCACGCGTCTTGGGGCCAAGAAACGGCCTCCACCCGATGGTCAACGTGACCGCGACAGCAAGCAGGACTACTAACGAGCCCAATGCGATGAGAAACCATTTCCCGAATCGTCTCATTTGAACTTTTCCTCCTTTGCGGGAGTTGGCTCGGGTTGCACCACAACCAAAAACACCACACCGACAATGGTAAACATTCGGAATGCCTCTTCCTGCCCATTCCACATTTTCGACTGCCACATCAGAAACCATTCGCCCCCGACATCGAGGAATGCCACCAACCACATCAGCAGGCTCGTGGTCAGCGCAATCACGGCGACGTCCAGCGCGGCGGCGAACTGCGCCCTCTCCGCACGATACGATTTCAGCAGCCGAACACCAGCCCACCAGCATAGAAGCATCGTGACTGATTCCCAGGCGATGATGCCGATGTAGAAGGCCGTATGTACCAGCGGCGAATTAACGGCGCGCCACATGAGGTGGTTCCCCGGAAAGGTTGAGTCCATCATCAGGACGTGGCGGACAAACTCATAGTTGGAGCCGTAATCCGTGATGTTGTTTAGGACCAGAATCGTGTAGAAAACTGCGATTGCAAAAACGAGAACCGCTTTGGAAACGCGAAGCGCCATGACATGCCGCATAGGTTGTCGCACGCGGGAATTATATCTCTCGGTGACTGCGAACTTTCCTGGACTGCGCACAAGTTCTGATTAACGGGCAGACCGGAAGGACTGTTGCGACCGGGCGATTACATTCGTTGAGAATTGCCCAACCGGGTTCAATGAGCGTAATTGGGATTTGTCGCCAATTGAGAAAAGGTTACGGATTGCCGCCTTCATGGGATTTAAATACATGTGCTCCGCTAAACACTCTCAGGTGATTGCGGCGGCGCAGCGTGCTAATATACCGGGCCACGAGGCCGCCACCCGTTTCGGAGGAGTGCATGGACATCCAAGATGCTCAACGCGAAGTCCGGTCTGTCTACATCGGCGGCTTTGCGGGACAGCTTGTCTCGTCCGTAATCTGGCTGGTATCCGCAGCGCTAGCGACATGGGTCAATCCAAAGGCGTCTATTCTCGTTGTTGTCATTGGGGGTTTTTTCATCTTTGCACTCACGCAAATGCTACTGCGTTTGTCCGGCCGACGCGCGTCCGTCAGCGGAGAGAATCTGTTCAGTAGCCTGGGGATGCAGGTCGCGTTTGTGCTGCCGTTTTCGATGCTGCTTCTTGTACCCGTAGCTTTCTACAAGTTGAACTGGTTTTTCCCGGCTTTGATGATCCTTGTGGGCGCGCACTATTTGCCGTTCGCTACTCTCTACGGGATGCGCATGTTCCTGTTCCTCGCGGGAATTCTGATCGCGATGGGCGTCGTGATTGCGCATTGGTTTTCGGGAACGTTCAGCCTGGGCGCTTGGTCCGGCGGACTGACCCTGTTTGTCTTCGCTTGGATTGGGCGCTCCATCGCGAGAGGCGAACCTGTCGCGCCTTCCACTCATTAATTCGGTTGATGGCTCTCTGGGACGAAACCGATTATCGAGGCAGAGTTTCCCAGCGACTGTGGCAGTCGGCACCGTATCCTAACAGTTCCTGATTGCGGGACCATTCGAAGTCAGTTGTCGTAACCAGGCCATTGCACGTTTTGACCCACGTCGATGAGTGAAATGGCGATGTTGGTGCGCCGGGATAAACCGGCATGAAAGTAGAGGATGAAAGAGCCTTACGAGAAAGGAGTAGCGATCCACTTGGCCTCGAGTCTTGCGCTGCTACCGCGAGGGACCCAGCGAAGCGTAGATAGAGGATAGGCGGGGTGGGACATTGAGCTGCGAAAACATACAACCCGGATGCCGACGCGGTCAAAATGCGCGGAAGGCAACATGAACAGGGGCGCTAGCGCGAGTCCTTATTCAGTCCGGCGTAGTCGAAGACCCCAGACACGCCTAGAAACTTCATGCACGAGAACCGGGAGACCTCGCGGACACCTGCCGTCAAACCAGGCAGCAGGCCGGCGGGCGAAGGCCAAAGCCACACGGCTCGCATGTACGTCCCCGAGGAGTCACACAGCGGCATACTACCTATGAGTCAATCGAACAAAGACAGAAAACCGTCCGCGGAGAATGAGGAGGGAAGGCCGCTGATCAAGGAGAACGCTGGTCAACCTAACACGCACCCGACACAGAGCGGGAAACGTGTGTCCCAGGGGTTGGCGGGTGTGCGGAAAGCAGCTAGGGATAATAAGGAGATGAAGTTCACCGCCTTGCTCCACCATCTGACCATCGATCTGCTCCGGGAAAGCTTTTACTCATTGAAGAGGAAGGCCGCACCGGGAGTAGACGGGGTCACTTGGCAGGAGTATGAAAACGGGTTAGAAGATCGGCTGACCGATCTTCATGGCCGAGTTCATCGTGGAGCATATCGTGCGAAACCCTCGCGAAGAGTGTACATAGAGAAAGCAGATGGAGGGCAACGTCCATTGGGGGTTGCGGCCATGGAAGACAAAGTTGTCCAACAGGCCGTGGTTACCATCCTCAACCAGATCTACGAGGAAGACTTTCTCGGTTTCTCGTACGGTTTTCGCCCGGGGCGCAACCAGCATCAAGCGCTGGATGCGCTGTCGTACGCGCTCCTGAAGAAGAAGGTGAACTACGTTCTTGATGCCGACATTCGAGGATTTTTCGATAACCTCGACAAAAGTTGGATGGTCAAGTTCGTGGAGCATCGCGTCGCCGATCCCCGCATCCTGCGGCTGATCCAGAAATGGCTCAACGCGGGAGTGATGGAGGAAGGCAAATGGTCGGACACGCAGACAGGGAGTCCGCAAGGTTCGGTAATTTCACCGCTTCTCGCGAATATTTACCTGCACTACGCTTTCGATCTCTGGGTGGACGTCTGGCGCAGGAAATGGGCGCAAGGCGACGTGGTCGTCGTCCGCTATGCGGACGACATCATCCACGGATTCCAGCATCAGACAGAAGCCGATCGTTTCCTAGAAAACTTTCGGGAACGGCTGGGAAAGTTTGGGCTGGAGCTCCATCCCGACAAGACGCGCCGGATCGAGTTCGGCAGGTTTGCCGAACAAAACCGGGAACGCAGAGGGGAAGGTAAGCCGGAAACGTTCGACTTCCTAGGCTTCACGCACATCAGCGGGAAGAACGGATTAGGGCGATTCATGGTGAGGCGCAAGACGATCCGCAAGCGCATGCGGGCCAAGCTGCGGGAGATTAAGCAGCAACTCCGTGAGCGTATGCATGATCCTGTGCGCCAAACCGGACCATGGCTCAAGTCGGTCGTGCAAGGCTACTTCAACTACTACGCGGTACCGGGCAACCTCGCGAGTCTGGGGGTGTTTCGGGATCGGGTGCTGGCGCTTTGGTGGCGAACTATTCGTCGCCGCAGCCAGCAACGCCGGATCTCATGGACACGCATCCTCGTTTTGGCTCAACGCTGGTTTCCTCAACCGCGAGCGCTCCATCCCTTTCCTGATGCTCGCTTCGCCGCCAGTCATCCGAGATAAGAACCGGATGCGCTAATAAGCGCCCGTCCGGGTCTGTACGGGGGGCAACCAGTAATGGTTGTCCCTACCGCGATCGCCAATTGAGAGAAGCGGAAGTAGAATTACAATTGGCATGTATCGTCTTCTTGCAATTTCGTGCATTGCGGTCCTATCTGGAATTGCGTCCGGGCAATCCAATGACCAAGTTGCTCCGCGTCCAATGTTTCATGTGCAGGGAACCATTGATAACATGACGAACGGTGCTATTCCGCGCGTCGAAGTGTCTTTTGTAGGTGGCAACATTAGCCAAACGGTGGCCGTCGATGACAAAGGGTTCTACCAAACGGTTCTCCCCGTGGGCACCTATACAATGACGGCTGCTTTCCCTCGATTTGGGCTCACTAAGTACACTCGCTTCTTCCAAGGGCCTTTGCCGACAACCGTCACTCTGAATGGCTCGCTGTATGGGACCTATTCCTGCGATGGAGTCTGGGGAGGAGAAGACGCGGAAGAACTGTACAAGGACTCCTGTGGCGGAGAGGACTCTTTCCCATTCCCATCGAAGGACGGCGTGCCACTCCGATTAGATATTTGGTACGTGCGACGGGAGCGCGGAGGGAAGCTGGTTTCTTACAGCAGCGACACCGTTGTGAAGCGTCCAGTTTTGGTCGCTTACAATCTCTTCGCTCTGCAAGCGGATTCGGTGGACTATAGCCGAAAAGACGGAATCGTCAGAGCTTACGGCCACGTTATCATCGAAGACCAACTAGGCCAGACCAATGCAAGTTCAGCCGCGTTCAAATTCGATGACGGGAAAGCAGCACGAATTTGGTGACTGTCGCCCACAGGCGATTGCACTCAAAAATCCCCCGGCAGGGTCAACGATTGCTATAGAGATTTATCAACAGTTGGCCCGCCGACATCAAGCGTTCTTGCGGAAGACCTTTCGCGTATTCGAGCAGCTTGACGATGCCGTCAACGACATTGTCAATTTTGCTGCGGCTAACGATGTGCCGGGTGTCGGAGGCAAATATCCATTCAACTAACTATTGCACTCGTTTGAGGTCCATTATCCAATCCGTCTCCCACGTTTTACCACCGTCGGTTGATTCTGCCTGCTCCCAGTGACCTGAGGTGGGTGTGATCTCGGACCATAAGAGGCGTGTGCGCACTGGTTTCCCGCCTTCGGTATCGTCGTTCGCATAGAACGTTCCTACGCCATTGTGGAAGCTGCCTCTCACCGGCGGATCCATCGGACCAAGTGGCGTCCTGCTGTCCAGCCACCAGATCGACCACTGCCCCGTCTTGGCGTCGAACGATCGGGTAGCTACGCCGCGGTAAGTGCCGCCGGGAACTTCGAACACGGTGTCGTCGACATTCGCGTAGCCACCCATCAGTGGCTGGGTGAATAATGTCCCTTCGAATTCGATCCACTCGTGACTGTTGACGAGGCGATGCTTAAGCTTTCGATGGTGGACTTGCCAGCGTCCGAATAAAAAATCGAAGTCATGCAGTCCGGGCGGCTCGCGATCTGCATGACTCATCTTTTGTCCCAACCCCGGAGAGGACTGCGCCGCAGTGAGCCCCGACGACGCCAGGCCCATCCCCAGGCACAAGATCACAGCAATGCGCTGACGTATTTCCACGTATGACTCCTCTTCGCACCGAAATACTGCCGGCCCCAGTTTAGCGCATGGGCGGGTGGCCACCATCTTTGCATTGCATCATTCCCACGGAGCCTGCCCTGAGCCTGCCGAAGGGGTGAGCGGCGATGCTGCCGGCGCAACTCTTGTCCGTTCTACACCGCCCGTTGTGTATGCCGTCGTCGTACCCACCCTTCGCCTACGCGAAGGACGGGGCACCCGCATCTGTGGTGGCTTCTGCAGTTTGAAAGCCGGGCCATCAGCCAAAATCCCCGCCCATTCGCGCAAACGGCGCGTGATAAGGGCGGGGGTACCTGGTCTCTTGAGCTTTACTTCTTCGGCCGCGACTCCGGCGGCACAAGACCTGCGAGGCGGTAGTACACAACGAGCTGGCCGTAGTGTTCACCGCTGTGTTCGATGAGGCCGTATGCTATGTCGAGAACGCGCGCTTTCTGATCACCGTATACGACAGTCTGCATCAGGCCTTTCTCGCCCTTTGACTGGATGGCGGCTGCGCCATCGGCGAAGGATTTCTTGACGAACGCAACGATGTCGGCCTTGGACTTGTATTGGTCGCGCTTGGGATCTTCTGCTGCCTGAGGTTCCTTCCCCATGACGGGATTGGTGAAGAAATAGTTTGCTCCTGCCGCGTGCAGCAACTGCTCGGCGAGGCTCCGTTCCGCGGGTGTCGGCTTGAAGTCATATTTGTCCTCGGGAAAATCTTCAGCCATCGCCGTCAGCTTGCGGCCAATCTCATTCCAGGAATCGAGCACGACTTTCAATTCCGGATCGGCAGGTTTGACGGCTGCATCTTTCTTCATCGCGTCTTTCTTCATCGGATCCTGGGCATGGGCGGGAAATGCGAATGCCAGCAGGACGATAGCGAGAAACGGTATTCTTTTCATTTCTTTCTCCACGATTGAGTTTCGCGAATCAAAGCTTCAGTTTCTTATTTCGCCTGCACCAGCTCCGCAACAACTTCGGCAACTTTATCGAGTTGCTCGTTCCAGCCCTCTAGTTGACCGCTGTTTTTCGCGCTCTCCATGGGTTCACTTCCAATGAAGGTGAGTTTAGTCTGGCCGTTTCCAAAATCCTCAAAAATAACCACGTCGTGCGCATCGTCTATTTCCTCATGTTCTATTCCATATTGCTCAGGCTCAACCTTGTTTCCCTTCGAGTCGGAAAAGTACATGGAGTAAACGATCTTCTCGTGCAGAACAATCTCGTGGTATTCCCCAGCATTCCAGCCCTCCTGCCCATCCGGTGTTCTCATGCAGAGGAGAAATTTTCCTCCTACGCGAAAATCAATCTCGCAGGCGGGGCAGCTAAAGCCTTTCGGGCCCCACCACTGCATCACGTATTTCGGGTCGGTCCACGCCTTCCAAACCAGCTCGCGTGGGACATTAAAAACTCTTGTGACAACCATCCGCTCGTTAACCGTGTTTTTTGTCATCCCTGACCCCCTCTTTTTTCATTTGATTCACAACCACATCCAACTTGTCGAAACTCTCTTCCCAGAATCGGCGATAGCTGATCGCCCAGTCGCTGACCGTCTTGATCGCCGCTGGCCTAAGCGTGCACACACTCTCTCGTCCACGCTTCGTCTTGATCACAATCCGCGCCCGCACCAGGTAGGCAATATGTTTTGAAATCATCTGCTGCGAAAGTGCAAACGGTTCCGTCAATCCATGCACAGAGGCAGGCCCATGGGAGAGTCGTTCGATCATTGCCCGCCGGGTTGGATCCGACAAAGCGGCAAACGTTGTACCTAATCGATCCACAACCATATGGTAGTGGATTATCTGTCGATGTCAAGTGTGAATTTCGGCGGGTAGCACATCTTCGGAGTTTTGCCTACGCCATTCCCGCAGAGGGTGCCCCATCCTTGCGTTTTTTGCAAGGGTGGGTGGCGATGCTGCCCGCGCTATTTGATTTGTAGTGGCGGCGTGATCAACGCACTCGATGCATGCATTCCCGACTCCCACCCTTGCAAAGAACGCAAGAGCGGTGCACCCGCTGTGTTGCTGATGCCGGCAAGATCGTAAGCCTGGGCCACCCGCCGGGAATTATATCTCTCGGTCACTTACGCGACCTTTCTTGGAGTGCGCAAAAGTTCTGATAAACGGGGCAAACCTTCAATAATCCAATGTGCCAGTGTTTGGCCGGCCAGTTTCTGGCCGGGCTACACTGGAGCACGCAGAACGTGTAGCCATGAGCGGAAACCATCGGCGCGATTTCCGGGAGCCTGTTAGTGTATTACTTCCGGATTGCGGACAAGGACTAAGCCGCTGGCGCGGCGGACGCTACCGCGTGGGTGAGCGGAGAGATTTCCGAAACAGCTGGCATAGTGGGGGTCATTGGGAAGGAGATTCCTGTGACCCGTTTACGCAAGATGATGCTGGAGGAACTCCAGCGTCGCAACTACTCTGCCATCACCACGCGCAATTACCTGCGGGTGGTAAGCGACTTCGCCAAGCATTTTGGCAAGTCTCCCGACAAGCTCGGCCCCAACGAACTTCGAACTTATCAAGCCTATCTACTGACTGAGTGCAAGCTGACGCCTGGCACGGTGGTCAACCGGGTAGCGGCGCTGCGCTTCTTTTTCGTCAAGACACTCAAGCGCCATCAGTTTCGCGAGTTCTTGCCCTACCCCGGGACCGGCGCCGACTGCCGACGGTGCTCAGCCGGGAGGAAGTTGCGCGATTGATCGATGCCGCCGGAACCCTGTTTCGACGGACGCTGCTGATGACGCTCTACGCCACGGGCATGCGACGCAACGAACTGGCTCGTCTCAAAGTCAGCGATATCGATAGCCAGCGGATGATCATCCGCGTGGTGGAAGGCAAGGGCGGTAAGGACCGTGATTTGCCTCTGAGTCCAATCCTGTTGGAAACCTTGCGCGAGTACTGGCGCTGGCGAAAACCCAGACTCTATCTGTTCCCGACGCGCAACCTCTCAGGGAGACTCAATCAGCCGATTTCGGACAAGACCGTCTGGATTGCGTGCAGCGATGCCGCGCGCCGCGCCGGCATCCGCAAACGCGTCACCCCGCACACGCTACGCCACAGTTGGGCGACCCACTTGTTGGAGGCGGGCACCGACCTGCGCACCATCCAGGTTCTGCTCGGTCACGGCGACCTGGAGACCACCGCCCAGTACCTGCATCTGTCGCAGCGGCACTTGCAGGCGGTTACCAATCCGCTGGATGGCCTCACTCTATCCAGCACCGAGAACATCAGCCGCAGCTTTAAACGGAAAAACGAAAAATGACTCGGCCCACCTTCGAGGTGGCCGACATCCTACGCGTGCAGGGCGATCGCTTCCTGGAGCGCTATCGATCGAGCTTTAACTTTCAGCAACTCAAAGCGTTTCGTGCCATTCTGCGCTGTCGCACCGCTGCGCTGGGTGGTCATCGCGATGCCTGCCCGAGCTGTGGTCATCAGGCTATCTCGTACAACTCGTGCAGAAACCGGCACTGCCCCAAGTGCCAGACCCAAGCCCGCGAGCGCTGGCTGGCGGCCCGCGAACGCGAACTCCTGACCACCAGTTACTTCCATGTCGTGTTCACTGTGCCCCACGAACTCAATGTGCTGGCGTTGGAGAACCCGCGTTTGTTCTACGACTTGTTGTTCGCCGCCAGCGCGCAAACCTTGCTGGAGATCGCTATCGATCGCAAACACCTGGGCGCAGAGATCGGCGTGATCAGCATCCTGCACACCTGGGGACAGAACCTGCTTCTGCATCCCCACATCCACTGCGCTATTCCTGCGGGCGGACTCTCACTCGATCACCATCAATGGGTCCGCCCACGCTATCATTTCTTCTTGCCCGTGAAGGTCCTCAGCCGCGTCTTTCGCGGCAAGTTCCTCGCCGGTCTGAAACGGCTGCACGGTCGCAACCAACTTTGCTGCGCCGGTCCCGCAGCCGCTCTGGCCGATCCGCAGCAGTTCGCCAAACTCATTCGCCGCCTGCACCGTCACGACTGGGTCGTCTATGCCAAGCAAGCCTTCGGTGGGCCGCTGCAGGTGCTGCGCTATCTCGGCCGCTACACTCATCGCGTGGCCATCTCCAATCATCGCTTGTTGGCCTTCGACCAGGAGCGCGTCACCTTTCGCTGGAAGGACTATGCCCACGGTGGCAAGCACGGCAAGATGACGCTTGGCGCCACAGAGTTCTTACGACGCTTCTTTCTGCACGTGCTCCCCAGAGGCTTCGTGCGCATCCGTCACTTCGGGTTCCTTGCCAATCGCTTTCGCGCTTCCCGCCTGGGACTATCCCGACAACTGCTGTCCAGTACCTCCTCCCCGCTGGTCGAGGCTGGAACCTGCAAAGCTCCAGTGGAGAGTTCTTCTGTCTGGCATTGCCCACGCTGCGGTGCGGCGATGATCGTGGTTCAGAGATTTACCGCTGCGGAATTATCCACATGCGCTTACTTCGATTCTTCGTAGCGTGTCCACCACTGGCGGCCCAGGGATGTGCTCCCGCACGCCGGCGCACTCGTGTGCCCGCCGCCTCGCCACCGTCTCTCCGGCCACTCTCCGCATACACTCTGGCTCATCTTCAACACCATTCCGACAACCCGGGCGGCGTTCCCACCACGCTTCGCTGCTCTCCCCGAGCCCCGTTCAGATCCATGCTGCCGTTCAAATCCCATAGCGCACCGCGTCCGCCGCAAACGCCAGCGGCTTCCTCCTAGTCTCCTTATCGAAAACGCCTCGGTTCGATATCCCGCTCCGCCCCAAAAGTCTGCCCCGAGGCGTTTCCGATCAAGACTAGCGACCACTCGGGAGCCATCAGCTGATAGGCCGATACTGTTCCAGCCTACTTCAACGGCCGTTCCATCCACAGGACGTCCCAGTACTTATCAAATTTGCGTCCCACCTGGCTAAAAGTCCCGATAGGATTAAAGCCGAAGCGTTGATGCAGAGCGTTGGAGGCAGGGTTCGGTTGCGCGATGCCAGCAACGATTCGATTGATATCTTGGTCGGCGATCGCCTCAAACAATGCCGCATATAACAACTTCCCAAGGCCTCGGCCCGTGGCATCCGGTCTGCAACCCACGCTGGCCTCGACTGTGGTGTCATAGGCTTCCTTTGTTCGAAAACGCCCCGTGCACGCATACCCAAGCACCCCGCTCTTGGCGTCATCGGCCACTAGCAGTTGATATCGGCGGCCATCCGAATGATCATTGAACCAAGTTCGGCGCTGCTCGGGATCGAAAGGTCGGACATCGAAAGTGATGTGCGTATTGATTATGTAGTGGTTCTGGATTTCGGTCAGACTGGGCAAATCGTTCAACGATGCCGTGCGTACCGTGACATTTTGCATTCGACTGATTTCTCCGGTCTTCTCACTGCGCTTTTTGGCAGCTCTTTGTCATGACGAATGAACTAATAATACATTTCCGGCATGACCGCTTCTCTACGGCAGGGGTGCCGACAGGGGATCTTTGTGCTGTTGGAGCAGCTTTGGGAGAAGCCGCTGGATTTTGATGCTTTCGGAAGTCCTCTTAATCTCATGGGGTGGCCTCCATCTCTTACAATTGCGCCCGTTATTCAGGTGCAATCGGCCCGGCAAGCTCCTAGCACGGATGCCCGCCAGTCCGGTCGAAACCAGACCGCGTCTTCGTACCAAACTCCCATTCGCCTATGGCCACAACAGTCCTGGCACATTGAAAAGAGCATGGACTATCACAGCTGGAAGCAGACTGGCGCTCCTCTTCCTTAGTTCACCGGCAACAAGGCCGAGCACAACTGCGCCAGAGAGGACAATGGCACCACTCCCCAGGTGGACGACGCCGAACAATGCAGCAGTGAACAAGACAGCAGGTGACGGGAAAGAATTCGTCACCCATCGCTGCTCCAGGAACGATTGGAGTAGTCCCCTAAAAATGACTTCCTCCTGGATCGAAGCCGCCACACCGAAATAAAGCCACAGCATCCACGGTGGAAACCCCGAAGTGTCAATCGGACCTTTCGATGGAAATAAGTGAGCAAGCCAGGCCGTGACCAGTGCGAGAGGCAGACCAAGCAGGACCGCCAATCCTACGTATCGACCTTTCGCAGCGGCAAGACCGAATGTTGCAATGCCTGCAGTCCCTCGCACCAGCGTGAATATCAAAGCCAACGCTACCGCAAGACTGATCGCGATAATAAGGGGAACAATTCCCTGCACCGTTGGACGAATCAGCGAGACCGCTGCAAATGCGGGACCATAAACAGCCACAAACAGTCCTAGCGTGATGCCCAACGCTCGTAGCTTTGGATAGATCATCGACAGATTCCCGTACAGAGGCGGGCTTCTTAAGGGAAACACAAACAGAGATTTCTATCTAGTAACGGAGAGCGCTCCCGGGAGAGTAGCCCCGGGGAATCGCACCCCGAGGCTCTCGCAGAACTGTACGTGAGCCTCTCAACTCATACAGCTCCCATCATGGAGCCACGCCGAGCCCCCATCTGCCAGTGGGCGAACATGGCCGGAGCACAACGCGAGATGCGCGCGATCCAGTGTGTCGCACTACGAAGATGTGGACGCAGCTTCTTGTATTTCCGCTTGGCCCAAAGGGCCAGATCTCGGTCCAGTTCGCGCATCGTCGGGTAAAGAGCCGAGCGATAATATCGCCCGTAGTATTGGATCCAGCCTCGGATAATGTGATTGAACATCCGCGACAGATCTTCGATCGCTTTATCACTGCGCTGCGGCAGCTTCCAGCTACGAAATGTGTCCCGAATCACCTTCGTTGCCTTGTTCGACACTGCCGGACTGAAGTTGATGAAGAACTTCCCCTGGCGATTCGTTGAGCTTCTGGGCCGAAACGTGTAGCCCAGAAAATCAAACTTTTCGTTTGGGTACGTTTTCTTCCGAGAATCGTCCTTGCAATAGACGATTTTCGTTTTCTCCGGATGGAGTTCCAGTCCGCAGCTCTGCAATCTTGCAGCGATGGCTTTCCTCATTTCCTGGGCTTGCTTCTCCGTTCTGCAGTGCGCGATGACATCATCGGCGTACCTCTCAAATGGCACCTGAGGATAATGCGTCGCTAGCCATCGATCTAGTGCGTAATGCAGAAACAGATTCGCCAGCAGAGGGCTGATGACTCCGCCTTGCGGCGTGCCTCGTTCCCGTGGTACCAACCGCCCGTCCTCCTCTTGCACCGGCGCTTTGAGCCAGCGCTCGATATAGAGAACGATCCACTGTTCCGGAGCATGTTTCTTCACTGCCCGAAGCAGTAGATCCTGTGAAAGGTTGTCAAAGAAGCCTTTGATGTCCAGATCTAGAACCCAGTCAGAACGCCAGCATCTCTCTCGCGCTTGACCCACTGCATCCAACGCTGACTTCCCCGGTCGATACCCGTAGGAATCAGCATGGAACAGCGGTTCTACCTCTGGCTCCAGCCTCGCTTTAACCACCTGTTGCGCAATGCGATCGGCTACTGTGGGTATTCCCAGTTTCCTTTCGCCACCGTTTTTCTTTGGTATCTTCACCGTCCTCACCGGTGGCGGAAAGTAGCTGCCCGACGACATCCGATTCCAGATCTTGTAAAGATTCTTCTTCAACCTCTTTTCAAAATCTTCGATCGATTGTCCATCGACCCCGGCTGCTCCCTTATTCTCTTTCACCCGCTCGTACGCTTCCCAAACCTCCTTCTTGGAAATACAAAACGGCTTTGCCTCATTCATCGGGCTCCTCCCATCACTGGTTGGCTCATTGAATTCGGCTCCTTGATACAGCGCCTTTGCTCCATCCCTTTATCGGGGACTTCCCCGCTACTACGCGCTGTTCCGCCCCTGAGTCTCCGCTTCCGTACTCTCGCCCTCGTGGTTCTGCCACTTGTGGCTTCTCCGTTCGCATCGGAGTCTCAGGTTCCCACGTTCCGCTCAACCGCCTCCTTGGCAAGCTCAGGCCACCTCTCATGCCGGATGCCGCTCCGCCCGTAAACAGGTTTCGTCGGAGCTTGGTCCCGCAGTAACAATCCCCCCGCGGTTTTGACATCATCTCTTTGCTTTCGACACTTCCATAGTGGTTCCCTTGCGGTCCTCTTCTTGCCTGTCACCTGACCTGGTCCTCGCCAGGCCTTTTCCTTCTGTGCTCACGACCATGGCTTTTGACCACAGCCGCCGAAGGCGGTTTGGAACCTGTCCCTGCAGACCGGTTCCGAGGGGCCCACCCTCATCGGTTAAGCAGTTACGCACTACTCGGCCTTTCGGCCTTTCGGCCTTTCGCGCTCGTGGCGCACGATGGTCGGCAACCCTTACCTTACCGGATTAGGGAAGAGTTGCTCGTTATCCGTGCGGATAACGAGAGATCGGCAGGCCCACCTCGTTCGGACTAGTCCCATAACCAGTCAATTCACTTCACTCGGTCAGACCCTGGAATTGGTTTTGGTTCTTCTTCAGAAGAGCGTCAAGGCCAGCCAAATCGCCAAGCACCCACAGCTCTCGAATAGCGCTTGGTTCTAAGTAGAAAAGTGCCGCACCTAGCCAACGCACAGGAAGTCTGGTCGGGTAAAAGCCTCGGAATTCCGCGACATGCCGTCCGGAAAAACACATCTTCGCGAACGCTCGCTCGCCCTCCGTAACACACTCAAGGATTTCGCAATGGTAGTTGGAGAGGGCACCGCGAATTGATTGGACGTAATCTGTGAAACCCTTACGCCCATGCCGCTCGGAACCAAGTGATCCTCGAAATAGAAAGTCCTTGGTTAGCAAATCACTCACGGCTTCGAGATCGCCTTCATTCCAGATTCGGTCGTAAAAATCCCGAACAAGTTTAGGAATACTCATGTCTTTAACCACTCGAATTGTAACTGTTGCAACTTAGAGCGACTGTTCCGCTACTACCAAACCGAGATTCTCGTGTCGTAGTGGCACTATGTACAGTGCCACTTTACCAACTGACGATGGTACCATTAACAAATGAGCAAGCATCCAGGTGGGTTTTTCTTGCCACCAATCAGCCTGGAACGGCGATCATCGCGGCCCCTGTACAAGCAGCTTTACGAGTCGATACGCAAGGAAATCTTGCGCGGGAGCCTGAAAAAAGGACTTCGGCTTCCCTCCACCCGCTATCTTGCCGTTGAGCTCGGCCTATCTCGAAATATTGTTGTTATCGCATTCGAACAACTGGTGGCCGAGGGCTACCTGGAATCGAGAACGGGCCAAGGCACCTTCGTTACGAATACGTTGCCGGAGGAGGTCCTTCAAGTCCAGAGCCGATCTACAGGCGGAAACAGAAGCCTTTCCGCCAGGGGAACATTGATTCGAAAAATCTCACTGCGCGTACCAATTGTCGACCCGAGACTGCGTTACGCACCATTTCGTTTCGGGTTACCCGCGCTCGACAAATTGCCGTTGGATCTTTGGGGGCGATTGCTCCTTGAGCATTGCAGAAAGGCGTCACCGGAAATCGCCGTCCACAGCGATCCCGCCGGATACCTCAAGCTGCGCGAGGCGATTGCATCCTATGTCGGTGTGGCGCGGGCGGTCCGGTGCCAGCCGGAGCAAGTGATTATTATTAATGGTTCCCAACAAGCGATTGATCTCGCCGCCAGGGTGCTGGCTGACCCGGGCGACTTCGCAGTCATCGAGGATCCTGGCTATCTCGGTGCGCGCTCCGCTCTCGAGGGCGCGGGCATTCGTCTGCTGCCAGTCAGGGTTGAAAGAGACGGGCTCTGTGTCGAACGACTCAAGGAAAAACACCAAGAGGCAAGGCTGGTATACGTCACGCCATCGCATCAATTTCCATTGGGGGTCGTTCTCAGTCTGCCGAAACGGCTGCAACTGTTGGACTGGGCGGCCCGCCACGATACATGGATTCTGGAAGATGATTTTGATAGCGAGTACCGTTACGAGAGCAAACCCATTCCTGCTCTTCAAGGCCTCGATCAGAACGGCCGCGTAATTTACATGGGGACATTTAGCAAAGTTCTCTTCCCCTCGCTCCGCCTGGGCTATTTGATCGTGCCTATTGATTTGGTGGATGCATTTGTTGCAGCGCGCTGGATCAGCGATCGCTCTTCTCCGTTAGTCGAACAGGCGGCCCTTACGGACTTCATAACCGAAGGACACCTGGCAAGCCACATTCGGCGCATGCGTGCACTTTATATGGAGCGCCGTGCGGTGATGATGAAGATCATCCGGCAGGAATTAAGTGATGTACTCGAATGCTGGGATGCAGAGGCTGGAATGCACACGGTAGGCTGGCTTCCTCCGGGCATTTCAGACTCCTTGGTCTCAGAGGCGGCTTCCAAGGTCGGACTTAACGCTTCGCCGGTATCAAGTTTTGCCGTGCAGCGCCTATCCCGAGGCGGCCTGTTGTTGGGCTACGCCGGATTTCAGCCTGCAGTCATCCGAAAGAGCATGCGG
The DNA here is from genome assembly GCA_963836305.1 of uncultured Acidobacteriaceae bacterium. Taxonomy (GTDB): domain Bacteria; phylum Acidobacteriota; class Terriglobia; order Terriglobales; family Acidobacteriaceae; genus Sulfotelmatobacter. Next base: position 31,755 of record CAWIJP010000004.1, on the reverse strand, counting down.
GAACTGGGGCAAATTGTCAGGACATTCAGTAAAACCAGACGTGCGAAAGGAAATTTCAGAATGCAGGAGCATCATGACCGGGGTTTCTAGCTTTCGGAGTTCCGACAACAAAATGCTGGACAAGCTCGTTGATCTCAACCGCGCTGGCAAGCTGCGGTGACATCGCGTCACGAAGGCCGTAGTCGATGCAATCCGCACAAGGTCGAGGAGCGGGTCGATCAAGCAAAGGCCATCGGCGCTCGTCTACGAGAGACCCCCAGTCGAGGCCGTAACGCCCACATATCTGAGGAATGTTCGTTTCCTGTCGGATAGCCTCATACAGTTGTTTGTACAATGGTGTGGACGATTGCCGATCCGGGGCCATTGCCGGCGGAAGAATCCGGATGCATGCTTTGGCATGCAACCAAGTGGTCTCATACAGTGCGGCTAAAATGGCACTATCAATGGTTCCACTTTTGCAGGTAAACTCTTATTTTCCAGTCTGGTTGCGCTCGGTTCGTGAATGGAACTCGCTGGTACATGATTCGGAGGGCTATGACGACTGAGGTGGAATGGGCCCGTCTTACCGGGCCAGAATTGCGACAACTTGCATCGAAACGCGATTCGGTTGCCGTTCTTCCCGTGGGTTCGCTTGAACAGCATGGCCCACACCTGCCTACGAATACCGACACGGCAAGCGCCCATGAGGCCGCGGTACGGGCCGCGCGCTTGGTTTCCGATACCGTTCCGATTGCCGTCCTGCCCGGTTTGTGGTTGGGTTTGAGCGAGCATCATTTTCCCTTTGGCGGAACTATCAGCGTTGATTTTGCTGCCTACTCCGCCCTTCTGCGAGGAGTTTGTCGATCGCTCAGAGTCTTGGGTTTCGGTCGGCTTCTGATTGTCAACGGGCATGGCGGCAACGTGGATGCTCTCGCGGTCATCGCCCGCGAATTGTCGGTTGAATGTGAGATGCCCATCGTGACTACAACTCCGTGGTACCTCGCTCAACCGGAAACCAGAGCTATTTTTGAGTCGAGTTTTGAAGGGCGACATGCTTGTGAGGGCGAAACCTCGATTATGCTGGCCATCTCTCCAGAAACTGTTCGTACCGATAAGATCCCAGATGTGGGGCCGCCGGTCCCAGCGCTTTTCCCTCAGCGGAATGGTTTTGTACGATTCTATTCGTTTGCCGAAATCGCCCCGGGCAGGGGTAGTACGGGCGATCCCCGCCGGGCCACGGCAGAGAAAGGGGAAAAATTCTTGAACATACAAGCCCGAGAACTGGCCGCGGGAATCCTCGATGAGCGCCTATGGACGACGCCGGATCCCGTCTGGCAACGGGGCGGGGGGCTTGAAGGTAATGCCCGAACCGGAGGTGGATTGTGATCAATTCATCTCGCAACCAGGCAAGCAGGGAGCATCCGTCTCGGGGGAAAGTGATCGTCCGTCCGGTCGCTAGAGCTGATTGCAAACAGTGGCTTGAATTGTGGAATGGATATAACGCATTTTACGGGCGCTCCGGTTCTAGTGCCCTTTCCGCGGAAGTTACCCGAACCACCTGGGAGAGATTCTTTGATGCTTATGAGCCCTTGGAAGCGATCGTGGCTGAAATAGATGGCGACCTGGTCGGCTTGGCGCATTACCTTCTCCATCGAAGTACGATCCAAATCGAGCCTACCTGCTACCTTCAGGATTTGTTTACGAAGGAGAATGCCCGCAACCGTGGTATCGGTAAGGCACTCATAGAAGCGTTATACGCAGCCGCAATCAAAATTGGTCTCACCCGAATTTATTGGCAGACCCATGAAACCAATAAAACGGCCATGAAGCTCTATGATGCAGTCGCCAAAAAAACAGGGTTTGTCGTCTATCGACACTTGCTATAGACCATTTGGCCAGAGAAATCCCCTGGGATCGGTCAGTTGGAAACCTCGCAAGCTTGTCCACGGGGCTTTTAAGATGTCGGCATCTCCGCTCTAACGCGAGATTCCTCGAAGGGGTAAATCGGGACAGACAGGACTGGACACAGCTCTGCTTTCGCGAGTTAGGGTGGTGATTTTGACTTCCTCTCGTACACCTAATTCTTGACGCGCTTTTCCGGCAAGGTGGGCGGGCCCATCCATGGGCACGACGGTCCCTCCCCGAATGAAACTCCCCAGACCTTTCCACACCCCCTTGTGACGACTGACCTTGCCATCCACAACCCCAGAATGCACGAGCATCATGACCGGGGTTCTTCGCTTTCGTAGTTCCTGCGCTCTTCACCCGAGACTGGTCCGTCTCTTCTAGATTGGCTCCATGCTTTCCTCCTAAATGGAGATTGGTGGACGACTCCACTCCTCTCACAATGGACTGCATGGGGATTGCGCTAACGGTCGGGGTAAGGAGAGCCGCTCCCGAAGACGCGTGGGCTGTCGCTTTTGTGCTTAAAGATGCGTTCAGCGAGTACGAACCTCTGTATACCAGAAAGGGTTACGAAGCCACGACCCCCAATGCAACTGAGATCGTCACGCGGATGGAAGAGGGACCTGTGTGGGTGACCGCCCGTGGACAACAGATAGTTGGCACGGGATCTGTTGTTCGCAAGGAAACGGGGCTTTACGTGCGCGGAATGGCCGTGCTTCCCACGGCAAGAGGTCTTGGTATCGGTCGGCTGCTGCTGGAACGTATCGAACGCGTCGCAGTTGAAGAGAATTGCGCCCGATTGTTTCTCAGCACTACGCCATTCTTAACCCGAGCGATTCGACTGTACGAAGCGTTTGGCTTTAAGGCTACAGCCGACGGACCACACGAGTTATTCGGCACGCCGCTGTTGACCATGGAAAAGCTGATCTTGCCAAAATACGGACTCACAAGCAGCAAGTGTGATGAAGATTGAGACAGCTTGCTGCTCGTTTTCGAAGAAGCTTAGGGAGTAGGTTCACCCGCAAAGCTTCTGTAGTTCATGTTTAATAACTTCTCAAATGGGGGCTCGACTTGCATCACGACCGCCGATTCACAAATGCTGCCATAAACCCGTCGCTGTGCGTATCACTGCCTCTCTTGGCGTCGATAACACTTGCCCTGCTCCTGCATGCTCGCAACCTACCAGCTCAGGAACTGCAGCATCCTTCAGCATCAACGAGGACTGCCCCTCTTTTTGATTTCCACAGCAATTTCTGGGTCAATCTGCATCAGGTTCTGTTGAACGAAGCATGGCTACGCATACGCGCGGGCAAGCCGGATCGTCTTCTGCAAAGCGCCCCTCCGCTATCTGCCGCGGGCATGAGCAAACAGGACGAGGCGGATTGGAACGCAGCAGTAAGCTTCTATGGCGTACATTTCGGAACCCGCCAGCAGCATGGGGACGATCAGCTCGTTAATATCAACGACGATCTCGCCGACCAGCCGGACAACGGCGCGCATCTGAGTCCAGCGGGCTTGCCGCCGGAAATGGTCGCGGTCTTGCAAAGCGCGGCCATCATTTATCGCAAGTACTGGTGGCCGGCTCACAACGAATCCAACGACAATTGGATCACATCGCAAAAGGAACGAGTGCAAGATCTCGGACCGAAACTTGCTGCAGCGATGACAAAAGATTTGTACCAGCAGTGGCCCGCAGCGCCGATTCGCGTGGACGTTTGCTACTATGTCGCTGCACTCGGCCACGCCAATACAACTCTCCCGCCGCATATTACATTTTCGAGCAGCGATCCATCCCACCAAGGTCTCAGCGGATTTGAGCTGCTCTTCCATGAAGCTTCGCACACTTATGCCGATACATTGATAAATGCTCTCTCTGCCGAAGGCCGCACTCAGCATAAAGATGTCGGCGACCTATGGCATGCAGCGCTGTTTTATACCTCAGGCGTGGAACTTTGCCGCCTGCTGCCAGCGCCTGAACAGGCAAGCTTCACACCTTACGGTTATCGATATAGGGTCTACACTGGCGGCAATTGGCCAAAATACCAGCAAGTGCTGGAGAAAGACTGGCTGGTGTATCTCGATGGCAAGACGAGCTTCCAGACCGCCATCCACTCAATGGTTGCAGACCTGAGATGAAAGCTTGCAAGTTGGCTATGCAAGAGTGCGCATCGAATCCTGACAGATTCTTCCTGAACGATGCAAGGGACCCGGATCTGCCTTCCGCCACTGGCGTGATTGGACTTGAGATTCTCGGACAACACCCTCAGAGTGCGATCTACGTGCCTATCGAGCTATGAAACCTATCGTATTCATCCACGGAATTTTCCGGATGTTGAGTGGCCTGCCCGCGGCCCCGTTCTTCGCACCGCGCCCCATCCTCATCCCCGACATGCTTGGCTACGGGACGCAAAGTGTCGTCCCGGTAGAGACTATCTCGGTTCGAGCGCAGGCGGATGATCTGGCAGCTCGAATCCGCGCGTGCGGATACGCCAAAGTCCATATTGTCGGGCACTCGATCGGAGGAGCCGTAGCGATGCTGCTCGCCCGCCACCACCCGGAGGTTGTAGAGTCCTTCATTAATGTCGAAGGCAATTTCACGGTTGAGGACGCATTCTGGACCGGCAAGCTCGCGGCCATGACATTGCCACAAGTCGACCACTTGCTGCAAAGCTATCGCGATGACGTGGCTGGCTGGCTAACCAGCGCCGGTATTGAACCTACACCGGAGCGCATTGCTATTGCGGACAAGGCATTCCACGCGCAGCCCGCTGCAACACTCAAGGCGATGGCCCAATCGGTGATTGAGACAACTTCCCGACCCGCTTATCTTGAAGACGTCAATGTCGTGCTCGATTCTGGCATTCCCATGCACCTGTTTGCCGGTGAGCGCTCACGCGCCGCCTGGCACGTGCCCGAGTCCGTACTTCGCCGAGCAGCGAGCCTGACAGTGCAGCCGGAGGTTGGGCACGTCATGATGCTGGAAGCGCCAGAGAAATTTCTGGGATTGGTTGCATGCTTGCTGCAGCCGTGAAACACACGCCCGAAGGACAAAACATTTGGGACGCGTATGACTAGCTGTAGTTCTTTTGCTCGCGTACGTGCCATGCTTCAAATCTGAGATTCCACGTTCGAAATATTCGGGTTGTCACTGCTCTCAGAGTCTCTTCGGCCCGCTCGTAATCAGTGCTGAATCCTTCGCACCGAGTTCTTGACGGCCCCAAAATGGAAACAATCTCACTAACTGCTGGACTGGTCTGGCCGTAGAAACTTCAGACCTTGGAGTGAAAATATGCCGAATGTCACAGTTCGAGGGCTTGAGATCTTGCCCCTGGGGAGTTCGGCTCCGCCGGGCAAGGAACAGACTCCGCTTCTAGGTGCGGATCCTATTCCCGGCCGGTCTCCAGTGCCGCGATCACATCGGCTGCTCGCACGATCCGTGCGAACTCGGCGTAAAGGTTGGCCAACGTCATGGCATGGATTTCTTCCGCAGAATGGGTGTCCCCGTCGGGGCCAACGCGGTCGAATGTCCAGGTAGCATCACGTACAAGCCACGCATCGAAGCCGAGATTGCCGGCCATACGAGTACTCGTTTCGACGCAGTGATTCGTTGTTGCTCCACAGATCACTACCGTTTGGATAGCGGCTGCACGCAACCTACTTTCCAAGTCCGTTCCTATGAATGCACTGTTTACTCGCTTAACGATGACCGGCTCGCCCTCCATCTCCTTGGCCTCGTCTTTCACCTCGTACCCGGAACTGCCCGGCCGGAAGGAAGAGCCGGGCTGTGTTCCCTCATGTCGTAGATGGAATATCGGGGCACGAGCGGTCCTGAATGCTGCAAGCAGTTGAACGATATGTGTGACCGCGTCTCGATTGTTGCGGCGCTGGCCCGCTGCCTCCCACTCGTCAAACGCGCGTTGTACATCAATCACGATCAGGGCTGGGCCTGGAGTTGGAAGGCTATTCATGAAAGCACCTTAGGTAAGAGATGCAGGGTAACGCAACAGGGTGCAAGGTTGTTAGCCAATACAGGCATTCAAACGGAGTCACTATCCGATTGCCAGACCCCTTGCACATCCTTACGGAGGTTGTCATGAGTCCAACCTACGTCCCGTCCAACTAACAACGTGCCCATAACCAACCTGACAGTCGCATCACGTGCGCTCGTCGGGGAGCTTCTGCGCGTCAGGGAGCGATATCGCCCGCCTTCTCCGCGATCGGCCGGGCGTAGCGTACTAAGGAGAGGAGGAACTTCCCGGGCTCCTCGGTCATCGGCATGTGCCCCGAATGCTCGAACCAGACGAGTTGTTTGTGTGGCGCTTTCACGGCATCGAACCACGTTGCAGCGACCTCAGAATTCACGTTCCGATCCTGGCGGCCCTCAAACATGATTAGCGGAACAGCGAGCTTATTGGTCTTAGTGAGATTGAGCGCCACTACCTCGGGGAGCAGATAGGGGGTTGCGAACTTATTGCCATCCCAGATGTGGCCGATCTCTTGGTCGCTATAGTCGGGAGAAAGCTGGGCGAGATCGCTATCGGCGGAATTATCCCGGCGATAGGCCATCACACCGCCGTAATAACCAACCCATTTACGCTCGACGTAAATGTCCTTGATCGGTATAGTCTGGCCGCGGGAGCCGTAGGGGGCGATCGCCTCGAGCTCGCGCACCGCGTCGGCATTGCCCGCGTGGTGCGCGGCATCCATGGCGAAGCGCCAGCCGCGACGCTCGCTGTCGGGTCCGTCGATCAGTTGGCAGACGCCTATGTAGGCGTACAGCCATTCGGGGTGACGTTGGGCGAGCTGCAAGCCGAGAAAGCTGCCCCAGCTGTGGCCGAGTACAAATATCTTATCCTTGCCGAGTTCCCTGCGAACCCAGGCGGCCATTTCCTCGGCGTCGGCGATCATGCGCTCGCGTGTTAGGGTCGGCGCGATCGTGGCAGGATCGGTAAGGAGATAGGTCTTGCCGGCAGCGCGCTGGTCCCACTGGACGACCGTGAAATACTCCTCCCAGCCGCGGGAGAACCACCAGCTCATCGGGATCGAGACGTACCCCGGCCCGCCGTGGATGTATAGCAGCACCGGATTGCTGCGGTCGGTGCCGCGGATCGAGACCCATTGATCGATCCCGCCGATACGCACCTTCTCCAACCGCTCCACCCCATTGGGCGTGACGATCTTGCGCGCCTCGGCGATGATCGCGGTCGCTTCGGTGCGGCTGGCGGGCTTGGCCGGTTCGTCCGCTCGGGCGGGTGCCATGGCGAACACCGCGAGAAAAATGAGCAGGTGCCCGGCGAGCGTTGCTAGACTCCTCAACCGATCATGAACATGAAGACAACTGGTACGCGTTCGTAGCATGAATCTCTCCTACGTAATAGATTGGGACTGTAGGCAGCGAGCTTGCGTGACCTTGAGGTGTTTTGGGATCTGCATGTGTCCGAAATGTCACGAATATCTTGGCCTACGTTCTTGGAGGATGAAAGGAGAATCCCGTGTCAATTGAAGCATCAAATGTAGAGCAAGCACTTCCGCCCGAGCAAGCCGCAGCCAAGGCGGCATTCCTCGCCGAATGCGACCGATTGACAGAAGCAGGAATCACGTGACGGCAATTGGAGTCGCCGACTCATGATTCCCAAATGCTACTCAGGCACTGTTTCTTGCTTACTTCGAAAGTACATCTGTGGCGTGGTTCCCAGCATCTTCCGGAACATTTCAATAAAGGCGCTCACGCTGTCGTAACCAACTGCAACGGCCGCCTCCGTTACAGATTCGCCCTGGGCAAGCATTTCAAGCGCAGCGAACAGCCGTGCCTGCTGTCGCCAACGGCCAAACGACATACCCACCTGAGCGAAAAACGCACGCATGAAACTGCGGCGGGACATACCAGCAAAATGCGCCCAGCGCGCATAAGGAGTAAGAGGGCGAACGATGGCCACGATGAAAGCGGCCGTGATTCGTGAAGCAGGGGGTCCCGACGTTCTCAAGATTGAGAGTCTTCCGATCCCCACACCGAAGAGCGGCGAAGTTTTGATTCGCGTAAAGGCATTCGGGCTCAACCGCTCCGAGATGTTCACGCGGCAGGGCCATTCTCCCGACGTCAAGTTCCCGCGAGTTCTAGGCATCGAAGCGGTCGGTGTGGTTGAGACAGCGCCTGGAGGCGAGTTTCGCAAGGGCGATATCGTCGCGACGGCGATGGGCGGAATGGGTCGGCAATTTGACGGCGGCTACGCCGAATACACCTGCGTGCCTGCGCAACAGGTGCAAGTTATCAAGACTGAACTTCCGTGGGAAACGCTCGGAGCCATCCCCGAGATGCTGCAAACGGCGTGGGGTTCTCTGTTCAAGTCGCTGCGCCTCGAAAAAGGTGACCGTCTGTTGATCCGCGGTGGCACAACTTCCGTTGGGTTGGCGGCTGCCGCCATCGGAAAGAAGCACGGTGCCTTTGTCGTGGCGACCACTCGAAACCCGGACCGCGAAAACCTGCTGCGCACCAGTGGCGTCGATCAGGTGTTCATCGATACCGGCTCAATCGCGGAACAGGTCATGGAAGTCTGTGGAAACGGTGTCGACAAGGTGCTCGAACTGGTTGGTACGACGACACTGAAAGATTCGCTTCGCTGCGCCAAACAGCACGGCATCGTGTGCATGACTGGGATCGTCGGCAACAAGTGGTCCTTCGATAATTTCGCTCCCATGGAGGCGATACCAACTGCAGTCAGCCTGACCACCTATGCTGGCGAATCGGAAGATTACATGCGGACGCCTCTTGAGGATCTGGTTGAACAGATCGCTGCGGGCATACTGCGCGTCCAGATCGGCAAAGTGTTCCGTCTTGAGGAGATCGTCGAGGCACATCGATGCATGGAAGAGAATAAGGCGGGTGGAAAGATTGTGGTGCTGACTTAAGGGCACCACGGATGCGTCCATGCCCCCGAACTGGGCGCCATAAGTCATCGAAAACGTTTCGAGCGTCTCCGCTCGAAGAACAGGTGGTCATGATGTCCCGATCGGATCAGAGTGCTGAACTGAAGCTTGTGGTGACGAATACCCTTATCGTTAGAGACATACAGAGCTCAGTGGCATTTTATCGCGATGTCCTCGGCGCCATGGTGCTGCGGGAAGGCGAACCGACGTTTCTGCGCCTCGGTAATGTTTGGCTCACTATCAACGGCGGAGGCGGTCCGACCGACGACAAGCCTGAAGTCGTCGCATCGCCACCCCGCGATCCAAACGTTCTAAGCATTTTTCTAAACCTTCGCGTGACGGACATCAGTCGCTACTACGATCTTTGGTCTTCGCGCGGCGCGAAATTCATCACGGAGCCTAAAGTCCATGCGACGGAATTGCGGTGTTACATGCGAGACCCGGATGGGTATCTCATTGAAGTTGGACAGACGACGATGACTGCCGATCCCCTAGCCTTGTATACATAACTCTGACGAGGCGGGACTTGCTTCGCAAGGCGGCGTGCCGAACTTCGTTGTCCCAAAGTACGAAAGGAGTGACGCTATGGCGTCTCTAGTGATGGTCGTCTCAGGTGCGAGTGTCTGGACGATGAAGAACGCCAAACCTCATCCGACGGGGTTTTGGGCCGAAGAATTCGTGACGCCTCATCGCAAGTTCACGGAAGCTGGACTCAAGGTCACGGTCGCGAGTCCCGCCGGGGTAACTCCCACCGTTGACCCGTTGAGCTTCAACCTTGCTTACAACAGCAACGACGCGAACAAAGTCCAGGAGCAGCAGGGATATATGAAGCAACTGGGTCCCGCGTTGACATCGCCCATGCGCGTCGAGGACATCGATCCGGATCTGTTCGATGTCATTTTTCTAGTAGGCGGTCACGGCCCTATGCAGGACATGGCTGTGCATCCGACCACCGGTGCGGTGCTCGTCGCGATGCTCGACAACCCAAAGAAGCTCGTCGCAGCCGTATGCCACGGGCCCGCCGGTCTCCTACCGGCGTCACGTCCGGACGGAACATGGGCACTTAAGGATCGGCAACTCACCGGCTTCAGCAATGAGGAAGAAACGCAGGCGGGTTTTGCCGGAAACGCGCCATGGCTCTTGGAAGATCGCCTCCGTATTTCTGGGGCGCGTTACATCGCAAAAGCACCCTGGACGCCGCATGCAATCGCCGACGGCAACCTCATCACGGGCCAGCAGAACTATTCGGCCGGTGTAACAGCTGACGTGGTCCTCAAGCAACTAGCTGCTACCGTGTAAGCTCCGTCGTGTGCCCCGGAAACTGGGTCGAGGCGCCGGCGGTCAAGCTGGTCAGATCTGGGTCATGCCGCCATCGACGACCAGTTCGATGCCGGTGATATAGCTACTTTCGTCAGAAGCGAGAAACGACACCACTTTGGCAATTTCGTCCAAGGTTCCGGTGCGACCGAGGGGTATTTTGCCCACGACGCTGTCTGCGTACTGCTTGACTTGTTCTTCCGTCATCCCCAGCGAATTGCGATAGCCCGGCGAGGGAATTACGCCAGGACTAACAGCGTTCACACGGATCTTGCGGTCTCTAAGATCCGTGGTGAAGGTACGCGCGAAAGAACGCACGGCGGCTTTGGATGCGCTGTAGACACTCATCGCCGGCGCTCCCGTACTGGCAACGATCGACGCATTCAGAATGACGGAGCTTCCATCCTTAAGGAGCGGAAGCGCCTTTTGCACGGTGAATAGAAGACCCTTGACGTTCGCGTTGAAAGTTTTGTCGAAGTGCTCTTCGGTGATTGCGGCGAGCGGGGCGAATTGTCCGGTGCCGGCGTTGGCGAATAGTATGTCGATGTGCCCCTTCTGCTGCTTCACAGTGGCGTACAAGCGATCAAGATCCGCAAGGTTTGAGACGTCGCCCTGCACTGCAGTGATACTCTTACCGATCTGCTTCACTGCCGCGTCGAGTTCTCCCTGACGGCGGCCCGTGATAAAGACGTACGCGCCCTCCGCGACGAAACGTTGTGCCGTAGCAAGACCGATTCCGCTGTTGCCTCCGGTGATAACTGCTATTTTTCCTTCCAGCTTACTCATGAGCTTTCTCCTGTTTCATTTCCTAATTTCTCACCGCATATTTCAGTACCGCGTAGTACAGATGTCACGGGCGACTGGATAGATGCAATATTTGTACCGATAGGTATGGAAGAGGCATCATAGGTAGATATGCAACGGAACAAATCCCCAAAACGAATCGGACGTCCCCGCTCCTTCGATATCGACCGAGCGTTGGACCGTGCGCTGGTGGTGTTCTGGCAAAAGGGATATGAGGGCGCGTCTCTGTCGGACCTGACCAAAGCTGTGGGCGTCAATCGTCCGAGTCTATATGCCGCCTTTGGCGACAAAGAAGCGCTGTTCCGCAAGGTGCTCAACCGGTACTTGAAGGGGCCGGCGGCCTACACCCAAGAAGCATTGAGGGAGCCGACCGCCCGCGCAGTCGTGGAACGATTGTTGCTGAGTGCGGCCAATTTGAACACAGCCCGGCGCAATCCCGGTGGGTGCCTCATGGTGCAAGGTGCGCTTGCGTGTGGCGAGGCGGCCGATTCCATCCGGCAGGAGCTGACCGCCTGCCGCGCGGCGGGTGAAGCTGCGATGCGCCGGCGTTTCGAGCGTGCGAAATCAGAAGGTGACCTACCGGCCAATATGAACCCTGCTGATCTTGCTCGCTACATCGCGACGGTCATCTACGGAATGGCAGTTGAGGCAGCGGGCGGCGCAAGCCGAAGTAAATTACAGCGCGTAGTCGAGATGACGCTGCGAACGTTGCCGATGTGAGACAGCCCGTGGTCCACTTTTGTCGGAAGCGACACCCACTGACGCTTGTTTGAATCGAGACCGGGCCAGCCGAGAAGACACAACCCCATAGACCGGATAACTTCCGGCTTGCCGACCAGGACTAAGCCGCTGGCGCGGCGGACGCTACCGCGTGGATGGACCGGGAGAGTTCAGGAACTGCTGACATAGTGTGGGTCATAGGGAAAGGAGATTCCTGTGACCCGTTTACGCAAGATGATGCTGGAGGAACTCCAGCGTCGCAACTACTCTGCCATCACCACGCGCAATTACCTGCGGGTGGTAAGCGACTTCGCTAAGCATTTCGGCAAGTCTCCCGACAAGCTCGGCCCCAACGAACTTCGAACCTATCAAGCCTATCTACTGACGGAGTGCAAGCTGACGCCCGGCACGGTGGTCAACCGGGTAGCGGCGCTGCGCTTCTTTTTCGTCAAGACACTCAAGCGCCATCAGTTTCGCGAGTTCTTGCCCTACCCCCGGGACCGGCGCCGACTGCCAACGGTGCTCAGCCGGGAGGAAGTTACGCGATTGATCGACGCCGCCGGAACCCTGTTTCGACGGACGCTGTTGATGACGCTCTACGCCACCGGCATGCGACGCAGCGAACTGGCTCGTCTCAAAGTCAGCGATATCGATAGCCAGCGGATGATCATCCGGGTGGTGGAAGGCAAGGGCGGCAAGGATCGTGACTTGCCTTTGAGTCCAACCCTGTTGGAAACCCTGCGCGAGTACTGGCGCTGGCGCAAGCCGAAGCTGTACATGTTTCCTACCCGCACTCTTGGCCGCCGACTCGATCAGCCGATTTCGGACAAGACCGTCTGGATCGCATGCAGCGAGGCCGCACAACGCGCCGGCATCCGCAAACGCGTCACCCCGCACACGCTACGCCACAGTTGGGCGACCCACTTGTTGGAGGCGGGCACCGACCTGCGCACCATCCAGGTTCTGCTCGGACACGGCGACCTGGAAACTACCGCCCAGTACTTGCATCTGTCGCAGCGGCATTTACAGGCAGTCACGAATCCGCTGGACAGTCTCGTTCTATCTAGCACCGAGAACATCAGCCGCAGCTTTAAACGGAAAAACGAAAAATGACTCGGCCCACCTTCGAGGTGGCCGACATCCTTCGCGCGCAGGGCGATCGCTTCCTGGATCGCTATCGATCGAGCTTTGACTTTCAGCAACTCAAAGCGTTTCGTGCCATTCTGCGCTGTCGCACCGCTGCACTGGGCGGTCATCGCGATGCCTGCCCGAGCTGCGGTCATCAGGCTATCTCGTACAACTCGTGCAGAAACCGACACTGCCCCAAGTGTCAGACGCAAGCGCGCCAGCGCTGGCTGGCGGCCCGCGAACGCGAACTCCTGACCACCAGTTACTTCCATGTCGTATTCACCGTGCCCCACGAACTCAACGTGCTGGCTTTAGCAGGCTGCTGAAAAATTGATCTGAAGCGTGTTCTTCTTTCGTTTTCTCATCGTGGATGATGGCGAACAGCTTGATTGCCGGTGTTTTTTTGGCCTCGGAGTCCAACTCCACGCTACTCGGGACACACTTCGGCCCGGACTTACACCGCCGGAACTGGGGCACTCAGATTTCGCATGCGCACCAAGTTGTAAGCCGCGCAGGCCAGAGTAAAAATCCAATGCACCTTGCACACGCCGCGATGCCGCACCTTGCGCATCAGGGCAATGGTCTTCAGCCAGCCGAAGCATTCTTCGATGCGCTTCCTCTTTCTTTGACTAAGGGCGTATCCTGTATGGCGCGTGGTGCGGCCATCGATCGCGCTGCCGCCGGGACGGGCATGATTCTGGGCCACGTGCGGCGTCACCCGCAGATTTCGGCACTCCTCCACAAACCCGCGCGTGTCGAACCCTTTGTCCCCGCCCACGGTCACCGGTTGTATGCCGGGAAGCTTCTCCAACATCACCAGCGCCGCGTCGCGTTCCGCCGTGCCGTTGGCCTGAAACACTTCGGCGTCCACGATCAGTCCGTTACGGTTCTCCACCAGCAGGTTCCCGCAGTAACTCAACTTCGACTCCTTGCCTTCGCCTTTGCGCGCCAGCCGCGCGTCGGGATCGGTTTTCGATGCATGCGTCTCATTCGATCTCTGCTCCCCGCGAAAGTTCACGGTGGGATTGCCGGGATCGTCCGGCGGTGGCGTAGGCTGCTTGTGTTTCGGTTGAAAACTCTTTGCGCCCGCCCAGGCTTCCAGCAGCGTGCCGTCCACCGTGAAATGCTCGTCCGAGGTCAGACCCTTCGCCCGCGCTTGCTCGACCACCCGCACCAGAAACTCCTGGGCCACATCCGCCTCCAGCAAGCGATCGCGATTCTTGGTGAACACGGTCGCGTCCCACACGGTATCGTCCGCATTCAGCCCCACAAACCAGCGGAACAGCAGGTTGTAATCCATTTCTTCCATCAGCAAACGCTCGCTGCGGATCGAATACAGCATCTGCAGCAACTGTGCCCGCAACAACTTCTCCGGCGCAATCGACGGACGCCCCACGCTGGCGTACATGCCGTCGAACCGCCGCGACAGTTGAGTAAGTACTTCGTCCACCATCGTTCGGATGGCGCGCAGCGGATGATCCTTCCGCACCCGCGCTTCCGGGGAAAGATAACTGAAGATGTGATTCTGCTGCTGATCTTCTCCGCGCATGCCTTCTGGTATCACAGCCGGCCGTGGATTAGGAGTAGTTTTTCAGCAGCCTGTTAGAGAACCCGCGTTTGTTCTACGACCTGCTGTTCACTGCCAGCGCGCAAACCTTGCTTGAGATCGCCATCGATCACAAACACCTGGGTGCCGAGATCGGCGTGATCAGCACTCTTCACACTTGGGGACAGAACCTGCTCCTGCATCCCCACATTCACTGCGCCATTCCCGCGGGCGGACTCTCGCCGGATCATCGTCGCTGGATCCGCCCACGCTATCCTTTCTTCTTACCCGTGAAGGTTCTCAGCCGCGTCTTTCGCGGTAAGTTCCTCGCTGGTCTCAAACGTCTCCACCGCCGCAACCAACTATGCTGCTCCGGCCCGGCCGCCGCTCTCGCCGATCCGAAGCAGTTCGCACAACTCCTCCGCCGCTTGCACCGCCACGACTGGGTCGTTTATGCCAAGCAAGCCTTCGGTGGTCCCATGCAGGTGTTGCGCTATCTCGGCCGCTACACCCATCGCGTGGCCATCTCCAATCATCGCCTGTTGGCCTTCGACCAGGAGCGCGTTACTTTTCGTTGGAAGGATTACACCCACGGCGGCAAGCAAGGCACGATGACTCTTGGCGCTACGGAGTTCTTACGACGGTTTTTTCTACACGTACTTCCCAGAGGCTTCGTGCGCATCCGTCACTTCGGGTTTCTCGCCAATCGCTTTCGCACTTCACGCGTGGCGCTCTCGCGACAACTGCTGTTCAGTAGCTCCTCTACGCTTGTCGAGGCTGAAGCCTGCAAAGCTGCGGCGGAGAGTTCTTCTCTCTGGCATTGCCCACGCTGCGGCGCGGCGATGATCGTGGTTCAGAGACTTACTGCCGCTGAATTATCCACATGCTCTTACTTCGATTCTTCATAGGAGGTTCACCACTGGTGGCCCAGGGATGTGCTCCCGCACGCCGCCGCACTCGTGTGCCCGCCGCCTCACCACCGTCTCTCCGCCCACTTTCCGCATACGCTCTCGCTCATCTTCAACACCATTCCCACAATCCTTACGGCATTCCCACGAAGCTTCGCTGCTTTCCCCAAGCCCTGTTCAGATCCACGCTGCCGTTCAAATCCCATAGCGCACCGCGTCCGCCGCAAACGCCAGCGGCTTCCTCCTAGTCTCCTTATCGAAAACGCCTCGGCTCGAGACCCCGCCCCACCCCGAAAGTCTGCCCCGAGGCGTTTCCGATCAAGGCTAGCGACCACTCGGGAGGTGACGCGAAATTCGCAAACAACAAGCGCGTTTTCGGTACCGATCTGGATGGTCAGATCGCACTCGCGTTAGCAAGAACGCCTCATCAGAAGCAGTTTGGCGGCAACCAGTTATTGAAGCTTTGCGTATTCGGCTTTGGCTTGGTTGAGAACGGGGATGTTTGGGTCAGCGTCTTTCCAGAGGGCAAGGAAGTCTTTATAGGCCGCTTGAGCCCTGTCTCTGTCCCCGATAAGAACGTCGGCGCGCATTGGCACTTCGGCAAACCGCGTACACGTGCCTGTGTAGGTTGGCTTAACAGCCATCATGCGCTCCTCATGTCGCAACGTATCGTTCTTCAGCGGTGTGAGCCGAGGCCTTAATCAGCAATGGGACTTCAGCAGGTCCGCGATCACGGCGATACCTCGTTCTATGCTGCTTTCGCTAAGATGGCCGAAGCCAAGCACAAGTTGTAGAGGCCGGGTGGCCCCATTCGAGCGGTAGCCGCTCATGCCATATAGGCCGATGGACTTGGTTTGAGCTGCAGAGACAAACGCTTTCTCTTCGACGTTTCTTGGGAGATGCGCCACTGCATGGAAGCCCGCCGCGAGCCCGCTTAGTCGAACCTGAGGAGCATAGCGTGAAAGCGTTTCGATGAGAACTCGGCGTCGCCCTTCGTACAACGTACGCATCTGCCGGAGATGTTTGTCGTAGCGTCCCGATTCGATCAGTCGAGCAAGCGCGAGCTGATCAATTCCAGGAGACCCACGGTCATTGAGGTGCTTGTCGTTCGCAATGATCTCTGTCAAATGTGGTGGACAGACCACCCATCCAATCCTCAAAGCTGGTGCGAGCGTCTTGCTAACCGAGCTCAGCCCGATCACTAGTTCTGGCGCGAGACCCTGAATCTGCCCGACCGGTTGACGGTCGTATCGGAATTCGGCGTCATAGTCATCTTCGACAACAAAACCTTTGCAAGCAGTAGCCCACTTTAGGAGCGCATGTCTGCGTTCTGGAGCGAGAACCACTCCAGTGGGCGACTGATGCGCGGGGGTGAGAATGACGGCCCGTGCTCCAGTGGAAGATAGCATGTCAACGTCTACACCGTGTTCATCGACTCGAACAGGGATGGCTTGTAACCCGGCGCTGGTCGTGATCGAACGATTGTCAACATCCCCAGGATCTTCGACGGCGACCTTACGGATGCCAGTGCGTGCCAGCGCTCGAAGCACGAGGTTTAGTCCCTGTGCAAACCCTGAGCAGATGACGAGGTTCTGAGAGTCAGCGACGGCGCCGCGGACCCGACGCAGGTAGGCTGAAAGTATTTGACGCAAGGCAAGACTACCGCGAGGTTCAGAATAGCCAAAAGCAGCGGGGCGTGCTTCGCGGGTGGTTTCCCCTATGGCCCAGAGCCAGTCACGTCGCGGAAAGCCGGTCAGGTCAGGAACACCTGGACGGAAGTCAACAGCGAGACGTGGCGCGGTAGTAGTCGGGGGTAAGGGTCCGGGGACCGGTTTTGCCGACAGCGCCACGCGAGTAGCGGAGCCTATTCGCGTGGTCAGGTACCCCTCGGCCTGTAATTGTTCATAACACTCAAGTGCAAGGCCGCGAGAGATTTCCAGTTCACGCGCCAACCTTCGTGATGATGGCAAACGTTCGCCCGCGGTCAATCGCCCCGAGCGGATCGCATCCCGCAGTTCCCGCTGAAGCTGCAGACCAAGGGGCTGCTGAAGTTGGCGGTCAAGCCGCAAGAAAATTCCTGGTCCCAGACCGGTCCATTCAATCGCCATGAAATTGGATCTTACAGTAGGCCGGTTATTTTCGTACAGTTGCCTCCGTTAAGCAGGGAGAGGCCATGGAAAACCACTCGGAAGCGACGCAACTAACTGCAGGATCAGTCATGAACCCAATCTGGGTGCCGGAACTTGAGCAGGAAGCGGTTGCATCGCAACGTGGGCACAAGGTCAGGCTGATACTTGCTTTCGCCAGCATTTACTTGCTGTGGGGTTCGACGTATCTGGCGATCCGCTACGCTGTCACTACGATCCCACCCCTAACAACCGCCGGCATTCGAGATGCCATCGCCGGCATCATCCTTCTTGCATTCGCATGGATACGCGGATTTCGTCACCGGCGCGAGCATTGGCTGGGAGGACTCGTGGCTGGAGCGCTGTTCTTTGTGGTGGGCCACTCCGGACTGAACTGGGCTGAACAGTACGTGTCTTCTGGAACGTCGGCGCTGCTCATTACGACAGAGCCCATGTTCATCCTCGTACTCGGTTGGCTGCTCGGGTCGCAACGCATTACCTGGTTGAGCGCGTTGGGACTCGGATTGGGGGTTGTGGGTGTGGGCCTGCTGACGGGGGCTCAGTTCCGCATGACGGGACACAACCTATCAGGGTTCGCAGCCGTGCTGCTGAGCGCATTCGGCTGGGCAGCAGGCGTCGTCGTTTCACCGAAGTTGCGACTTCCATCGGACGCACTGGCCCGAACGGCCATTCCTCTGGTTTGCGGAGGGGCGTTGCTTTTGATCGCGGCTGGAACCACCGGCGATTTTCAAAGGATGCGGTGGTCGGCAATTTCCTTGGGATCTCTCTTGGGACTGGGATATCTCATTGTCTTCGGTTCGGTAGTGGCCTTCTCTGCGTATACGTGGCTTTTGCAGCAGTGTCCGCCCGCGTTGGTGGCGACACACACCTACGCCAATCCTGTGGTTGCTGTGCTGTTGGGATGGCTGTTGGCGTCCGAGCCGCTGTCCATGAAAGTGATATTTGCTTTAGTCGCGGTGCTGGGAGCAATCGTGCTGATCCGTCGTGGAGAACGATCCGTATCAGCGAGCAATTCAGAGTTCACCGGTGTGCGTGCGGAACTTAACTCTGCGTATCCGCGCGTGTCCGTCAGCCGTATCGCCACCCAAATGAAAGGAATTAACGAGGAGGAGGGTATATGACAATCGAAGACAAAGTAGTTCTGGTGACTGGTGCTAATCGTGGTATAGGGCAGGCGCTGGTCGAGGAAGCATTGAAGAGAGGCGCGAAGCGGGTGTATGCCGGTACGCGCCAGCCCTTGGCCCGGGTAGATGGGCGCATCACGCCCCTGACGTTGGATGTGACCGATGTGGAGCAGATCCAGCGGGCGGCCAACGAGGTCGACACCCTCGACATCCTCATCAACAATGCTGGCGTCGCGCTCTACGACGATCTAAGCAATTCCGGCGCCATCGAGCGAAGTCTGGCCGTCAACCTCTACGGACCGTTCAACGTGACGCGCACTTTCCTGCCGCTGCTGCGGCGCTCCAAAGGAGCCATCGTCAACAACCTTTCCCTGATGGCGCTGGCGCCCTTGCCGCTCACGCCCGCCTACGCCATTTCGAAGGCGGCCGCGCTCAACTTGACGCAATCGATGAGAGCTCTGCTGGCAGGCCAGGGCGTGAGGGTCCACGGCGTCTTTCTGGGCCCCGTTGACACCGATATGACCCGAGGCTTCGAGATACCGAAGGCCTCGCCCGAATCAGTTGCGGCGGGCATTTTCGATGGATTCGAGAATGGTGAAGAGGATATTTTCCCCGATCCAGCGTCACAGTCCATCGCCGAGGGCTGGCGCACTGGCGTAGCCAAGGCGTTCGAGCGCCAGTACGCAGGTTTCGTGCCGGAGAGCGCGGCAACTCTTTAACAACATCGCGGATGCCCCGACAGAAATAGAGGATGGAGGAACGGATCATGAAGAAAAAGGATTTCACTACGACCTTTTCGGTCGACCAATCCCCCGAAGAAGTCTTTGACGCCATTAACGACGTTCGAGGGTGGTGGTCAAAAGAAATTGACGGTAGTACTAACAAGCTCGGTGCTGAGTTTAAGTTCCACCACAAAGACCTTCACCGCAGCACCCAGAAGATCACCGAATTGGTACCGGGCAAGAAAGTTGTATGGCATGTGTCGGAAGCCCGACTTAACTTTGTCAAAAACAAGACCGAGTGGAATGGCACCGAGGTTGTTTTTGAGATCACCAGGAAGGACGGCAAAACCGAACTCCGCTTTACGCACGTCGGCTTGGTTCCTGCCTTCGAATGCTACGGTGACTGTTCAGGCGCATGGGGCTTTTACATCAACGACAGTTTGCGCAGCCTGATCACGACCGGTAAAGGGCAGCCCAACCAGAAAGAAAAAGGCGACGGGAAATAGGCTTCTGTATGAGCAACAGAGTCGAATCGGCTTGGAGCAAGGAGGTGCACGATGTGTCCATTCTGTTTGGCAACCATGGGAATAGTCGTCGCCGGGGCGGTTTCTACCGGCGGTCTAGCAGCATTGGTTGTAAAAGTTTCCCGCAAAAAAGAACACAGCGAAGAAATCGTCCCAAATTTAAATAATAAGGAGAAATGAAAATGTCGACGAACGAGGAACGCGCGAAAGAGCATCTCCCGATGCAGACACCTCCTATCGTGACGCAGCAGGAGTGGGAGGCTGCACGGGAGCAACTCCTCGTGAAGGAGAAGGCCTTGACCCGCTCCCGTGACGCTCTGGCCTCCGAACGCCGGCGGATGCCTTGGGTGGCGTGGAGAAGAAGTACGAGTTCGAGGGACCCTAGGGCAAGGTAGGCCTGCTCGACCTGTTCGAGGGCCGCCCTCAATTGATCGTCTATCGCGCCTTTTTCGAGCTCGGGGTGTTCGGCTGGCTAACCTGTGGTTCGCGAAGCGCTCACGAATACATAATGTTCCTTGAGGAGCCTCCGTGTTCCTTCTCTGAATCAACATTCGTTGAGTTCAGCCTTTTGTACACCACGCTCCTCACTAGACCTAGCATTCAACAATCCGGGAGTGTTGGGACACGGTTGACAGATCACATGGTGCATAATGGAACGGATGCGCATGTGGCAGTCCATTCGTGCTTCTGCCCTCGGCCGTCACGTCCACGAGGAGGCGTACGCAGCTCTCGTGCTTTCAGGCGGCTACGAAGAGGCGGGAGATCATGGACGTTTCCAGGTGAAAGCCGGCGACGTGGTCTTCCATGAGCAATTTGAAGCGCACCTGGACCGTTTCTCCGAGACGGGCGAGGGGTGCTCAATCTGCGGCTGCCTATCGGCTGTTGCTACACGCCAGGAGCTGCGAGGGTGGCCGACCCCGACTCCGTTGTGCGCCTGGCCGAGAGAAGCCGCGGAGACGCCATCGACTTGCTTTTTTCCGCTGCTATCAGCGAGATGCCGCGCCTTGCTGACTGGCCGGACGAATTGGCGGCGGCACTATTGAAGAGTCCATCTCTCAGACTATCTCGATGGGGAGAACAGTATGGAATTGCGCCGTGGACCGTGTCGCGGGGTTTCGCTTTGGTGTTTGGTGTTTCACCAGAGGCGTTCCGTGCCCGCATTCGCGCCCGCCATGCTTTGAAGTCTATTCAGAATACTCAGGCGCCACTCGCAAGCATCGCGGCTGAGCTTGGCTTCGCCGACCAGTCGCACATGACCCGCAGCGTCAAGCAACTCACGGGAATTGGACCGCAGGCATGGCGATCCGCTGCAAATGGATTCAAGACAAGAAGAACCCTCGACGCTTAGAACGTAACTATGCGCCGGATTCTTTATCTGCTCTGCCTTCTCATAGTGTGTTCTACCCAGATTGCCGACCCGTCCCACCTCTTTGCAGAGACAGCTCCCCTTCACACGAGCACCGACTGGCAACTTAAGCCTTCTCTCAAGTATGACACCCTCTGCCTGTTGAATGTGCTGAGTGGCGATCCATATTATCTGCACTACTATCAAGCTGAGTACGACCACTTCCATCCGCTGTTCACGCCTGAGGAGCAGGCGGCCTTCGCCCAGTTGAAGCATGTCATCAAGGACGAGGGACATGGAATCGTCCCCGCAAAACTGGCCCTTTACTATTCCGCAGTCGATGATGAAACCCTCCCCGAGATGATCCGCACTGCGCACGACAGCGCTGCGATGGAGGCAGCCCTCCAAAAGACCTCATACTGGAGCGCAGATGGATGGCAGAACTACGAGGTGGCGAGGCCGGCGTTGGAAGTGGCGCTTAGGGCCCTGGATCGGGTCGGGTTCCCGGCATATTGGGCGTCAAATGCTAAGCCGAAAATCGAGAAGCGCATAGCGGAGATCTCTCCCGAACTTCCAAAGTACAACATCATTCCTGTAATCGAGAGCTACCTTGGCTTTCCGCTTTCATCGCAAACGATCGCCGTGTACCTTCTGGCCTATTCGGAACCTCATGGAATCCGTATCACCGGGTTGCGTTTCCTGACTCATGTGTCCTATCCGTTCAGTATCGTCCTCCATAATGCGATTCACGAACCCATGCATCCGCCGTATCACGCGGATGACCCGAAGGTCCGCGAAGCCATCGATCTGCTGGGGCGTGACCCGCTCGTGATCGACAAGGTTCAGCACCACGACTCATCTTTCGGATACAACACGACAGCCGGCTATATCGAAGAAGACTCCGTGCAAGCGTTAGAGCAGCTCGTCAGCGAGAAATTCGGTGTCGGCCGCAATGCCTGCAAATATTGGCAGGGGCAGGATGGTGGCATGCATGTCCTCGCCGTTGCCATGTATATGGGGACCGAACGTTTTCGATGCGGCTCGCATCCAGATGCCCCGCAGCCAACTTGCGTCCGAGGTTGGGCACTAAAGGATGTCGCGCATTTCCAGAAAGCGATTTTGCACATTGTCCCATGACGGGTAAGACCCGTAACAAAGCATTCGACATTGCGCCTCATATTCAGGGCCAACGACGGACGCAAGTGCTGACTGCGGGAAGAGAGCATCGCTCCGCGCGAAACTCATGCCTTCCGGGAAGAAATAGCTCTTGGGGAAATACGTTCGGCTGATCTGGTCGTAGTCTGCTTTGATCGTGGCGTATTCGGTCGAGCGGAGCATGGTCTGGACTTCTGGGTGTCCGGATAATTGATACAGGTCGTAGTAGTGCCGGGCGTAGCTACCGAGAGCCTGGCGGTCGCGCTTGAGGAGTTCGACTTTACTATGGATGGCGAACATTTTTTCAACAAACGTTCTGCGAAAATGCAGGAGGCGGAGGGGAAATGATCCTTCGTCTTCGGCACCGAGTGTCAGTTTGTTCTCATGCAGATATTGACCTAAGTAGGACCACAACTCGATGACCGCGGATGGCTCGCGTCCGCTGGCGGTTCCGGCTTCAAGAAGGACGCGATTAGCAACCTCACCTGGGCCGCCGAATCTCTGGGCGTAGGAGAAGCGATCGTTGCGTCCGAAGCCGCCGATGGTCTGGCTCTCGTTTTGAACAAACGACAACGCAGGATGCCGACCTACGGCGTCACGAAGTTTTTTTAACTCCCGGTCGATGGCATTCTTTCCCAGTGCTGGCTGATATGCTCTCGGATCGAGAAAGATGTCAATATCCTCCGAGAAGCGCTCAATTAGGTTCCATCCTTTGGCGAGGCTCGTACCACCCTTGAAAATGATCTTATCGCGGCTGGTTGTGGCGAGAAAGCGAAGGGCCTCGGTGACGTAATAGTCCTTCTCAATAATCGCCGGACGCAGCTTGCGCTCGCGAAAGTGTTCCGCAGCGCGGAGGATTGCCTGTTCAAAATCGGCATGCTCAAAGAGTCGCAAGCTACCGTTTCTCCTTGGCTTGCCAAGCAGATGCGTTAGGCAATGCGGTGAGTGTCCCGAAATCGAATCGAGACAGTGGATTCAGAGAAGCTCGCAAATGTTGTAAAGCCCGGCGATTGTTGCCCAGTTGCTCGGCGAGTGCGCCAAGCATGGCCCGAACACGGGGGGGTTCGGAATCTGCAACTGTGAGAATTCGACCGAGGCGTCCTCGTTCGGACAGCAGGGTCGTCAACTTTCGGATTGTGTTTTCCGGGCTCAATTCACTAAACTCAGCGCCGTGTCTTAAGAAGTCCAGCAAGGCAGCGTCTGTTTCGGACAGAGTGGCCCAAGCCTGCGGTCGTCGAGTATGAATTCGGGTGTCCTTGCCGACGAGCTTTCTCGGAAGACTGAGAGCACTGGTGGCGATCTCACTCTGTTTCGGTATTTGTGTGGTGAATCCTAGGAGATTGGCAGCGGCAATGCCCGATGGAAACATCGTGTTCCGCCGTAACGCCAGATTGCGAATCGACGCCGGGTTTGGCCTGCTTTTTCCGAGGGTGGTCTCGCGATTACGGTAGTAGACACCCTTACTGAGCCGCTCGATGGCTCCTTGTCGCGTTAGACGCGAAAGAGCCTGTGCAACTGCCGAGAACGTGAGGCCGCGAAAGTCCTCGAAGCGCCACAAGCGTTCGCCACCTTGTTCGATACGTTGGCGGACTAATCCCATGATGAGAGGTGATCGACGTGGCGTTTTTGGCTTTGGTCCCACATCGCAAGTATGAACTCCCAGGAATTATTATGTCAAGTTTTGTTGCAATAAAACTTGACATGCTTGGAGTTTCACAAACCCCTTTTAGACCCCCAATAAGGATTACCCAAAGAGATTTTCAATGACTTAGGGGTTTTTCGAGAGCCACTCGTACCCGTAGAATCTATAACTTACCGTTACTCGGTTCACTCATAACCCAAAGGTCGGTGGTTCAAATCCACCCCCCGCAACCAACGCAATCATAAGGTTACGCGCAATTGGACACTTGTAGCGACTGTCCAAAACTTGTCCAATAAGGGGAACTGACACACAGTTCCCCTTATTTATTGAATGGAGACCTCTTGATTGGCAGGTCTTTGCAAGAGGCGTTGCACGATTGGGCGATTGGCTTTGCGCTTGGCCAAGGCCGAGGCATTGCCGTCCCGAGCCATTGATGCCGCCCTTCTCATAGGTACTACGGCGATCTCTTCAGACCTTCTGGCTGGATTAGAGCAAGACTTAGAGCAAGACATGGTGCGGGCGGAGGGACTTGAACCCTCATGGGCCGTTTAAGCCCTGCGGATTTTCATGCCGACTACGGCTTTCGCCGCCCGAACGTGAACGCCCTGGAGGCTCACGATAGGTTTGCGGTCTGGACTATCCCTTCACCCTCCCCCGGCTGATCCGGGGCTTAGGTGCTGCCCGTCTAGTCTCTACACCTTCCCGGCTGGAATTTCTCCGGGCTTGGCTCGGGATTGCCATTTAAGGTTTCCCCGAATTTGAGCAGTTCTGCATCGCCAGTTTCCCGGCAAGCACTCAAGTTTTCCTTAAGTCCGCTGCGTATGCCATTCCGCCACGCCCGCGCGCGGCTGCCTGACTGCATTTCTATCATAGGGCAGATTCGCCGGGATTTACACGTCCGTCACCATAATGAAATGGGGGAAGCTCGCGAAATGTTCACATGATAGATGTCCTGCGGTGTCGGCACGACGTTGTAGTCACCGGCCAGCACCACGGGTGCGCCGCTTGTCATGAGCTCGGCGGCGTGGGCAATGAGGCGTTCAAACCAGGCCAACTTGTAATTGAATTTCGGTCCAGGCTGCGGATTCCCATTGGGGAGGTAGATGGAAGTGAACAGGACTCCCTTAACCGCCGCTTCAATGTAGCGAGCTTGATGGTCCGCAGAATTTCCCGGCGTCATCCCGAAGAGCCGGCGTTTTTACCGGCGGGCCGAGGGATCTCCCGTGGCACACAGTGTCGTAGCGGGAGATCCTTCGCTCCGCCTGAAGAACGGCTACGCTCAGGATGACGCCATCGACGAGCGGAGATGCCATCCGAATTTAAAACTGACCCACTACCCAAGCTTGTGCAGGTCAGCTCGGGAAGGGTTGGCTGCAACCTGTACAGTTGTCATGCCAGCGGCAAGCAAGATCAGCGCGCCCAGAAAGACAGGAAAGCTGGCGACGTAAGAGGCAGGAATAAAGCCGGCCGCGCCTCCAGCCATGGTCATCAACCCGAGAACCATCGTCTTTTTATATCCAAGCCAATCGACGCAGCGTCCGCCCGGATATGAAAACACAAAGTACGACGAGAAGAAGGCGAACTGTACCAGCATCGCCTGCATATAGTTCAACTCGAAAATACTCTTGAGATGAGGGATGATGATGTCGTTCAGACAGGAGAGAAATCCAACCATGAAGAACAGGATCATGGCCACCGTCATCGCTCGGACATCCGTTACAGAGCGCGGCCCGTTCTCCGTTCCAGGCTCCGCAACCTGCTGCGCGTTGAATGCCAATCATCCTCTTTTCTTAAAGCCACACAAATACGGCTACACTAATAAATTGATTCTTTGCCTTATCCAGCAGCTCTTCAGTTTCTGGTACTTTGGAAGCGATTCGATTGGCAGCAAGAGTCCGCAAAAGGTTTTTGGGCTCGACTCGAGAGTAAGACCTCGCGCTGATCGCTGATCTATCATTCCTCTGCGAAGCCTGATCCAGCGTGGCTGAGTTGCAATCCAACAGTTTCGGCGGCTTTACAAACTTGCGCAGCATAGCTGCGTATCTTTGATTTTGGGAATCGCGCGAGAGGGGCGGATATTCCCATCGATCCCACAATCTCATTATTTTGAAGACGGATAGGGGCGGCGATACAGCGCACATCATCACGAAATTCTGATTCATCGACGGCAAATCCACGTTTCTTGATGCGTGCGCAATCCTCGGCAAGCAAATCGATTCTGGTAATCGTGTTCTTGGTATAAGCCTTGAGAGGTTGAGATCCCAAGAGAGAACTCAATTCCCGCTCCGCCGAATCTGCTAGCAGCGCCTTTCCATGCGCGGTGCAATAGAGAGGCAATGAATCTCCCATTCGTTCGGCAACAGCAATGAAGTTGTTGGCATTTGCAGCATCGATGAAAAGGGCGCGCTTTCCTTCGAGCACTGCTATGTGCGCAGTTTCGTTGACTTCAGAGGCAAGTTGCTTCAAGTGGCTACTGGCCACCATGACCAGCATTTTGCTCCAGTCATATTGACGGGAGAGTGTCCAAAAGAGGGATCCTAGGACATAGTCCTTCCTCCCCGGTGGGCAGACAAGAAAGCCCCGGCGCCGTGCTGTCTGGGCGAGTCGGAAGGCGCTGCTCCGATCTATTTGCAGCAGATCGGCCAATTGATCCAAGGTCACCGGCCGCTTGCTGAGAGCGACTGCCTGCAAAATGGCCAAGCCACGATCAAGGCTCTGTATGTACTGTGCATTAACGGGCTTCGTAGATCTGCGGCTTTTGTTTTCGGTCTTCATTGAGCCTTTGGCTTTCCCCGAAATGTCCGAAACAGCCTTAAAGCAGCCTCATCCTTCGCTATGATTTGACCTATGTTGCGGAACATCGGCGTGTCCTCTACGAACCGAGGGAACAGGCACTGAGCCATCGGAAAAAACGAATCGCGGGCAGACTCGATACCCGCAGACGGAATTGCCAAGACTGACTCTCTTCACAATGCTACGTGCATTGGCGAACTTCGCTTTCGACCCAGCTATCTCAGATATTGAGCCGCTCATTTGTTTGAAGCTGTGGTCTCAAGGGCCGCGGCAGCATAGGCAACTTCGCGCCCGCCGTAGCGACGCAGCCTGACGTTGGCCTGTTCGGCGTGACCGAGAAAACCTTCGAGCACACACAGACGCGAGCAGTACTCACCAATCATGGCTGATGCTTCGTCGGTGAGCACTTTCTGGTAAGTGCAGGTCTTAATGAATTTACCAACCCATAGGCCGCCGGTGTATCGCGCTGCCTTGCCGGTTGGAAGCGTATGGTTGGTACCGATCACCTTGTCGCCGTAGGCCACGTTTGTGCGGGGGCCCAGGAACAGAGCTCCATAGTTCTTCATGTTCTTGAGGAAATAGTCTGGATTAGCGGTCATGACCTGAACATGTTCGGATGCAATGCGATCCGCCTCACGAACCATTTCAGCATCAGAGGCGCACACGATCACCTCTCCATAGTCCCTCCACGAGACAGACGCGAACTCCGCAGTGGGCAGGATTGTAAGCAGCCGTTCCACTTCGGACATAGTTTTGCGAGCCAATTTCTCGGATGTAGTAAGGAGGATCGCTGGGGTATTGAATCCATGTTCAGCCTGGCCCAGGAGATCCGTTGCACACATCTCTGCATCGACGCTTTCATCTGCAATGATGAGCGTTTCTGTTGGTCCAGCGATTAGATCGATGCCGATTCGGCCGAAGAGCTGGCGCTTGGCTTCGGCGACAAAAGCATTCCCGGGACCAACGATCATCGCAACCGGGTCAATGCTGGCAGTACCTATGGCCATGGCGGCAATCGCCTGCACGCCGCCCATGGAATAAATCTCGTCAGCTCCGCCGAGATGCATTGCAGCTACGACTGCGGGATTTGGTTTGCCATGAAATGGCGGCGAGGCCGCGATTACCCTCTGCACGCCTGCAACCTTCGCTGTCACCACACTCATATGTGCCGAGGCCACAAGCGGGTATTTTCCGCCGGGAACATAGCAACCAACGGATTCGACCGGAATATTTTTATGGCCGAGCACAATTCCGGGAAGCGTCTCCGCCTCGATATCTCTCATGGAGGAACGCTGTATCTGGGCGAAATTGCGAACCTGGGCTTGCGCAAACTTGATGTCATCCAATTCCCGGCGCGAGAGCTGAGACAGGCACTCCTCAATCTCCTGCTGCGACAGACGGAACGAGGGTGGATTCCACTTGTCGAACTTCTCAGAGATTTCGCGCAGGGCAGTTTCACCGCGGGTTTCGATGTCCTCAAGAATCCCAGTGACGATATCGCGAACCTTCTTCGCTTCGGCCTTGGTTTGCTCGAGCGTTTTACCGGTCTTCAAATGTTGTGCCATTACATCCCCTTTGACTCCTGGCCACTCCGCACTGTTCCGGACTTCACGGCCTTACAGCCCGCGCCAAGTATTTCGGCTAACACAGGTGTCTCTTACTCGACCGCAACCAGCCATCGCCAATCCTCACCCCGAATGTGGCCCGCATAGTTGAATTGCATTAAGCCAAAAGCGAGGATGTACGGATAGTTTGCGCGGCCGCCCGAATCGATCCACGAGGCGTCGGGAATGCCAACCGGTCCCTGGCCGTCAGGCTCCGGAAAAGCAGCCTTGAACGCGTTGATCCACTGTCCTTCAGGAAATGCGCCTTCAGTACCGACCTTAACCTTCACCTTCTCCATGTTGGAGCAGTAACCAACCTGCACGAGCTTAAATCGGCGGGTCTTCTGCCCTGAAACGGTGGGGCCATTGTGACTCCAGCCCGCGGGGTTGTAACCAAAGGACTCAACCATCTCAAGCGGCTGATTCTCCGGCGCAGCGCCGTCAAGCGCCAGCTCAAAAACCTCTCCAACCCTGGGATAGGCTCTGTCTGTCTCAGCCTCTGCAGTCATATCCGTCCCTTCTTCAAGCCGCAGGAACTTACAGTGGACTACAAATGCTGTTCAGCTTTATAGCCAGCCGCATAGTCGTCCCTGATTGCCTCCGGTGCAGTGGGAACCGGTGGAAAGTCCCACCAACCCACTACCTCTGATCCAGCCACGGAGACATCCCGTGTAATTGGCACCTCAACCAGCGCGGGCGCGTTCGCGTCGAGTGCCCGCTTGATTGTGCTGCCGATTTCGTCGGACGAGGTAATTTTGGTTGCGGCATCGAAGCCGAATGATTTCGCCAGGGCCACAAAATCCACCGAGTAGGGCGATCCGTTGCCGGCGTGGTGATTGAATTCTGAAATAATGTCCCGGCTCATAAGCATCTTCTGGCCATCGCGGATTGACATATATCCCGAGTTGTTGAGGACCAGGAATACAACCGGAATGTTGTACATCACGCAGAGGGCCAGTTCCTGAATACACATCATGAAGTCGCCGTCGCCGCTGATGCAGACCACCGGCGCATCGGGCTTGGCAAGCTTGGCGCCGATTGCCCCCGGAAGCGCAAAGCCCATGCTGGAATAGGAGCCTGAAGTGATATGTGTCCGCGGCTCGTAGACGGGGAAAGACTGCTTGGTTGAATTCTGTGGGTGACCTGGCGCGACCGTGACGATGCCATTGCGGGGCAGGACCTTGCGCAGTTCACGCAGGGTGCGCTGTATCGAAGTCGGCATGCCGTTGAAACAGCGACGAGGCTCAAGCCTCCGCTCCCACTCCATTTTCAGCCCTTTCAGCCTGTCAAGATAGGAAACCCGTGACTCGCGCGCTTTGCGTGCCTGTTCTACGGAAATGCCTGCGAGAATATCGGAAAGGACCAGTTTGCAGTCTGCCGCGATGCCGACTTCTGCCGGATAGTTCTTGCCGATCTCGTGCGGATCGATATCGACATGGATGAGTTTTGCTTCCGGAATCGAGAACGTAACGCCCTTCCGGTAGGACGAAGCGGACCAATCCGTGAAGCGGCAGCCAAGCGCCATCACGACATCAGCGTTTGCGGCAATAAAGTTGCCGGAGGCCGATCCCGGCCAACCCGCAGTACCCGCGCAGAGTGGATTATCTTCGGCGATCGCCCCTTTGCCATTCCATGTGAAGACGACAGGAATTCCGAGCTTTTCTGCGAGTTCGGTCACCTCCGGCGAGGCGTTGGAAGTGATCGTGCCGCCACCGACGACAATGCAGGGTCGCTTTGCTGTAAGTAGAAGCTGAATTGCTGCTTCTATCGCCTTGGTCTCCGCACGCGGCTTTCCGATTGGGATACGCTTGGAAAGTTCGGCCACTTCGACCTCAGTCGTCTCGACCTGGATGTCCATTGGAACTTCAATGTGTACCGGGCCTGGACGGCCAGTCAACATAGCATTGAAGGCACGATGCATCAGGAAGGGCATCTGGTCAGGCCGGGTCACATCAAAGTTTCGTTTCGTCACCGGAGCAGTGACATGCGGAAAATCTGGCGAGGCGAAGCGGTCAAGCTCCTGCATCACGCCGTGGCCACGCATGGAGTAGCTGGGCTGCCGGTAATGAGAAGAACGGCCGTCGAATCAGCATGCGCGGTTGCGAGTCCAATGATGGTGTTCGGAGGCCGGGACCTAGCGAAGTGCAAGCGGCGATCGGCTGGCCGGTGACGCGGTAATGCGCGTCCGCAATATGGACTGCGCTCTGCTCGTGATTACTTGGATCATCGGTAGCTTCGAAACCGGGTCGTTGAAGGCATCAATCAGGCTCCAGTTGCCGTGCCCGGGCAGCCCGTAACATAGGAACCCCTACCCTTGAGTGCCTTACCAATAATCTGTCCAACCGTAATCGCATGAACTTCCTAAGCACAGCGTGGCCGATTGCCTGACATCCGCAGCTGCGAGTGTAGTGTACGGACGCCTCAAATCGATTGCGTAAACCTTATTCACAGGTTCTACGCTCGTTACGTAGAGACAATATGCAAGTCTTCAAAAATATTGCACAATACACAATACGTCTTGCATAATGGATCGCGTCCCTAACGTAGCAACCCATAAGCGGGAAGTCAAGAGCGTTTGGAGCGGGCCGCCACTGAGAAAAAGGATGTGCTAGTGGGTGGAAGAGCAGCGGAAGGGTTATGTTTTGGCCCGACACCCAGGCGGTACGGGAAGCCGCTTCGACGGGGGTTCAGTTTGTGTCCGATATTACCTGGAGATGATTAACACGCGCCTCCAAAGACAATGCGAACTACAACAGCATGTACTGAAGAGCGACGCTGTTCCATTGACGACAAGATGAGAGAGAGTACCGGGACGACTTTCGTTCAAAGACAGCCTTCATTTGCAACCAGTTCTCTGACGCAAATCCGATTGATGGCGCAACGGAGCACCAACTGACCGACGCATCGATCGTAGTTAACCCGTCGCCCTGGCACCGTGATTCAAGCGATGCAGCTCGCGCGATCGCATCATGGAATTCGACGATCCTTCGAAATTCTACGGTTGAGGTTCGAGATCGATCGCTGTGCTGAGAATCCGAGAGCCGAATGGCATCGCCGGAGAGGCGCTTTCCTCGTGCAAAAAACTTGGTGATGTCATTGAAAATTATCCCAAGTCGACCCCTTTTTACATTTCATCGCAAGATACCGTCGGTGCGACTCAGTTCGATCGAGGGTCGTTTGGTCAAGCAATTCAGCGGGCCAAATAATCGGCGCTTCGAGATCCGATTGAATCTCTGGTGGTGTGCGGCAAACACTAACTGCGGCATTCATCGCATCCATAACTTTCTCGAAGTTCACACGCAAGTCAACGGACAAGGCCGAATGCTAGAACTTTCGCAATGAGAATGAGGATAGCCTCTACGAGGATATGGGACTCCTTCCAGGAGCGAGCCACGGTCCGTTCTTTACGGTCAAGGGACCCGAGTGGGCCTATCCCTGCATCGTTATTTCGGTGAGAGCGAATGTATC
>CAWIJP010000003.1:0-55665 GCA_963836305.1 uncultured Acidobacteriaceae bacterium | reverse complement strand
CTTCAGTTGTCGAGAAGCACGATGCATCCACAATCGCGTAAAGACGAGGAACGGAAATCACGCCGCCGAATCCTTTTTATTCGCCGCCAGAAATCGCTCGATGAATCCCGTATCAAATTTTCCGGCACGAAAATCCGGATCGGCCATAATCCTCCGATGCAGCGGAATCGTTGTATACACGCCTTCGACAATGAACATCTCCAGCGCCCGTGTCATCCGCGAAACCGCCTCGCTTCGGTCTTTGCCACGTACGATCAACTTAGCGATCAGCGAATCGTAATACGGCGGAATCACTCCCTCGGTGTAGGCTGCAGTGTCAATGCGCACCCCGGTCCCTCCCGGCGGATGAAATGCGGTAATCTTCCCTGCAGATGGCGTGAACTTCTCCGGATGTTCCGCGTTAATCCGGCACTCGATGGCATGCCCCCGATGCACGATCGGCCCCTGCAGCACATCCCGCATGTGCGCGCCGGCCGCGATCATGATCTGGCTCTTCACCAAATCCACGTCCGTCACCATCTCCGTCACCGGATGCTCCACCTGAATCCGCGTATTCATCTCGATGAAGTGCAGCCGCCGGTCCTGGTCCATCAAGAACTCAATCGTTCCAGCGTTCGTGTACCCGATATCCGTCAGCGATCGGCACAACGTTGCACCGATCTGATCTCGTAATTCGCCCGTCACCTGGGTCGAGGGCGATTCTTCCAGCAATTTCTGATGCCGCCGCTGGATCGAGCATTCTCTTTCTCCCAGGCTCACCACATTGCCGTGCTCATCCGCCAGCACCTGAAACTCGATGTGCCGAGGATGCTCGACGTACTTCTCCATGTAAAGATCGCCATTACCGAACGCGCCCGCCGCCTCCGATTGCGCCGCCTTGAATAAACCCGGCAGATCTTCTTCGTTGCGAACGATGCGCATCCCACGCCCGCCGCCGCCTGCCGAAGCCTTTAAAATCACGGGAAAGCCAACCTGCCGCGCCCACTCAATCGCCTCGCCCTCCGATGCAATGATTCCATCCGAGCCGGGCAAAATCGGCACCCCCGCCCGTTTCATGGCGGAACGAGCTTTTTCTTTTTCCCCCATCAGCCGCGTCACTTCCGGCCGCGGACCGATGAATTTGATCCCGCTGGTCTCGCACACTTCGGCAAAGTTGGCATTCTCCGCCAGCAACCCGTAGCCGGGATGCACCGCGTCTACGTTGGCGATCTCAGCCGCGCTAATCACCGCAGGAATATTCAGATAGCTCAGCGCCAACTGTGGCGGCCCAATGCAGATAGCTTCGTCCGCAAAACGCACCGGCAGGGAATGCCGGTCGGCCTCGCTGTAAATGGCAACCGTGCGGATGCCCAGTTCCTTGCACGCACAAATGACGCGCAGTGCGATCTCTCCCCGGTTCGCAATCAAGATCTTCTTAAACATTGAAATCAAATGTGGGACAGCCACCCCCGGCAGTCCGCCGGGCGCAGCCCCGTCGTCTTAACTGCACCCCTTCGAGACGCAAAAAAGCGCGCGAAGTACGCGCGCTTGGTTCTGGAAACATCTCACTTTTTCGCCCGGATAGCGAACAATTCCTGCCCGTATTCAATCGGCTGGCCGTTGCTTCCCAACTTCTTTACGATTTCCCCAGCCACGTCCGACTCAATCTCATTCAACAACTTCATAGCTTCGACGATGCACAGCACCTGTCCCACTTCAACCGCGTCCCCGACCTTCACGAAAGGCGGCGCACCCGGCGAGGGCGCTTCGTAGAACGTCCCCACAATCGGGGACTTCACCATGTGAAGATTCTCTTCCGGAACCGGCTCGCTGGAAGCCGCCACCGGGACGGAGGGAGAAGCTGCGGACGTGGCCTGCCCAGGTTGTCCAACGGGCACAGGCGCATAAGGCATTTCCGTGCGCGTATGCACCACGGTGTGCTCGCCGGCCCGCTTGATCTTCACTTTGACATCGCCGCGTTCCAGTTCGAACTCGGCGATGTCCTTTTCTATTAAGAACTCAATGAGTTCCTTCAGCTCTTTTTGATTCATTCGTATAAAGGTAGGACCGTTTGCCGTCCTAGGAACAACCGGACGCCCTGCTTCAATCCTGAAAACACCTAAACCGTCAGGAAATCCTTGCTTGTGGGCGTCAGCACTTCACAAGCCGTCTCGCTTACAACCACCATGTCCTCGATTCTCACGCCCCATTTGCCGGGGAAGTATACTCCCGGCTCGATCGTGATAACCATACCGGGCCGCAGTATTTGTTCTTGCCGGGCTGCGATTCGCGGAGGTTCATGAATCTCCAGGCCCACGCCATGACCCGTCGAGTGCGTGAAATAGCGACCCAGTCCCGCCCTGCGTAAAACTCTGCGGGCGGCCTCGTCCACTTCCGCTACGCTAATTCCGGGCCGGACAGCCGCAATCGCCGCCTGCTGCGCTTCCCTCACCGATTCGTACGCGGCGCGGGCGTCTTTCGGGACAACTCCGGACGCAGCCCCAACCCATACAGTGCGGGTCTGGTCCGAACAATAACCTGCGAGTATAACACCGAAATCGCACACCACGAATCCGCCGCGCGCGATGACTTGCTCCGAAGCCCGGCCATGAGGCAAAGCCGACCTTGCTCCGGAAGCAATGATCGTAGGAAACGACATTTCCTCTGCCCCTGCCTGCCGCGCCGCGTACTCCATCTGCGCTGCCACATCGGTTTCTTTTACTCCCGGGCGCAATACCTCGAGGGCATCTATCGAATAAATTTGCTCCTAGTTGAACCGCCGCGCGAATCTTCTGTAGCTCATCGGCATCCTTTACCATTCGCGCTCGTTCCACAACGGCAGACGCCTCCTGAATCCTCCGGCCCCTCGGCAGCAAATCCGTCAGCCTTCTTTTTTCCGCCACCGTCATGTGTTCGGATTCAATGCCGATCGTCCATCCCTTCGACCGCTGCCGGCGGGATCCAATCCACTCAGCCACAGCACTCAACACTGCCTTCCGGGCGATAACCACTTTCGCGCCCTTCACCTCCGCATGCCCCTGCGTGTCGTAACGGACGTCCGTGAAAAAGACGACTGCCCGATTCCTCGACCAGCAAGAACCCCGCGCTGCCGGTAAAGCCGCAAAGATATCGAATGTTAGGGAGATGACTGATTAGAAGCGCGTCAAACCGCGTTGTGGCGAGATGCTCCCGCAGTTTCTTCTGGCGAAGCAGGAAATTCATGCCTGCTGAGTTTAACAGGCAGATGCTGGAAGTTCTCAGTTCTTAGAGAACTGAGAACTTCCCAAAAACAAAGCCGCCGGCCCTGACAGGTTCTTCAGGCCGGCGGCTTTCAATCTTCAACCTAGCGCTGCTATGTCTGACGTTGTTATGTCTGAATAATTCGCGGCGTGATGAAGAAGATCAGCTCCTGGTTAGATGTATTTACCTGAGTATGCTTGAACAGGTTGCCCAGATACGGCATGTTGCCGAGCAAAGGTACCTGAGTGATGTTGATCGAATTCTGTGTCTGGATCACGCCACCGATCACCACCGTGCCGCCATCAGTCACCAGCACCTGGGTTGTCGCCTGTTGGGTAATCAACTCGGGATTACCCTGCACTTGCTGACCGAAGTTCGGCGTGGTGTTCTCCACATCGATATTCAGGAAGATCGTATTCTCTGACGTAATCTGTGGAGTCACGGTCAACCGCAGGAAGGCGCTGACGTAGGTCACGGTCGGGGGACCACCTAATTGAGCCTGCGTCACGATCGGCACCTGCACGCCCTGTTTCACCAGAGCCTGGATATTGTTTTGGGTAACTACCCGCGGCCGCGACAGAACCTTCAGCAATCCGCGCGATTCAGCCATCGAAAGTACAGCGTCGATTCGCACCGTGTTGCTGGCATTCAGGAACGTCAAGCCGCTGGTGGGTGATGTCGAAGCCAGGTTGGAGAACAACGGAATCGTCGATCCCGTTGTCGATCCGGTACTCGGCACTGTGATGTAGCCTGGCGTCAAGCCTCCTACGGTGGTTGGAGAAGCTTCCCACTGCGGATGCGCCGCCAATCGCACTGTGGCCGTCGCCCCAGCCGAAACCGAGCTGCGTGCCGATGTCGCGGGCGAACGTCCGGGTTGCGGCCACTACGCGTGCTTCGATTTCCACTTCTTGCGTCTTGCGGTCAAGCTGCGACACCAAGCGGTCGATGATTGGTATCACTTTCGGAATATCGTTCACGATGATGGCGTTCGTACGTTCATCCGCAACCACGTCACCACGCTGCGACAGGAATTTCTTCACCGTGACCATGACATCCTTGGCATGGGCGTAGCTCAGGAAACGCGTAATGGAAACTTTCTCCACCGCCATCGCCTCTGACTCTATCTGGGCGCGCCGTCCGTCTGCCTCTTTCTTGAGTGTCTCCACTGTGGCGATGCGCAGAACGTTGCCTTCCAGTTCACGAGCCAGATCGTTATTCTTAAGCACGATGTCCAGAGCCTGATCCCACGGCACATCGTCTAACACAACCGTCAAGGTGCCATGCACATTCGGATCCAGTACCACATTCAAACCGCTGATCTCGTGAATCAGGCGGAAGAAATCTTTCAGATCTACATCTTTCAGGTTCACCGAAATCGGTTCACCCGTATACTTCGGGCCAACCGAGGTTGGCTGCTGTCCGGCCTGCGCTTTCTGCTCTGCCGCCAGATTGACCGCAGGTTCGATACCAGTATTGGACGAGACGCTCTGCGATGCCTGCGCCGCGTTCATGCTTACCGGAAGCAACTCCGCAGCCGTCTTGTCTGCAAACTTCGCTGCCGCCTCCTGAGCACGTCCAGCCGGCTCATCGGTTGTGTCGTTGGTGGTCTTGGCTGCGTACTTAGGCTCGACGAATACAAAATCGCTGGTCGCAGGAGCGTCGGCCTTCTGAACAGCCGGGGCCACGCTCGTTGCCACGGCCTTCGCCTCAACCGGATGACTGGTCAAAGGTGCCATCGCCGCCGCATTCATATTCACTTCCGCTTTCGCTTCCGTCTTCACTTCAACGACGCGCGGTGCAAACGGAGACATCTCTCGTTTCGCTACTGGGGAGGCTTCGGTCACAGCCGCCTTGGGAGCTTGTGCGCGCGCCGCCATCGCAGGCGACGTATGCAGCGTCAACACCAGCTTTCCGTTGGCCGACGGACTCAATTCATAGCGGCAAGCGTGCTCGAGGTCGATCACCAGGCGTGTGGTTGGAGGAGTATGACCATCCATGCCGATGCGCACCCCTTTGACCCCGTCGCTGCCGACGCTGATACGGCTCTGCCCGGTCGCCATGACGGTCCCAGGCAAATCCAGGATCAGGCGCGCCGGCGAGTCCGCCGTGCTCAGCTTGGGCGTCACTGGGCCACGAGCGCTGATCTCGACCCGGATCTCGTCCGTGCCGCGGACCACGTTCACTCGTTGCAGCTCGTTTCGCTGGCTCGCCGCCTGTAATGCCGGCGTCTCTGCGGCTGAAGCCATCAGCCCCAGCAGCATCAGCGGTAGGATCACACTCAGCAGTTGCTTTCGCATTTCGCTTCTCCCCAACTCGCGGGGTCTACCCCGCGTGTCCTTACTGGAACTCGATTTTGTTGATGTTCCGGCTTTCCCGGAGCACCGTTGCCCACGCTAAACAGCTGGCGTGAAAATTCTCTTGGTCACTTCCCGCGTCATCGCTTTGCCTAACTTGTCCTGCACCGTTTCCTGAAACACCACTGTGTCGCCGGTAATTCTCACTACGTATCCGTTGAATACCGGGTCGTTCTCCCGCAGGAAGTACGCCTTATTCAGCGAATTGGTGACTACCGCGATGAAGCCATTCTCCGACTTCACCACCCCGCGCAGATTGATCTGCCCGATCTCCAGGCACTTTTTCCCGGTCGAGCACCCCGAGCCGGAAGGCTCCTGCACGATCGGACTGAAAAATGGATCGCGCTTCCCGGTCATCGCCCATTTCTTTTCTTCGGGCTTGGGCGTCTTCGGAGCCTCGGCGATTTTGGGAGTACCATCCATTTTGGTATTCGGCGAGATTTTGGCGCTAGCGGCAGGCACTGCTTTCGCTGCAATCTTAGGCGCCGTCTCTTTTGCTGCAATGACCGAATGCGCTGCCACCGTCTTCTTGGCAGCCGGTGCAGTATGTTGTTTGGCAACGGTACTGGCTGGAGCGGGAGCACTCTTCACTCCCGAAACAGGCACCATGGCCGCGGGCTTCGCGGCAGCTCCTGCAGCCGGCTTAGCTGGCGGCGTGCTGGAAATTCCCAGCGCGGCGTTGGAGTCGTCCGTCTTCTTCTGCTGCACTCCATTCATGGTGGCCTGCACCTTATTGATGATGTTAGGATTCTGTGCCCAGAGTCCGCTCGTCATCATTCCCGCTGCCAGAATGCATGTTGTTAGCTTCATAGCGATTCCTATTTGCCCCTGCCTGCGGCCTTGGCTCCTGGTGCCGCGCCCGCTGGCTCCAGGTCGTGACTGAAGAACGTGGTCGCCGTAAACGTCGCCACCACACTTTCATTCGGCGCGTACTGATACGTATGCTTGGCCTTCGCACCTTGCGGATTCTTCGTATTCGAAACCAGAAGGCCGCTCACATTCACCAAGCGCTCCAGCTTGCCCAGCCGATCAAAGAAATTCAGCATCGAGTAATACGGGCCGTCCAACTCGAGATCGAACGGAAGTTCCGAGTAGTACTCCTTGGCAACCACGGGTTTGGCGGTATAGCGTCGCAACTCCACGCCCGCCTTCGCCGCTTCGCCGTCCAGGGTTTCGATGAACGTATCCACCTGCTTATCATCCGGAACGATGCGCCGCTCGATTTCCAGTTGCTGCTTCAAATTCGCCAGCTGCCGATCCATGTCCTTAAGCTTGGGACGGTAAGATTCCAGTTCGTTGTTCTCCCGAACTTTGTCCTGCAACGCATGTTGTGCCGCCGTGTTTTTGTCGCTCTGGTTCTTGAACACCGTGAAGTACAGCGCTGTCGTAACCAGCGCGCCTCCCAGAAGGACCGCTCCCCATTGCTTCAGACCCGAAAGTTCACTGAAATTAGCCATAAGTGCGCCTCTAGGACTTTCCCTTCTCGCAGGTCAGCGTGAATTGAAATGCCTGCATGTCCTTAATCGTGTCGTCCTGGAACGTTTCCTTGATCTCGACCGTCTTGAAGAAACCCGTCTTTTGCAGATTTGCGATCAGGTTTGCCACCGCATCCGCGCTCAGCGCAGTGCCTTCCAGACTCACATTCGGACCCGTGTCATCCATGCTCTTCAACCAAACTGCCTCAGTTCCGTTCACCGTCTCACCCAGCATGGCGAGAAGGTTGACCGGGCCGGTCTGACCCGCGGTGTGCAGCTGCTCGATCACATCAACCCGCCGCTTGTAGTTGTTAGCCTGAGTCTGGCGTTCGAGGTAGCGCACCTTCACGTCGCTAAGCTCACGATTCTGTTTTTCCGCCGCCTGCATCTGCATCGCGATCGCTTTGCCCTGTTTGTCCAATCGGTACCAGTATCCGAAGTTGAGTAGCCCTGCGATCAACAGCACGACCAGCACCTTCAGCTTGGGCGATCCCATGTCGCCCATTTCCATCGTGGGCATCGACGGTGCGTTGCTGCCGCCGCGCTTGTTTTTCCCTTTGGACGATTCCAGCAGATTGATTTTGATCATAGGGATTCAAAGCTCCTCAAAGCCAAGCCCACCGCTACCGCCAGCTGGCCCGCGTTCTGCTCTACCAGCTCCGCTCCAGGGCCATCCGCCGGTGGCACCACGCGCTGGAACGGATTCAGCAATTCAACCGGCATGGAAAATTCCTGCCGCAACGCTTCCATCAATCCCGGCACCTTCGCCGAGCCTCCGGCCAGATAAATTTTTTCGATGTGCTCGCCCGCCGCACTGGCCCGGAAGAAGTCAAACGTCTTCTGAATTTCCAGTACGATGATTTCCGTCACTTGCTGCAGGATCGGCGCTTTCGCATCCTCGCTCACCGTCCCGACCTTCTCGCCCAGCTTCAACTTCTCAGCATCTTCAAAGTTCAGGTCGAGTTCCTTCTGCAGCGAATCCGTGTACTGATGTCCGCCTACGCTGACGTCGCGCGGAAACAGCGGCGTAGTACCCTTCACAATGTTGATGTTCATTACGCTGGCGCCCAGGTTCAAAAGCGCCACTACCTGGCCCGGCGCTGGCTGGTAGTTGTACTCGTAGCAGTTCTGCAAAGCCAGCGCATCGATGTCCACAATAGCCGGGGTGCGTCCCGCCATCGAGAGTACGTTGGTGTAGTTCAAAATCTTGTCCTTCTTGACTGCCACCAGGAGCACATCCATCTGCGGGCTGCCCGCTTCTTCCGAAAGAATCTGATAGTCGAGACTCACGTCCGCCAGGTCGAAAGGAATGTGCTGCGCCGCTTCTTTCTCGATCGTCTCCGCCAACTCCTGATCGCTCATCGAAGGCAGCGAGATTTTCTTGACGATCACAGAGTGTCCGCTGACCGCCGTGGCCACCGCCTTGGTTTTGATCAGGCAGTCGGTAAACAATTTCGAAATCGCGCTCGATACCGTTCCCGAGTCCACGATCATCGAATCCACGACAATGTCGGAGGCCAGCATTTCCAGTCCCAGGTGCGCCACTTCAATCTGCCCACCCTTTTTCTTCAACTCCACGGCCTTAATGCTGGAAGAGCCCACATCCAGACCTACAATCGTCTTCGATCCCATTCCAAACATGTGCCCACCCTTTCGTAGCGCCGGCGTGCCCGGTTTTTGTAACCCCGGCGTCCCGCCGGCTTTTCCAACTACTGTGACCCAGCGGCTTTCATCGCCGCCTTCGGTTTCCGTTTTGCTCCCGACTCCATATGGCTCGACTTCTCTTCCATCCACTGGTCCAGCTTCGATTTCTTGAAACGCCAGCGATTCCCCAGCTTGAATGCCGGAATACTCTGTTCCCCGACGTACTTGTAAAGCGTGTCCGGACTCACTCCGAGATACTGCGAAGCCTGGCGAATATTCATCACTTCTCGCGAGTCGGCCATATTTCCCTTGCCCTATTCCTCCAGAATCTCCTGCGCCGTATTTTCCGCACGCAGGCTAATCTCAGGAGACGCCGCGCCCTCTATGCCTGTCAGAGGGCTTTTGGTGTCCCGAGCATATATCAACCCGGTAAAACCCCTGCCCAAAGCGAATTTCCGGTTTTTACTGGGTTTTTTAAGGTTTTTCTGGAAATGTGGGAGCGGATGAGATTGGGCAGATTCTATATATTGTGGCTTTGTCCAGTTTACGCACTATTAGGAGTAGTGCCCGCACAAATGCTGAAGAGTCACTTGAAGAGCGGTAACCGAAGTACTAGAGACGGTACGGAAGTACTACGACGCAGGCTCAAGTTGCTGTTTCGACTGGATTTAAGGACTCTCAGCACCAAGCCAATCACATTACTGCGTCAGCTGGGCAGCGGTTGCGCAACCCAAATAACCTTGCTTCAAAGTAGCCTGGGTCGAGGATGCGTTCAAACAGCAGCATTCCGCTACTGCACATCCGAAACTTTCCCATTCAGGAAAGTCACTTTCAAATCTTTGTAAACGTAAATCTGCTTGCTGCCCAGATTTACTTTCTTGTCGGGCTGTCCCATGGCCGCTTCAACCTGGTCCGGAGTCATCCCCTTCTCGATGCTCTGCGGCTCCGC
Source organism: uncultured Acidobacteriaceae bacterium (assembly GCA_963836305.1). Taxonomy (GTDB): domain Bacteria; phylum Acidobacteriota; class Terriglobia; order Terriglobales; family Acidobacteriaceae; genus Sulfotelmatobacter. The sequence goes on along the minus strand of CAWIJP010000003.1, from coordinate 46,024 downwards.
AGCCGGCTGTTGCGCCTGTTGGCCCTGATCTTGTCCTCCTGCGGCTTGCTGACCGCCGCCCTGATCCGCTCCCTGCTGTCCACCACCCTGATCCTGCTGCGCGTCGTCATTGCTGATGGTGAGCACTTGTCCGATCATATCCTCCACTCCACCCGCACTACCGTTTGCCAGCGATCCCTTAGGGAATTGAAAGATCACATTCGCCTTGTTGTAGGTTGGCGGATCGGTTTTGTTGCAAGTATCGCAGGCAACAATCTCCAGAATCACCGCATCTTTCGCAACGTTCACATCGATCTTCATGGGATAAACTTTGTCGCCCACAGCAAACAGATGGGTCGTCTGTTCCTTGCCAAATTTTCCCATGATCGATTTCCGTCCCATCAACGACAATCCGCCTGGGGCGTGAATGCTTCCGTTCTCATACTTGTTGGAAAGTACGTTCTGGTCGCCATAAGGAACAGCCAGTATTCCGCCTTTCTGAATCGCCAGTAGGGTGCCCTTCTCCACGACGGAATAGCCGCTCGTGTCCGATCCCATCTTCACCAGCTTGTACTGGGCGGTGAGTTGCTCCTGCAAAGACACCGGCGCCTGTGCGCTGGCGATGGCGCATGGAAAGATTGCCGCCGCCACAAGCACCAGTCCCGAAACTCGACCGCCGAATTTCTGCGACATATAAGCCTCCGATTTAGCTCTCCTGGAACTCAGACCACCCAACTGCATACAGAATGAATTCTCAATACAATTTCCACCGTGATGAGAGATAAAGGAGCGCCCTGTTCGAGCGCCCCCTTCGACTAAATTGCTTACATAACAGCGCTCTCACGAGCGTTGGTTTTACAGGCCTCCTCCAGCCGCAGTCTCCTGCTTCACCTGCGATTCGGTCTGGTCCGCCTGCTGTTGTTGGTCCTGTAGAGTTTTTGCTGCAGTATCGTCCGGTGGCGGAGGTGCCACGGAGGCATTGGTTGTGCCGGTATCGGGTGCTTTCGGCATGCCATTGGTGCCCTGTTTCTTTGCCAGTTCGCCCATTCCGTTGGTCAGGTTTTCCTGGAAGTGGTTGTACATCTCCTGCAAGTCATCCACTTTCACGGCAACGGTCTGTCCCGAACCGCAATCGCCCTTCTTGCTGGCCGAAATGCTGGCGGTCACTTGATTGTCCCCGTCTGGAGTGTCGGTGAGGCGAGTGATTACATCACCCGACGTCAAGCCGCATTCCTGACCGTTAGCCACCACTGTCACATCGGAATCCACCACAAAAGTGCGCTGTGACGGATCGAGCGCGGGAGGCGGTGTATCGGTAGACGAGGCCGGAGCCGCAGCCGAAGCCTGTGAGGAATCCTGCCCAGCCTGCGCCTGCTGCGCTGCTAACTGTGCTTTCACCTCTTGTGCAATTGCTTCCTTCACTTCAGGTGTCAACGCCACTTGGCCCGACGACGCTGCTGGTGGCGGATCTCCGCCCGCATCGCCGCCGCTGGCTGCCGCATCCGCCGCCACGGCGTCCGCATTAGCCTCTTGCCTTGCTGCATACGCTGCCTGCAATTGCTGCGAAATCAAATAGTCCGTCAGCCAGTAGTAGGGCGCCGCATAAACGGGATAAGGATTCCACCACCCGCCGTAATATCCCCACCACGGTGCTCCTCCCCATCCCCATGCACCAATACCCCAGGCAACTGGCGATCCCCACGGATGGTAGCCCCATCCGTAAAATCCCGGATGGTACCAATAGTGAGGGTAATAGCCATAGTACGTGTGTCCACCCCAACCGTAGCCGCGATAGACACCAACCCGGTAGTGGCCGTGATCGTAGAAGGTTCGCGAGTAATAAGCGTGGCCACCGCGGTTGACATAGGCGCGCTGCACATATCCGCCGTGACCACGGGTCACGACGCGTACTCCGTTGTGCTCACTCACCACCCTGCGTCCACCGTGGACGCCGTGCTCAATGTGCATTCCGCCACGATCAATCGAACGAATCGATCCATTCGGACGAACATTGGCCCTGCCTCCGCCTTTCAGCGAAACCGTCCTGCCGGGAGGAGTACGGCCTGCATTGCCCCGGCTGGCTGCAGTATTTCCGTGTCCAGCCGTATTGCCATGACCAGACGCATTCCCGTGGGCAGCTGTATTCCCGTGGGCAGCTGTATTCCCGCGCGCAGCCGTGTTGCCGTGGCTAGCGGTATTCGTGTGCCCCGCATTCGTATTTCCATGGGCCGCCGTGTTGGTGTGGCCCGCCGTGTTGGTGTGCCCGGCTGTCGTGTTTCCGTGACCGGCCGCAGTGGTATGACCGGCTGTCGTGCCGTGGCCCGCAGTGCTCGTATGGCTTGTTGTATTGCCGTGGCCAGCCGTCGTCGTGTGGCTCGTCGTGCCGTGTGACGCTGTTGAGCCGTGAGATTGCGTAGAGCCGTGGGAAGGCGTCGACGAGTGCGAAGGTGCACTGTGCTGCGGTGCACTGTGCTGCGTGCCTGGCATGCGACGCGGGCGCACTCGTCTTATGTTGACCCCACGCCAGCGCGGGGACCCCGAGCACCAGCAAAACCACGACCCAGTGCTGCAGCATCTTTTCACGTGTCGAAGTGCGATTCATTACTGCCTCCTGATCGTCAAACTTCTCAATGCCAACCCGAACCCGAAATAAATCTCTAGGACCGCAGTGCGAATACGGTTCTGCGAAAGTCTATGCACTGCAAACACGAAGCCCGCCGATTCCACTCACTCCGTTGAAATTAATTCTTGAGCCACAGGGAAGGCCGATTCCCCAAAAGCGTTTCAGACACCACCGGCAACCCGCATCCTGAGGCGAATGAACGTTACCAGAAGTTCGTAACTCGCGCAAGATTCTGCGGATTAAATGTCGGTAGCACATGATATGTCCGGTTGAGATAGCAAGTGATATGTCCGCTTTGCGGGCGGTGAGGATGGGAGACCATGCGGAGCATGGAAGCTTATCCGAGGGCCGCGATGGAGCGGGCGATGAAAGTACAGGACGTGATGTTGCAGGCGATGGCGAAGAAGATCACGTGGTGGCAGGCGGCGGAGATTCTGGGCATTAGCGACCGGCACATGCGGCGGTGGCGGGAGCGCTACGTGGAAGAGGGCTACAACGGGTTGCTGGACCGGCGGCGGGGCAAGCCGTCGCGTCGCCGGGTGCCGGTGGCGACGGTGGAGAAAGTGTTCGCATTGTACCGGGAAAAGTATTTCGATCTGAACGTGCAGCACTTTCACGAGAAGTTGCAGGCCGAGCACGGGATCGAACTGAGTTACACCTGGTTGAAGCAGGCGTTGCAGGGAGCGGGCCTGGTGGCGCGAGGACGCAAGCGCGGGGCACATCGCAAACGGCGCGAGCGGCGGCCGTTGCCGGGGATGCTGCTGCATATCGACGGCAGCCGCCACCAGTGGTTTCAGGACGAACGCTGGTACGACCTGATCGTGATACTGGACGATGCCACGAGCGAGATTTACTACGCCCAGCTGGTGGAGGAGGAATCGACGGCGACGGTGATGGCAGGACTGAGGGAAGTGATCGAGCGCAAAGGCGTGTTCTGCGCGCTGTACAGCGATCGGGGAAGCCATTTCTGGCTGACGCCGAAGGTGGGCGGCAAGGTGGACTACCATCGCCGCACACAGGTGGGGCGGGCATTGCACGAGTTGGGAGTGCAAATGATCCCGGCCTACTCGCCGGAAGCGCGTGGGCGCAGCGAGCGCAACTTCGGCACTTGGCAGGGCCGCTTGCCGCAGGAGTTGCGGCTGCGCCAGCTGGGGACGCTGGAGGCGGCGAACCGGTTTCTGCGGGAAGATTATATCGCCGAGTTCAACCGCCGTTTTCAGGTCGCGCCCAGGCAGCGGGGGAATGCTTTTGTGCCCTGCCGGAATCGTGACTTGGAACAGATTTTCTCATTGCAGTTCGAACGCAGCGTCAACCGCGACAACACGGTGAGCTTTCAGAATCTGAGTTTGCAGATCGAGCGGGTGCGCTGGCGAGCGACGTTGGCGGGTTGCCAGGTGGTGGTCCATCAGCACCTGAATGGAACCTTGAGTCTCAGCTACGGACCCCATGGTCTCGGTCGCTACGACGCCACCGGGACACCCCTGCCGACCGCGGCTTCTACAGCGCTGAGCAGGGGAAGGGGAACTGCCCCCTTCCCCTGCAACCCCATCCCCAAAATCAACCCAACCCAAACGGCGAGGGCACAACCTTGAAACCGGACATTTCACTTGCTACAAAAACCGGACATTTTAACTTGCTACCGACAGATTCTGCGGATTAAATCACCATGCTTGCACTCTAAGTATTCCTGATTAGCTTGTACTGCTTCCTTCTACCACCCCGCTCCTGTAATCTATGGATTCTTCTCCCGGAGGAAATCACTTGCGCTACCTCGATCGCCTGCAACCCCTTGCACTCCTGGTGATACGTCTGGCCCTGGGCGCCGTCATGACCGGTCACGGATATCACAAAGTTTTCGGCGGCCTTCATCACCACGTGCAATTCGTCACTAGCCTCGGGCTTCCCGGCTGGAGTGCCTATCTTTCCGCGTTTGCCGAATTCTTTGGCGGTATCCTCGTGCTCATCGGCCTATTCACCCGATTCGCCGCCTTTGCCATCTGCATCGATCTTTCCGTTGCTATCGCCAAGGTGCACTATCATAACGGATTGATGGGGCAGGGCGGATACGAGTTCCCGTTGGCGCTCGCGGCTCTGGCCTTCGGCCTGATTTTTCTCGGCGCAGGTCCAATCGCTTTCGATCATGTTCGCGCTCCCGGCGCCGCGAAATCGAAGTAACCGCCAAATCTCTTCGCTGGAAATTCGCGGGCCAGCCGGCGTTCACCCTGAAAACTTACTTACGCGTCCCGAAACTTCTTGCGCGCGTCTGGGTTTGATTGCGAGTTGTACGTTCGTATCGCAACGCTGTCGGACCCAGCAACTTGCTTGACATTTCTTTACAAGGTACCCCAGTTGAATTCCGGCGCTCTTCGAAATTATGATGAGTCGTGACCATTGTTGTTACATCCGAACGATTTAGTAAGCGCATCTTATCGCTTACCACGAACTGATTGGAGGTTCTCTTGAGAAAGTTAGCGCTTCTTGCACCAGTTCTTGCGGTCCTGTTTTCTTGCCACTTTGCTTCCGCCCAACAGGGAGACTTTATGTTCTTCGGCGGCACTCTGCTATCTTCCTCGCCCAGCACGAGTTCAGTGTTGTCCGGTGAACTCGCGGAAAAGGGCGGAACTTACCTTGGAGTCGCTGGAGATGTCGTCGGCTTCAAACGTCACTTTGGAATTATGGTCGAAACCTCTTGGAGAGCCAGCCAAGCCAGCTATTTCGGCTATGAGAGCTACCGCCCAATCCTGACCGACTTCAACGCCCTGTATCAGCCCAAGCTAAGCAAGAAAGTCGGGCTCGACCTGTTCGGAGGAATCGGCGTCGCCACTACCCGTTTCTACGTTCCTTTTGCCACTTCTTGCAGCAACTTCACCGGCCAGTGCATTAACTACACCAGCAACCACAACTTTATGCAGGATCTCGGCGCCGGCCTTCGTTATTACGTGTGGAACCACTTCTTCGTGCGTCCCGAGATCCACTACTACCACATCGACGGTAACGACAACATCAATACTGGGGGCTTCAGCACCGACAACGTATTCCGCGTGGGCGCCTCGATCGGGTACACCATCGGCAACGATTAGGATTTTGACTCCGCCGCGTGATCGTGTATTTTGGCTTCGGCGCAGCTAGTTACCAGAATGGACACGTCTTGCACTTGACGAGTTCTGGCACTGGCGCGCCGAGCGCCACAATTCCGGCGCATTGATTCCAATCCTGAATGAATTTTAAAGGGGGCTGTATTTGAGAAGGCTCGCGCGCATCGCGTCCGCGTGTACTGTTCTGTTCTTCGCCACTTTTGCCGGGGCTCAAATCCAACAGATGGATATTGCTGTCGGCTACGGCAGGCTGCTTGCCTTCAAAGACTTAAATGCGTCCGAGGCATTGATCCCGCCGCAGGAGAAGGGCGGAGTCTTTCCCAGCGTCAGCTTCGACGCCTTTGTCAAAAATCGGCTCGGCTTCAACGCGGAAACTTCCTGGGGATATAAAAAGACCAGCTACGACGGCTACGAAAGCTACCGCTCAATTTTTACCGACGTCAATGCCCTATACGAGCCGCAAATCCGCAAGAAACTCAGCCTGGACTTAATGGCGGGCGTAGGAATTGACAGCAACCGCTTCTATCTGCCCGGAATGACGGGCTGCACGGGAGTTGCGGGCACCTGTTACGTAAGCAGCGATCACTTCATGGAACACGTGAGTTTGGGTGTTCGCTACTACGTTTGGCACCGCATCCCGCACATTTTTATCCGCCCGGAGATTCACTACTATCACATCCAGAACAACGTGGAGTTCTACTCCGACAATGTGTACCGCGCCACCTTCTCGGTTGGCTACACATTCCACAATCATTAAAGCTTCGGACAAAGTCTCGAATCTGCGATCGCGGCGCCACACTGAAATAAAAAAGGCGGCGTCTCCTGACGCCGCCTGAACCTTTCCAGGTCCTGACTCTACGGCTCCCGCATGCACTCCTCAGCTTCGTGGATAGCCGCATCCAGATGCTCAATTGCTCTCGCGCGATGGCCATGGAACTCGCCCTCGGCATGCTCCATATGTTCTTCCGAGCGCTACGCATCGCCTCGATTGCATGTTCCACGCGCGGACGGGGAGGTACGGGAGCTGGGGCAACAGCTGCTGGACTCGTGGGAGCCACGGCTGCGGCAGCCGCTGGCGCCTTTGGACTAGCCGCTGCAGAGAAGGCCAGAGTTAATACGAGCATTGCCAGAATTACGAAACTCAAGAACCCAATTCGCTTCATATGTTCCTCCTCGTCCGAGTTCCGGCGCGGACGCCGCCTGTGAAATCAATGCCCAACGTCCCCGCAGTCATGCCGGTACGCCCGAGGCACCCGCACAGTATAAGCTGATGCTCTCCGAATCCTGCGGTGCATAAGTTGATTCTTAAGGTGCTGCCTTAAGGACCACCCCGGGCCTTTCGACTTCTCCACCACACAACGGCGATAAATAAAATGAAGACTGCGGCCAGAAGCTGATCAAAGCGCCTCATGTAATGAACCAGCATTCGCCAGCGGCCGCCAAAAAAATATCCGGCCAGTGAGATCGCACCCACCCACAACGCTGCTCCCAGTAAATTGAAAACTGCAAAGCTCTTCCACGGCATCCGCAGGATTCCCGCCATCGGTCCCGCAATCACCCGCATTCCAAAGACGAATCGCGAAAACAAAATCGTGACCGACCCATACTGCTGGAAAAGCCTTTCGCCCCGCGCCACCGCCGCATCACGAATATGAAATGCGTTTCGATAGCGTTCCAGCAGCGGACGCCCGCCATAACTCCCGATCCCATAACCTAAATTGTCTCCCACCGTCGCCGCCAAAATTCCCACTAGAATGATCCATGGCAAGTGCAGTTCCCGCTGCGAGTAAGCCAAAAAACTCGCCAGCAACAGAACCGTTTCTCCCGGCGCCGGCACGCCCGCATTCTCCAGCAGCAACACAGCCGCCACCGCCCAGTACCCGTAGTGCACTAGCGCCCCGCGCAGCAGATCAAGAATGTGGTGGGTCATGATTAAGAGAAAGATTTGTCATCCTGAGCGTAGCGGCTTTTCAGGCGAAGCGCAGGATCTCACGCTCAGGTCACATCCGTCTTCAATAGCTTGTGGGGCTAATCAGGCGAGAAGCTCATCCTTCCTGAGAAATTCAATCAGCACTCGGTTGAACTCCTCCGGACACTCTTCATAAGGCAGATGTCCAATTCCAGGAAAAACAATCAGCTCAGAATTCGGAAAAAATTTCCTCAACGGCTCCGCCGACGAAGCATACACCGCTGCATCTTTGCTCCCCCAAATGAAAAGCGTCGGAATACCCGCCAGCCGGGGCAATACAGTTTCCAGTTCGCGCAGGTCCGCAGTCCAAGTTCGCACGATGCCTAATGCATGTTCAAACAATCCGGGCTTCGCCAGCGGAGCCATGTACCCTTCCAGGGCATCCGGAGGAATGCGTCTTCGGTCGCCATACATTCGCGAATGCCAATACGGATACGAGAAACCCGTACGCGCAATGCTCGCGCGGAACAACCCAGCGCCGAACCTGCTCCCAAAAAATGGCGCCAGCCGCCGTCCGTTCGCCGAGTACGGATTCACCGGCGCCACCAGCACCAGGCGCCGCAAATTCAGTCCAATATTTCCCCTCAGGCATTCTGCCGCGGCGAACATCGCAACCGCCCCGCCATGCGAAGTCCCCAGCAGATCAAACGATGTAATTCCCAGCCCCGCAATGAAACGCAGCACGCGCTTCGCCGTTCCCCGCATCGAGTGGTCAATCCCCGGCGGACGGTCCGAAAATCCCGCTCCAAGCATGTCCGGCGCATACGCGGTGACGTAAGGCGCCAGAGCAGGCATCGTAAATCGCCATGAAAATGAATATCCCAGCAGCCCATGCAGCAGAATTAATGCCGGACCCGACCCCGCGCGCAGGTACCGCATGCGCGCCCCATCCAACTCCATCCAGCATTCCTCAACACCCGGACTGAATCCGGGGAAAGGCGCGGTAGAATCTTCCCGCTGCGCCGCCGGCCCCGCTAATTCCCCCACTTTCCGGGACAACTTTTTCCTCACCGCCCGATTCTATCTAAATGAACATCGCCTCTGTTCGCTTCACTTGGGGAGCTTCGGCTCCCCGTTTTTTCTTAGGCTTAAATTGCCCTGTCATCCTGAGCGAAGCATCAGCTTCGCGATATCGAAGCTGATGCGCAGTCGAAGGGCCCCTCTGCGAACACTGCGGCCTCTTCTCCGCGTCCTCTGCGATTCAAGCTTTTGATTTCCTCGACACTTATTGAGAACCCCCACTAAGCCGCCGCCTTCCGCTTCTTCCTCAACAACTTCTTCAACACCCGAATCCCCTTATCCACATGCTTCTCCTCCAGCAAGTAAGGAGGCAGAAACCGCACCACAGTATCGTGAGTCGAATTAAACAAAACGCCCTCTGCCAAAGCCTCGTCCACAATCGGCCGCGCCGGAATCTCCAAATTGATCCCCTGAATAAATCCTCGCCCGCGCACTTCCTTCGCCGCAGCACTCTTCTCGACAAGCGTTTTCAATTCCTGCTGCAAATAAGCCCCAACTTTATTTACGTTGTCGAGCAGCTTCTCATCCTCCACAATCGCCAAAAACTCCAGTGCCACGCGGCAAGCCAAAGGACCACCTCCAAACGTAGTCCCATGCTGCCCCGGAGAAATCGCCGAAGCAAATTCTTCCTTCGCAAGAAACGCCCCCAGCGGCAGCCCCGCCGCAATCGGCTTGGCAATCGCTACAATATCCGGAGTCACGCCAAAACTCTGAAACGCAAACATCGTCCCCGTGCGTCCCAGCCCACATTGAATCTCGTCAAAAATCAGCGCCGCCTTGTGCCGGTCCGCCGCCGCCCGGCACTCCTGCAAAAACTCCACCGAGCACTCATAAATTCCGCCTTCGCCAAAAATCGGCTCCAGAACAATGGCGCAAGTGTTGTCATTCACCGCTGCGCGCAGCCCTTCCAAATCATTCTGCGCAACGAACGTTACTTCCTCGAGCATCGGCTCAAATCCCTTGCGATGCTTCTCCTGCCCAGTCAGCGACAGCGCGCCAAACGTCCGCCCGTGATACGACCCCTCCAGCGCCACCAGCCGCGATTTCCCCTCCCCGCCCGCGCGATGTCCCGCCAGCCGCGCCAACTTGATCGACCCCTCAATCGCCTCTGTCCCCGAGTTCTGAAAAAACGCCCGGAATTTTTCTCCTGAAGAGCCGTCTCCAGAAGCTCCACCCGCCAGCGTGCACAACTTCTCCGCCAGCGCCCCCTGATACTCGTGGTAATAAAGATTGGAGACGTGAATCAGCTTCGCCGCCTGCTCCCGAATCGTCTTCACAATCCGCGGATGCGCATGCCCCAGCGCATTCACGCCCAGGCCCGAAACAAAATCGAGATAGCGTTTGTCATCAAGGTCGTAAAGAAAAACGCCCTTCCCCCGCGTCAACACAATGGGATACCGGTTGTAAGTCCCCAGCAAATACTGCTTCTCAAGCTCAACAATTTGTTCGAAGGTTTTCATAGGAAGAATTGATTCTACCGGAAGACGAGGACATCAGGATGGAAAGCAGCCGTGGATTTCCTACGGTGCTAGAAGTGATGGAGGTTGTGTAACCGTCTCCAACCGACCTCAGACGGAGTAATATTGCCGGTGATCCGGGAGGTTCCGATGATCGAGAAGAGTTCTCGCCATCGACATATCGTAGGCCGATTTGGAGAGTACCTTGTTTGCAATTGGCTGTCGCGGTCCGGGTTCGAGGTCTGCATTGTCGATCACACTGGACTGGACCTGATCGCATATCATCCGCGCAGAGATCAGCGGCTTGGGATAACCGTGAAGGCTCGGACCAGATTGCCGGGAACCGAAAGGGACAGCGTTCATTTCTTCCGAGAGGCCAAGAATGATCAGGGAAAAAGTGATCGCGACAAGCTACGAGATGCCTGCAAAGCATTCAGTTGCGAGCCTTGGATAGCCGTCTATGCAGAATGTGATGCCCACGCTGATCTATTCCTAACCAGCTTAGCCAACTACGACAAGAAGTACCGCGTAGCGGAGAAAAAGGTTGACGGGTGGACGATGACCGAAAAGCGAACAAAAGAATACGGAAGTGACCCCGAGACGCGACACATCCGTATCGAGTTCAAGGGCGTCCACTGGTGGGAGCCCGAAAGCCGAAGCCCGAAACCGCCTCAATAAAGGCGGGCGGCCTATGTCTGGGCGATTAGAATCTGGCGTTCCCCATCTCTCATTGAGGATCGCATCCCGATTTCTACCACTTCAGATGAAAAGCTCTCCAAGTTATCCTGAACCGTGAGACGGGTGTATGATCGCCAGCGTTCTGACGCGAACAAAGCAGATTCCGATCAGTCGTCAACCATTTGTTAGGAGCACCCATGGGCCAAGCTAGCTTCATTCCAGTCACAACGAATGCGAGGTCGCACAACGATCGCTCTTTTATTTCATATTCACGGGGCCGCGAAGATTAGAATGACACAATGCTCGCTGCACTCCTACATGGCGGATGGGACACTCTCGTTCTCGCGGTCGCGTTTTGGCTGTCTCCGTTCATAATCTTGTTTCTGGTCATTAGATGGGCAATCCGCAAAGGAAATTCTGAATTTCCCCGCACATGGTCGGCGAAGGGTTTGCTCTGGGGCTGGATTCTCCTGCTCATCGGAACGGCAGCTATCCTATTGTTCGGCCTTCTAGCCCCTGGCTCTAAGGTCGGGCGCGCTATGGACTCGCTCTGGACTTTAAGCATTCTCGTGGTGCTCGGAACGCTTGTCTATGCCGCCCTTTTCGCGATTGGCCAGATCAGGTTCTATTGGCGAAAATCGCATGAAATGAGCGATCGCAACACTCCGGTTGTCAAGGGCAACCATGGGCCAAGTTAACTTCATCCCCGTAACAACGAATTCAACGCCGCGAAACGACCTCGTCGAGCACGGGTTTACCCGCCAACCGCTCAGAATTGACGAGGACGTGGCCCGCTCGCTGGAAGAGTTATCCCACGCCGCCTGGTCCATTCCAAGGGATAAGTACTATGAGGGTGGCGACAGGTATCGTTCCTTAAATCGTGTTCGAGCCGAAATTGTTGAGGACGGAGTAAAGGTTTGGTTGAGCGAAGAGACCACGCCTTATGTGCAACTGAAAAAATACAACACGACCATCGGCGGCCAGCCGCGAGAGTACGCTCCGCTGTCCCCGGCAATCGCCGGTTCCATCGGCGTTCGCAAGATGATTGCTCACCACCTTCAATACCTGCCGCTCTCGATGGTCGGTGCGAGGTATCTGGTCAATGTCCATCTCATAAGATTCACAGCTACGCCGGGTCGGCCCTGCGACACCAGCCCGCCGGGTTTACACAAAGACGGGGAAAAATACATCGCCACGCACCTACTGGGCCGCTGCGGCGCTCACGGCGGCGAGGTCGTCATCACCGACAATGACAAGCACGAAATGGATCGCTTCACCATGCGCGAAGCGGGCGAGTGTTACGTCTTCGACGATGATCGCATCTGGCATATGCTGACGCCGGTGGCAGTGCTGGAAGGCAATCAGTTCGCCTATCGTGACACGCTGGCATTCGATATGCTCCCGGAGGGCTGGGAACCCGCGAAATGATTCTGGGCTGGGCGGGCGGGCCACGTCTGCATTCTGGCTAAATTGGGTGCCCCACTTCTCGCTGCCTTTGCGAGAAGTGGGCTTTGGCACCGATCAATTGGAGGCTGGCGCGGCCTACATCAGATCGAGAGCGTCCCGCGCAAGTCTCGCTCGAGCGGAGATTTCAAAAAACTGAGCAATTCAGGGCAGCGCCCGTTCCAGCTTGTGCCTAGTGTAAGAGCACTACGCGAACAGCCTTACAAACACTGAGGAGAATTTATGAAGATACTCACATCTCTTGCCCTTGCTGCGATCGCTGGAATGTGCCTTACGGTCACCGCTCCAAAAATGGAAGCCCAGGTCAGCGTCGAAATCGGGGCCGCGCCTGACTGCCCCTATGGTTACTATGACGCCGCTCCTTATGGTTGCGCCCCTTACGGCTACTACGGCTCGGAATGGTTTACCGGTGGCGTCTTCATTGGCGCCGGACCATGGTTTCATGGTTCCGATAACTTCCGAGGCCACGTAAACAACCGCTACCATCCCGAGCACGGCTATAAAGGCCCCACGCCGCAACGCGGCGAGAGAGCCGAGCCCTCAAAACGCGTCGATAAGGTCGCCCACTTCAAAGGAAATGAAGTGCGTGATGGGCGCGGACACGCAACCGGAGGGAAGCGAGGCTAAGATTAGCCGGGTGCCCCACTTCTCGCCGCCGTTGCGAGAAGTGGGCTGCGGCTGAAATCTTTGGACGAGTCTGGCCCACGAACCCGCGGGCTCAGTACAATCCCTTCTCCCCCGGCGGCCGCGTCTTCCACCTGCGATGCACCCACAACCACTGCTCCGGATACTTCCGCACATACTCTTCAATAATCGACGTGAATTTCTGCGTGTTCGCCTGGATGTCCGCCTCCAAATCGCCCGTACGCACTAACTCCACCGCGGGATCAAATCGCAACCGGTATTTCCCCAGCGCTGCGTCCCAGATCGTGAACGTCGGTACCACTGCCGCATCGGTGCGCAGCGCAATCCGCGCCAGCCCGCTAGCCGTGCATGCCGGGATGCCGAAGAAATCCACAAAGATCCCTTGCGGCGGAGTCATATTCGTATCCATCAACATTCCCACCACTTCTCCGGCATGCATCGCCGAGAGCAACCCGCGCACAAAATTATCCTTGTCGACAGTCTTGTTGCCGTGCATGGTGCGATACTCGCGGATCAGCCGATCCAAATACTGATTGTCCAGCGCCCGCATCACCACATGGATCCAATGCCCGTGCATGGAATGCGTAAACGCAGAAAGTTCCCACCCACCAAAATGAGCGGTCAGAAACAGCACTCCCTTGCCCCGCGCGTAAGCCTGCTGATAATTTTCCAGCCCGTCATACACCACAACCTGCTCAACATTTTCCAGCGTGTACTTCGGGAAGTGGCAGACCTCCGCCAGTTGACGCCCCAGCGACGCAAACTCTCCGCGCAGAATCCGCGCCCGCTCCGCTTCAGTCTTTTCCGGAAACGCCATGGCGAGATTGCGCATGCCCACATGCCGCAATCGCACGTGCAGAAGATAAACGCCCCAAGCCAGCCCAATGCCTATGGCCCGGGCCAACCGTCGTGGCAAAACACCAAGGATTTTGATGAACGGCCAGGCTGCCGCGTACTCAAGTCGCTGCCGCATCGGGGGAAGCGTGACGGTACCACCGTCACAACTTAATTGCAAATAAGTGCGGAGACCACAAAGGACACCAAGGTTCACGAAGAAAAATCAAAATCCTTCGTGCAACTTCGCGTCCTTCGTGGTTCATGATGCTGTCCTGCTACTTCGCCGCTTCCTGCGCCCACTGCGCCAGCGACGTCAAGAACGCATTCGATCCCGCCGGCGGCTCAATCTCTCCCGTCAGTGCGGTCTTGAACGGGACCATCCGCCCGTAAAAGTCCCGCGTGCTGTCTTTATCCTGCTTGATCACAGCCCCATTCAGACTCACGCCGGCGAACAGTCCGCGGGCGCGAGAGTAAGTCAGCACCTCAGCCCGCATCTTCCAGTCCGTATTTCCTTCCGCATGGCGTCCCACCGGCCCGGCGGCCACTGAAGCGTCAGCGCCCAGCGCAAACTGGCTCGAAAGCAAATGCCTCATACCATCCTTGTTCATGATCAGCATCACCAGATCCACCGCCTGGCCGCCGATCTGGAATCCGAAACTTCCACCGGTCACAACGAAAAATGCCGGAGCGCTCCACCCCTTCGGCGTGCGGCAACTGGCCAGCCCGCGCCCATACTTCGCGCCCACAATGAATCCGCCCTTCAGCATCGACGGCACTACTGCCACGCACTCCGCCGAACCCAACACCTCTTGGGGTATTCCTTTATCCGGCGCACCTTGAATGTCGTTCAGCACCTGCGCGGCTGCTTCTACGCGGTCCGAAACCTTCGTATCCTCATCGGCCGCAAAGGAGAAAGAACAAAGAGAAACAATCAGAGCAAGCAACAAGAACTTTTTCATGGTTCCTCACCACACAAAAATTTTCTGGGATCTGGTGCTTTGGATTGTAAACGAACCGCGCGCTGGCGTGTCAGACAACGCTTAACTAGGAAGGATCGAGTCGAGAACGGATCAAGTCCAAAATAGGATGGGATTTTGGGAGGCAAAAAAAAGGCAAAAAAAATCGGGGCTGAAAGTAGTGACCCTAATCGCCACTCTCAACCCCGTCTCCCAGGTTCTGTGGTAGGTGAGGCGAGTATGCCGCCCAATTAATTTCCCTGCAAGATTACCGAGGTCACGGCTCCAAAGTTACCAAGCCAGAAGCTAGCAGCCAGCAGCGAAAAGCTGTTTACTTCGCCGCTACCAGCGAATGCGTGATCGCGTGCACCGAGAGCGCAATCCGATTCTGCACGCCCACCTTGCGCATCAGCTTCGCCACATGAGCTTTCACCGTGCGCTCCTCAATGCCCAACTGAGCGCCAATCTCTTTGTTGGAGCGTCCTGCCACCAACATCTCCAGCACTTCTTTTTCGCGATCGGTAAATGTCACGCGGCCTGCGGGAAAAATCCTCCCCGGCGCGGATGATACCCGCTCGATAAACATCGATAGCACTCTGCGCGGAGCCCACACCGATCCCTGGCTCACGATGCGTATCGCCTGCGCGAACTCCGCTGGCGAAGCCGCTTCATCCACATAGCCCTTGGCTCCCGACGCAATCGCCTTCAAAATGGTCTCTTCGTCCACTCCCGATCCCGTAACAATAATCCGCAGATCCGGGCGCGTCGCCTTCAGGCTCGCCATCACGTCAAACAAGTTTTGGCCGGAGCGGTTTCCCAGAAGGATCAGGTCCACATCCTGCAGTGTGGAAATTTCGGGCAGGCCTGCGGAGATCAATTCGAACTCAGGCTCGGTATCGAACAAGGCGCGGAATCCTACAAACCGCAGGGGATCGCTTTCCACTACGGCAATCTTGATAATCGGTTTTCTCGCTACGGCTGCTTTCATTAGGTTTCCCTGTTGGGCGTAGTTACGTAGCAAAAGCATAGCGGCAATTCCTCGCAATGCAAAGAGAACGTGACCGAAGTCGAATTACGGGAGTAACATCAAAAAGTGTCCAAAAGGAATCTTTCACCGCCGAAATTGGCGGTTATTTCTTGCACGAGTCATCTGCGGAGAAGAATCAGCATGGGAAAATGTTCTACTTCTTTGTTAGCCCTAACGATCGGTGTCGCATTAACCTTAACCAATTTATTTGTGCTGGCTCCCCCGCTCGCCGCCCAAACCCCCACCTCAACTTATAAACCGAAATTTCCCGGAGACCCCGCCCGCTCTGATTCCGAAGCCGCCGCTCTCGCCTACATGCGCGTCGTACTCCGCGCCCAGCACCGCTTTCAGAAGCAGTACGGCCACTTCGCCACTTCCCTGAACGAACTGGTCCACTCCGGCTCCTTCACCAAACGTATGGTTAACCCCGATCGCGGCGATTACCTGGCCGGCTTTAAAGGCAAGAAAGACAGTTTCATTCTCACCATGACGCCCCAGCATCTCGACGCCGAACACCGCTCCTTCTACGCCGAAGACGACGGCAAAATCCACGCCGAAGAAGACAAACCCTCAGGTCCGGACTCGCCGATCGTGAAATGAACTGATTTCAAGTCTGTCATCCTGAGCGGAGCATCATCTTCGCGACAGCGAAGGTGATGCGGAGTCGAAGGATCCCTGCAACCGGTACGGCTGCGAGCCCCAGCGAGGTATTTCCATCCCTGGGCCGCTCCCGAAGCCATTCCACAGTTTATGATGAAGAAGAAATAATTCTGGAAACCAAACGGAGGGATCATGCCAGCAACCATCGGCGCACCCGCGCCCGACTTCTCACTGAAAGATCAAGATCAAAAGGAAATAAAGCTAAGCGACTACCGCGGCAAAAAGCCGGTGGTTCTAGTCTTCTATCCCCTCGACTGGAGCCCAGTCTGCACCAAAGAACACATCTGCATGGTCAACGACAAAAAGCAATTCGACGAGCTCGACGCCCAAGTCCTCGGCCTCAGCGTCGACAGCGTTTGGTCACACAAGGCCTATGCCGACAAGATGGGCATCCACTATCCGCTTCTCGCCGACTTCCATCCCCGCGGCGCCGTTGCCGCCAAGTACGGCGTCTATCTGGAAGACAAAGGCATCACCGGCCGCGCCATCTTCATCATCGACCGCGAAGGCAAGCTTGCCTGGCAAAAAAACTACGACATCCCCGTAGTGCCCGACATCAACGAAGTCTCCAAAGCCCTGGCTGAAGTTAAGTAAATGCGGAAGGACTTGTCATCCTGAGCGAAGATTGGTCCTTGCGCCTCAGCGCAAGGACCAGCCGCAGTCGTAGGATCCCTGTAACCGAGATCGGACAGCGAGTTCCAACCGTTCGCGGTCTTCTATTCTGAATCGCAATGCCTAAAATCGCACCGGAACGCCCTTAAGCTCCCGCCTTAATCTCCCGTGCCTTTCCACCCTGATAATTCACCACCAGCGGCTTTCCTCCATTTGGATATCTCACCGTCTTATCGTCCGAAGACGAGCCCGCATCCGGCACGCCCATGCCCACCGCAAAAACTGCCTGCAGCTCATCCATTCCCGGCTTTATTTCATGATGCTCAATCGCCTGCCATACATCGGCCGGCCAGAATTTATACAACTCGTGCGGATCCTGCACATAAAACATTTCGTCCGAATAAATTTTGTACTGGCCGTCATCCTCGAGTCCGATCGGCACCGCGTAGCTCTTCCCGTCTTTCTGAAACACCGCCATCACCTGTCGCCGGTTCCCTGCTCCGCTGGGAATATCCATCACCACATCTTTAATCTGCAACTGTTCAATCGGCAACAGCAGCCCGGCCTCGTGGCCAAAGTCAACTTTCTTCCGAGCCGCATCATACGGATAATAGGTATATCGATATCCTTCCTTCACCCAAACCGGCTGCTCCATCAACTGCTTCGCCGACTTCAAATCAAACGGATACAACTTCTTTGGCGTCACATAGTATTCCGCATTTGAGTATCCGGCATTCTTCGCCACCTGCTGCTTCTGCGCCGCAACATAATCCTCGTGCCGCTGATAAAGGATGTATCCGGCCCGCGCTCCCGCCACCACAATAGCCAGCGCCAGCGCAATCTGTATTCTCTTCTTCGCCTGTTCGCTCATCATAAAAGTTCGCTTTACCCCGTGAACCCCTGTGGCCCCTGTGGTAAAGATTTTAGAAAGCCATCACGAAAAGCCGTCCTAAGGTAAACTGAAATAGACCCGATGCCCACAGTCACCGAACAAGACGTACTAAGCGCCCTGAAAAGTTGCTACGATCCCGAGATCCCGGTCAACATCGTCGACCTCGGCCTCATCTATTCCGTTAAGTTCGCCGCCGCGCCAACCGATGGCCCCGAAGAAGCCAAACAAGACGTCACGGTCGACCTGACCCTGACTTCACAAGGCTGCCCCGAGCACGTGAACATCAGCGCCCAGGTAAAATCGCGCCTCGAGCAGTTGCCCGGCATCCGCGACGCCAAAGTCAACGTCGTCTGGACTCCGCCCTGGACTCCCGAACGCCTCAGCCCTGACGCCAAGAAACAACTCGGCATCGAGTAAAGCGGCTTCAGCTCAAGAGGTCCGGAGCGCCGGCCTACATCTCCTCCCACGCATCCATGGCACTCTGCCCCGCCGCTTCCGTAATCCGTTTTCCCGCCTTCGCCGCCATTTCCATCACGTGCATTCCGCGATCGAAATAGCCCGGCAACGACTCCCGCACCTGCTCAAACTTTTCCGGATACTCCGCCGACAACAGCGCCAGCGCCACTCCCCCTGCCATCACACCCCCGGCATACTTCTTCTTCAGAAACAGCACCGTCGCCGCCGCAACCGACGCTGCCAACACCGCTTTCTTCCAGCTATCCATGTTTCCCCCGCGAAATTTTTTTCTCACGCGATTGTACCCCGCTCCCTCAGGATTTACCCACAGCTCTCCGATGCCGCATTTCCCTCCCGCGTTGTCGCTCACCCCGCGCAGCCTCTGCCTCTTCCTCAGACATTGTCATTCCGAACTGGGCTGAAAGCCCGGTGAGGAACTTGCTTTTAGTCTGCGCAAACGAGCCAATCCTTTATACTTCCTCGTTCCCCGGAGATCCCAAATGTCCACCATCTCAACATTCAGCCTGAAGCCAATTTTGCTCGCTCTCATCCTCACCCTAACCCTCGCTGCCTCCGCCCAAACCAAGCCCCGCGCCCGCGATCTCGGCGTCCCCTTCGACGGCACTCCCGGCCCCAATAACGCGATCACAGACGTAAAAGGAGTCGAAGTCGGCCACACCACGCTCATCTCCGGCAGCGGCAAATTAGTAGTCGGCAAAGGCCCCGTCCGCACCGGAGTCACTGCAATCCATCCTCGCGGCAAGACCAGTAATGACGCCGTTTTCGCCGCCTGGTTCACCCTCAACGGCAACGGCGAAATGACCGGCACCACCTGGGTCGAGGACTCCGGCTTCCTCAACGGACCCGTGATGATCACCAACACGCACAGCGTCGGCATAGTCCGCGACGCGGTCATCGCCTGGAAGGTAAAACATGGTACGCCTGATATGGAAGGCTACTGGTGGTCGCTGCCGGTTGTCGCCGAAACCTGGGACGGTTGGCTCAACGACATCAATGGATTTCACGTTCATCCCGAAGACGCCTGGCACGCGCTCGACACCGCCCACTCGGGTCCAGTCGAAGAAGGTAACGTCGGCGGTGGAACAGGAATGATCTGCAACGAATTCAAAGGCGGTATCGGCACCGCCTCCCGCGTGCTCGACGCCAAAGCCGGAGGCTACACTGTAGGCGTCCTCGTCCAATGCAACTACGGACGCCGCGAGCAGCTCCGCATCGCCGGCGTTCCCGTGGGCAAAGAAATTCCCGAACATCCCGCTTACGAAGACACTTCAGATTCCGCCGCAGGAAGCAAGGCTCTACCTCCGACTCGACAAGCTCAGGGCAGCCTCTCGGATGTCCGGCGGCCCGAAGGGCCGCTGGAGTCGGCATCAGGCCCCGCGATTGCTGGCAAAGACGTCGGCTCGATCATCGTCATCGTGGCCACCGACGCCCCGCTCATCCCCACACAACTAAAACGCGTAGCCAAGAAAGTTTCCCTCGGCCTCGGCCGCGACGGCAGCTACTCTGGCGACGGTTCCGGCGACATCTTCCTAGCCTTCTCCACCGCCAACCCCGGTGCCGTAAGTCCAAAAGGCAATCAGCCGAATAACGTTCACCCGCTCACCATGCTCCCGAATGATTCCCTGGATCCCATTTTCCTCGCGACAGTCCAAGCCACCGAAGAAGCCGTCATCAACGCCATGGTGGCCGCCGAAACCATGAAAGGCATCGACGACCACGAAGTGATCGCCCTCCCCCACGACCGCCTCCGCGAAGTCCTGAAAAAATACAACCGCCTCGCGAAGTAGCGTCGACGCGCCTCTCACTAAACTCTGTCATTCCGACCGAAGCCGGACCCTGAGCGAAGGCGAAGGGGACGGCGCAGCGGAGGAACCTGCTTTCGCCCTGCACCACCACAACTCCTGCGGAGACAGCCGGCCTCGGCTGCCGGCGACGCGAGCCCGTTCCCATTTCGGAACTCCCCCCTCATTACCTTCGCTGCCCACCCCTCGTGCCTTTTCATCCACGCTCAAAAGACTACACTCAATTCTGTGAAACGCCTCTACACCATCGGACGCATCAAAGGCGGCATGAAGTTCACCTGCTCCCACTGTGCCCACCACGTCACCACGCTCGACTTCGACCCGCGCGACGGCAACCTCCGCACCCAGGCCGCCACCGCTATCAACCAGCACGCCACCAAAGTCCACCACGAGCCCGTAATGTTCTCCTCCCTCGACGCCCAACAACACATCTGGCGCGCCTGACTCCCCGCGCAGACCACGCCCAGCGTAAAACAGGATTTGTCATTAAATAGGATTGTCATGAAACGGGATTTTCACAAAACAGGATTGTCATTCCGAGCGGGCCGCAGGCGGGCGAGGAACCTCCTCTAAGCGAGTCGAAGGGAACCTGCCGTTCGCGTTTGGGTGGCGCAGCGCTTCAGCGCTGCGATCCAGCAAAAAATAACCAGCGGCTTCAGCCGCCGGCTCACTATCCGCCTCTCCTTCCTGCGGAGGCGTCAGCGGCAGACCCAATCTCAGCAGCAGCGTCTTCGCCAGACTCGGAGGCTCATCCTCCAGTCGTCTCGGTCCCGCTTTCTTCCGCTTCACCACAACTCTTTCCGGACGAATCTCCTCCCTCACCATCGGCGCCGTACTCACCACCTTCTCAATCACCTGCTCCCGCGCAACCGCCCCCTGACCCACTTCCCCCAGAACCTCTTCACTCTCGGCCTTCGCCATTTCCTCCATCTCATCTTCTTCCACCGGCTCCGGCTGGTCCTGCTCCGCAAAATCCCCCGCAAACCACTGCGGACCATTGATGCAAGTCTGGCCCACCGAATTGCAGTCGATCACAACATCGGTCACCTTCTCTGCTTCGAATTTCACGTTCTTCAGATTGGCGCTCGCCGTCTGCAGCCCGTAGAGCATCAGTCCCGCCGTCTTCGCGTCCATTTGCCCGCTGCCGAGTATTTGCAACACCTGCATTACCGCCACCTGCACGGAGTTCGCATCTTCCAGCAAACCGATCGAGAAAATCGGAATCGGCTTGATCCGCGGGTCCGCTGCAAATCTCCTCTTCCCATCCAGCATGCGATGATGAAAATAGCAATGACTCTTGCGCCGCAACGCCGGAGACCCACACTGCGTCCCATTCACCTTCACATGCTGACATCGTGGAACATCTTCCATACTCATATTTCCTCTCCCCCATCCATCGTCCAAAATTAAGCTGTCATCCTGAGGCGGGCGTAATTTACCCGCCGAAGGACCCGGGCGAGCCGCGCGAAGCGTCGCGCCTTTTGCGACGCAATAATTCGCGCGTCTGGCTCGCTTCCGTATAAGTTTTTTCTTGCGACCACCCCTCATCTCCAGTATGCCCATTTCGGGACCAAAGCCAAGGTCATCTGACCATCCAGAAAACGAAACCTGTGGAAACTCGAAAACGCTCGATGTCATTCCGAGTGCGCCGAAGGCGCAGGAGGAACCTGTTGTTGCATGCAGCACCACGACTCATGTGAGGACAGCCGCCCCCGCCTGTCCGCGGAGCAAAGCGAAGCCCGGCAAGTGTAGAACGGACACTCCTGTCCGTTGCCGTTGACCTTGCTGTTAATGATCCCCCTCCCAAGAGTGCAAGTCCCAGCTCGACCTTGTCATCCTGAGGCGGGCGCCCTCTGCCCGCCGAAGGACCTATGCAACTTCACTCGCCACAAAGCGACGTTTCATCCCCCGTTCGTGCCACTCACCACCACTAGAGTGGGTGGCATTCCCCGCCGCCAAAGTATAAAAAGGAACCGACTTGAGGGGGTCACGGCTTTAGCCGTGGCCCCTTTTTGGTTTTTGGTCACTTCCCGTGCTGCAGATAAACGGAATTGAGCCCTAAGGAGAACCGAAATGAGAAAAGTTTTGTGCTTGTCACTCTTGTCAGCGGTCGCGCTCTCAACTGGCTGCGGCGGTTCGAGCAGCCCAACCAGTAGCAGCCCGAGCAGCACGTCGCCAACCCCTGCTGTGGTTTCAGGAGCCTGGGAATTCGTGGCTAAATCGAGCACAACCAGCGGATCGACGACCTTGATTGAGACCGATCTCTCAGCGAACGGCAGTCAGATCAGCGCAACGGGGGCGAGTGAAGTCCAAACCGCCACCTATCTGGATGGCACGTGGTATGTCAATGGCGCCTGTTCAAGCCCCTCGCCGGGGCAAAATAGCGTTTCTGGCACGGTTAGCGGAAACAATATCTCTGTGACATTCAACGAAGGTGGAAACGTTTTCACAGGACAGGGCACGGTAAGTGGAACCACGATATCTGGCTCCTATTCAGGGGGCGGCGCTTCTTGTTCGGACGCTGGTTCCTTTACTGGAACGCAAGTCCCAAGTTTAGGAGGTACATTCTCGGGAACGCTGACATTTCCCTCCGGAATTGACGAGGTCACCGCTTCTTTCACTGAAGGGAGCAACGATAGCCTCACCGTGCAGACCGCGCTAACAGGAGCAGATAACGGGAGCTTCTCTTTTTCCGGTTCGGCGGTCGCAAACGTAGCCTTTGTCTCGGGATCCATCGACGGAAACCCATTCTCATTGTTCGGATATTTCGATAGTACCGGCACATACACTGGTACGCCAAATTCCATAGCAGTCTTCGACTATGACACGCTCGTATACGAGGGGCTATTAGTTAAACAATAGAAGTCAAGGCGAAACGGAGAAAACCGCGACTAATCTTCCGCAGCCCTACCGGCTAGATGCCCCACCCTTGCACGTCCTTCGCACAAGGGTGGGCCGTAAATTGCGAATACAAGCAAAGCACATCTATTTAGGAACAACTGACTTCAGAGGCGAAAACTCGTACCTAACCCCATTATCGATCTCGATCGTTTCGTGAAACCGGAATCGCCTACCAGACTCAGCGGTGGAGGAGGCGTTAAAACTAAGCGTGACTCGCCCACGGCTGTGACATCTAACCTTGTCATCCACAGCCCCGACCACCGATCATCACAGCGAAGGCAGTGCGGCATAACGATTTGTCGCAGGCAAGCGCGGGCCAACTCCTTTGCTTCACGTATTTTGACCTCTAAGCTCTTTGAAAAATGGATTTTGCGGAGAATTTCCTGCTAACCCGATGATTCCCCATAGACCACGGAATAGGGGGGAGGGTACCCCCCGAACCAGGTTCCGATGCCCGAACAGGAATCGCGGGAAGATCGGCGGTCGTGCAGATGGTGAGAGGCGGACAGGAGTGTCCGCCTCACACAAGTCTGCCACGCCAGGCTCTTACTGATAGCTGAAAGCTGACAGCTGAGAACTGAAAGCTAACTCACAGCCTTATCCATAATCTCCAGCCCGCGATCGATAATGGCAAACGCTTCGCGCAGTTGCTGCTCGTTGATGCACAGGGGAGGATTGGTGAAGAAAGTGTTCCAGCGCACGAATGTGTAGAGCCCCTGCTCGCGGAAGAAGCGCCCGAGCGCGGCCATTTCATCGGACGTGCCATTGAACGGCGCCATCGGCTGGCGCGTCTTGCGATTGCGAATCATTTCGACGATGCCAAATAATCCAATCGACCGCACCGCTCCCACCGACGGATGTTTCGCCTGCAGTTCGCTTCCGAGTTGCGTCAGGATCGCGCCCATTTTTTTCGCGTTGTCGATCAGCCCATCTTCTTCATACACGCGAATGGTCGCCAGCGCCGCCGCGCAGCCCATGGGATGGCTGTTGTAAGTCAGCCCGCCGTAAAAAACCTTGTCCTGAAAATACTGCGCGATGTGGTGACGCATGCCAACCGCTCCCAGCGGCAAATAGCTGGAAGTCAATCCCTTCGCCATGCAAAGCAGATCGGGAACAACCTTCCAGTGATCGACCGCAAACCACGCGCCGGTGCGTCCGAAGCCAGACATCACTTCATCGGCAATCATCAGGATTCCGTACTTGTCGCACAGCTTGCGCACGCCTTCGAGATATCCATCAGGCGGAACAAGAATGCCATTCGTTCCAGTCACCGGCTCGAGGATGAACGCGGCAATCGTCTGCGGACCCTCAAGCTGAATCGTCTCCTCAATCATGGCAAGCGAAGATTCCGCCGATTCCCAACCGCGCTCGATACCATGATACGGATCAAGCACATGAATCACGCCCGGAATGCCAGGTTCCGCAGCCCATCTGCGAGGATCGCCGGTAAGGCTGATCGCTCCCGCAGTCGCGCCGTGATAGGAACGATAGCGCGCGATGATCTTGTGGCGTCCGGTGAAGAAGCGCGCGAGCTTGATGGCGTTCTCGTTGGCATCGGCGCCGCCGTTGGTGAAGAAGAATGTGTCGATATCGCCGGGAGTAATCTCGGCGAGCTTCGCGCCCAGCCGGGCGCGAACTTCCGTCGCCATGAACGGATTCGCATACGCGAGCGTGGACGCTTGCTCGGCAATGGCCTGAATGACGCGCTCATCGCCGTGTCCAATGTTGACGGACATGAGCTGGCTGTTGAAGTCGATGAAGCGCTTGCCCTCGGGCGTGTAGAAATAAATTCCCTTGGCACTCGCGACTGGAATGGGATCAACCTTCGATTGCGCCGACCATTCGTAGAGCGTGTACTTGCGGGAGAGGTCGACGATTTCTTTGCCAGACATCTTCTGAGTTGCTGGATTAGCGAGCGTAGTGGTCATGTTGAAGACTCCTCATCTTTGACCGTCGTGCGTGGTTGGAGGAAAGCAATCAACCACTAAGCGCACGAAGGTTCACGAAGGAACTAAAATTTTCTACTGTGCTCTTTGGCCCAGCGTTCGACGACGACTTTCTTGTCGGTGTAAAACTCGATGGCGTCGCGGCCCTGGCCGTGAAGATCGCCGAAGAAGCTGCCCTTCCATCCGCTGAACGGGAAGTAAGCCATGGGCGCGGCGACTCCGATGTTGATGCCGATATTTCCCGCTGGAGCTTCGTAGCGAAAGCGGCGAGCGGCGGATCCGCTCGACGTAAATAGCGACGCCTGATTGCCGTAGGCGCTGCGCTCGAGGAAGGCGAGAGCGTCGTCCATGCTATCGGCGTGAACGAGGCTGAGCACGGGGCCGAAAATTTCTGTGTCGTTGAGATCGCTGGTTGCCGGAACATCGTCGAGAATCGTGGGCTTCACAAAGTTGCCGGATTCATACTTTGGAATCTTCGAGTTGCGGCCGTCGAGCAGAACCTTCGCGCCTTGCTTTTCACCCACGCCGATCAGCGACTCGACTCGCTCTTTACTTTGAGGCGTAATCACCGGACCCATCTGGACGTCTTTGTCGAGTCCGTTTCCGACTTTGAGTTTGGAAGCGGCATCGGCGATGGAATCGCGGAAGGTTTTCTGCGCTTCGCCAATTGTGATCGCGACGGACACGGCAAGGCAGCGCTGGCCAGCGCATCCGAAGGCGCTGTCGCTGATGATTTGCGTGGCCATCGGCATATCGGCGTCGGGAAGGACGATGACGTGATTCTTCGCTCCACCCTGGCACTGAGCACGTTTACCGTTGGCGGCGGCACGCGAGTAAACGTATTTCGCGACCGGAGTCGAGCCGACGAAGCTGATGGCTCGAACTTTCGGATGATCGAGAAGCGCGTCGACTGCGGCTTTGCCTCCATTGACAAGATTCACTACGCCCTTGGGCAGTCCTGTTTTCTCCAAGAGTTCATAAACGTAGCGCATGGTCAGCGGAACGCGCTCGGAGGGCTTGAGGATAAATGTATTTCCCGTGGCGATTGCGTAGGGCAAATACCAGAAGGCGATCATGCCAGGAAAATTGAAAGGAACAATCGCGGCGGTAACGCCGAGCGGTTGACGGATCATCATCTCGTCGATGCCGCGAGCAACGTCTTCGAGATTGTAGCCTTGCATCATCATGGGAATGCCGCAGGCGACTTCCACGTTTTCGATGGCGCGACGCATTTCGGCTTTGGCTTCGGCGAAAGTTTTGCCGTTTTCCTGTGTGATGATGCGGGCGATCTCGTCGATGTGATCTTCGAGAAGCATCTTCAGCTTAAATAATGGCTGAATGCGGTCTTCGGGCGGGGTGCGGCGCCATTCAGGGAAAGCCCTGGCGGCGGCTTCGACGGCCTGATTGACCTCGTCTGCGTCGGAGAGCGGAACTTGCGCGAGAAGCTCGCCAGTCGCGGGGTTGACGACCTCTCGCCATTCTTTGGCAGACGACTCGTTCCAGCGTCCGTTGATGTAATTTGTGAGCTTAATGACTGGCGGTGCGGCGACTGTCGTCATGGAATTCCCTCTACTATCGCGAAGAATTGCTTTGGCCTTCTCAGGGGCTGCATCAGGACTATCGTGCGAATGCCCTGGGGCACTTTTCTAATGATATACGGTACAGGGGTCCTTCGACTGCGGTCGTCCTTCGCGCTTGACGCGCGAAGGACAATCCTCGCTCAGGATGACAAGTCTTCAAACCAATTGCGCCACAGCGCCTTTCTTATCGCAGACAGTGGCCAGCGCGGATTCCAGCACGTCGAGTCCCTCGTCCATTTGCTCATCGGTTGCGACTAGCGGCACAAGGACTCGAATCACGTTGGAATATGAACCGGCAGTGATTGTGATCAGGCCGTGTTCGTAGCAATACTTCGTAATCTGTTTGGTTTCGTCCGCGGCTGGAATTTTCGACTCCTGTGATTTGACCAGTTCGATGGCTTGCATGCCGCCGAGTCCGCGCACGTCGCCGATGATCGGCCAGCGACGCTGCCATTCACGGGCGCGGCGCTGGAAGCGATCTCCGAGTTCATTGGCGCGGGCTAACAGATTTTCTTTTTCAAACAAAGCGAGCACCGCCAAGGCTGCGGCGCAGGAGAGCGGATTTCCGGCGAAGGTTCCGCCGAGTCCGCCGGGCGCGGGCGCATCCATGATTTCCGCGCGGCCGGTGACCGCCGCGAGAGGCAGGCCTCCGCCAAGGGATTTTGCGGTGACGATAAGATCGGGCTCAATGCCGTAGTGTTCACTGGCAAACAAAGCGCCGGTGCGTCCGAAGCCGGATTGAACCTCGTCGGCGATAAACAGAATGCCATATTTGCGGCACAGCTCGATGAGCACTTTGAAATAGTCAGGAGGCGGAGCGATGAATCCGCCCTCGCCGAGAACCGGCTCGGCAATCACCGCGGCTACTTCTTCGTTGGCGACGACCCGCTTGAAAGTATCTTCGAGATGGCGCGCGCAGTAGAGATCGCACACAGGATATTTCAGGTTATATGAACAGCGATAGCAATACGCGAATGGGACGCGGTAAACCTCGCCGGGGAACGGAGCGAATCCGGCCTTGTATGGATGCGTTTTGCTGGTGAGAGCCAGCGTCATCATCGTGCGGCCGTGGAAGGCATCTTCGAAGGCGATGACGGCAGGGCGCTTGGTATAGGCGCGCGCAATCTTGACCGCGTTCTCGACGGCTTCGGCTCCACTGTTCACGAACAGAGTCTTCTTGGGAAACTTGCCCGGAGTGACTTGGTTCATGCGCTCGGCAAGTTCAACATAGCCTTCGTAGGGCGTAACTTGAACGCAGGTGTGAAGAAATTTGTCGAGCTGAGCACGAACTGCGTCGACCACGGCCTCTCGACGATGACCAACGTTGAGGCAGCCGATGCCTCCGGCAAAATCGATATAGCGGTTGCCATCGACATCTTCGAGCCACGCATCTTCGGCCTTCGCGACGTAGATAGGCGTGCCGTGAGAAAGGCCGCGGGGCACGGCTTTTGCGCGGCGCTCGGAGAGCGCGCGAGATTTTGGGCCAGGGATTGGAATGTTGAGACGAATCGTACTCATGTTAGTTTCTCGTAGAGATTTGTGAATTGACACGGCTGAGAAAACTGCAGAGATCCTTCGACTGCGGTTGATCTTCACGCTGGGGCGCGAAGATCAATCCTCGCTCAGGATGACAATGTTTGAGGAATATCTTTATCAGTACCATTGTTAGTACCAGCCGATTGGGGCTTCGTTCAGATTGATGTAGACCTGTTTGGTTTCGAGATATTCTTCGATGCCCCAGGGGCCGAGTTCGCGTCCGAAGCCGGATTGTTTGTATCCACCCCAAGGGGCTTCAACGTAGGTTGGCTGCATGTGATTTACCCAGACGATGCCCGCGCGCAGAGCTTTCACTGCGCGCATCGCTTTGAAGATGTCGCGTGTCCAGACAGCAGCGGCGAGGCCGTAGGGAGAATCGTTCGCAATTTTCAGCGCGTCTTTTTCGTCGTCGAAGGGAATCACGGCTGCAACGGGGCCGAAGATTTCTTCGCGAGCGATGCGGGCGGAGTTTGAGACGTCGGAGAAAATCGTCGGCTGCACGTAAAAGCCCTTGCCGATTTTTTCCGGACGCCCTCCGCCGGAAGTAAGCTTAGCTTCTTTCTTGCCGATTTCGATGTAGGAGTTGACCCGGTCGTATTGCTCCTTGCTGACCAGCGGGCCCATCTTAGTTTCGCGATCGAGTGGCGGCCCGAGCTTGATTTGTTTTGCTTTCTCGGTCATGGCTTCGACAAACTTTTTGTAGATCGACTTCTGTACCAGGATGCGGCTGCCGGCGGAGCAAACTTCGCCTTGATTGATGAAGACCCCGAAGAGCGCGCCGTCGATGGCGGCCTCGAAATCGGCGTCCGCGAAAAAGATGTTGGGCGACTTGCCTCCGAGTTCAAGTGTGACTCGCTTCACAGTATCGGCGGCTTGTTTCACGATGATTTTGCCGACGGCGGCACTCCCGGTAAACGCGATCTTATTTACATCTGGATGCTGAACTAGCGGAGCGCCACAGGTTTCACCGAAGCCGGTCACAATATTGACCACTCCCGGCGGCAGTCCGCAGTCTTCGAAATATTTTGCGAATTCCAGAGCCGTGAGGGGAGTCTGCTCGGCAGGCTTCAGGACGCAGGTGCAGCCGGCGGCAATCGCGGGAGCGAGTTTCCATGCCGCCATCAAAAGCGGATAGTTCCAGGGAATAATTTGTCCGGCGACGCCGACAGGTTCTTTGAGCGAGAGAGACATGGCGTTGTCGGGCACGGGATTCACGTAGCCGACAACTTTGGTGGCGAGGCCTCCGTAGTATTCGAAGCAGGTGGCGGCGTCGTTGATATCGAATTCGGCTTCGACGATGGGCTTGCCGGTGTTGCGGCATTCGAGTTCGGCGAGCGCGGGAAGATTGGCGCGAATTTTTTCTGAGAGACGGAAGAGGACTCGTCCGCGTTCCTGAGCGGTTGAGGATGACCAAGGACCATCTTCGAATGCGCTCTTGGCGGCGGCTACGGCACGGTTTACATCTTCGGCGCCGGCTTCCGGAACTTGGGCGATTACTTCTTCGGTAGAGGGATCGTAAACCGGAAACGTCTTCGCGGATTTGCTGGCGACCCATTCGCCGTTGATGTACATCTGATAGGTGCGAACTTCTGTGGTGACTCCGCCGGGCATTTGTTTCGACCTCCTGGTTACTTCAGGGCCTGAAGGCCCGATATTTTCCCTGTCGCTACGGCACGACTGAAGTCGTGCCCTGATACGAGTCTTGTTATCTCCGGCGGCTACAGCCGCTTCAGTTCTGGTTCATGTGCGGCGCGGCTAAAGCCGCGCCTTTTCAAATCTTTGTTGCGGCCGTAGACGTAGAAAAAGAATGCGGCGAGGCCGATGAAGAACAAAGTGCCACCGAACATCCATAATTCGTAGGACCACAGCGAGGTGATCTGCTGCGCCGGGAAAAATACCAGCGCAATGCCGAGTGCAGTGGTCAACAGGCCGCTCGCGCCCGCGAGGAACATTGTTGTGCGGCTGTATTGGCCTTGAGGCACGGATTCCTTCAGCGCAAATCGAATCAGCGCGCCGAACATATAAAGGAACGGAACCAGCTGAAGAACCACAGCCAAGGAAAGAAGTTTCTGAAATACTTCGCCTGCGCCGGCCGGGCTGAGATACAACCGTGGCAACAATCCGACGGCTCCCATTAATTTGTCCCAGAACCACCATCCGAAAAAATTGCCGAGGACTAAAACTGCCGAGACAATTCCCTGCACGATCAACGCGGCATAAGGAGTGGCATAGCGCGGATGAATTTTGCCGAGCCATGAAGGCATGTAGGAATCGAGTCCGGCAACGAAGGGAATCCGCGCCGAGCCACCCATCCATGCAGAACCGATGCCAGCAATCGAAAGGCTGAGCATCAGCGCGAAGGGAACGACAATCCAGCCGAGGCCGATGCTGCCCGCCATGTGACTGACGGCTTGCACGATGCCCTGAAGCACGTTGACATTTTTTCCTACGGCGATCAGAAGGGTAAGGGTTGCGCCGACGTAAAGGGCGCCGGAAATGATGCCGCCCCAGGCTACTGCGCCGGGCAAAGTGCGGCGAGGATCTTGAATTTCGTCACCCATCACGGAGGCGAGTTCGAGGCCGACGAGGCCGAAGCAGATTACTCCGAAAGAATTCAGGACGAAGCGCGGGTCTGCGGGGATTTTGAAATCGGCCGCGGTGATGGTAGTACCAAAGCGCGACCAGACCACGATGCCGAGACCGATCAGAACCGCGGCGGCGATGAATGTTCCGATGGCGCCGAGATTATTGATCCATTTGCCGACGCCGAGGCCAACGATATTCAGAACAGTAAGAAGAGCCAGCAGGATGAGTGAAGTGGTGGAGGCGAAGATTTTGTTATCCGCCAAGCCCAGATGCGTGGGCCCGAGCACGTAGACCGAGACCCCGACGAAGTAAAGCATGACGGTCGGAACGTAAAGCATGTTGTTGGTCCAGTAGCACCAGCCAGAAAGAAATCCGTGGAAATCGCCGAAGACTTCTTTGGCCCAGAGATAAACTCCACCTTCGCCGGGATAACGGTGCGCGAGTTCGATGACCGCGATGCCTTGCGGCCAGAAGAAAA
Organism: uncultured Acidobacteriaceae bacterium; assembly: GCA_963836305.1. Taxonomy (GTDB): domain Bacteria; phylum Acidobacteriota; class Terriglobia; order Terriglobales; family Acidobacteriaceae; genus Sulfotelmatobacter. The sequence goes on along the minus strand of CAWIJP010000003.1, from coordinate 14,804 downwards.
GAAGGAGAGAGATGATCCAGAGCCAGACGGTAACGCCGCCATTGGCCGCAATCGAGGGAACAACGTTCAGGTTGAAAACGGCGACAACGAAAAGCAGAACGAGATCGCGGCGTCCGAGTGCGCGGATCAGGTGAGTCTGAGTGTCGGGTTGAGTGGCGGTGGACAAAATCTTTTCGCTGAATGAAAAAACAGCAGGTTCCCTTCGACTTCGCTCAGGGCAAGCTCTCACCGGGCTACGCCCAGTTCGGAATGACAAAGGTTTTTCTCACTACATGGCAGGGGCGGACGAGGGCGTCCGCCTCTCCACGAATCTAGTGCGCTACAGCGACGGGCGCTTCGCGTTCTTGCTGGGCTTTTGCCAGCGAGGCGGCGATGTCATCGAAGGCAGATAGATGCTTGTCTATATCTGCTTCGGTGTGCTGGACGGAAATCGTCCACTGCTCGTCCCACCAGTAGGGCTGCGCCATCACGCCGCGGTTGACCATGGCGAACCAGTAGTGGCGCCAGAGGTCGATATCGATCGTGGTCCAGTCGCGATAGTTGCGAATTTCCTTCGGGTAGAACATCAACGCGCCGTTGGCACCCGCTTGCGCGATGTAGGCCTGCAGTCCAACTTTCGCGATCGTCTTACGATAACCGTCGGCAAGCTTCTTGCCGAGCTTATCCACGTGAGAGTAATTATCGCGAGTGAGTACCTCGCGGAATGTCGCGATACCCGCCGCCATGGAAACTGGATTGGTGTTGTAAGTTCCACCGTGGAAGACTTTGTGTTGTGAGATCAAATCCATCACAGATCGACTGGCACCGAACGCGGCTAGTGGAAAGCCTCCGCCGATCGATTTGGCCAGGCAGATCATGTCAGGCCGAACGTTGAAGTATTCGCTGGCGCCGCCCCAGCCGAGTTTGGCTCCAGTTTTTACTTCATCAAAAATGAGCAGCGCGCCGTATTTGGTGGCCAGGTCGCGAAGACCTTTCAGGAAGCCGGGCTGCGGGATGCACAGTCCAACGTTCATGAGAATCGGTTCGAGAATGATCGCTGCGATTTCGCCAGGATTTTCTTTGAAGCGGCGCTCGACGGTGCCGAGGTTATTGAAAGTTGCGATCTTCACGTTGTCGATGGCTGACTTCGGCACGCCCAATCCACCAGTAACGGCAATGGGGTTATCGACGTCGCCAAACTCCGGTGCGTGCGGCTTAACACTGACCAGAGCGGAATCATGCAATCCGTGGTACGCGCCTTCGAACTTAATAATCTTGTCGCGACCGGTGGCAGCGCGCGCCAGTCGGATGGCGTGCATGGTGGCTTCCGTGCCGCTATTGCCAAAGCGAACCATCTCAACCGGAAACCGATTGCAAATTTCTTCGGCAAGTTCCCACTCCATGTCATGAGGCATGCCATACATGGTTCCGGTGGAGAGACGTTTTTCTACAGCCTTCATGACGGTGGGATGACAGTGTCCCGCCATGAGCGCGCCGAAAGTCAGGTTGTGATCGATATATTCGTTGCCGTCAAGGTCGCGAAATTTGCTGCCACTCGCTTCCTTTACAAAGATTGGCCAGGGATCGTAATGGCGATAATTGCTGGCCACGCCGAGCGGGATTCGTTTTAGATTTTTCTTGTGTGCTTCGGCTGATTTCGGTGTGCGGCGCTCGAACGTGTCGAGTTCCTTCTGTAGTTCGGGATACATCGGACTGCTCCAGGATGGCTCAAGCCGCCATGTTTCTTGATGAACCGGCGGCCATTAGAATGCCGGACGGAAGACCGTCCGGGTGCAAGTTAAGCTATAAACATTTTACACGGGCAAACTAAAAGTAGAACTTAAGGGCAACCTGAACTTCGCGCGGATCGCGCGCCTGTTGAATTTGGCCGAACGTTGTATCGCTAAAGTTGCCGTCAGGATTTACGAACTGCGTTTTGTTAAAGAGATTGAAGATGTCGGCCCGGAACTGAAAATATCTCACTTCTGAAAGTGAAATCCTCTTCGAGAAAGTGACATCCCATTCGTTCTGTCCGGGTCCGCAGCAAATGGAACGCGGTGTGGTCGAAAAGCTGCCGAGAGGAGGATCGGCAAAACTGCCGGCATTGAAGGCGAAATGCCCGGTCTGGGAAGTTCCGTTGACTACTTGCGTGGTCACTTGTTTTCCACTCGTCGTCTGCAGCGGACCGGTGAGTTGGGGAGCATCGGCGCTTAAGAAGAAAAGACTGCTGATCAATTCGTTATCGTCCTGCGTCTGGATGCGGATGGGAAAGCCGGTTTGAAACTGGATGATTCCAGACATCGCCCAGTCGTCCAGAACTTTTCCCTTGAATCCGTTGTATCTCTGAACGGGAAATTCCCAGTAATAGTTAAGAACGAAACGCTGCGCCGAATTGAAGAGTGACAAAGCGCGGCTGGACTTGTAATTAAAAGGATTAACCGTCTCTTCGAAGCTGGAGGCCCAGTCCAGAGATTTGCTCCAGGTATAGGCGGCTTGCATCTGCAGTCCATGTGAGAAGCGTTTTTCCAAACTGGCTTGCAGCGAGTTGTAGGCGGAGGCAGCGATGGTGTCTTCGGCGAAAATGTTGGTGAACACGGGAACGCCATCTGCCGGGCAACCATTGCCCGGGCCGCCAGTCAGAGGATTGCAGGTTGGCGTCGAGTAGGGACGAAGTCCTACAAAGTAGAGCGGCTGGCCTGGAGTGTTAACCGTTCCGCCGGTAGGTAAATGGAATCCGTTTGGTAAGAGGGTCGCCAGGGCTGCGGCACTCGAAGGCAACGTCACCGAGAACTGATTGTCTTCCAAGAACGGGCCACAAGATCCCGGCGAGCCATATGACGAGACACTCGCGGCATTGTTAGCGGCAAGGGTCGAGATGTCGAGACAGGTTTGCGGATTCGCCGGATTGATGTCATGCGAGGCGAGTAAGCGGTGCCCTTGCGATCCGACATAGCCAACTTGAAACACCACGTTGCGAGCCAGTTCCTGCTGGAGGTTGAGGTTGTATTGCGCTGAGTACTGCGTGCGCATGTGAGGCTGGAAATCGCCGTACAACAACATGGGGCGGAAGGAAGCCCAATCCTGCGGCGTCCCCGGCTTGGGGCTCAGGATTCCGTTGAACGGGTTGGGGCTGACGCTGCCAGTCTGCGAAATGAACGGAGTATTCAAGAACGTCGATGGCAAGAACGTGCTGCCACCGAAAGGTGGTTCAGCGCCGAACTGCTCCAGCACAAGTTGCTCCATCGGGTTGTAGAACAAACCCCAGCCTCCGCGGATAGTGGTCTTGGGATTGATGCTGTACGCGAGTCCAATGCGTGGCGCGAAGGCTTTGTAATAAGTTTGCGTAAGTCCGGCAGGGATGCCGGAGTCTCCGGGAACCACCAAGCCCGTGGGCTGCACACCGGCCGCAGTACAATTACTGGCCCCGAGATTGGCTTGATCGGCGGCGCTCAGCACGCAAGGGTAAACTGTCGAGTTCTGACCGGGACGAAAAGTTTGTACATGGTGCAAGGCGTCGGCCAGTGGCGTATCCAACTCCCAGCGCAGGCCGTAGTTCAACGTGAGAGAGGGTTTAATCTTCCAGCTATCCTGTGCGAACAGATACAACCCCGTGTTACGGATGTTTTCCCGCTGCCCCGATCCCTGGGTGTAGCTGTCATCAAGGCCCAGCAGGTAGCCAGGATAATTATCGTTGTAGAAGACGGAGTTTTCAGTGGTGCTGTTGAAAGTGTAATCGCCGCTGACGTTGTAATAAAGAGTCTGGTCAAAACGGGAGCGGCGCACATCCGCACCAAATTTAATCGTGTGAGTGCCCTTCACCCAAGTCATGCTGTCGGTCCACATGAATGAGTTCCCCACCTGCGGCAGCTCGCCCTCCCAGCCGTTGCCGATAGCGAAGCCACCGGAGACGCCGATGAACGGAACGCCGGTGCGATTTGAGGGCAAGCCAGTTGTAATCCCGTATTGTGGACTCGTGCCTAACTGTCCTTGGATGGAAAACGGCCCGGAACTTGAGTCTGAGACCCCGTTGAAACAAACCGCCTGCGCCGCCGGCGACAGACACGAAGACTGCACGGGGTTTGTGCTCTGCGGATGCTGGAAGGTCAACTGCCCTTCTCGCATGTAAGTGAACCGCGCTTCGTTGATCAGCGAATTTGAAATCGTCCAAGTATGGCTGGGATTGTACTGCTGATATCGCGAGCCTACGTTCGCGCCGAATCCAGGGATATTCGCTCCTGACGCCTGGAAATCATAGAACGGTTGAAAATTCGCGTCGTTGGTGAAGTAGTAGTAAAAACTGAAATTCTGCCGGGCATTGATGTGATGGTCAAGGCGGATTGTGAATTGATTCTGAGTATCGGCGCTGACCGGGACGGCTTGATAAATGCTGTTGGAACGATTTGCGGCAGGGACGAAGCGGAGCATGTCGACGGCGACCGGATCCTGACAGGCAGTTGGAATTGTGGCGTTTCCGTTAGCATCAATAGGGAAAATATTGCTCCAGCTCGCGCCAGCGACTGGAATCTGTCCGTGCTCGGCCGCAATCTCTGCCGTGCAGTGCGGCCTTCCATTCAGAGCATCGGCTGTGAATTGGTCGGTAATTCCGCCCCCCAATCCGCCGCTGAAGACGCCGGTCCTCTCCTGAGGAGTCGGCACAATCACGGTCTCTCCGGAAATGCCTTGCCGCACGCGGCGGCCCTCATAGGATACGAAGAAGAAGGTGCGATCTTTCACGATCGGACCACCGAAAGTTCCGCCGAACTGATTCTGATTTTCCTGCGGCTTGATCGTGTTGAAATATCCCTGAGCGTTCAGCACCGTGTTGCGGAAATATTCGTAGACGTCGCCGTGCCACTGGTTGGTACCTGATTTCGTAATCACGTTTACTACCGCGCCGGAGTTGCGGCCGTATTCCGCGTCGAACGTATTGCTGATGACGCGGAACTCCTCAATCGCGTCGGGCGTCGGCTGGATGGTAGGCAGGTTCACGAACTGGTCGTTGGCATCCCCGCCGTTCACGCTGAAGTTGTTGGCGCGACCGCGGCCGCCGTTTACGGAAACTGCCCCGGCGTCGTCGCTACCGTAGAAGGTTCCACCGCTCGAACCCAATTGCGATTGCACGCCGGGCTGCAACTGAAGAAACTGGTAAGTATCGCGAGCGTTCAGCGGAAGCTCGTTCACGGAACGGTTGTTGACTACCGCGCCCAGCTGCGTGCTGGTGGTATCGACTAGCGGCGCTTCAGAGGTGACGTCAACGATTTCCTGCGCCGCGCCTAGCTGCATGGTCATGTTCAGCGTGATGACCTGATTCACGTCGAGCGTGATGCCTTTGTGAATGTCCTTCTTAAAGCCAGCTAATTCGAACGTAAGCGTGTAGGACCCGACGGGAAGGTCGGGAAAGCCGTAATCACCACTGCCGCTGGTCTGGGTATCGCGGGCGGCTCCAGTCGCGTTATTTACGGCGACGACCTTAACGCCGCTCAAAACAGCGCCGGTCGGGTCGGCCACGCGGCCAAGAATGCGACCGCCCGTACCCTGGGCAAAGAGAAACGTAGGCAGGAAAGATATCGCGACGATCAGGCAAATCGCTTCCAGACACATCATGGTCCAACGGGTCCGCAGTGACGGCATGGAACCTCCAAGCATCTTTGGCAGAAAGATTTTTTCTTGAAAGCGACAGCTTGTGTGCAGCACAACCTTGCTATAATCCCGCAAGGTTAGAGAAGAGGTACGCGTACTGTCAAGGAGAAAAACGCGCTGCCTTGCATAGAAAACTTTCATACGCTGCCGATTAAAGATGAATTCATCGAGCGCTGAACCTTACTTAAAGATCGGAGATGTGGCTCGGCGCGTCGGCGTTTCGCCTTCCGTAATCCGGTCATGGGAGAGTTTGGGTCTAACGCGCCCGCGGCGTACGGAGAGCAAATACCGGCTCTATACGGCGGATGATGTCAAACTCCTGAAGCGGGCGCGGTTTCTCCGCAAGGTGCGCGGGTTGAACGCGGCGGCGATTGTGGAATTACTGCGGCGCGAAGGCCGGGCACGTCCGGCAGCAGACGGGAATGCGGGGGCGATTGGATCTCACCTGCGGCAGTTGCGCGCGAAGCAAAAGCTCTCTCTGGCGCAGGTGGCACGTGCGATCGGGATCTCAGTCGGATTCTTGAGCGCGCTGGAACGCTCGCAGATGAGCGGATCGGTGGGAACGCTGCGCAAGCTGGCGCGATTTTATAAAACCAACATTCTCGACTTTTTCGATGCGACGGGCGCGAGCACCCGGCAAATACGTCCCGCGCAGAGAAAAGTTTTGGAAGCTGGTCCAGGCGTGCGCATGGAGTTGCTGGCCTGGGGAAATACCGTGATGGAGCCGCATCTGTTTCGGGTGGCGCCCGACGCGGGAAGCGGCGATTCTTACACCCACGAGGGCGAAGAGTTTCTCTACGTGTTGCGCGGTCAACTGATGATCACTTTGGAGAAGGAAGAATACTTGCTCAAGAGCGGGGACAGTTTTTATTTTGAGAGTGCAACTCCTCACCACTGGAGAAATCCGGGGCGAACGGAGACTTTACTGTTGTGGGTAAATACGCCGCCGACTTTCTGAACCGACACTTCTTGCTGTAGCCGGCGGTTCCGGCAAGGTCGTTACGAATTGCGAGGGAATATGGATTTCCGACGGGCGCTGATACTAGCGACGCTTCTGACGATAACGGCGTTTACTGGTTCCTGCGCAAAGAAGACTCCGACGCTGAATTTGCTGGTATGGGAGGGCTACGCCGATCCTTCGTTCGTCAAGGCTTTTGAAGAACAGCATCACTGTAAAATCACTGCCTCCTACATGGGATCGAGCGACGAACTAGTCGCGAAACTTCGCGGTGGTAGTGCCGGAAACTATGACGTGATTTCACCGTCGAGCGACGTGGCCACGTCGATTGCCGCGGCTGGACTGGCTGCTCCGCTGGATTTGTCGAAGATCCCGAGCTACGGACAACTCTCGCCACAACTCACTTCCCTGCCGCTGGTGCGTATGAAGAGCCAGGTTTATGGAGTGCCGTTCATGTGGGGGCCGGATCCGCTGCTCTATGACACTACGGTTTTCGCGCAGCCGCCTGACAGTTGGAACGTATTGTGGGATCCGAAATACCGCGGCAAGATTTCTGTGTGGGACGATCTGTCCACGATCTATATGGTGGCGCAGGTTCTCGGATTCGACAAACCCGATCCGTCACAGCTTTACAACCTGAGCGATGAACAGTTGGAGGCAGTAAAGAAGAAGTTGCTGGAGTTGAAACCGAATATTCGCAAAATGTGGTCGACGGGTGGGGAGTTGACGAATCTTTTTCAGAACCACGAAGTCGTGGCCGCGATGGGATGGCCGCTGATGACCAATCAGTTGCGCAAGATCAACTTTCCCGTGGGCGAGACGATTCCGAAAGAGAATACGACCGGCTGGATCGATCACCTGATGATCACATCAGGCACCGAGAACAAGGATCTTGCCCACGAATTTCTCGAATACATGATTGAGGCGCGGACGCAGAAAAAGATAACCGATGTTACTGGATATACGCCCGCGAATCCACAGGCGGCGCAGTTCATGACTCCGGAAGAAGTGAAGGGCCTGCACCTGGATGACGTCGATAATTATCAGAAGCGACTTTACTTTTGGCAGAATGTGCCGCGGCGCGCCAAGTACAACGAGATCTGGAACGAAGTGAAGGCGGCGCAGTAAAGACGGCTTCCGGCTTCGGGCTTTCGGCCCTCCAATAGTTGGGATGATGACTACCTCTGAGATTGCGATGTTGTCTGCTGCCGATGCCGCGGGTCGAGCGCCGCTGCTCAGAATTCGCAATGTCGCTAAAACTTTTGGCAAGAATGCGGTGTTGCGCGATATCTCTTTGGATGTTGCGGAGGGAGAATTTCTCACAATCCTGGGAGAGAGTGGATCAGGCAAGACGACGTTGTTGCGAATCATCGCAGGTTTTGAAACGGCGACTGCGGGCGAAGTGTGGATGGGAGATGAGCACTTGGATCGTCAACCACCCTACCGCCGCCGCGTGAATACGGTGTTCCAGTCCTATGCGTTGTTTCCCCACCTCACGGTAGAGCAAAACGTGGCTTACGGCCTGCGCGTGGCGAAGAGGCCGGAAGCGGAAGTTGTCTCTCGGGTTTCGGAAGCGCTGGAAAAAGTAAAAATGTCGAGGCACGCGAAAGCGAAGCCCGCGAAAATCAGCGGCGGGCAGCAACAGCGGGTTGCGTTGGCGAGGGCTTTGGTAAACCGGCCGCGGCTGCTCTTGCTGGATGAGCCGCTCTCGGCCCTGGACGCCAATCTGCGGCGGCAAATGCAGGTGGAATTGAAATCGCTCCAGCGCGAAGTGGGCATTTCGTTCATCTTCGTGACTCACGACCAAGAAGAAGCGATGGTGATGTCAGACCGGATCGCGTTGCTGCGCTCCGGCGAACTGGAACAGGTGGCAACACCCCGGGAGATTTATGGACGCCCGGCGACAGCCTATGTGGCGCAGTTTATCGGACATACGAATCTGTTGAAAGGCGAAGTGCGTAACGGAGTCGTGAACTGCGGTCCCTTGATGTGGACAGTGGCGTTGGCGGATGGTCCGGCTCAGTTCTCATTGCGGCCGGAAAATATTCGGTTGGCTTCTGAAAATCTGCACGAAGCTGGCGACGTTCGCGTCCGCGGACAGGTAAGTCACCAGGCCTTTCACGGAGCGACGGAGTTGATCCGAGTGGACTGCGGCAACGGGCTGACGCTGGTGGTGCGGATTCCAGCCAGCGGTGCGGTGCTGGGCAACGTCGCACTGGAGTTTGCGCCGGCGGATGCTGTCCTGGTGCGTGAGTCGGCGGAAAGAATCTGATGTTCTCTCGTGCATACAAGACCGCGGTGGCATTGCCTCCATTAATCTGGGTGACCGTGTTTCTGCTGGTGCCGTATTTGCTGATGTTCTGTTACAGCTTCTGGTCGGTATCGGCATCGCAGACCATAGTGCATTCGTGGAACCTGGATAACTATCGCCAGTTGCTGCGAGTTGACGTCTACTGGCAAACTTTGCTGCGCTCGATGTGGATTGCCGCGCGCGTCACTATTTTTTCGCTGCTGCTTGGGTATCCGGTAGCGTATTTTCTTTCCTTTTATGCGGGAAGAAAAAAAGATCTCCTGTATCAGCTGGTAATTATCCCGCTGTGGGTCAGCTATCTGGTGCGGGCTTATGCATGGAAAACGATTTTAGGTTCGGACGGCGTGCTGAATACTTTGCTGCAGTATGTGCATATGACCAGGCATCCGCTGGAATTCTTGCTGTACAGCCCGTTTGCCGTAGTGCTGACGCTGACGCACATCTACACTCCCTTTGCTTTCTTGCCAATTTACGCGGCGCTGGAGCACATCCCGCGCAATCTGGTGGAGGCGTCGCACGATCTGGGGGCAACTCCGCGGCAGACGTTTTGGAAAGTGATTTTCCCGCTTTCGATTCCGGGAGTAGTGGCCGGAGCGACGTTTGCTTTCGTGCTGAGCCTGGGTGATTTTCTGGCGCCGCTGTTGCTGGGTGGTCCGAGCGGCATCATGATTTCAAACATCGTAGTCAGCCTGTTTGGCGCAGCATACAACTGGCCGCTGGGAGCGGCGATTTCTTTGTGCATGCTGATGTTGGTTGTGAGTCTCTTATTTCTTTCTGAGCGTCTGGAAAAGAAATGGAGCTTTTCGTGAGCGATAACCATCTTGAATCGGGCTCACGCTGGCTGGTGCTTCATGCCTTGGCGGTTTTCGCGTTCCTTTATTTGCCGATTGCAATCCTCATTATCTATTCGTTCAACGGCGAGGGTGTTGGCGGGTTCCCGCCGCACCATCTCACTCTCGATTGGTATCGCACTCTTTTCGCGGACGGGCCGATCTGGGATTCCGTACTCAACAGCCTGCAGGTAGCACTTGCCGCGATGGCGATTGCGCTCATGTTCGGAGTGCCGGCCGCGCTAGCGCTGGAGCGGGCGCAGTTTCCGGGGAAAGCGTTGTTCCGGCGGTTGGTGCTCTTGCCGCTGATTCTGCCGGGCATTATCACGGGACTTTCGTTGCTGATGCTATTCAACGTGATGGGAACGAAGCTCAGCTTGATGACGATTATTCTGGGACACGGGACTGCGTTGATCGCGGTGGCAACCACGGAAGTATTTGCCGGCCTGCAGAAGCTTGATCGGGCGCAGGAAGAGGCTTCGCTCGACCTCGGCGCAAATTACTGGCAAACATTCTGGCGCATCACGGTGCCAAACCTGAAGCTGCCGATCATCGGCGCGGCATTGCTGATTTTCACGCTTTCGATGGATGAGATCGCAGTCAGCTTTTTTCTGATCGGGCGCGACAATACTTTGCCACTGGAAATCTGGGGCCGACTGCGACGGGGCATCACTCCGGAGATCAACGCAGTCTCCACGATTATCTTTTTGTTCTCGCTGGTCGCGATTGTGCTCTGGTACCGCTTGCGCATGCGTGGTGAAGCTGGAGCGGATGCGGGCGTCGAAATTGTAGAAGCTGTGGAAGGGAATGCGTGATGAGCGCGAATCGCAGGGACTTTATCAAGTTTGTGGTTGCAGGAGCAGTAACGGCGGGATGTCCCATCGACCTTTCATTGGTAGCGGCGCAGAGCGATGATGCACAGAAAAGTCATGCCGCTGATGTAGACGGTGAAGACAATCGAATCTGTCATCAGGTGCGTGACAAAGGCAATGGATTCTTCAAGCGTCCTCCAGCTTCGGCGCGGCATGACGTCGTGATTGTCGGTGGCGGAGTGAGTGGATTGGCGGCGGCTTATCGCTTGCAGCATCGCGACTTCCTTCTGCTGGAGAAAGAACCGCACTGGGGGGGCAATGCATACGCGATGGAATATGAAGGCAGCACCTACGCGACCGGATCGGCGTTTTTGACGAAGGACGAATACGCTTATCACTTCGCGAAAGAAATTGGGCTGGAGCCGTTGCCGGTTAACAGTTCGGATGGAAGCATCATCCATGGCGAATTGATTCTGGATACCTGGGGCGAGGGCCTCGACAAGCTGCCATATGCGGAGCCGGTTCGCGAGAGCTTCAAGAAATTCAAGAAAGAAATGCTGGCAATTAATGTAGAAAAGCGCAGCCAGGAACTTTTCAATCAACCATTCTCTGATTTCATGAAGGGATACCCAGAAGAGCTAAAGCAGTGGTGGGATAATTTTGGGCCATCCAATTGGGGAGCGACCAGCGAAGCGACAGCGGCCGCCCTGGCGATTGAGACGTTACAAGAGATGGTCGAAGAAAGTCACTTGGACGATCGCTACACCTGGCCTGGCGGTCTGGGCGCGATCACCAAGAAGGTTGCAGGGACCCTACAGACGAAATATCCCGACCGGATGCAGACGGGCGCAACGATCATGGCCGTGGTCCCCGAAAAACAAGAAGTGCAGGTGACTTATATGCTGGGCGGCGAGTTGAAAACGGTTGCGGCCAAGGCCGTGATTATGGCGACACCCAAGTTCATCACACGGCGCATCGTCGATGGATTGCCGGAGAAACAAAGCGAAGCCATGCAGCAGATTCGTTACATCCCTTATCCCGTGGTGAATTTGATTTTCGACAAACCGGTTTTCAATCACGGCTATGACACGTGGTGCCCGGGCAACAGGTTCACCGATTTCGTGGCGGCTGATTGGGTCATCCAAAAGGAGCCTGGCTACCGGCAGAAGTTCAACATTCTCAGCTGCTACACGCCAATGAAGGAAGAGGAGCGCAGTCAACTGTTGAGCGAAACCGGAGCACGTGCGATCGCCGCTAAAGTGCTGAGCGACTTTCAGAATCTGATGCCCGGATTAAACGTTGATCCGATCGAAGTACAGATTTACCGTCGCGGGCATCCTTTATATGTGTCCACACCGGGGCTGTACACGCAGGTTCAGCCGCTGGCGCGGCATTCCATGGATCGTATTTTCTTTGCGAACACGGATTCGGAAGGTCCAGAATCGACGACCAATGGAGGAATTCGTGCCGCGCAGCGCGCAGTGAAGGAAGTGGAAGCGCGGCTGGCTGGGAAGAGTCTGCCGAAGCAGAAAAGCGAAGCTGGCTGATAGGCTTCTGCTACCTTTCACGGTAGACGCGTTGGGCTTTCAAACGAACGTAAGTAGGATGTAATCTCCTGAGAAGTCTCCGCCCATAGTAAAGTATAGAGAGCATTCAGCCGCGTAAAGACCGAGTGCGCCCGTCGATCTAATCCGTCCAATAAAGGAAAAATCATACTTTGAGTTTGAGCATTCGCAATATCGCCATCATCGCGCACGTCGACCACGGCAAGACCACGCTGGTCGATGCCATGCTGCAACAGAGCGGCACGTTTCGTTCCAACGAGCACCATGTCGAACGGGTGATGGATTCGAACGAACTCGAGCGCGAGCGCGGCATCACGATTCTCGCCAAGAACACGGCCATTTTTTATCACGACGTGAAGATCAACATTGTGGACACACCAGGTCACAGCGATTTTGGCGGCGAGGTAGAGCGCGCCCTGAAAATGGTAGACGGAGTGATGTTACTGGTGGATGCCAGCGAAGGTCCGCTGCCGCAGACGCGCTACGTGCTGAGCAAAGCTCTGGAAGCGAAGCTGCCGCCGATTGTGGTGATTAATAAGATTGACAGGCCGGATGCGCGTCCGCAGGAAGTGCTCAACGAAATCTACGATTTGTTTATCGACCTTGATGCGAAAGAAGATCAACTCGACTTTCCTGTTCTTTATACGAATGCGAAGGAGGGAACGGCATCGACGGATATTCAAGGCGGCGGCGAAAATCTGCAGCCCTTGTTCGACGCGATTCTAAAAACGATTCCGCTTCCTCACGGTGATCCGGCCGGCCCGCTGCAGATTCTCGTCGCAAACCTGGACTACAGCGATTTTCTCGGACGCTTGGCGATCGCACGCGTCTTCAACGGAACTATGTTTACGGGCGAAGACGTGGTGATTGCAAAGCTCGACGGAACGATGCATAAAACCAAGATCACGAAGCTGTTTTCGTTTTCTGGGCTGAAGCGGACTGATATCACGGAGACCGTGCTGGGAGACATTGTCGCCGTAGCCGGGGTTGAAGGCATCACAATTGGCGAGACAATTACGGATCCGATAAATCCCGCGCCGCTGCCGCCGATTGTGATCGACGAGCCGACCATCGCGATGACCTTCACGGTGAACACTTCGCCCTTCGCTGGACGTGAAGGGACTTATGTTACGTCGCGCAACCTCCGCGAGCGCCTAGCCAAGGAACTGCTCACGAATGTTTCTCTTCGTGTGGAAGAGATGGGCACCACCGATTCGTTCAAAGTCTTAGGTCGCGGCGAGCTACAGCTTTCCATCACCATCGAAATGATGCGACGCGAGGGTTATGAACTCATGGTGGGCAAACCGGAAATTGTTACCAAACGCATCGACGGCAGGCTGATGGAACCGGTGGAACATCTTACGGTCGACGTGCCCGAAGGATTCGTCGGCGTGGTCATGGAGCAATTGGGCTCGCGCAAAGGCGAGGTCACCAATATGCACAATCACGGCTACGGGCGAGTGCGCATTGAGTTCCGGGTGCCCAGCCGCGGGCTGATTGGATTACGCAGTCAATTGCTTACCGACACGCGCGGCACGATTGTGATGAATTCGCTTTTCGACGGCTACACAGAATGGCAAGGTGAAATTCCTCACCGGCTCACGGGCGCGTTGATCGCCGACCGTGCGGGCCTATCGACGGCGTATGCGCTGTGGGGCCTGCAGGAGCGCGGGGAACTTTTCGTTGGGCCGGGCGTGGAACTTTATGAAGGAATGATCATCGGCGAAAACGCGAAGGACGATGATCTGGACGTCAACGCAGTGCGGGAGAAGAAACTCACGAATATGCGTGCTTCAACCGCAGACGAGGCCATTCGTCTGGTTCCCTTCCGGCAGTTGAATCTAGAGCAGGCCATCGAATTCATCGCGGATGATGAATTCGTGGAAATCACACCGAAGTCGCTGCGCCTGCGAAAAAAATTCCTGCAATCGAACAGTCGCAAGAAGCGAGCCAAAGAGGCATTGGAAGAAGCGTGAAGTCTGCGCCGACCCGCGCAGAGTCCGGGGGCGACTTCTTCATTATATTTTTTGCCGGAGCGGTAGCTGGGCATATTTCCGGCCCTTTAACATGGCCAGCTTGACAAACCTGCTATACTTCTCGCCGCATTCGACTGTTCGCCGGCTCCGGTCTCGATTTCCAGGAAGGTGTCCCCAACCTGCCAGTCCGCCATCGAGCTCGCACTTCGACAGCTCAGTGCAGAGGAAGACGCTTGAAGAATATCTTTGTAGGAAATTTGAGCTTCAACACATCGGAAGACGAACTGCGGCAGATGTTTGAACCGTTCGGGCAAGTGGACCGGGTCAGCATTATGACGGATCGCGACACCGGACGCTCGCGCGGCTTCGGCTTCGTGGAAATGGCCAGCAACGAAGACGGAGAAAAAGCCATTACTGCATTGAACGGATCGCAAGTAGGCGGACGCACTCTCAACGTCAACGAAGCACGTCCAAAAACCGAGCATGCCGGCGGTGGCGGACGCGACCGTGGCGGCCGCGGCGGAGATCGCGGCGGCGAGCGTGGAGGCCGCGGCGGTGGCGGCGGTCGGGGTCGCTATTAACGATGAAGTTTTCGCCGCGATTTGCGGGGAGCGGCGATCGCCCAGTGCCGTTGATGCTTCTCAACCCTGCATGTAAACTGATGCTACCGGTGTGCGCCCGTAGCTCAGATGGATAGAGCGATTGCCTCCGGAGCAATAGGTCGGGAGTTCGA
>CAWIJP010000002.1:0-203414 GCA_963836305.1 uncultured Acidobacteriaceae bacterium | reverse complement strand
ATCTTTCTCTCGCCCATTCAGTCGGTTACGCAGCGTTTGCGGCTTCCGATTGATCCTCTTTTTTCGGTACATTCGGTACAACTGAGGGTAATTCGAAGCCGAATCCGCTTTTTTCCGCCCACATTTTCCGAAACGCAACGTCCTCCCTGATCTTGTCGTAGAGGTCGCTCATGTCTTTTCCCGCGTGCCCCAACCAGTAGTCGTAAAGTCCTTTGGGGCAATCGGTGTAATTCTTCAGATATGTGTTCCGAAAACGTCGAAACGCATGGTTCCCAGCCTTGTGCGTTCCAGTGTGGGGATTGATGTAGTTGAGTTCCTTGAGAGCCGGGTGCAGATGGCGACGGATGATGTTCGATGAAGAGAGTGGTTTCCTTCTCCTCGCGCCTGCGATCTTCGCGATGGTTCCGATTCTCGCCCTTAAGTACGCCTCGCCGGACGAAATTTGGCTACTCAAGTGGCTGTTCGGCGTACTGGGACCATTCGCATCGACGTTTTGGTTTGTGATAGTCGCGATGATTCCGGCGCACAAGCGGGGCGAGCGTGGGCTACCATTTCAATTCAAAGCGTTCGCTTCGATGGCGTTCGGATTCGTTACGTCGGCTGGAACTATGTTCTTGTTCGCCACAAACTACGACGTGCGCTGCAACTGGGACGACAGAGGGTGGTTCACGGGCGCGTGTCTGGCGCTCCTCAGCCCGTTTCTGATCCTCTTCGTGTGGCGATTGCTCAAGCGGGTTAGTAGCGGAGGAGAATGATGGAGACGACGAATGTGTATGTGCTAATGACCTTGAGCATCGGCAGCCAAGGCGAAGTTGTGCGCAAGAACGTCGGCGTCACCTTCAGTCTGCACGAAGCCGAAGATCACCAAGGCAAAGACATCAGTAACGAGTTCGAGACTTTTCAGATCGACGCCGACTGGCAAGAGGACGGGGCGACGACCAACTTGGTCGTAGCGATGCGCGACTTCCGCGATATGGTGAGGGTGATGCAAGACGAGGCGCTGCGGTGAGCATGAGATTGAGCAAGAGCAAATTCTGCGCTGGCGTGCAGTGCCTCAAGCGACTGTACCTTCAGGTTCACCAGCCGGAACTCGCCGCAGAGCCGGGTGCTGCGGCTGAGGCGATCATCGAGCAGGGACGCGAGGTCGGCATGCTCGCCCGCCAGATGTTTCCGGGTGGCGTCGAGGTCGGCGATCATCGAAGCCTTGATGAAGCGATCCGTGCCACGCGAGAATTGGTCGCGAACCGAGAAGTCGCGGCGATCTTTGAGGGCGTGTTCGAACACGAGAACGTGCTCGTAAAGGTGGACATCCTGCATCGCCGTCGAGATGGTCGCTGGCGGCTCATCGAAGTGAAGTCCACAACGGACGTTAGGGATCATCACCTCGAAGACGTCGCGATCCAGTACCGCGTCCTTTCGCGCTCCGGGCTGGACGTAGCATCCGCTTGTTTGGCGCATGTGAATCGCAGCTACCTGCGGAACGGCTCGATTGATCCACGGCAATTCTTCAAAATCAGAAATCTGACCCGGCGAGTCCAGCGGTTGCAGCCCAAGCTGACATTCCAGCTACGCTCGGAGTTCACCGTGCTCGGAATGCCGAAGGCACCGGACGTAGCACCGGGTCGGCATTGCACCAATCCCATCACGTGCGAGTTCTTTGACCACTGCAATGTTCCGCGCCCGGATGACCACATCGGCTACCTCCCGCGCATCCATGCGAGCGCGATGGAGGAACTGGGGGAGATGGGCATCGAGTCCATCCGCGAGATACCTGACGACTTCGAACTCAGCGAGATTCAACGGCGTGCGGCTACTTGTGTGCAAACTGGCGAGCCGTGGTACAGCCCCGAACTTCGGCAAGTGTTGGGCGGGTTGACCTACCCGCTGTACTTCGCCGACTTCGAGACCGTGAACTCAGCGATCCCGCGATTTCCGGGCATGCGTCCTTACGACCAATTACCCTTTCAGTGGTCGGTGCATGTCCAGCGGCGACCGGGTGCAGAGCCAGAGCACTACGAGTTCCTAGCCACAGACGCCAGCGATCCCCGGCGCGACTTCGTCTCATCACTGTGCGATGCGCTGGGAGAAAGCGGAAGCATCGTCGTGTATTCCTCGTTCGAGTCGCAAAGGCTCTCCAACCTTGCCAGTTGGTTTCCTGAGTTTGCGGATCGGATCAACGCGACCCAAGCTCGCCTCTTCGATTTGCTGCCAGTCGTCCGTGAACACGTCTACCATCCGTCATTTGCAGGCTCCTACTCGATCAAGTCAGTCTTGCCCGCGCTGGTGCCAGAGATGACATACGACGGCATGGAGGTCGCGAACGGGTTGGACGCGGGCTCGCATGGAAGTCGCTCGTGTGGGGTGGGCTGGATCAAGCCGAATGCGAGCGCATCAAGAAAGCACTGCTGGACTATTGTGGGCAGGACACGCTGGCACTGACGAGACTCTTGGTGAAGCTGAGGGAAGCTCCCTAGATGTCTTCAAGGCGAACTCCTAGCCAGTTATCCTACTTGACTGCTTGGTTGCTCGCAGCAATTATGGCGTCGATGACAACCTCGGCATCTCCCACGTTCCATTTAGTAGGCGATGAGATAAGGTAGAGTCCCCAATGTTTTTTCTTAAAAATGCTCAGCCGCTCTCGCAGGCTTCGAATTGGAACTGCGGTATCCGCTGTCAACGCCCTTACTACGGCGACGTCAGCGCGACAGGGGTAGACTTCGCTCTTCCAAATTGGGGACTGATCAAGATAAGGGTTTGACAAAACCTCAAGAATGCCGATCCATCGCCCCACTCCACTTAAATAGCATAAGAGCCAGTCGCCCGGCTTCACCGTCTGGATCAGCCCCCAACGGGCAGGTCGAAAGCCTGTGACCCGTCCTCCTGCCGCGATGAACTCTTCCCATGTTTCCCGCGTGAAGATCTGTACCCAGTAAGTCCTATCGTCTTTGGGCTGCACTTCGATTTGCATGTGGACCTGCGGCAGCGCACTGAAGCTAAGATCGCCCTCTGGGGTAGTCACAAAGGCTTCCCGCGCCTCTGAAACGCACCTGCCGACCCGAACCCCCATCTCGGCAGCCAAATCGCCCGCTACTATACCCCTCGGAGAGCGGTGACGATCACCGCGAGGAATCCGAGGGAGCCTCAATCGGACAACGCCCTAGCTGCGGGTGCGGTCGTTCGAGTACGATGGCTGTTCGAAAGACGCACCGCTTCATTCTGCTCAGAGAAACCCTACGTGCGCTACTGGTGGGTAAACCAGAACCAGACGTATCGGCAAGAGATCGCAGGCGGGTATCTCTGGTCGCCGAAGCGAAATGCGAATGGTGCGCGAAATCCCTTCTATGAGTTCATGCGGGAAGTAACGCCGGGAGACCCAGTCTTTTCCTTTGTTGACACCCGCATCGTCGCCCTTGGAATCGTGTCCTCCTATTGCTACGAAAGCCCCAAACCTGCCGAATTCGGTGGGGTCGGTCTCAATTGGGAGGCAATAGGCTGGCGCGTGCGGGTCAATTTTGTTTCTCTTCAGGAGAAGATTCGCCCCAAAGATCATATCGAGCTACTCAAAGGGCTGCTTCCGTCGCGCTATTCTCCATTGCAGGAATCGGGAAACGGAATTCAGTCCATTTACCTAACAGAACTGCCGCCCGCTCTCGCAACCGTGCTGATGGGTCTCATTGGCAAGGAAGCCTCAATGCTGAGCAGCCGGAGCGGAGAATCTCCGGTCGAAAAGCCCATGAACGTCGAGAACGCCGATCTGGAAATCTGGGAGCATCACATCGAAGCAAATATCGAATCAGACACCCGAATACCAGACACAGAACGCAAAGCACTGATCGTTGCGAGACGTGGGCAGGGTCTTTTCAAACAGCGGGTCATGGAGATCGAAACTCGATGCAGAATCACGGGCGTCACGAATCCGATCCATTTGCGAGCCAGCCATTGCAAACCGTGGCGAGATTCAGATAATCAAGAACGGCTTAACGGTGAGAACGGGCTTCTGTTGACTCCCTCAATTGACCACCTTTTTGATCGCGGGTTTATCAGCTTCGAAGATTCCGGTGTACTGATCGTCTCACCTGTTGCCCATGTGCCCTCTTTGAAACGAATGGGGGTAGAAACAAACGGAATCGTGAACGTTGGAATCTTCACCGAAGGGCAGAAGCAATTCCTCGATTACCATCGAGAATCGGTTCTTTTGCAGGCGCGTCACTGAGTCTACCTCGTAACTCTCCCACAACCGCCACTCCCGACGTTCGAAGACGCGCCGATTGTTCGGAGGTTCCTTCCACGCGGAATTTCGGTACAACTGGGGTACAACTGACAGGTGAGAGAAAGATTGGCTTTTTGCCCCTATGCGACACCAAATGAAGCACTTAGATTTTTGATCTTCTCTGGTTCGGGACCAGGGGGTCGGAGGTTCAAATCCTCTCTCCCCGACCAATTCCTTCAAGCACTTAAAGTGCATCTCTGGCTTTCCGTCTACATTAATGGTGTAGAAATTGTAGACGGTGCATGCATCGCTGATTTTTTATCAAAGTTTCCAAAAAGATCGTGAGTTATCCGATGGTACGATCCCCTATGAAAAGAATCAGGGCCTTTTTGCGGTCTCTCCGCGCTCCTGCTCGCCTCGCTGGCCTTCCAGGGCTGCAACGTCGTCAATCCGTTGCGCCGAAGCGCTCGGCCAGCCCCGATCGTTGGATACCTTTTGGGCTTCGGGGGCTGAGCAGCGCATGGACTCAAGGCAGAGGAAGGGCACCTGAGAAATCAGTTCAATGCAATACCGACTTTGGGCTTTATACATAACTATGACCTTCCTGCGCCGCATGGTGATGCTCTCTCGTAGCCGCAAGTTTCGCCGGTATCCAGAATCCAGATGGGCGGTTTATGCCTTTGGGGCGATTCAAGTGTCTTTAGCTTTGCTGGCGCTGTTGTCTTTGGGGCATCCATCGCGGGCCTTCGCGGCGAATCCTGACTTGGAGACCGTGCTGACTGGCTCGCGCCAGCGTATCGAGAAATTGGACTACCGCGCGACCGGCCGGCTCACGCGGGTGGAAACCGATGGCAAGCGCACGAGCTATAAGTTTGTCGGCAAGGCCCACTGGTTTCCCGATGGTCTGCGTCTGATAGTTGAGATTTCTGGGCCTGGCTCAGAGAAAACAACCCTTCTTCTGCATATGACCGTGAGTGGGCACGTGACCATTGAGGCGATTCTTCCTGGCGAGAAAGCCGCTAGCGTGTTGCCATTCGAACGTTGGAACGATCCCCTCGTAGGAACAGACTTCTCCTACGAGGACATGGTAGAGAACCAATTCTTCTGGAAGAATCAGCAACTGCTGCCACCGGAGAAATACGGCGCGCGGGATTGCTTTGTCCTTAAGAGCGTGCCCGGCCCTCAGGATAGGACTCATGACGATTCGGTAACATCGTGGATCGACCGCAGCATTTTGTTCCCCGTGCATGTAGTGAAGACGCTTCACGGGACGGGGCAACAGAAGGAATTCATTTACTACGGGCTGCGGCAGGTCGGCGGCGCTTGGTCTGCATCGCAGGTGGAGGCAAAGCTGCAGGGCAAGCCTGGCTCCTCGATTCTTGCAATCGAAGGAGGCTCAGGCAAGGCAAATCTTGGACGCAAGGACTTTGATATCGGCCAGTCCAGCGCTCAAGAGAAGAAAGCGAAATAGATCGAACCGCTTAACGGAAGTATGCACTTTATGCAACTTCGCCCTATCGGGTCTGCCAGAGAATGAAATCTAGAATTTTGACGTGTGTTATGTGCGCTTCTGGATAAGTCTCAGCAGACCGTCTTATCAGATACTTCCCATTTTCGGTGGAAAGGAATTCCGCATATTGCTCCCTGATCTTCTGGTGGTTCTTCTTCGCGTCTTCCGTGGTGGAGGCCCTGCGCAAGCCGAGGTTATCCCGAACCCAGCGGTCGATAACTGGCAAGTTCGGATCAATGGTCGCGGCGAGCTTGCTCGCGAAGGACTCCTCCATCCTGCCCGTTATCGCACGTAATTTTTCAAGGGCACTCCCGAAATCCGCTGGCAGCTTTTTTGACTCCTCAAGCAAGTCAAACAGCCCTTGCCGAGGCACTGGCTTCAGAAAACGAACTCCATAATACTTGGTGAACCGTCGCTGGAATTCCTTATCCTCGGCCACATTCACAAAATGAAGGCTTCGTTGGAGCTTTGAATACGCGTCAATGGGCTTTCTCAGCTTGCCGAGCGCCGATTCGATTTTGTCCTGGGTGACCACCAAAGACACCACCTCGCGTAAAGTACAGATTTCCGTCGCTTGATTAGGCTAATACGAGTCGCTGGAGCCTCCACGACATCCCTGTCATGGGACAAGCTCCTTTTCAGACGCTGCCGCGGCCCCATACAAGCCAAAAGGCCACCAATTCCAGTCGCCGGCAAGTTGCAAGAGCGCCGGCCCCACGACCATCCGCACCGCTGTTGCGTCAATGAGCACCGCCACGGCGAGCGTAAAACCCAGCATTTGGACAACCAGAAAGCTTCCCACGGTGAATGCGGTGAAGACGGCAATCATAATTGCCGCGGCGCTCGTGATCAGCCCGGCCGTCCGCGCCAGGCCTTCGATCACCGCCGATTTCTCGGACAGACCGCGCCGCCGTTCTTCGAGGACTCGGGTGACCAGGAAAACCTCATAGTCCATGCTCAATCCGAAGACGATGGCGAACGCGAGAATCGGCACGATCGGGTAAACGCTGCCCGTTGGTCCGTCGAGCCCGAAGAGTTTGCCACCGTGGCCTTCCTGAAAAACGACAACTAACGCACCAAATGCAGCGCCAACGGAGAGCAGATTGAGCAGAATTGCTTTGACAGCCGCAAATAGACAACGTAATCCGATCAGCAGCGCCAGCAAACTGCCCAATATGACACCAAGGACCACCTTCGGCATCCGCTCCTTTACGACCGAGTCATAATCTGCCTCGAGTGCGGGAACGCCGCCGACGAGCAGGCTAGCGCCGGGAACACCGGTTATCGCTGCGACATCGGTGGAACGCACATCTCGTACCCATCGTATCTGTTGGTTGGGCGAAAGAGTGGTAGTGGGCAGCAACTCGATCAGAGTGGCTTGGCCATCGTTGCGAAGAAAGCTCTTTCGCATCGGCTCGGGCATATCGTTAACAGCATCCGCAGTATCGGACATCCCGGTGAGGGTCGGAAGAGACAGGACCTCCTCCGCTCTCAGATCGCTCTGGAAGCGCTTCGTCAAGCGACTGACGGCAAGCCAGCCAGCCGGGGAGAGCGCGGGTGACTGCGGCGGCAACTCCAGGATCACTCGCAGAGACTGCACAATACCCGACCGCCCCATGGCCTGAAGGGTGTGCAACGCTTGCACCGACTCGGCTGCAGCCGGGAGCGAATTATGGTCGGGAACCCCGGGAGAAATTCTTCGTCCTTGGAATGCAAGTACGAATAGCGGAATCCCGACGACAAGCAGAGCTGTCCAGGGCCTGCGAGTTATGATCGTGCCCCACCGCACCCAGCGCTCACTGGCCGCGCATAGGCTCTCCCGGTTTTTGAATCGTCTGGCTCGACGCACTCTGGCGGAATCGATGCGATGCCCCAGCAGACCAAGCACCCAGGGCAGAATCAATGTACAAAGCATGACACTCAAGACCGTTACCAGCAGGCCAGCTATGCCAATGGAGCGCAGTTCACTGATGGGGACAGTGAGCAGTGCTGAAAATCCGATAGCAACTGTCGTGGCCGAGATTATCAGCGTCTGCCCCGCTTGCCGGGCGGCAATATCGGCAGCAGGCCCGGGATCATACCCTTCGGCCAAGGCTTCGCGAAAGCGGCTTACCATTAACAGCGCATAGTCAATCCCCAAGCCAAGGCCGAGCATTGTGGCCAAATTCTGCACCAGAATCGACAGCTGCAGGTAATGCGCGAGCAGCGCAGCCGCACCCAGCGCCATCGAGATCGATAGGAGTCCGACTCCCAGAGGCAATAATGCCGCCACCAGACTGCCGAAAGCCAGGAATAGCAGCACGAGCGTTACCGGCATCGCTCGTTCCTCGGCATGGGTGACGTCATCCGCACTCACCTTGCGAAGATCGAAGTTCAGCGGCGTTTCGCCGGTAATCTCCAGTTTGATCTTGGGGTATTGCGACCTAAGCTGACCTTCCATCCATTCTGCTTTTGCCCTTAGTTTGGGGATCAGCGCCTCAGTTTCATCGTGCGGGTCCAGCCCGACGATGATCAAGGCTCCGCCATTGTTTCCCGTGAACAGGGGATCTGGCCAGTCCAGACTCGAGATGGCACCCGACACTCCGGGCACACTACGCAATGAACTGGTTAAGAAGCTCAATGCATCTGCGCCTTTGGCTGAATCGGGATCGGGAATACCGCTGATCACCAGAACCAGGCGGTGGGCGTAGGGAGACTGGAAACGCTGCGCCAACTCCATGTCAACTTTTTCCGATTCCCCGCCCTTGATGTGAACGGCCGTCTCCAGGTGACGTTCGACTTTATAGGAGAAGGGCAGCAGCGCAAGCGCCATGACAAACCCGGCCATCGCCAACCAGAAACGGCGGCGGGCGCCATCATGGCCAGTCTTCAAGCTGGGATCTAGCTGAACGGTGATCTGGGTCATTGGTATGGGCCAAGCCAGTCCAGTTTGAAAATCTCTGGCAACGGACTTGCTCGTGCGGTCAGCTAAAGGGCACAGGCGGTAGTCCGGCAACAGTTAGTTGTGCAAGGCACCAATTCAGTTGTGCGAGTCGCCGATCTTGCCCTTAAGACCTCGCATGACCAGCCTCTGATAGTTCCGATGGTGTCTCCCGACAGGTTCGCGCCTACAGCTAATTCGCAATTTAGCTCCAAAGAGAGGTGGGTGGTGCCCCCTACGACTTCTACCCGTGCTTTTCTCGTCGACCATTTTCGATTCGACGCTGGGAGCGACAGTCACAACGGCCCAATACAACCGCCATAAAAATCATCCCGGGTCATAATCCGCCCGATCTCGTATTCAACATTCCGGCTCAAGCAACATGTTCAGTCAGCGGAACGGAGTCCAACTCCACCGAATTGAACACGGATTCTAATCCCCATAGATTGATGAGTATACTCGTTTCAAACCAGCTTCAAAATTACTGAAGTTGAGGGGCCCTTGACCGGCCATCACCGTTGAGATCGCCGATTTCGATGTTGCTGATGCCAGAAGCGAGCGTCAACTGATATTGTGTGCCGGTCCCGGGCACCGCGTCGGGAGTCACAATATTTACCGGCATCGGGCTGCGTCCATGTCGCCTTTTCGTTAATCAACTCCAGCCGATTCATCGTAACCTTCACCTGCTGGTGCTCGACTTCTACAAGAAGGTAGTGGTAGTTCACCTCCCTGTTTTGAAAAGGATCATCGGGGCGCGTTCGATGGGATATGCATGAGCCGCTCCTCCACCGGAAACGAAGTAAGTCACGCCAGCGTGTTCATGGCGCTCACAATTGACCGCTGGCTTGCGTGCCGTACTCCGCATCGTACAACGCGCTGTTGACACGATACTCCTCAATGGCCTCCTGAGAAATTTGCAGACCGGTTTGTGACTTCTGCACCTGCTCTTGGATACCGCCGGGAACTGCTAATGTTTCTTCACATTGATTTCAGAAGGTCGACTGTGGTGGAGAATCCGGACCCAGCGCACTCAGGCTTCGTATCTCTATTCATTAGAACTTGCTTACGGCAGAGGCTGCCGTGTCGCCTGACATCGGACTTATTACCAGGAGCGACTAATTCATCCATGAAACTCAGGTTGGGTAGGTTTTGTGCCGATTACAGGTATGACTGGGGTCATAGATTCTTGTGCGCCGCACCTTACTCTCGCTAGGAGTGATCGCCGGAGGCATCCTCTTAAGCGTTGCTGTATTCATCACATTAAGAGGTTTCGAAAAAAAGAACGCGGAGGCGTCTTTCGACGACGAGGCCCAGGAACGTCTCGATGCCTTGCAAACGAATATCACTCTGACCGTCGATAATCTCGTCTCGCTCGGAGCGTTCTACGACGCTTTCCCCGGCGTCACACGCGAGGAGTTCGACCGATTCACGGGCGTCTTGCTGGCACGCAATGAGGCTATTCAGGCGCTGGAATGGATTCCCAGGGTTCCCGGCCGATTCCGGCAGAAGTTCGAGGAAGACGGACGGCGCGCCGGTTTTCCATTTTTTGAGTTCACAGAACGCCTTGCCTCGGGGACATTGATCAGGGCGGGCAAGCACGAAGAATATTTTCCCGTCTTCTTTGTAGTCCCGTATCAAGGCAACGAAAAGGCGTTGGGCTTCGATCTGGCGTCCGATCCGGTACGGCGAGCCGCGCTATTGAGATCAGTGAATTCAGACCAACTCGTGGCAACCAATCGGGTGAAGCTGGTGCAGGAGACGTCGGACCAATACGGTTTTCTCGTCTTCCGACCGGTTTACCGGAGAGGCGTCAGGCCGACCAGCATCGAGCGCCGTCAGGAAGCGCTTATTGGATTCGTGCTCGCAGTCCTGCGGGTCGGGGATATCGTGCAAAAGGCTGGTAGCAGTCCAGTTTCTGCGTCGGGCCTCAAGCTGGCGATCTTTGATCGCGATGCCAGCCCAACGGAACGACTGCTCCGGCACGATGAATGGGATGGGACCAGTATTCGGCGGCGAAGCTCGTGCCATCGCGGCGCCACAGGACTTCGTTATCAATGTGGGTGCCCTGTCCCCGCCGAAAGGCTTCGTAGATGTGGCACTCTTCCACGGGGTAATGCGTTCCATCCCCCCTGGAATGGTGGATGAGCATGTGCATGTCCTTGCCCAGCAAATCCGCGGACTGCTCGTAGCCCACGAGTTGGAGACAAGAAGGATTGCAGGAAGTGCATCTAGCTTCGAGGTCGATCGCATAGATAGCCTCGGGAATGGAATCGAGAAGTTCGCGCACTCTTTCTTCGGCTCGTTTGCGCTCAGTGATGTCGATCAGCGTGCTCTCAATAGTTCCACCTGCCAGGGAATCGTCTTCGGCGAAACTGAGATTCGCGATAACCCAGACCGACTCACCGTTCTTGCGTCGACACTTGATCTCCAGGTTGGTGAGGTTCCGTTCGGATTTTAGTCTGCTCAGCAATGCTTCCCGATCGGAGGATTGGGAAAACAGGCTCACCGCCGAGAGAACCAGGACTTCGTCAGGCGAGTCGTAACCGAACATCCGGGCCGCGGCCTGATTGCACTCGATCACCTGCCCTTCCAGCGTGGTGCGAAGAACTCCGGCAAGGTTGCGCTCAAACAGCAGCCGGTAACGCTTTTCCGAGGCTTTGAGTAACTCGTCGGCGTGTCGGCGCTCGGTGATGTCTTCCTTGATGGCGAGAAAGTGAGTGATCCCCCCTCGATCGTTTGTGATCGGCCGAATGCTGGCAGATTCCCAGTAGATTTCGCCATTTTTCCTCTTGTTGCAAAATTCCCCATGCCACTCGCGCCCCTGTGTGATCGTTGACCAGAGGTTGCGGTAGTGATCGGGTGAGGATTGACCGGAATTCAGGATGCGCGGATTCTTTCCGACGACCTCGTCGGAGGTGTAGCCGGCAGTCTCGGTAAACTTACGGTTCACATAGCTGATGTTGCCTTGCGGGTCGGTGATGACGACGGAAACCGGGCTCTGATCCACCGCCGCGGATAGTTGTTGCAGCGTGTCTTCACTCCGTTTGCGCTCGGTGATATCGCGGAAGGTCCAGATGCGCCCATAATGACTGCCGTTCTTGCCGACGACGGGTGAAGAATAACGGTCGAAGATCCTGCCGTCGGCCAACTCGATTTCGTCCCGGCCGGTCTCGCGGGGATGCCGGTTGAGATGGTCGATTTTAGCCAGAAATGGCTCGCGGTCCTTGACTAGACTGACGACGTGATTGAGGAGGAGTCCGTCATTTTTGTTCGCCGCAATCTCAGGAGGGACGTTGAACAGTTCAACCATCCTTTGGTTCAGCAGGAGCCTTTGATTGTCTCGGTTCACCACCAGAATGCCGTCGATGGTGGAATTCGTCTGCGCTTCCAGAAATGCCGTCTGTGACTGGAGTTCAGTCTCCGCCTGCTTACGTGCTGTGATGTCGGAAAGAATTCCATCGGCGAGGATGACGCCATTTTCCTCGTGAGTTCTAGTGGCCCGGTCGTAGACCCAGATCCAGGCTCCGTCCTTACGGCGAATGCGGTATTCCTGGTCGAAAGCGCTCTGTTTTTCGAAGAGAGCCGCGTAGGCCTGAGCGATGCGGCCAAAATCTTCGGCGTGAATGCGGTCCAGCCAGAGATTGACGCCGCTGGCGCAGATTTCCTGCTTGGTGTACCCGAGCATGGCTTCCACCTTGGGGCTGATATAGACCTTCCGGCCGCTTCGGTCGGACGTCCATGCTACGTCTGGGGTGCTGGCCAGGATTCTGCGAAACTTTTCTTCGCTTTGGCGGAGAGCGTCCTTGTCCTGCTGGATCTCGCTCAGATCCTGAAGTGTGATCACAAAACTGGTCCAGCTTGCCGGGCGCGGGAGGGGATGAACCCAACATTCCGCCGGAAAGCGCCTCCCATCTTTTCGCCAGCGAAACTCGCCCGAGATGTGAATGGCCTGACGGGTGGCAACTGCCTTCTTAAGGGCGCACTCCCCGCCCCGGTTCCGCGTTTCACCTGGAGAACCGTGATGGAGTAGCCCATCGAAGTTGCTTCCGATCATTTCCTCCGTGACGTAGCCGGTCATCTTCAGCAGGGCATCGTTGCAGAAGGTGACATTGCCTTCCCGGTCCAACCCGCAGAGACCCTCGACGACGGCATTGAGAATCAACTGGAGTTCGGCCTTCAGTTCATTGTCGGGGGTTTTCAGTAATTGGCTGAGTGGCATGGAAGGGCCCGCGCTTAATACATCGACAGGAGCGCGTACCTATCTGAATCATGGCTTGCGCTACACCCGATTACGAAAGTCATCCCCTCAACGAACAGCACGTCACGAAACCCAGAGAACTGGTTAGGTGGAGATAGCAGCCTTCAGGCTGCGCAGCAGCACATCTCGGCTCACTGCGTAGAGCACAGTCATTACACCGGCGACGGTGAGCAACCACCAGTAGCGTCTTCTGGTCGAGATTCATGAATGCCGATGCGAACAGAAGCCCGAGAACAAGGCGCTGGATACACATCTATTGGGAAACATCGGGTGGAGTAGACAACACGCTAGACCATTCGAGGTCCGAAAGTGTGAGACTTGTCAGGCTCGCGAGATCGGCATCGTTCCACCGAACGTAGGGTCTACCAATTATTCCCCACTGCCTCCGTTGTCGGTCCGGATAATGCCGTAGTGTCGGGATGCGGCGAGAGCAGACCTCTTATTTGTTGGTTCCCGATGAAGTTTGCACTTCATCAGAAGTGACCTCAAACGAGGTCAAGCGAGCAGTTCCGAAAGAAGTCGTTATAGCGCAGTCCGTTGCGTCGCGTCCCGTCGCTATCAAGACTCGTCCGATGCGCCGAGCGTTGTGCCTTGCGTCAAACGTCCACCAACGGTCGCCAAGATAAACCTCAAACCAGGCGCTGAAGTCCATCGGACAGGGAGCAAGGGGTACTCCAATATCTCCCAGATATCCAGTTGCATAGCGAGCAGGGATGTTGAGCGCCCGGCAAAACGTAATCGCAAGGTGCTGGAAGTCTCGGCAGACGCCTACCCGCTCCGTATATACGCCCAGGGCTGTGCGGACTGGATTGGAAAATTCGTATCCGAAAGTCACTTTGCTGTGAACCCACTCGCATACCGCCTCAACCCGGCCCCATCCTCTCGGCGCATTCCAAAACAACTCGGCGGCCGTACTCGATAGCAGATCGACCTCGCAGTACCGGCTGTTCAGAAGATAGGGCAGAACGCCCGGCGGAAGCTTGTCGATACGGACCTCAGGAGCATCTGGACAGGTGATGTCGGGGAGTCCCGAGTCTTCAATAAGAGTGGAATTCTGCAACCGGATCTTGCCCGCCGGAGCCAGCAGGCGGCAGGCATGATTTCCAAAAGTATCCTGGTAGTTCTCGATACTGACGAGTGGGTCTGTGCTTAATTCGTCGGCTTCTCGCAAGTCCTTCTCCCGTGAGGGATGCACATTCAGCAGGGTCACGATTGGGACTTCCCCAGTTACGTCGAATTGAATGTCGTAGCCAAGACGAATCAGCATGTTTATTAGATATCCTCCAGAGCCGGCGCTCGCGGAGGTGAGATGCAGAAACTACCACGGATTGAGGATGGATGTTTTACATTTTTCTTGCTGCTCCGCATTACAAAATCGGGATGAGCAATCAGTGTATTATGCGGTAGATTCAAACAGAGGGGTCAAGTGACATATTGTTTGGGAATCGCGGTGCGCGAAGGTCTGGTACTCGCGTCGGATTCAAGAACCAACGCGGGTTTTGATCAAGTGAATGTCTGCCGCAAGATGTACCGCTTCGTTCAGCCCGGGGAGAGAGTGTTCGTAATCCTCACCAGCGGCAGCCTCTCCATTAGCCAATCCGTAATCACGTTGCTGGGAGACGATTTCGATTCCGGGCGAGGACTTGCCCAAGCCAGTTCGCTTTATGATGCCGCCCGCATCGTGGGGGACTGCGTGCGCAGGGTTTCGGACATCGACCGTTCGTCACTGGAACGCGACTCCTTCAGCTTTAATGTCCACTTGCTGCTGGGAGGCCAGGTTCGCGGGCAGGATTCCAACCTCTATCTTATTTATCCTCAGGGAAACCCTCTGGCAGCTACTGAGGATTCGTTGTACCTGCAGCTCGGTGAGTGCAAGTACGGTCGGCCGGTTCTTGATCGGGGCATCCAGCCTACAACATCTCTGGAGGTTGCCGCGAAGTATGCCCTGTTGTCCATGGACGCAACCATGCGTTCCAATGTAACCGTCGGACCACCCTTCGACCTGTTGCTTTACAGGAAAGATAGCCTGCAAATCACGCGCTACCGCCGCATCTCAGCCGGAGACAGGGACCTGAACCTGATCCATTCCAGCTGGGAGCAGTCCCTTCGTAGGGCGGTTGAGCAGTTGCCCGACATAGAATTCCAGACGCAAAGCAACGAAAACCCCGCCGAAAGCGTCAGAGAAGTCGCTAGATCCAGAGCCTAGGATCGATCGGGCGTCCTGCTCGGTTTCTTTAATGACGCCAATCGTAATTCGCGATGATGGATTCATTCGCCAGTGAGCTATGCTGGCATGGGTCGACGGGCAAGTATGATTATAGAGACGGACACGTCCGATCGTGGCAGTGCCGAAGCCTGGGATCGTTACGAAACGAACGGCGCTTACGACGAGATGTTCAGCGCCGCCAACCATCCGCGAAAACAGTATCGCCCGCTGCACAACCTGCTCCTGAACCTGGGGCGGGACGAATTGCAACGCAGCAAACATGAGGCGGACCAGTCCTTCTTCAATCAAGGCATCACATTCACCGTTTACGGCAATGACAAGGGGACAGAGCGAATATTTCCTCATGATCTGCTCCCCAGGATTATCACAGCCGCGGAATGGGAAAAGATTGAGCGCGGCCTCACGCAGCGGATTACAGCACTGAATCTATTTCTCAAAGACGTTTACCACGACGGCAAGATCATCGAAGACGGAGTCGTCCCTGGCAGCATCGTCTACACCTGCAAACATTACCGCCGTGAGATGCGCAATGTTAAAGTCCCGCGCGATGTGTACATTACGGTGGTCGGCACCGACCTGATTCGAAATCCTGAAGGGACCTTCGTGGTCCTGGAAGATAATCTCCGAGTTCCCAGCGGCGTCTCTTACATGCTCACCAGCCGCCGGGTCATGAAGCAAACATTTCCGGGACTTTTTCAGAGATGCGGGGTGCGTCCAATCGAGCAGTACAGTCAGGCACTACTTTCTACGTTGCGGTCCCTGGCACCGGAGGGCCGTTCCGAACCGACAGTCGTTTTACTCACGCCCGGCTCCTATAACTCCGCTTACTTTGAGCACACTTATCTCGCCCGGCAGATGGGGATTGAATTGGTCGAAGGACGAGATCTGGTGGTGCACGACAATATCGTCTACATGAGGACGACCTTCGGTTTGCAACGCGTCGATGTGATCTACCGGCGAATCGACGACGATTATCTCGATCCTCTGGTTTTTGGAAATGGGTCCACTCTTGGGGCGGTTGGTCTTTTCAACGCTTATCGAGCCGGGAACGTAGCCTTAGCCAACGCCTTAGGGACGGGCGTTGCCGACGATAAAGCCATTTACGCCTTTGTTCCCCAAATCATTCGCTACTACCTCGATCAGGATCCGATTCTGGAAAACGTCGAAACTTTGTTGATGTCCGATCGTGGCCAGAGAGACCACGTTTGCCAGAATCTGAAAGAGTACGTGGTGAAAGCTGTCGGCGAGTCCGGCGGTTATGGGATGCTGATCGGTCCGCATAGCACCGAACAGCAACGCTCCGAATTTCGCCAAAAGATCTATGCCGAACCGCGAAATTATATAGCGCAACCCACGATCAACCTTTCAACCGCGCCGTGTTTTGTAGACGGAATCATCGAGCCTCGCCACGTCGATCTTCGTCCCTATGTTCTCTACGGCGAGAAAATCACCATCGTCCCCGGTGGGCTCACCCGAGTGGCATTGCGAAAGGGCTCGCTGGTAGTGAATTCCTCTCAGGGCGGCGGCTCGAAAGATACGTGGGTACTGCAGAACTAAGTGGGGAATATCGACTTGCCAATCTTATGCTTTCCCGCGTAGCTGACAGCCTTTACTGGATGAGCCGATATTTTGAGCGCGCGGATAACGCCTCGCGCGTGCTAAAGGCTACTTACGGCCTGATTTTGAATCCGGCGAAGTTTTCCACGGAAGAGCGTTGGTTCCACGCAGTCTCCTCGCTGGCTCCCGGTGTGGCTTCCAACAAGGTCGATCCTCAGCATGCTCTGTTCTCGCTGGTGGCGGATCCGGAAGGATCGTTTTCCATTGTGAAGTGCATTAAGGGAGCGCGCGAGAACGCCCGGCAGGTTCGCGAAGAAATCAGTTCCGAGATGTGGGAACACCTCAATCGGCTTTTTCACGACGTCAACGGCTCTGAACTTCAGCCCGATGACGATGCTGGAGCGATGCGTGTGGTGAGCCTGGTGCGGGAAGGCTCTTACAGGTTCAATGGCATCGCGGCTGCAACGATGAATCACGACGAAGCCTGGCATTTTATCCAACTCGGCAAATATATCGAGCGGGCCTGCAATCTCTGTGTGATGCTCGACGCGTACTTCGATGTCGGCAAGCATCCGGACGATTTGGATTGGGTGGGCCTGTTAAGCAGTTGCGCCGCCTTCGAAGCCTATTGCAAGGCCTGCACCGCCGAACTCCGCCCGGAACGAATCGCAAACTTCCTGCTGTTGAAGGCGGAATTTCCTTATTCTGTCCGCTACTCAGTCGATCGTATGCACGAGGCGCTGACTGGAATCAGCAACCTTTCTCTGAGCCGCAGGACGGAAAACGTCGAAAGATTGATCGGGCGTTTGCGATCGAAGGTTACCTATGCGCAGATCGATGAAATCATCGGCGGGTTGCATCAGTACCTAGCCGCAATCATTGACCAATGCCGCGAATTACACGCCGCCGTGCACGAGTTGTATATCGAGTATCCGATCGAAGTTGCTTTTCAAAATTGAATGTTCTACGCCATTCGCCACTTCACGCGCTATCGCTACAGCCGCTCGGTCTGGCAGAGCATGATGGAAGTCCGCATGCACCCCAGAAGCGAAGGCAACCAGCGCTGTTTTGTTTTTCAGTTGTCGGTAAATCCGCGTGCCCGCATTTTTTCCTACACCGATTCGTACGGCAATCTGGTTCACCACTTCGACCTTCCTGCGCGCCATAGCCAACTCACCATCATCTCGGATGCGCTTGTGAATATCGAACCCCAACCGCCGATCCCCGAAGACATCGAGTGCGAAGCGTGGCAGGAACTGGAAGATCTTGTGGAGAAGAAGGACTATTGGGACATGCTGATGCCCAGCCATTTCGCACGCTCGTCGCCCGAGCTTGAAAGGTTGGCGGAGGAAATTGGAGCACACGAAAGAAAGAGGCGAAGCCCCTTGGCATTCTTACGGGATATCACGTCTGGAGTGCATCAAAGTTTTAAATATGAGAAGAAGAGCACAAGGGTCAATTCGCCAATTGAAGATGCTCTTCAATCGCGGCAGGGAGTATGTCAGGATTTTGCCCACATCATGATCGCCATGGTCAGAAATGCCAAAATTCCCTGCCGCTACGTCAGCGGATACCTCTACCACAGCAAGGAAAGCGATGCGGTGGCTGACGGCGCCACTCATGCCTGGGTCGAAGCCCTGCTTCCAAGGCTGGGATGGGTCGGTTTCGATCCGACCATGAATGCAATCGCCGGTAATAAGCACATTCGTACCGCCATCGGCCGCGACTATGCCGACGTTCCGCCCACCATGGGCATGATGAAGGGTAAAGCGGAAACTCAGCTGCAGGTTCGAGTTCGCGTAACTCCATCGCAAGCCGTTCTCCCTCCCGACGAAGAATTTGCTGCGGACGAAGAGTGGTCCCAATTTCTTGATGAAACCCAATCGGAGCTAGCCGAGGCCCAGCAGCAGCAACAATAGCTTCGGCATTCGTGGTGCCTCTCTCCTGCGTCAAAGCCACGGATGCAAGCAGGCGACATTCATCGCGATACCCTAGAACCTGAGTCACTGCATGACGCTCCTCAATAGATGAGCTTTAAAGAAAACTGAATTTGCCGCGAGGTTCCCGCAGTCTTGCTGATCATGCCAAAACCTGTACCCGCGATGATGTTCGCGGGGAGCCCCATGTTGACGATGTTAAACAGGTTAAATAACTCTGCGCGGAATTGCAGGTCCACTCGCTCCAAACCGCTTCCCCGGTGGCCAATCGGAGTTGTCTTGATGAGCGCAAAATCGAAGTCATAATATGCCGGGCCTCGAAGAGTATTACGGCCGAGCGTTCCAAAGCGCCCGGAGTTTGGTCCGGTCCCACCCGCGATCCCGATGGGAATGGAAAAGAAACTTGCATTGTTTCCGCCCCGCCCAAAATAATCGTCGCGCGGTCGGGTTGAGCTGCCAGCGCTCGAGAGGTCCGGTATTCCGATCTGGTCCGGTCGGTCCGCGCCAATCGTTCCCGCACCCGTTTGCTGGATTCCCGAATACACCGTAAACGGCGAACCACTCGTGATCGTCGAGATGCTCAGCAACTCCCAGCCCTTCGTCAACAGCTTGGTTCGATTGGATTGAAGTCCCAAATGCTCGAAATGCAAGCCCTGGGCTGCGCTCAACGTGAAGGCGTGCGTCACGTCAAAGCTTGACGGCCCTCTTTCCGCTTGTGTATCGAACGGGTCCTGCGGACTAAACAGCGTCACAGCGCCGGTGGACCCGGTTCCTCCGATAAGGCCGCTGACATCATCCAGTGATTTGCCCCAAGTGTAGCCGGCTTGCAATGACGGGCCGCCGTGTCCGACATTTCCCGACAAGGAGGTCTGCAAGGCGTTGTACGACGAGTGCGACGTTGCTGTCATCACAGACTCGAATCCGAACCCCCCGGTCACCGCTCCGCTAGCATCGAAGTTTGTAAACCGTGCAAATTCCGAATCCGCTCCGGGATACGCGTTTGGATAGGACATTCTGGGAAGTCGAAACGACGATGTTCCCACATACGCGACATCGGCCGTGAGGCCGCCAAAAGCCCGTTCCAGCCCCAGCGTCCAAGTTTGCAGGTAGCCATTGCCGAAGCGCCGGTCGATCCCGGCCAGGCTCAGCAGCGAGAGCTGACCACTCGGCGACAGCGCTGCTAAATCCTGCTGGTATCGATTTACGTCCATCACTGTATTCGCCGGCACTTTTTTCGGATCGCCGCTGGCCAACACATTCACTCCAGCAGTGTTATAGACCTGCGGCAATTCGTTCGGTGTGATTTGGAATCCGTAGGAAATCTCTCCGTTTTGCGCTGCATTGACACGCGGATAAACAACGTAGGGCGTCGACCCTGTCAGAAGATTGTCCTGCCAGATGTTCGGCGGAATCACCGTGATCGCTCCGCCCATGTGCACATGCACTGCCTGCGGCGCATTCCAGTCCACTTGCACACGCGGCCCCCAACCGTTCCAATCGGTCTGATAAGTAGGCTGGGGATTGATCAAATATTCCTGCCCAACGCCCGCAGGTGGGAACGAATTCAGAAAGCTCGACGTCCGCCGCGCCCGCTCGGAAATCGGCGTGTAGAGCTCGTATCGCAGCCCATAATCGAGCGTCCAGTGCGGATTGATTTTCCATGTGTCCTCGACGTAGGCGTTCACATCATTCCGGTTGATTGCTGCCGGCCCAATGTGTGCTCCATCCGATGCGTAGGGCGGCGCCACCGCGATCGTGTATGCGTACGGAAAACCTAGCAACAGACTGCTCAAAGTATCCGGCAGAGGTTGACCCGGCTGCACATCATGCTGTCCACTAGCGGAAGGAATGAATACTGGCGAGTATACCGTTCCGCCGCCAAAATCATATTCGCCATTCGGACTGATACCGAAGTATGTCGTGTCCCGGTTCAGGCGTGCTTCCATACCCCACTTCACCGCGTGCCGCGGGATCGTCCACGCAAAATTCAATTGTCCCTGGAACAAATTCCCGAACGCTGACATCACCGAGCCCGCCGCGCTGTTGTACGCCTCGTACAGACCATCATTGAACTTGAGGGCCGGATCGGTGTGGTTCGGGGTCACAAACGAAGGAGTCGTTCGCGTGAAACTCAACGATGTCGACCAGAGAAAGCGCGGTGATGCGGTGCGCGTGTAAGTGATGACTCCGTTCCGCTGCCGATCCACGTACTGCACACCAAAGCTCGGATCGAGCAGCGTTTGATCCGGATTTGTAGTCGGTCCCGTCAGATTGTCGTAATTGAATCGACCAAACAATTGTCCTTTTGCACCAACTTTCTGATCGAAGCGGATTGAAAACTGATCCGTGTCCGTGTTCACATTCGAAGGAGCAGCGTAGGTCCGCGCACCGTACGCGCCGGTTGGGTTGTTGGGGAGTGGATAGCGGGCCAGTATGGAAGCAATCGCTGGATTCACCGGTACCTGCAGCGTGTCGGTGCTGCCGTCCGAGTACTTCACGATGTCCTGACCCGTTCGCTCGGCAGCGGTTGGTACAGCCAAAACCTGAGTTGTTCCCAGCACCTGCCGGAATCCCTGATACTGCACAAAATAGAACGTGCGGTCTCGGCCGTCATACAGATGCGGCAACACGACCGGCCCGCCATTCGTAAATCCGAATTCATTTCTACGGAATGGAGGAATTCTGCCCGGCTCCGCAATTGATGGGTGATCGAAATAATTCCGCGCATCGAGAGCGGAGTTCCTTAAGAACTCGAAGAATGATCCGTGAAAACCGTTTTTCCCGGATCGTGTCACGATGTTGGTGAAGCCCGCCGCACCACGCCCGATATCCGCCGGCATCCAGCCCGAGCTTGACTGTAATTCCTGAATCGCGTCCACGTCGAAATTGGTGAACGTGCTCCCGCCCATCTCCGGATCGCTCACATCCGCGCCGTCCATCGCGAACACGGCCTCAACGCCGCGTTGTCCGTTGATGGCGAACTGCTGGGTGAAATTCGTCTGCCCGTTCACGTCGGTCATCGTGCCCGCTGCTAACAACAACAACGCGCTGAAGTCGCGTCCATTCAACGGCAGCTCATTTACTTTTTGGCTCGAGAGTTTCTCCCCGCTTGATTCGCTGGCCGGGTTCGAGGTTCTGGTCGAGTTTCCATTCGAGACTCCTGCTGCAGGAGTTTGCGGGTTGATTCCAATCGACAGCATGTTTTGATCGGATACTGTTAGCACAGCTGCTATGCCGGTAATATCTACTTCAGTTGGCGCTGTCGGACCTCGTCCGGGCAGTTGCACGCTCACGGAATGTGGCCCGGGTCGAATGTCCGCAATCGTGAATCTTCTGTCGCTTCCTGTAACTGCCGTCATTTTCTCCTTAGCGGCCGCCGTGTATACCGTTACCTTCGCTCCTGCGACAGGTTTGCCGGCAGACGTGCGTACTACGCCAGCCCAGGCCGGCGCAGACGGAGCACTCTGTTGTGCCTTAAGCGAGACCGCAACAATCAGTCCCAACAGCAAACACCTGCCCATCAGTCGGAAGGACTTATAAAAGGCTCGAGTTATTACGTGTTCTTCTGCGTAGCGAAATTCAAGCATGAAAACTTTCCTCTGGCGTACCTATTGAAGTGTCGAACCGCGACGAATGGTCTCGATGCTAGTCGCGACCCGCGCCACTTTAAGAAAATTTCGTCCGAGCAAAGCCCCGGCTATAAGGTACATCTCAGGGGAGTGTCATAGACATGAAGGTATCCAGAAACCGGCTTCGCGGACATCAACGGATCACCTCCCTGAAGCCGACTTCTGGGGCATTCGTTGTCTCTTAGTCATAACCAGGCAGAAACCAGCTAGCAACAGTTCGTGGTATCTGGTAGAACTCGCGCCGTCGACCACAAAAGTTGGCGCGGTGCTTCAGGCAGCATGCCCCGCAAAAATATTTTTGTTTAAGTACTCATTGCGAAACTTGCCTTGTGGATCGTAACGCTTGCTCAATTCAACAAAGTCGGGCATCTTCGTATAAATTCGCTTGAGTTCCAGCGGCGAGATGGTGAACAGCTTTCCCCAGTGCGGTCGCGCATCAAAGGGAGCGAGTTCCTTCTCGATGATTGGCAGCAGTTGGCTGACCGCAGGCCAGTCGGGTTTCCACGTGAAGTGGATCGTCACACAATCCTGCTTGTAGCAGGGGCTCATCCACAGATGGTCGGCGGCAATGGTGCGGATCTCGGTAATCATCAGCGAAGGGCTTACTTGATTGTGCAACCGCTCCACCGCCAGAACGGCTTCGATCGCGTGCTGTCGCGGGACGAAATATTCTGATTGCAATTCCTTACCCGCGCTGGGCGTGAAACCCATGCGGAAGTGCGGCAACCGCTCGTACCAGGGGCCGGGAACACCCATCTGCTCAGTGCAATTTTCCGCCGATAATTCTTTGATTGGATGAAGGTTGCGAGTTGCGAGCTTCGCTCCGAAGAAGTCGGACGTCGCGTGAAAGGCCTGTCCTTCTTCCGTCCGGCTTTTGATCCACACTTCGTTGACACGCTGCTTTTGCCAATCGGTAAAAAGGCTTACGCTATAGCCGCTTGCTTCAATCGCATCGAAGTGATCCTTTAATTCGCTGAAGGGCAAATCTTCATAGACGTACTGCCGCATCATGAAACTCGGCTGAATGTCGAGAGTGACCTTTGTGATGATGCCCAGAGCGCCCAGGCCAACTACGGTTCCGTTAAAAGTTTCAGGGTCTCGGTCGCGCGAAAGGGTCAGGACCTTGCCGTTCGCGGTTACTAATTCCAAGCCCGACGCAGCCGTTGCGAGGTTTCCGTTCTTCTGGCCTGAGCCGTGGGTTGCCGTGCTGCATGCGCCTGCTACTGAGATGTGGGGCAGCGAGGCGAGATTGTGCAGGGCAAATCCCTCGGTGTTGAGATAAGGACACAACTCTCCATACGTAATGCCCGCTCCTACGGTGACGGTTCGCTTTGCGGGATCGAGAGAAATCACTTGATCCATCGGTTTCAGAGAAAGAAAACTATCTTTGCTGTCGGCGATATTGTTGAAGCAATGGCGAGTGCCGAGGGCCTTCAGCCTGGTTTGAGACCTGACGTAATCTTGCACTTGCCCCAATGAAGCGGCCGTTTCCACACGGTCGGTGCTGTATTCGATGTTGCCAGCCCAGTTCCTGAGTTTTTCCTGTCCCGCCCAAGCCAGCAGGCGCAGCATTGCCGGAGAAGCAAGTATGGCGCCGCAAAGTCTTAGAAAAGCTCTCTTGTTCATAGCTTGAATTCTACAGACAGAACCGCTGTCTTGACAATAGTCGTTAAAACGAATATAATTGCAATGGATGAGAGAAACGAGCCAGCCAAGAAAGAGCAAGCGTAATATCGGCTCTCCCGAAGAGGCGGCGTTCTTAGAGTTGCTGCGCACCACGGATATGCTGTCGCGCGGACTGGTGCCAATTCTCAGGGCAGAGGATCTATCTTCGACGCAGTACAACGTGCTTCGGATTCTGCGTGGGGCGCCGGAGGGGCTTCCTTGTGGGGAGATTGCCAGCCGAATGATTACCCGGGATCCGGACGTTACCCGTCTCCTCGACCGACTGGAGAAGCGACAACTGATTTCGCGCTGTCGCGAGACCAAAGATCGGCGAACCGTAAGGGCTCGAATCGCGCCGGACGGTTTGAAACTCCTGGCACGGCTCGACGAGCCAGTTCAGGCGGCTCATTGCAAACAATTGGGCCACTTGGGGCAGCAGCGTCTGAAGGCTTTGACCGAACTCCTACGCGTTTCGCGTAGCCAAGTAGCTTGATTTCTTCGGTCTAATACTTGTTGCAACGAATATCGGCGTAACGCATCTAACGACTAGAAAGGAACTTTGCTATGAACGCAACTGCTACTCCGCAAACTGGAACCACCACCTGGAACATCGATCCGGTTCATTCCGTCGCCGAGTTCAAGGTGAAACATATGATGATTTCCAATGTGAAGGGCCAATTTACCCGGATTAAAGGCGTGCTGAATCTCGACGAAAACGATGTAACGAATTCTGGCGTCGAGGCTTCGATCGAGGCAGCCTCGATCAACACTCGCGACGACCAGCGCGATGCACATCTCAAGAGTGCTGATTTCTTCGACGTGGAGAAGTTTCCTACTCTGACATTCAAGTCCACGCGGATAAACCGCGTCGGCGATGGAGAACTGGCTGTCGCGGGCGACCTAACGATTCACGGCGTCACCCGCCGTGTGGTCTTCAATGTCGAAGGTTCAACCGCGGCCGCCAAAGACCCCTGGGGCAACCTCCGCAGAGGGCTGTCAGCGACAACAAAGATTAACCGTAAAGAGTTCGGGCTCACCTGGAACTCAGCGCTGGAGACGGGCGGGCTTCTCGTCGGCGACGAGGTCACCATCACTCTGGATCTTCAATTTGTGAAAGCGTAATCGATTTGCCGCGCGGTGCGGGCTTGACGGCTGGGCGGCCAACAGAAAAGAGGAACGATTATGTCACTACGACCGGTAAGACAAATCATTCAACCGAAGCCGACGATCGAGGGCGCCGGGGTAAAGCTGCAACGCGCCTTCGGTTTCGGCAAGACCAAAGAGTTCGATCCCTTCTTGCTGCTGGACGATTTCCGCAACGAGAATCCTGCGGATTATCAGGCGGGATTTCCCTGGCATCCGCACCGCGGCATAGAAACGATCACATATGTGCTTGCGGGATCCGTTGAGCACGGCGATAGCCTGGGCAACAAAGGCAAGATGACAGCGGGCGATGTGCAATGGATGACGGCGGGCAGCGGCATTCTCCACCAGGAGATGCCGAAGGGGGATCCGCAGGGACGCATGCATGGTTTTCAGCTGTGGTCGAACCTGCCCGCATCACTGAAGATGACGGATCCGCGCTATCAGGATATTCCGTCGAGCGCGATTCCTGAAATCACCGACGACGACGGCACTCGTGTGCGCGTCATCTGCGGAGAATTCTGGGGTAAGAAAGGACCTGTGGAAGGCGTGGCGGCGGATCCGAATTATCTTGATATCTCGGTTGCGCCGGGCCAGCGGAAACGGCTCAAGGTCGAGACTACGCGTAACGCCTTCGCCTACGTGTTCGCGGGCTCGGGGACATTCCGGGACGCCTCCGATCCGCGCGCGGTTCTGACCGAACAGGCCGCCGACCCCAATGCTCCGGCCAAATACGACGTTGGCAACCACTCGCTGGTGTTGTTCGACCGTGGAGACGAGCTCACCGTGCAGGCGGGTCCTGAGGGAATTCGATTTCTACTAGTATCTGGCAAGCCGATCGAGGAACCCGTGGCTTGGTACGGGCCGATTGTGATGAATACCCAGGAGCAGTTGCGCCAGGCGGTGGAAGAACTGCAAAGCGGAGCGTTTATCAAGCATCGCTGAGTTTCCACAAGACTATTTGTGGAATGCAGCTCCCCCCGCGCGGATGGTATCTTTCTCTCGATTCGCCAGGGGAATGCCGTAGGAGCAGGCACCGCTTCTCGAGTGAGCCGATCTCTACGGCCTTCCCCCGGAGCTTTCTTATGGTTCGAGCGATTGCACGGACGAAAATGTCTTGATCAAACCGCGCTGCCGACTCCGAGGCGTGAAGTCAGGCCAGA
The DNA here is from genome assembly GCA_963836305.1 of uncultured Acidobacteriaceae bacterium. Taxonomy (GTDB): domain Bacteria; phylum Acidobacteriota; class Terriglobia; order Terriglobales; family Acidobacteriaceae; genus Sulfotelmatobacter. Next base: position 177,195 of record CAWIJP010000002.1, on the reverse strand, counting down.
ATTTTCGAATCGCGCGGCATAGTGCGCGGTACAATGGTTCTCCTTCTCTTAATCTGATGCGTTACAAAATTACAAAACCTTTTTGCGGGCGAGCTTGGGAGAAGCGATCCTAACCGTGCGAAGTCAACTTCGACTGCTTCTTATCGCTCTAGGCGCGATCGGGGTTGTGGGTATTCTATTTTTTGAACTGGTGAGACGTCCGGGCTACTTTGCGAATAGCACCTACCTGGGAGCGATAATTGCAATCGAACTTGTCCTTGCCTGTTTATGGAGATTTAAGACAGTTTTCTTTCCGATGACGATGTGGTGTTTTCTTTCGGCAGCCACAGCATTACCGTTTGGGGAAGAGAGTTTTACGGTTCGCTGGCTTTTTTTAGCCGTCGGAGCACTGGCTGGGTCGGTTATCTGGATCAGGAGCAACCGCACTCAGCACTTTGGAGTATTTCATTTAGTCGCTTTGTTCGCTGTGCTCGCAGCGTTAGCTTCGGCGAGCGCTTCAGATACGCCTCTGACAGCCTCGCTGAAGGCCGGAAGCCTGTTCTTGCTCTTTTTGTATGCTTCCACCGGCGGACGGGTGGCGCTGGCCGGACGAGAAGCGTCCTTTGTCCGCAGCCTAGTTCTTGCTTGTGAAGCGCTGGTTTTCATTACGGCGATTCTTACCTTGGCCGGGCACGATCCATTCGGAAATCCGAACAATTTGGGAGCCTTTGTAGGAGTTGTGGCAGCGCCGGTGCTGCTCTGGGCGGCTTTAGTGGCTGAAAGCCGAGGTGAACGTCAGCGTCATTACACTGCCATAGCCTTGTGTGTGGTTTTGCTTTATGTCAGCGTCTGCCGCGCCGCCATTGTCGCGGATGCAATTGTTACAGTTGCACTCACAATCGGACTGCGCCGTCCGCGCCTTTTGCTGAAAGCAGCTTTTGTGGCGGCTTTTTTTCTTGAAGCCATGGCAGTTGCCAATCCCTCTCACATGGGCGAATTAGTGGATTCTCTGAGCGGACGTTTCGTTTTCAAGGTAGAAGGACGCCCGCACCAGGGCATTTTGGGATCGCGGGATACACCGTGGGATGACACCATTGCGGCAGTCAAACAACACCCTTGGTTCGGAACAGGATTCGGAACCAGCGACTTGGGAAGTGAAAGCTCTGGCGTTCATGGTTCGTCGATTTACACGGTAGAAGGTTCGAATCGAGAACACGGCAGCAGCTATTTGGCCATGGCAGAATACATGGGACTGCTGGGGATTCTGCCTTTTCTGCTGTTATTGTTTTTGGTCCTGCGGGCGGTAGGTCGTGCGTATATGTGGATGAGAAGAAGTGGCAGCCCGAATCATTACGCCGTACCTTTTGCCATGGTCAGCTTGGCGGGATTTATTCATGCGGGCTTTGAAGACTGGTTGTTTGCGGCGGGATCCTATCTTTGTCTATTTTTTTGGGTCTTGGCTTTTCTGCTGATCGACCTCACATCGGAAATTAATGCAGATCTTCGAGTTCCGAACTCTGGGTCAGTTTCGGGACCGGCACCGGCGCGTGGGTTTCTGCAGTCGACGGGCTAGACTCGACATACGGTTCCCGTCGTCCTCATTAGGTTTGTCCGGACACCCTACGTTATGACCCGCGTTGGAACTTGATCGTGGTAGCGCGCCGCAGTCAGTACAGCACACAGCAGCAGAATCAGCCATGCTTCATGGGTAAGGATGAATGGTTCCCACAACCAGCTGCGACTAAGCTTTTGGAGCGTTTCATATTTATCCGAGAACTGATGAAGCATGGTAGCACCCGGTACCAGAAACGGACTTGCCAACAAGAGGCATGCAACCGCGTAGCTCCTCAACTTTCCTTCTAGTTCACTGAGAGCCCAAGCGACAGGAATAAGGAGGATCCCAGCATCCATGAAACGATGATAAACCGGAAGAAGCGATGCCGAGGCAAGAATCGACAAGTCCAGAAAGCCGAGGTGCCCGTCGCGGCGAAGCGCAAAAAGCCACAGGATTAGTACAAAGACAAATATCAGCGTGGCCGAAACTTCCGCAACGGTCCGACCTTGTGCAAGCGGAAACACTGCCACTGACAAATTCACCAGCTGAAAATGGAGTGGATTCGCTGTGCTGAAATCGTCAATTGCGCCACGACCGAACATGCGATGACTGTTTGCCAGGAAGCTCTGCCACCACAGTGTTCCGGCGTGGTGGGGAATGACCGCTACACACAGCAACAGGATTCCCGTCGCGGCCGCGGCAGGAATCATTCTGGCGCGCTTGCGCTGTGCCAGTATGTAAATCAGAAACGGCATGCCAACCGTCGGTTTCAAAGCTATGCTGCAGATCAGTATCATTCCCGCCAGCCTGTTTCGGTCCTGCGTCAGACAAAAGGCCGCCCCCATGCCCAGAGCAAAGGCAACCGTAAAAATATTGGAGGTTGCAATCGCGGTCTGCAGCGGAGCCCAAAGCAACACAGATACGATAATCATCATCGCTAGCGGACTATCTCGTCGAGCGTCGGCAAGATGGGCGAGCAATAGCGCAACTACGAATACAGCCACAACGGACGTTACAGACCATAAACAAATTGCAACTTTCCATGGCAGCTCCGCTATTGGCAGAAGTAGAGGAAAAGTAGGGGTCCAGTACGGCGAAGGTATGCCCCGTTTTGCGGGCAGCGTTCCATCGACGCTTTCCGTAACCACAAAATGTGGGCGCACAGAAGTTGGCCACAGGTCCCTTAGCACGGTCGGAGCATAAGGATCGCGACCGGAAATCCAGGCACGAGTTTGTTCATAGGGTGATACAAAATCATTAAAATTTTGGCCATCTTTCTCAAGGGCACGAACAGGCCCTCGTAGTGCGAATTCCAGGATGGCAAAGCAGGCCAGTAAGCAAAGGGCAAATAAACGAAAGCGGCAGCTACTCATGCGGAACGGTCCATTGCGTGCAATTGTACTTGCTTGACCACTCTGTAGCCGCTTACCTTGCAGGATGCTTATTCTGGGAATTCTTATCAGATGCTGGACCATCAACAATCCGATACAAGTTAGTGGGTGGATAACCAGAACCCCACCCCGCCTTTCGCCAGCCCGCCGGTTCTTTTCCCAGTTTTGGCGCGAAAGTTGCTTCCAGAAGCAAATTTGCCGGCACCAAGTCGTGCGGAATCGGGTCATCCTTCGGCCAGATAAGGTAAACGGGTCCCCCATCGTTCAGTTGTTTCCGCCAATCGACACCGTGATCGTGTTTACCACAAGAGCCCCGGAGGAATTGTGGGCTGCACGAAAAGATAACGCGAACCTGCTGACTGCACTGCGTAGAAGTAATAATTCCCCAGGCCCAAACACTCGCGAATCGATCGGCACGTTCTTGGCGATGAAATCCTGCAGGGGTTGCGGGTCGCGTTCATGATAAGAGGCAAGCCAGGCAACGACTTTTCCTGAGCGTATAGCGACAAGAACAATGGCCAATATTAGCCAACTACCGAGCACAATGCCTCTAACTGCGCTACGCTCACGGTTTCGCAGAGTCTTTGCCGTCAACGCTGTTAGAACGGGTATGACAAGAGGAACAACGAATATCTCGTAATCCCAAAACCGCGCAATCATCAAAAAAAGTGCAATGTAGTTAATAACCACCGCGATCGATGCCAACCTCATGCCAGAAATTAAATCTCGCGCGTCCATCTCGATGGTGCGATCAGCGGCTAACATTGCACTCGCGAAAACGAGAGCATTACAGAATGAATTAGTAATCCCGAAAGTAGGGGAACCAATGGTCCGCTGAAAAGATGCCAGGAGCCGTGCAAGATCGGAGATACATTTATCTTGTCACCTCGGCTAGCCGCAGCAACGACCCGCAGCCAGCCGATCGGATTCATACCCCTGACTCGACGTCCATACCCATACCGGCAAGAGAGCGGCGACTCCGATGATCAGACTTCGCGTATCCAAATTTCCAACTTCTGCCACACTTTAGTTCGAGGCCCAGAGCAAGAACGAGGCCGAGAACGAAAGGAAAAGCTCTCGGTGTGCTCAGGGCGGCAATCCGCAAAAAAGACCTGCAAGCGGCAGCGTACAAAATGGCGGCGAGGGCTTAGACTCGCGAGATCTGCATCGCACCGAGTGTGCAAGCGAGGCAAAGAAGTTCGAGCATTACAGTAATGGTGTCAAGCCTTCCGCTCGTTGCTCGCGCACCAATCCCTTGAGACAGTGCCACCATCATTGCGGCCGCTGCCATGCTACTCGGGAGCGATCCAGGCGATCGGTACACCCATGGCGGCGGAAAAAACGGCACCACCCCGCCCATGAATCCTAAGAGTCGCCAACTCGTGGCTGACAATCCCAAGAGTCTCATGTCCAATGAACCTAAAAAGGGAATCGTTGGACCATAAAAAGATCGAGGCGAATGGTATGCGGGAAGGCCGCCATGACGGTGGGTATTGGCGGCCGCCCTGCACGACGACAGCGGCTGCCGACGCATATAAAATCTCATCTAACCACGGTAGCGGGCTGCGAGGAAGCAATAGAAGAATTGAACCCAGAGCCAGCACAGCAATGAGCCAAAAAATTTTTGCCAGCGGCAGGAACTGCAGCGAGCGGGGTTGGGTCATATCCTTGAACTGATTCCCGATGACGTAATCTTATTCATAGTCGGTCCCGGCCGGCTCCCACACCTCCGACAGTTATTTCATCGAGCACAGCACGAGTCCGGCTAAGCAATTCCGCCACAACCGCTTCTTCGTTGTACAGCGGGATGGCCACAGAAACGCTGGGCTGTTCCCTCATTTCCATTGTTTCCCTGAGCGCGCCTATAAACTGGGCGAGCCTTCCTCCTTTGATTCGGTCTCCTGATTTTGATTTTCCAGTACCGCCATGATGGATGTGCCCAGGATCCTTTGCGGCAGCGGCTCACATCGCGCCGCGAACGAGAGCAGACGGTTCATGGCGTCGCATCTAGTATCGAAACCAGACTTGCCGTTGGTCGGTTGCATACTTATCGCCTTTCGTAGCAAGAGAAGTGGGACCAGCGGAAGTCCCCAGTAAGTGCAAGCCCGCACCTTCAGTCCATTGCGCTCAGCGATCGTGGTCAACTGATTCATCGAATATCGTCGGATATGTCCTGCTGCCCGGTCGTAATCGGAAAAAAAGAACTGATGCGCAGGAACATTTACGATGAGAATGCCCGATTTCGCCAAATGGAACTTGACCGATTGCAAAAATTCAGACTCATCGTGTATATGTTCTAGTACATCGAACAACAATAGGAGATCAAAGTGGGAGCGCAATTCTGAGTTACGCTGATGAATGTTGTAACAGTAAAGCGAGCTCCGGCGACTCACGTTCTTCTGGAGCGCGATTTCATTGAGCTCGAAGCCTGCGACTGAGATTCCGTAATGATCTTCAATATCCCTTTGCAGTAAACCATTGCCACAGCCAATCTCGGCAACGCGGCGGGAACTGTGGAGCACCGAATCCGCTAACTTTCTCATAACCTCAAAACGACGACGAATCCAGAAGTGCTCAGTGGTTGCGACATCGAACCACCAATCGCCCATGTTGACTGGTAGTGAGGTAGATAAATAGGCGATAGCACGATGTTGCGATCCCATGATCGAGACTCTCTCGAAGTTCACTAACGTTAGGATTGCAGAATGATATCAGGATGAGAAGCAGCATGCAGCTCGCTTCTTGGGATACTCTTGAAATGTCCTATCGGTCTTCTTCGAGATGAAAATAAGGGACGAATCCGAAACCGTCGCCTGTCGATGAGTCAGAGCTGTACAATACCGAGCGAACGCGAAGGTCCGCCAAGAGGAACTATGTTTTTCAACAGAGTCAACAGATGTTTCGCAATTTTCATCTCTTTTATCATGCTTACAACTACGATGCAGGCGAAGACTAGCGTGACCAAGCAGCCATTCGGCAAGACTTCGGACGGAACCGCCGTCGATTTGTATACGCTGGCCGATGGCAAAGTCGAAGTTCGCATTATGAATTATGGCGGAATCATTGTTTCGCTGCGCGTGCCGGATCGCGAAGGGAAACTTGACGATGTGGTTTTGGGCTATGACTTGTTCGATGGCTACCGTACCAACCCTGCTTATTTTGGGGCGATCATTGGCCGCTATGCGAATCGGCTCGCACACGGCAGTTTCCAATTCGACGCGAAGACTTATTCGATTCCCAAGAATAATGGCGATAACACCCTTCATGGCGGCGTCCGCGGCTTTGATAAAAAGCTTTGGACGGCCCAGGAGATAAAGGATGGAATCGAACTCACGTATGTGAGCAAGGACGGCGAAGAAGGCTTTCCCGGCACCCTGACTACGACGGTGCGTTACATACTAGATGGTGGTGCTTTGCGCATTGAATATTCGGCGACCACCGATAAAGATACCGTTCTGAACTTGACCAACCATTCGTATTTCAATCTTGCCGGACAGGGGAAGGGCGAAGTTTTGGGACATGTGGTGAAGATCGATGCGGCGCGGTTCACGCCGGTTGATTCGTCACTGATTCCCACCGGAGAATTGAAGCCAGTGCAAGGCACGCCATTCGATTTTCGAACGCCTCACGCCATTGGCGAGCGAATCGATATCAAGGACGAACAGCTGCGGCTGGGGATGGGATACGACCACAACTTCGTATTGGACCATCCTGAGGGCCAGTTGGCGGAGGCAGCGGAAGTGTATGAGCCAACAACGGGGCGGATTCTGCGAGTGCTCACCACCCAACCCGGTGTTCAGTTTTACACTGGGAACCATCTCGATGGATCGATTACCGGAAAAGGCGGCGTTGTCTACAAACCACGATTCGCATTTTGCCTGGAGACGCAGCACTTCCCCGACTCGCCAAACCATCCCAGTTTTCCCTCGACAGAATTGAAACCGGGTCAGAAATTCCACAGCGTGACGGTTTTCCAATTTAGCGCGGGCTCGCGCTGATCTATCGCTGATCGATTCCGGTCCTGAAAATGAAGGCCATGAGGTTATCGCTCTGACTCGGTTAAGTCGTCGCAACTTTCTCGTTCGCTGTTGTCAGGGAGCATCAGCGGCGATGCTTCCTGCGAGCTTGCGCGGCTTCGCCCTCCCGTCGAACTCGCCATTCGATCCTTTCAACGAAAATTCCTCGAACGGTGAGTTTTATTTGCATCCGCATTATCGCGCCGAGAGGCCGTTGGATAAGACTCTACTCAAAGTACAGGCGGGGCTCGACAGCTTTGTCAGCGAAAAATATTATGACCAGATTGCCTTGATTCTTGCGGAGTGGAGTTTAAGCCTGCGTCAATCTCCACTGCAAATGCAGGCGATCGAGAACGTTCTCTCTGCCGACTTCGCCGGGTCATCGATGATTCCGGTTGAATCGCGACCGGTTCGGACCGGCCCACCGATCGAAGTTCACCAGAACAAATTCGTAACTGACGCCGATCTTGGACGCGACGCCTTCCTACAGGCGTGGCATTCGTCTTTCAGCGTCTTTTCGAAGCTCGTATCTGCCGAGCTGCAAGTGACGAGGATGCAAGCGACTCCGGCGTTCACATCTCAGACTCTGCAGCAACTGAGCACACGCGTGCGTTACGAGTTGATTGGGACGGGCCGTGGCTTTTACCGCGAGCAGCGCGTGGGATACTGGGATCTCGAGTGGGAAAGCCAGTCCTCAGCCTCAGCACCCGAGTTCAAACTCCGGCGTTGGCAATCGCGAGGCGAGACCCGAAGCCGCTCCGCATCTCCAATCTTCACAGAGATTACTGCTGCCGCTTTGGGACTCAATTCCTCATACTCCGCTCAGTTGCTGCGGGGCGTCGACCACTGGAGGACGGTTCTCGATGGTGCCTGCGGCATCGACATTTATGGGCACAACGGAGTTTCTGTCGCCGACATCGACAACGATGGCTTCGACGATCTCTACCTTTGCCAACCTGCGGGCCTTCCTAATCGACTCTACCGAAACCGGGGAGACGGAACATTCGAAGACATTACCGCCACATCGGGCTTGGGAATTCTCGACAATACCGCTTGCGCAATCTTCGCCGATTTCAATAACAACGGACATCAGGATGTAGTCCTCGTGCGTGCAAGTGGTCCGCTCTTCTTCGTCAACCAGGGCGACGGCACATTTCGCCAGAAATCTGATGCATTTCCATTCGCCAACGCACCGCAGGGAACTTTTACCGGCGCAGCGGTTGCCGACTATGACCGCGATGGATGGTTGGATATTTATTTCTGTCTGTATGTCTATTACCGGGGCACCGACCAATACAAGTATCCTGTTCCTTATCACGATGCCGAGAATGGCCCTCCGAACTTCATGATGCGGAACAATCGCGATGGTACTTTCCGCGACGTGACTGCGGAAGCCGGGCTCAATCAGAACAACACGCGTTATAGCTTCTGCTGCGGCTGGAGCGACTACAACCGTGATGGTTGGCCCGATCTTTATGTGGTGAACGACTTCGGCCGCAAGAATCTCTACCGCAACAATGGCGACGGAACGTTTACCGATGTCGCTGCCCGGGCGGGAGTTGAAGACATTGGCGCTGGAATGAGTGTTTGCTGGAACGACTTCGACAATGATGGTGCCGAGGATCTCTATGTCGCGGATATGTGGACCGCCGCCGGAGAACGCATCTCCTCACAGGAGAATTTCAAGAAAGACGCTCCCGAAAATGTACGAGCGCTGTACCGAAAGCACGCAATGGGAAATTCGCTTTTTCGAAATAGCGATCTTCACGGAGCTGTTCAAGGAGGTGACCGTGTTTTCGAGGACGAGACCTCCTCAGCCGCAGTTGGCATGGGCCGCTGGTCATGGTCGAGCGACGCGTTCGATTTCGATCACGACGGATTTTCCGATCTCTACATTGCTAATGGAATGATCTCTGGACCCTCGCAATCAGGATCTGAATAGTTTTTTCTGGCGACAGGTCGTAGCCAATTCACCAGATCTGGCGAAGCCTTCGCACGACTACGAAGAAGGATGGGGCGCCATCAACGAACTGATTCGCGCAGACGGTACCTGGAGCGGATTCGAGCGAAATGTTTTCTATGCGAACAATCGTGATGGAACGTTTTCTGACGTTTCCGGCGCGGTAGGATTAGATTTTATCGAAGACGGAAGAGCGTTTGCCTTGGCTGATTTTGATCAGGATGGCAGGCAAGAAATCTTCCTGAAAAATCGCAACGCCCCGCAGTTGCGCGTGTTGAAAAATCGGATCGAGAATCTGCCGCCGTCGATCACTTTTCGCTTGCGGGGCACCAAGAGTAATCGGGACGCCGTCGGCGCTACGATCACAGTGGAAACAAAATCTGGACGCCAGACTCGCATGGTTCAAGTGGGATCGGGATTTCTCTCTCAGCACAGCAAAGAAGTATTTTTTGGCTTGGGCGAAGCCAGAGGTCCTGTCCGGGCGTCGATCCGCTGGCCGAGCGGACTTGTGCAGGATCTCAATGACCTTCCTTTGAACCACAGGATTTGGGTCGAAGAAGGATCTGCAAACCTTCGAACAAAACCGTTCAAGCCGCCAACCCCTCTTTCAGATACGCATAGCATCGTCGAGCCCGATAAGATTGAGTCGCTTCCAACAGCGGTTGCGACTTGGCTGCTCGTGCCCGTAGCCGCACCGGATTTTTCGCTTACCGACCTGGCTGGCGGAGTCCGATCACTCTCAGCAGTCCGCGGGAAACCTGTGCTGCTGAATTTCTGGACGGCACAATCATCAAATTGCCTGAAGAACCTCGAAGCGTTCCAGTCGCTGACGAGTCGAGAGGAGGCCCGGGACATTCGAGTTCTCACGGTGAACATTGATAACGAAGCGGGCCCCATTCTTGACAGGCTGGTGCGCGAGCGTGGTTTAGCATTTCCAATCCTTCGCGGCACGGACGAAGTCTCCGCTGTTTACAACATCCTGTACCGTTACATGTTTGACCGGCATCGCGACATGGGACTGCCAACATCGTTTCTAATCGACCGGCGAGGCGATATGGTCAAGATCTATCAGGGAGCGGTAAGTGCGGAACTTATCGGGGGAGACCTCCGCGCCATTCCAAAAACTGATTCCGAGCGCTTGGCGCGGGCGTTGCCCTTTCCCGGCGCGAGCCAGACCTTTGAGTTCGGCAGAAATTATCTTTCGCTTGGCTCCGTTTTTTTTCAGCGAGGCTATATCGATCAAGCCGCAGTTTCATTCGGGCTGGCCCTTCGCGATGATCCATCCAGCGCCGAAGCATGCTACGGACTCGGGAGCGCCTACTTGAGTCAGAACAAAACGGAGGAAGCTCGCGAAAGCTTCGAACGCGCGACTAAACTCCACGCAAGTTATCCAGATACACTGGCCAACGCTTGGAATAACCTCGGTCTTCTGGCCACGCGGGAGGGACGTACCGACGAAGCGATACGGTGCTTTCAAGAAGCGTTACGGTCAAACCCGGATCACTTGATCGCCATCGACAATCTCGGAAACGCGTATCGCCTGCAGAAAAATTGGGATGATTCTCGCAGAACTTTCGGCCGTGGACTTGAAGTGAATCCGTCCGACCCTGATGCAAACTACGGCTTGGCGATGGTTTTTGCGCAGGCCGATGACAGCGCACATGCTTACGAGTATTTGCAAAGAGCGCTGAAGGCGCGCCCTGTTTTCCCGGAGGCCTTAAACAATCTTGGAATACTCTACCTGCGTACTCAGCGGCAAGATAAAGCTGTCGCCAGTTTTGAAGAATGCATTCGAGTAGCGCCTGGCTTCGATCAGTCGTATCTGAATCTTGCCGAGGTGTATGTGCTCGATGGTGCGCCGAACAAGGCTCGCGCGGTTTTGGTGGACCTGCTTAAACAGCATCCTGGCCACGCGCAGGCGCAAGGCATGTTGGCTCAACTTCCACACTGACTCGCGGAACCGTGTCCTCTAATTCTTTGGCGTTGGCGCGCTCAATAGAGTCACAAACATTTTGTAGAACCTATCGAGGTCGAGATCATCTTGCACTTCGGCGGGCCGCACCTCGAGCTTCGGCCTGTCACGCTCCGTCCAATTCAGAGTGTTACCATAAGCGGCGCCACGGTCCAGGTCGACATCCAAGTAACGGGTTTCGTGCTTGGTGATGAGAGTGGGATCGAGCCATGCCAACGCTGCCAGTTCATCCCACAGGTAATTGTAGTTGCCGCGCAAGCTGGAGTATTTGGCGATGTAACGGGCCGATGGGGTGTCGGACGTTTTGATGCGGTCGATCAAGTCGGAGGTCAAACTCGTTTTCACGGAAATATCCACGGGCGTGCAGACAATCTTCTTCCAGGGCGCTACCAACACGATGTGAGACGCTTCCGGATCGAACCACAGATTGAATTCGTGCGTAGGATTGTTGGCAAACTCGGGATCGTTGGTTCGCGGATTCAAGCTCCCGCCCATGAACACCAGCTCTTTAGCCAGTCCCGCAAACTCGGGATCGATGGAAATAGCGAGCGCGAGGTTTGTGAACGGGCCGCCTTCATAGATGGTGATCTCATTGGGAAATTTATGCACCATGCGTATCAGGAAATGAGCCGCGTCTTCGCTGGATGGCTTAGTGGTGGGTACGCCTTCCGGCATGTCTCCCAACTGATCGTGCGGATGATAAAACTTCGGAGTCCACGCACCCAACCACATAATGCTGCCATATTGCTGCTCCCATAGCTCTGTGTCTTGCTTTCGTCTTACCAGGGGATACTCGGCTCCCGGCACAACCGGAATGTCAGTTCTTCCAATGAGTTCTAGCATGCGCAATGTGTGCGCCACTTCGGAATGGAGCCACTGATCGCCGGTCACGACCGTAATCCCTAATACTTCCGTCTTCGGTGATTGGATGAGGAGCAGCATCGACTGCTGATCCGTTCCGCCGGGTCCAGCCGCATCCTGATCAATGATGATTTTTCGTTTCTCCTGGCTCCAGCAAGTTAGGCAGGTGGTCAATAACAGAACGGTCGTAAGATAACGCATTTTGTGTAAGGTCATCCATGTCCTCGAGGTCGTGAGTATAAACAAATTAACTTTTGGGTTGGACAAGCGTCCTGAACATAAATGAAAGAGATCGCGCTTTCAAGCGCAGTGGCCACATGGAGTGTACGCTATCTGGGCAAGGTCAAGCATGCCAACCAACATCGAGATGAAAGCGATTTTGAAGAATCGGGTCGCCGCCGCAAATGTTGCGGCTCGGTTGAGCGATACTTCTCCCCAGACGATCCAGCAGGAGGATTTCTTTTTTAAATGTGATCGGGGACGATTGAAGCTACGCATATTTGCTTCAGACCGCGGAGAACTCATCCGATACGAAAGATCCGACATCGCGGATGCGCGCGTGTCCCGCTATCTGATCGCACGCACGCCGGACCCTCAAATCTTAAACGAAATACTGACTGGTACCCTCGGTAGGATCGGGGTGGTTAAAAAAACGCGCGTTTTATACCTTATCGGACCGGCACGGGTTCACATTGATGAGGTCCATGGGTTAGGAGACTTTCTGGAACTCGAAGTTGTGCTCCGCCCGGGACAAAGCGAGGTCGAGGGAAAAGGCATTGCGACAGCATTGTTGGCAGAGTTTGGGATCACTCAAAATGAACTCGTCGCCGAAGCCTACGTCGACCTCTTGGCTCGGCGAGCCGTAAGCAATTAGAACCTGAGAATGCCTCGATCGATTGCGGATCACGACTTCAGCGAATAGAATTTTCGATTCCGCGAGTACGCTTGGATTTATCTTATGGAGCGCTTTCTAACAAGAGCGGCATGCTTTCTTGCGCTGACGACGATTTTTCCTGCGCCGGTAATTCTCGGACAATCGATTCCGGTAGCACCCACCGATTTGCGGTCGGACTCTGCCGCCACGGCGACATTGCGCGGCGTCGTGAGGGATTCGCTCAATCGTCCGGTCGCGGGGGCCGTCATTTGCCTTCAAGGCCAAGAGACGCAGGTTGCCAAAGTGCATACCGATTCTGCGGGGGCCTATGTCTTTACCGAGGTTCGCGGAGGAAATTACAGCGTGCGCGCCGAGATGGCCGGATACATACCAGCAAATTCGCGGCCCTTCGTTCTTGGGCCGAAAGAATCAAAAGCGATCGATCTGACTCTCCATTCTGGTAAGCCGGAAGCGACGAAAATCTCTGACATGCGGCCTGAATTTTTCGATGAGCCAACCTTTAGGGTCGCGGGCGTTACGGATACCACAAATCTCGGTGGTCATGGTGGCGACACGATTGTTCGCAACAGAGAGGCGTTGGCCGAGGAGACCGCTGTTCGAGGTAAGCAATTGCCCGACGGTGTTCCGCCGGATTCATCCCGTGCGGCGATGGAGCAGTCCTTGCGGGATGTGGCAACCCGACAACCCGAAGACTTCAGCGCAAATTTTCGTCTGGGAAAGCTATTGGTGGAAGACGCAAAGCCTCAGGAAGGACTGCGTTATCTCGAGCGGGCCTATCGTCTGAATCCGGGGGATATAGGCAACGCCACCGAACTGGCGCTCGCCCGCGCGGATACCGGAGACTACGCGCAGGCGCGCAGTGATGTGCGAGCGCTGCTTGCGGTTCAAGACAAATCTCATCAGGAAAACGCCGAACTGCATCATCTGCTTGCCGAGGCGGATGAGAAACTGGGTGATCCTCTGGAAGCGGTTCGAGAATATCAGCGCGCAGCCGAACTTAATCCAAACGAGACGAATCTTTTCGACTGGGGAGCGGAACTCCTGCTGCATCACGCGGCCGAGCCCGCTATCCAAGTTTTTACAAAAGGGCACCGCTCGTTTCCGCGCTCCGTGCGGATGCTCGACGGCTTGGGTGCGGCATGGTATTCCAACGGCTCCTATGAACAGGCAGTGCGGAATTTTTGCGAAGCATCGGACCTGAATCCCGACGATCCGAATCCGTACCTCTTCATGGGAGAAATGCAGGCGGCCGAGACTACACCCTCGCCGGCGATCGAGGAGCGGTTCGCGCGATTTCTCCGCTTTCGACCGCGAAACGCCTGGGCTAATTATTATTACGCGGTTAGCCTTCAGAAGCGTTGGAGTTCGCCGGATCAGGCTGGAGATGTCGATCGAGTGAAGTCGTTGCTGGAGACTGCTATTCAGCTTGATCCAAGACTCGACGTTGCCTACCTGCAGTTGGGCGTTGTCTACTCGGAGGAGAAAAACTTTTCGCAGGCCATCGTCGTCTTGCAAAAAGCAATCGAAGTCAATCCACAATTGGAAAAGGCACATTACCGTCTGGCGCAGCTTTACCGCCTCGCGGGCGAAACTAAAAAAGCGCAGTCCGAGCTGCAACTGTACGAAGAGATAACCAAGGAGAAAACCGAGGAGGCTGGGCGGCAGAGACACGAACTGCAACAGTTTGTCTATGAACTGCGCAATAGTACACCTGCCTCACAGCCGCAATAGAGGGTCAGGCTCGGCAGGAATTGTCTCACTCACTAGAGTTGATTTTCGGCAGTCAGGTCGAACACAGCGAAGTCTGAATCGGATCCGATTTATTCACCGTACGGAACCCAGATGTTCTTCACCTGAGTAGCGTGCTGCAAAAACCACCGGCCTTCGCCTCGCTTCGCGTCAAACCAGTCGATCGCGCGGCCTTCGTTGGTGAACACCTGTTTCAGATTTCCCGCGGAAAATGACTTGGCTGCCGCGGCATCAGATTCATCCGAAAAGCACCAGACTGCATCTACGTCGTCATGTTCGGCGATCGTCTTAAGCAGCTGTGATCTGTATCCCGTGACAATATTGATGGCCCCTGCGGGCAAGTCACTCGTGTCAAAGAGTTGATAAAGATCGCCAGTGATAAGAGGATATGTTTCCGCGGGGACAACGACTGCAACGTTGCCCGTGGCCAGAACCGGTAACACGAGAGACAATAGACCCAAAAGCGGTGCATCATCAGGGCAAATAATGCCAACCGTTCCAATGGCCTCATTCATCGCAATCGCGATAGTCCGCGACGGAGGATTGTGCACCGCGCCATCGAACTTGTCGGCCCATGCCGCATACGAGAAGATGCGCTCGATGCTGGCCGCGACTTCCTTGCCTGCTTGGATTCCGCCGACACTCGTCGCTAGCCGTCGACCAATTTCTTCCTGACGCAGAGAAAGATTCTCCGCCATGTAATAGAGGACCTGGGCACGGTTGTGGGCTGTGGTCTTAGCCCAACTCGTCGCTTTGCGCGCAGCTTCCACGGCGTTTCGAATATCTTTGCGATTGCCCAGCGGCGCTTCGCCGAGCAACTCACCGTTCTGGCCGCGAACTTCAAAGCTGTAGCCAGAATCTGGCCTTGCCTGCTTTCCGCCGATGTAGAGCTTTACCGTGCGGTCGATGGCGAAGTCTCGCCGGTGTCCGTCCGTTGATGGTTCAGGTCTTTGCCTCGAAGCGGAAAGAGCAGGGGCGTGTTTAAACCAGGCCGGCTCGAGATATTCGAACAGCCCTTCACGTCCTCCCTCGCGGCCATATCCGCTCTCGCGGTAGCCGCCAAACCCGCAGGCAGCGTCGAACATGTTTGTGCAATTCACCCACACCACACCCGCCTTGATCTGTGCCCCCACTTGCAGCGATACATTGATGCTCTCGCTCCACACGCACGCCGCTAGTCCGTAGACAGTATTGTTGGCTAACTCCACGGCTTCAGCAGGCGTGCGAAACGTCATGGCGGCGAGGACGGGACCAAAAATCTCCTGCTGCGCAACGATTGACGTCGGATGCACATTGCTTAACAAAGTCGGCGGAAAATAAAGTCCTTGCGCTGGCATCTCAATTTGCGGCTGCCAGCAACTCGCTCCATCAGCGATTCCCTGATCCACGAGTCGGCGAATGCGCTCAAGTTGCACGGGCGCAACGATGGCGCCAATATCAATCGCTTTATCCAACGGAGGTCCAACGCGCAGCGTTTCCATGCGGCCGCGGATTTTTTCCACCAGTGTATCGGCGATGCTTTCCTGCATGAGTAAGCGTGAGCCGGCGCAGCAAACTTGTCCTTGATTGAGCCAGATTCCATCGACCAGGCCTTCCACGGCGCTGTCGAGATCGGCATCTTCGAATACGACAAACGGAGACTTGCCGCCAAGTTCCAGCGAAAGCCGCTTATGACTCTCCGCAGTCGCGCGGCGGATGGCACGTCCAACCTCGGTCGATCCGGTGAATGCAATTTTGTCGACTGTGGGATGCTTTACCAATGCCTCGCCAGTGGAACCATCGCCTGTGATGATGTTGACCACTCCCGGCGGAAGGCCGATCTCCTGGCAAATCTCCGCAAACGCAAGCGCGGTGAGCGGTGTGAACTCAGCTGGCTTGAGCACGACGGTATTTCCTGTGGCAATTGCCGGCGCAATTTTCCATGCCAGCATCAGCAAAGGGAAATTCCACGGGATAATTTGCCCGACCACTCCGCAAGCGACGTAGCCTGGGAACTCAGTTTCCAGCAGCTGCGCCCACCCAGCGTGATGATAAAAGTGGCGAGCAACGAGCGGAATATCGATATCCCGGCTCTCGCGGATTGGCTTGCCGTTGTCGATTGTTTCGAGCACCGCCAGCCGGCGCGATTGTCGTTGAACTGCTCGGGCCATGGCATACAAATACCGAGCCCGCACGTGTGGCTTAAGAGATTGCCATTTCGGAAAAGCATTTCGCGCGGCCTGCACCGCGGCATCCACATCGGCGGCAGATCCCTGCGCGACAGTTGCGATTTTTTCTGCGGTCGCAGGATTCGTCGTGTCGAAAAATACGGCTTCCACCGGTTCGCGCCATTCACCGTCGATGAAGTGGACGAAACGTCGGTGATGCCCGTCGAGCCAGAGCAGCGCATCTTTTGGATCTTCCAGCGCCGGCCCATATTCCATGGTGAGAAATTTTTCAGCGATGCTCATTATTGAGTCTTAGTCCTCGCTCCCCTATGCAATCGGATGGCGGTAATCTGCCGAGTACCGTCCTGTGGCATGGTGTTCAAGCTGCCGCTCAATATCATTCAGAAGTCCGCTCGCCCCAAACCGAAATAGTTCCGCCTTCATCCAATCCGTTCCCAGCTCTTCTTTCATGAGCGCAAGCCATTCCGTGGATTGCTTAGCCGTACGAATTCCTCCCGCTGGCTTGAAGCCCACCGCCATCCCGGTCTCCTGCGCATACTCGCGAATGGCGCGAGTCATCACAAATCCAACGGGAAGCGTGGCGTTGGTAGATTCTTTGCCGGTCGAAGTCTTGATAAAGTCGGCGCCTGCCATCATCGCTACGAAACTGGCACGCGCAACATTGCGCAGTGTGAGCAGGTCGCCCGTGGCCAGAATCGCTTTCATGTGGCAATGTCCCGACGCTAGCTTAAATTCGGCAACCTCGTCGTACAATTCCTGCCATTTACCACCGAACACGTGAGCTCGTGTAATCACGATGTCGATCTCATCCGCTCCGGCTTCCACCGAGCGGCGAATCTCCGCGACCCGCTGCTCCACTGGCGACAATCCTGCCGGAAATCCAGTGGAGACGGCTGCTACTCGAACCCCGCTGCCCGCGAGTGCCCTCACCGCAGTTTCAACAAAGCGATGGTACACACATACCGCAGCTACCTTTATGTTGAGGTTTTCAATTTGCAGTCGTTTTACAATGTCCTGCTCGATCGGCTGCCGCGCTTTGGCGCAAAGGCGGCGAACGCGCTCATCCGTATCGTCACCGGAGAGCGTCGTCAAGTCCATGCAGGAGACCGCGCGCAGAAGCCACGCGGCTTGCCAATCTTTTTTCACGGTGCGGCGTGCCACGTGAGTTTGCGCTCTTCGCTCCACTGCACTGGTATTAATCCGAACCTGCTTCACCCAATCGAGATTCAAAGGAATGCCACGGTTCGAAAGTAGCGGATGACCAGAAAGGGTAGCGATTGGGGCCTGCGAATCGGATATAACTTCTTTCGCCGCGCCGTTGTCCGGGCGGTCGGCAACACTGAAACGCTTCTTGTGCCCTTCTGACATTGTTCTACCTTGTACCGTAGATTGTACGGCAGAAGGCCGGTCAGCCGCAGTTTTCTGCTATAGTTTCGTTCCTCGGAGGTCCCGACTCATGCCTCGTATTGTGCGTTGTGCCTTGATTCAAGCCAGCAATGCGCTCAGCACGGAGCGTCCCCTTGCCCAGATCAGAAAAGCGATGATCGACAAGCATCTCAAGTTGATCGAGCAAGCGGCACGAAAGAAAACGCAGATTCTGTGCTTGCAGGAACTTTTTTACGGACCTTATTTTTGCGCCGAGCAAAACGCTCGCTGGTATGAACTGACTGAGCGAGTGCCGGACGGCCCTACTGTGCGCATGATGCAAAAGATCGCCGCCAAACATCACATGGTGATCGTGGTTCCGGTTTACGAAGAGCAAATGCCTGGCCTTTATTTCAACACCGCGGCTGTAATCGATGCGGATGGGCGCTACCTGGGAAAATATCGTAAGCACCACCTTCCGCACTGTCATCCTGGATTCTGGGAAAAGTTTTATTTCACTCCCGGCGATTTGGGCTATCCAGTTTTTGAAACGAAATATGCGCGAGTCGGAGTTTACATTTGCTACGATCGACATTTTCCTGAGGGCGCGCGCATTCTGGGATTGAATGGAGCTGAGATCGTCTTCAATCCTTCGGCCACGGTTGCAGGACTTTCGGAATATCTCTGGGAACTCGAACAGCCCGCACATGCTGTAGCTAACGGTTATTTCGTGGGTGCAATTAATCGCGTTGGGATAGAAAAGCCGTGGAGCATTGGGGAGTTCTATGGGAAGAGTTACTTCTGCAATCCACGCGGTAAGATTATCGCGCAGGCCAGCCGTGATAAAGACGAAGTCGTCGTAGCGGATCTTGATCTCGACATGATTGAGGAAGTGCGCAAGGTTTGGCAGTTCTTCCGCGATCGCCGGCCTGAAAGTTACGGTCCGATTACCGCGCAGACCGGGAAAGCCGCAGCCGCTGACTGAAGTGTGCGGCGCAACAAATCTTCGAAGTGGGTTTTTTCTAGATCGAATTCATGACCACGCCTGAACTTTCTGCATCCCGAATCGAATCCAGTCCTCTCTACAATCCCGACCTCGCACCTGCCTCCGCCGATCGCCGGCATTGGGGTACGTATAACTTCGCTGCCCTATGGATTTCGATGTCGGTGAACATCCTCACTTACATGTTGGCAGCCAGCCTGATTCAAGGAGGAATGAATTGGAAGCAGGCGGTCATGACAATCTTTCTGGGCAACGTGATCGTGCTGGCTCCGATGCTGCTGAACTCGCACCCCGGGGCGAAGTATGGAGTTCCGTTTCCAGTGCTGGCGCGTGCGTCGTTCGGAGTGCTTGGAGCAAATGTGGCTGCGATACTGCGTGCACTGGTTGCTTGCGGATGGTTCGGCATTCAGACCTGGATCGGCGGCGAAGCAATCAGTATTCTGCTGGCTACGCTGGCTCCCGGATGGAAGAATTTTCCTTACGCAACCGCCATTTGCTTTCTTTTGTTCTGGCTGATCAATCTAGCCGTCATTCTGATGGGGATTGAATACATCCGAATCCTGCAGGGCATCAGCGCACCGATATTATTGGGCGTCGGATTGCTGCTCCTAGCGTGGGCTTATCGCGGCGCCGGAGGATTTGGTCCCATGCTGGCCGCGCCATCACGATTCACCAACTTTAAAGATTTCCTGAAATTCTTGATTCCAGCCCTGAACGGCACGGTCGGTTTCTGGGCGACGGTATCCTTGAATATCCCTGACTTCACCCGGTTCGCCCGTAACCAGCGAGACCAAATCATCGGCCAGGCGATTGCCTTGCCGACGACGATGACTCTCTACGCTTTTATCGGTATCGCTGTGACCTCGGCCACGGTGGTGATCTACGGTACAGCCATTTCGGATCCAGTCCAACTGCTCAGCCGCTTCCATTCTCCCGTGGCCGTCGTGATCTCGCTGATTGCCATTCTTCTCGCCACTCTGAACGTCAACATTGGAGCCAACGTCGTCTCGCCCGCGAATGATTTCTCCAATCTATGGCCGCGAAAAATCAGCTTCCGTACTGGAGGGGTGATCACCTGCTTAATGGGTATCGCTCTAATGCCATGGAAATTGCTCGCCGATTACAACACATTTATTCTCGGCTGGCTCGGAGGCTACGCTGCGTTCCTCGGACCGGTGGCGGGCATTATGATCTGCGACTATTTCGTCGTGCGAAAATGCGTCTTGCAACTTGACGACTTGTATCTTCGCGGCGGAATCTACGAATATTCCAGGGGTTTCAACTGGCGCGCGGTGGCTGCGCTTGCGGTTGGAGCGGGAACAGCGCTGGTGGGTCTAGCAGTTCCGTCTGTGCGCGTTCTTTATGACTATTCTTGGTTTGTCGGCTTTGCCGTTTCCTTTATTGTCTATTACGCGATTATGAGGTTTCAGCGTCCGCCTGTGTTATCTCCGGTGCAAGCCTCGCAACCTTAACTTTTCGCGCCTACGCCTTTCGAGAATCCGGGCAAGACATCGCGTTGGTAGGTTTCAAGCGATTGTTCTTCGTCTCCGCACATCAAGTACAAATTGAACTGAGTCACGCCGGCGCTGGCTAACCTACGCAGCTTCTCCTGATGTGCTTCAGGCGGGCCGATGACGCAAAAGCGATCCACCACTTCGTCCGAAACGAAATTCGCGTTGTGGCTTTCCACCACGCAGTGGTGCGAATAATCGTAGCCACCACGATCCTGCACATAAGAAGTAAGCGCCGGGGGCAGGTCTTCCGGCTTGTACTGTCGAATGAGATCCATCACATGGTTGGAAACCAAGGCAGGGAACCAACGCACACGTTTGCGCGCAACCGCCAAATTATCAGAAACCCAAATCGGAGCCGCCGACATCACTTCGATCTGCTTTGGATCTCGTCCCGCTGCGCGGGCGCCTTCTATCACAAAGCCCAGGCACCACGAAATCAAATCAGGATCGGCAAACTGCAAGATAATGCCGTCGGCCATGCGTCCTGCCATGTGCAGGACCTTGGGTCCGTAGCCCGCGATCCAGACGCGCGGAGAATCTTTGGCCCATGTGAGGCGTGTCGGCTGACCTTCATATTCGATTTCACGGCTGGCTGTGAGATCGCGAAAAATCTTTACCGCCGTTTCGAGCTGAGACCAACTGACCGGCTTCTTACCCAGCACGCGTCTCGAACTATCTCCCCGCCCGATGCCAAGTTCCATTCTGCCACCCGAGATGAGATTCAGCGTGGCGAACAAACTGGAGGTCACCGTGAGATCACGAACCGCAGGATTCGTCACCAACGTGCCCAGCCGCATTCGTTGGGTATTCGCGGCCATCAGAGTCAGCAAAGGGTAAGGGTCCATCCATAAAACATGGGAGTCGAAGAGCCATCCGTAGTCGAAACCCGCAGCTTCCGCTTGACGCGTCAAACTAACGATGCGCTCAACCGAAATGTCAGGCTTAAGCGTAATCCCAAATTGCATGACGGACCTTTCACTACGCGAGAAACATGAGCACCTGAAGTGCGGCAGTGTAGCATAGAATTTCTGTTTCATCTCAGCCGCACGCGGAGGCATGAATGGGCTTTGACACGATCATCGGCAACGGTTCCGTCGTTACGGCAACAGACACGTACGTGGCCGATGTTGCTATCACGGACGGCAAGATTTCAGCCATCGGTAAAGACCTTCCCCGCGAGAATGCCAGGACAGTTCTGGACGCATCCGGAAAATATGTTTTACCCGGCGGCATCGACGTACATACTCATCTGGATATGCCTTTCGGCGGCACTACCAGCGCCGACGACTTTGAAACTGGAACGCGTGCCGCAGCCTTCGGTGGCACCACCACGCTGATCGACTTTGCCATCCAATACAAGGGTCAGTCGTTGCGACAGGCCTTTGATACTTGGATGGCCAAAGCTTCGCAGAAAGCTGTATGTGATTATGCGTTCCACTGCATCGTGACTGACATCGGCAATGGACAGCTCAAGGAAATGAATTCTCTGGTGGGTGAAGGCGTGACCAGTTTCAAACTCTTCATGGCCTACCCCGGCGTATTTATGTTGGATGATGCCAGCATCTTTCGGGCGTTGCAGACCACAGCGAAAAACGGCGGGTTGATCTGCATGCACGCTGAAAACGGCAGCGCAATCGACGTCATCGTCCAACAGGCGCTGGCAGAAGGAAAGACGGCGCCGAAATATCACGCTCTCACTCGCCCCACCACGGCGGAGGCTGAGGCTGTCTCCCGCGCTATCGCGCTATCTGAAATGGCGGGCGCTCCCATCTATATTGTGCATTTGAGCTGCAACGAAGCGCTCGAGAAAGTTCGCGAGGCGCGCGACCGCGGGCTGCCAGTCTACGCAGAAACTTGCCCGCAATATTTGTATCTGTCCATTGAAAATTTTGACGTGCCGGATTTCGAAGGTGCGAAATATGTCTTTACGCCACCGCTTCGAGAAAAATGGCATCAGGAAAAGCTCTGGAGCGGCCTCAAGCGCGATCATCTGCAAGTCGTCTCTACGGATCATTGCCCTTTCTGCTTTAAGGAGCAGAAGGAACTTGGACGCGGCGATTTCACCAAGATTCCGAACGGTGGTCCTGGCATTGAACATCGAATGAGCCTGATTTATTCCGGTGGTGTTGCTCAGGGACGTTTTAGCGTGAATCGATTCGTCGAACTGGTTTCGACGACTCCGGCCAAGCTCTTCGGCTTGTATCCGCGTAAGGGAACAATCGCGGTCGGCAGCGACGCCGACCTCGTCGTTTTCGACCCCAAGCGCGAACACACGATCAGCGCAAAGACTCATCACATGCGCGTGGACTACTCGATGTTCGAAGGCATTCAGGTGACGGGTATGCCGGAGGTTGTTCTCTCCCGCGGCCGCATCGTGGTAGAGCGAGATAAATTCCTCGGCTCTGCCGGACAGGGCGAGTTCTTGCGGCGTTCAACTTATTCGCAGATGAATGGGTAATTCTCGAATGCAACTGCTCGTGAGTTAGCGCAAGGCCGTGAATAGCGCGTCTTTCCAGCGTTGGTTATCGATCCTCCAACATACTTTTGTCTTACACTGCGAGCGCAGCACCGGCTCCCAGAGCGCTCGGTTACGATCATCGTCCGCAACGTTCAGCCGATCGACTACTGTCATCCCACGCGTTAGCTCACCTTGTGTTTCGATATCTACATAATGTTCGGTCCAGTCGAGTGCGACCGTCGGGTCAAGCGCGATGCACATCGTAACTGGATCAGGCAAACAGATCCCGTCTTCTTGAGTCTGCACCTTATAAGCGTGACGAGCGTGGCTGTTGCATTCGACAGCAAAGTCACCGAGCGCCGACTTTAATCCTTGGACTCTAGCGATATCGTTCTGATCGATTACCGCGTCCCCTCGCGAGAGTTGCCAGCCGATAAGTTCAATCGGGAGCCCAGCCAGCATGACGATGCGCGCGGCATCCGGATCGACCCAGATGTTGTATTCGGCAGCCGGTGTTATATTTCCTTCGCAGCATGGCGCGCCCCCCATCACCACGCAGCGGCTGATCTTACCGACGATTGCCGGCTTCTTGGCCAGCGCGAGAGCGAGGTTTGTAAGTGGTCCAAGCGTCACGACCACAAGTCCAGGATTGGTTTCGATCGTGTTGATGATCGCGTCGACGGCGTGCAACTTCTCCGCAGTCCGGCGGGGAGCCGGATAATTATGATCGCCCAATCCGTCTCGACCATGAAACCATGTTGCATTCCCATACGTGCGTAGGAGCGGCTTTTCCGCGCCAACGTACACTGGAACGTCCGCCCCGCAAAGTTCGATGGTGTACAGGGCATTACGCGTGGCCTGTTGAACGTTCACGTTCCCAGCGACCATCGTGATCGCAGCCACCCGCACATCAGGGGCCCGAAGAGCCATGATCAGCGCAACAGCATCGTCGGAAGCAGTGTCGGTATCGATTAAGAAGGAGCGTTGCACATGCGTAGGATAGCAAATCACTGAGAATCCTTCCGCAGATGCGATCAAGAGAAAGCTCGAACGCCCAATTGCTGCCGATTTCAGCCGTTCCGAATCACAGCAACATGCCGGCAATTGATGCTGACATCAGATTCGCCATTGTGCCCGCGAGCATCGCGCGAATTCCGAGCCTCGCCAGTTCGCTTTTTTTATTTGGTGCGAGCGCTCCGATGCCGCCGATCTGTATTCCGATGGAGCTGAGATTTGCAAAGCCGCAAAGCGCGAATGTCGCGATGGTAAATGAGCGCGGGTCGAGCGCGGCTTTCATCGGTCCGAGCATGGAAAATGCGACGAGTTCGTTGAGCACCATGCGCGTGCCGAGTAACGTTCCGATCACACCGCAATCGTGCCAGGGAACGCCAATCACCCAGGCAATTGGAGCGAAGACGGCGCCGAAAATCTTTTCCAGACTTTCTGGGACCCATGTCACCCAATGGTGTATTCCAGCGAGAATGCCGTCCGCCAGCGCGATCAGCGCCAGGAAGGCGATCAGCATCGCGGCAATGTTCAAAGCCATATGCAGGCCGTCAGTCGTTCCTCGGGCGACCGCACCGAGAAGATTCTCTTCTTTTTCGGACTGCTCTTCGCCTTCGGGCATCACAACTCGACCAGCGGTTCTCGGCTGCTCGGTCTCGGGCACGAGCATCTTCGCCATTAAAAGCGTCCCCGGCGCCGTCATAATCACCGCACTTAACAGATGTTTCGGTTCTATCCCGAATGCAATGTACGCTGCCATGATTCCGCCGGAGACGTGGGCCATGCCGCTCGTCATTACGGTCATGAGTTCCGAGTGCGTGAGATCGGGAAGAAATGGCCGGATGGTTACCGGCGCTTCTGTTTGCCCCATGAAGATGCTGGCCGCGATATTGAGCGATTCCGCTCCGCTGGCGCCCATCACTCGAGTCATGAGCCAAGCCGCACCCTTGATGATGAGCTGCATGATTCCGATGTGATAAAGCACGGCGAAAAACGCGCAGATGAAAATAATCGCCGGCAGCACTTGAAAAGCAAAATAGAAGCCGAGATGTGAACTTTGTTTCCCCAGGTCGCCGAAGACAAACTCTGAACCGACAAAAGAGTAACCCAGCAGTCGGCTCACTATGTCGCCAGCCTTCTGAAAGAGGCGACGCCCGGCGTCGATCCGCAGTACCAGTACGGCGAAGGCAAACTGCAGGCCCAACCCCCAAGCCACCGTTTTCAAGCGAATCGCGCGGCGGTTGTTCGAAAAGGCATAGGCCAACCCGAGCATAGCTAAAAGGCCGAGGATTCCGGTGTAGCGTCCCATTCAGTTTTTCTCTCCGGTGCTTGTGATCACGCGATGGATCAGCGGTCTTTCCTCGGCTGCAGGTGAATCTGCAATCCTATAGCTTTTAACAAGTAGCTCCCGGGCACAATGAGCCAACGATTCTTCGTTGTAGTGAAGCGTCGCCAGCGGTTCGCCGATCGAAACTGCGTCTCCAACTTTTTTGTGCAGCACGATACCCACGGCGGGATCGACCGAATCTTCTTTTCGTTCTCGTCCGCCGCCGAGAACTACACATGCTGTGCCAACCTGCTCGCATTGCAGAGACGCGAGATATCCGGTGCGCGGGCTCGAAAGTGTCATCATGTGTTGAGCCTGCGGCAATTTCAGCGGGTCATCGATCACTCGCGGATCTCCGCCCTGCAGTTCGACCATTTGGCGAAATTTGTCGAGTGCTTTACCAGATCCGATTAATTTCTCGCTCAGCTTCTTTCCTTCAGCAACCGTCTTCGCGACTCCACCGAGTTGAAGCATCCAACCTGCAAGCTCGAGACAAAGCTGCCGCAAATCTTCCGGACCTTCTCCCCGCAAAATGTTCACTGATTCGACCACTTCAAGCGCATTGCCGATCATGCACCCCCGCGGCTGATCCATGTCCGTAATGAGCGCGACCATTTGTTTACCCATTCGCTCGCCAGTTTCAACCATGAGTTCAGCGAGAAAGGCAGCATCTTCTTCAGTCTTCATGAATGCGCCGGAGCCGGTCTTTACGTCGAGCACAAGCGCGTCGATGCCTTCCGCAAGCTTCTTGCTCATGATCGAAGCGCAAATCAGATATGGACTCTCGACTGTGCCCGTCACATCGCGCAATGCGTAAAGCTTGCGATCAGCTGGAGCGATTTCATCAGTCTGGCCAATCATGGCGCAACCACAAGTCTCCAGCACGCGACGAAATTGCTCGACGGAAAGATTCACGTTGAAGCCAGGGATGGCCTCGAGCTTGTCCAGCGTCCCGCCGGTATGTCCTAAGCCGCGTCCGCTGATCATCGGAACTGTTATACCTGCGGCTGCGGCGAGCGGGGCCAGCACGAGCGAGGTTTTGTCGCCCACTCCACCAGTCGAATGCTTGTCGACTTTTTTCCCCGGCAAAGAAGAAAGATCGAGAACTTCACCCGACCGCAACATTGCATCCGTAAGCGCAGCAGTTTCGGCACGCGTCATTCCGCGCAACACCACTGCCATCAGCCACGCGGAAACTTGATAGTCAGGAATATCACCTGCGGTGTACGCCTTTACCAGAGATTCGATTTCACCTCGAGACAGCTCCCCCGCGTCTCGCTTCTTGCGGATTACGTCGATGGCGCGGAATGTCGCAGCTGAAGCCGCCGTTGGATTCACTGGAGACGGAACCCTTCCGGAAGCAACTCGGTGATGTGGGCCCGCCGCGGTCCATCCCTTCCTTGAAAAAAAATCGTTGCATCTGGGCCGAATTCGTAGATCACCTGACGGCAGGCACCGCAAGGCGAACAAGGAACGCCCTGATCGTTGACCACGGAGACTGCACGAATCTCGATCTTCGATCCTAGCTGCGCGACCGCGGAAAAAATGGCCGTTCGCTCTGCGCAATTGGTCATTCCGTAGGACGAATTCTCTACGTTGCAACCACTGAAGATTCTGCCGTTCGATAGGAGGACCGCGGCCCCCACCCGGAACTTCGAATACGGAGCATGAGCATTCTTCATGGCCTTCTTCGCCGAGCGCAGCAATCGGGTTTGCAAGCTATTCGAAAGACTTTTCTGGACCATAAACAGAGCAAGATCTACCCTAGAGCGCCGAGAGCGAAGTCATTGTAACGCTTGAACCCGCAACGCAGGACTTTTTATTAATTCCGCGGCCTCTGTGATTTATTCCCACATTTAATCGAAAGCCCTGCTGATATGGCGTCCGCGCGGTCAACAAGTTTGCGTGACGCTCAAGCTGGTAAATAAGGCTCGCAGCTTTTGCTCATCCAGCTTTCCCGCGGTTCGTACGCCCGTGCAGATGTCAAGCCCGAAGGGACCGACCTCTCGAACAGCTTCGTGCACGTTGTCTGGATTCAATCCTCCAGCCAAAAATATCGGGATATCAATCTGCTCTCGGATACGGCGGCTTAATGCCCAGTTGTGCCGCCGGCCGGTGCCACCCAATTCTTTGGTTGCAAGCTTCGGATTTCCTGAGTCGAGGAGAAGAGCATCCACATGGGTCGCAACCGCAATGGCTTCTTCTACAGATTCCTCGCCAGTCACGTGCACGACTTGCACAATCGAGATCCCGGGCAGCGTAACCTTGAGTTCTTCATACGATCCCAGAAAACGATCTACAATTTGAATCGTGTTGGTGCGGCAGCGTCGTTGCTGGGCAATGATGCTCTCCGCATCCTGCTTTGATGTAAGTAAAAAGGTGGCAATCGGCGGAGGAACCGATGCCGCGATATCTGCAATCTGTTCTTCCGGAATCACTCCGGGGCCGCTGGGCATGGCGGAAACCAAACCCACGGCACTGGCGCCATAATCGATAGCCAGCCTGGCTCCCTCGCGACTTGAAATGCAACAGATCTTAACTTTGGGATGCTTGGTTTCCCTCATGTCTAGAGTATGCGTCTTTAGCCGAGCCCGGGCCAGCCGAATTGCAATTGCTTTTGCCCTTAGTCAGGGCTAGCATGTTTTCGTAATTCTCTTCGCTCGGCATCTTTTGATTTTCGCTTTTCGTCATGCAAGTTCTTGCTGGATCTCTCGTTCTTGATTAAGGAGGATGTTATGGGTATCGCTGTGTCACCGCAGATTCATCCGCAAGTAGCCGACTTCATCGAGAAGCCGCGCAAAATGTTGATCAACGGCAAATGGGTGAGCGCAATTTCGGGAAAGACGTTTCCTACTTATAATCCCGCCACAGGTGATGTTCTCGCTCAGGTGGCAGAAGGCGATCGTCAGGATATTGAAGAAGCAGTGAAGGCCGCCCGCAAGGCTTTCGATCATGGACCGTGGCGGCGGATGACGGCGTCTGAACGCGGACGCTTGATTTGGAAACTCGCAGATTTACTGGAAGCACACACCGAAGAATTCGGCTACCTGGAGAGCCTCGACAACGGCAAGCCGCTTGCGATCGCGAAAGCTGCCGATGTGCCTTTGGCTGTCGACCTTTTCCGCTACATGGCTGGATGGGCCACGAAGATTGAGGGCAACACGATTCCGATCTCAGTTCCATATACTCCCGGCGCGAAGTACCTCGCTTATACGCTGCGAGAACCAGTCGGAGTTGCGGGGCAGATTATTCCTTGGAATTTTCCTCTGCTCATGGCGGCGTGGAAACTCGGTCCGGCATTAGCGTGTGGCTGCACAGTGGTATTAAAGCCGGCGGAACAAACTCCACTTTCGGCGCTGCGCCTGGGTGAACTCATTATGGAGGCAGGCTTCCCTGAAGGCGTAGTCAACATCGTGCCGGGCTATGGCGAGACTGCCGGCGCAGCGCTGGCAGGTCATCCGGAGGTCGACAAAATCGCTTTCACCGGTTCCACCGAAGTTGGCAAACTGATCGTGCATGCCGCAACCGGCAACTTGAAAAAAGTTTCCCTTGAGCTTGGAGGAAAATCGCCCAACGTAGTATTCAAGGACGCCGATCTCGATACCGCCATTCCCGGCGCGGCCAGCGCCATTTTCTTCAATCACGGGCAGTGCTGCTGTGCCGGATCGCGCCTCTACATAGAGAAACCGATTTTCGACCGCGTCGTGGAAGGAGTGGCTGACTATGCAAAGAAAATCAATGTCGGTTCCGGCCTTGATCCTGAAACCCAAATGGGCCCGCTTGTTTCTCAGGAGCAGTTAAGCCGAGTCTGCGGATATCTTGAATCCGGTTTCTCGGAAGGCGCAACAGCTCTTGCGGGTGGTCACAAGAAAGGGGACAGAGGCTATTTCGTGGAACCCACCGTGCTTGTGAATACGCGCGAAGATATGAAGGTGGTGCAGGAGGAAATCTTTGGTCCGGTGGTGGCGGCAATGCCCTTTAACAATCCCGAAGAGATTTTGCCCCGCGCCAACGACAGTGAGTACGGCTTAGCGGCCGCTGTATGGACCAACGATATCGGCAAAGCCCATCGAACTGCGGAATATCTGCGCGCGGGAACGGTATGGATTAACTGCTACAACATTTTTGATGCCGCGATGCCATTCGGTGGGTACAAGCAATCTGGATGGGGCCGTGAGATGGGACACGATGCTCTCAGCCTTTACACCCAGACGAAGGCGATTTGTACGAGAATTGCCTAACTTCGTGGCTCAAAAAATGAGGACGGCGAGCGGTCGCCGTCCTTATTTTTTCACCGCAACTTCGCAAGATTATTTTTCCATCAGCAATACTTTTTCCGCGCTATCAATTTCCGTTAACTTTACCTCGATTACCTCGTTCGTAGTGGTCTGGACGTTGCGGCCCACGAAACTGGCCTCCACAGGCAGTTCGCGGTGCCCACGGTCAATCAGCACGCATAACTGCACCCGGCGCGGCCTGCCATGCGCGAAAAGTGCATCCATGGCTGCGCGCACCGTCCGTCCCGTGAAGAGAACATCGTCGACCAGAACAATACTCTTGTCCTCAATCGAAAAACCAATCTCTCGTTCCTGAACCACTGGCTTCGGCCCCAGTGTAGAGAGATCATCGCGATAGAACGTGATATCCAATGTGCCTACCGGAACATCGGAATTCTCGATTCGAGCAATGATCTTGCCCAGGCGCTCGGCAATCGGCACGCCACGACGACGAATTCCGATAAGCCCCAAGCCGTCTACGCCGCCGTTTTTCTCAACAATCTCGTAAGCCAGGCGCACCAGAGTGCGCTCAATTTCTGAAGCGGACATTAATTGGGATTTCTGGTGAAGAGCGGTCTGGCGCGCAGAAGTTTGTGGATTCATCTCGAAAGTGCCTCACGCATTCTTGGTGTTTGCCCTGTGATTGCGGGGCCTCAATCACTTTAGTGGCATTCCCGTTTATCTGCAAGGAGGCGATGAATTCAAACGCCCGTTGGTTTCTCCGAAGTCAAGCCTTCGGCAATCGCTTCTTTCAAATTGCTGAAGCCAACATTGTGTACGGTCACGGCACAGGTCAGAACACCAATATCGTTTTGCAAATCGCGGAGTGAAATTTTGTGCTGCGGGGCCCATGAGCCTTCCGCCGGCAAGATTCCGATCCCCTGATTTCTCCCTCCAGCCTTAGCCCGATAGAGCGCGGTATCTGCCAGTTCAATGGCCTCTTCCGCGCAAATGGCCTCGTAGGCGCGACGACTCCACGGAAAAGGCGCCCAACCCACCGAACATGTCTTTCGCACTTGAATGCCGTGTCCAAGGTCAAAAGGTTCGCCAGCCATTACATCCAGAATTCGATCGCAGAACGCTGGCGTGCCGGAAGGATCGGCAGAACGCGACATGATCAGGAATTCTTCGCCTCCCCAGCGGACCAGAACATCGGATTTACGTACGACTCTGCTTAGTCGCTCGGCCACCAGTTGCAGAAGACGATCGCCGGCGGGATGGCCGTGCAGATCGTTGACTTCTTTGAAGAAATCCACATCGACCATAAGAAACACAAGATCGCGATGATCCATCTTCCGGATGTCGCCGCCCCGCGCCCTTTCGTAGTTTCGCAACACTTGTCCAGATTCAGCGGTCAAGATTTCTTCCAAGTAGCGTCGGTTCCAGACGCCGGTGAGCGGATCGGTGTAGGAAATCTCCTGCAGTTCGAGATTCTTGCGTTGCAGTTCGAGACTGTGCCAGCGAAGAGACTGTTCCTTATTCTCCAATTCGTCTTTCAACTGACACATCTCATCGAGATTCTGGCGAGACAGGCGCAGCAGGTGAAGCAGTTTGCGGTCCATCCAGTGCTGCTTGACGAACACTAGCGCGCCCATTAAAACCATCGCCGCTGCGGTTAACAAGAGCCTGTAAGAGCGCACGCGCTGCGGAGCGTGTCCTCCAAACTCCGCCCAAACCACCATAAGCGGGGTCGAGAACACCGCCAGCATGGCCAGCCTCGCGGTCCACATGTTGTGTCCGTGAGGAGGTGGTTGATCAGAGGATGCGTCGGTGGAAAGTCCGCGTGCCATGAAACCAATCGTCGCGAACCATGCCATGGCCGCGACTAGTGGCACGTCGTAAAGGCTGCCGGTATAGTAGCGATGAAAGTCAATTGCAACGCCGGCCAAAATGGAACTGACGCTGTAAAGCAATGTGGCCTTAAAGAATTGTTGATAGATGACCGCCCACGATCCCTGGCTGTTCTTCCAAACCAGGCCCACGCCGATAACCAGCACGATTTGTTCACAAGCGTAGAGCAGATCGAAGCTGCGCCCGTAAACAACTTCGTTCGGAGAAACATATTGCCAAGGAATGACAATAAAGAGGTATAGATAGAGCCACCACGCAAGCAGTAGAAAAAAATCGACGCTGGCAATCCGGAGCGAATGATCATTTCGCCGAATGTGAGGTTGTACCGCCAATGCCGCCATCATGGGAACGACGTGCAGGAATAGGCCTACATCTGCGACAAACGGATTCGGCACTTCTTGGCGAAGGAAGACTTCAAAGTAAGTCCACAAAACCTGAACGCAGAGCCACATACCGCAGCCCAACGCCATAAGAGTCCAGAAGAGCTGAGCCTTCTTATCGGTAGTTCTTATATTGGAGAGGATGGCCAGCGTTCCGCCGAAAAGCAGAACACACTGCATGAGATCCCCAAACGCAGTGAGCCCGATGCTGTGCGAAACCAGCAGCGTTACTAAAATGTGGACGCAAACTACTGCGCACACAATTCCCGTCCACTTGCTTGGTTGTCGTACGGAGATGAATCCCACTTTACGAGTGTAAGTTCAGGCTGCGACATCGCCGCGTTACGGAAGTAATCTCACGATTCAACGCTGTGCGCTCTTGGGAAACTATCCAATCGCGGCGGCGAATCGCTCGCCGAAACGGAAGACGTCGCGATAGGAGTTGTAGAGGGGAACAGGGGCAACCCGAAAAGTATCTGGTTCTCGCCAATCGCCCACAATGCCTTCCTTCGTGAGCAGTTCACAAAGTGTCCGGCCGTTTTGCGGAATTCGAATAGAAAGCTGTGAGCCTCGCCGATCACTTTCTCGCGGCGTAACGATTGAAAAGCTGGAAGAGAATTTCTGATCCAGCAGAATCTTGTTCAACAAGAATTCCAAATAGCCGGTTAACATCACACTCTTAGCCCGCAAGTGCTCAATCCCCGCCTCGTGGAAAATTTGCATTGAAGCGCGCAAGGCCGCCAAACTGATAATCGAGGGATTGCTTACCTGCCAGCCCTCGGCGCCCGGCATTGCCCGAAACGTCGGTCCCATAGCAAACCGAGACCGTTCGTCATGACCCCACCATCCAGAAAACCGTGGCAAGTCAAAGGAGCGCGCGTGGCGTTCATGAACGAAACAACCGGCCACGCATCCCGGCCCGCCATTCAGATATTTATAGCTGCACCACACCGCGAAGTCCGGATCCCAATCGTGAAGTCTTAAAGGCACGTTGCCTGCGGCATGCGCCAGATCGAACCCGACCGCGCAACCTTTTGCGTGACCTGCGCGGGTAATTCCCGCCATATCGAACGCCTGGCCCGTCGCGTAGTTCACCCCGCCCAGCAGGATCAGCGCGATCTCATCCCCCGAGCTCTCAATCAGCGAGTTGATTTCTTCGTCGCGTAGACAAGACTCGCCCGGCAGCGGATTTAGTTCAATCAGAGAGCTAGCGGGATCGTAGCCATGAAAAGCGATCTGCGACTTCACCGCGTACTGATCGGAAGGAAATGCCCCACCCTCGATTACGATTTTATGTCGCGCGGGCGTCGGCCGGTAGAACGACACCATCATCAGGTGAAGATTTACCGTGAGCGAATTCATCACTACTACTTCGATGGGATTGGCTCCCACGAGTGCAGCCGTCTGGTCCGTAAGCAGCCTGTGATAAGGCATCCAGGCGTTTGCAGCTTGAAAGTGTCCTTCCACGCCAAGTCCGGCCCAGTCTTTTAGCGCCTGCTGGATGTATTCCACCGCTGTTTTTGGCTCAAGCCCCAGCGAGTGACCGCAGAGGTACACGCAATCTTCACCAGTGGGTGCTCTAGGAAACAAGAAGCGCCGTCTGTAATTTCGCAGCGGATCGCGCTCATCCATCGCGATAGCGGAGTCCTCACTCCAGCTAAACTCAGGACTCGTCACTGCCGTAGCTCCAGCGGAGTTAAATCGCAATGAATTAATCGGTCTGCTTTAACCCAGTCGAGATCCTCTATGCGATGAATGTTCTTACTGAGTTCACTCAGTATGCGCTCCTGGATCGCCCCTCGAGCCAGAGCGACGGAGTAGGGAATGCGGTGAAAGGTAACCATGGCATATTTCGGAATGAAGCGGTTCGGATACCGCGCCTCCAGCGCCAGCTCTATTTTCTTGCTGAATAGGAACCGCGAATCCGCAACCCGATCTCGCATTTCGGTAAAGTTTTCAATCGCCATGTCTGCTATGGCATCGGTATTTACCTTGCGCTCTTTTTCGAACTCCGTGAATACCCTGGTCCAATCTGCGCCGTGCTGATCGAGCAATTCGACCAGGTAAGAGCAGTCTTCAAATCCACAGTTGATGCCTTGGCCAAAGAAGGGAACGATCGCGTGAGCAGCGTCGCCGAGGAGCAAAGTTCGTCCGTGCATACGCCAAGGCGAGCACTTGATGGTGACCATCGCTCCCGTCGGATTGGCAGCATAATTGTCCGCCAGTTGCGGCATGAGTCGATTGGCATCGGGAAATCGCTCCGCGAAAAAACGAATTACGTCCCTTCCGGTGCTAAGGCTGGCGAAGCTGTCTGCACCCTCGAATGGCAAAAAGAGAATGCAAGCGAAGGTACCATCTATATTTGGCAAGGCAATCAGCATGTGATTGCCCCGCGGCCAGATATGAAGAGCGTTGGGCTCAAGAAGTGGCTTTCCGTTCCGGCCGGCAGGAATCGTCAGCTCTTTGTAACCGTAGTCCAGATGCTGTTGAGAAAAACTGAAGTCACTCAATTTGAGCATCTCGGCTCGGAGTGCCGATGCTGCGCCATCACAGGCAATCAGAACCTCAGTCTGTCGACTAGCTTCTTCCCTCGTCTCTTCGCGTCGTACACGGATTTCTCCGTTCTTGAAGTCGCATCCGATGCAGCGCTGATCAAAATGAATGATTGCACCCTGTTCTTCTGCGGCATTCATGAGCGCTATGTTCAGCTCCGCTCGTGAAATCGAGTGAATGACTTCGGCGTCATTTTTTCCGTAAGGTTGGAACGTAAGCTCCCCAGTTGTCGAATGCATCATTCTGCCCTTCATGGGGATGGTGATGCCGCGCATGCGTTCCCAGAGGCCGGACTGCTGCAAAGCATGAATTCCTCGTGTCGATAGCGCCAGATTGATCGACCGTCCCGCGCTGGTACGCGTTCGTCGCATATCCGGGCGTCGCTCGTAAATCTCGACAGAGAATCCGCGCCGCCTTAGCAGAATGGCAAGAAGAGGTCCATTCAAGCCGGCGCCGATCAGCGTGACTTTGTTAGATGTCGCCTTCATTGCAGACAAAACGATCGGAAATTTGCTAAGCGTGGAGCGCAGCAACACGTCACTGCGTCAACAACGTCCTGGCTTCCCATAACTCCGGGAAAAATTTCTTGTCGAGCGTCAACTTCAAGTAAGACGATCCCGCGCTTCCCCCAGTTCCCATGCGGGTACCGATAATACGCTCGACCAACTGGATGTGCCGCAGGCGCCAGCTCACCACCAACTCGTCAAACTCAGTGAGGCGTTCGCAGACGTCTATCCAGTCGCGATGATGAGCCTCATCTTGATAAAGTGCGTGGACCGCTCGTGCGCGAGCATCGAACTTCTCTTTTTCAGTTGCGTTATTACTGAGAGCCGGGAGTTTGCCCATAGCCTGCAACGCCCCAAAGAATACGTCGCGCAGCGAGGGCTCTTCCAATCGGCGCTTCAGGCTCGCGTAGGCTTCTGGAGTGGGACGGTGGTAGCGCAGCATTTTCTCATCTTTTAAGCCGCACAGAAATTCGATCTCTCGAAATTGCTCCGACTGGAATCCGCTGGCGGGTTCCAGCAGACCGCGAAATGCAAGAAAATGCGTCGGCAGCATCGTTTCCAGAATGGTGAACTGCTCCACCAAGACTCGAGTAATTTCCGTACAACGCCGCAACAGCCGTGCCGCTTCATATACCTCGTCATGCGATTGCGAAGCCGCACCTGCCCTTTGTAAGTTTGCGACCACCGCATCGAGATCATGCAGCAATTCCTTGAACCACAACTCGTACGTCTGATGCACGATAATGAAGAGCAATTCGTCGTGATGTACTGGAGAAGACTTTGGCTGCTGCAACTCAAGCAGTTCCGGAACTTTCAGATACGAGCTGTAGGTGAGCTGCTCGGGCTCCGGGGGTGTAGGGCTGGACTCGACTGCAGCGATCGAACGTTGGTTATCGTCCGCTTCCGTTGACTCCGCCCTAAGTTTCAAAAACTCGGTTGTGTTTCCGCCGAGCAGCTTGGCCTTAGTATGTTGCGGCAAATTGCTTTGGCGGATCAGAGCTCCCACTCTCTCTTCACCCAGAGGGAAAGGATAATCCGATCCCAGCAGCACCCGATCCGCTCCGATCGTTCCTACCAGAAATTGCAAAGTGCGCTGGTCGAACACTGCGGAGTCTGTGTAAAACCGGTTGAGATAATAGCTCGGTGGATGTTGGCAAGCACCCCGCGCAACCGGATGATGATGCCAGGCATTTTCCAGCCGTCCCAGCAAGAATGCGAAACTTCCGCCGCCATGAGCAAAACATATGCGGAGCGAACGCGGCAAGCGATCAAATGCTCCACTCAAAATCAGAGCGACGACCGACAGTTGCGTTTCCGCTGGCATGCCGACCGTCCATGGCATCATGTATTTCGGCATCCGCTCTTGCCCCAACATTTCCCAGGGATGAATGAGGACGGCCGCACCTTCATCCGCGCAATGGTGCAGAAAAGTCACAATGCCGGCGTCATCCAGATTCTTGCTTCCCACATGATTGCCGATTTGTACGCCTAGATGCCCAGCCTGCATGCAGCGACTGAGCTCCTTACATGCCGCATCAACATCTTGCAGTGGCACTTGGCAAAACGATTTCAGCCGTCCTCGCCCGTGGCTGCAAAGTTCGAGGGCGCTATCGTTGAACATTTGCGCACAATCGAGCGCATGCTCGACCGGACGCTCATAAGCAAACAGCACGGGGGTGGCCGAGATCACCTGCAAATCAATGCTGTCGCGATCCATTTCACGGAGTCGAACTTCCGGATCCCAACACGCCGAATAAATGTGGCGGAAGAATCGGTCTCCCACCATGATGTCGGCTTTTCCTGGCTCCGTATGTTTGATCCACGGCCAGTTCGGTGTGCCATAGCGCGCCGCGAGATCAGGCCATGAGCTGGGGAAAAAATGATTATGTATGTCGATGACTTGCATGTTTCATTTGCCGGGATGAACTGTACCGCAATGCTTGCATTTGCGCTTGCTCTCGTTGCCATAGAACTGTTCAAACACGGGCGGCAGATCCTTAACGATGCTCTTCAGTTTCAACTCCGCTCGATGGATCAACTGATGGCAGTTCGGGCAATACCACTCGAACGCATCAAGTGAGCCTTCCGGACGCTGAACTTCGATGACCACTCCGATAGTTTCAGCTGGCCGTTGCGGCGAATGGCGCATGTGCTTCGGCAAAAGAAAAATCTCGCCTTCTTTAATCGGGATATCCAACGGCGGCTTGCCAGGCGTCTCCATGACTCGAAGAACGATGTTGCCCTTCAACTGATAGAAGAATTCTTCAGTCGGATCGTCGTGGTAGTCACGGCGTTGGTTGGGGCCACCGACAACGGTCACCATCATCTCGCCGTCTTCCCACACTTGGGCATTTCCGACCGGCGGCTTGAGCTTCTCCTTGTTTTGTTCGATCCAGGCTTGGAAGTTGAAAGCCTTCAGATTCTTGATGGACGCCATCGTTTCTCCTATTTCCGGGGCTTGTAAGCCATCGCTTTGATCTCGATCAGCAAGTGCGGATGCGGCAGTTGATGCACGGCTACGGTCGTTCTTGCCGGACCGTCGTATCCGAAGAACTCGCCGTATAC
This sequence comes from uncultured Acidobacteriaceae bacterium, assembly GCA_963836305.1. GTDB lineage: Bacteria > Acidobacteriota > Terriglobia > Terriglobales > Acidobacteriaceae > Sulfotelmatobacter. The sequence goes on along the minus strand of CAWIJP010000002.1, from coordinate 139,845 downwards.
TTCGTTGTAGCCCGCGAAATCGGTCATGTTTACCAGATAAGTAGAAACCTCGACTACGTCTGTTAGCGCAGCTCCAGCGCTCTGCAGAATGTCGCGAATGTTCTCGATTACCGCTCGGGTTTGCTCGCGGATATCGAGCCTTGTGGCACCGAGTGGATCAACTTCAGCCCCGGCAATCGTATTGTCGGCGCGGCGTGCACTCGTTCCGGAAACAAACAGGAAGTCACCCGCACGCTTGATATGAGGATATTTACCGCGCGGTGTCGCTTTCCCTTCGACTACTCTGCTCTCGATCGTGCCCATATTCTTAGAGTCGGACGCAAATATTGTTCAGCTCGGAATAAAAATTCAGAGAATATATTCCGCCTTCGCGGCCGATTCCCGAAAGACCCACTCCGCCGAACGGAGTTCGCAGATCGCGCAGGAACCAGCAATTTACCCAAGTGATGCCCACATTCATCTGTTGCGCTACGCGATGTCCGCGTTTTAGGTTGCTGGTCCATATCGATGCAGCCAATCCGTACTTTGTATCGTTCGCCATCGCGACCGCTTCTTCTTCCGAATCGAATGGCGCGATGTGACACACCGGACCAAATATCTCTTCCTTCACGCACCGGGCCGACTCCGTTAGACCAGTATAGATGGTCGGTTGCACGTAGAAGCCGTTGTCGCGGGTGTCATCGAATTGTGGAGTGCCGCCGCCCGTGATTACCGTAGCGCCTTCTTCTTTGGCCAATTCGTAGTAGGAGAGGACTTTCTCACGATGTTGCGCCGAGATGAGCGGTCCGAAATCGCTTTTCGCGTCGGTGGGCCAGCCTGCGTTCAGGCTTTCCGCTTTTTCTTTAAGAGCGCTCACCACCTTATCGAAAATATTGCGCTCTACGTAAACACGCTCCGCGCACAGACAGACTTGTCCAGTATTAAGAAATACCGCTTCAGATAGACCGCTGATGGCCTCTTCGAAATTGCAATCCGCAAATATGATTGCCGCGTTTTTCCCGCCCAATTCAAACGAAACCGGCTTGACCGTGGGCGCCACAGCTTTCATGATGGCGGCTCCGGTCTTGGATTCTCCAGTAAAGGTGATTGCATCCACGTCGGGATGTTGTGTTAAGAATTCTCCCGCAGATCCCGGCCCGAAGCCATGCACCACGTTATAGACGCCATTCGGAATTCCCGCGTCTTGCATCGCCTCTGCGAGAAGCGTTGCCGTGGCCGGAGTCTCTTCCGAAGGTTTGACCACCACTGCGTTCCCGCAAGCCAATGCCGGCGCGACTTTCCAAGTCAGCAAAAGAAGTGGCAGATTCCATGGAGTGATAACACCTACCACGCCCAACGGCTTGCGCAGTGCGTAGTTCAGAGCGCTCGTCCCGTCCGGAGTTTCGGTTTGAAACGCTTCCATCCCAGCCATTTTTATGAGATCGGCGAAGACTCGAAAATTTGCTGCGGCGCGAGGAACGTCGAGCTTAGCTGCCAGAGAGATGGGCTTGCCTGTGTCCGTAACTTCAGCCTGAACGAAACAGTCGAACCGCTTCTCGATAGCGTCCGCTACTTTCTGCAGCCTCGCTGCTCGCTCGCGTATTCCGAGTTGTCCCCATTCCCCGCAAAGAGATTGCCCGGCGGCATCGACCGCCTCATCCACCTGCTCTTCCGATGCTTCCATGACCTGCGCGATCACCGTTCCGTCCGCTGGATTCACATCGTCGAACTCGCGCTTTCCTGGCACGAAACGGCCATCGATATAATTCTGAATTAATTTCACGAGATCCTCAGGCAGGTCTTCGCAATCGTAGCAGGCTGGCAGGAAACGGGGCAATCTTCCGGGCGGTTTACCCTAGCGCAAGTCGCTCGTCCAGGTATCGGTTCAGTGCATCTTGCCAGGAAGGCATTGTGATTCTCAGCTTCTCTAGACTCGCGGGAGATAATACCGAGTACGCCGGTCGCGGCGCCGGACGAGCCATCCGTTCAGTACTCGTGGGTCTTACGTCTGTGGTCAGGCCTGCGCTTCGCACAATCTCTTGCGCGAATTCAAACCAGGAACAACTGCCCGCGTTGGTTGCGTGCACAATCCCTTCCGCATTCTTTTGGCACAAGGAAATAATCGATCGCGCCAAGTCGACCACATAAGTTGGAGAACCACGTTGGTCATTGACCACGTCCAACGATGGACGGCTTGCCGCCAACTTCAGAATTGTGTCGGGGAAACATCTCCCTCCGACTCCGAACAGCCACGATGTTCGGACGATGCAGCATTTCGGAATCAGATCCAGCAGTGTAATCTCCGCCTCCGCCTTAGTTCGCCCGTACACACTTTGCGGATTTCGTGAATCGCTCGTCTCATATGGCATTGTTTTCTTACCGTCGAAAACGTAGTCGGAGCTCAGGAACATGAGCCGCGCGCCGACTTCTCCTGCCACACGAGCCACGTTGACGGCGCCATCGCGATTCACAGCAAAAGCCAGGTCTGCATTACTCTCACACCCATCTACATCGGTATACGCTGCCGACAATACGATCCACTCCGGACGAGTGTTCTGTACAACTTGTAGGACACGACCAGCGTCACGAATATCGGCATCGCCAGAGCTACGGCCCGTGACGGCATCTTGGTGCCATTCGCGCATGAGCGCCTTCCCCAGTAGTCCGGATGCACCAAAGAGAGTGACTCGCATGGAAATCTATTCGAAAGTTTCAGCGTCCGCCAATGCCAAGCCACGCTGGTCTTTTGCCGATACGATCGGCTCGCCCTTGATCGGCCACTCGATCTTAACTTGAGGGTCGTTCCAGGCCAGCGTGCGTTCATACTCAGGCGCGTAAAAGTCGGTCGCCTTGTAAAGCACCTGAGCTTTCTCCGAAAGAACTAGGAAGCCGTGGGCGAAGCCAGTGGGAATCCAGAACATTCGTTTGTTCTCACCCGACAGACGCACACCCTCATAACGCCCGAAGGATGGAGAAGCTCGGCGCAAGTCGACAGCGACGTCCAGGATCTCTCCCTCTACTACTCGAACAAGTTTTCCTTGCGGATGCTTCACCTGATAGTGCAGCCCCCGCAGAATGTTGCGGGAAGAGCAAGAATGATTATCCTGCACAAAATTATCAACGATTCCAGCTTCCGCCATGATCCGCTGGTTATAGCTCTCAAAGAAAAAACCGCGCTCATCGTGGAATACGCGAGGTTCCAGGATAAAAGCTCCGGGAAGTGAGGTTGGAATTTTGGTGATTCCGCCGCTCATAGATCGAATCGCCGGACTATGTTCATCAGAATACCTTCTCTCGCAGCAGTTGGAGCAGGTAAGCGCCGTAACTATTATTCTTCATGGAAGTGCCGCTCTTCTCCACCTGATCCGCAGTAATGTAACCGGAGCGCAGGGCAATCTCTTCGGGGCAAGCCACCATAAGGCCTTGCCTTTTTTCTATAGCCTGGATGTAGAGCGATGCCTCCATGAGCGATTCATGAGTGCCAGTGTCGAGCCACGCCATGCCCCGTCCCATAACTACCACCTCGAGCTGGCCACGTTCCATGTAGGCTCGGTTCACATCGGTAATCTCCAACTCACCTCGCGCGCTCGGCTTTAACGACTTCGCAATCTGAACCACCTGGTTGTCATAAAAATAAAGACCAGTCACCGCGTATCTCGATTTCGGTTGCTGAGGCTTCTCTTCGATGCTCAGCGCGCACCCGGATCCATCGAATTCCACGACTCCGTACCGTTCGGGATCGTGGACAGGATAGGCGAATACGCACGCACCCTGACTCTTACTCGCAGCGTCCCGCAAATCCTTCGCCAGGTCGTGCCCATAAAAAATGTTGTCGCCTAATACCAGGGCACAAGCGCTATTGCCGATGAAAGTTTCGCCGACCAGGAAGGCCTGCGCGATTCCTTCTGGCTTTGGTTGCACTTTATATTGCAAGTGGATTCCGAACTGACTACCGTCTCCTAAAAGAGCCTGAAACTTCGGCACATCGTCCGGCGTTGTTATAAGAAGAATGTCGCGTATGCCCGCCAGCATCAGCGTGCACAGCGGATAATAAATCATCGGTTTGTTGTAAACCGGCAGCAGGCTTTTTCCCATGGCATGCGTGATGGGATACAGACGCGTTCCTGAGCCACCGGCCAGAATGATTCCTTTATATGTTGTGCTGCTTACGAATTGGGTCATGGGGTTTATCGGTTCGCGCTAATCGAATTCAGGAAGCGTAGTGCGTTTCAATCCACTGCCGGTAGCTTCCACTGGTGACATTGCGGACCCATTCTTCATTATCCAAGTACCATTTCACGGTTTTGCGAATTCCTGTCTCGAATGTTTCCCGGGGACGCCAGCCAAGGTCGCGCTCAACCTTACTTGCATTCATGGCATAACGACGATCGTGGCCGGGGCGATCCTTAACAAACGTAATCAAACTGCGGCGGGATGCTCCGCGGCTGCCGGCGAGCTCGTCCACAATGTCGCAGATGGTTTCGACGATTTCGATGTTGCGCTTCTCATTCCAGCCGCCGATGTTGTAAGTTTCTCCCACGCGCCCGTGGTGCAGCACCGTGGCGATGGCTTCGCAGTGATCCTCGACATAAAGCCAATCGCGAACGTTCTGACCATCGCCGTACACTGGAAGTGGTTTGCCATTGAGAGCATTCAGAATGATGAGTGGTATTAATTTCTCGGGAAACTGAAATCGTCCGTAGTTGTTCGAACAATTTGTAGTAAGCGTGGGCAATCCGTAAGTGTGGTGATATGCCCGCACCAGATGGTCTGAAGCTGCCTTGGACGCTGCATACGGACTATTCGGTGCATACGGAGTCTTTTCCGAAAAAGGTGGATCCGCGGGAGCAAGAGAGCCGTAAACCTCATCTGTAGAAACGTGCAGAAAACGGAAGTCGGCCTTTTCGGGCGCGTCCAGATTACTCCAGTAGCTCCGCACTTCTTCCAGCAGAGCGAAAGTGCCGTCAACATTGGTACGGATAAAATCTTCCGGCCCTCTGATGGAACGATCTACGTGGCTCTCGGCGGCAAAATGCACGATGGCTTGCGGCTTACGCCGCTCCAGCAGGCTCGCCATTAGCGCGCGATCCGCGATATCGCCATGGATAAACTCGTATCGATTATCGTCCGCAATACTTGCCAGGTTGTGAAGGTTTCCGGCGTAGGTGAGCTTATCCAGGTTCACAACGGATCCTGAATCCCGTTCCATCCACCGCAAAATAAAATTGGAACCGATAAACCCAACTCCGCCGGTGACGACGATCGTATTGTCCATTGTAGTGATAATGCAATACCGTGCTGCTGCCGCGGTTCTGCTTAGATAGCAAGAGTGAACGTTAATTGTAAAACAAAAAGGACGGGAATCGTCCCGTCCTCATGGCGTGCGTTAATTTAGAATTGAGTTTCGCGCCGATGGCGCGATCTACAACTTTATCCAGCTCTCCTCACAGTTGACGGGCCAATAGCGCCCACCCCTGCGATTGGCTTCCTCGCCGTTGACTTGCCCGCGACGGACCAGCCCATCATCTCGAAGTAGGTCTGTTCCACTTGCCGGGCAATCTCACTCCACTGATATTCGTCGCGAATGCGGCGTTTCGCCTCTGCCCCCGCAGCTTCTCGCACCGCGCGATTCGCGATTAGAAATCGCAAGCGTTCTGCCAAGTCTGCGGGGTCGCCCTTCCGGAATGTGAAGCCCGCGCCTTCCACGGCCTCACAGTTTTCGGGAATGTCGCTGGCGAGCACGCACAGGCCTGCACCCATTGCATCCAGCAGAGCGAGAGATAAGCCTTCAAGATCGGACGGCAAGACGAATAACATCGCATTCGTCAATAACTCATCAAGCGTTTCGCCTGAAACCCAGTCCAGAATTTTTATTCGTTCGCTGGCATGGGTCTTGAGCTCGCGCGAATACTCATGGCAAAAACTCGACGCCCCGGCCAGCACGAGCTTTATGTCGGTATCCAGGCGTTCATATGCCTCTAGCAAAAGATGGCAGCCTTTTTCTGGCGAAAATCTTCCCAAGAAAAGGATGTAGCGTTGCGGCTGCAATCCCCAGTGGACAATCCGATCAGGCGGGCGCCGCTCGCGCAACAATCCTCCATTGGGGACATAAAGCGTTTCAGCACGGTACCGATCCCAGTAATGCTCCTGCAACGTCCGCGAGACGACCATCGTGCGGGTCGGCAAACCGACCGCGGCGTATTCTCCAATCCGAAGCACAGCCGATGCCAGACGGCCCCATTTTTTGCGTTGCCAATCCAAGCCTTGCACGGTAACGACTGTTTTTTTGCCGGCAAGGCGCGGAATAAACGCAAACAACGCAGGACCCAAGGCGTGGTAGTGCACGATATCGCAGGGTTGCGTGAGTACATGGAGGGTGCTAAGAAAAGTGTGCACTAGTGTTTCAAAATGTTTGGAACGGATCGTGGGCAGCCGAACGACTCGGATGCTCTTGTGTTCCGCTACTGGCGGCGTGAAATAGGTTCGGCAGTAGGCTGTAACCACATGTCCCATGGCGGCTATCCGTTCTCCGGCTTCTTCGTAGTAAGTTTCGATGCCGCTATATTTCGAAATTACGCCCCGTCCGCCGATGAATGCGTCGTAGTGCTGGTTTCGGTGACGCGATGGTTGGCATCGAGCTCGGTCGCGGTACCTGAGCTAACCCAATGCGATGAAGTGGAACGAAACTACTGACCGCGACTCCAAGGCCACTCGTTTCTGTGCGACAGAAAGCCAGTTTCTGGCTTGGCGCCCCGGGCGATTGGGACCGGTGCCTGTGGTCCTTAGCTAGCCGCCCATACAAGTTGATCAAGGCTGCGTAATGCGCCTCTGGGGTATGGTCTCGCTGCAGCATGTCTCGTCCGGCCAGTCCCATTTCGCTTGCCAGCTTCGGTCGCGAACTCAAAAACGCGAGCGCGGCGGCCAATTGAGGCACGTCACCGGTTCTATAAAGCAGCCCCGTTTTACCCTCGTGTATCAGTTCGCGTCGCGAACCAAGGTCGGACGCAACCACGGCTCGTCCGTGCGCGTAGGATTCGAGTATGGCCTTACCGAAAGTCTCATACGCATGGGAGGGCAGCACAGTAAAGCGCGAGCTCGCTATGGCAAAATCCAGTTCTTCTCCCGTTATGTGGCCGATAAACTTCACGTTAGCCAGTCCCAACTTCGCGCACAGTTGCTCCAACTTGCTGCGTTCCGGTCCGTCCCCAGCTACGATCAGGGAAAGATGAGGGAGCTGGTGCATGGCATGAAGTAAATCGGCGACACCCTTTTCCTTTGATAACCGGCCAAAATAAAGTAGCGGTGCGTGCTCTGCCTTGCGCTCGCTTACCTGGTGGACCGACTGGAAGTGTGGAAGAACCTCAAACTTTCTCGGGTCCCATCCGTGCTCGACAAATTTGTCGCGTACAAACCGGCTGGGGGCCAGAAAGCAATTCACGCATTCGTGGTAGGTGCCGAGTCTCTTGTGGACATAAGCCTCCGCTACTAGAGTCATTCTCGCGGCTAACCCTGGATAGCATTTCTCTTTCAGCATGTGCCAGTACGCTTCGCCTTTACAGGCCTCGCAAGCCTCCTCGCGTGAAACCAGGTTGTAGTTCGGGCACAGGACCTTGAAGTCGTTCACGTGATATACAACGGGAACGTTTTGCGCCTTCAGTTCCCACAGAATTGAGGGCGAGAGGTGATGATAGATGTTGCGCACATGTGCTATATCCGGCCGAAATTCGGCGATCATCCCTCGAATCTTTCGCCGAGCCTCGAATGAATAAATCGCCTGGGCCGCCAGCCGGGCTTTATGAAAGAGACCCTTCTGGTTCTTAAAGTCCTTGTGAGGTACGAAATTGTGATCATAGGGCGTCGCCGCGCCGCGCGGATCGGCCATAGAAAACAGCGCCACTGTATGTCCCCGCGAGCGCAGGAGGTCCATGGCCCCGAACATGTATGCCTCAGTTCCACTGAATGAGAAGTTGTACTTATTGCAATACAGGATCCGCATAGGAGGAACTCCGACGAGGCTGAATGGGTCGTAGAAACACGTCGCCAAATCGGGCTAGATTCTTCTGGCGGTTAAAATTGTGGAGAACATGAACTTGAGCTGCATGGGAAATCCAGTGCAGAGTGGATCCCGAAGCTTGAGGTTCGAACGCCATCAAAGATCGAAGCATCCGGATGCTCCGCAGAAAATCTTCGAGATCCCCGGGTTTATAAAGAAATCCGGTTTTTTCAGGAATCACCAGCTCTGGGATGCCGGTAATCGCCGGAGCAAGCACAATCCTTCCCCTCGCCATAGCTTCCATCAGAACTAGTGGAATGCCCTCGCTGAGGCTGGTCAGCACGACCAATTCCGCGTCCCGGTAGAGTGCCTCCATCTCCTGCCGCGCCACGTGACCGAGCAGGGTGACGTTGCGTTGCAATCGATAAGTGCGGATTAGAAATTCGAGACGCTGCCTTTCGGGTCCCTCTCCCGCGATAACACATTTGAAGTCGAGTCCGGCATCGCGCAGCCGCGAACATGCGCGGAGCAGAAATGCGTGGCCTTTGACTGCATGCAGCCGGCCTACAGCAAGCAGCCTGAAACTGTACTGGGGGTTGGGAACACTTACCTGCGATAGGTCTCCAGCTGGCGCTGTATCGACTCCCAACCGCGACACTTTGACTTTCTTCGAATCAAGTGCCGGGAAATGATCAAGAATATAACTGCGGTTGTAATCGGAGATAGTCAGGCACGAGTGACAATACTTGAGCTTCGTATCGAGATAGGCGCCGTGCAGAAGGAGGTCCGAACCGTGCAGTGTAAAGCTGAAACTTATTCCCAATAAGCGCGCAGCAACCATCGCAATCCACGAACCGAAATAGCCATGATGCACGTGGATATGATCCACTTCGCGTTTTTGCAGCAACACGGCGTAATACGCTCCAAGCCAGGTGTGCAGCAAAGCTCGCAATCGACGATTCGGATTTTCCTTCCCTTGCCAGAGTATCCGTACCAATAAGATCGAAATCTGCTGCCAACGAGTCGCGGCGAAAAAAAGAGACCTCAGAAGAGTCAACACACGAACCGGCTGAAGACACAGAGTTGGCCACTCCAAGACCTCATTTGAGGATGAGCCTTGCGTCTGATCCGGGCGTCGCACACTCCCGGGAATGACCTTCACGCCACGCCGTTGCAGTTCATGAATCTCTTCACTCACGTAAGGCTCAACCGCTGCCGGGAACTGATTTGCGAGATAAGCGACCGTGAGCACGACGCAAAGACTGCAAAATTAGAATGAGCCGGATTCAGGCTGCGGAACTACGCACTGCCTTAAGAGGCAGGATTCGTTTGCGACCTGAGTTTGCTTTAGCGCGACGCTGCTGCGCTGCCAACATTCCCGCCAACACAAACAGAAGACCGTTTACGAACTGATAGTTCATGACGACGACAAAAGCATTTACGAAATAAACACCCAACAAAACCGGCCACATGGCGTGAAACTGATGGTTCAGTAAACCGTTGCATTCGTCGCGCGGGACCGAGCCCCGACCTAACCTAGAAAGCTCCCACATCAACCAAATATAAAGCGCCAGGCCGACGACGCCATGTTCCACAAGCAGTTCAAGATAAGTGTTGTGCGGATACAGTTCCCTTTCCTTGTAGCCGCTAACGTGCCGGGCCAACTGCGTTGGCATTTGATTGACCCCCCAACCAGTGAAGGGCCTCTCGAGAAACATCTGCCAACCACCGGTGTATACGGCTTCCCGAAAATCTAGCGGACCAGATTCGTGCAATCGATCCATGAGAGCGCGCCGCTGATCGTCAATACTCAAAGTAGCAAGCAAAGCTAGAACCCCCACCGCTGCCACGGCAATGGAGACTCGGCGAAGTCGTCGATTCTGCGAGCGAAAAATCAGCACACCCACGCTGGCTACAAAGGAAAGCCATACCGCCCGGGTCATCGTTGCAAGAATTGCAAGTGGAAGGGAAGCCACGAGCATGGCGGCCTTGAGCCCCCGGATTCTGCCGCGCAGAATTGCATGCAGGGCCAGCAGACCGAGCAGATTCAGCGAAACGCCGTTTGCCACGGCTTGCAGCAGCGGCCCGCGCGCCCGATCGGCATGATAGCCCAAGCTCTCATCCAGGATGAACCGTGGAAAAATAAATGACTTTGCGCCCACCAGAAACATGATCGAAGTGAAGCAAAGATACGCCAGCAAAGCCAGGGCGAAGAGTTCAAAAAGTGCGAGCCGGCGCTGATCTCGAAATAAAAGCACAGACAGATGAAAGAGCGTGAACGGCACAATAAACTTCGCCGCCAGAAGTGACCATGTGCCGTTATCAAAAGGTTGCCATTACGCTCGTGACCGCCAGTAATGTCAGTCCGATCATCGGCCATGATGCCCGTTCGACCGTCCAGAACCGCTGTCTTGCCACAATTGCTCGCCCGACGACACCTGCAACCAGCAGCGCGAAGACGACTCGATCGATTTCGTAGAAAGGAACGTCAGGAGGTCGTAACAGCATAGCGGTCAGCGCCGCCATCAGTAGCGCCATCGGCATTACAATCAGTGCTTGTAGGGGCCGCAAGGCCAACTGAAGCGCTCCGAAGGCTGCATTCCTCGGCCATGCCACTGACGGTTGCATCCCGGTCGAATACCCAGGCATTATTCCCCGCTTCCCCGTAGCACGACCGCTGCAGTTTTTAGCAAAATGGACAGATCCATTCTCAAGCTCCAGCGGCGGATGTACTCGATGTCGAGCTTCAACCCATTCTGAAAGGACGGATCTCGTCTCGCCGTGACTTGCCAAAGCCCGGTAATCCCCGGCGTGACGTCCAGGCGCGGTAAATGCTCAATCGCATACTTGGAAACATCATCCAGCGGATGAGGCCGCGGCCCAACCATGCTCATGTCGCCCCTCAGCACATTCCAAAGTTGCGGAAGTTCGTCCAGGCTGTAGCGGCGAAGGAATCGTCCAATGCGCGTGATTCTTGGATCGTGCGTGATCTTGAAAAACGGACCTGACCTCTGATTTCGCTCGCGCAAGCTTTCCTTGAGATCATCCGCGTTGCTGACCATCGTGCGGAATTTGTAACACGGAAACGGTCTGCGCTTGCGTCCGGCCCGCGGCGCCTTATAGAGAATTGGCCCGGAAGACTCCAATTTGATCAGAATCGCGATCAGAAACAATGCAGGTGCCAGGACGATAATCGCGATTCCAGATGCCGCGACATCCATCGCACGCTTTACAAGAAGACCAGCGACCGGGACTTTTTCTTCATGCAGAGAGATCAGCGGAATATTTCCCAGACTTTCTAATTTCCCGGCAGGCTCACAACCAAAGAGCTGCGGTGCTATCTTTAAATCCAAATGCAGTAGCCGGGCGGAATGCAGCATGCGCAGTATGACTTCCTGATCCTGCGGAGCGGCTAGAATCACCTCGTCTACGAATCCCGAGCGTGCCAATTCCGTCAGTTCGCTCGTGCGCCCGACAATGCCATTTCCCAACGGTCTCTTGTCATCTAGAAATCCGTAGACGGAGCGGTCCATTTCGGGATGCTCTTCAATGTGCTTCGCGATTCTTCGCCCTACAGTACCTGCCCCTACGATGAGCGCGTTGCGCACGCCTCGGGTAGACTGCAGGCCACTATCGCGACTATTTCGTCTGAGCCATCTCCACGCCGAAAATAAGACGAAGTGCAACATCCCGGCACTCCAGATTGCAGCTTCAGTCGGTCCGGTACAGCCTTGCAGGTGCAACGCTACGCTCAAGGCCAGCGTTCCCCAGAAGACTGCACTGCCCATCGCATGCAACTGCTCGCGTAGATGTGTATTTGCGGTCTGCAGCCGGCTTGTCAAGTTGAACCGATTGATTAATACGCCATGCAATAACGCGATGCCAATCAGAGTGTGTGAAACAGGCCAGACTGGATGCAAGCCAGCCAAGGGCGCGATCGGAAAACCCAGGGAAAGCCTTACGCAGATCTGTGCGATCACCGCCCATGCAAACATCCCAATTGCATAGTCCGGTAGAGTCACCCACAGGCCATTCGTGCGCGCTGATCCTTGTTTTCCCGAGAATGGGCGAGTCGAAAAACGCTCAGAATCTTTCGCTGCTGCGAAGGGAAGTAAAGTGGCGGCATCGCGGAAGAATATTTTTGTGCCTGTGCTCCGCCACGCCCTTTTTTCGCGGGCCGAGGCGCCTGCGCCTGGGATTAACCGCGCAGCCCAGTCGGTTTCAATCGCTTTCTGTTGCCTTGGATGTAAGGGAAGAGAAGACACTTCAGATCATTTCCAGTTCATACCCCTCGATGTCAATCGCGAGAGAGCGCTGAATCGATTGAATCGAGATCACTAGCTTTTTCGTCTCGTTACGCACAATTATTCCTTCCAAACCGTGGAGGCACCCTCCCCGGATCCGCACCCTTTGCCCGGTATGTACGAACGGATGCAGAGAGAAGAGTCCGTTCTGCTGCAGCAGCAGTTGCAAGTGTTCAATCTGTTTTCGCGGCACGGCAACTACAATTCCTCCAAAACTTACGAAGCGGATCATCCCAACGTTCGCAAAACGGTTTGCCATGCATCCCGCGACTGATCGACGAGCACAAACGCGTACCCGGGGAAAAGAGGAACCGTTATTACTTTTTGGCGGTCGCTCCACCGGTGATGTTCGGTCAAAAGCGGAAGGAACACCTTGAAGCCCTGCTGATTGAGTTGTGTGGAGACTCTTTTCTCGAAACGGTACCGCGTCTCGATTGCAAACCATTGCTGCGAAGTGCCCGCTGCAATCGGTTGCGGCGACGAGTTTGTTCTGCAGCTAAGAGCTTTAGCCGCACCATAGCTACCGCCCACTGAGCCCCACTAACATTTCGTCCTCATTTTGCACTACGTTTCTGGCAAGCCTACTAATCCTTCAGCGTCGCCAAAATCTAGAGACGGCGGTAAATTCGCTCGGGAATTGGAAACATTCTCTGGACGAGTACTGTTCCCAGCATTCGACACTGCGCTGCATCCAGTATCTCCTTGGCCTTCAGAGCGGCTGCTCGCCGCGTGCTGCGAGCATCGAGCACCAGAATGATGCCATCCGTCAATTGTCCCAGCAATGCAGCCTCACTCGATGTTCCAACGGAAGGCCCTTGGATGACCACAAACTCGAATTCGTTTCGCAACTCTTCCAATAGGCGCAGCCAATGTATTCCGGTTCCAGATTCCCTGTTGACTGCACCGCTCACGCTCTTTGGCACGCGCCAAAGATTGACCGCAATTCGGGTGGAGCGTGACTTGATGGAAGCGCTCCGAGGAGAAGGCGGGCGAATCCAGGTCTCCTCGATCACTCCTTGCTCCATCTCAACGAGGGCGACGTGCTCTACCGTCTGCTGCGCCAGAGCTCTCGCGACTTCGTGGCAAATACTGTTCACATCAGTGTTCCGTTCCACCGCGCTGAAAACCACCTGTCTCGAGGGGCGATCGCTGTTAGCAAAAAAAACCCGGCGAACCAAGCTCAGAATCTGCTCGCGACCGAAATCCTCGGGTTCCACTCACTGACAGCGCGTTCGGATGTCGCTGCTGGTACGGATTCCCGCGTCGATGAGCTTATCGTCTCGGGTCCTTGAACAATGTTCACATTAGCGCTCATCGCATTCCCTTCATGCTGATAGTCTCCGTTCTGCTCCTTGAGGCAATGAAGCCAATACCGGCAATTCCAAACAGGTGAGGGCTTCTTCGGGCGTGCGCAGTGCCGGGTCAAGATAGTCTGCGGCAAATGCTGCGCCCGTACCCGAGGCCAGAGCCGCCACGATCCCGGTCAGCACCACCGTCGTTGGCGGCCACACAGGGAGGGCCGGTACGACCGGCTGCTCGGCAATTGCTACATTCACGATGCCATCCTCGTCCAGAGCATCGCCTATCCTTGCCTCTTCGCGTTTCTTCACATAGAGCAGGTAGTTCTCCTGCGCCGCCTTCTCACTGCTCACGAGGTCATCTTGCGTAATGGCGTCCTCGCCCAACTGCCGCGCCTGGTTGCGATACTCATCAACTGAGCGCCGGCCGTAATCTCTCGTGCTTGTAGCCCTTTCATGTCAACGCGGGCTCTCTTCGCTTCCGCCTGGGCCCATTCGTAGCGGGCATTCTGGTCAGTGGTTTCGTCGCGCACGGGGGTCAGTGTCTGGGAGGCAATCGTCGACTCGGCCTGCCAGATTTGCTGCTCCACTTCCTGCACGAGCCGGTGGGTCGGCTCGAATTTGGTGAGCAGCTGAATCTTCTTTAATTGCAGGTCCAGCAAGCTCGCCTTCAAAGCCCGCAGCAGTTCCGGATTATCCGCCGTGCGAACTTGCGTGGTTGCCCTCTGTGGTAACTCCGCGACCTCGGCCTCAAGCTCCCGCGCGCGATGCTCCGTCTCGGCGATTTGCAGTTGGGTCCGTCCGTAATTTCCCTCTGCCGCGTCCAGTCTCTGCAAGAGGAGATCACGCTGCTGTGCCGCCACCACTACGCCATGGCTCTTGGTGAAAGCCAACAATTTCCGTTCGGCTTCCTGGAGTTGCTGTCGGGACTCTGCTGTCTGCTGATCGAAAAAGCGAAATTGTCCGGCTGGACGGTGCACCTGCATGTGCTTCTGGAGATAAACACTGGATAATGATTGCAACACATGCGCCGCTTGTTTCGGGTCGGCAGAATCGTAACTCACTGCAATTAGATTTGACTTCTTAATCGATTCCACAGTCAGACGATTGGCGAGCCGCTGTGCGGCACGCTCCACGCGAGCCTCCGGCTCTTCCCGGGGCCGTATCCAGCGCAGCCAATCGTGTGCGGCTAAGTCGTTGGCTTCCGCCACCTGCCGCAAAACATCTTCATCTTTAAGCAACTCCACCTCAGAATTTAGTTCTTCCTCGGTGACTTCCACTCGAGAAAAATCCGGAGGGGCGTTTTGCTGGCCGGTTACGGGAGGATCGGAGTGCCCGCGACGTACCAACACACGCAAATGGGCGCGATATGTAACACCGGCCAAAGCATAGATCACCGCCAGTACGAAGACGAAACTTGCGATGCCGACAAACAGGGTTCCTCGCCGGAACAGTATCAGCGCCAGCTCCCTTGCTGTAGGCGCCGGCTGCTCTTTACCTGAGTTCGCGCGATCCTCTTCTGACATGTGAATTGGCCTGCTTAGAACTGAGTGGAGCTCACGTACATGCTTAAGGAAGGTTTACTTATCAAATGCTCAATCTTGGAGATGGAATTTTGAGGAACAAACACTAAATCACCCGGGCGCAGAGTAGGAACTTCGGTCAAACGCTTTTCTCGCAGCATTTTCTTGATGTCGAAAATGCGGGCCTCCACCTGATCATCGCTTACGTGGCGGAACAGCACGACCTGAGAATGCTTCGCTTCATGGGTAAATCCGCCCGCGATCTGCACCGCTTCAATGATCGAAGTATTTGTGCGCAATTCGTATTTCCCGGGGCGTCCTACCTCGCCGCCAGCTACAAAGTAGGGATGCTCGAACTCCTTGAGTGCCACGGCCACCTGGGGATCGTGAAGATATCCGCTGTATGCCTTCCGGACGGCTACCTGAAGTTCGTCAAGCGTTAATCCGTAGGCGAGCACTGAGCCCGCATCTTTCAGAAAGACATAACCATCGGGCTGGACGACAAGAATTTGATCGAACTCGGGAGAAAGGGTGAAGCTGAGGGAGACTACATCGCTTCGGTTGAGCCGGTAAAGCGGACGGCGTAATCCTCCGAGCTGAGGGTTTCCCATGCCGTCCGCCTGCTCCGGTTTTGCAGCCGTCGTTCCTTCGCTCCTGCCACCAGCCCCGGTTTGACCAGTTTGAGAAGACGGTGTGCTGGTTCCCAGGTTTTGCTCTTTTGCTGCGTCCTGGGCGAAGACGGCCCCGCAAAGTTGCGATAGCAACAGCCCTACCAGCGGAAATATGGTCAGCCAAGCTCTTTGCTTCATTGCCGTAATATCGCTGTGAGCAAGCTATCTTTCCCCAATATTCGTGGCAAGACATGGGAAGTACGGTCTACTAACGTGGACACGTTGAATTTTCACACCGAAGTGAGTGGCTTTGGCGAGTAGCACTGCTGTTCTTCGGCTCGCGGGCCTTTCCGCTGGAGTCGTAAGGCTGCTGCCTCAGCGGCTACCCACGAAAGTGGACTTGCTTGTTCACGGAATCACATGAAGTCACCGTGAAGGCAGTCAAAAAGCACGCCGACTTAACCGTTTCGCCCGCTATTTTCGAACTCGTCATGCAAGGGACTGATTTAATTCGCAACGCTCAAAGCCGTTCCGAAATTTCCACAGCCCGGGAATTCATTGTCCCGAATTGAGAGTCGGCCAGAAATTTTGTTACGTGTTTCCTTGAGTACTGCCCAATGCACTCCTAAGATCAGAGCGCACATCAATCGGTTTTCATTCGGGGTGCCCGTTTCATGAGTCCGCTCTTGGCCGCCGCTTCGGCCGCAATACCCGTTCTCATTGCGGACTCCAACCGTATGCAATCTCACCTATTGACCAGCGCCTTGCGCCGGCGATCCGAGTTCCATGTATCCACCTGCCCGATCGACATAGACTCGATCCTGCAGGCGGTTGCATTCACTCCCGTAAAAGTTTTGATTCTGTCCCTCAATCTGTCAGTTGAAATTGCCAATCAAATGGCGGCCATGCGACAGATTCACCTCTCCCATCCTTTAACCGCGAAAGTGCTTTTGGTTGAAGCCTACGATCGAGAACTGATCATCAGCGCCTTTCGCTCCGGCGCCCGGGGAATTTTCTGTCTTACCGACTCGCACTTCCGTTTGCTTTGCCGATGTATCCAGCGGGTCGCCGAAGGTCAGATCTGGGCCAACACCGAACAGATGAACTTCTTGCTGGATTCGGTCTCCGAAGCGCCCTCGCTGCGAGTGGTGAACTCCAACGGTCGGATGCTGCTCACGCCCCGGGAAGAACAGGTGGTTGCGCTGGTTGCTGAAGGCCTTAGCAATCGCGATACGGCGCGCGAACTCAATCTCAGCGAGCACACGGTCAAGAAATATCTGTTCCGCATCTTTGACAAGTTGGGCATCTCATCCCGAGTTGAGTTGGTGCTGTATGCCGTGCACCACAGCGATCCCCGTCAAGCCCAATGGCTTGCTGGCATCAGCCGGTCAGTTCCCACGGCGTGATTGCACCCAACGCCCCACTGATCTCGTCATATTCGAAATTCCGAAATTTGAAAAGCTCTCGCAGCGCCTGTATAAGTCTTGGGAAAGACTTTCGTGTCTAATAGCTCGCCCAATCCGGGTCCTGACTCTCCGCCCCGCCGGCCGACGATACTGGCTGCGGGCTTGCTCCTTCTAGCTTTGGCACTGGTTGTGATTTACACCAGCCGCGGCGCGTTCCAGAGTCCCCTCGCTTTGGTGGTGGTTGCCGCCATCGGCTTGGCCGCGCTGCTTTTGCAACAGCGCTTGCGTCCGGATCTCGCTACTTCAATTCGAGTGCCCGTTTGGTTGAACGGAATCGGCGTGGCTTTGGCCCTGGCCGCCGTCTTTGCCGACTTTCTTCGCCTGAGCGCGGCACTGCGGTTGATTGCTGCTCTGGCTGCAGTCCTCTCTTTTGCCCTAAGC
Organism: uncultured Acidobacteriaceae bacterium; assembly: GCA_963836305.1. Lineage (GTDB taxonomy): Bacteria > Acidobacteriota > Terriglobia > Terriglobales > Acidobacteriaceae > Sulfotelmatobacter. The sequence continues at coordinate 122,290 of CAWIJP010000002.1, read as the reverse complement.
GGTGTGATCGTTCTGAATGCGATGCGTAAGCGCAGGGTTTAAAATCGTGGTCCCAGCTTCGCGCCCGATCGATGATCCAATGACGAGGGTTGCCTCACGGAAACCTTTCGGGTCGCGGCTACGGTTTGAACTCAACGGCTACCGTGGTCTCCACGACCTCAGGATCACCGTTAACACGGTAGGGCTCGAAACGCCACCAGCGCATGGCGTCCACGGCGGCCTGCGCGAGGATTTCGGGGCCATTCAAGGCACGCACTTGAGCGACCTTCCCATCGCGTCCGACTACGATGTCGAGAACAATCACTCCCTGCAGGTGAGCGGGTCGCGCACTTGGGGGATAATCCGGATCCACACGGTGAATCACCAGTTTCTCCATGACATCAGCCGGGACATGGGCTTGCGGCTGGATTGTAGTTTCGCCTCTTCCCAGCCCGGATTCCAGATCTTCCCACACCTGGTTCCAGCGCCACCAAAAAAGCGCCAATAGAATGGCGGCCAATGCCAGAAAAAAAAGCCACACTCTTCCACGGCGTCTGCGGGCAGAAGGCTTTAGATCGCGCGACTGCTCGCCTTCGGAAAACCTCGCTTCCGGGGGAAGCTTCGGCCGCATATCCTTTTCCGGCTCTGCTTTCGTCTCTTCCGCAAAACTGCGGATCGCCGCCTGCTGATCCGCCGAAAGGCCGACAAACTCCATCCCGCAACGCAACTTGTCATGATGCCGAACCCTCGCCCGCGCGCGCAATGGAATCGCGGATTTCGGCAGATGAATTTCCACGCCTACCACTTCACCCGGTAGCAACTCTCCCGCCAGCACCGCAGCCAGACCACCCGCTCCCAGATTCAACGAGCGTCCGGGCACAGAGTCTGGAACTCCGGAACGAAGCACCGTCACATCGAGCGGCTCTTGCAAGCCGTAGCGCAGGCTATGCCGGCGGGAATGGAGACGCTGCCTTTGCGGCACAGAAGTAGTCCCGGTTGATTCGGTATTTGCCACTGCTGTCGGCCTCCTGCGGCTTCCTTCCGTGGTCGCGATTACGCCACTTACTGATTGTCAGCGCCGCAGTTCGACGACCTCACTGCCGTTGGCCACCAGAACCACGCTTGCCATGCCGATGAAGAGCCCGTGCTCCACGACTCCCGGCATGTCACTTAGCTTGTTTGCTAAGCCATCCGCGCCCCGGATCTTTCCGAAGTGACAATCAAATATGTAGTTGTTTTCGTCGGTAAGGAACGGCTTAGCATCGGCGGTATGTCGCAGTTCGACGCGCGCGCCCAGCGCCTCGATCCTTTTTTTCACGAGCGCCTGCGCGAACTTGATTACCTCCACCGGCAGCGGAAACTTTCCCAGCACCGGAACTCTCTTGGTTGCGTCGGCCACGATTACGAGTTGCCGGGTTGCCGAGGCCACAATCTTTTCATGCAGCAATGCACCGCCGCCCCCTTTTATCAGGCGCAGTTGCGGGTCGACTTCGTCCGCGCCGTCAACCGTCACGTCGATCTGTTGGCACTCATCAAGAGTAGTCAGCGGAATCCCCAGACTCCTAGCCTGCTCCCGCGAGCGATCCGAACTGGGGATACCGCGAACCCGCAATCCATTTCTAACTTGCTCGCCGAGCAATTGAATGAAGTACGCCGCCGTCGATCCGGTCCCGAGCCCGACTACCTGGCCATCTTTCACGAACCGCAAACTGGCCCGCGCCGCCGCTTCCTTTTCCAGTTCGTTGGCCATAGATTCTTCGCGACGCGCTACTCCGAATTTTCAACCTTCAGCGTCGCTACCCTAAACTCTTCTCCACATAAAGCAGATATCCCGCCAGAGCCAACCCAAATAGGACCGTCAGAATCGTTACCAGATCCACGATGAATCCCGCTGGCTCAAATTCCCCCTTATCCAGTTGGGATCGGGTTTTTCGATAACGCGTCAAGCCAGCCACAACCATTACCACGCCTGCCACAATCGAGATCATTCCCATCCAGACCGAAAGGCCCGTTGTCCTCGAAACCTGGCCCTGAAACTTGGCCAACTGCCGCAGGGCAATGGCAAATCGTCCGATCGCAAATCCGAATACCACGATCGCCACACTGGTTCGCACCCACGCCAGGAAGGTGCGTTCATTGGCGAGATGGTCGCGGGCTCGGTTGGAATTTTCCATCTACAAGATTACGCTGGCAATTGTGAGAGATCCGGCGCGGCCATTATTCCACAGCCTTCGCCACCAAAGCTCCCGCGCCGGAAATATTCTTGAGCAGATCCGCAGGCACGTCGTGCCGTTGCTGCAGATATTCCGGAGTATTGTAGGTGATCCAAACCTTACCGCTCTCGTCTTCGGAAATCAGAGCCTTCAAAGGCAGATCGATCGCGATACTGGGCGCGGCTACCATCACGGGTGTGCCGCCCCTGGGGCTGCCGAAAATCAAAAGCTTCGTCGGCCGCATTTTTAATCCGACTTTCTCCGCTTCGCCGCTATGGTCGATCAAGGCGAACACCTGCAGATTCCGCTCTTTGAGAATCGACTGCAGACGTTCAACCGTCTCTTCGACTGACCGCGGACTCGCGACCCGAGTCAAGCCAATGCTCTCCATCGTTGCCTCCCCTTTCGCACTTTCCTTCACACTTCGGACGCTCACCTATCGGCCACGGGCGGCGTCCCTACTGAGACTCTTCAGAGATTCAGGCAGTCTACATTGATTCTGCGACCCCGCGTCGCCTACAGGGTTAACCCTAAAAGCTTTGGCAAATATGTGGAAATTTTTTAACTCCGCGTTCATGAAGCGCGGCAACTGACGGGCCACTCCGACTAAGGTCGTCCCTGTGAATTTTTTTCATCAGGAATTCATCTCTAATTCACTTTGCTGTAACCCCCGCTCGACTACCTTGGCGTGTGCGTAATTCCTTTGTACTACGCGTCAAAGAATAACTTTGCACGGTCACAATGAGGCTGAGTAGCACCTGATCTCGGCATTTATCTGATCAGAAAAAAAAATCATGTCGTACGTGCGCGGAAAGTTTGACTGAGTTTGAGTCTTGGGACCAGCCGATGTTAAAGAATCTCCTCCTAGTTTTATTCCTATGTCTTTGCCTCGCCAAATATATCCTGTACGCCCAAGGTGCTCCAGAAGGTTGTCCTCGCGCTGCGCCAGGTAGCGTTCCATTTTCCCGAATGAGCCGTCAATCAAATTGCTAGACTTTTACCGGCCAGGGAACCATTCCTGGCCGGATTTGATTGTTGCTGGGCGCCAGAATCCCTTAACCCACTCGCGCATCCGTTATCCTAAGTAAAGAACAAATATGCCAACCCCGAAATCCAGACCATCAAATGGCGGTCCCGCAGTCGCCGAAACGTCTTTGAACCGTCAAGTAAACAACGCGGAACGCGAACGCGTATTTAACGCTTTCCGCCAATGGGGATATCTCGAGGGCGATCTCGATCCCCTCGGCTTTCTGCCTCCGCGTCCCACTCCAGAATTGCAGATTGAAAGCGAATACACGCGCGAGGCCCGCGCCATCTACTCCTCGACTATCGGCGTCGAAATCAATCATATTTACGCTCCGGAGCGCCGGCGCTGGATCTACGAGCAGATGGAATCGGAGCCGCAACCTGTCGATCAGGCTCGCGTCCTGGACTTATTAATCCGCGCCGATGTGTTCGAGCAAGTCATGCAGCAGCGCTATCTCGGCAGCAAGCGTTTTTCCCTGGAAGGCGTCACCGCGCTTATTCCGTTAGTGGACGAACTTCTCGATCGGGGATCAAGCCTCGGTGCTACCGAACTGGTGATGGGCATGAGCCATCGCGGTCGTCTCAACCTGATTGCCCACATCGCCAAGCGAGATCCGGAAGAAATCTTTGCCGGCTTCGAAGACGTGGACCCGCGCAGCGTACTCGGCTCCGGCGATGTGAAATACCACATGGGCGCGACGGGCGAATACACGACGCGCAGCGGCAACAAAGTTCATATCCATCTGGTTTCCAATCCTAGCCATCTCGAGGCCGTCGATCCGGTCACCGTGGGCCGCACTCGTGCAAAACAAGATCGCAGCGGTGAAGGCGGACGCGAAAAGTATCTGCCATTGTTGGTGCATGGCGACGCTGCATTCGCCGGGCAGGGCATTCTTGCCGAGACCATGAATTATGCCGACCTTCCCGGCTACACCGTCGGCGGCACCATTCACGTCGTCGTGAATAATTTGCTGGGTTTTACGACGAGCTATACCGAAGAACATTCGACGCGCTTCGCCGCCTGCATCGCGCGCCGCCAGTCGATCCCAATTTTCCACGTCAATGGCGAAGATGTGGATGCTGTCGTCCGCGTGGCCCGCCTGGCCGTCGAATACCGCTATCAGTTCGGCACGGATGTCGTGATCGATCTTATCGGCTATCGCCGACATGGCCACAGCGAAGTCGACGACCCTACCATCACCCAGCCGCTGCTCTACAAGAAGATTAAGGAGCATCCTCCACTCTGGGAAATTTACGCCGACGATATCGGCGCGACCGATGCTTCTGCGCAAGCTGCCGCCATCAAAGCCGAGTTCGAAACCGCGCAAAAAGATGCCGGGAAAATTACCAAGAAGCCAACCTTGCGCGAGCTGCCCAACTACTGGGACCGATACTACGGTGGCTTGCACCGGCCGGAGTACGAAGTTGAAACGGGAATCTCCACTCACGAACTCGCCGAATTGGGTACTCATCTCACCACGTATCCGCAAGGCTTTCACATTCATCCGAAAGTAAAGAAACTCCTCGCGCAACGCGCCGAAATGGCAACCGGCAAGCGACCTGTGGACTATGGCATGGCCGAAGCGCTCGCCTTTGCGAGTCTGGTGAAAACTGGAATTCCCGTTCGGCTCTCTGGCCAGGACTCTCGCCGCGGCACCTTCAACCAGCGCCACTCCGTGCTCGTCGATATCGAAAACGAGAATGAATATGTGCCTCTGGAAAATATCGCTGCCGATCAAGCACGTTGCGGGATTCACAACTCGACTCTTTCCGAACCCGGCGTGCTGGGATTCGAATACGGCTACAGCCGCGACTATCCTGAGGCGCTGGTTCTGTGGGAGGCGCAGTTCGGAGACTTTGTAAACGTGGCGCAAGCCATCATCGATCAATTCATCTCCGCCGGAGAAGCCAAGTGGAGCCTGCTCTCCGGCCTTGTGATGCTTTTGCCCCACGGCTATGAAGGCCAGGGACCGGAACACTCCAGCGCGCGCATCGAACGTTTCATCCAGCTGGCGGCGAAGCACAACATCCAAATTACGCAGCCTTCGAATGCCGCGCAATATTTTCATCTGCTCCGACGTCAGGCTCTGCGCCACTGGCGGAAACCGCTGGTGGTGTTCACGCCCAAAAGCATGCTGCGCCATCCCGACGCTTCTTCGCCTATCGCGGACTTTACCCGCAAAAATTTCCTGAACGTAATCCCCGACATGGAAATCGGCGAAGCCGACCGCATCCTGGTATGCACGGGCAAGATCGGCCATGAACTCCAAGCCGAGCGCAAGAAAAGAAAAGACAATTCGACTGCGATCGTATTTCTCGAACAGCTCTATCCCTTCCCAGAGAAAGAACTCGCCGCCGAATTCGCCCGCCACGGTGAGTCGGGCGACATCGTCTGGGTGCAGGAAGAGCCAGCCAACATGGGGGCGTTATTTAACATGCTCCCACGTCTCGAACGCATCGCCGGCTCTCGCCACGTGATGTCGGTAAAACGCAGCTCCAGCGCCAGCCCCGCCACCGGCAGCGCCAAGGCGCATGAAGTAGAACAGAAAACGCTGCTCACGCTGGCTTTCACTACGAAAGGGTAAGGTGAATCGCCACGACAGATGTAGGGACAGCCGCCTCGGCTGTCCGCCGAACGGAGCTCGGTTGCTTGCGGTGCCGTGCGGCAATGAGTGCAACCGCGATGTTTCAACAACTACGGTTCCGCACCCGACCAATCGCGTTCCATCTCTACTCCGGTCACGGACCTTGCTGCGACGCGAAATCGTGCATGGAGTCTCTTCCTCTGGTCCATCGTTAGCTGCTTCAGAACATCAGACAACTCAGCGATGGCCAGCAAGTCGGTGGATACAAGATATGCCAAAGAAGCTGGAAGTTCCGGTGTGAGGCTTCTGGTGTACTCATCCCACGCTGTCGAGGATTGCAAACACATCTCCTCGAAGTTCAATTCGCTGGAGAACGAGAACTTGTTACGAGAGCGTGCCAGAAGGGGCTTAATCTACTGATCCAATGTCTGGTCGTTAAGCAATTCCTCGTGCAGATTGCGGAACAGCCAAGCTGTCTTCCCCAGTTGGTCTCGGCCCGACTTGTTTGCTGCCAATTCCTCGACCCGTGTTGCAGCCGCCTTGCTTAGTTTGCAGTTCCGAACAAGCAAGCGAAGGTCTTTCCTCGTCTTTTCGATCCGATCGTGCGAAAAGTCGATGAGGTAATAGTCTCGCGCCTCTCCTACGACTCCTCGAACGATGTCCCGACACCCATTTTTAAAGCACTGTTTTTGCCTATCGGCTTCGATTCCAATTACGTTCCAGTGTGGCGCGAACCAGTCTGTGCTTAGGAGCATTGCTGCGTGGTCCGCCATTGTATCGGGAGGAGTTTTCTTCACCGAAGCATCATAGAACGGCGCTAGATGTTGTAACTAGGCGATTGCGCATTGACCGTTGGTCGCCCCTGTGTTGGTGCTGGCCAGCAAGATGAAAAGCAAAAAGCAGCGCCCCCTCCGCGAGGGCACATGGCCGTACCCTTGGTCACCTAAGGCGGATACCTTTCGTTTGCCGCAGATTACACCTTTGGGACGCGACAAGTGCCTGAGGCTGAGTTCTCCTTATAGAGAGCGGTCTTTGTCTTAGTCCGGACGATCTTGGTCCAGACGATCTTGGCAGGACGGCTCCGGGAGGGCTTATGAAGCGGGTGGCATGGGCGATTTTCTTCGTCGGACTATTACTGAATGCAGCTGCAATCGGGCAGTCTCAGGCGGGAAATTCGCTGGCCGATGTGGCCCGCGCGAACCGTGCGAAGCAGCAGGCAGAGGAAGCCGCCGGTTCGACGCCCAAAGTAATCACGAATCAGAATCTTCCCTCCGCTCCGCCCGACATCACGGAGTCCTCCGAGCCGATGACGACCGTATCCGGCGTAAGGCAGTTCGCAGAGAGCTACTCGGACCAGCACGTGAATCAGCGGCTGTTGGCCGAAGAACGATCCGGGCAGTATTGGAAACCGCGGATCGAGAATCAGGAAGCACGGATTGCCGATCTGCAGGCACGCATCGACCGCGTAAATCAGTCAATGCATGCGGCGGTGGGCACCGCACAGTATGAGACTCCAGTGAACCGCTATCAGTCGATTCAGATGGAACGCCTGGCACACATGCAGGAGATGCTGGACCAGCAGCAGCGAAGACTTTCGATGATGCAAGACGCAGCCCGGCTCACGGGCATGGGACAGTAGCCAGCCTCGTCACGCAGGGAAGCGAGGTGGAACCGACGGGGCTCGCGAAACTCATGTGGGGACGGCCGCCTCGGCTGTCCAGCGAGCGCAGCGAGCCCACGCCTCACGGACCGCTGATATCATCTCGACGTGTCTTCCACTAACGCGCGCTACGAAGGCAAGCCCTTCCTCAAGCTGTTGGACTGCTATGTTCTTTGGGCGATAAACGAACTTCCTGAAACTAGCTTAAGGAGTCTCAACGAAATGCTCCGAAACTGCAGTCGATTTACGGGGTGGTGGGGAACTGGCAGCAAATCGTGAGCGCTGTTATGAAGCTTCCTCCCGACATGCCTGCGACGATAAGGGATCTGTGGACCAAGAACTCGGATATAGCACGAACAAATGGGGTGATCCTCACTCCGCGGCAGTTCGCGGAGATGTTTGTCGACCGTAATCCGGCTAGTTAGTGGATCGCCTGGCCGTTCTCGCTACCCTGGGGATAGCTCCGGACGCCGCGAAATGCAGGCGACGTGTGAACTACTTGTGTCTAGTTTCGCAGATGACTATAATGACTATCACAACTAGCACAGGAGATTGTGCCTATGAGTTCGCAAATCTGGACCGTTGCTGAAGCCAAGGCAAAGTTCAGCGAAGTGATTGATCGAGCCATGTCGGAGGGTCCGCAGACAGTCACGCGGAAGGGCCGCACCGCGGTCGTCGTGGTGGGTGCATCGGAGTGGCAGCGGAAGACAATGCGCATCGGCAATTTGGCTGAATTTCTTGCGGCATCACCGCTTAGGGGCTCGGGTCTAAAGCTGCCTCGCCGCAAAGAACTTCCCCGCAAGATTGATCTGTGAACTTTCTTCTTGATACCAACGCGGTCTCTGAATGGGTCAAACCGCGGCCAAATCCTGGCCTCGTTGCCTGGATGGACTCAGCCGACGAAGATCGGATTTTTCTTAGTGTCATCTCATTGGCCGAGCTACGTTATGGAATTGAACGCATGGTTCAGGGACGCCGTCGACGCCGGCTCGATGACTGGCTGCAACATGAGTTGCCGATGCGATTTGAAGGTAGAATTCTGACCGTCGATGCCAGCATCGCAGATGCTTGGGGCAATACAGTTTCGCGCGGTGAAGCGGCGGGCAGGCCAATCAGTGTGATGGATGCTTTTCTCGCCGCGACTGCGGAATTCCATCATCTAATACTCGTCACCCGTAACGTGTCACATTTTCCGTTGCTTAAAAACATTCTTAACCCTTGGATTGAAATGCCTCCGCGGGCTTAACCCGGCCTTTCTGTCACTGCCCTCCCGCTAGCTCCCGGCAACTCAGCCTTCCGGCCTCTAGCATTCTCGCCCGCAAACAATGCCTCCAAACTTGGATACGCATAAATCGTCGGCGCGTGATTCTGCATCAGCCCGCCCGTGTCCGCGGTTGGCCCATAATTGCTGTGCAGCTTCCGTCCCAGCATTCGCAACATGGCCATCAACTGTCCGCGATGATGCGAGGTGTGTGTCATCCGCCGTGTCATCACCCAGGCCCGCGACCGCTGCACATCGAAAAACTTCACATCCTCTTCCCACCACGCTTCAGCCTTGTCCTGCAGCATCGCCAGCCGCTTCCCACTGTCCTCGGCGTACCGTTTCATGAACTCCAACCGCGTTTCCTGCTGGGGTAGCGGAGGCGCACCTACATCGATCCCCAGCATATTGCGGAACCACAAATCTTCGCTGACGCACTGGTGCACCATCTGCTCATGCACGCTGCGTCCGCGCGGATCGTCGTCCCGTGGGCGCACCGGCAGATCCTCGTCTCGAAACTCACTCCACACACTGACCACCTTCACCCGTTCGGTGGCGTACGTCTCGACAAGAAATGCGTATCGCATAGCCGCAAATGTTACCCTAATTTTCCGATTCCAAGCCATGCCGCGCCGAGCCCAACCTCTTCGCATTGCCATCGACACCGGCGGAACCTTTACCGACTGCGTCTGGATTGATCACGGCCGCCTGCGCATGCTAAAGGTTTTCTCGACTCCCGCCGATCCCTCGCAAGCCATCCTCGAAGCGCTCAGAAAAATTAACCACCAAGGCGAACTCATCATCTTGCATGGCACCACCGTCGGCACAAACGCTCTACTCGAACGCAAAGGCGCGCGCACTGCTCTGGTGACGACAGCTAGCTTCGAAGATGCCATCGAGATCGGCCGCCAGGCCCGTCCCAGACTCTACGACTTCTTTTTCGACCAAATCGAGCCGCTCGTTCCCGCCGATCTCCGCTTCGGCATTGAAGAACGCACGTCCAGCGATGGCGAAATCCTGACCGGGCCGTCCGCTGCGGATTTGAAATCGCTGGTTGCCTGGGTCGCGAACGGGCAACCTGAATCCGTCGCGATCTCGTTGCTATTTTCGTTCGCTAACCCGCAGAACGAGCTTGGGGTTGCAGCAGCCCTCAAACCACTAGGCGTTCCGCTCTCCATCTCTCACCAAATTCTCCCCGAATTCCGAGAATACGAGCGCACCTCCACTGTAGTGATCAATGCCTTCCTGCAACCCGTAATGCAGCTATATCTAGAAAATGTGCAAGCCCGGGCGGGCGCACATTCGAAAATCTTCGTCATGCAATCCAGCGGAGGCATCACCTCCCTCGCCGCTGCCGCGCGCGAACCTGTCCGCACGGTACTCTCCGGTCCTGCCGGAGGCGTTGTCGGAGCCGCTGCCAGCGCTCGCGCCAGCGGATTCCCCCGCATCATTGCGTTTGATATGGGAGGCACTTCTACTGATGTGTCCCTGGTAGAGAGCGCGCTGGCTACCGCCAACGATGCTCAGGTCGCAGGCCTTCCCATCGCAGTCCCGATGCTTGATATCCACACAGTCGGAGCCGGAGGAGGCTCGCTCGCCCGCTTCGATGCCGGCGGAGCGCTTCGCGTGGGCCCCGAATCTGCCGGCGCCAATCCTGGCCCTATCTGTTACGGGCGGGGCACTCAGCCCACCGTCACCGATGCCAATCTTTTGTTAGGTCGTCTCCAGCCCACTCGCTTTCTCGGCGGCGAATTTATTCTCGATCTCGTCCGCACCCGTCACATCACTCACGAATGGCTGAAGCAGCATGGAAGTCTGCTCAGCCTTGAAAAGTTTGCCGCTGGCGTCATTCGAGTGGTGAATTCAACCATGGAGAAAGCTATCCGCGTCGTCTCCATCGAGCGCGGACGTGACCCTCGCGAATTCGCACTGGTGGCCTTCGGTGGCGCCGGCGGCCTGCACGCGTGCGCGTTGGCAGAGGCTCTCAGCATCCCGCACGTGATCGTTCCTGAGCTGCCTGGCGCGCTTTCGGCCCTCGGCATTCTGGTGAGCGATGTCGTTAAGGATTACTCCCGCACCGTCCTCTGGCGCGCCACGGGCAAACTTCCACATGCGAGACTTGTTCAAGAATTCGCGGCATTGCAAAAACGAGCGGCCAGAGATTTTCAAAAAGAAGCTTGGCAGGGAACAGTGCACTATCAGCGCAGCGTGGATCTCCGCTACCTCGGCCAGGGATATGAACTCAACCTGCCGTTGACTGCGAATCTGCTAAAAGATTTTCAGCGAGAACACCAGCGCCGCTATGGCTACTCCCACGCGATTCGCGCGGTGGAGTTAGTGACCCTGCGCCTCCGCGCCATTTTGAAATCACCGAAGCTGGACGCGAAGATGGATGATGTAAGGACGGCCGCCCGTTCGACAAGCTCAGGGCAGGCTCCCGGCCGTCGGGGTCGAGCAAGGCTCGACTCGCCCGCCACGCTAGAAGCGCCGGTCGTGTTCAATGGCAAAAAGCTAAAGACTGCCATCCACTCCCGCGATGCGTTAAAGCAGGGCAAGAAATATTCCGGCCCCGCCATCATCACCGAATACAGTGCCACGACTGTCATCCCGCCTAAGAGCCGCTTCCATATCGATCCAGCTGCCAACCTGATTGTTACAATCCGATGAAAACTATCCCCCGCAACCGTAAACTCGCCACTCGCCTCTAGGTGCTGGCAACTCCCTTCGTTACAATGAACGCGTGAAGCCCAGCATCTTCGTCGTCGAAGACGATCCCGATATTTCCCGCCTGGTTCGCCATCATCTGGAGAACGAAGGTTTTGCAGTGCGCGTTTATTCCAACGGATCAAGCGTCATCGCCGATGCAGAGAGGCAGCGGCCGACGCTTTTCGTGCTCGATATCATGATCCCGGGCAAAGACGGTCTCGAACTCTGCCGCACCGTCCGCCAAACTCAGGGACTTGCTGCCGTGCCCGTGATCTTTCTCACGGCCAAAAGCGGCGAAGCAGACCGCGTGCTCGGACTTGAGATCGGCGCAGACGATTACATCGCCAAGCCCTTCAGCCCGCGCGAACTCGTTGCGCGCGTGAAGGCCGTGCTACGTCGTTTTGAGCGCCCGCTTCCGCCCAGTCCACTCAAAGTTGGCGACATTGAAATCGATCCCTCGGCCATGGTGCTGACGGTTCGCGGACAGGCCGTTCCCACCACGGCGACGGAGTTTCGCTTGCTCGATTACTTCGCCCGCCATCTGGGCCGCGTCTTTTCACGCGATCATCTGCTGGATGCAGTTTGGCGCGATACGTCTTACGTCACCCCGCGCTCGGTCGACGTCTATGTTCGCCGCATCCGCGAAAAAATCGAACCGGACCCGGAAAACCCGCGCTATCTGAAAACGGTTCGCGGCGCCGGGTACCGCTTCGAGGAGCCCAAGTGAAACGACCCAAAGTGAGAACGAAGTGAGAAATAGGATTTTCTTCAAGCTGCTGGCGGCCTTCCTGATCGTCATCCTTGCCGCCGCGGTAACTTTCGATGTAATGCTGGGCGGCGCGTGGGAAGCTTCGCTACGCAATGAAATCGAGCGCAACCTTATCCAGAAGACACAGCTTCTGGCTCATCGTGTCGAGACCGACCGCAGTGGGCGTTCTCTCGCCGATATTGCCGCCCAGGAAGGCCAATCCGCGGGCGCGCGCGTCACCATCATCGACCCCACTGGCAAAGTGCTGGCCGATTCCGAGGCGACTCCCAAGGGCATGGAGAACCATGCGGCGCGCCCGGAATTCGCTGCTGCCCTCGACGGTCGGATCGGCAGCAATGAGCGCCGCAGCACCACGCTCGGCATTCCTTTTCTTTATGTCGCCGTACCGGTCTCCGGAGGCGCCGTTCGCCTGGCCTATCCGCTCTCCGATGTAGAAGAGGTTTCCGCACAGGTTCGCCGTAGGCTGGAACTGGCTTCCGGAATAACCTTCCTTTTCGCTCTCATTGTGGCCGCGGCTGCTGCGCAATGGAGCGCTCGCCGCCTGGAACGCATCGTCAATGTTGCTGCCCGCATTGCCGAAGGTGATCTCCAGGCGCGCATTCGCGAACCTTCTCAGGACGAAATTGGCCGGGTTGCCGGAGCCATCGATAAGACGGCTCGTCGCGTCGAACAGAGTTTTGCCGCCGTGCAATCCAGCCAGCGCCAGCTGGAAACTCTGCTCAACAGCATGCAGGATGCGGTTATTGCCGTCAGCGCCGATGGGCTGGTGCAGTGGGCCAACCAGCCGATGAACCGCCTGATTCCCCAAGGGACTCGCCTGCAGCAGCCAGTTGTCGAAACCATCCGCGATCCCGATTTTCTTGCCACGGTCAAAGAAGCCACCACCAGCCGCGAAGTGAAAACCGCCCGCGCCACGTCTATCATTTCCGGGCGCGCCTTTGACGTAACCGCCGCTCCCTTGCCAGACGGAGGCGCGGTCGCGGTGCTCCGCGATCTGACCGAAACCGAACGCGTAGAAAAAACCCGCCGCGATTTTATCGCGAACGTGTCTCACGAGCTGCGTACGCCTCTCACATCGATTCAAGGGTATGCAGAGACCTTGCTCGACAGTGCTCCGGAAAATGGGGCACCCACGCGCGAGTTTCTGGAAATTATCCGCAAGAATTCCGCGCGCATGTCGCGCCTTACCGAAGACCTGCTTACCCTGGCCCGGGTCGAGTCAGGAGAAACGCGCTTTGATGTTGAACCTGTTCCTCCCGCCGAGCTTCTTCACGACGCAGAAGAAAGTTTCCGGGAAATCGCGCGAACGCACGGGATCGATCTCCGTATTGCTGACTTGCCCGTTCCAGAAAGTCTTCCCACCGTTCTGGCCGACCGCGAAGCCATCCATCAAGTGTTCTCCAACCTGATCGACAATGCCCTGAAATATGGGGCTGCCGGCGGTCGCATCGTCCTTGGCGCGCGTGCGGTTCCCCATGCAGTCGAATTTTGCGTGCAGGATTTCGGCGCCGGCATTGCCTCCGAGCACCTCCCGCGGCTCTTCGAGCGCTTCTATCGCGTGGACAAAGCGCGTTCCCGAGAATCCGGCGGCACTGGGCTGGGACTCGCCATCGCCAAACACATCATGCTGGCCCATGGCGGTTCCATTCGCGCCGAGAGCGAACTGGCCCATGGTGCGACGTTTTTGTTTACGCTTCCCACCGCGTAAGCTTGCCCCGCTCAGCCGCCTCGCTGTCTAAGCCTAGAGCGAAGCCCCGAGCCCGGCAACGGGCGATTTTTTGTCGCCAGAAAGAGCAGACTCATGTAACTGCTGCGAATTTCTATAGCGGGTCACAATGCTCCTACGCTCCAGGGTGCACCATCCGCACCAGCCAGAAAGCAACCGCCGCCACCAGCGCTGACGCCGGAATCGTCAAAACCCACGCCCACACAATTCGCCTCGCGACTCCCCAGCGCACGGCAGAGAGGCGGTGGGTTGCTCCTACGCCGACAATCGCTCCAGTAATCGTGTGCGTGGTGCTCACGGGGATTCCCGCCAAAGCGGTGGAGAAAAGTGTGATTGCTCCCGCCGCCTCGGCGCAGAATCCACCTACCGGCTTGAGCTTCGTAATACGAGATCCCATGGTGTGTACGATTCGCCAGCCGCCGAAATAGGTTCCCAGGGCAATCGCCGTATTCGCGGCCAGAATGATCGGCCAATGAAATTTTCCCCAATTGCCAGACATTTCCGCAGCGGTGATAAAGTGCGCTCCATACAACGCACCGGCCACGATCCCCATGGTTTTCTGGGCATCGTTACCGCCATGACCCAGGCTATAAGCGGCGGCGGAAAGAAGCTGCAGTTTGCGAAACCAGACATCAATTTTTTGTGGAGGCTTATCGCGCAGCAGCCAGAAGATGGCAACCATGAAAGAGAAGCCCAGAACGAGCCCCATGATCGGCGCGACCACGATGAAGATCAGGGTCTTATACCATCCTGAGGCAATAATTACGTTCCAGCCGGATCGCATCACCGCCGCGCCACCCATGCCGCCTATCAAGGCATGCGAGGAAGAAGTTGGCAGTCCCCACCACCACGTCAGCAGATCCCAAATGATTGCGCCGATCAGCCCCGTAATCACGACATACTGCGTAACTTGATCGATCCGGATCATTCCCGATCCAATGGTCTTGGCGACGGCAGTTCCCAGAAGGAAAGCAGCTACAAAATTAAAGAAAGCCGCCCACGCCACCGCCAGTTTTGGAGATAAAACACGTGTAGATACCACCGTCGCAATGCTGTTTGCGGCGTCGTGAAACCCGTTCAGGAAATCGAATGTCAGGGCGACTAATACTGTAATGATCAGCAGCAGCAGGTCGGGCTTCACCAGGATTCCTGTGGGAGTGGATTCATGGAACTCATGTATTTTTCAATACGACGGTTTCCAGCACGTTCGCTACGTCTTCTGCCTTGTCGGTAGCTCTCTCGAGGAATTCCAGGAGTTCTTTGACTTTGATCAGGTTGATCGGATCCTTCTCGTATTCAAACAGTTTGGCGATGGCGTGCTGTGAGACCAGGTCAGCTTCGTTTTCCAGGCGGTTGATCTCGACGCAATGAACCAGGATGTTCCCGTTTTTCTGCATAAGGGATACAGCTTTTTGCAGCTCTTGAGTCTGCATCAGGATGATCTTAGCCAGTTCACCCGCGGCTGGCGGCGGGTCGGTGATTCTGTACATTACTAACCGGGCGCCGGACGCATTGATGAAATCGAGAACATCATCGAGCTTTGAGGCCAGCTGGTGAATGTCTTCCCGGTCAAAGGGAGTGATGAAGGTCTGGTTTAGCTTGGTCAGGATGGCATGGGTGAGCTCGTCGCCCTCGCGTTCAATCCGGCGAATCTCGTCGATCTTTGCGTCCACATCCCTGTAATCAGCAAACAGACCGACCAGGGCTCCGGCTCCGGCGATGAGGTTTTCGGACATCGCAGAGAACATTTGGAAAAAACTTGTATCTTTCGGGATGAGGCGAACCATGGGGGGCCAACGAACTCCAGGCGTCTACAGTGAGAGAAGCCAGTCACTATCTCACGCCTTCGGCAGTGTCGTCAAACGAGGGAGGGACGGCGATCCCAGGGGTCGAACTGCTGGGTGGAAGAGGAGAAGAATGAAGACGGCGAGCTTGCCCTGCGCCTACCTTATTGTCCGATGTGGAATCTCGATCACGGAGCGCCGGGGAATCCCAAGGTGAGTGAGGAAGAGCAAAGCAAATACTGCCGCCGCTCCAATTAGGGTGTGTTGTAGAAAATCGAGGAACACAGAACTGACGCCCATTTCCTCATTGTGCCGCCTCGCCGCTATAAGCGCGATATTACGATAGTACCTAAGCATTCGGGTTACCGGGGTGGGTTGGAGAAATGACGAAAAATTCACAGCTCCTTAACCCGCCCCGGCAGAAGAAAAACTATGCTTAGCCGTTGACCAGCCAGTTATGCTTACGGCAAAATCAGAGGCAATTGCTTTGCGCACTCCCATTCCGCGCCACGGGGAGCCCTCATGAGTACCGCACGGGTGGAAAGCGTCAGCCCCGAATCAGCTCATCAGCAAATTGTTCGCCGCACGATCGAAGCCTGTCACCTGGCGAAGGAAGCCGCCAGCGCCGCTGCAGAGGGGATCGCCACCGGCTCTGGTCCCCTGCTCAACTCGCTGCGCCAGCGCGAGCGCGAACTCGATACCCTTGACATGGAAATCGACAGCGCGGTTACGTCGATTATCACCGATGTTGAACCTGCCGAGGCCCGCCAACTCCTCGCTTGCATGAAGTTCATGATCAGCCTGGAGCGCATCGGCGACCTGCTGCTCAGCTTCGCCAACAGCGCTCAGGCCGTCGCTGGCCGCATCGATTCCGACGACGTTCGCGACCTGACGCACATGGCCACAATTCTGGAAAAGATGCTCACCGATGTCGGCGACGCATTTGCCGCTCGCGACGTTGGCAAAGCGGTTGATGTTCTTCGCGCGGATTCCGAAATCGATCGTCTGCGTAACCTTATATTTCTTCGCCATATCGAGAATCCGGAAAACATTGCCCGCCAGGCCAGCCTGCAGATCATCTTTATGACGCAATCCCTCGAACGTGCAGGCGACCATGCCAAAAATCTTGCCGAAGAAGTTTGTCATTTCGTCAGTGGCCACACTATTCGCCACGTCCTCAAGAGTTATGACAAGCCCGTCGAGCAGATGTTTATCGACTATCTCCGCCGCCGCGAGCAGCACTAACTGCCGAGTTCAATGAGTGTCTTTACCGGCGCCGAATCCAAGCTCCGAGAGCACCTCGCTAAAGAAAATCTGCGGATTGCCGATATATATTCTGCCTGTCTCCCGCAGTTTTTTTATGTCCGAATCCTTCGCGGGAGCGGAGCGACACGTTAGGCGCGAACGACTACTCGATGGATCCTATCAAGTGTTTTTTACTTATCGTTGGGCTAAGTGCGCTTACTGCTTGCAGCGGCAGTGATACCGGCAGTTCTATTGGCTCCGACCCTGCCGATCCCGCACCCAACGACTCGATCTCCGGCACGGTCACATTCAAAGGCTCGCCATTAGCAGGGGCCGCCGTTGCCGTCTTCGATACCAATACGAATTCGCTTTATCAGATGACCACCACCGATTCAAACGGGAAGTACAGCTTCTTCGGCATAAACACCACCAGGTGACGTTCCGGTCGAATATCAAGTCTGGGTGAAGAACCCTGGTTACGGCGTCTATCCCTCGGTGGGGAGCGAAGCAAAGGTAGTGAGGGCCGACTATACCGGCCAGTTTACCGGGAACGGCGTTACGGACACCGCTATCTACTTTACGGTTATCGACTACGTTGCTCTACCCAACGCCTCGCTGATCGGAGCCAATTTCTCGGCGTACAACGGCAGCAATGCCCGGGTAAATCTCGCCAGCACCGGTCAGACAGTGAGCTATGCGAGTGGGGACGACGGCGACCTAAAAAAGGGAGTCGTGTGGCCAGGGCCACGCTTCGCTGACAATCAAGACGGAACGGTGAGTGACAATCTCACCGGCCTTGTCTGGCTGCAGAATGGCGGCTGCTTTGCCCCAACAACCTGGTCGGCCGCACTGGGTGAAGTGAATAAACTCAGTAGCGGAGCTTGCGGTCTAAACGATGGATCAAGGGCGGGGCAATGGCGTTTGCCCAACCTCAACGAGTTGGAAAGCCTGGTGGATGTCTCCGCCAGCGCCCCGGCTCTCAATACCGATAGCCCATTCATAAATGTATCCAATGCTATCTATTGGTCCTCCACCAGCTATTTTGGTGGCGAAGCGGGGTCTCCGAACGCTTGGGCCATTCGCTTCACCGACGGGCGTTACATGAACGACTCTACCTCCAACGCCAAGGCAACGACGAACAATGAGGTTTGGGCGGTGAGGCGCAACGGAGGCGGAGCGGTGAAGTTGCGATCAACCGGGATGTATGTCAGCTACGCGACTGGGGATGATGGCAGCCTGCAAACCGGAGTGCCACTCACCTATCCCCGTTGGATCGACAACAGAAATGGAACCGTCACCGATACAGTCACCGGCCTGATCTGGTTGAGGAAAGCTAACTGCATCACCGGGCAATGGTCCGAGGCAATTGCCGCGGTTAACGCGTTGTCCACCGGGCAATGCGGTCTGGCCGATGGATCCATCGCGGGCAGTTGGCGAATGCCGAACCGGAACGAGATGCAAAGCTTGTCCGACAGAATGGAAAATAATCACGCTGACTTTTTTAACCAGGCCTATTCCTGGAAGGCCAACCAGGCACTTTATCAGCCGCCAATTTTCACCGCTTTCGTCGTGTCGGATTACTACTGGACCTCCACCACCGACGCTGCCGATACGAGTGAAGCCTGGACTGTTTACAGTTGCGATTTCGGCGTGTACGACACTGCAAAAACCGATACCGGCTATACGCTGGCGGTGCGATAAACAGGTTACCGTTTTCAGGTTCCGGCACAATAAAATTTCTCCAACCGTTTTCCATGACGTACCATTTCCCGCAGAGAATAATTGACATCGCATGAATGTTTGTTTGATTGATGGAACTTACGAACTGTTCCGCCATTTTTACGCGGTACCCTCCGCGTCGGATGCGAATGGCCAGGAAATAGGCGCCGTGCGTGGTGTCTTGACGTCCGTTCTAACTATGATTGAACGCGGTGCCACGCATCTCGGTGTTGCAACAGACCACGTGGTGGAATCGTTCCGCAACGATTTGTATCCCGGATATAAAACTAGTGAAGGTGTGCCGCAAGAGTTGCTATCGCAGTTCCCGACTCTCGAACAGGCGCTGGAGGCCATGGGCGTGGTCGTATGGCCGATGGTCTACTACGAGGCGGACGATGCCCTCGCCTCCGCTGCCAGCAAGGCGGCAAAAGATGAAGCCGTGAACCAAGTTCTAATCTGCACACCAGACAAGGATCTGGGCCAGTGCGTTGTGGGTACAAGAGTCGTGCAACTGGATCGCAGGCGGGATATTGTCCGCGACGAGGCCGGCGTGATCGCCAAGTTCGGAGTGAAACCACAATCGATTCCCGACTACCTGGCCGTTGTCGGCGACAGCGCCGATGGTTTTCCGGGCCTGCCCGGCTGGGGCGCAAAGGCTGCCGCACTTGTCTTATCTCAGTATCCGCACTTGGAGGACGTTCCAAAAGATTTTCGAGAATGGCATCCCTCGATCCGCAAGGCACGGCTGCTTTCCGACTCGCTTTTCAGCGCATGGGATGACGCGTTGTTGTTTCGCATCCTAGCTACGTTGAAAGTGGATGTGCCGGTTTTCGATACGGTCGCAGACCTTTGTTGGACCGGCCCGCGATCGAACTTTGAGGAGTATTGCCAGCGCATGGAGTCTCAGCAGCTTGTGCGTCGCGCCAGAGCCGCGAAATTGAAAAGATAAATAAGACTTCCTTTTCGGGGCTTTAAGAGCAAGGCTCGTCATATAGACTAAGAACGTGGAACGCTACGTCTCGGCCGCTGTAGAATGATGCGTGCCTATTGCGCGACTGAACCGCGATACACTGCGAACATTGGCGGGAAGTAGACTCGAAGAAGCTCGTGCGCTTCTGGAAAACAATTTGTGGACGGGTGCATATTACCTGACCGGACTCGCGGTCGAGTGTGCTTTGAAGTCTTGCCTGGCTAGCGCGGTTAAGGAATACGACTTTCCTGACAAGGAGTTCGTGAACGCAATGTATGTTCACAATTTGGAGAAACTCTTCAAATTGAACGGGGCGCTGTGGGTTGCGTTGCAAGCTGACATGAAGTTGGACGCTAAGCTAAGTGTGAATTGGAGCACTGTAAAAGATTGGGATGACGGTAAGCGCTACGATATTGTTGAAGAGCTGGAAGCCAGAGCGCTGCACGAAGCGGCTACCGTGCCTGCTTCCGGCGTGATGGAATGGATCAAGGGAAGGTGGTAATGGCTATTGTTGAGACTCTGACGGGAACGGATATGGACTTTGGAAAAGTTCTCTGGAATGTGTTGCGCCGAAACAACAAGTTTCGAGCCAACGGAGCTCTCTGGCTGTTGCAACCTGAGGCGGGTGAGTGGCACTTCGTGATTGCAACTCCGCGAGTGGATGAGGTAGGGCCGAGGAAGGCCTACGAAGAATTGTCACAAATCACACGGCAGATTGCGGCGGACTCGTCAACGCTTCTGAAGATCGAGCTTATCAGCCCACGTCAGCCGTTTTATGAAGCGCTGCGCTCTGTCTTCGGCAATACTGCGTCGGTAGAGGGAGCGCGGCTGGGGGGTACCCAAATAGGTGGAAGATACATTAACGACGCCTATCTCTACGAGATTCGCTAACGACGCGGGATCACGAGCTCGCCTGATCTGGCGCTTCGTGCGGACAGTGCCCAGTCCAATATTTTGCAATCGATAATAAGCGGTAGGTACATCCTCCGGAGGCGCGCCGTGATCTCTCGGTTCCTCGCAGTTGGGATTCTGTCAGCTACTGCTCTTGCGCAAAACACGGTTCACTACACCGCCACGAATGCCAACGTGAAGTACCTGTTCGCGACAGCGGAGCCAGTGGCGCATGTGAAATCCGGCGACATTCTTGATACCAACACACTCGACTGCTTCGGCAACGTAATCAAAAAGCCCGGAGATACCCTCAGCATGGTGAAGGGTGACAATCCGCTGACCGGGCCATTTTTCGTTGAAGGTGCGGAGCCCGGCGACACGCTGGCGGTTAAAATTCTCGACCTCGATGTAGATGGTGACATTGGTGTAGGCGCCTTCGCTCCCGGGTTCGGCGCGCTCAATGAGACCAACTACACTCCCATGCTGCATGCACCCCTGCCTGAGAAGATCTGGTTCTATCACATAGATCATGCATCTAGGACCGGGACGTTCAAGGCGCTCGATTCTGATTTCTCGGTGAAGATTCCGCTGCATCCTTTCTTCGGTTGCATCGGTGTCGCGCCAGCGGAGGGGGAAGCGCGCAGTTCGGTAGTTCCCGCCGAATTCGGCGGCAACATGGACTCTCCGGAAGCTAGCGTCGGCAACACGGTTTATTTTCCCGTGAACGTGAAAGGCGGCCTGTTCTACATCGGCGATGGCCACGCCGCCATGGGTGATGGAGAAATTGCCGGCACCGCCATTGAAGTCCCGCTGAAAGCGCGTGTGCAGTTGAGCGTAATCAAAGGCCGCACCATCGCCTGGCCGCAGTTTGAAAACGATGACGCCATTATGACGGTCGGCGCCTACCGTCCGCTGGACGACGCGCTGCGTATCGCCTTCACCGAACTTGTCCATTGGATCCATAAGGATTACGGTTTATCGGAGCTCGACGCCTATGAACTTCTCTCGCAAGTAGGGAAGATTCATCTCAACGAGATGGTCGATCCGAATTACGTTATCGTGGCCTCGATTCAGAAAAAATATCTGCCACCTAAAAAATAGCTACCGTCAGGGGAACAAAGTTCGTCATTACTTCAAGCGCGAGGTTTCCATGAAATCTTCTGCCGACAGTCCGAAACAACCCTGGCCCGAACTCCCGCTCGAAAAGTGGCAGTCTACTTACGCCACGCTCCACATGTGGACGCAGATCGTTGGCAAGGTGCGGATGGCGTTAAGCCCACTGATCAATCACTGGTGGGAGGTTGCGTTTTACGTGAATGCCCGCGGACTTACGACTTCGGCGATTCCGTATGGCGATGGCATTTTCGAAGTGCAGTTCGATTTCGTCGATCACAAACTCACCATCCAGACCAGTTGGGGTGCTGCGAAGAGCATTCCGCTGAAGGCTCAAACCGTCGCCGATTTCTATTCCGACTTTATGTCAGCTCTGCACTCGCTGGGGATCAAAGTGAAAATCTGGACGATGCCGGTTGAGGTCCCGAACCCAATTCGCTTCGAGAGCGACACGCAGCACGCCTCTTACGATCCCGAGTATGTGCACCGGTTCTGGCGGATATTGACTTTGTGCGATACCGTTTTCAAAGAGTTTCGATCACGCTTTATCGGCAAAGACAGTCCCGTTCACTTTTTCTGGGGAAGCTTCGACCTCTGCGTAACGCGCTTCTCAGGACGCCGTGCTCCCGAACGTGTGGGTGCCGATCCCATCACGCGCGAGGCCTACTCGCATGAAGTGATTAGCGCCGGATTCTGGCCGGGCGGCGGCGAAGTGAAAGGTCCGGCTTTTTATGCTTATGCAGCGCCGGAACCGCTGGGATTCTCTGAACAGAAAGTTGAGCCTGCGGCAGCCCTCTATCATCCGCAGATGAAGGAGTTTCTCCTGATGTATGACGACGTTCGTAAGTCTGCCTCGCCACGTGAAGCTTTGATGGATTTCCTGCAGAGCACCTACGAGGCCGGAGCGAACCTGGCGCACTGGGATCGCAAAGACCTGGAACGAATTTGAGCTGCTTAAGTCTTGGAGATCAAAATGTCAGGCAAATGCAAACATCTGGAACAAATCAAAATTACAACCACCGATAAGCATGTTTGTGAAGATTGCATTAAAACCAGCGATACATGGGTTCACCTCCGCATGTGCATGGTTTGCGGACACGCAGCTTGCTGCGACTCTTCCAAGAACAGGCATGCCACCAAACACTTTCATCATGAACATCATCCGCTGATGCGCTCGATTGAGCCGGGAGAAAACTGGATCTGGTGTTACGTGGATGAAATCATCGCGGGAGAAGTGAACGCCTAGAAGTTGTCATTAGGGACAAGCAGGAAAGAGAAGGCGGGAAAAATTGAAAGGGCCGTGACATTGGTTATGCTCTAGCTGCCAACTCCTGCGAGGGAGTCAACCGCGTGGACGCATGTACCGTCACAGCCCCTTGATGCAATCACTGTTTTCACAGTCCCAAACCCCAACTGCACCTCGCAGCGCCGTCGGTTTTTTCAGGTTTGGCTGCCTCGTCAGGTTGCCCTGCCTAGGCTGATCACTCAGTCTACTTCGGGCAGCAAGGTTTAATTCGCTGTCCCTTTCAACCGTCGACGGAAGCAACCTTAACAGACCATTAATAAATGTCAACGCAAACTATTGGTGCAGCGCCGGCATCCAACCCTGTGAAAAACGGAGAAGGCAACTTGTTGTAGAGTCGTCTCTTAGTAATTTCTGTTTCGAATTGGGACTGGATTTGCACAGAAGCTTGCACATTCCCGAGAAAGAGAAAAAATCGGCGGCGAACCTAATATTCGTCTGTCGGTAGCAAGTTAAAATGTCCGGTTTTTGTAGCAAGTGAAATGTCCGGTTTCAAGGTTGTGCCCTCGCCGTTTGGGTTGGGTTGATTTTGGGGATGGGGTTGCAGGGGAAGGGGGCAGTTCCCCTTCCCCTGCTCAGCGCTGTAGAAGCCGCGGTCGGCAGGGGTGTCCCGGTGGCGTCGTAGCGACCGAGACCATGGGGTCCGTAGCTGAGACTCAAGGTTCCATTCAGGTGCTGATGGACCACCACCTGGCAACCCGCCAACGTCGCTCGCCAGCGCACCCGCTCGATCTGCAAACTCAGATTCTGAAAGCTCACCGTGTTGTCGCGGTTGACGCTGCGTTCGAACTGCAATGAGAAAATCTGTTCCAAGTCACGATTCCGGCAGGGCACAAAAGCATTCCCCCGCTGCCTGGGCGCGACCTGAAAACGGCGGTTGAACTCGGCGATATAATCTTCCCGCAGAAACCGGTTCGCCGCCTCCAGCGTCCCCAGCTGGCGCAGCCGCAACTCCTGCGGCAAGCGGCCCTGCCAAGTGCCGAAGTTGCGCTCGCTGCGCCCACGCGCTTCCGGCGAGTAGGCCGGGATCATTTGCACTCCCAACTCGTGCAATGCCCGCCCCACCTGTGTGCGGCGATGGTAGTCCACCTTGCCGCCCACCTTCGGCGTCAGCCAGAAATGGCTTCCCCGATCGCTGTACAGCGCGCAGAACACGCCTTTGCGCTCGATCACTTCCCTCAGTCCTGCCATCACCGTCGCCGTCGATTCCTCCTCCACCAGCTGGGCGTAGTAAATCTCGCTCGTGGCATCGTCCAGTATCACGATCAGGTCGTACCAGCGTTCGTCCTGAAACCACTGGTGGCGGCTGCCGTCGATATGCAGCAGCATCCCCGGCAACGGCCGCCGCTCGCGCCGTTTGCGATGTGCCCCGCGCTTGCGTCCTCGCGCCACCAGGCCCGCTCCCTGCAACGCCTGCTTCAACCAGGTGTAACTCAGTTCGATCCCGTGCTCGGCCTGCAACTTCTCGTGAAAGTGCTGCACGTTCAGATCGAAATACTTTTCCCGGTACAATGCGAACACTTTCTCCACCGTCGCCACCGGCACCCGGCGACGCGACGGCTTGCCCCGCCGCCGGTCCAGCAACCCGTTGTAGCCCTCTTCCACGTAGCGCTCCCGCCACCGCCGCATGTGCCGGTCGCTAATGCCCAGAATCTCCGCCGCCTGCCACCACGTGATCTTCTTCGCCATCGCCTGCAACATCACGTCCTGTACTTTCATCGCCCGCTCCATCGCGGCCCTCGGATAAGCTTCCATGCTCCGCATGGTCTCCCATCCTCACCGCCCGCAAAGCGGACATATCACTTGCTATCTCAACCGGACATATCATGTGCTACCGACACGAACCTAATATTCGTCTTGACGGCGTTCCGTTATCGGCGCATCTTGCTGATAGCGGAATTGCAGTGATGCCAGAACTTGTAGCTTATGTGGACGGTGGCTCCCAGGGAAACCCGGGCCCCTCCGGCATCGGAGTGATTATTGATGGCTGCGCCAGCGGCCCTATTCGCATCGCCAAATGGATTGGCCATCAGGACAACAATGTAGCTGAGTATGTAGCTCTGATGGAGGCCCTGCAGTACGCTGTTTCCCTCAAGGCCAAAGCTCTACATGTCTATTCGGATTCCCAAGTCGTGGTCCGCCAAATGCGCGGCGAGTACACCTGCCGCAGCTCTCGTCTTTACTCCCTGCACTGGACCTGCCGCAAGCTGGCTCGCGCTCTAAATTTCTCCATCTCTCATGTCTCGCGCGAGAATAATGCCGAGGCGAATCGCCTGGCCAATACAGCTGTGCGCCAGCGTTCTGTCTAACTATCGACAAACTGCAGTTGCTGAACCTGTGATTGCTAAACTATGAACGACGCATGCTGGATGCGACCGGCTCCGGCACTTCTGTGTGACTTTCGAGTTACCACACTTCTTGACACTAGCTCATCTCCGAGCGAGACTCCAATTACCGCCTCTTCAAAATTTAGTCTTTCGGCTGAATGGACCATTACTCGATTCTCGACCATTCCTCGCCCCCGGCTGCGGGACTCGCCGTGGGTGCCGACGCCAGTGCGGCGGGATCGTCGAGTATTTCCGCGAAAATTGCTGCCGCCAATACGCTTCTGCCATCCCCTTCGGAAGCCGTTCCCCGGTTTCCCGCCGAGGATGCCGGACGCTCGCTGGCTGAAATGGCCCACCGCGATCTTGATGCCGCGCTGCAATTGCTGGCGGAACGCGCCCAATACATTACCGGAGCCAGCGGCACGGCAATTGCTTTGCGTCGCGGCGAACACAATGACATGGTTTGCCGGGCGGCTGCCGGTTCCAGCGCTCCGGACCTCGGGGCTTTGCTTTCCATGGAACATGGACTCTCGGGAGAATGCGTCCGTACCCGCCAGCTTTTGCGTTGCGATGACGCCGAACGCGATCCACGCGTAAACCGCGAGGTCTGCCGCGAACTCGGTATCGCCTCGGTGATTGTGATGCCCATCGTTGGCGACGAGCAAGTGCTCGGCATCTTTGAACTTCTTTCCGGCAAACCGCGGGCCTTCGATGAGCGCGACCTTTCTGCGTTGCTGCGCCTCAGTGAAATGGTTGAAGCGGCCGTTCGCCACGCCTTGCCGGCACAGATTGCGCCTCAGGTGCGCGAGGTGATTGTTGCGGAGAGCCAACCGCCCGTAGAAAAAGTAGTTGAGGAAGAAGCCAAGACTCCGCAGCCTGAGGCGATTACCGCCGCCGCGGTGAGTCCAGACCCCGCCGCCCCGGTCCTTGTGCCGCCCGTAGTTGTGCCGATAGAAGCGCAGCCAGCCAAAGAAATAAAGGAAATAGATGAACCGCCGGCAGCAAAGAAAGCGCTGTTCTGGTCAGCCGCGCTACGCGCCCAGAGCGGTGAACCGCCCAAACAAAATGCTGAGGCGAGCGCAGTGCCCCCGGTCTTGAGAAATTTTCAGAAGTGTCAAGCTTGCGGCTTTCCCGTCTCGCAAGGCCGCACGTTCTGCGTGGAATGCGAAGAGAAACAATGGCGCGGGCAACGGATGGCGCAGGCTACGGCCTCGCAGGTGCCAGTCCCGCAACAATCAAATCAGCTTCAGTCAACCCTGTTGAAGCAATCCATCCCTGATAAAAACGCGCAGGAAGTTCCTGTTCAAAATTCTCAACCGGATCAATTATCGATGCCGCTGGTAGTAGAAAGTGAACCCGCGACACCGGTTCCCAAATCCGAAGTCAGCGAGGTTCCTCAGGAATTGGAGCCAGTCGCGCTGGCCGTAGTCGAAGTGGCTGCCACGCCGCAAACTCTGGGAGCAACTTCATCGCCTTCGTCTTCCAACGGCGGCGCTAATGCCCCAGCCGATGCATTGTCCTCGAACGAGGCTGCTCTGTTTTTGAACTCGACATTACAGTCTGAGTCTTGGTTCGCGTCCAATAAATATGTTCTTGCAACTCTGTTAGTCGTCGGCATTGTTATCGGCGCAATCGCCTGGCTGCGCTGATTTCTTCCCTCTTTTCTTTTCTTTTCTTTAATTCCCGCGGCTACAACCGATTACAATTCTTTTCCTGACGTCGCAAACTAAATTGGGAGGTTCCATGGTCCCGCCCGCTGTCTCGATCGACAAAAGAGCGGCTGTCCGATGCTGTTTGCTGTTCCTGCTGTTGACCGCGCTCGCCGCAGCCCAGAGTGCGGAGCAGCGTACTTCCTTGTCCTTCGATCGCGCTCGTAAACAGCCACAATTGCTGCTGGCATTTCTTCACGATCTGCCTAAGGGCGGAGATCTACACAACCATCTCGATGGTGCAATCTACGCGGAAGATCTTGTGGACTTCGCCGCCGCCGGCAGCCTGTGTGCAGACCGCACAACTTCGCGCCTGCTCGCTCCACCTTGCGATCCTTGCGAGACTTATACCGCCAAACCCGCTGCCCGCTGCGCTTACGGCGATCATGTTCTTTACAACCAGATGATCGATGCCTGGTCGATGCGCAACTGGAAGTCCGGCGACGAATCTGGCCACGATCATTTTTTCGCTACGTTCGATAAGTTTGGCTTGGCCTCACACACCCACGTTGCGGAAGCGATTGCCGCCGCAACCAATCGCGCCGGCATGGATCATCTGCAATATGTAGAACTGATGCACACCGCCGACGCCGGCGCCGCGGCACGGCTGGCGGAGAAAGTGGAATGGAATCCTGACTACGCCAAGATGCGAGATGCGCTCCTGTCCGCCGGAATGAAGGACGTGGTTTCAGAAACCAGCAAGCGGCTCGCCGCGGACGACGCCCGCGCCAAAGCAATACTGAAATGCGAAACCCCTGACGCCACTCCCGGATGCGGCGTTACTGTTCGCTTTCTTTACCAGGTTCTCCGGGCGTTGCCGCATGAAATCGTATTTGCCCAAATCCTTCTGGGTTTCGAACTTGCCTCGACCGATCCGCGATTCGTGGGACTGAACCTGGTGAATGCCGAAGACTGGTATGTTCCCATACACGATTTCAACGAGCACATGGCCATGCTGGATTACATGCACAGCGTCTATCCCAAGGTGCACATCACCCTGCATGCCGGCGAACTTGCCATCGGACTCGTTCCCCCGGAGGATCTTACGTTTCACATTCGCGCTTCCGTCGAGCGTGGCCATGCCGAGCGCATCGGCCACGGCGTCGACGTTATGAATGAAAACGATCCCATCGGCTTGCTGCATGAAATGGCCGAGCGCAATGTGTTAGTCGAAATCTGCCTGACTTCGAATGACATCATCCTCGGCGTAAGCGGGGACGATCATCCCCTGCCGATTTATATGAAGTATGGCGTTCCCGTGGCTCTGGCCACAGATGACGAGGGAGTAAACCGCTCTGACATGACGCATGAGTACTTGCGGGCCGTCGAGACCTATCATCTCTGCTATGTGGATTTGAAGCGCATGGCGCGCCAAAGCCTGGAACATAGCTTTCTCCCCGGGCAAAGCCTTTGGGCTGATACAAAAGTGGTTTTTCGCAGCGTGCCGGCCTGCGTTGGGAATGCAGCCGGCGCGGAGAAGCCAACTCAAGCCTGCGAAGAATTCCTTGCCACTAGCGAGCGCGCCCGCGAGCAGTGGAAGCTGGAAGGCCAGTTCGCAAAATTCGAGAAGAGCCACTAAAGCGGCGGTAGAGCAGCCTGACTTGGTTTAGCGACTCGCATATGTCATTCGCGCCCGGGACGGCGATGTCTTTCTGCGGGTCTCGGGTTCGCACGTAAGGAGTGACGCGCCGCCAACCATAGGCAGGAACTCCCTGGGGCGTACGCCGTTTTGTCTCCGGCAAACCCTGTATTGCACACTCAAAAACTAAGGACGACAATTTTGCCGTACCCATTTACCAACCAGGGAATCGCTGGCAGGGGATTTCCGACTCACGTTCCCACACCGGCGATCTCAGGTCCTATAGAAAGATTTCGGAGGTTCTCCATGAGACATTTTCTATTGTTTTCCGTGCTCCTGCTCTGCACCTCTTGGGCAGTGGCGCAGAGTTATCCGAGCCAGGGGACGACCGGAAACACAACCGGCGAGCAGAATGTAGTTGGTTGTTTGAGCAGTTCCGGCGGCACCTACACCCTGACGGCTAAGAACGGCAAGAGTTATCAACTAACCGGCGACACTGCCAAGTTGAGCGAGCATGTCGGACACGAGATGAAGATAACCGGAACCGTAAGCTCGCCCTCGGCATCTTCCACCGACGCGATGGGAAAAACCAGCGGCGAAGGAACCATCGACGTCACTTCCTTTAAGCATATATCGAAGACTTGCCAAGGCGGATCCATGTCCCACTAGCGTTGCTGACCTTCGCCTGTAGTCATCGACCTGGCCCCTCTTCCCAAGTGCGACGGACTGTTTTGTCCGTCGTTCTTGGGAAAGCGTTGCTGACACCAGTTGCCTTCCAAGAAAAGCTGCTCGAGCCCGGGACTTCGAGCCTTGCCTGTCCTTTAGCTGTCTGGTCGACAAAATCATTCGTGTTCATTGTGCTGCCGTCGAGGCGCCATCAGGCCAATCTCGCGCACCTGAATGTGGGGCTCCGCTTTGGGCCGGTGCGAGTGTAATGCAAGTCGCCAATCGCAGCAGCCACATTGGTGGTCTCATCACGCCTAGGCCCTACTTCGGTTTGACCCTCTGGCCTGAGTTCCTTACACTTGAGAGTGTTGCCTGCCGGACGACGCGCCCTCATCTTGTGGAGGTTTTCCTGAGTTTATTCTTTCGAGTTTCTTTGTTGGCAGCCCTGTTAGGGCTAGGGTCATTCTGCCTGGGACAGGAGCGTTCAGTTCCGATTTCGCTCGACAGCAACGAGACGCTTTTTTCCGTGCTGACCGCCCTCAACTCGTGCGGATACGATCAGGATCTGGATATCTCCGACGCGACTCGGAGTAAGGTGCGGGATGAAGTGCAGAAGGTTCTTCGGCAGTCGGAAGAGGCTGAAGCTGCGCGGACTGCACTGTGCGAGTTCTACCAGGGGCATACGCCGGACCGGAACACGAATCGCAGCTTGTCGCCCTACATTTCGCTGGCGTTGTACATGGACGGTCCGCCGCACTTTGCTCCGCGCATAAAAGAAGAGGATTTACCGCCGGACGCATATTCCATTGCGGCTTTCGGAACCGAGCTTGAGCACTTCTACGACAAAGTAGCATTGCATTCTATCTGGGAGCGGCATCGCAATGACTACGCAGCGGCCATAAACCGTTATCACGAACCACTCGCGAAGATGGTTTTCGACACGGAAATCTATTTGAAGCAGCCGTCGTCACAGTATTTAGGGCGGCGGTTCACGATCTATCTGGACTTCATGGGCTCACCGAATGAAACCGATGCCCGGAATTACGGGGCCGATTATTACGTGGTCGTGTTTCCGGCTCCGAGCACGGCAGGAGCGGCGCCGCAGATGGCATTAAAGATGGACCAGATCCGGCATACGTTTCTGCACTACGAACTGGATCCATTGGCGGATAAACACTTCACGGCGATCAAGCGGCTGGAGCCACTGCTGCAATCGGTAAAGCGCGCGCCTCTCGAAGAAAGCTTCAAGACGGACATATCTCTGCTGGTGACGGAGTGTCTGGTGCGCGCGATCGAGATCCGCACCAGCGGCGGCAAGCAAGCGGCGGATGAGGCGATGCGCGCCCAGGCGGTGGATGACGCCGTGAAACAAGGCTACATACTGACACGGACGTTTTATGACGGCGCGGTGGCATTCGAAAAAGATCCGGCGGGTATCCGCGAGGCGTATGCCGGTCTGCTTGAAGGCGTCGACTTGAAAAAAGAAGAAGCGAAGGCTTCGGCGATTCAGTTTGCCAGTAAAACTTCGCCTGAATTGGTGCAGTTATCGCGTCCAGAAGAGCGGCGAATGCTGTTCAGCGCGGAAAAGCGGCTGGCTGCGGGCGATGCCAAAGGTGCGCAGGAGCTCGCGCAGCAAGCGCTGGATAAGAAAATTGGAGACCAGGGTCGAGCATTGTTTATCCTCGCCCAAGTCGCCGTGGCCAACAGGAATCGGGACGGCGCCGAAGATAATTTTCAGAAAGCGATTGAGGCTTCGAAAGATCCAAAGGTAGTGGGATGGTCGCACGTGTTTCTGGGGAGAATCCTGGATATGAAGGAAGATCGCGACGCGGCCGTGCAGGAGTATCGAGAAGCATTGAATGCGGCCGGGCAACTGCCTGAGATCAAGGCGGCGGCGGAGCGTGGCTTGGCCCAGGCATATGAGCCTCCGGCGAAACCGCAGCCGCAGCCTCAGTAAAGAAATGCTTCACAGATAAAAAAGGCAAGAGCATTTAGAATGCGGAGTGGCTCAATTTTCGAAGTTTGAAAGCATGGCGGTGCAAGGAGAACGCATGAAGCGCAGAGCAATCATCACGATTATCGCTGTTTTTGGAATAGCAGCCGTGAGTTTCGGACAAAGCAAGCCAGCGACGCAGACTGCGCCGGCAGGACAAGCGGCGGCGCCGGCGGGGAAACGTCCACCACAGGCGAAAACGCAACCGGAGTTCGACGCCTATAAAGCGGCTGCAGCGATCACCGATCCGGCGGCACAGGAAAAAGCCGCGGATGATTTTGCGGCGAAGTTTCCGGATAGCGAATTGCGGCCGCTGCTCTATAAATCGGTGCTGCACGCCTATCAACAGGCCAACAATGGCGACAAGATGTTGGCGATGTCGCAGAAGGTCTTAACTTTTGATCCGGATGATCCGGAAGCATTGCTGGGCGTGGCCCAGGTTCTGGCCGAGCGCACCCGCGAAACCGACGTGGACAAGGATCAGCGGTTGGCGGAAGCGAGAAAGGATGCGCAACGCGCGCTAGTCACGGTGGACACCGACATTCCCACCGCGAATCAGCCGCAGGATAAGGTGGATGCCTACAAAGGCTTTCTTCGATCTGAAGCTTACGAAATTATCGGAACGCTGGACTTCAATGCCAAGGATTGGGCAAATGCGGAAGCCAATCTGAAGAAGTCGATTGATGCGTTTCCCCAGCAACCGGATCCGGTCGCGGTGTTTCGACTGTCAGTTGCAATGGATATGCAAAACAAATATCCCGAGGCGTTGAAATACGCCAATCAGGCTGTGGATCTAACCAAGCCGGGCACCAGCGCCGGGGATGCGGCGCGGAAAGAGAAAGACCGGCTGATTCAGCTAATCGGTGGCATCAGCGAGCCTCCCGCGAAATAAGGCCAACCTGACGAGAGATTCCGGCGTCGCAAAGAACACGACGCTTCGCGGCGCATTCATGAAAGAACGGGAAATTACCGCGCTGGAGACGACGTTATGCTACCACTTTCACCGGCGGGGCGTGATCGAGCAGGCCATCACCCACAGCTCGCAGGCGCGAGAGCAGGAATCGCAGCAATCGGGCGAAAATAAATACAGTGTCAGCGACAACGAACAGCTCGAGTTTCTGGGTGACGCGATTCTCGCATTAGTGACCAGCGAAGAATTGTTCCAGCGGTTTCCCCAGTTTCGTGAAGGGGAACTTTCGAAGCTGCGCGCTCATCTCGTGAGTGAGCGGCATCTGATTCAGGTGGCGCAACAGCTTGAACTGGGCCACTATCTCCGCTTGGGGCGGGGCGAGGAGAAGAGCGGGGGGCGCGGAAAGACGGCGCTGCTGGTGGACGCGCTCGAAGCCGTTCTGGCGGCGATCTATCTGGATGGAGGAATGCCTCCGGTGCGGGAATTTATTTTGCGGGAGATTCTTGCCCCTGAACTGGAGCGCATGGCGCAGCAGGGGGGCGCGCTGCCGATGACCGATTTCAAGTCAGCCCTGCAGGAGACCTTGCAAGGATTGGGAATGGCCCAACCTTCTTATGTTCTGGTGGAGGAAGCGGGGCCGGAACACAGGAAGACGTTTACGGTGGAAGTCCGTCTGCATGCAAAAGGTGATGGGGACGCGGAATTCGTGGGACGCGCGCAAGGTTCGACCAAAAAGACGGCGGAGCAGGACGCGGCGCGGCAGTTATTATCCTACCTGGCTTCGCGGCCGCAGTCTGTTGGAGCCAAGCTGGCGCGCGCATCGCGTTCGGCGGAGCAGCATTAGAGTAGCGGGATCTGCGTGAGTCAATGAATTCCCCAAGTCGTTTATCGGAACCGGACGGCCAGTACTCGGGTGAATCTTCCCCGGGTGAACAGTCCCCGGACGATCCCTTGCTGGGGGTTTTGCCTGGTGATCAGGTGGCGGGTTCGTTGCCCGGTCGGAGCTTACCTGGCTGCTCTGCAGATCAGGGAACGACCTGGGGGCGAAGTTCGGGGGTGATTGGTTCCTTACAGTCTTTGCTGGGAACTGTGGTCATTGCGGTATTCGTGATCACGTTTATAGTGCAGGCATTTCAGATTCCGTCTCCTTCCATGGAGAACACCCTTCTGGTCGGCGATTATCTGCTGGTGAACAAGCTGTGTTATGGGGCAGGAAGTGTAGGGGACTATGTAATGCCGTACCGCCATGTGCAACGCGGAGACATCGTGGTATTTCACTATCCCGTAAATCCTGCACAGCATTTCGTGAAGCGAGTGATCGGCGTGCCAGGAGACCGGATTCGGTTGATCAATAAGCGAGTCTTCGTGAATGGAGTGCCGCAGAAAGAGCCCTACGCACAGTTCAGCCGATCAGCAAACGATTTGTTCCGCGATAATTTTCCGCGACTGGACGTGGCTGCGGGCGAGACTCCGGAGTGGTGGGTGCAGTTAGGTAAATTGGTTGAGGATGGACAACTAATTGTTCCCCAAGGACATTATTTTGTGATGGGGGACAACCGGGACGACAGTTACGACAGTCGTTACTGGGGATTCGTTCCGCAAGCCAACATTATTGGCAGGCCGCTGTTGATCTACTGGTCGGTGAACGAGACAGACAGCGAGACAACGGCACCGGTCACGGTGGCGGGTAAACTGGCGCACTTTGCGTACGCGGTGACCCACATCCTTCGCATTACCCGCTGGAATCGCACCCTGCGATTGGTGAATTGAAGTTTGTGCAGATAAGATAACGCTGCAGAGCAAGATTGGATGGATTGATCACGGTGGCGAAAAAAGAGAGCAAAGCAAAGAATGGGGTCGAGGAAAAACCACGGGAAACGACGGTGGAATTTCTTTCGTCGCTGGCCGCAGTCCTCGTGACGGGCCTGTTCATCATTACTTTTATCGTGCAGGCATTTGAGATTCCGTCCAGTTCGATGGAGAACACCCTGCTGATCGGCGACCACGTTTTCGTGAACCGCATTCAGTTCGCACCGAAAACTTCCTGGGTGGGCCCGTTAATTCCGTATCGGCAGGTGAAGCGCGGGGATATTGTGGTCTTTCTGGCGCCTTGTGAGCCAGGATTGTATGTCGTGAAGCGGGTCATCGGCGTGCCCGGCGATCGCATTCACCTGCGCAATGGGGTGGTGTACCGCAATGGCGAAGAGTTGAAAGAGCCATACGTGATTCATACCCAGGATTCGGCGATGTATCCCAATCCTTATCGCGATAATTTTCCTGCCGTGCCGCCTTCGGAAAGCTATAACGTCTACCCTTGCTGGGAACCGGAGTTGCCCATGCACATCCAGGGCGACGATCTGGTGGTGCCGCCGGGACATTATTTCGGCATGGGCGACAACCGCGACGTGAGCCTGGATAGCCGCTACTGGGGCTTTATTCCCCAGGAAAATATTATTGGGCGGCCCATGTTCATTTACTGGTCGTTTGA
Source organism: uncultured Acidobacteriaceae bacterium (assembly GCA_963836305.1). Classification (GTDB taxonomy): domain Bacteria; phylum Acidobacteriota; class Terriglobia; order Terriglobales; family Acidobacteriaceae; genus Sulfotelmatobacter. The sequence goes on along the minus strand of CAWIJP010000002.1, from coordinate 87,668 downwards.
GACGCCTGCCGACCAGTACCGCAAGATCGATATGGGGGACCGCATCGGCTTCCTGGCGCACGTAGTGTTGCACTTTTTCGATGAGACACGGTGGCGGCGGACGCTGCAGGTCGTGAAGTGAAAGTTTTGTCCTCCAATCTGCGCATCGCTGCCGCGGCGCTTGCGATTCTGTTAATCCTGTATCTCGTGCGTCCCGGAGTTTCTCGTCTCAAGCTGCGCATTGCAAATTCCATCAGCTGGGCACTGGCACGTCCGGTGGCGATAGGATCCGTCCAGTTGCGCTTCCTTCCACGGCCAGGATTCGATCTTGAAAACGTCGTCGTCTACGAAGATCCAGCTTTCGGCGCCGAGCCTATGTTGCGAGCGGCCGAAGTGACTGCCGTAGTGCGTTTGACATCTCTGGCTCGCGGGCGCCTGGATATTTCCCGTCTGGAGTTGAGCGAACCGAGTTTGAATCTGGTGCGAAGAGAAGATGGCCGCTGGAACCTCGAGGCTTTGCTGGAACGCGCGGCGCGCACTCCCTTGGCGCCGACCTCCAAATCCAAGGGCGAAGCGCGTCCCGGCTTTCCTTATATTGAGGCCAGTTCCGGCCGCATCAATTTCAAGACGGGAGCGGAAAAGAGACCGTACGCATTGCTGAATGCGGATTTTGCGTTGTGGCAGGAATCAGAAAACGAATGGGGCGTTCGACTGAAAGCCGAACCCCTGCGCACCGATATGAGCTTGAGCGACACTGGCCAGTTGCGGGTTGATGGGACCTGGAACCGAGCGGGAAGCCTGCGCGACACGCCCCTGCAGTTCACGGTGGCGTGGGACCATGCGCAGTTGGGGCAACTCAGCAAACTGGTGTCAGGAAATGATCAGGGTTGGCGCGGCGACGTTCAGATGGAAACGACCTTGAGCGGAACTCCGGGGGCAATGCTGTTAGTCTCGGATACTGCGATTCATGACTTTCACCGTTATGACATCTCGACCAGTGAAGGGCTCGGATTAGCGGCGCATTGCGAAGCCAAGTACAGTTCCGCCGAAGGTATGATGCGCGAAATCTTCTGTAGCGCGCCCGTGGGCAACGGCATGATCACACTGCATGGAGACTCAGGTAAGCCGGGATTGCATGTTCTGGATTTGGCGCTGAACCTGGAAAACGTTCCGGCGAATTCTGCAGCGCAACTGGCTCGGCGCGCCAAGAAAGACCTGCCGCCAGATATTGTCGCCGCCGGAAGTGTGCAAGGAAACTTCGTGATTAAAGAATCCGGAGCATCGCCGAGCGGGCCGCAATTTGAAGGTCGCGGCGAGATCATGAACCTTCACCTGCGATCTGCTAATAGCAAAGCGGAATTGGCTCCGGGCAGCGTGCCTTTCACATTGAACTCGGACCAGATCAGCATCCACGATCCACTGCAGCATATCGGATTCCGGCATGCAGGCGTAGAAGCGTTGCCAGCTTCGGGCGAAATGCGCATCGAGTTCGGACCTTTTCCACTTGCGCTGGGAAGACCGGTTCCGGCGCAAGCGCACGGCTGGGTGGGAAGGTCCGGTTATGGAATCGCGGTGCGAGGAGATGGCGAAGTGTCGCATACCCTGCGCATGGCCAGCCTGCTTGGATTGCAGGCGGTGAAGTCCAGCGCGGAAGGCGCCATCAAGATGGATTTGCAGATTGCGGGATCTTGGGCGGGAAATGCAGCGGGAAATCTTTCAGGCTTTCCTCTGCCGAGAGTTACGGGAACCGTGCAACTGCGAGGCGTTCGCGCAAACCTGCGGGGCGCAAATGGAGAGATCGAGATTTCTTCAGCGGAGTTGAATCTTTTGCCCGACGAAGCGCGCGTAGACAAATTGAGAGCGCGGGCGGCTGATGCCGAATGGACCGGGTCAGTGGTATTGCCACGCGGCTGTGGCGTGCCGGGAACATGCCTCGTCCGGTTCAATTTGAATACCGACGTGGTTGGCCTGAGTGGGCTGCACGAGTGGCTGGGTTCGCATTCCAGCGAGCGTCGCTGGTATCAAGTGCTCGCCCCTGCTGCATCCAACGTGCCGTCCTTTCTACAGAGTTTGCGGGCTTCGGGAAAGGTGAGTGCTGGCCGTTTGCGGATTCACAATCTGGTTGCGGAGCAAGTTTCCGCTGCGCTCGATCTGGAGCATGGAAAGTTAAAAATTTCAGATCTGCGGGCCGATTTACTCGGAGGAAAACATCACGGCGATTGGGATGCCGATTTCACCGCTGCATCCCCGGTGTACGCGGGGAGCGGAACCCTGACGGGAATTTCGCTGGAGCAGGTGGCTAGCACGATGCGTGACCCCTGGATTTCCGGCACGGGAGGCGGTACTTACCAGATCACGGCATCTGGCAAAACATCCGCGCAATTTTGGCAATCGGCAGCTGCGAGCCTTCGTTACGATCTGCGAGATGGAGGACTATCCCACATTACTCTGGCGAGTGGCGATGGACCTCTGCACATTGGTCGCTGGCAAGGGCACGCCCAACTGCGTGATGGAACAATTGAAATCGAGAAGGGCACGCTGATTTCTCCGGGGGCGGATTATGAGGTCAGCGGCACGGCTTCGTTAGGCCAAACGTTGGATTTCAAACTCACTGCGGGCACCGATGCGAAATCCGCTGCAGGCTCGCTGGTTTATAGCATTACCGGCACGGTGGCCGAGCCGCACGTGGCAGTGAGTCCGACTCCCGAGACCCAGGCGCGGTTAAAGCCGTAGATTTGTCCGTTACGGAACATAACCGGCGCCCCGTAGAACTTTTCCTGGCAAGGCTCCCGTCATCTTTGACTGATCGATCACCGGCACGCCGTTCACCAGCACGTACTCCATTCCTTCGGAAAGCTGATTCGGATTATCAAATGTCGCAAGGTCGCGCACAGTTGCAGGATCGAAGATCACGATATCAGCCCACATGCCTGACTTGAGAACACCGCGATCGGTTAGGCGCAAGCGTTGAGCGGGCAAAGCCGAAAATTTGCGGATCGCGTCTGGCAAAGATAGGGCTTTCTCTTCGCGGACATATTTACGCAGAATCCGGGGGAAGGTTCCGTAGGCGCGGGGATGAGGATGTTCCCGGCCCAGGATGCCGTCGGGCGAAGTTCCGGAAGAATCGTTGTCGATTGCGACCCAGGGTTGCTGCAGAGCAAGAGTGACATCAGGCTGTGACATGCCGAAAACGGCAACGCCAGTGCTCGGATCTTCGATAAGGAAATCGAAGAGAGCATCCATGGGATCTTTGTTCCAGAGTTTTGCGATCTCAGAGAGCCGCTTTCCCTGCAAGGGAAGCATTTTCGGGTTGTCGACGACTCCGATCATGATGGCGTCGGGGCCGGGAATTTCCTGCCATTCGTTGTCCCAGTCTTTCGAAGGCGTGAGCATGTCTTTGCGAATACGCGCACGCGTTGCTGGATCTTTCAGCCGCTCGACCAGCTTTGCGGTTCCGCCATCGTGCGCCCACGGCGGAATAAATGCGGAGAAATCGTTGAACCAGGCGGTGTAGGCGTAGGTGTCGGCTGTAACATCGGCGCCAGCCGCGCGGGCGGCATTGATTTTGGCCACGACTTCGGGCATCCGCCCCCAGTTGTTTTTGCCGGCCACTTTGATATGCCAGATCTCGACCGGAACCTTCGCCTCGTGGCCGATGCGCAGAGCTTCATCGATAGCGTCGAGCACCGAATCACTTTCGTTTCGCATGTGGGTGGAGTAGATTCCGCCGAATTTTCCCGCTTCCGCAGCGAGTGCAATCAGTTCGTCAGTCTTCGCGTAGGGCGCAGGGGCGTATTCGAGCGCGGTGGAAACGCCGACTGTGCCGTCCCGCATCGCGTCGCGAACCAGAGCCTTCATCTGCTCCAGTTGCTCAGGAGAAGGCTGCACGTTGTTATCTCCGAGAACCATGCGGCGCACCTGCGTTGCGCCGACGTAGCTGGCCAGATTAATTCCCATGCCCTGCTTTTCGAGACGGGCAAAATATTGCCGGAAGGTGCGCCAGTCCGGCGTGATGTGATAGTGCTCGTATTCGACACGATCGGATTGAATAAGGGCATCGTTGAGGGGCGCGACTGTGTTTCCCTCGCCCGTAATTTCTGTGGTGATGCCTTGATAGATTTTCGATGGTAGGCGCGGATCGACGAGTATGGAGAGTTCGGACTGTCCCAGCATATCGATGAAGCCGGGCGCAACGACTTTGCCCGCAGCATCGATGGTGCGTCTTCGAGGTGCGGCAGCCAGATTCCCGATGGCGGCGACTTTTCCATCGCGAATGCCGAGATCGCCGGAATACCAGGGTGAGCCTGTGCCATCAATGATATGGCCATTCGTGATGACGAGATCGAATGCCGGGATAGTTTGCGCGGGCACTACAACCGCGACACAAAGAAAAGCGAGAATAAATAACGGATTCAACGCGCGTAGTTTCATTTCCATTTTTTTGGAACCGGGGTGGCGACGAATTATAAAACATGCGAGAACACATCGTTCTTCCTGCAAGGCTCGACGCCGAGTTTCTCACGCCTGCGTGGTAATATCGACAATACTCCGCATGAAGCTGCCACCTTTGAGTTTAGCGGGCTGTGATGCCGCAGCACCTCTTTGCGATTTGCTTAAGAACCGATGACAACTTCGACTAAATCCCGTAAGCGCGTGCTCAGTGGCATGCGCTCGACCGGAAAACTACACTTCGGAAACTATGTTGGCGCGCTCGACAACTGGGTGCGCATGCAAGACGAGTATCAGTGTTTCTTTGAAGTGGCCGACTGGCACGCGCTTACCACCGATTATGCCGACACCTCGCGAGTGAAACAGAATTCGCTCGACGTCGCTTTGGACTGGCTGGCAGCGGGGCTCGACCCAGAGAAGTCCGTGATTTTCATTCAGTCGCACGTTCCGGCCCACGCTGAGTTGCACCTGCTGTTTTCCATGATCACGCCCCTGGGCTGGCTGGAGCGGGTTCCGACTTACAAGGAACAACGGGAAAACATCAAGGATAAAGATTTGGGGACGTATGGATTTCTTGGCTATCCCGTGCTGCAGTCGGCGGACATTTTAGTCTACAAAGCGGATGTGGTTCCGGTGGGCGAAGACCAGGTGGCACATGTGGAGCTGACTCGCGAGATTGCGCGGCGGTTCAACGGATTTTACGGCGAGGTTTTTCCCGAGCCTCAGTCCTTGCTCACGATTGCACCCAAACTCCCTGGAACTGACGGGCGCAAGATGTCGAAGTCGTATGGCAACACCATTCTGCTCACCGACCCAGAGCCAGTGGTGCGGCAGAAGTTGAAGACGATGGTGACTGATCCCGCGCGCGTACGGCGATCGGACCCCGGGAATCCAGATGTTTGTCCGGTGGGCGATCTGCATAAAATCTTCAGCGACAGCGCTACGCTGGAGAAAGTGAATGTCGGCTGCCGGTCGGCTGGTATTGGCTGTATCGAGTGCAAGAGTTGGGCGGCCGATGCGCTGGTGCAACTGTTGAGTCCGATGCAGGAGCGGCGCAAGAAATTCGAGGAGAATCCGCGGCTGGCTTGGGATATTCTTGAGGCAGGCAGCGAACGGGCGCGAACGGCCGCGGCTGAAACCATGAATGAAGTGCGCAGCGCCATGGGAATGTCGCTCGTGTATGAGACGCCTATGGAGGGAAATGGAAACCAGGATGGAAGATAGAATTGTTGGCCCCGCGAGCGGCGAACCAGAGTTTGCGCCACCCGCACTTGTCCCGAACCAATCGGCGCGCGTGAAGCCTTCTGCAAAGCCAGACTCGAGAAAAGTCGATTCGCAAACAGAAAAAAAAGAAGAGAGCGACTCTCCTTTCGCCGTTTCGGTGACCGATGTTTATGAGGGGCCGCTCGACTTGCTGCTGGATCTGATTCGCAAGCAGGATATCGATATCTACGACATTCCGATTGCGCGCATCACTGCGCAATATCTGGCGTATGTGGAGAAGATTCGCGAACTCGATGTGAATGTGGCCGCCGATTTTATTTATATGGCAGCGGTGCTGATTCATATCAAGTCAAAAATGCTTTTGCCTCGCGACCCTTCAGCAAAGGCCGAAGAGTTGGAAGACCCGCGAACTGAGTTGGTCAACCGGTTGCTCGAGCACGAAAAGTTTAAGTCAGCGGCACAGATGCTTTTGCAGAAGCAGCAGATTGAAGAAGCAGTGCTTACGAACCCGGCGCTGAAAGAATTCATGGATGCGGAAGGCACCGAGCCAGAGATGGCTGCGGACGTGATCGATCTCGTCAAAACCTTTCAGCAGATTCTCGAGCGCGTGCGCACGCGGCCGATGATCAATGTGAACGAGGAAACGGTTACCGTAGGGCAGATGATTGATTATCTGCAGCGGAGGCTCGCGCTGGAATCGCGGCCTATCCGGTTGAAGCAGTTGTTGCTGCGCGTCCCGTCGCGGCAGGCTTTGGTGTGCATGTTTCTCGCGTTGCTTGAAATGGTGCGTCTGCAGGCAATTCAGGTTCGTCAGGACGAATTGTTTGGCGAGATCGCGGTGCGCAAGCATACTGGATTCGACGCGGTAATGGCGGAACAAGCAGCCGTTCGGGATGATTGGCGGTGATGTGTGGACTCGGCATGAAGCTGGGCGATTCGGGAGCAAAGATCGACATAGTGGCCGCTTCGGGGGTTCTGCGTGTGAGTGTAAGCCCGAGGCAACACTGGCTGTGGATGTCGTGTGAGGCCGCGCTCCTTATCGTATTCGGCAACTATGCTCTCTCTGCTTGGACAGGCATGTCTTCGGTGCTCAAAGCGCTATTCGTTTTTGTTACCGGCGGAGCAGTTGTGGCGTGGTTTTATCAACTTTCGGGTTCGGAAGTAATTGAGTTCGATGCAACGGGCGTAAGAATTCGCAAGGACATTCTTGGTTGGGAAAGATTAAGAGAGTACCGCATCGGGGATTGCCGCCAGCTAGAACCTCACGTTAAGGGTGAGGGCGATCAGTATGGGCTGCAATGTAAGGTGGGATGGAGGACAGTGCGGTTCGCTGAATATATTTCAGAGGACCAAGCCAGCCAGGTTCTCGCTAGTTTGCAAAGAGAGTTGCCGGACGTTGCCGGGAAACTGGAGGTCGGCCCGACGTATTTCACCACTCTGGGGTTGAATTCCCGGGTAGGCTCGTGATTCGAATATGCAGTCTGCGGGTCTGATTCATTAGGGACACATGAGTCTGAAAGCTCAACTCGAAGCCATCATTTACGCGGCGGAGACTCCGATCTCAACCGAACAGATGGTGCAGCTCGTCAAAGAGTCGGTGATTGCCGAAGGCGCGGCCGACGAGAGCGAAGTGAAGTCGCGAGTGCGTGCTGCGCTGGAGGCGCTGGCTGCGGATTATGCAACGTCCGAGCATGGAATTGAGATTCGCCAGGTTGCGGGTGGATATCGCATGTCCACCAAGCCGGAGCAGCACGAGATGGTGCGGAGTTTCGCGAAGAGCCTGAAGCCGCCGATCCGGCTATCGCTGCCGGCTCTGGAAACGCTGGCGGTAATCGCATACAAACAACCAGCTACCGTACCCGAGATCAATGAAATTCGCGGCGTGGATTCCGGCGGCGTCATTGCGACTCTACTGGATCGCAAGCTGATCACAACTGCCGGGCGCAAACAGGTCATCGGGCGGCCGATTCTATACAAAACGACCAAAGAATTCCTGATGCGTTTTGGATTGAAGGATGTCAACGAACTGCCCAGCATGGAGGAGTTCGAGAAGTTAGTGGCGGAATCGTTTCAGTCCGAGCTGATTCCGGCGGAAGAAGCAGCGCGAGACAACTCCAATTCTTCCGAGCGGAACTCCGAACCTTCCGATCTCGCCGAGCCTTCTTCCGAAGCGGTTCCAGAATCCGCGGCGCAAAAAGAATAAACTTCAACAATTAGGCTGGGAAGCCTCGCATATGCCTGCTGAACGTCTGCAAAAAATTATTGCCGCTGCGGGAATTGCATCGCGCCGCAAAGCCGAGGAATTGATCAGCGCGGGACACGTAAAGGTGAATGGCGCCGTGGTCACGGAACTCGGGACGAAGGCTGATCCGCAGACCGACCATATTCGCGTGAATGGCAAGCTTCTGCAGGAGGCACAGCATCACGTCTACCTGTTGCTGAACAAACCCAAGGGTTATGTGACCACGGTGAGCGATCCGGAAAAACGTCCGACCGTGATGCAGTTGATTCGCGGAGTGAAGAAACGGGTTTATCCCGTAGGCCGGCTGGATTATGCCAGCGAAGGTCTATTGCTTTTGACCAATGATGGCGCGCTGGCGAACAAGCTGATGAAAGCCGCGTCGCAAGTTCCGAAAACTTACGTCGTCAAGATTGCGGGAGTGCCCAGTGCGGAATCGCTCGACAAATTGCGCGCCGGAGTTTCGATCGAGACGGAAAGCGGCCGAAGAGTGCGGACGGCGTCCGCAGGTATCCGATTAGTGAAAGAGGCCAATAATCCGTGGTACGAGGTCACGCTGATCGAAGGGCGCAATCGCGAGATCCGGCGCATGTTTGAGAAAGTCGGACATCATGTGGAGAAGATCAAGCGCGTCCGCTACGGGCCGCTGACGCTCGATGTTCCGCCAGGGGAATTTCGCGCGCTTTCTGAGGCCGAGGTCGATCGCCTGCGCACTGCGTGCAACAAGCCGGCGGCGGAAACAAAGCGCTCTACGGCATGAGCGCCGGCCGGTACTTGAGTCCCGAAGGCGGTTCATCGCCGCCTCCGGGACCGCGGTGGGGGAGGACCCCGTTTTCCGAAGACTGCTCGCTTCGGAACTTTTCGAATCGCAGCATGCCTAATAGCGGCCTTGCCTGACCCAAAGGCGAACCTGCTCCTCTACAGAAAACCTGTGCGCCCGCGCGCTCATGAACTTGGATTCAAGTGAAAAGGCATGGGCTTCCAACGGCACTGAGAAATGGAGCTTCGTGTTGACGAAGCTGCGGACGAAAAGCTCGGTGTAGCGCTCCAGTCCGAGGATCTCGAACTGCACGGCATGCACCAGCCCGTGAAACAGGGAACGCTCGCTGATTTTCTCGTTGAAGACAATCACATCCAGAAAAGTCAACGAATGCATGTGTCTCACCTCGGGCAGATTCGCAAAACCCAAATTCTTGGCCTCCGGATAGAACGGCGGATTGGGCACACGTTGCCCGTGCAGTTCCACAACCCGCACCTGATCAAGCAGTTCTGCGGAGAAATAGGGCCACATCAGCGCCTTTTGGTGCTTGCTGAGAGATCGGGCCGAATGAAAGTGGGCTTCGCGCTGATCGCGCAAATAGGAGGAAACCAGTTCAATCCCCTCGCGGATACGCTCGTCGGTTAATACAACAGGCTCGGAATCTGCCGGCGCGCCGGGGATCCTATTTTCGATGGATGAATAATATTCACTGAGGGCGTTTGCCGCCTGCAGGGATTTGCGGAGAACGTCGCGCTGGCCGAAGCGGGCCAGATCGTCGGGTGAAAAGCGGAGGCGAAGCTGGTGCGTCGCGCAGTGTGCGCTGAGCAGTTCCAGTTGCGCATGACGCAGTTCGGAATTCATTTGGACGATAGAAACTCTATCGTCAGGGTTTTCCCACGAATACATCAGCATGCTCCTGAGGATGAAAATACCGGAGGGGGCCCAATTACTGATAAGTTATACGTTGTTATATTGACATTGTCAACATAATTTTGCGTTTGGTCGGGAGGGATCTTTCCCCACAGCTATTCTCTTTACCTTGTTGTGTTTACGTAGTATACATAATCTTTCTCGCAGCTCAACGTGCAAAGGAGATCACGTGCCCCGGCCGCCCAATCCTGACCTGGAAGAGCGAATTCTGAAAGCTGCCCGAAAGCTGTGGAAGAAAGGCGGTGAGAACGCTCTCACTATGCGCGCAGTGGCGAAAGCTGCAGGAACAAACACCCCGGCGGTTTACCGGCGTTTCCGCGATCGTGAAGACATTCTGCGTGGGTTACTGCAGCGCATTCGGTCAGAATTTGGCGCGTTAATGGAAGGGGCAGGGTCGGCGGAAGATGCTTGCGAACGCTATCTCGATTATGCCCTCAATCACCCCCACGAGTATGAATTGTTCTACCAGCACGAATACGAATTGTTTTATTCGGGGCGGGCGATGCGCGCAGGGGCAAGGAATCTGATGGGCCGGCCGGCTCGCATTGCCATGAAGAAAAAGCTGGCCGAGAGGTTCGGGGGAGCGCCCGAGGACCACTCGCGTCTAACTATATCGTTGTGGATGCTGGCCCATGGAGCGGCCATGCTGATGATCGCGAAGACGATCTTGCCCGAGGATGCAGACCAGGCGCGAGCCATTTTTACCGCATCGGTGGCGGCGCTTTTGAAGAAGTCAAATTTATGAGAACTCCGGCCTTCTTCGACGGAGAGATTTCAGATCACGACAGTTTCTTTGTACTCGCCAAACACCCGCCGCATCGCGTCGGAGATTTCCCCGACGGTTGCGAAAGCTTCCACTGCGGCAATAATCGTTGGCATAACATTTTTGTTCGATCGCGCAGCTTCCTCGACGGCTTGCAGCGCAGCGGTGCAAGGCTGCGCATCCCGCCTTGCCCGGAGGGCCCGCACGCGCTCGATTTGCTTTGGCTCCAGCGCCGGATCGATCTTCTGAATCGGAATTGCTTTTTCCTCTTCTACTTCAAACCGGTTTACGCCGACCACAATGGCTTCTCCGCAATCCACCGCCTGTTGCGCCTCAAATGCTGCATTTTGAATTTCCTGCTGTACAAATCCGCGCTCAATCGCGCGCAGCATTCCACCCATGACTTCAATTTTTCCCAGGTATTCGGCGGCGCACTTTTCAATTTCATTGGTCAGTGACTCGATGTAATACGAGCCGGCCAACGGATCTATGGTTTGGGCGACGCCTGACTCGTAGGCAATTACTTGTTGGGTGCGGAGGGCGATGCGGGCAGCCTGCTCGGTCGGCAGCGCTAAAGCTTCATCGTAGGAGTTCGTGTGCAGTGACTGAGTCCCGCCCAGAACCGCGGCCAGCGCTTGAATTGCCGTACGCACAATATTATTTTCCGGTTGCTGCGCAGTCAGTGTCGATCCGGCTGTCTGGGTGTGAACGCGCAACATCCAGGACTTCGGATTCTTGGCCTTGAAATGCTCGCGCATGATGCGCGCCCACATTCTTCGCGCGGCGCGGAACTTGGCAATTTCCTCCAGGAAATTGTTGTGGGCGTTAAAGAAGAAGGAGAGGCGTGGAGCAAACCGGTCTACGTCGAGGCCGGCTTTAATCGCGGCTTCCACATAGGTGATGCCATTGCCCAATGTGAAAGCCACCTCCTGCACGGCGGTTGATCCCGCCTCCCGCATGTGATAACCGGAGATCGAAATCGAGTTCCATTCGGGCACATGCTCTCCGGTCCAGGCGAACATGTCGGTAATCACGCGTAACGCCTGTTTAGGCGGATAAATATAAGTCCCTCGCGCGATGTACTCTTTTAATACATCGTTCTGGACGGTGCCTGAAAGTTTCCGGATATCGGCGCCACGCCGCCGCGCTACCGCCACGTACAGCGCGAGCAGAATAGACGCAGTCGCATTGATAGTCATCGATGTGGAAATTTTCGTGAGGTCAATGCCAGAGAAAAGCCGCTCCATATCCTCAATGGAGTCGATGGCCACGCCCACCTTCCCGACCTCTCCGGCCGCCAGCGGATGGTCCGAGTCCATTCCGATCTGCGTCGGCAAATCAAACGCAACAGAAAGCCCCATGGTGCCGTTTGCCAGCAAATATTTGTAGCGCTTGTTCGATTCCTCGGCATCGCCCATGCCGGCGTATTGACGCATGGTCCACAAACGGCCGCGGTACATCGTTGCTTGGACACCGCGCGTGAAGGGATATTCGCCGGGATAGCCTACCTCAGTCTCATAATCCGATCCCTTGAGATCTGCAGGGGTATAAAGCGGATTCACGGGGATGTGTGAAGGAGTCTCGCCACCTTGGGTGCGCTTCTCATCCGCGAATTTCGCTCGGTCGGGCATGATGGTCCGTTGTTTTCAGCGCCGGACATTATTTCAGCGCCAATCCTTACTTAGCCGGAAAATCCTTCGCTATGATTTGACCTCTACCGCGCGTCGCTCTTCCCCTTTTGTTTCACCTTCCAGAAAGAACTTGCTCCAAACCATGCGAACGTCACTGTGGCGCAAATAGCAATTGCCACGCGCCCCAGTCCAGCCTGCCCGGCATGATATTTCCCGTACTCCTTGACCGTGGCGCCTCCGAAGCTCAAGGCCATAATCAGGAAAATTACCCCCGTAACTTCCAGCCACAACTGGTGCAGCACGCGTCCGAAGGCCCGCCCAGTGGCCGCGGCAGCTTGGCCCGCCGCCCGAAAGGTGCGACTGCGCTTGGCCTGCTGGGTCGCCACGCGCGCCACTACGCCCAACTTTCGTGCAGTAGAAACCTTAGTCACGACTCGATTTTAACAGTGTCTGGGACTACAATGACGCAAACCTGCGCCGCTAGCAAAACCGTTCGGCGGCTCTTGGCATCTAAAAGACTGACGGGCGACTTGGGATTAGCAGACTAGGACGGGCAGCGATCGGGGGGTACGTGGATCAACAACTCAAAGATTTGATGAAAGAACTCGGCGAAGCCATCAACGAATCCCTCTCCGATTCTGAGCAGATCGCCGAAGTCGTCTCGCGCATAAAAGAGGGCGGTTACGATATTTTTCTGGTCCTTGAGGCCACCATCGGCGTCAGCAAACAGGGTGAGAAAAGCTCGGACAAAACTTCTCTGGTAACCACTCTATCCACGAATCCCGAGTTCAAAATCAATGATCAGGATCTCAAGTTCCTAAAATCGCTGCGTATCAAGATCGAAGAAGAAAGTAAGTAATTAAGTAAATTGATCCTCGAGGCGGTATCTACTCTGCTCGTGGCTTCAGTCGCTCAATACCTGATCCAGTAGCTGTCCCACCGCACGATCTGCCTCGAGAACCGAAGAGCGATGGTCCATTATCCCTGACAAGTCTGTGTTCGCGAATGCGATTCGTCCGAACGGTGCAGCGCGCGGGACGTCCCTCGGGCCGGGCTTGCCTTCCTTGCCAAAAAAGAAACCCGGCGCTGGACTCAGATACGCATGTCCCCAGCGGTTCAGAATGATGCCGGCAATATCGCGTTGCGCATCGAAGCCGGATTGCGCAAACATTTCCGTGAATTGTTGCCGAATCAGCCGCTCGTAGTCGCGAAATGGTGTCGCAATCATCTCTGTGCGCCCTCGAAATCCCTGTTGTTCTGTCGCCATATTCGGATACGAATACAGAACCTTGAGGGTCAACACGATGGGTGAATCCGGTCCAATGGTCGGCGAGTCCGCGCCGCAAGTGGCCAGTTTGCGCACTTGTGTGTAATTTCCGAAACCTTCAAACCACTGGCCTCCAGAGATTCCCATTTTGTATAGGAAGCGCCAGTTTCTCACCGCGACGTTGGCCATCAGGCAAGGCGATCGGTAAAACTGCGCGTATGCGGCACTGTATTCCGTAGGCAGGTCGCGCACAATGTGCCGCGTAGTCCAACTGCCGCCAGCCATCACGACTGAACGTGCCTTTATCGCATACACTTTTCCCTTGCGAGTGTAGAGCACGTTAACGAATTTCGCTTCTGCCGGATCGCCGTCATGCTTTACCCATACTGCTGTGGAGTCGAGCCGAATTCGTGTTGCCGATCCATTCCGATCTAGCGCTGCGAAGTTGACTGGGTTGCGGCAAACCGCCTCCAGAGAGTGATCGCCGCCAATGGCGTCCGGGACTAGCGTCTTCGTAAGCAGCCGCGCGAAGCCGCTGTTTCCATCGGGAAACATTTGCGCGCCGGTCTCGTCGCTGTCGTCGAGCGGATGCAGCATGTCGGCCGCGTATGCCGTGTAAGCGGAAAGCGCATCCGGACCCAGGCCATACCCTCCGCCTTCCACAGGTGATAGAAATGTGCGAATGGTTTCGCGGCTGATGCCGTGCTTTTGGATCAGGTGATCTTCCAGCGTAATGGTATCCAGATGCCGCGAAACCGCATCGCCCTCATATTTGGGTATCGTTTTCGTCAGGCCTTGCTGATCGGGCGACAAGCCCTGATACCTTAGCAAATCTGCCCGAGCCTGTGCAGAGATTGGCGCGCCTGCGAGTTTCTTTCCCCAGGGATCGATCAGCCATGTGCCCGGTTGCTGGCCGAACCTGGCTCCGAAATAAAGTCCAGTGGTCGCACTGTTTGAGAGATAAGGAGTCCGGCTCAAGGCCATCTCCGGCGCGCTACCGGCCCATTTCTGATAGTCCAGCCGAGGGCTTTCGAGCCCGATGGATTGGTAAAAGCGGCCGATAAAGCTGTGCGGATAGGGCACCGGAAAAAAAGCAGACCCCTGATGCGCCACCAGCCGGTGACCATCCACCAGGAATTCGTTGCGCTTAGCCTCTCCTCCAAATATCGGATGGTTATCGAGTACCAGGCAGGTTTTGCCTTGGCCCGCCTGCCGTTGAAAGATCAGCGCGGCTGCGAGACCACTGATGCCTCCCCCGACAACCACGCAGTCGTAGATTTCACCGGTATCAATGGCATTCGCAGGCATGTTCTCGAAAACTCGATCGCGAATCTGATGCCCGGCTTCAAGCACTGCACGCGTGTTTCCATTTGAGTTCGCGTAATCGCCCACCCCGCCGTAGCCGGTCCAGTCGTCCCCTGGGGCGCCGGACGCACGCAACTGCGCAGGCGCGATTGGACTTAATAACAAACTTCCGGAAGCCAGCAGGCTGGCATTAAGAAAATCGCGCCGCGTAATGTTCTGACCCATGCCGAGAGTCTTATCAGTCTTATCGTCGCTGGAATTCGCTTTGCCAGACCCGTGCGCTCGCATCCCCGATCGCAATGACATTCTCTCGCTCTCCTTGAGAGAGCATTATAAGGACCTGTGCGCTGCCGCATACGGCAACTCTACGGGCTGTGCTACCATCTACTGTTTTCTGTGACAAATAACAGCCTCACTCTTGCTCTTCGGGATTTGCATAGGAAGTCAGTTCGATGAAAGACACTCTCGGAGTCCTTCTCGCCGGTGGTGCTGGAGAGCGCCTTTATCCTCTCACTCGTGATCGTGCCAAACCCGCCGTCACCTTCGGTGGAATGTACCGCATCATCGACATCACCCTGTCCAATTGTCTGAATTCTGATCTGCGCCGGGTGTATATCCTCACGCAATACAAAGCGCTCTCGTTGAACCGGCATATCCGCGAAGGCTGGAATATTCTGGGACGCGAGGTGGGCGAATTCGTGGAAGTGCTTCCGCCGATGAAGCGGGTGAGCGATCAGTGGTATCAGGGCACTGCCGACGCGGTGTATCAGAATATTTATTCTATCGGCTCCGAGCAGCCCAAGTATGTTCTGATCCTTTCCGGCGATCACATCTACAAAATGGATTACGGCAAAATGATGAAGCAGCATCTGGATTCCGCTGCCGATGTCACTCTGGCCACGATCCAGATCGACCCTGAAGAGACGCCAAGGTTTGGCGTGGTCGATGTCGACAAAGATGGACGTATCAATGGCTTCGAAGAAAAGCCCGCTCACACTCTACTGCGCTCCCCATGGAATCAGCACAAAGTTGCCGGATCGATGGGCGTCTATCTTTTTAATGCGGATGTTCTCATCCCCGTCCTGCTGAAAGATTCGGAAGATCCCGCGTCCAGTCACGACTTCGGCAAAGATATTTTGCCCAAGATGGTGGACGACTATCGCGTCTTCGCCTACGACTTTATCGACGAGAACAAGAAGGAAGCTTTGTATTGGCGCGATGTGGGCACACTAGAGGCCTATTACGAAGCCAATATGGATATCGTTTCCGTGTCACCGATCTTTAATTTGTACGATCAGGACTGGCCCATCCGCACGCATCAGCGGCAGTATCCTCCCGCAAAATTCGTCTTTGCGGAAAAGGATCGCACCGGCACGGCGCTCGATTCGATCGTCTCGAATGGCTGCATTGTCTCTGGCGGCACGGTTAAGAACTCGGTGTTATCGCCCGACGTTCGCGTGAACTCTTATTCCGAAGTGGACTCATCCATCTTGTTCTCGCATGTGGCGGTGGGACGCCATTGCCGCATTCGCCGCTGCATTATCGACCGTAACGTTCACCTGCCCGAAGGCACAACGATCGGCTACGACACTGAGGCCGACCGCTCCCGCTACTTCGTTACCGATAGCGGTATTACCGTAGTGACGCGGGACTACTCGCTTTTCGAGAATCCGGTGACGGTAGACTACTTCACCAGTGAGTAGGTGGTAGTTGGCTGGTATGAGCTTCGCTAGCTCCGGTTGGAGCGTAATATCCGCGGCGAGCGTAGACACGTAGCTTATGGCCCGATTTGCGGGCAACGACACCAATGGTGCGGTAGGAACCATCGGACCGGAAGGCGGCCGGTTTGTAAGAAATCAGGTACCGGCTGCGGATGACTTCCTGCAGGTCGGCAAGACGGCGGTCCAAGTCTCCGAGAGAGCCGGGGAAAAGTGCAGTGCCGCCGGTTTGCTCGGCTAAAGCTCTCATGGCACGGTCCGCGGTCGAAGCGTTGAGATCGTCGCCGCCTGCGAATGCCCGCGTACTTACGGTATACAGCGTTACTCCACCATGTTCCGCACTCTCGATGGCCTCTTTTAAAGTCGCGCTGCTGGAGTTATCCTCGCCGTCGCTGACAACCACCACAATTTTAGCGCTGGGCTTTTCTTCAGGGATGCCGGCCAGCTTATCTGACGCAAACTTGACCGCATCCCATAGAGCGGTTCCGCCCCCGGGAGACAATTGATCGATGCCAGAAGTAATGCTTGTGCCATCTCCTGTGAAATCCTGAACCAGCAGCACGGCATTTGCAAATCCCACAACAAAAGCCATGTCGTGTTTGTCGGTTAAAGATTTTCGTAGGAACGACGCAGCCGCTTTCTGTTCGAAGGTAAATTGCTTCGTGATCGAAGCGCTGGTATCGATGACGAGCCCAAGGCGCAAGGGAAGTTGGGCTTCGTTGCGAAAGTGAGTAACTACCTCCGGCGGGCGGCCGGCGTCTTGGATCACCACATCTTGCTGTGTTAGATCGCTCACCGATTTCCCATGGTCGGTGGCCGCGAAAAAAACGGCAACTTCGTTCACGCTGCTGCGCAATATGTATGGGTTGTCCTGCCGGAGATGGCTTGATCCCGCGGCGCTCGCTCTGGGGGCTGACTCCGAACAAGTATCACAGACTGATCCAAGTTCTGGTTCCGCCTCGACTTCAGCTAGCTGCCTCTCCTGTTGCATTCGCTGAAAAACTCCTCGGGCAGCGCTGGGAAGTCCAGCAATAGTGACGGCACTGGGATCAATCGGCGCCGTAGCGAAAGAAATCTCGACCGCCGGTGCTGGAGGATGTTCCCGTTGATCTTTTATTTCCGCGATCATCTGCCGAGCCGCGTCGGCGAAGGGAGATGTCGGGGCCTCGGCCAGGAAGGTTCCCAATTCATTTTGTGTTTGCTGAAGATTGTCTTGTCCCTGCCATGAGGCCGCGGCAAAGTAATGCACGATGGCCGCACCCTCGTGCTTGCGGTTATGCACTTGTTGCGCAGTGGCGATCACTGCGTCGTAGTCTTTGTTCAGAAGCTGGGCATAGGCTTGCGCGATGAGCAGGTGCAAATCGAGCGGTGCCAGTTTCGCGGCCTTCTGCATGGAGTCTTGCGCCGAAGGAAAACTCTTGAGCGCAAGCTGCGCCCAGCCCAGATTGAGATAGGAAAATGGCAGGTGGCCGTCCAGCGCAACGGCCTGAGCGAATTCGGTTTGCGCCTGCTCATTCTGTTTCAGATTCAGATACGCGGAGCCCAAGGCGTTGTGCGCCGTCACGAAACTTGGATAAATAGACACCGCCCTGGTCAGGTGCTCGACTGCGCCGTTGTAATTCTTCTGTATTAGAAATCGTGTTCCTTTTTCATATTCGCGGCGGGCAGAGTTGGGAGCCTTACGATCGAGTTTGCAGAAAGACGAGGAGAGATTTTCCAAATTTCTCTGCCACCGGTCTTCGCTAATGTCCAGGACCATGTCCAGGCGCGTGGGGTCGAAGCCGTTCATATACTGGTTGGGAGCCAGATTCATTCCTTGTGCGCGAGCACGACAGCGCCAGAAGAAAACCACGCAAAGGGATAACAGGATGAAAGTAACCGCGCGTCGCTTTAGTGTTGGCGGAGAATACATGGATGGAACTATGCACCAGAAACCGGAGCCAGATTATAGCTCAGTTCCTGACTCCTACAACTGGCATTGTTACCTATGCTAGCAGCAACAGGAATGTAGCTTAAGTCGTTATAGCCGCATCGGCGATGGAAAGTATCCTCACTGCTACAATGCCCTGTTTCGAATAACTTGCGGCTGGTGTCGATGGGCTGGCGAACTTACAGGAGTACATCCACGTACTGTCTTGTAGGGCTTGGGGTCCTTGTCGTCTCATTATCCCCGAGCGGTTCAAGTCGTCCCTTCAATACAAGGTCGTTAGCTCCGGGGAGTTTGGTTTGGAAGATGTCCAGGTAGTCGCGATGCTGGTGCGCCGCTGTGTGGCGGGCGATGCGGCTGCCTGGGAGGAAATCGTTCAGACCTATAACCGGCGTATCTATAACATCTGCTATCGCTTCGCCGGGTCCTCGGATGACGCCGAAGATCTGGCGCAGGAAGTCTTCATCAAGATGTACCGCACTCTGGCGAGCTATGACAGCTCGAAAGGAGCGTTCGTCACCTGGGTGACGACCATTACTCGCAACCTGCTCGTGGATCACTTCCGAAAAACCAAGCAAGACCGCATCACCGACTCGCTCGACGCGACCTCTTCGGCGCACGAAGACTCGCAACCGTTGAGTGAGCAAATTCAGGACCAATCTGCTCCTCCCGACCAGCGTGTACGCAGCCGGGAGGTGGGGGAAACCGTTCACGCAGCCCTCGGCAAGCTCTCGCCAGAGCTTCGTGAAGCTGTGATTCTAAGAGACTTACAAGATATGGATTATCGCGAAATCGCAACCGTTTTGAAGGTGCCGGAGGGAACTGTGAAAAGTCGAATAAATCGTGGGCGAGCGGAACTAGCGCGCCTTCTACAACGTACCTATAGGCAGGTGATGTGATGCCAAACCCCACCAGTAACGGAATGCAGTGTCAGGAGTTTGACGGCCTGCTCACGGACGCGCTTGATGGCGTCCTGACAGGTGTTCAACTCGACCGCTTCCAGGCTCACGCGCGGACTTGTTCCGCCTGTGGGCCGCTGTTCGCCGAAGTAGAGGCGGGCCGCAGCTGGCTGAAGGATCTCACGGAGGTGGAGCCTCCAGTCAGCCTGGTTACGAATATTCTGGCATCCACAACGGGCGTTGACACCCAACGCCTGCGGGTAAACGTTGCTGCGCCTCAGCCACGCATTACGTGGATTGAAAGAGCGCAGGCGTGGGCCTTGGAGGCGGTGCAACCCATCTGGGCAACGGTCCGGCAGCCGAGGTTTGCCATGTCGTTTGGCATGGCATTTTTCGCGCTGTCGGTGGCGTTGAGCGTGCTCGGCGTAAAACCCGCCGATCTGCGCCAGTTGAGTTTGCGTCCCGCCGCCATTCGGCACACGTATTACAACACGCAGGCCCGCGTTGTCCGGTACTACGAAAATATCCGGTTCGTTTATGAGGTGGAATCGCGGGTGCGTGAATTCAAACGCAACGTGACCACCGCCGAACCAGCTTCATCCGGATCTGGTTCGCAAGATTCCTCACCGGATAAGAAAGACCATAAAAACGACACAACTCAACAGCCCGAGCAGAAGCAGGAGCGCAACTATAGCCAGACGGAAAATAATCTGGTTCTGGCCAAAGCTCCGCTGGGTCCATCTGTCTTCGATCCGTCAAATCCGGATCTGCCTGTAGTGTCGGTGACCACGTACAGGAGGTTCGTATGAACTGCGCCACGCACAACGATACGGCCGCAGTCGCGTTTTGCCGCACTTGCGGCAAGCCGCTCTGCGCCAATTGCACCCGCGACGTACGCGGAGTCGTCTACTGCGAGCCCTGTCTCGCAGCTCGTTTGGAAGGCACGGCACCGGTAGCCGGGTTCGTGCCTCAGCAAGCTGTCTATCCGCCCGTGGGAGCACCCCCAATTTCGCCAAGGCCTAGCTCTGGCCCCAATCCCACAGTAGCCGGAATTCTCGCTGGATTCTTTCCCTTCGGCGTCGGTGCGGTCTATTGCTCGCAATACGCCAAAGGTCTGGCCCACCTGCTGATCTTCGGCCTTCTGATCTTCGCCTCCGATCATGCGGGGAATTGGGATGCGTTGTTCGGGATCGCCATCGCATTTTTCTACGTCTACCAGATCATTGACGCCGTACGCACCGCACGCGCTCTTCAGGAAGGCCAGCCCCCGCCAGATCCATTCGGTTTGGGTCAAGCCTTCAGCATGGGCGAAAGAAGCGAGGCCAAAAACATCCCCGTTGTCGCCATCGTCCTGATTGGATTAGGCGTGCTTTTCCTGCTGCACACCATGAACATCTGGGAGTTCGGCATGGACCGTTTCTGGCCGCTGATTCTGATCTTCCTCGGCGCATGGATGTTTGCCCGAGCGTGGGGAATGATCGGAAGTCACCCCGCGGGCTGCACCTGCGGGAGCTGCCGAGTGCGCAGAGCTGTCGGTTACAACTGTCAGTGCGATCGTTGCCGCATGCGGAAGATCATGGGGCCGGCGATATTGATGACGATTGGAACGTTGTTCCTGCTCCAGAGTCTCAATGTTGCCAGCTTCGATCGCACCTGGCCCGCGATTCTCCTGGTGATTGGCGTGGTCAAGTTGTTGCAGAGCAACGCCTCGTCGGCCGGACACGTCAGTCCGCTGCAGCCGGCGCCACCGGCAGCCGCGCCGCCTCCACCGCCATCGAATCCAATGCCGTCCGACCCAATGCCCTCCAACCCGGGCCCAGCATCTTCTTCCGGGGAGGTGCGCAATGTCTAGTCCGGTTTCTTATCCTGTTCCACCGCCGGTTCAGCCTCCGCTTCCGCCTCGGCGTCGCCGTTCTTTCGCCGGACCCGTGGTGCTGATTATTCTCGGGATCGTCTTCCTCCTGGGCAATATGCATTTGCTTTCGTGGGCGCGGCTGGGAACGTGGTTTGCCCACTACTGGCCACTGCTGCTGATTCTCTGGGGAGTGCTCAAGCTGATCGAGCATCAGCAAGCTCAGCGCGACGGATTACCCTCGCGCGGAATCGGAGCGGGCGGAGTTTTTCTGGTTATCGTCATCGTGATCTGCGGACTCATCGCTACCCAAGCCTCGAGATTTAACTGGGGTGAAATCGGTGACAACATGGGTATCGACGACGGCGACCTGGATAACGTTTTCGGCCAGACCTATAACTTCGACGATCATCTTGAGAAAGATATACCGCCCACAGTTACCAGCCTCCGCGTCAACGACGATCATGGCGCAGTGAGAGTCAGCATGGCCGATGACAAGAAAATCACAGTGGTCGTCCGCAAGCGCGTCGGCGCGGAGAGCCAGAATGACGCCGATAAATACAACCAGCAAACTAAGCCACAGATCACTCTTGCGGGCAACGTAATGGTACTCGACGCCAAGGCGCGGGCTGGCGACCATTCCGTGCAAAGCGATCTGGATATTTCCATCCCCCGGAAGATGGAACTGCACATCACTGGCCGTAAGGGGGATGTTTCCGTAACGGGTCGCGATGGAGACGTGGAGATCGCCGCCCAGCACGGCGAAGTTTCCGTGGAGGACGTCAACGGAAATATAAAACTGAATCTGGAAAAAAGCTCTGCCAAGGTCGAGCAGGTCACGGGCGACGTTCACATCGATGGCCGCTTGAATGAAGTCTCGGTAATGGATGTAAAGGGCTCCGTGCAACTGGACGGCGAATTCGAGGAGAGCGTCAAACTTGCCCGCATCACCAAGAATGTTGCTTTCAAATCTTCCCGTACCGACATGGAGTTCTCGCGAATCGACGGCGAGATGGATCTCGATTCCGATGATCTACATGCGGATAAGATCACGGGCCCGGTCCATTTGACGACGCGCTCCAAGCAGATTCGTCTGGAAGATGTCTCCGGCGATGTGCGCCTGCAAAATAACAACGGCGGCATTGAGATAGCCATGCGTTCGTTAGGAAACGTGCAGATCGATAGCCGCAACGGAGACGTGCAGTTGAGCGTGCCGGATAAAGCCGGTTTCCGTGTGGATGCGCGCACCCGCGACGGCGAAATTCAATCCGACTTCCCCGAATTGAAAATCGACAACGGAGATCATGAGGCGACGGCCAGCGGCAGCGTCGGCAACGGCTCGTCGCACATCGTGATCAATAACGAACACGACGGAATTGAAATACGTAAGGCCTCTGCGACGGCTTCGCCCGCGGTTCCTGCCCCTCCGGCAATGCCGGCCAAACCCGCCAAAGCTTTGCCAACGCCAAAGTCAAAAGTTGAACCAACAGACAACTGAAGAAGGGCGAGAAGCTTTGGTGAGAGAAGTTTCGTGTAGGGGCAGCCGCCCTCGGCTGTCCCCGGGCACAGCCCGATGTTTGGACTACATGCGAAGCAGAAGATCGCGACTGCTTAGATTCAATCTCCCAATTTCTTACTGGCCAGCTCTTCCACCTGCGCCAGCACTTCATCCTCACCCATGCTGGTGGAATCAATCACCACCGCATCGTCCGCGGCCATAAGCGGGGACGCCGCCCGGGTGCGGTCGCGGCGGTCGCGCTCGCGCAAATCCGCAGCCAGGTTTGGGGCGACTTCGCCTTTGATCTTCTGCTGCTGCATGCGGCGCTGCTCGCGTACCACGGGATCGGCATCGAGAAATATCTTCAAATCGGCATCTGGAAAAACTTTTGTTCCAATGTCGCGGCCTTCCATCACCACCCCGCCACCCGAGCCCATCGCCCTCTGATGCGCCACCATCCACGCCCGCACTTTCGGATGCACGGACACCCGTGAAGCTGCCTCGGTCACATCGCGCTCGCGAATGCGCGCCGAAACATCGTGACCGTTCAACAGCGTCCGATTTCCATCTCGGGTCGGCTCGAGTTGAATGCGCGACTCTTCCGCAAGGTTCACCAGCGTGGCTTCATCATCGAAAGACGCGTCCTTTTCTATCGCTTTCAGCGCCAATGCCCGGTACATCGCGCCGCTCTCGAGATTCACGTAGCCGAGCTTGCGCGCCAGCCGGGACGCAATGGTGCTCTTGCCCGCGCCCGCCGGGCCGTCGATGGCAATGATCAGTTTGCGTGGAGAAGGGTCTGGGGTCTGGTTATCGGTCATTTCGCGAGTAGATTGTACACGCGATCACGAGATGAGCGAGCGATCTACTTCGCCGCATGGCGAGGCCTGACAGTAGGAACTGCCACTTCCTTCTCCGGCGTGATCTGCAGCATCGACCGGCCGCTCACATGCACGAAGCTCAACTCGCGCGCAGCCAGCAACGCGTTGACGGCTTCCTTCACCCGCGACCGCGCCACAAATTTTCCGAAGAAAAATTCCAATTCCGGCAGGTCGGCGGCCACCACGCACTCCAGATATTTCGAGAGCAGAGCCGAGAGCGCCTGCTGCACCGACAATCCCACCCCTTCGCGAACCGCATCCGGCGACCAGCGGTAGAGCACATCCCAGTAAGAGCCTTCAGGAAGTTTGTAATCCACGCGCGTGATGCGCAACTTGGCGAGCAGCTCGCCTAAGGCCTTGTCGAGCGCAGCCAGAGAAACCGCGCCACCCAGCGCCTCCTGCAGCTTCTGTTTTGAGATCGGTCCGTCGCGCCGGATCAATTCAAAGGCATCGCACGCCAGTGGCGAATAAGGAGAGCGCGGACCCTGCTTCGGCGCAAGCTTGGGGTTGCGCTCGCCCACCAGAGCGTAAAAATAAGGAAATGCCGAAGCGGCCACCAGAAATGCGTTGTTTTCCTCGAACAAATTCGCTTCGTACGCAGAACGCTCGCGCAACAGTCGGACCATGAGTTCGGTCGCCTCCGCTGCACGCGGGTCAGAATAAGCGTGCTGCCAGGTCGGTAGCCGATTATCCGAGCCTACGAACGCGCCAATAAATGTCGGCACCGGCATCGCCGGCCGCACCGGATACATCAGGCAGAATCCGACTTGCTCGACGAAGGCGCGCGCCTGCTCAATGGTCCGGACAGCTTTGCCATCCAGTCGCCACTTCTCGCGCCGCAATTGGTGTAACTCCTGCTCGGTCATAAGAACAGCCAAGGACAATCGTCAGACAATTGCTGATTGTTGATTTCTGATTGTTGATTTAAGAGCGGCGCTTCTGGTTTTCAATCAACAATCAAAAATCACCAATCAGCAATTGCCTTCATTCCTAGATCCTCTTAAACGCCTTCTGTATGTCTTTAACAGAATACCGCAGCACCACCGGTCTGCCATGCGGGCACGACATAGGATGATCGGTTTTCGCGAGCTCGGAGAGCAGCCACTCCATTTTGTTCTGCTCCAGCGGCATGTTGACTTTGATGGCGGCATGGCATGCGATGGACGCGGCAATGCGCCCACGAATCTTCTCCAGATTCAGAGATTGTTCTTCGCGAGAAATCTGATCGAGTAGTTCGTGCAGCATCTTTTCAACTGCGGCCGCATCCACTCCCGCCGGCGCAACTTTTACCGCAACGCTGCGGGCTCCGAAAGGCTCAGCCTCGAATCCGTTGTGCTGCAATTCGTCGGCGATTTCTGCGAAGACCGCCTGTTGCGCCGGAGAAAGCTCGAGCACGATTGGCATCAGCAACCGCTGGCTTTCAACTTTCTGCACAGCACGCTGTTTCAACACTCGTTCAAATAGCACACGCTCATGTGCCACGTGCTGATCGACAATCCATAGTCCATCTTCATTCACTGCAAGAATGAACGAATTACGAATCTGTCCCAGCGGACGCAGCGTCGAAAGCGCTGCCAGTGTTGGCTCTTCTTCTCGTACATCGAGTTCTGGGGCGCAGCCGTTATCGGGAATTGCTTCGGCGAAGCGGCCTTCAAGTCCTCGAGCGACGGGAATCGCAGCGTTGGCCTCTACTGCAATTCCGCCTTCAAACTGAAACCGCGCCGAAACCGGTGGCGCAACCGGTGCTTGCAAGGCAAACCCGGCACCGCCCACGGGTTCATACAAAGTTCGCGCCCCGGACTCAGCAAGTATGTCAGAGGGCGGTTCCCACTCCCGTGCACCCGGCGTCAGACCAGAGCTGGCAGTCGCGTGAGCGTGAATCTCGGTGGTGAACTGCGGCGCCGGGCGCGCCTTCATCAGCGCCGCGCGCACCGTGCCCCGCACAAAATCATGCAGCGCAGTCGGTTGTCGAAAGCGCACTTCAGTTTTCGAGGGATGAACATTCACATCCACTTCACCCGCGGGCAATTCCAGAAACAGCAGCACTACGGGATACACGCTTGGCGGAATTATGTTGCGATAAGCCTCCGTCAGTCCGTGTTGCACCAACCGGTCGCGGATCAGCCGTCCATTCACAAAAACGTAAATCGAATTGCGATTCAGCTTCTGGATCTCCGGCTTCGAAACGAAACCGTGCAGCCGCATCTGGCCGGGTTCGACATTTTCCTTCTCCTCCTCGTTGCCTTCGTCCTTCCGCCGCCACGGCGGAGGTTGCGGCAGGCCAACATGTTCGAGCACCTGCACTGCGGCGACTGCTATGAGTTGGTCCAGCGTTTCCTTGCCAAACACCTGATACACGCGCTCGCTATATCCTGCCACCGGGGGCGCCACCAGCACGGCATTGGCCGCCGAGTGCAATTCAAAATGCTTTTCCGGATGCGCCAGTGCGTAGTGCGTTACCAGCGACGCGATGTGTGACAGCTCGGTGGACTCCGCCTTCAAAAACTTTTTGCGCGCCGGGGTATTGAAAAAAAGATCTCGAACCGTAATCGATGTACCCTCGGGTAGTCCTGCCTCTTCGACGCGCGCCATCTTGCCGCCGTTGATTTCAATAATTGTGCCGGAGGCCGCAGCCCCAGATTCCACAGCGCATGTCTCCAGCCGCAACCGCGACACCGATGCGATAGAAGGCAGTGCCTCGCCACGAAACCCCAGCGTGGCCACACTCAACAAATCTTCCGCATCCTTAATTTTCGACGTCGCGTGGCGCTCGAACGCCAGCATGGCATCGTCGCGCACCATGCCGCATCCGTTGTCCGTGATCTGAATTAATTTCTTGCCGCCCGCCTCGACGCTGATTTTGATCCGCGTTGCACCCGCATCTAGAGCATTCTCCAGCAGCTCTTTCACTACCGACGCCGGCCGCTCCACCACCTCGCCGGCGGCGATTTTGTTGGCAACTTGCTCGGAAAGTACGTGAATGCGGCCCATGAAACAGTTCCCGGTTTTCGGTTTTCAGTCGATGTGGAGGATAGGTCAGTTTCGCAGAAGGCAGGACGGAAGGCAAAGATGGGAAAGCACGGAAGGCTCGCCAACGAAGACTGCTGGTACTATTTATTCTTATCTCTTTGTCTCCTCTTGCAACGGAGTGAACGAATGATCCGGTCTTTTAAAGGGATGAAGCCCACGATTCCGGCGACCTGTTATGTGGACGGGTCGGCGCAGATTATCGGCGACGTGGTGCTCGGCGAACATGCTTCCGTCTGGATGAACGCGGTAGTGCGCGGCGATGTCTATGCCATCCGCATCGGGGCGCACTCGAACATTCAGGATTGCAGCGTGTTGCACGGCATGAAAAATACTTACGGAGTTACGCTCGGTGAATATGTGACCGTGGGTCACTCGGTAACCCTGCATGGCTGCGAGATCGAAGACCGCTGCTTGATCGGCATGGGCTCGATCATTCTGAATGGCGCGAAGATCGGCGCCGGATCGATTATCGCGGCAGGCACTCTCATCCCCGAGCGAACGGTGGTCGAGCCGGGCTCGTTGTGGATGGGCTCTCCAGGAAAGTTCCGCAGGAAGCTGGAAGCGGTCGATGCGGAGACGATCATCAAGTATGCGAGAAATTATCTGGGATATACGGAAGAGTATTTGCGGGAAGGGTAGCGTAGGGAAGAACTGTCATCTTGAGCGGAGAAAACCGATTCGCTTTGCGAATCGGTTTGCGGAGTCGAAGGATCCCTATTGCTCGTACGCCGCCAAGCCGGATTAAGGCATTTCTCCCTGTGCTTGCGTGATGCCGAGCGTGGAGGGAATTCCTTGAGACGCCGCTGAGGGTGAGTCGCAAGGGATCCTTCGACTACGACTTGTCTTTCGAAAGCCGAAAGACAAGTCTTCGCTCAGGATGACATTTGAGGATTGAGGACGAATGATTAAAGCTGTCCGAGGAACGCGCGATCTTCTTCCGCCGGAGACGGCGCTATGGAATTTTGTGGAGTCGACGGCGCGGGATGTCTTTCGCGCCTACAATTTTCAGGAAATTCGTACGCCGATTTTCGAGTCGACCGAGCTCTTCGCGCGCGGCGTGGGCGAAGAGACCGACATTGTTTCGAAGGAGATGTTTACCTGGGAAGATGGTGAGCGGTTTGAAGATAAGAAACTCTACGACTCTTGGTCAAAGGCAAACGAAGATGCGGTTTTTTTTCAAGAAGGACCGGTATTCCTTACTGGAATAAAACCGTTAGGAATTCAGAGGCAGATTTGGAGGAAGGCAACGAACAGCGTTGAATTCGTCTGCTTTAGACCCAAGATTACTTCGGACGCGATAGCTGCTTTGGCGAAGGCACGGAACGTTGCGCGCGGACAATTTGCGAACGAGTACGCTCATCTCCCGACTCACCTGCGCCTTGTGGTCCCGGACGCGACAGTCAAAAGAACTCCTTGGATTAATGCCGAGGCAGAGAAGGAGAACATAAAGATAGAAGGATTTCCCGGGGACTATTTCTCAAGTTCCCAGTCTCTTACTCTTCGGCCCGAAAACACGGCAGGCGTGGTGCGAGCTTACATCCAGCACGATCTTGAAAAACGCGGGCTGAACAAGCTCTACTACATCGGTCCCCAATTTCGCCGTGAACGTCCGCAGAAAGGACGACACCGACAGTTTTATCAGATCGGCGCGGAAGTGATTGGACCCCCGTCTTCTGGTAGCCAGCGTCCGCTGCGCGATGCGGAGGTCATCGAAATGCTTGCGACGCTGCTAGACCGTCTCGGGATCACTGGATATACCCTGGAGTTGAATTCGGTCGGGAGTCCCGAAAGCCGGAGCGTCTTCAATGAGGCGCTGCGGAAGGCGCTTCAGCCGGTGGTCGGACAGATGTGCGTCGATTGCCAGCGCCGCGCCGTGACTAATCCGCTGCGCGTCTTCGATTGCAAAGTTCCGGAAGATCAGTCCATCATCGAAAAGCTGCCGCGTATCAGCGATTTTCTCGATGATGATAGTCGACAGCACTTCGACTATGTGAAGGCCCTTCTCAGGAGCGTCAATGTAGATTTCACGATTAATCCTCGGCTCGTTCGCGGCCTCGACTACTACACGCGTACAGCATTTGAGTTTACACACGGAGCTTTGGGAGCACAGAACGCTATTCTGGGAGGCGGACGCTATGACGGTCTTTCGGAAGCGCTAGGGGGACCGTCCGCGCCCGGCATAGGCTTCGCCATTGGTGAAGACCGTCTTCTGCTCACCCTCCAAGCGATAAAGCCGCCGTCTCCGACGCTTCCAGATGTTTACATTGCGCCTGTTGGCGTCGGTATGAATTGCAAGGCTTTAGTTCTTGCACGAGAATTGCGCAGGCAGGGTATTGTGGTCGAGTTGGGTGACCGGAGCTACAAGCTCGGTAAGTTGCTCGAGAGGGCAGGCAAAATGGGGGCGCGCTTCGCGCTCATCGTTCGGGAAAGCGATGTAGACGCGGTTGAGTATCTGCTGAAGAATCTCGCCACCGGCGAGCAGATTTCAGTTCCGCGCGGCGATCTGGTGCGGAGGATTCAGGAGTAGCGATGGGGAAGACTCGTTCCATAATCGACGATGAAGCTCGCCGTTTCATCGAAGCGCAGCATATATTCTTCGTCGCATCGGCTCCGCTCAACCTGGGTGGCCACGTGAATCTTTCCCCAAAGGGCCTGGACACATTCCGCATTCTGGCGCCGACCACAGTCGCCTATGTTGACTTCAACGGCAGTGGAGTCGAGACCATCGCGCACCTCAAGGAAAATGGTCGCATTGTTCTGATGTTCTGCGCGTTCCAGGGTCCGCCGAACATTTTCCGTTTGTATGGCCTTGGCCGTGCGATTGAACCTCATCAAACTGAGTTTGCAGCTCTCGCGGAAAACTTTCCGGCTTACGAGACCATGCGTTCGATCATCGTGATCGAAATCACTCGAGTCACCGACTCCTGTGGGTATGGCGTTCCCCGTTTTAAATATGATGGCGAGCGCGAACAGCTCGCGGCCTGGGCTCGCAAGCAGGGTCCGGAAGGCTTGCAAGCTTACCGCGAGCGGAAGAATCAAGTCAGCATTGACGGACTTCCGGGCTTGACGCTTCACTCCGAAGCAATTCGTAAACAAGCAATCCAAAAACAAGATCTGCAGAAAGATGATCAGAAAGAGGTCGTGTGAAGATTTCTCGGCTTTCCTGTGCCGTTCTCTTTTGCTCAGCCGCAATCCAGTTTGCCTCAATCCCGGTAACGGCGCAGACTTCAGCCGCTGTCATAGTCCCGAGTGCGCTCGATCAAAGCGCAATCGCCAATGAGAAAAATTTGATCGGAGCCAAAAAGAAAGACGATACTGCTTTCTTCAAGCGGACATTGAGCCCGAATTTTTCCTTGGTCGGAGTCGACGGCACTCTGCTCGAAGGACAAGAGGCTGTGGAGAATTTAGGCGACTCGGACCTGGCGGAACTCACGCCCTATGACATGAAAGTGGTCACGCTGGCGGACGACGCTGTCGTTGTTACCTATGACGCGATCGTGCGTGAAAAGCCCGAAGAGGATCAGGGACCTCCGCCACGGTACCAGCATTTCAGTTCCGTCTGGGTGAAGCAGGGAGATGTCTGGAAGCTCAAGTTTCATCAGGCAACGGCGGCGCACTGGGGAGACTGGTAGGTTATCCGTAGAATTGCCTGTGTAGAATGCATATCGTGAAATTCTTCACCGGGAAGTTGCCGAGGCCAGCCTTCTCAAGGAGACGCGCATGAAACCGGGCGGAGCAGTGTTAGCGGCGTGGGTCATGGCAGCGGCCGCCGCAACGGCACAGATGCAGCCTCCGAAGCCTGCACCGGAACTGAAGAAGCTGGATGTATTTGTGGGATCGTGGACTCTCGACGGCACCATGAAGCCGGGAACGATGGGTCCGGGCGGGACCATGACGGAAAACGAAAAATGCGAGTGGATGCAGGGCGGTTTCTACTTGGTGTGTCACTCGGACTATAAAAGTTCGATGGGCAATGGCGTTTGCTTGTCTGTGATGGGATATTCCGCCGATGAGAAGGCCTACACCTATCGCGAGTTCAACAGCTTCGGCGAATTCGATGATTCCTGGGGCTGGCTCAATGGTGATATGTGGACTTGGACGAGCGATGAGAAGATGGGCGGCACGACCATGAAGGGCCGATTTACTATGAAAATGACTTCGACCAATTCCTACAGCTTCACCTTCGATATGTCACAGGATGGAACGAAATGGACCACCGTAATGGACGGCAAGGCGAGTAAGAAATAATTCTTCACAACTCCCACCGCGATACTCGCCCTGAAGTGTTAGATTCCAGCTTCTAAAGCTCGAGAGATCTTTTCCACGCCGGTTCGTCCTGTGCCGCGTTCTCGTACCATATAATTCTGGGCAATGACCTTCCAACAGTTGCTGGATGGTGCGGAAGTCCTCGCGCAAAGCGGGGATCCGGGCGTGAGCAGTGTGGAATACGACTCGCGGCGGGTGAAGCCGGGGTGCGCGTTCGTGGCCATGCGCGGCGAATCCAGCGACGGCAACCGGTTTATCGATCAGGCGATCCAGGCAGGGGCGGTCGCGGTGGTCACGGATTCCGCCTCCGAGAAACCACGCTCGAATGTGGGCTGGGCGGTGGTCGCGAACGGACGGCGAGCGCTGGCACGCGTAAGTGCGAATTTCTACAAGAGACCAGCAGAGCGGATTGCGGTCACGGGAATCACCGGTACGAATGGAAAGAGCACGACGGCTTTTTTGGTGGAATCGATTCTGACAGCAGCGGGACGGAAGAGCGCGTTAATCGGCACGATTGAATATCATGTGGCCGGAAAGGTTCTGCCAGCGCCGCATACGACTCCTGAGGCGCTGGAGCTGAATCGGATTTTCAGTGACGCGCTGGGCCACGGCGCAACGGATGCGGTGATGGAAGTTTCCTCCCATGCGCTGGCGCAAGAGCGAGTGTATGGCATCCCGTTTGATGTGGCGGTCTTCACCAATCTGACGCGCGATCATCTCGACTATCACAACACGATGGAAGAATATTTCGCCGCCAAGCGGATATTGTTTGAGGGCTGCGGCACAGACGCGCCCCGAGCGGTGGTGACAAATGTGGACGATGAGTGTGGCGCGAAGCTGGCGGAGTTCAGCCGAAAACGCAGTTCGTTGGTCTTGAAGTATGGTTGGGAACGCGGCGACCTGCACGCTGAGGATGTCGACATAACAACACGCGGAACCAGATTTGATCTTGCAACGCCGGAAGGGAACGTCGCGGTGTTCTCCGCTCTGATTGGACGGGTGAATGTCTACAACATTCTGGCGGCGGCGGGCGCCTGCTATGCGCGGCGATGTAAGACGGATGCGATTGCGGCGGGCATCGATAAACTGAGCAGCGTTCCGGGAAGGTTTGAGCGCGTGGACTGCGGCCAGCCGTTTACGGTCGTGGTCGACTATGCACACACCGACGATGCACTACGAAATTTGACGGCGCTGGCTCGGGAGTTGGTCTTCCCAGTGAAAGGAAGAGTGTTGACGGCGTTTGGATGCGGCGGCGATCGAGACCGGAACAAGCGTCCACTTATGGGCGAGGCGGCGGGGCGCGGAAGTGATTTCGTGGTCCTGACCTCGGACAATCCGCGCAGCGAGGATCCGCGCGCGATTATTAATGATGCCGTGGTCGGTTTGCAGAAGACTGGGGTGAAATACAGCGTCGAACCCGACCGACGCAAAGCAATTGCCTTGGCGGTCGGGGAGGCGCGGCCGGGAGATATTGTGCTGCTAGCCGGGAAAGGGCACGAAAAAGTGCAGGTCACGCGGGAAGGTGCGGTTCCGTTTGATGATTTGGAAGCGGCGCGCGAAGCACTGGCCGCCGCGGGCTACGACTGCAAGGCAGCTCCGGCCGGAGCACAGGGATGAAGCTGACGCTGGCCAAAATTGCCGAGTTTATTTCCGCGACCGGGGATTTCGTGCGAGACGAATTCGTAAACGGATATTCCATCGATTCTCGGACCGTGGGTTCAGGTCAACTTTTCTTCGCGGTAAAGGGCGAGCGCCTGGATGGGCACGATTTCGTTGAGCAGGCGCTGGAAAGGGGCGCAACTTCGGCTGTCGTGAGGCAGGATCAGCTGGGGCGTTATTCCGGAGACACAAAGACAAAGCTACTTGCGGTAGGAGATACGCTAGTTGCGCTGCAAACACTGGCGACTGCGGTGCGGAAGCTGTGGGGAGAACCGTTGATTGCGGTAACCGGATCGGCGGGAAAGACCACCACCAAAGAAGCGATCGCGCACGTGTTGAGCTCACGCTTTCGCGTGCTGAAATCAGAAGGGAATTTTAATAACCATTTTGGCTTACCGCTCATGTTGCTGAAGCTGGAGCCGGAGCATCACCTCGCAGTGATAGAGATGGGAATGTCTCATGCCGGGGAAATCCGCGCGCTGGCGAAGATTGCGCAGCCGGAAATTGGCGTGGTTACTAACGTCGCCCCGGTCCATCTGGAGTTTTTCGATTCTTTGGCGGGAATTGCTCGGGCCAAGTATGAGTTGATTGAATCGCTGCCTGCGAGTGGCACAGCGGTGCTGAATGCGGACGACGAGTATGTGTCGCAGTTTGGCCGCAACTTCAAAGGGAAGGTTTTACTCTACGGTACCCACGAGAACTCCCAAGTACGCGCAGAAAAAATCCAATCGAAGGGTGCGGACGGCACGGAGTTCGATGTTGCGGTTGGAAGCGCACGCGAACGCGCGGTGGTGCCGCTGGTTGGAGAACACAACGTCTTGAATGCTCTGGCAGCAGTAGCAGTGGGGTTAGAGAGCGGCCTCAACCTCTCGCAGGCGGTTGTGGCGCTCGCGACTCTGGCCCCAGCGGAAAAACGTGGGCAGGTTCTCCACATGGGTAACATCGCGGTGATCAACGATTGTTACAATTCGAATCCGAAGGCGCTGGAGGCGATGGTAGATGCGCTGACTGCGGTGCATGCCAAGCGAAGGATCGTCATCGCCGGCGAGATGTTGGAGTTGGGTCCCGCCGGGGAACAGATGCATCGCTCGGCCGGTCGATACATTGCCGAGAAGAAAATCGATTTACTGATTGGAGTGCGCGGACTGGCAGAATCAATGGTCGACGCAGCGAGGCAGGCGGGAGTTCAGTCAGAATTCCTGACGTCGCCCGAACAAGCGGGCGAGTGGCTGGCGCGCGAGACGCGGGATGGCGATGTGGTCCTGTTGAAAGCTTCACGGGGCGTGAAACTGGAAAAGGCGCTGGAGACCTGGAACGCGCGGCGCGGCGGAAAGAACTGAGATTATTGCGGGACGGAGGCTGATTGCTCTACTGGCTCTTGTTTGTCAAGTTGCAACACTATTTTCCGCCGTTCCGAATTTTCCGCTATCTGACATTTCGTACGGCCTTTGCCAGCCTTACCGCGTTGTTTACCGCGCTGATTGTAGGTCCGCTCGTCATTAACCGGCTGCGCGAATTCCAGATCGGGCAATACATTCGCGAAGAAGGGCCGAAAGCGCACCAGAAAAAAGCGGGCACCCCCACCATGGGCGGCTTACTGATTGCGATCGCAATCGTCGTGCCCACTCTGCTTTGGGCTGACCTGGGCAATCGCTTCGTGTGGATCGCGGTGTTCGCCACCTGCGCTTTTGCGGCGATTGGATTCACTGACGACTACACCAAAGTGGCGCACCGCCGGAACCTCGGTTTGACCGGACGGGCAAAGTTGGGTTTGCAGATCGCAACCAGCATCGTGATCGCGGTGATGCTGATCGCCATGCAGACATACGGAATGTATTCGACCAAGCTGATTGTGCCCTTCATCAAACAATTCCATCCTGACCTGGTAGTGCAAAATCTTGAACGGTTTCCCCATCTCTGGCCCTTGGCTTTTTTGCCGTTCATCGCTTTTGTGGCGCTGGTGATCGTAGGTTCGAGCAATGCTGTAAATCTCACCGATGGCCTGGATGGTTTGGCAATTGGCTGCACGGTGATCGCCGCGGGAGCGCTAACCGTGCTCACCTACGTGAGCGGCCACGCTACGTTTGCGACTTATCTGGAAATTCCAAAAATGCCGCAGGTCGGCGAGTTGACCATTTTCTGCGGGGCGATGGTGGGGTCCTCGATTGGATTCTTGTGGTATAACGCGCATCCGGCCGAAGTCTTCATGGGTGACGTAGGATCTTTGGCACTGGGCGGCGCGATCGGAACGGTTGCGGTGATCATCAAGCAGGAACTTCTGCTGCCCTTTATCGGCGGAGTTTTCGTAATCGAAGCGGTTTCGGTAATCCTGCAGGTGGGTTCCTATAAGCTGCGCAAGAAGCGCATATTTAAGATGGCGCCGCTCCATCATCATTTTGAGTTGATGGGATGGTCGGAGTCAAAGATTATTGTTCGCTTCTGGATCGCGTCGCTCGTGTTCGCGTTGTTCGCGCTAACCACGCTGAAGTTGAGATAAATTTTCAATTTCCGATTTCCAATTGCCAATTGTGACTGGAGTGATGAAGTTTTATGAATTGACAATTGGAAGTCGAAAATTGGCAATCCATTAATGGACCTCAAAGACAAACGCGTCCTGGTCGTCGGCCTTGGCAAGTCCGGGGTCGCATCGGCGCAATTTTTGAAGGCGCACGGCGCGCGGGTTACCGTCTCCGATACAAAAAGCGGAGACGATTTACGGAACGAAATTCCTGCGCTTCTCGATCACGGAATTACGGTGGAAACGGGCGGCCACGGCGAACGCACTTTTCGTGGCCAGGATTTAATTGTGGTAAGCCCAGGAGTTCCGGTAGATGCGCCGCTGCTGGTTCAGGCGCGGGCGCTGGGCGAAGTAGTGATCGGCGAAATCGAACTTGCGGCGCGGTTCCTGCCGGGGCCGATTGTGGCAGTCACCGGATCCAACGGAAAAACGACGACCACCACATTGACAGGTGAAATTCTGGCTAACGGCGGATTGCCGACCTTGGTGGGCGGCAACATTGGCACCCCGGCGATCTCGCTGGCGGAGCGGGCGAAACCCGAGACCGTGATCGTACTGGAGGTTTCGAGTTTCCAATTGGAAACGATTCAGACATTTCGTCCGAAAGTTGCCGTGGTTTTAAACGTGACCCCCGACCATCTGGATCGGCACCGGACCTTGGAAATTTATGTGAATGCGAAGGCGCGCATCTTCGAAAATCAGACAGAGGAAGACTTCGCTGTTTTGAATGCTGATGATTCTACTTGCGTGGCAATGGCTGGGCGTACCCAGGCGCAAGTGTTTTGGTTCAGCCGCCAGAAGGAAGTGAAACAAGGAGCGTGGGTCCGCGATGGAGCCATTGTGTTTCGGGATGGGCCTGAGAAAACGGCTCAGCGCGAGATCATGCTGGCTTCCGAAATTCCTCTGAAGGGCGCACACAATCTGGAGAATGTGCTGGCTGCCGTGTGCACCGGCATGTTGATGGGATGCGCTCCGGAGAAAATCCGCCAGGCAGTGCTCGATTTCAAGGCGGTCGAGCATCGACTGGAATATGTGGCCACGATTCGCGGCGTGGATTATTACAACGATTCGAAGGCCACAAATGTGGATGCGACCATCAAGGCGCTGGAATCGTTTCCCGCGGACATCCACCTTATTCTTGGAGGCAAGGACAAAGGCAGCGATTACAGCCTGTTAAACGATCTGCTGCGGCATCGCGTGAAGCGTGTCTATACCATCGGCGCGGCGGCGGCAAAGATCGAATCGCAGATTAAGAATGTCGAAGCGATCCGTGCGGAAACTTTGGAGAATGCGCTTCGCAAGGCGAACGCCGTGGCGGAACCGGGTGATGTTGTTTTGTTAGCTCCGGCGTGCGCCAGCTTTGATCAGTTCAAGAATTATGAGCAGCGCGGGCAAGTTTTCAAGGAGATTGTGCGAAAGTTGAGTTGAGACATCGGCGATTTTTGATCGAGCCGGCGATCAGAAATGCTGCCCGAACCAAAACAATCAACAATCAAAAATCAACAATCAGCAATTCATTCTGCATGCCTTCCGTTCCCCGTGGTGAAATGAATTCCCATGGCAAAGCGGGTGAGTGTCGATCGCTGGCTGTTTACTGTCACCATGCTGCTCGTCTTTATCGGGCTTGTGATGGTGTTTTCGGCCTCGGCGGTGATGGCGCGGGAGCGCTTCGGGTCGCCATACGCTTTTTTGTCGAAGCAGTTGATCTGGGCGGCGGCGGGCCTTGTCGCGATGGTGGTTGCAATGCGCGTCGATTACCGGCGCTATAAGCATCCGGCAGTAGTATTCTCGTTTCTTGGCGCTACTACTCTGCTGTTAATTTCCGTTTTCTTTCTGGATCGTTCGCACAATACTCATCGATGGATTCACGCCGGTGGTTTTTCCTTTCAACCTTCCGAATTGGCCAAGCCAGTTCTGATTCTGTTTCTCGCATATTTTCTCGAGAGCCGCGTGCGAACGATGCCAAATTCCATCGACGACTGGCGCAATACCTTAATGCCTGCAGCGGCGCCTGTGCTGGTGCTGCTCGGTCTGATTGTGCTGCAGCCCGATCTGGGAACTGCCATCGCTTGTGCCGGCATAGCGGCTTGTATTCTGTATGTGGCCGGAATGCGAATGCGTTATTTTGGTTATGCGTTCGCCGCATCGCTGCTGCCGCTTTATTTTTTGATCTTTCATGTCAGCTGGCGGCGCGACCGGATTCTCGCATTTCTGAATCCGTATGCCGATCGCCAGAAGACCGGCTTCCACATCATCCAATCACTGATCGCAGTGGGTATCGGCGGCGTCACCGGTACAGGCTTGATGGAAGGAAAACAGAAGCTATTTTATCTACCGGAGCCCCACACCGATTTTATTTTCGCCGTCACCGCGGAAGAATTGGGTCTGGTTGGTGCCATGTTTATAGTGACACTCTTCGCCGTATTCTTGTGGCGTGGAATGCGCGCTTCGTGGCGAACTGAAGACATATTCGGGCGATACCTCGCGGTCGGAATCACCAGCATGGTAGTACTGCAGGCCTTCATCAACATCAGCGTTGTGCTCGGCATGATGCCGACGAAAGGGATTCCGCTGCCGTTAGTGTCGTACGGAGGTTCGTCATTGTTTGTGACTCTGGCGTGCGTGGGCGTGCTGTTGAATATTACGAAGCAGGCAGAGTGAGGAACGCTGCCAGGGATATGCACCCGTCTATACGCATCCGGAGTACGGAGGACTTTTGATACGCCTAACAGTTTTGCTGGTCCTTTGCTTTTTCGCTGGCGAACCGGCGATAGCTCAGAAGACTGAATCCTCTCAACACATCCAACTACCACCTCAGGTCCCAATATTTTCAGCCGCCGATCTTGCCGCGAAGGTTCCCGCAGCAAAGGCGGAAGACGTCAAGTCCATGGACGCGATACTGCATGCCATCTACGATGTGATTTCCGGACCGGCCGGCGGCCGCGACTGGAACCGCTTCCGATCCGTATTTCTCCCGCAGGCACGCTTCACCGAAGTTAGTACCGGACCCGATGGTTCGAAGGTGGTTCTCACCTGGAATGTAGAAGAGTTTATTCGAGATGCTGGTGAAGTCTTCTCCAAAGATGCGTTTTATGAAAAGGCGATTGTCAATCGGCCGGAAAGTTTTGGCAATATCACACAAGTGTTCAGCAGCTACGAATCGCGGCGCAGTCCAACCGAAAAGCCTTTCGAGCGAGGCATCAACAGCATTCAGTTGCTGAATGACGGCAAACGCTGGTGGGTGGTTTCGATCCTGTGGGACACAGAGCGGCCGGGTAATCCGCTGCCAGCCAGGCTTGCCAAGAATTAGATCGGGGAGTGCAATTGCCGATTGTTGATTTCTGATTGCCGATTGGAAACCGCCCAGGCGCTCCTCAATCAGCTATCAACAATCAGCTATCAACAATCACCAATCAGCAATTCCTTATATAGTCACCTCATGCGGGCCATTCTTGCGGGCGGCGGAACAGGCGGACATGTAATCCCGGCGCTGGCGA
The DNA here is from genome assembly GCA_963836305.1 of uncultured Acidobacteriaceae bacterium. Taxonomy (GTDB): domain Bacteria; phylum Acidobacteriota; class Terriglobia; order Terriglobales; family Acidobacteriaceae; genus Sulfotelmatobacter. The sequence continues at coordinate 49,379 of CAWIJP010000002.1, read as the reverse complement.
TCGCGAACGAACTCAAGAAAAGTTACGGGGCCGAGGTGCTGTTCATCGGAACAGGGCGGGGCATCGAGAATCGCCTGGTCCCCGCGGCCGGGTATCCGCTGCAGCTTGTGCGTGTGGGCGCGCTGAAAAACGTGAGTCTGATGACCCGCGCGAAGACGGCCTTCGATTTGCCGCGCGCGGTGTGGAGCGCGGGCCGCATGCTGAGCGAATTTGCTCCCGACGTAGTGATTGGCGTGGGCGGGTACGCTTCCGGCCCAGCGATGCTGGCAGCGGTAATGAAGCACATTCCGACGCTTGCCTTTGAGCCGAATGTTGTCCCCGGATTCGCCAATCGCGTGGTGGCGCGATTTGTATCCGGCGCGGCGGTGCATTTTGCAGAAACGGCGAAATATTTTCGTCATGCGGAAGTAACGGGTGTCCCGGTGCGGCAGGCGTTCTTTGAAATTCCGCCCAAGAGGAATGGAACTCCGACGCTGCTGGTTTTTGGTGGTAGCCAGGGGGCGCACGCGATCAATGAGGCGATGATTCGCTGTTTGCCGGAGCTGCATCGGCAGGCGCCCGGGATCTGCATTATTCATCAGACAGGCGAGCGTGACTATAATGACGCCCTGTCCGCGTATCTTCGATTCGATCAATCAGGATCAGGGGAGTCGGTGCAGGTGTTCAAGTTCATTGAGGATATGCCCGCAGCGTTTGCGCGCGCGGATCTAGTGGTCTGCCGCTCCGGTGCGAGCACGGTGGCGGAAATTACAGCAGCCGGGAAGCCCGCGATTTTCGTGCCGTTTCCCCGGGCGGCAGACGATCACCAGCGAGTGAATGCCGAGGCGCTGGCGCGCGAGGGGGCGGCGGTCGTGGTCGAGGAATCGAAACTTGAAGGTGTCTGGCTGGCGGAAACAATTGCCGCTTTGCTGGGGGATGCCCGACGATTGCATATCATGAGCGAAGCGGCGCGCGGATTGTCGCACCCCAATGCCGCCCGGGATATCGCGGCGATGGCGGCGCGCGTGGCGGGGATTGAAGAAGCGGATAATGGCAACAGTTCGCAAAGTCCCGATGCAGACAGTGCGAGCCACTAGGAACCCTGCGACTTGCGTAAGAGTTTCGCCTTCGCGAAGTCCTTCACCGGTCCGGATGACACGCGACGTATGAAAGCCCCTACAGGAGCACAAATCGGCGAAGGCATAATAATTCTTCTTCTCCTTTTCGGAATGCTTTATGCGGGCGACTGGCTGGTTTGGAAGTTGCGTGACTCGCGGGGGGCGGCCTACGGCACGGTCGAGGTCCATCAGTTTCTGGCTACCTCATTGAAGGGCAACAAGACCGAATATGATATGACCGGAACCGCGCAGCAGACCTGCAGCCGGTCGATCTTTCCGCAGCAAGGGTACTCTGCCTGCTGGTGGTTGAAACGGCATGCGGCGCAGTGGGAGTGAGTGGTCTTTGGGCGTTGATGCCAGGTAGGGATCCTTCGACTAGGTAATCGCTTCGCGTTCGCGAAGCACTTACTTCGCTCAGGATGACAAAATATGTTTGCCAAGATTCAGCAGATTCATTTCGTGGGCATTGGTGGTATCGGCATGAGTGGGATTGCCGAGGTGCTGCTGAATCTTGGCTACAAGGTCTCGGGATCGGATCTCAAGCATTCTTCTGTGACCGAGAGGCTCGCTGCATTGGGCGCCACGGTGTTCGAGGGACATCGTGCAGAGAATATTTCCGGCTCCGAGGTGGTGGTGACCAGTTCGGCGATTGCGGCGGAGAATCCTGAGGTCCTCGAGGCTCACAGGTTGCACGTGCCCGTGATTCAGCGGGCCGAGATGCTGGCGGAGTTGATGCGCCTGAAGTACGGCATTGCCATCGCCGGCATGCACGGCAAGACGACCACAACTTCCATGGTGGCGGCGGTGCTGGCAGGCGGCGGCCTTGATCCTACGGTAGTGGTTGGCGGACGTGTGGATGCCATGGGGTCGAACGCCCGGCTGGGCAAGTCGCGATATCTGGTGGCCGAGGCGGATGAGAGTGACCGGTCGTTTTTAAAGTTGTCCCCAATTCTTTCCGTGGTGACCAACATTGACCGCGAGCACATGGATTGCTACCGCAATATGCGCGATGTGAAGAAAACATTTCTGGAGTTCATGGACCGCGTGCCTTTCTACGGCATGGTAGTGGCGTGCAACGACGATCCGCTGCTTCGGCGATTGCTCCCGGACGTCCAGCGTCGCATGGTGACCTACGGGACCAAACGTGGCTCGGATTTTTTGATCAAGTTGGAAAATGGTTCCAGTTCGCGGTTGAGGGTTGAAGGCCAGCCATTGAGCCGGTTTCGCGTGAGTTATCGCAAGAAAGATTTGGGCGAGTTCACGTTGCATGTACCGGGAGTGCACAACATTCTGAATGCTACTGCGGCAATTGCAGTTGGTATCGGCCTCGATGTTGAACTGGAGGCAATCCGGGCCGGGCTCGATCAATTCCGTGGGGTTGACCGGCGTTTTCAGTTGCGCGGGCGCGCCGCCGGCGTGAGCGTGATCGACGATTACGGTCACCATCCCACCGAAATTAAGGCGACCTTGGCGGCGGCGCGGCAATGCGGGTTTGGCAAGGTTCACGTAGTGTTCCAGCCCCACCGCTACACGCGTACCCGCGATCTGATGGATGAGTTCACGTCTGCATTTGCAGACGCCGATTCATTATTTGTGCTCGATATTTATGCAGCCAGTGAAAAGCCCATCGAAGGAATCAGCGGGGAAGTACTGGCACGGACGATCCGAGAGAAAGGTGGACGGGACGCGCGTTATGTGAGTTCATTCGCCGAAGCCGTGAGTTCAGCTGCCGGGGCTGCCCACGAAGGGGACATGATCCTGACGCTGGGGGCAGGTAGCGTCTCGCAATTGGGTCCGATGATTCTGCAGAACCTGCAAGAAAAGAATGCAGGTTCTATAGAGCCCATTCCCTCCGAGCAGACCCTCCCTTGAGGGTGTAAAATGACTATATGAGCATGTGTATGCTCATGAGTGGGTGGGACAATTATGAAAACTGCGCGACTTCAAGTATTAACCACTCCGGCGTTTCGCGACTGGCTCCGCAAGGAGGCCAGGAACGCAGGCGTCAGCGTGGCGGAATTGGTTCGCACGCGATGTGAGCGCAAACCCACGGGAGAGGAATTGGCGGTGGCCAAACTCGCCTCGCATCTTCATAAGGAAGTCCGCAAAGCGCAGGCGTCCTTAAGAAGCGGTTTGGCAGAAGCCACGGCCGTCCTTGAAGAACTAAAAACCCAGCGCGAACGGCGCAGCTCACACCGATGAGTGTTCTAAGCCAGGCTATCGACGCGATCAAAGAGGCATTGAAGCTCACCGACGAGGTGCGCCGTGCCGGGGAAACGCTCAAAGACCTTGCCGTGGAGATTCGCGACCACGAGCACCGCATTACCCGTCTGGAGGCGCAATGGGAGACTGCGACCATGCTGTCGCGAAAGCGGTTGGAATAGCGCTGAATACCCCAATATTCATACTGAGGATGGCTTTGGCCGGTACCCTGGCGGGGGAACTTTTCCGCCGCGCTCACCGTATCTTTTGCTAACGGATTCAAGCGCGGCTCGTCCAATCTGCCATAAGGGGTTCAAGGCAATGAAATCGACACAAGCATGGGGATGGTTAATGGCTGGCGTTCTGGCGCTGGGGTTGAATGGTATTTATCAGGACGGCGGCGCGGCTTGGGCACATCGCGCGGTCACGCACTTCATGGCCGGCGTTACCAGTCGGACCGAGGGTGTTCTGGCACTGGCAGCGGGACGCGCTGACTGGTTCGCGGCAAAAAGCGAGGCGCTAGCCGCCCACAATGAGACTGCCTCTTGTCCCTTGGCTACAGTAATGGCCCGAATGCAGACGAAGATAGCGCTGGCCCAGAGCGGAATGGCGCGCGTAGAGGCGATGTCGGCTCGCGAGGAAGCCCAATGGGCGCGTGTGGAAGCCAGACGGGCGCGGGCAGAGGCAGAGATTGAGGCACAGGTTGCGCGCGTAAGTGTGGCCGCTCCCAGGTTTGATGGCGTGGTTTGTCCGCGAGTACGGGTGAGCATTCCGCGAGTGCGAATTTCTGTTCCCGGAGCGCAGGTAGAGACTGTAAGCTTCGACAACGAATAACATCTTCGTCTGCAAGCGCGGACGCAGCTACCGCGCCCGCCTCTGATGATGTTTTATGCCCCGGTCGGTAGAGATTTCGAAATGAGCCTGTAATTATCTCTCTCAGATTCCCCCCTGATGGCCAATGCGGTTCCTGCCTGTGCAAAAATTCGATAATTTTTCTGTCTCACTTCGCGAAATGAAGTTATAGTTTGAGTGCTCAGCGATTTCACAGCGACAACTAACCTGAATTGATGGCACGGAAGTCGGGTTCCACCATCTTGCAGGAGGAGTTGTACCCACCCAGCGCCGCGAGTGCGCGCCCGGGTCTTCATGGTCTGAACGGACACGACCTGGAGATGGACGACGCTCGCCTTGTCGACCTGGATGTGGATGAGGAGTCGCCCTTTCTGCGCGGGCAAAAGCGTGTCTCTGCCCGTCGGAGTTCTCTCCCCAAGAAAACTGCAAACCGTTTGTTGTGGGGCATAGCCGCCGCTGGCGTTGTGTGCGTGGCCGCTCTTTGCGCTGCTTCGCTTTATCACTACGGCGAGCATTCATGGCGCTTCCGCGTGGAATCGAGCGACAACATTCAAGTCGCCGGAATGCAGAACGTGACCAAGTCGCAAATCATGGAAGTAATGGGCGCCGATATCGGGCGCAACATTTTTTTTATTCCGCTGGCCCAGCAGAAGGCGCAACTGGAGCAGATTCCCTGGGTGGAATCGGCCAGCGTGATGCGCTTTGTTCCCAATCGGCTTCAGGTCGAAATTCACGAGCGCACTCCAGTCGCATTCGCCCGAGTCGGCCCGCGCATGTTGTTGATCGATGCCGGCGGCACGCTGATGGAGTTGTCGCCGAAGCATAAATATTCTTTCCCCGTGATTATTGGAATGAATCCGGGCGAGCCGCTCTCCACGCGCACGCCGCGCATGAAGGCTTATATCCAAATGGTGCATGAGCTGGACTCCGGCGGAGCCCGCTATTCGCAGGATATGAGTGAAGTGGATCTGTCTGATCTGGAGGATGTGAAGGTGCGGGTAAATGATCCAGCGGGCGATGTGCTGGTTCATCTGGGCTCGTCGGATTATCTGCGGCGCTACAAGATTTTTGTCAGCCATGCACAGGGTTGGCGGCAGCAGTTTCAGAAGCTCGAATCTGTCGATTTGCGCTACGACAACCAGATCATAGTGAATCCGGATATGGAGAAGCCCGCGCCGTCGAAGCAGAGTGTTGCGAAGGCGCAGGCGGCGGGCAGAGTCAAGCCGGTATCGTTGCTGACCCGCATGGGCCCGAATGATCGGCCGCTGCCGAAGCCGGCTTTCGAGTTGACGGCGAAGAAACTCGATCCCAAAGCCGCAACTGCCTCAACCAGGAAAGTTGGAGCCAAGGCCAACCCAACCAAAACAACGACGATCGCACCGAACTCAACCCTCGCAAAGAAGTCGATCGCTGCCGAGAAAACGGTGACCGAAAAGCTCTCCAAAAGGCGAGTAACGCCGGTCGCAGCGCGGAGAAAGATTGAGCACAAGAAAACCTCGAGCAGGAGTTCCTCTGTAACCGCTAAGCCTTCGGGTCATACCGGCGGCCGAAAGCCGAGCCCTGCGATTGCAAAGACTCAGACGAATCCGGAGCCGAGCGACTGAACATTTCAGAACGATCGAGTAGCAAAAAATGCATAAGCAAAAGTTTACGGGAACGAATAACGGGAACTGATAACGATGGCGAACCAGCAGCGGAATTTTCTTACGGCGATCGATGTAGGCAGCGCCAAGACGTGCTCGCTCATGGCAGAGGTGACCGACTGCGGCCTGCGTTATCGGGGGCACGGCATTGCGGAATCGCGTGGCTCGCGCAAAGGCGTGATCGTGGACCTGGAAAAAGCCATTGCGGCCATTCAGAAGGCAGTGGAAGCGGCGGAGGATGTCGCCGGTGCAGCCGTGGAGCATGCCATTGTCGGCATCGGTGGCGCCCATGTGCGCGGTGTGAACAGCCATGGCGGCATCAGTCTCGGATCGCGTCCGCGGGAGATTGGCCGGGATGAGATCAAGCAGGCGGTCGAGCGAGCGCGCGCGATCCCGCTACCCGAGGGTCGCGAAGTGCTCCATCTTCTACCCCAGGAGTTCATCCTCGACGAGCAGGCCGGGGTGCACGATCCGCTGGGAATGATGGCGGCAAAGCTGGAAGTCAGAGTCCATCTGGTGACCGCGGCGGCAAGCGCAACGCAGAACGTGATAACGGCCGTGAATCGCGCCGGTGTCCACGTCGACGATACCGTGTTCGAGCCCCTGGCGGCGGCCGATTCCGTGCTGCGTGCCGACGAGCGCGAGTTGGGAGTGTGCCTGGCGGATATCGGTGCGGGCTCGACGGAGCTGGTGGTTTTCATACAGGGGGCGGTGGCTTATACGGGAGTGATTCCGGTGGGCGGAGACCACTTCACCAGTGACCTTTCGATGGGCATGTGCACGCCGCTGGCGGATGCGGAAAAAATCAAGAGAATTTTCGGCAATGCCATCGTCACGTTGATTCCCGAAGGCAATGAAGTCGAGGTGCCGTCAGTCGGCGACCGGCCATCGCGCTTGCTGCCGCAGCGGCTGGTAGCAGAAATCCTGGAACCGAGAGCCCGCGAGCTTTTTGAAATGATGCGCGAATCCCTGCGGCAGAGTGGGATGTTTGATGCGTGCCTTGCCGGCATCGTACTGAGCGGCGGCGGGTCGCGGCTTCCGGGAATTTTTGACGTCGCGGAATCGGTGTTGCGGCGCCCGGTGCGGCTGTCATGGCCAACGCCTCTGGCGAAAATGCCATCCACACTGGCCGAGCCGGAGTATGCCACGGTGCTCGGAATGGTGAACTACGGGCAACGGGCGCGCGTGGCGCGCGGATTTCAAGCAGATCGGTGGGGATCGAGATTGAAAGCATTGTTAGTGGGTTGAGCGCAGTGATCGGTGGCGAGCTGTCAAAAAGCAATAAGCAGTTTTGATGACCATTCGCTTCTGGCCACTGGAGTATGGACGACGCACGAGAATTCAAACATAGGTGAACACATGACAAACGATTCCAGCATTCGCATCAGCTTCAATGAAGAACCTCTCAACGATGCCAAGATCAAGGTGATTGGCGTGGGCGGCGGTGGCGGCAACGCGGTGAACCGCATGATCGACGCCGGAGTAGAGGGCATCGAGTTCATCGTCGCCAATACCGACTTGCAGGCTCTGCGTCTTTCTCGCGCGCCCGTCAAGCTGCAACTGGGCGTGAAACTCACGAACGGTTTAGGCGCAGGCGCCAATCCGGAAGTAGGCCGCAAGGCGGCGCTGGAAGATTCCGACAAAATTATCGAAGCGCTCGAAGGCGCCGATATGGTTTTCGTAACCACCGGCCTGGGCGGCGGCACGGGCACGGGTGCGGCGCCAATCATCGCGTCGCTGGCCTGCGAAATGGGAGCGTTGACTGTTGCCGTAGTTACTAAGCCGTTTTCTTTTGAAGGCCGGCGCCGCATGACGCAAGCCGATCGCGGTATTGCGGAGCTGATGGAATCGGTCGACACGACGATTGTAATTCCGAATGAAAAGCTCTTGGCTGTTGCCGAAGATGCCGGATTTTTCGAATCCTTCCGCGTGGCTGACGACATTCTCCGCCAGGGAGTGCAGGGAATCTCCGACATCATTACGATTCCCGGCATCATCAATCGCGACTTCGCCGACGTGAAAACAATCATGGCTCGTATGGGTTACGCCGTGATGGGCACAGCCACCGCGAGCGGCACAAAGCGCACCATCGAAGCCGCACAACGTGCGATTGCCTCGCCGCTTCTGGAGGCGGGCGCGATCGACGGAGCGCGCGGCATCCTCATCAACATCACCGGATCGGCTTCGCTGAAACTTGCCGAGGTGCAGCAGGCCTGCACCATCATTCAGAGCGCGTCGCATGAAGATGCGAATATTATTTTTGGCGCGGTGCTCGACGAAAAGATGAAGGACGCGGTGAAGATCACAGTAATCGCCACCGGCTTCCGCGAAATTCCGCGGGCGCAGCGCGTACCCGAGTTTCACTCCTTCGCCGCATCGCATGACAATGCCATGGATTTCCCTGAGGCCATTGCTCCCATGCAGTCTGCCGCATCAACATTTTCCGAGCCGACGCCGGATCGAATGATCGACGAACCCAGAATGGAAGAATCATCACCGGTGGCAATGGCAAATGTGGGTCCCGACGTGATCTCACTCGATGCCATGCGCAGCGCCATGGTGGCGAACTTCGAGCAGGCCGACCTGGATGTTCCGGCCTTTCTCCGCAAGCGCGGAGAAGTGATGTAGTCAACCTACCTCTGAGTGGGAAGAGCAGGGGAAGTCGCGTGGGGAAAATGGGAAAAGCTTTGCCTATAAGTGGAGTACCTTTTAAGTAACTAGGTTACTGTTACCGAGGCAGCGGTACTGAAGTAACTTCCCGTTTAAGTACGTGTTCCAAAACGGGTTATATCGAAATTACGTTTTACTGAGAGAAAAACTTTGTTATTGCCTGGCACACGCTAACTCTCGTACTATCTGAGAGTTCGGCGGGCTTACTGGTCAAGACCGGCAGACTGGCAAGCCTCGTGCACCGTAATCAACAGGAAAGCCGGAGATCAGAGGGAAGGGCCAGAAATGTTTAGCTCGAATGCGCGTTGTCTTCGTCTAGTGGTGATGTTTGGGGGACTGTTTCTGGCGCCGGCAATTTGGGCCGCACACGTAAACCCGCGGACCTTGAACCGGAGCAAGCCAAAGTCGTCACGAAAACTTAGCGAGAGCCAGCGCACCAGGCGCCGGATGCGGCATTTGGCGAGTGGTAGAAGCACTACTGCACACGTTGCCAGCCGGCGCACTGCGAATCACGGTGCAGCGAATCACAGCGCATCTCTGACCCGACCCCCCGCTAGACCTCGAAGACACAGCTATCACGAGCGCTTTTTCATGAGTTCCTACGCGGAAGGCCTGACCGGCGGCGATATTACTGATGGTGAAGATCCGGTCGTGCGCCAGGCGGCAATTGATGCCCTGGGCAACATGAACGGCACCGTGGTCGCCATCGAGCCGACCAGCGGACGCGTACTCGCCATGGTGAACCAGAAGCTGGCACTCTCGAGCGGCGCGCAACCTTGCTCGACCATTAAACTTTCCGTCGCGCTCGCGGCACTGAGTGAAAGCCTGATCTCGAAAGAGACTGAAGTTTCTCTCGGCGGCCACTACCGGATGAACCTCACAGAAGCTTTGGCGCACTCCAATAATGCTTATTTCGAAGCGTTGGGCCGCAAATTAGGCTTTGAAAAAGTCGCCTACTATGCGCATCAGTATGGCTTGGGTGAGTTGGCGGGATACGATATTCCCGGCGAAAAGCTGGGCACCTATCCCGAAGAAGTAATTCCGGACAAATTAGGCGGAGTCGGCAAGATGTGTTCCTTCGGTGAAGGTGTTTCCATGACGCCGCTGCAATTGGGTGCCATGGTTTCCGCGATCGCAAACGGAGGCACGCTTTACTACCTGCAGCATCCCACCACTCCGGAAGAGATCACCAATTTTCAGCCCCGCATCAAGCGGCAACTGGATATCGCTCCCCTGATCCCGGAAATTTCGGTTGGCATGGCTGGAGCGGTGCAATATGGTACGGCCCGCCGTTTGGGTCTCAACTTCAACGAAGAAGAAATCCTCGGCAAGACCGGAACCTGCTCCCACGCCGGCACACGCTTCGGCTGGTTTGCCTCTTACGCCAACACCAGCAGTGGACGCATCGTAGTAGTAGTCTTTCTCGAAGGCGGACGTCCAACCTTTGGACCGAAGGCTGCGGAAATTGCCGGACACATGTACCGCAATCTCTACGATCACAACTTTTTCCTTGCTGGACCACCTTCGCGTCCGGCCGATACTGCTTCCGTGCGTTAATTCCGGCGCCGAGCAGCTCGCTGAACGGCTACTTTCTAATTTCGATTCTCGCCAGGGCCTCTTGCCGAGGCCCTTTGATATTTGAGTCGCGATCAGCAGCCGCTTATCTCGCGAGAGCTTAGCATTCTCTGATAGGGAATCCGCGTATCCCGCCGATATATCGCATAGGACCTTGATGGTTCATCGCTCAGGGAGATCCCCGTTTGTAATTGCCAGACTTGTGGTCCGCGCAGTCGCATTCGCGATGGTCGGTGAGCAAAGATGAATTCTTTGACAGCAATAAAGACGAGCTACGACCACGGATTGGTGGCGCTCTCTGTGCTGTTGGCAATGTTTGCTTCGTATGCGGCATTAGAGCTGGCGGGACGCGTGACTTCGGCGCGTGGCCGTCTCCGCGCTCTCTGGCTTGGATGCGGCGCCCTCGTCATGGGTTTGGGAATCTGGGCGATGCACTATGTCGGCATGCTCGCCTTGGACATGCCGATAACGGTCTTTTACTATCTGCCCACCGTAATACTTTCGCTTCTCGCTGCAATCGCCGCCTCGGCGGTCGCGCTGTTCGTAGTTAGCCGCCCCAAGATCAGCGTATGGCAGGAGATCGGTGGCAGCATCGTGATGGGGATCGGCATTGCGGCAATGCATTACATCGGCATGGCCGCCATCCGCTGTTCAGCGATCATCGTCTACGATACGCGAATCATTAGGCTCTCCATCGCTGTAGCAATCATCGTCTCGTTTGTAGCCTTGCGCTTAGCTTTTGGAGTGCGCGATGAGAGGCAGGTAACCCAGCGAAAAATCATCAGCACGCTGGTCATGGGCAGCGCCATCCCATTGATGCACTACACCGGAATGTGGGCCGCGAGTTTCTTCCCGTCCGGTATTGCGCCCGCTCTTGCACACTCGGTCGGCATTTCCACGATTGGCGTGCTGGCCATCAGCACCAGCACTCTTTTCGTGCTCGCGGGAGCAATCGCCTTCTCCGCTGTTGACCGCTTCATCGACTCACAAAGATTTGATCTCCACGCTTCACGCGAACGAGAGTTGTATTTCCACACGATCGCGGAGGCTGTGCCCGAAATCATCTGGACAGCCACTCCCGACGGTCAGGACGACTACTTCAACCAAAGATGCTTCGACTTTACCGGATCGACGCTCGAGGAGATGCGCGGGATCGGCTGGAAAACAATAGTCCACCCAGACGACCTCGATAGTTCCGTTTCCCGCTGGCAGAATGCCTTACAGGTGGGTGGGCCGTACGAGATTGAGTATCGCCTGCGCGGGAGAGATGGGAACTTCCGATGGTTCCTGGGTCGGGCCAACCCCATCCGAAACGCAGCTGGAGAAATCGTGAAATGGTTCGGCACGTGCACTGACATCGAGAATCACAAGCAAAACCAACAGAATCTGGAAGGTCAGATCAAGGAGCGAACCCTCCAACTGGCCGAGACGAATACCCGGTTGCAGCGCGAATTGTATTTCCAGACAATGGAGGGAATCCCAGACATCGTATGGACCGCTAATCCCGATGGTGCGATTGACTTTGCTAACCGGAAATGGCTCGATTACAGTGGCCTGACCGCTGAGCAAAGCCTGGGGGAAGGATGGGCCCGGGCGGTTCATGCCGATGACTTAGCCCTTGCGATAGAAAAGTGGGGCAGCGCGGTTCTCGCGGGGAGCTCTTACGAAGCAGAGTATCGCCTGCGACACAGAGATGGGCGTTTCCGCTGGTTCCTGGTAAGGGCTAACCCGATCCGCAATTCTGCTGGGGAGATTATCAAGTGGTTCGGCACTTGCACGGACATTGAAAATCAAAAGCAGAATCAGCAAATCCTCGAAGAGCAGATTCTCGAACGCACGGCCCAGTTAGCCGACACCAATACCCGCTTGCAGGAAGAGATGTTGGAGAAGGACTTCGCCCGCAACGAACTCGATCAGCAGAATGAAAGGATGATGAGCGAACTGCAAAAACGCTCGGAGCGAGCCACAATGCTCGCGAAGATGGGGGAACTATTGCAGAGCTGCATCAGCCGTGACGAAGTATTCGCGGCGGCGCTGGGCTATGCCCCCAAGATATTTCCCACTGCTCGCGGAGCGGTAGCATTGCTGGATACTTCACGCAGTCATGCCGAAGTGCTTGGTTCGTGGAGTGAGTGCCAGCTTCCCACGACGGAATTTGAACCAACGGAATGTTGGGCGCTGCGAACCGGACATCCGCATCTGGTGGTGGCTGGCGATTCGACGGCGCCGTGTGCGCACGCGGCGGGGGTGAAGAACTCGTACTTGTGCATCCCGATCCTGGCACAGGGAGAAACTCTTGGCATTCTGCACCTTCAGGCGACGGATGACGTGCCGCAACTGGACCCGGCCGAATTGTCGTTCAAGACTACATTTGCCGGACAGGTGGGATTGTCGTTGCGAACATCCGGCTGCGCGAGGCTCTGCGCATGCAATCGGTGCGGGATGCCTTGACTGGTCTTTACAACCGCCGCTATCTGGAAGAAGTGCTCGATCGCGAGACACGGCGCGCGGGACGCGCCGGGCAATCCATGGGAATTCTGATGCTCGACCTGGACCATTTCAAACGTTTCAACGATACCTATGGACACGATGCCGGCGACGCTGTGTTGCGCGAAACCGCCGCATTCCTGCTGAAGAACGTGCGCGCCGAGGATTTTGTTTGCCGCTACGGCGGTGAGGAATTTGTCGTGATTCTGCCCACCGCCGACGTCGAAGGGTCGACAACACGCGCCGAAAAACTGCGTTCAAAAATACGGGAACTGTCCATAATGCATCAGGGGAAGTCTCTGGGCATGGTCACTTTTTCCATTGGGGTGGCGGCGTTTCCTGTCCACGGAATGTCCCCTAAAGAGTTGATGGCGGCCGCCGACGGCGCGCTATATGAGGCCAAGCGCGGAGGAAGAGATCAGGTGGCCATAGCGCCGGCGAAAAGCGCTGCTCAGACAGTTGTTCCTACTCAGGCGGAAGCCGCATCTGCATTCCAGCGGAGTTAAGCATTCGGGACTCGAGCCTTGGGATCACTCGGCCGCTAGTGTGAAACTCGGGACTGCCCGCGCCTCACACATCAAACTAAAATTATTTCTTCCGCTCGTCGCGCTCGACCACTCCATCCTTAATATGGATTACGCGATGAGCATACTCGGCAATGTCGTGCTCGTGAGTGACCAACACAATGGTGTTGCCTTCCCCGTGCAACCGGTCAAACAGCGCCATAATTTCGTTTCCCGTCTGCGAATCAAGATTGCCGGTGGGTTCGTCCGCCAGAAGGATGGAAGGCTTGTTCACCAGGGCGCGCGCAACCGCGACGCGCTGCCGTTGACCGCCGGAGAGTTCGTTCGGCTTGTGAGTCATGCGGGACCCCATGCCCACTGCGGTTAATGCAGCTTTAGCGCGTTCGATTCGGTCTTCGGTGGGGATGCCGGCATAGATCAATGGCAATTCAACATTATGCAGCGCAGTGGCCCGAGCCAAAAGATTGAATGTCTGAAATACGAAGCCGATTTCTTTATTGCGGATGCGCGCCAGTTCGTCGTCATCCAGTTCGCTCACCAGTTGGCTGTTGAGCCAGTATTCCCCTTTGGTGGGCGTGTCGAGGCAGCCGATCAGGTTCATCAGCGTGGACTTGCCCGAACCTGAAGGCCCCATAATGGCGACATATTCGCCGCGCTCAATGCGCAGATTGACCCCGCGCAGCGCATGCACCTGCTGCTCCGAGCCCATGTCGTAGGTCTTCCAAAGATCGACGGCGGCGATCATGCAAGCTTGCGGCGGGGCTGCGGCGGCGGTCGAGGGCATGCTGATCACTTCTGCGGTAGCCATATTTTTCTCCTGCTCCGGTGCCACTGAGTTCTCCGTAAGTGAATTCGATCTCCAGAACTCCGGAGGCTGACGGCATGTAAAACCCTGTCGTTCCAGACGCCGGTCGAAAATTGTTTTGTCTCACCGGCCTCTCCGTTGGACGGATCAACCTGGCGAACGTCACGACGATTCGTCTTCCTTTTTAGGAACAGAGTTATCAATCTTGACGCTACTGCCAGAACGCAGCGTTCGCAAAACCTTGTAGCTGCCGGTGATTACTTCATCGCCTACCTTCAACCCCTGCAACACTTCGATGTCGCTGGTACCGGTAATGCCGGTCGTTACGGGAACGAACACTGCTTTCTTGTCGCGAATGACAAAGACGCCCTGCACGTCCGGCTGGTTTTTATTCTTCGATGTGTCTTTGGGCGCGGGCGCTGCTGCCTGCACCGACCCGGGTGCCGATTTCTCTTGCTCTAACTGGGCCTGGCTCCGAACCGAGAGCGATTGAATCGGAATCGAGAGCACGCTGCTGCGGGAAGCGGTGGTTATTTTCGCCGTTGTGGAAAGTCCGGGACGCAAGTCCTGCGGCGGATCGTTCACCGTGACCACCACTTTGAAGTCCTTTGCTTCCTCGCTGGCCGTAGTTTGCTGCGAAGTAGCCACGCCTGTGGATCGGACGATGGCGTTGTCTCCAATCTCGGAAACCGTGCCGTGGAAAATTTTCCTCGGGATGGCATCAATGGTCACTTCAGCGGGTTGGCCCAGGCGCACATTGACGATATCAGTCTCATCCACTTTCACTTCTGCGGTAATCACCGACATATCGGCGAGTGTCATCAGTGTGCTGCCCGGTGAATTCTGAATGCCCATCACCACGGTTTCGCCTTCGCGCACCGGCAGATTGGTAATCACGCCGTCGTATGGTGCGGTATAGGTGGCCTTTTGCAGCACATCGGCGAAGCGAGTGAGCGTAGCGCGGTTCTGTGCAATATGCTTTTCGGCGGAATCTTTTTGTGCTCTGGCCTGCGACACTCGCGCTTGAGCCTGAACCAGGCCGGCATCTGCTGTTGCCCATGCGTTTTTGCGGCTATCGAAATCTGACTTGGAGATCAGGCCATCTTTGAACAGGCTCTGCGCGCGGTCCCAATCCAGTTTGTTGCGGTCGTAATCAGCCTGGGCGCGGACTAGATCGGCCTGAGAGGTTTTCAGTGCCGCATCGGCGGCGAGCGCATCGGTCTCGGCGGCCTGCAGGGATGCCTGATTGGCATTCACATCCGCCGACGACTGTACGTTCTCCAGTTGCGCGAGCAATTGACCCTTTCTGACATGGTCGCCTTCTTTGACCAACAGATGCGTGATCTTGCCGAAGGCGTTGGCGCCAATGTTGACGTAGGTCTTAGGCCTGATTTCTCCCGAAGCGCTTACCACGGAAGACAAATCTTCACGCTGCACTTTGCCGGTCTGCACCGTGACCACGTTCTTGCCACTTTGATGCACCGTGATCCCGACGATAATAGCCAGCAACAGCACGACGCCAGCGCCGATCGCCACCTTCTTCCAGGTTTTCATTATCTCCGTCATCGTCCGGGATGTCGCTTGATTCTTCTTCGGCCTCCACTTCGATTCCAGCTAACCCGGTTCGGTCTAACGGACACATCTTCTACTACGCTCCCAGTTACAGGGAAGTTCCGTTAAAGATGTTGAACGCGCTTGTGAGACCGCCTGGGAAACCTGGAGCCCGAAGATAAAAGACCCGGAACTTGCAATTATAGCGTGAGGGAGTTGCGGTTTCGCTTGAGCTTGCAGAAGCTCCTGCAAGAAGGGCGGGGAGGGTGAACAACCGAGGCTAATCCGGATCAAAAAATTTTCCAGATCAAAGCTGCTTAAATCCTTAGGAGCAATGAGTTGGAAGCTTGGGGCCGGAGTTGAATCTGACTAAAATATTGATTCGAAACAATTTGCCGGCAAAATGTTATAAGGATTGCACTTGAGGCTTCCTCTCGACTTTTCCTTACTCTCTTCCATTTTGGTGTTCGCGGGAACTCGAAACTGCTCGCGTTGTCATGATCGCTGGCGGGGGCTGTTGATGACAAGGTCAGATATCACATTGCGCACGGCGACTTGTATTTGCGATATGCGGAGCAACTTTTCTGGAAGAAATTGCAGGTGTTCGCATTCGAAATCCACACCCTTTGCAAAGAACGCAAAGGATTGGCCGCCCCCCAAGGGCAAAGCGGTATTTGGTCAGAAATCGACGTTTCACTCATTCACAAGGCAGAATACTTGGTTGCTTTCACAGTACGTACACTCGAAGCATCCACCAGATGAGGAATATTGCGACGATGGCCCCTGCGATGTGAACTATCCAGTCGCCAGCTGTTTTCGGTTTTCCAAAATTGAACATGCGGAAATGGTAGCAGGACCCGCGCAGATGGTGAAATGTTGCGATTTCACTTGTTGACACGCGGATTCCCGGCTTTGCGCCGGTTGGGTCGCAGCTACGGAGACGCGGAGACATGCCCGCCGGATTTAGTCCCCAAATTTCATTCTGCCTCAGGCAACTCGGCGGCACTCCCCCCGGTTCCAACAACTCGGGGCTTGCTAGGGTCGTCAGGCCCTTCTTTTAATGTGACTTAACCTTGCTTTCGTGCAAATCTAGGCCTAAAATGTTGGGACGCAGTTGTGCCGTCGCAGGAGTCCCTCTCATGGTTCGGGTTGGTTCACGTTATCTTTCGTCTCTTTGTATATTCGCCATTGCTTCGGGCTTAGCTCTACCGGCGTTTTCGCAAACCGATGCGCCGCCGGCGTCGAGTCCCGCGGCATCCAGTTCTCCGGCTTCCAGCGCCACCGCTTCCGATCCTCAGACCCAACCTACTGACCAAACAGATCCACTCAAGCGCAAGCCGAATGAGAAGCAGAAAAAGGCGCAGAAAAGGGCGCTGAACGTCGAACTCAGCAAGACTTACAAGAAGTGGTTGAACGAAGACGTCGTCTGGATTATCACCGATCAGGAACGTGCCGCATTCAAACAGCTTTCCAACGACGAAGAGCGCGACAACTTTATTGAAGCCTTCTGGCAACGCCGCGACCCCACGCCTGACACCGAAGAGAACGAATATAAAGAAGAGCACTACCGGCGCATTGCCTACGCCAACGAGCATTTCGCTGCCGGCATTCCGGGTTGGAAGACCGATCGCGGCCGTATCTACATCATGTACGGTCCCGCTGATGAAGTAGATTCCCACCCCTCTGGCGGATCGTACGAGCGGCCGATGGAAGAGGGCGGTGGCGAGACTTCCACATATCCCTTTGAAGATTGGCGCTACCGTTATCTGGAAGGCATTGGTCAAGAAGTAATCATCGAATTCGTCGACTCCTGCATGTGTGGCGACTATCACATGACGCTCGACCGTTCAGAAAAAGATGCTTTGAAATACACGCCGAACGCAGGTTTGACGCTGTATGAGCAGATGGGAATGTCGAGCAAGGCGGACCGCTTTAATACCGGAGGCTTGGAGCAGCTTGGCGCGGGGCCCATGAGTTCCGACCTGCAGACAAAAGAGTTCGACCGGTTGGAGCAGTACTCTAAGTTGCAGGCTCCTCCGCCCGTCAAATTTAAAGATCTGGAAGAGATCGTCAACACCAAGCTGATTACGAACCTGATGCCGTTCGACGTGCGTTCTGATTTTGTGAAGGTCACGGGCGATACGGTGCTGGTGCCGATTACCATCCAGGTAAAGTACCGCGATATCACATTTGCCAACAAAGATGGCGTGCAGCGCGGCACGGTGAACATTTTTGGCCGAGTCAGCACGTTGACCGGGCGCGTGGTGCAGACCTTTGAAGATACCGCCCAGGTGGATGTTCCCGCGGAATTGTTGCCGCGCACGGCGGAAAATTCTTCGGTCTATTGGAAGGCACTTCCGCTCCGTCCCGGACGCTATAAGATTGAGGTTGCAGTTAAGGACGTGAATGGCGACCGCAAGGGTCTGTGGAGCCGAGGTATTGTAGTTCCGGAGTATTCTGACGACAAGCTTTCGACTTCCTCACTGATTGTTGCCGACCAGATGGAGGCCGTGCCTACCAAGGATGTGAGCACGGGAAGCTTCGTGATCGGTGTGACTAAGGTTCGCCCGCGCGTGGCGCCCGCCGACGGCAAACCCGCGCTCTTTAAACGCGCTCGCGACCCCAAGGTAAACTTCTGGATGCAAGTCTATAATTTGGGCGTAGACGATAAGACGCACAAACCTTCGGCCACTTTCGAGTTTGATATTGTCAACGTCGCGACTAACAAACCCGTGGTGCAGAAAACGGAATCGACCGAACAGATGGGTAATGTCGGCGATCAGGTAACGCTGGAAAAATCGATTGCCTCGGCAAATTTGCAGCCCGGCGTGTATCGTATCGAAATCAAAGTGAACGACAACATCTCCAAGCAAACCGTGGATCCTTCGGCGACGTTTGCCGTTGAGTAACGGAATGCTTGATTCCCCGGGGGTGGGATGAAACTTCGCCAGCTCGGAAATTGGGCGGTGATCGTTGCGCTGTCGCTTCCTGCATGGTCTGCTGACCGGCCGGGGGCTATCTCGGGATATGTGCGCGATGCTTCCGGCATACCGCAGATGGGCGCGGTCGTCGAAATCGTAGGAACTGCGGCGCGTAGCCTGACTGTATTCACTGACGGTGCCGGATTCTACTCAGCCACCGACCTGCTGCCCGGCTTATACACCGTTAAGGTTTCGGCCGCTTCGTTTTTGCCTGCGTGGCGTGACAAGGTTGGTTTGCACCCCGGCTCCAGCACCCACCTGAATATCACTCTGAATACTCTGTTAAGTGCCATGCGCGTGGGACCGGTGCGCGGTGCTGCCGACGACGACGATTGGAAGTGGACGTTGCGTTCGGTGGCGAATCGCCCTGTGCTGCGATTCGACAATCCCGCACCCGGCGAGGAAAAACAGGACAATGACGTTCAGGGCAGCTTGTCATTCCTGGCCGGCACGGCGGCCAGCGGCTACGGCAGCGGCTCCGACATGACAACCGGGTTCTCTTTAGAGCGGAACGTTTTTTCGGTAGACAGGATCGGACTCAAGGGGAATGTCGGATACGGTGACGGCCTTCCAGTTGCCGCCTTACGCGCCATGTATTCACATCGGCTGCCGGATGGCTCAGGTCCGTCGATGGCGATTGCGACCCGCCGTTTTGCTCCTTCGGATCCGAATCTGCACAACGCTACGCTGCAGTCGATGGCGCTTGCCGGAAGAGAGGATTTCGTGGTGAGCGATGTCCTCGAGCTGCAAGTAGGCAGCGAACTGCAAAGCATCCAATTCCTTGGACGATTAACTGCCTTCCGGCCTTATGGGTCGATAGACGTCCACGTTTCTCCCGATACGATCTTGGGCTATAACTACGCGACTTCGTTGCCCACGCCGCAGGACCGGTCAGCCGATCCTGAATCATCGGATGCAAGCTTTACCGAAGCCAACCCGCGTATCAGTTTGGCCAACTTCACCACCAAGCTCGAAAGCGCCCACCATCAGGAACTGAATGTCTCGCGGCGGTGGGGCAAGAACAAGATGCAAGTCGCCGTATTCCAGGACCACGTCGATAACACCGCGTTGCTTGGGACGGGTGATGTCACGGCTGCTGGCGGAGACCTGTTGCCGGATGTGTATTCCGGCACATTTACTTATACCGGTGACACGCTCGATTCGCGCGGCCTCCGGCTGGTCCTTGAGCGCAAGCTCGACTCCGATCTCACGGCCACTTTGGATTTTGCCTACGGTGGGGTTCTCGATCTTTCCAAACCTGATGTCGCAATTCAGAACGCCAGCCAGTGGATTACGAACCAGCGGCGCGAAGCCGTGGCCGCCAAGCTCAGCGGCCGGGTGAATTGCACTCACACGCGCTGGATCGCCTCATACGGCTGGATCAACGGACAGGCGTTGACTCCGGTGGATATGTTCAATGCTTCGCCAGGCCAGAGCGATGCGTTCCTCAATCTGTTTATTCGACAGCCTATTCCCACTATGGGCTTCTTGCCGGGCCACATGGAAGCGTTGATTGATCTCCGCAATCTGCTGGCTCAGGGTTATGTGCCCGTAATGGCCCAGGATGGCCAGACGGTATATTTTGTTCAGTCTGCGCGCTCTGTGCGCGGCGGCGTGACGATCAGTTTCTAAGTTCGCCAAAAATATCTTCGTTTGTGCCTCCAGTCCTTTGGGAATCCATCCTCCTTGTCGCGCGAAATATTTCTGCGCAGCGGAGTCATTCGTAAAATCTATCCTTCGCATCGCAACTCGATGGTTGACTGTAGCGATAACCTTTCGATAATGTGCAGTGTGCGGTCGGGGCGCTGCATCTCATTCGTTTGCAAGGAATTGCGTGCCTCCCGGTGAGGGCCGATCAACTTGGCTCACCGCATTGGAAATCACTCCCGGAATAATCAGCTTCAAGGAGATTTTATGAGAGCGCGCGTCATCGTGATGTTTGTGTTGCTGGCGGCGGTTTCCCTGTCGGCGCAGACTTTCCGCGGCACAATTCTCGGCACCGCAACCGACGCTTCGGGCGCAGTCGTCGCCGGCGCCAAAGTGACGGTAAAGAATGTGGCCACAGGACTGGAACGTACCACCGAGACCAGCGCGGATGGCAGCTACTCTCTTCCCGAGTTGCCGATTGGGACTTATACGGTAACGGTGACGTTAACCGGCTTTCAGACCTTCGCCGCCAGCAACGTGACTGTGGACGTCGCCTCCGAGCGCCGCGTGGACGCCAAGATGCGGCCCGGGCAGGTATCGAGCAGAGTAGAGGTGTCTGCGGATGAATTGCCGCTGGTCGAGACTACCAGCGATACCCTCGGTGGCACGATCACAGCATCGGAGATGAAGGACATTCCCGTCAACGGTCGTGATTACCAAAAGCTAATCTACTTGACTCCAGGCATCGCTGGATCTCCCGATCAGATATCTGACTCGCCCGGTTCCTATGGCGTCTTCTCCATGAACGGAGCCCGAGGTCGTTCGAACAACTTTCTCCTTGATGGAACCGACATGAACGACGGTTATCGGAACGATCCGGCGATCAACGAGGCGGGCGTTTTCGGCACGCCAGCCACAATTCTGCCCATCGACGCCGTTGCCGAGCTCCGCGTACTCTCCAACTTTGAGCCGGAGTACGGACGCAGCGGCGGCGCCGTCATTAACATGGTTACAAAGAGTGGCACCAACCAAATCCATGGCACGGCAATCGAGTATTTCCGTAACGACGCCACGGATGCGCGCAATTATTTCAATCCCTCGAGCCAACCGAAGGCGGCTTTCCATAACAATCAATTCGGCGGTTCCCTGGGCGGGCCAATCATCAAAGACAAGACTTTTTTTTATGTGGATTATGAAGGGCAACGCGAGCGGGTGGGCGTAGTTAGCCTCGGTTGTGTCCCTGATCCGGCAAACATCGCCGCAGACGGCGGACCCACGAATCCGGTGATTGCAGCTTTGCTCGCGCGCAATCCCTGGCCTTCGCCAAACATTCCCGGAGTTGTATCCACCGACAGCGGTTGCACCACGCCGAATGTTTCCACGACCGCGCCCTCGTACAACAACGTGGATAGCTTAATCGCCAAAATTGACCACAGCTTCAATTCAAACAATCAGATCAGCGGCCGCTACTATTACGGCAACAGCGGGCAAGCCTTTCCTTTGGCCTTGACCGCGAGCGGGGGACAGCTACCCGGCTTCGATACTTACACCCCGACGCGGGTTCAGCTTGTTTCTGTGTCCTATGTGAAGACGATCGGCGCGAGCAAGGTGAACGAGCTACGCTACGGCTGGAACCGCTTCGCCGAAGGCTTCTTTCCTCAAGATCTGGGCTTCCATCCCAGCTCCATTGGACTGTGTTCCGCCAGCTCCGTGGCGGATTGCCAAGGCTCTGGTCCCGCCGACTCCGGACTCCCTGCAATCGTCGTTGGCGGTTTCTCGCAACTGGGCGCCAGCAGCGGCGTTCCGCGCACTCGCGTCGACTCAAATAGCCAATTGATCGACGGATTTTCCTGGAAGGCGAACAAGCACGACGTGAAATTCGGATTCGAATTTCACCGGACTGCGATCCAGCAAGTATTCTCCCGAAGTTTTCGAGGTAAGTTGGAATTTGAAAGCGGTGGACTAAATCCCAATTCCACTCCGCTTCAGGATTTTCTGGCCGGCTACGTCGATGGCGGCTCGGAATATGCCGGCGATGCGCGAAGACATACGTTTGAAAACAGTTATGCCCTCTATATTCAAGACAGTTTCCACCTCGCTCCCAGCATCACCCTCAATTATGGTCTGCGCTGGGATTACTTCGGCGTGGTGGGCGAAAAGAATAATCTGTTAAGCAACGTCACGAACTACGATTTGGCCGCCGCGACCTTCACACTGACTCAAGTTGGACAGCCCGGCTTGAGCCGAATGTACAATCCGGATTACAAGAACTTTTCGCCGCGAGTGAGCGTGGCGTGGGACGTATTTGGTCACGGGCGCACCGTAGTCCGTACCGGCTTCGGCCTTTTCTACGATGCCATGTCTCAGGACATGGTGCTCGGCCATCTGCCTTACCCTCCGGCATTCGATCCAGGCCCGGCCTATAACCCGATTGGACCCGCCCAGGTGCTTCCCTCGTCTGCCAACGGTGGTTTCATCGGAGCGGGAGTACCCACTTTCGGCACGCCTGGTTGCGGCGAATGCGACTCTTTTGTTTTTGACCGCAACATAAAAACTCCTTACATGGAGAATTACAACCTCAATATTCAGCAGCAGCTTGGGAGCAAACTGGTGTTCCAGATCGGTTATGTGGGATCTCAAGGAGATCGTTTGTTGCGCTTCGTCGATCTCAACCAACCGAACGGAAGCACAATCGACGCCTATGACATCGCCTATGCAAAGGCCAATGTCAACACATTCGATGCCGTTCCTACTTCCTGTTACCCGGCGGGCGGTCCCGGTTGCATCTCTGGGTATGGCGTGCCACGGGTTTACGGTAACAATCCTTACGGGACGTTCTACCTTTTTCAGCAACAGTCCTCGGCTAAGTCGAACTACAACTCTCTTCAAGCCAGTCTGCGCCTGACTGGCTGGCACGGTCTAACTTCGATTACGAACTACGTTTGGTCCCGCTCAATGGATACGGCCAGCGACGGAGAAGATTTCCAGCCGAACGCCTCGCAACCCTACGACAGCACCAACCCGCAGCGCGAATATGCGCCGTCAAACTTCGACGTGCCGCAGAGATTCACCTGGATCTTAGGGTACGAGTTTCCAAAGATGAGCGGTGGCATGCAGCGTTTGAAGAACGGCTGGGGAATCGACAGCACCGCAACTCTTCAAAGCGGCCAGCCATTCCAGCTGAATTACAATTTTGAAGGCGATTTCAGTGGCGCCGGAGAGGGCATCGACCGTCCCGACGTAGTCGGCCCTGTCACCTACAACCATAGTGATCCAATTCACTTCTTGAATCTGGCTTCTTTCGCCATCCCTTGCACGATTACAGCGCTTGCTCAAAGTCCTACCGGACCCGGTCTATCCGATACCGAGCAGGATTGTGTCCCGGGAACCCGTCACTTTGGCAACGAGCGGCGTAATGAGCTTCGAGGGCCCACCTTTAAGCAATGGGATCTTTCCATTCACAAAGACACTCCGCTCAGCGAACGCGTGAATATGCAGATTCGTGCTGAATTCTTTAACGTCCTGAATCATCCGAATTTCGCGAATCCCTTCCTTCCGGCTTTCATTGCCGATGCCGGCCAGTCAGGCTTTGCCGCCAACGGCAATAATCAGGAGGTTGGCGCGGGTTCCTACGCCATCGGAGCCACCGGCGACGTAGGAATCGGCAATCCGTTCCTGGGCGGTGGCGGCCCGCGAGGAGTGCAGTTCGCAGCCATCTTCCGGTTCTAGCTGTCCTCGTTGATGATTTCGATCCCTGCCGCTTGCGGCAGGGATATGCCATTTGCCAAAACAAAAATCGTAAGGAACCACCAACTTCCACGCGTCGTGAACGGAATGGCATCCTTTTCCGCGCGCCCGTCGTACGACTTCCGTCACTACGTATCCGGTTACCCCGATGTTACGCTGCTCTCATATTCTCTCCCCCAAAGCGTTTGTTTCGGAGAATTGAATGCGTCGCTCCATCTGCGCTGTTCTCATCCTTGGCGTGTGCTTTGCCGCGCCGGTTTATGCCCATCACCTGAAGCAGTCAGCTTCGAAATCGCTGCCGGTCACGACAACGTCTGCCCAAGCTCGCGCGCTCTACGAAAAGGGCATGGAGGATTATGAGAATCTCTACCTCGAGCGCTGCAACGATGACTGGCGCGCAGCCGTAAAAGAAGATCCCAATCTGGCCGTGGCCTGGGCCTGGATCGCTTTCAACAGCACCGATCCCAAGGAGGTTAACGCCGCTCGCGAAAAAGCTAAGGCGCTCGCGCCCAAGCTCACCCCGGGCGAGCAGCTCATGATTGCCTGGATCGTCAAAGTGCAGGAAGGCGACTACATTGGCGGCATTTCCGCAATGAACGATATGCTCGAGATGTATCCCAAAGATAAGCATCTTTTCTATCTCGCGGCTAACTGGCTGATGGGAGAAAATGGCGACGACCAGTCGCAGCGCTTCCTGGAGAAGGCGTTGGCGCTCGATAAGAATTTTCCCCCTGCGCTGAATGACCTGGCTTATGTGGATGCGCGCAACCGTGAATTCGCCAAGGCATTTGCGGCTATGGATCGATACGTCGCGCTGCTGCCCAAAGAACCGAATCCGCAAGATTCTTACGGCGAACTGCTACGCATGTCGGGAAATTTTGAGGGCTCGTTACAACACTATCGTGCCGCATTGAAGATTGATCCTGATTTCGTCACCTCCCAGGTTGGATTGGGAGACACGTATGCTCTGATGGGAAATCAGGAACAGGCACGGATCGAATATGACAAAGCCATCCGTTTTGCCCACAACGAAGCGGACCGGCTTAGCTACACCATGCAGAAGGCGATGACCTGGGTGCGCGACGGAAAGTTCACCGAGGCCGACAAACTTTTCCTGGAAGTTGCCGAGACCGCTCACGCCAAGGAGCAGGACCTGCAAGAAGCTCAGGCCTATCGGCATTTAGCCGAGTATCAGACCGACGACAACGTCGCATTGAAATATCTCCAGGACGCGGAAGACGCCTTGGGACATCAAAGCGCAGTTGCAAAATCCGATAAGGATGAGGAAATGTCCCGCATTCTACGCAACCGTACGGTGCGCGCCGCCCGCGCAGGAAATTCGGCGCTCGCCGACAAGAGTCTGCAACAACTGGAGGCGATGGCCTCAGGCAGCCGCAATCGTGTGATTCAGAGTTCCTATAACGGTGCTGCGGGAACGCTGCTGATGGATCAGAAAAAATTCGACGATGCCATCGCGCATCTGGAAGAAGATCAGGATAATCCCTTCACCTTGGAACTGCTGGTTCAGGCCTACTACCAGACGAATCAATCCGACAAACTGGCGGAGGCCGAGTCGAAACTACGAGGCACCAATGTTCCAACCATGGAGCAAGCGCTCGTAGTTCCCGCGGCGCGTCTGCGCCGGCCGGAAATCTAGGCAAGAATTAATCGCGTCGGCAAATTTGTTCTATACTGACGAACGCCAGCGGAAAGCGAAAAGCCTTCTGCTGGCGTTAAAGCTTTATTGCATTCGAAACTAGCAATCGTAAATTAGCATTTTCTAAGAATGGTTTGTGAGTATCGTTTCTGTAATGACTTCTGCGAATGACTTCTAAGATTGATCGCCGCTCGCGAAAGAGAATCGCTGCGCGCCTCCCCGTCCGCGTGAAGAGCGCGGGAGAGAGCGGGGAACTGGCGGCCCAGACGCGCGATGTCAGCACTAATGGCGTTTTTCTCTATAGCGCGTCACGTATGGTTGAGGGCTCGGATGTGGAATTAGTCCTCATCCTTCCCCCAGAACTCACCTCGGGGGAAAAATGCTGGGTTTGCTGCCATGCCCGCGTGTTGCGCGTGGAGCAGGGTCCGGGCAAAGACTTCGGCGTCGCCGCAGAAATCCGGCGGATGGACATCCTGCCGGAAATTCCTATCTCGAGCTAACCTTATGGCGATGCCGATCCCGCTATTTCTGCTCCGGAAGTCCTAAGAGGCTCCGGCGACGACGCTGTCTCTTGCCAAGAACATCCGCAACCCTGCGGGGTGAAGACCTTCGATACAGGTTATTAGCAAAATCTTTGATAAAATCCTTGGCTTGGCCCCGCCCTTGGTGCCATAATGGCGGCCCAAGAATTGCTCTGGCCAAACTCAGGACTCAGGTGGCCCAGTTATGTGGATCGATAAACTGGCGGACGGTGTGGTGCAAGTGCAGACTCCCATCGGGCCGCGGTACGTAATGCCTTCTTTTCTGCAACGCGCTTATTTTATTTGGATGTTTCGACACTTCCCGATTCTTCCGCACGCCGTTCTGAGTTCCTGGCAGCAGCGTCTGGTTGACCGCTTATGCTCCGAGCAGAGATTTGTTTCGATGGCCTATGCTGATGGATTGGATGATGCTCCGGTAATCGGCACGGTTGAAAGGCGCTCGGCACTGGGATCGGAGCCTTTGCCACCGCGTCGGCCGCCGTCCAGCGAAGCGTCCCGAGGCCTGGCAGCAGAAGTGCGCCAGCGGTCCTAGACCACACGGTCCACATTTGCACATCAGCGCCTCACCTGAGGACTCATGCGCCGCTGCTCGTCTGAGTACCTCTGTACCTGTTCCTGAGAACGGCGGTTGAACACGAATGCATGTTTGTCTTCGCTGTTCATGCAGCCCACCGCGCCACGAATTCCTCTGGTGCTTGCGTAAATGCAAGACAGCGCGGCGCTCTCCGTGACTGCCAGAAATGCTACAATCACAAATTGTCCCACCACAAGTCTCCCTACCGTGGGCGCGTAGCTCAATTGGCAGAGCAACTGACTCTTAATCAGTAGGTTGTAGGTTCGATTCCTACCGCGCTCACCATCTTTTCAACAACTTCCAGCGCTTCCGGCTTTTCCTGCAAAACCTCCAGTTGCGCGGGAGTTGCATTTTGTTGCGGACTTGTTTTGCGATCTAGTCCGTCGATCCAGTTGATATCCGCTCCTGGGATGAGATGACCGTAGATGTCAACAGTGATTTGGATCGAACTGTGCCCCATCTGCTCTTTCACGTATGCAAGCGATGCGCCGTCTTGGATTAGCAAGCTCCCGAATGTGTGACGGAGATCATGGAACCGGAATCGACGCAGTCCGGCATGTTCCAGGCAAGGAAGGAACTGGTAGTGAACTAGGTTGTTCGGATCGATAACTGTGCCCGCCTTCGAAGGGAACACGAGATCATCTGCAATGCTGGCCAGGCCCGCCATCATGGCCTCAAGCATCCGCCTGTCTCGCAGATCCAGCAGAGTCCGCCGTAGCTCGCGAGAGAGGTCTACACGGCGCGATTTCTTGCTCTTCGGCGTCGTGAACTTGCCCTGGACGAAGTTGCGCTGCACGAAAATGTACCGGTTGGAGTCATCTTCGGTAATGCCGAACTGAATGTCGCCCCATTTGAGGGCAAGCAACTCGCCTTTGCGTAAGCCGGCACGGAAGGCCATCAAGAACAGCGGGTAATAGTCCGGACACAAATCCATGGCCGAAGTGAGGAACGCCTCGGCTTCATCTCGGGTCATGGCTTCCGCCTGATGCTTGGGCTTAACCGTTCTCGTGAACCTACCGAGCTTCTCGGCAGGATTGTGATCGATCACGCCGTCTTCCACCGCATGGTTCAATATAACCCGCAAAGTGCAGAGCATGAGTCGTAGTGTGTTGCGCGAGAGTTCGCCCTTGGCTGACCATTCTCCGAGGAAAGCCTTGACCTGGCCACGTTCGATCGCGGTCACCTGAAGGCCGCCAAACTGCGGTAGGACATAGAGCCGAAGGAGCTGGGCGTAGCTCGCGACGGTTGACGGCTTCAATTCCACTTCAGCGTGCTCCTTCAGCCAGCGCTTAGAATACTGGTCGAACGTAAGCCCGGAAGCTTCGGCCAGAAATCCTACGTCGCCCAAAGCAAGCTTCGCTTCGAGCTGCCGGCGTACCTGCTCCGCCAGTTCTCGGCTTGCCCCAACACACTTGGCTTTTCGGCGCCCGTGGTAATTCACAAACACATACCACTTGCCGCCTCGTTTTCGAATCTTCACACCCATCAGTTTGGTCCTGTCAGTCCCGCAACCATCTCGTCCACAATACAACCCACGTCAACTGCCTCGATCCTGTGATTTTCGAGCCAGTGATCAAACGTTTGACGGCGAACAAGGATCTTTACACCGACTCGCACGGCTGGCAGGGGATCGATAGGACGGTGAATCCATTCCCGCAATGTCCGCTCCGACACGCACGCGTGCCCTCGCAGCGCTTTCAGATCCATCCATTCGGGTTGTTGCCGTTCCGCAATCATCCGTTTCTCGAACTCCATTTTTCGTCTCTCACGGATCTCACGCCCTTAACGATTTGTAGTGCCGACTGGCGACTGGTTTTTGGTACAGGCCTCTCGGTCAAAGAATTGAAGGCATTTTTCGTCGAAATACACCGGCAGAGAACCTACTCCCCCGTTTCGATTCTTGCCAATAATCAACAACTCTTCCTCGATGATTGGCCGCCCATCCTCTCCCACCGGCATGTAAGGCAACAAAACAACGTGACTGTGAGCCTCAATGTCGCCGCTTTCTTTGAGGTCCAGCATCGATGGCCTGGTATTGATTCCGCCCTCCGGGCGCTTTAGCTGTGAGAGCAACAGAACTCCAACGTTTTCACTCTTGGCTAGTTGCCTCAGTGCATTCGCGACGTAGCCCACCCGATCCCGCAATTCTCGGCCCGGCGCATCCACTAGGCGAAGATAATCGACCACGATCAGCTTCACGCCATTTCGCCGAATGTAGAGGCGCGCGCTGGCAAGCAATTCCTGGATCTTCAAAGAGGGGCGGTCGTCAACATAAATCGGGCAATCAGCGACCTCTGCCGCAGCCCGAACAAGCTCTGGCCAGCGTTCATCCCGAATTGATTGCGGATTTCTTATCTGAAAGGCCGCCAGTGAGGACTTGGCCGCCAGGAACCTCTTGCCAATCTCCGTGGTTTGCATCTCTAACGAGAATGCGTAGGCGGGGATTCGTCCAGTTCCGTTAGCAAGTAATATCTGAATGCCCAGCGCTGTCTTTCCCTTCCCCGGCAGGGCTCCGACCGTCCACAGTTCGCCCCGGCGGATTCCACCTGTCGCGAGGTCCAGAGACGCGATTCCGGTCGTCATCCCGATGAGCCCGTGATTTTTGGACTGAATCTCAAGTTCCCTGAGAACTTCTGGCATGAAGTCGCGAACGTGACGGGCGGGCGACGTAGCAGATGCGGCCTCGATCTGTAGAAGGGATTCTTGCACCCGCTCAATACAGTCAACTGTCGAGAGCGAGAGATCGTCAGTCGCGTTAACCAACGATTGCCCAGCGGTTCGTGCACGCCTCCGCCGAGACTTATCGAGAACACATTGCGCGTAGTGTTCCACGTTCGCGACGCGCGCAAGTTCAGAAGTGACGTTATCGCTGAGCATTACGAGGTAGCCCACGCCGCCGATTGAATCGAGTTGCCCTTTTCCTATCAAGGCATCAGTAACAGTCATACTGTCCACAGGCTTACCCGCTTCAGCCAGTTCTGCGATGGCGTGATATATCCGGCGATGGGAATCAAGGGAGAAGTCTTGCGCCCGAACCATAGGCAACGCACGGTAAAGGCAGCCAGGGTCCAACAGAATGCACCCCAGTAGGGTTTTTTCCGCGTCGACGTGAGTGAGAGCCTCCATCTTAGTCGCCTTCCATCTGCGCCATTGCGCGGGTTGCCGGGTTATCAGTCAGAACACTTGCCTGTGAGTACTTAGTCTGAGTCTCATAATTCCGATAGAGAGCCTGCTCGAAGAACTTTTGCGGGTTGCCGGCAAAATCGCCTTTTATCGCTCGGCGGTTTACGTACGCCTGAACTAGCCAACTTCCGACTTGCTCTAAACTCGCCTCCGGCATTTGCTTCGCCTGGAACTCAATTGCGTCCTTGAACGCCCAGAGCATCTTTTCGCCGGACCAGCCGTTTTCTGAGCACATGGCCCGCGCTATTTCGATGGAGTTGAACTTGTCAGTCCGTCCGGGAGTGTCCGCTCCGTCCTCCATTTGGCTAGCCATTGGGTAGCCGCTCCCCCTACCAGAGCCTAAGCCAAAGCCAAAGCCAAAGCCCCCTGAGCCAGTGGTTACGGACTGGCTATCCAATGGCTGGCCACTGGTTTCAGGAACGAGAAAGCGTTGCAGCAATTCTTTCGGGAGAATTGGGCCCAGGAGTTCATGTCCATGCTTTAACCTGCTCGCCGCCGGAAGGCGACCTGTCTTCTCAATTCCCACAAAGTAGCCAGCCATCTTTCCGGTGGATCCATCTGTCCACCGGAAAAGCAGTTTGACTCGCTCTAACTCGACGAGGATCTCTTCCACCTGCTCCACTGTGACCTCCGGGCGGTTATAGCTGTACACCGCGCTCCAGATGCGGCGCGGATTTGCTTCAAAACTGCCATTTGCTAGAGCAAGAGGAATCAAGTTCGCGTATTCGGCCTTAATCCACGCAGGCTGGATTTCGGCGAGCTTGTCAGAACGCCAAAGACCTTCGCCATCTACAATTCGCTTAGGCATTTAGCCCACCCCGTAATGTTCGGGTTGTAGGTCCCCGAATTGCGGGAACGTAGCCGGCGCTTGCGGATCGCCATGCGTGTTCTCAGTCGAAAAGTTGCGTGTTCTGTCGTCGCTCACCGTCGATACCAGACGAAACCAAGAATGGCGTTGCCCGTTGACCTTTCGCGTTCGATTTTCAATTCGAAACCCGAGACGCCGAAGTTCGAAAATGCGAGCGTTATATTGGGCTGCGCAGTTCGTGATTTCAGGAAGCGGAACCCAGCCGCCACGGGCAAGGACGCTAAGGATTTGCGAGCACTGACGATTGCGAACGTCGCGTATCATTGCGGCCTCGCTTCTGACCGCTCAGCAGCCATCCGCGCGAGCTCTCGCTGTGCCAACGTGCCGATTTGTTCATCCCCGAAATTGTCGGGTTCGCTCCACGCTGCAACTGAGTCAGTCACATCGCGCAATTGCGCAATGCGGCCCTGGAGCGTGCGGTCCGGGACGTAATTCGGCGTCTCGCGAACCTCGCGCATGAGCAGCAACCTGCATTGCAGAAGCTGAAGAGTCGCTGTCAAAATGTGATTTCGGATTTCTGTTGCACGACATTGGGCGTTTGGTGTAGATTTCATCTGATCGCTAGCCTCTTTGAGTATGGATATTCGCCACGTCCCCGCCCGTCACGGCGGGGACACTTATTTTTAAAGCTGCTGCAGTGCCACCGCAGTTCCTGTACGGCCTACGCCAACACAGTCGTTGGACTCGGAGTTAGTTCGTGCTGGCGGCTCTACTGTCTGGAATAGCCACGTATTGGGGTATCCCAGGCACTTCGCTATCTTCACTTTTTCCTCTTGGGTAAACTCGAATCGCCCACTCAGGCAACGCGAAAAACGGCTTTCGCTGATCTCCGTCGCAGCCGCTACTTCGTAATTAGCGAGCCGAGCCTCACTGCAAGCCCAAGACAAATTTGGAAATATCATTTGATCCTTCCTCCACTGGTGCAGCAGCATTCTGCGCGTTCAGGATTATCTAAACTGAAATTGGGGTTTGGAGGTCCCGTCCACTTTCGGACCTTACCGTGGAAATCTCTAATTCCCTCCAAAACGGTGAAAACAAGTGCTTTGACCTCCTATTTATGCGTAACCCATGCCAGCGGCATGGGTGACCCAGAGCGGCTAGAAAAATCTTAGAAAACTTATCATTCCTCATCATTTTCAGTTCCCCCTCGGTTCCGATTTTTGCCTGATCGGAGCCTGTTCTGAGGTTCTTGCTTCCGTCTGCTGGACGATCATGTCGGCAGTGCGCATGAGTTATGAAATCCTTTCACTGTGGAGCTGGCGGTAGGTCACTTAAACCGCCCTGGATGTCACCGTTTAGAATTTTGTCGAGGGGCGATGTCCGGTTGATCTGTCGCCGAGCGCGAATTGCTTTTCTAATGGCAGGTGCAAGCCTCTTCTGGTCGGGGTCGGTCACCTGCGGCGCACGTTGATCGAATAGTTTCAGTGCCGCATCCGGGTCGCCGCCGCTACTATCCATAATTTTCGACGCTATCTGCTCAGCATTGGCAGCGTCGGTCTCTTTTGCCCTCTCCGTGGGAGACTTCGAGCCGTCCCACTGTGGGTCAACCTGATACACCTTCTGCATCACGTCTCGCCAATAGGGCGAGGTTTGCGCTGCCCCACTTGGAGGCTTTTGCCTGTTTTCTACAATTCCTTTGACTACTCCAGCCTTTGTGCCAAAGCTCGCGTACAGTTCGTCCTGAGTAAGCGGCGTTCCATCGGAATGAGTGGGAGGCTGGCCGCCGCCTGTTCCGTTTGCTTGCAGGTTAAAGTTATAGGCCGGGACGATTTTCTTCATCGCTGTTATGTAGTCTGACGGCCCCTTGCCGGGATTCTTCTGAAGCCAATCGGACATTCCCTGCGTTTCAGCGGATACGCCGGGGGCCATGCCGTGCGCCTGATACCAAGCTGATTCCGTCGTCCTCTGATTCGCCCCTGCCTGGGCTTCGTTCTCCTGAGCCGTGTTCTTATCGGTTTCCGACTGGTTTTTGGCGTCGTTAATAATCTGCTTGTGCGCTCCTATCATCGCTTCAAATTGCTGCAAGCCCTGATCGCCGACTTGGGCGAATTGCTTCGGGTACTGCGAGGTGTCGATCCCAAGTTGCTGAAGTCGAGGAAGCGCATCTTGGTACGCACCCTGCATGGTATTCGGCCCAGCTCCGGGAAGTTTGGCGGCCTGCCTCACTCCTTCTAGAATCTGATAGGCATTGTCTGTTTTTGCGTCTTGTAGTTTTAGCGCGGCTTCCCCAGACTCGGATAGAGCTTTCGACATTTGCGCTTGCTGCTGACGGATCGCCGCTACTTTCGTCGGGCTTACACTGTTAGCCAATAGCGAATTGAAATATCCATCAGAGTCGAAGCCGGTGACTTTTCCAGATTGGTCTTTCTGGACAAAGTTAGGCGCCTGCGTTCGCATCGTTTGCTGATCCTGCGCGTCCCGTTGCTGTTGCGCGACCTCCAGTTGCTTACTTTGCGTGTCTAGTTGAGCATTCTGGATCTGCGCCTTTTGTAAATCTTGCGAGGCGGCGAGGCGTTGGACGCTCAGAAGCTTGCCGTACTGATCTAACGGGTCAGTAGGTTGCTGAGGCTGAATCGCTAACTGCGGAAGACGGATTGTATCGCCCATAAAGTGATGCAGCGTGCTGCTGCATGAATCGACCATAGACCAAACTGGAAGAATCTTTTGGGGTGATTCTTGGGGTGATTTGGGGTAATTTTTGGAGTGATCCGCTGTCAGGCCGTGGATTGCTTACGCTTGCTGGCCCGATAGTCTTTTCTGTGATCCAGTAGAGTGGCGCCGCGCTTTCCTTTCACGTCAGCCAAGGTTTCTGCAAGGTCTTCGTTGTTTAGTTTTTTTATTTTGCTAGCCTTATCGAAGAATAGCTTTTGCGAATTTGGTGGGAGCTGGTCGAACACCTCAGTAAATAGCCGACCGAAATCCGGACGAAGAGCCTCAGGCTTTTCGCCGGCCAGCAGCAGCCGTGAGAATTTTTTGATCTCCGGAAGTAATTCATCGGCCCACTTTCCCATTTCTAAGGTTCCGTTGCCCGTAGGCTTTTCCTCCAATCTCTTGTCAGAGAATGACAGCCGCATCCTTCGGGCGAGACTTCCAACGTGCGACAATATTTGTTCCTTCAGGCCACGCGAGTACTCGTTAACATAGCGAGACGCTCCTAGAGGCAGTTTGCGTTCTGAAGTGGTTGCGATTACGTCGATGATTTCATCGGGCTTCCAGTGTTCTTCTAAACTCTCGCGAAGCGAAGTCAGGGCCAGTTCAATGGCAGCAGCTTGATCGTGATTTACACTCGCGGCGGCGACAACACGAGGGAACGCTTCATTAAGAGCCACTTTCACGGCATTGAGCCACTCTCTCTCATGCGGTTCAAAATATTGCCTGTTGATCTCGCTACTGTCCTCCGAATCGATATTGGTCCAGAATTGGTGATTAGCGGGAAGCAGGGATTTACTGAATACGCGGTTTGCTTCGATGATGGCCTTGCGGAGTTCGGTCGCCACATCATCGGACTCAACGCGCGGCACCGCCTTCGTACAGACTTCTGTCTGCGTGTCTGCAATTGCTTTAACCAGTGAAGCCCACTCTTTAGATGAGCGGACTTCGTTCTCTAACTCATATTCGCGCGACTGGTGCTCACAATTGTGGACTACCAACAGGCGAATCAACTCCAGCATTCGATCCTTTGCAAGATTCTGGCGGAGTTCTCCGCTCTTAATGCTTGCTGAAATGAGCGGAGTCAGTTCGGCAACGACACACTTGCACAAATCCACAACGTCAGACTGGAGTGGGAATTTTTCAATCGCATTGACGATAATCAGGTCCGTGGCCGCGACCAAAGAACTTGGATAAGAAGCGGGAAGAGAATCCGGAGGTAGGCTGCATTTAGAGGAACGCGGTACATAGGAACCGCGTACAACGTGGGGCGGGCTCGGAGCTTGGCTGACAAACTTCTTCTTCTTGGAGGTACTACCGGGCTTGGTCATGCTGTCACGGCGGCCAAATCGCCTAAAACCTTAGCAAGTCTTAACATGGCCCTGCGAATCTCAACATTTCTCAACATTTCTCAACAGCCTTTGGCCTTGGGAAGGTTAACAAAGGTTAACAATTGTTAACACTTGAAAGGGGCGACCCCACCCTATTCTTTATTTGCGATCTTTTCGACAATATTGAACTTCCAGTCTTTGCCTTCTTCATCTAAAACGTGGGCTATATGACCATCGACAGCGAACTTCGCCTGACCATTTACTGTGAGAGTTGGTCCGCGCCGGGTACTCAAATGCGGGGTAGCGAGCGCATAGGTGAGACCCTCGCACTTAAACCAGTACGTTCTTGCTATCAAAGGGAAGGCAACAACAGAGGTTCCGACCGGCATTGCAGCCGCGCCAGAGTTCGATGAACCTATACCGAGGAATACGGCATCTTTCCATGCGCGATCCTTCGCCAGTGATACGACCGAACACAGCAACACAAACAGCAAAATAAAGCGCTTCGGCATATCGCCTCATTTCTTCTGTGCGGCCTTGCGGGCTTTCGCCTTCAGCGTTCTAACCTTCGCGGAAGCCTTGGCAGCCTTACTCGCAATACGCCGCCGCTCCTCTGGGGAAAGATTAGCGGCCCTATTTGTGCCGCCGATCCTCCCGAGTTCCCTAGCGGCCTTTTGTGTTGGCGTTAACTTCGGGTGTTCTTCCATGACAGCAGCCTAGCATAGCGGCAAGCTGAGTGCAATATATTTTTAGGGGGAATTGCAGAATTGTCTTGACAGCTTAGACAGCTTAGCGCTAAGCTGCTACAAGTATTAAGGAGGCAACAGTGGCTAAGAACAACACTATCAAGAAATTCGCATTACCGCCTGCAAAGATTCTGATTTTCAACCTCAAAGGGAAAGCAATTGAGGACATTGATTCCCGTGATGACTTCGCTTATCTCGCCAAGAGAGGATTCACTCACGTCAGCACTGATCTAGTGCCGAACATGCGTTTAGCTGACTGGGCGAGATCCAAAAGCTCGGAAGAGATAAACAAGGCATTCAATGCTCTCGCGGCATCCCCCAACCCTCCAAGGTGGATGGTTAGGTTACTGAAAAGGCCACAGCAAGGAACCGCAGACAATCCCACGCACCCAGCGGCATAAGCTCAAGTCAGAGGCGGATTCGAAAACGAGTCCGCCTTTTTTCCCAACTACGAAAGGGGGCGGCCAGTGAGCACCAGAGCGAAAAACGGCAATAACAAATTGATCGGTATTCCCGTTCCGCTACCCGGCATGGAGCGCGTCGAGGAAGAGCGCGCTGCAGCACGCGCCGAAGAGCTTCAGGCGCAATTGACTGCCGAACTACTCAAGCCCAAGGGCAACATTGAAGCACTCGCCGGAACGGTCGAGACTCTTTCGCCACTGTTCCGGGGCAGCGAAGCCAGCCCACAAGCCGAGATGTTTCCCCACAGATATAGAACTTCCGAGTAAGGAGAACGATTCACCATGCCCGACGACGAAGCACACAGTTATTCACACATGACCGCTACTTACTCACCCGAGGATAATAAACTCCGCCTTTACGCCCTCTCACGGCTGGACGCGGAAACCTACGCCAAGGTAAAAGCGGCTGGGTTCAAGTGGGCCCCGAAGCAGGATCTATTCGTAGCTCCGATGTGGACGCCCAGCCGCGCCGACCTCTGCGAGGAATTGGCCGGCGAAATCGGAGACGAGGATACCAGCTTGGTGGATCGCGCCGAGCAACGCGCCGACCGCTTCGAGGATTACAGCAGCGCCAGGACCGCCGATGCCGAGGCAGCGCACAAAGCGGTTCACGCCATCGCGGACAATATCCCGTTTGGACAGCCGATCCTAGTCGGACACCACAGCGAGAAACACGCCCGCCGCGACGCCGAGAAGATCGAGAACCGCATGCGCAAGGCCGTCAAGATGTGGGAAACCGCGAATTACTGGAAATCCCGCGCCGCTGGAGCCATCCGCGCCGCCAAGTACAAAGAACTTCCCGCTGTTCGCGCCCGTCGCATCAAGGGGCTGGAATCGGATATTCGCGTCTATCGCGCCAAGTTCACCCCGGACCCGAAGCAATCCGCGATTCTGCAGCACCGTTGGAATGATCCAGCCGAAGCACCAAGGATTCCGCACGTATGGTGCGGACTTGCACGCGGTGGCCATTGGGTAGCACAGGAGGATTTACCCGCCATCGAACGCCATTACAGCCGATGGATTGCCCACTGCGAAATGCGCCTGGAATATGAACGCGCCATGCTCGCCGCATCCGGGGGAACCGTTGCCGACCAGACCAAGCCTGAAAAAGGCGGTGCGTGCCGTTGCTGGGCTTCGCCGCGAGGCGGATGGTCCTATATTCAGAAGGTCAACAAGATCAGCGTTACCCTGCTCGATAATTGGGGAAACGGCGGCGGCGATTTTAACCGCGTCATTCCTTTCGACAAACTCAAGGGGATGATGAGCCGCGCCGAAGTGGAATCCGCCCGCGTCGATGGTCGCCTGATTAACGACTCGCCGCGCGGTTTTTCTTTGCTGGACTCCGCGCCAGTACCCGTACCGAAACCTGCGCCCGATCCCGAAGCCGAGAAGCAATCCGAGCAATTCAACGCCATGCGGGCAACGCTCAAGGCAGGAGTACAGGTTGTAGTCGCGCCGCAGCTTTTCCCCACTCCTCTTGATGTGGCCGCACGCATCGTTGAATTGGCTAATCTTCCGGTGGGCAATCGGTCTTTAAGAATCCTCGAACCTAGCGCCGGCACAGGCCGATTAATTGACGCGGCATTCGCCTATGCTGGGCAGATCGTAGCGGTGGAGAAAAATTACTCGCTGGCCGAGCGGCTGCGCGCCAGTTACCCGGCTGTCAACGTCCAGTGTGAGGATTTTCTTGAGTGCAACGGCAATCTGGGGAAGTTCGACCGCGTGCTAATGAACCCGCCATTTGAGAACGGGAGCGACATCAAGCATATTCAGCACGCAATTACTTTCTTGAATCCCGGAGGCCGACTCGTCGCCATCTGCGCCAATGGGCCGCGCCAGAACGAGATCCTGCAACCACTCAGTACAAAATGGAATGAATTGCCCGAGGGAACTTTCGCAGGTACCGGCGTGCGCGCCGTTTTGCTGACGATAGACGAGCCTGAAGGGGGCGACTTATGACGAAGCGTGTTGCTCTATATGCGCGAGTGTCCACGTCCAACGGCCAGCAAGACCCTGAGATGCAATTGCGGGAACTGCGCGAATACGCGAAGCACCGCGAACTGGTCGTCGTGGACGAATACATCGACCGCATGACAGGCTCGAAAGATTCCCGCCCGGCGATTAATCGGCTGATGGCTGATGCTTGCCAAAGGCGGTTCGATGCGGTGCTAGTGTGGAAGCTTGACCGCTTCGGACGCTCTCTCAGGCACTTGGTTAACGCAATCGCTGAACTGGAAGCGCTGGGCGTGGCGTTCATCAGCCTACGCGATAATCTGGACCTCACCACGCCATCCGGTCGGCTCATGTTTCAGATTGTCGGCGCCATGGCCGAGTTTGAACGGGCGTTGATTCAGGAGCGCGTCAGGGCGGGTTTGAGGAATGCCAAAGCCAAAGGCAAGACGCTCGGACGACCGCGCGCCGTCGTCAACATTGAGGAGATTGCGGAGCTACGCGAGCAGGGCTTGTCCTGGGCTCGGATAACCCATCGTACCGGAGCGAGCAAAGGAACTGCTCAGAGGGTAGTGGCGGCGTTGCGCTCCAAGGAAGAACTTCTAGCTACCTCTCTCTTGTGAAAAAGAGCGTTGGTGAAATTTTAGATTCTGGGGCTTCTGAGGATGTCGTAGCGCATGCTTGGATGCGACTTCTTCTCTCGTCCTATGAGGGTACGGCAGAAAGCTGAAATAGCAGCCCATCCCCTAGGGCCGCGCCCATAGTGTCTGTTAAATTTGAAGTGCTTTTGTTCGTACCACGAAACCGACTTCGGATAGGCATCCAGAGTAATAAACCTGCAAGCAATATTCATCTCACGGTTTAGTCGAACTACGAGCCCAATGATGTAAATCAATAACTGCGTGCCAATGCCAGATCGTTGAAGTTCCTTCTTAACCCCGATACGTCCAATCTTTACAGCTGGAAACGTATACACACTTTGATGATCTGAGCGAGCCTCCTTTAGCGCCTTCTTTTTTTCTCCAGTTTGCAGGATGATGCAGTCGGCGAGCAAGGTGATATACGCTACAAGCTCGCCTTTGAGAAATACCAATCGGGTATGGGAGAGATGCTCAGCCTGATACTTGGCCGCGTCATTCTTAAGAAAATCGTTTAGATCATCATCGTCACAGTCGAAGGTGGAGACGTCATGCTGTGACGAATTGAAAGGCACGATCTCCAGGTCAGAAAGAGAGACCGGCATATCTTACAGGCAGGTTATTTTCTCTTTCCTTCCGCAGACTTGCTGGCCTCTGCAACAGTATCAAGCCATCGCAAACGATCAGAAGAAACGGGTTCATCGCACTTCATCTCTCGAAGAAATGAGTCCGCGTCTCTGTTTCGTAGCACCGGTGTTGCTTCAATTGGGCGTGCCATAATCTTTTACCTCCCAAATCAGATGCTGCCGCAGAAAAAAGGGTTCGCGCGCCTTGCCAATGCCCCGTAAAATCAAGGACATTCTTTGTCTCACGTAGCGTACCGCCAAGTCAAAGAAAAAGACACGTATCGAAGGGGAGTGCCGAGGACGGTACTCTGAGAGGAACCATAGCCTCTCGGCTATGGTTATTATAGGCGGAAAGGGGCGGCAAAACAACCGGAACAAGAGATTGACGTGGGTTACGCTCGATTATTACCTTGCAACAGGCTGAAAAAAAAGCAATTCCCGCAGGGTCCATATGTGATCCGTAATGCCAGCTTCGACTGCGGGAGACACGATATTGTGCTCTCTCTGATCCGTGGGCTTGGTACTGCCCAAAAACCCATCGAAATTGATTACGGTAAGTGCTTGAGTCAGCGAGAGCGGAAACAGGTTTCCCATGCTGCCCAAAAAGAGATGTTTATGGGCATCCCGGCGGGCGATTGCCAAGGAAGTAGGCGTTGGGCTGGGAACTGTCCACCGAATCGCTCAGCGGCGCGCTCTGGATTGTAACTTGCTGAGGCTTGCGTGATGCATTCATTGACTTCGCCTCAGGGCTATGTGAGAATCCGCGCGGCGGCAGGAATCCGTTATGCTCTCTCCGCTAATCCGTCGTCCGCGAAGAAATGTCGTGCTCTGCTCGAAGGAGCGGGGCTTTACCATGGCATTTGTAGCGATAACGATAGTTGCCATCATTTCCATGGCGGCCCTCTCAATCGACATCGGGACGCTTTATGAAGCCAGAGCGGAGGCACAACGCGCGGCGGATGCAGCGGCATTGACGGCGGCACAGGTTATTTCGGCTTCCGGCATCACCGGCGATCCGGCGAATGCCACATCTTCATGGCAGCTTATTTGCGATGGAGCAAGCAGTCCTGCCAGTGCCGCCGCAATCAGCGTTGCCCAGCAGAACTCGATCGGTGGGGTCGCCGCTTCCACGATCAACGTGTACTACGGGACGAACGGCGGGGCCGGGCCAAACGCGGACTGCACTGGTGCTGGTGCGGCATTCGGAATCAATCCCATCGTTACGGTGAATGTGCAGCGCCCAAACTTGCCGATCTTCTTTGCCCGCATCTTCTCATTATTCGGCAGCACATACTCCAGCACCAGCGTAAGCGCTAGCGCCACTGCGGAGGTCTTCAATCCCTCTAATTCGGGCAGCGTAACTTCGTCTAGCGCGTTGATTCCAGTAGCCCCACGCTGCGTAAAACCGTGGATCGTTCCGAACATCGACCCTACGAGCGGTCAACCGTTCATCAACCTGACTGATGGGTCGATCGCCAATCCGGGCATTCTGCCGCTCGGGAAAGGAGTGATCGGGGAGAACTTTAATGTAGCTGCCGATTGTCACCGTGGTCGGGCCAACTGTAGCGGCGCTAACATGGTTGCGAATCCTCCAGCGAGTACTGGCGGCCTCATTCACTACGTCCCCGCATTAATTCAAGGAACACCCGTCGCTTTTTCTTCTTGCTCTAAGGCCAACCCATTTCAGGAAGCGATCGGAGGATGCGATCAGTCTACGGTTTATGCGTGCGGAACTCTGCTTGGAGCGCAGGCCGACCTGACAGAAAATCCGGTAAATCCGGGTAATCTTAGCGGGGATACGGGCACTGCCGCGCAGTGTTTAATTCATTCGGCGTCAGGTGGGCAGGACCAGCTTAATGCCGCGTCTTTTCCATTCCAGCTCCAGGCGGGTTCTGCTAATCCGCTAGTGACGAACGGTGTAGTTTCTAGCAGTAGCCTCATCACGACCAGCAACTCGATCGTTACCATCCCGGTTTACGACAGCACCGCGGGCACGCTGGTAGGCACGCAACCACAGGTCACCATCGTCGGGTTTCTGCAAGTCTTCATCAAAGACCTCGCCGGTACTGGAGAACTCAACGTATACGTGATGAATGTTGCTGGCTGTGGAAATGGGAAGACCACAGCTGTAAGCTCAACGGCCGTATTGGGAACATCACCCGTGCCGGTCCGTCTGATTACACCGCCTTAGTTCGTGTCGTTCTTGAACTTCATTAAAACTCATTAACTTTTTCTCAGTGGGTAGATGGCTGAGCCAAACGTGCCGCGCAAGAAACCAAAAATCAGCTAGCCTGTTGCTCGCAATTTCTTCATTCCTGCTCCCTCCAAGCGGCCCGAGCGATCATGTGCCATAGTAGCCAATCGGCAAGGCACCGTTCAGTGAATATCGTGTTCCTTTTATCGCTCTTTCACCGTCTCTGTTTCATTGGAGTCTCCCCATCAGGCGGAAGCACAAGATCACAACCGCCAACATGAGCAGAACGCCGGCGCTGTAAAGCATCCAAGCCGAGCGCCACAAACCGCCAGTTTCTGGCCACTTGTTCATGAAGAAAATATACCCTGACACGCGCTGGATTGTTTGCGACAACGGGACTCAAACTGCGAATGTGGTTGCGAGCTTTCTGACGTGGCACGAAAGAGCCTCGGCACCCACGAATAGGCCATATCGCCTGGGTGGTGATCAGCGTAAAAAGAATGGCGCCGCGCCAGCGGCTGTTATTTTTGGGCCGAGCAACATCAGATCGCACAGAAAGGACGCCAATCAAATGTTTAAAATCACTGCTCTGCTTGCAGTTCTTTTGCTTGCGTTCGCCACTCCCGTTTTCGCCGACTCCATTCCCCCGCCGGTTACAAACTTGCCCATGACAGGAATGGTCGTTTCTGGGTTCTTTAACTCTTCCACCAACTACGATTTGGGAGTAACGAATATTCCCCAAGGAACTGCCATCTGCGGAGGGATTTGCATATCCCTTGAAATGCAGGATGGAGTCACCACGGGAAGTTCTTTCCCGAACTATGGCTGGATCTACGATTTTGGCCCTGACGGGTCCATAATGTTTGGCCATCTCGGGAAAGTCTCGCTCGTGGATGATGAATTGACAGCCATTTTTAGTGGCAAGGAAGGCATAGTCTCTGGAGGCGTTTGGTCATGGTACACAGTCCAGGGAACATTCTCCGATTACATGCCTGCTTTATTGAAATATCCCAGCCTCGTCGGGACCGGAGGAATCGTCCTGAACCGGGAAACTTACATCGGCACAGCGCCGGTGCCCGAACCCGAAACGCTCTTTACGCTGGTGACCGGGATTTGCTCAATCGCGGGACTGGCCGTGCGAAAAATGAGGAGTATCTGATAACCACATGGCCGAGACTCTCGCGGAACTCAAGACCGAATTGGTACTTCTGGAGAAGCAATTATCGAGGATTTCCCAACACGCCGATATGGACAAGGCCGTTACTGAGTGCGCGAACAAGATTGCGACCATCCGAGAAAAGATCAAAAAAGCCGAGGCGGGACAATGAAACTGATCGAGGTCACTGAGAAGCGAGTCCGTGTAGATGACCGCCTTGAATGCCCTGAATGCAGGGAGCGCTTCGTTCCTAAGCCACGCAAGCCCAGATAGATAATAGATTCCGCATTTCAACGAGACAGCGGAATTGCCTTTCTGTGGTACAGCAGGTTGTGATATAAAACGCGCGTTCGCCTTTCCCCAGAAAAGAGAACAAAGATCCAATGCCCACGCCTCCAGCTTTGCCGCCAGAGGTCTATGCAGTGTTTTGTGGAGGAATTGAACAGGCTACCGCTCAGAAAATAGTGAACGGCTTAACGGGAGCCATCAACGGCGGGACTACGCAGCATGTTCATCTTCTCTTCCAGACTGCCGGGGGTTATGTCGGCGACGGAGTGTTCCTTTACAACTTCTTCCGCGCCATACCCATTGAACTCACGCTGTATAACGCTGGACAAATCTCGTCCGCCGGCGTCGTCGCTTACCTCGGGGCGAAGAATAGGAAAACCACTAAGAGCGCAACCTTCATGCTCCATCGAAGCGCGAACAGCCCCCAGTTCGCCACGGCTAGCCGATTGCAGCACATCGCTCAAACTTTGGTTTTGGATGACCAACGGACGGAGGCCATTGTCAAAACTCATGTCAACTTTCCTCCAGACTTGTGGGATGCCTTAAGTACCCAAGATGTTTACGTTTCTGGCGAGGAGGCCATCGGCTTTGGTATCGCCGACGGAACGGGGGACTTCTCGCCCCCTGCCGGATCACGTGTATTCAACCTTCTATTTTAGTCGGCGTCAACATAAATTTGCTCTGTAACGAAAGTGCTACAAGAGCCTTGGTGAGAAAGATAATTCTAATGACGCCAAGCTGGTTTGGGAACCTTGACCAAAGTTTTTCATCCCCCGTTCGCGGTTC
The DNA here is from genome assembly GCA_963836305.1 of uncultured Acidobacteriaceae bacterium. Classification (GTDB taxonomy): domain Bacteria; phylum Acidobacteriota; class Terriglobia; order Terriglobales; family Acidobacteriaceae; genus Sulfotelmatobacter. Next base: position 5,949 of record CAWIJP010000002.1, on the reverse strand, counting down.
TCCCGTGCTTCTGGGGCCCTCGATATATTCAGGTTGCTTCATAAATGGAGTGTAAACCGTGGCGTAAGAAAATCCTATCGACGACAATCCACCCGGCTCGCAAACTAAGCAGGATGCCAATGATGAGAATACCGGCATTCAGCCCGCAACTCCTCCCGCTGTTCGTCTTGAAGTGAAGCCTCCACCATCCCACTCCTGCCACAAAATAACCTGCGAGTAAAACCCGCGATGGATGGGATTACACTAAACTGATTGCTGAATTTCTTGGTCTCAGATTCTTGATTGCGTATACGATTTCGCTGGCCAGCAAGTATGCCAGATGAGGAAAAGCGAACAGAATTTCGAAGGATCAGTTCCGGGTTGATCAAAGACCATACGTGTGGCTTCTCACTGATCACATAGTTGCACCTGCCGCCTGTCATCGTGGCGGCAGGTGACCATAAAGGGCAAATAGGAGCGGCCTTTCATTACAGCAATTACGGCAGGTCCCCAGCGCTGGAGGTAAGATCGGATGCCCATATCGCCATCGGAGACAAGGAATGCTCCGAACTGAAAGGAGAGGCTGTTACTAGTGAACAAGGAGATTTTATTCCTCAGGGCAAAGGCGACCTCTTTAACTTTGCTTACTCCGAGCACGATTCCCACCGAGCAAATGCTTAAGAGCATGGTTGCCCGGGGATATCCCAGTAGCTGTCTTTGGCCATTTTGAATATGCCGACGGAGCGCTGCCGAAGCTCACGTATATCAGCGAATTTTGCGTCATGGCCTTTGCTCACTCCCACCAAGCTCCCATCGCACGATTATTGCATTGGCCATAATGGAATAAGCCAACGCTAGCCTTGTCACGGCAATTAAAGTCACCGCGACCAGCCTCACGGCAGCACCGTTGGGTTTCCGAAGGTGAAACGAGTTGCAGAAGGCGTCTCATTTTCATTTCGTTCATTCCTGCTCCCAAATAGCTTTTCTAGTTCTGCTGTCACGTGCCGTAGTAGCCGATCGGCAGAACGGTTTTTCTTTCAACGTATGTCCGCTGCCGGCAACGTGGGCTACACTGCTTCTGCCAAGGACGAAATGGGATAAAATCCATTCCGCAGCCCGCACACGGCCTAGGGCCAGATTCGCCGACCGATACCCCATGATTTTGCTGTAATGCGTCACCGTGAGGCGGGAAATGCGTCACAATACCCCATTCCTGTTGTCTCATAGGCGCAGCTTTGGCTCTTGTGGTCAATTTCTCTTGGGCCGTTCCTGTTGTCCACCGGCTTGAAGCTGGCGGCGTGCATGTACGTGCGCCAAAACCAGATCAACAGCACGGTCTACCTTGTCTGCCTTTACCATTTCCTGATCCCTCGCGTTATCGAGGGCGGCAAGTGCCGCACTCTTCTTGTCCGGGGCTTCATTACTGGTCGATACCAATTGCTTGGCTTGATCGATTTTTCTCAACTGACCGAGCGAACCTTGAATGTAAGGACGAAATTTGAGATACACGGCTGCGTCTGGATCGTTGGTAATCAAGTCCTTCAGAGCGGCGGGATTCTGACGCATGATTGCGACTCTCGCCTGCTCGTACTGGCTGGCCGTCGCCATCTTCGTATGCAAGCGGTCCTCTGCATCGACGTGATAATTGTTGACACCTAGATTTCCACCAATGAATCGCGCCGGGTCCCAGGTTCCGGTCCGCCCGGCTGCTTCTCCGACGCGCTCAGCCTGCGGCAAAAATCGGCTCAGAGTATGCGTAGCGATTTTCTCCAGACCTGCATTGGGCAGCACATGTCCGGGAGTCGCAAAATCGCCAGGTTTGTAAATTTCCTGCGAGCCGCCAATGCGCTGCCGATTCGTTCCAAGTTCAATCGCAGCACCGAGGTCAGGGCGCAGCATCCCCAAGGGGCGAGTGATGTCGGAGGTCAGCCCGTTGCTCGCCTCGCCTACGGCTCGTGTGGGGCTTTTGCCCTCAACCATTGCACGACCGAACCGAAGTGCAGGACCACCCACTGCGGCCCCGAGGGGTTCGCGGAGCAGATTCACATTGAATGCTCGATTACCAGCATGAATCGCGGAGAAATCGTCTTTCTCTGATTCGCGATTGCCGCCGAGAGAATTGATTGCGCGATTTGCGGCCCACACTAAGATAGCTGGCGGTACGCTGGTCTTGACCGGATGACGGATTACCCAATTTACGGACGACAGATCCCAGCCGGGGAAAAGCATGAACTTCGAAAGTTGCGACTGTGTCTTCGTCCAGTTCACCTTGTTGTAATTGCCTAGCTGCTCATTCACGGCTTCCGCTATTTCTGAATCACGCATCTCCGGATGCTGGGACTTAATCAGGTCCCCGATGTAAAGCCGCGCCCTTTGATCGAGAGCACCAGGCTTAAACAGGATGTCGTGACCAATCTTGCTGAAGGGGCGAATCCAATTCGCCGGATTCAGGTTGCCGCCGATATATTTCTTGAATGACGAAACTTCGCTGTCACTCGCGATAGCCCCGAACCTTGCCAGTCGATCAAATGTCGGGTCTTCCACTCCGCTGATTCCCCGCTCCTTCAGCTCTTGGCTGAAAGCAACTTTCAATGCTCGAACCCATCCCACGGGGTTGATCGCTCCTCCCGATGCGCTCTGGGTAACGCGGCGGAGAATATTTCCCATGTGCGGGATACCGAAGCCGAGGCCAACCGTTTGCTCTTGGAAGAAACGCTTAATCGCGCTGGGATCACTTGCGCCGGGCGCGTCCTGCCCGTTGAGTGCATCGACTACGGTTCGCGGACCGAGGTAGCGGCTCGCGGAGAATGGCAGGTTTCGCTGTTCTGTCTGTTTTGCCGGGTAACGGTCTGGAGAATAGGTGCTGTAGGTTTCGACGTTACGCATGCCAGCTTCCCGCATATCGCTGGCAGTGTCAGGGGAGTAATACATCTTCCCGTTGTATTCAATCTGGCGGGGCATCGCGTCGCCCGGTTCAAGCGCGGTAGCCTTGGAAAGGAAATCCCGCGCCGTGCGATCACGAAGCGCTTTAATCATCGTTGCTACATACTTGGTTCCGAATGCCGGTCCAAACTCATGCAGTCCATATTGATAGTGGTATTCAGCCTCTGCTTCGCGGCCCAACTTGTCAGCCTTCTGCGGTCGGATGACGCGGTCGAATCCAGTTACAGGTTTGCCTGCACTCTCGCGTTGCCCCATTCCAGCGGTGTATTTGTCGTACACGCGACGAAGATAATCGTCGTCCAAGGTTCTGCCGCCCATCGCCTCGCGGGCTTCGGTAAGGATCTTTTCTTGAGGTCGGTACTTTCCTAACGCTACCTGAACCGCTGAATCTTTCTGCGCCCGCTGGTACTCCGCAGGATGATTCACGCGAAGATTTTCTCGGCTGTCTGCATCGGCCATCAAGGTAAACAGGCGTTCCTGCTCACGACTGAGACCATTGGTCACATCGCGGATGATGGCCTGCGCCTTCTGGCGGAAATATTTCGGCGCGTTGTCGAGTTCCCGCAGATTCTCCGCTAATTGAGGGTCCGCGCGTTCGACCTCGGGATGGGTGCGCCCCGTCTTGAGGACATTCTGAATAAAGGGTTCGGAGATTTTCTCGTCGTAAAACTTATTCAGACGGTCAAGGGCAATCTTCGCGAGAGAAAAGGGAGTATGGGCAGCGAGTGTGCTGCCTTCACCCCTTACTGCACCATGCTCCGATGGGAAGAGGAAACGGTCGGCTTTTTCGACCTCTGCGTCTGTCGGCTCAGTTCTTGGCGAAGCGCCTGAGGCCGCTGGTCTGGTCGGCTCTGAGCGTAAACGCGCATCAGGCTGAGGAGCTTCTGTCGTCGCTCTGGATTTGGCTTTTGCATATTCAGTTCCTTTCGCCGCCTCGCGCTCTAACGATTGTAAAACCCCTTGTTCGTATTCGTCGGGGGTAAGCTTCGCCCCGAAAGCACGATTAAAGGCATCGACTGCCGTTGGGGGTTCCATGATCGACAGGAATCCCTGATCCTGCTTGGCTACATTCGCATCCTGAGCAAAATTACGAAAAGCCTCGCGCACGTCCTTAGGCTTCTCCGCCAACTTGCGAATGATGGCATCCACGGCGGGATTGCGTTCCGGCCCGAACATCGCCGGTTGTGCGAGATGAGTTTCTACGTTCGATCCGCGGGCGGCAATGTCGGCGTGCTCCGCTATTGCTTCCCGCACCATGGGCAGCAGGTTGTATTCGTCGGTGCGCGGCGCAATCGAAGAGATATCCGCGAGTGAGCCATCAAGTTTATTGAGCACCGACTTGGGGGCTCGTTCCATCAAGGTGGGATCGTCTACCACGGTCCCGAGCAATGCACGCTCAACGAATTGCTTTCCTTCCTCGCTGAGTCCACCAGATGCCGTATCGATGAATTGGGGCCTTTCACGTTCGGTGACTGCACCATCTCGGGTCAGTATGGACATCACATCCCGGCCACGCTCGCGGAGTAAATCGCGAATGCTGGAATCTGGCCCTAAGTCATCGAGCATCCCCGAAATTGCCGAGAGGCTTTGAGGAGTAATCGACTTTCCCGCACTCACGGCTCGTTCGCTGACTCCCAGAGCTCCGGTCATGTTTTTATTCAGTTCTGAACCAAGACGGCGGGCGGATTCAACATCGGCAGGCGCGGCGATCTCACGCACCAGCACCGGATTCTGCATCTTGTCGATGGCTTCCGGATCAATCCCGAATTGCTGCGCGTTGTTAATTAGATAATCACGGTAATCGTCGCCCTGGCCGCGCGCATAGAGTCTCTGTGTGCTCATCGTCCGGCTGTTGCCACCAAGTACAGTTCCGTTGGCGTTACCATGGGTGGCCCATTTACCGCGTCAGGGTTCGTGTTCACCGTGTAACGCGGTTCATAGTTTTGGGCTGCTGAATGACGCGATTCTGCGCTTCTTTGCTGGTTTGATACGCTCTTTCCTGCACTCCGGGCGGATAGTTCGGATTTGGTGCAAACGTCTCGGCGTTGTGAGAGGGCTGTAAATCTGAGGCTTCAACGAGCTTGTATTTTGCGGGAATATCGCTGGTTGGCGTCTTCACTACGGACTCTGCGCCGTACTCGCCGGGTGTTGCCTCCTGCGCCTGCAGAGCAACAGGCTGGCGTGCGGTGGAGATCGGAGTTGCGGGTTGTCGGCTGTTAACATTTGTTAACATTTTCGAACCTTGCTGCTGAGGTTCTTCGGCTGCCTCTGTCGTGGCACTCTGGTGAAGTAGATCGTCCCAGCCTGCCGTCTTTCCTGCCGGAAACATTCTGCTGGCGCTGTTGCCTTTTGCTCGCGGAGTGCGTTGGCTGTTCCTTCACTGCTAGCAGTGAAGCTTTTAGCTGTGCTCTGTTCTGCGGCTGGACGATCAATTTGCCCGAGAACGTCATCCCACGTTGCGGCTGCTTTCGGAGCTTAGACGTTTTTGTATTGGGATTTTGCCCGAAGTTTGCGGGGCGGCTTGTGCTGGTTCGGCGGGCGGTACTTCGGCTGTTCGTCGGACACCTTCGGCGGCAGGCTCCGCGCTGGGAGCTTGAACATGCTCATCCATCGGGCTGACTGCATGCGTGAGCGATCCGGCTGCCATGGCTGCGGAGATTCCGCCCGATGTGAGCAGTTCAGCGCGCTTTTCGGGAGTTAGCTTTTCCCAGTTCTGATAGAGATTCTTGGCCGTCTCGATGGTCCCTTGACTTATTGGGCGCCGAATCCACCGGAGATCAAGCGTTGCAGGAGCGGCCTTGCGCTACCGGACGCAAGGAAAGGCCAGTTTCTTGGATCGCCAATCGTGCCGCCGACTAGAAAACCAACTCCACCGGCAACCCCTAGCGCGGTCTGGCCGCCTGGAAGGGATTCGACTTGTTGAGGAGTGGCCCATCCGGTAACCATCTCGCGCCCTAGTTCGCGGCCAGCACCAGCAGCAGCAGTGCCCATTTTATTGAGCGGGTCGTTGATGTTCTTCTGGAACCA
>CAWIJP010000001.1:0-325724 GCA_963836305.1 uncultured Acidobacteriaceae bacterium | reverse complement strand
CGCATTGCTACGTCGCGACGGCGAGCGTAGGTTATCCCATCGACCTGATGAATAAAGTTCGCAAAGGTCTCAATCACAAAGGCGCTGCTTACCTGATGGTCTATACACCTTGCCAGAAGGGATTCGTTTATGAGACGCCGCGCTCTATCGATCTGGGGCGGCTAGTGGTTGAATGCGGACTCTATCCCATGTGGGAGTGGAATCCAGAAAAGCGCGCCTTCAATTACAGCTTCCGTCCGGCAAGCATGAGGCCGGTCTCGGAATATTTAAAGTTGCAGGGACGCTTTGGCCATCTTCATGCCGAGCACATTGCGAACTTGCAGAAGTTTGCCAATGAGCAATGGCGGATGATGGGTGTGGAACTGCCTGAAGCCTTGATTCAAGCGTCAGATGCGAAAAACTTAACCAACATGGCGGCCGCAGCTGAGGCCGAGACGGTGGCACAAACTGTATGAATACAAAAACGAGCGCTCCATTCCACCCTGTCGAGGACGAACCCGAAGTTGAGCCTGAAGGACAGGAAAGCTACATCGTCACCGAAGGCAAGAAGCGCGGAGCCACGCGCGACGTGCGCACGGAAGCGGCCTACGACCGTTACTTCACGGTGCTGCGCGTTCACCCCGGCGATGCAATTCTTACCGACAACTGGCACACCAACGAAGTGCTGAGCCATGCGCGCAATAACTTCGAAGGAGTCACCTTCGCCATGCGCACGCTGGAAGCCTGGGGGGCGATGATTGAAAATGACAACCGCGCCTACTACACCGCGGGCGGGCGAATCTGGATGATGGATCTGGAACCGTCAGAGGGAAAGAAGCCGCGGCTGCCTGGCACCGGTCCGGTCAAGAAATAGTGTCGCGTGTACTGCTGATTGACGATACGCCGGAGATTGCCGAGCTTCTGACGTTCTCGTTGCGAGACCTCGGTCACGAGGTCTTCGCATCGGGATACACCAACGCGGTCAACGAGCTGGTCGTGGAGCATCGCGCCGATGCCGTCGTGCTCGATTGCACCGCTTTCGACATGAGCGAAGCATTGTTCGACGCTGTGCGGAATCATCCGGATCACGCCGAGTTGCCAGTCGTGATTATCAGCGATACCCCCGAGCAGGCGGATTCGAGCCTGCGCGCGCGGAACGCGCGTAAGGTTTTACTGATCCCCAAACCATTTACCGGCGCGCAGGTGGGGAGAGCTATCGCGCAACTCCTCGAATAAAAATATGCCTTTGTGGAGCATGGACGAATGGCAATTCCTCGAGCGCGAGGAAGTCACTGACCCGAAGGGTAGGCAGTGGACCGTTGCGCTGATGGATGTTCTGGGGCAGCAAGGCGATCCTGACATGCCGGACAAGCTGTTGGAACTTCAGTATTCGTCGGGCCGCTATTTCACCTTAATTTACGCCGGTGGTGGTGCGCTTCAGCGGGAGCGCGGCTATGCCTCTCTTGCCGAAGCAACGAATGCCTTTGGAAATCTGCTGGTGGGCGTCATCGATGGCAGCCTTGATCCTTCGCAACCCGTCTTCCGGCAGGATCTCGAGGATTGATCTTTCTGCCCTACCGGCCGGGATCGAGATCTCTCATCACGACGTGAAGAACTTGCCCGGCGGTTCGCGCCTCGCGCTCGGTCACTTCAGTCTTCACTCCAATGCCCTCGCCCGCCCCCGCGTTGTCTCGGTACGCTCGCGCGGCGGATGGCAGGCGCGCGCACCCGCTGCGAATCAATCCCACTCTCTCCGCGACAGTGAGCCGCGTCTCGAATGACCAGTCGGAAATCTTTTCGGCGGGCGCGCCGGATTCAACCAGCGAACTCAGCCCTTTATGTTCCAGGGCATCGGTCACGATCGCCTCCAGGATTCCGCAAGAAGTGAGCAGGGCAAGGCTATAGTCCTTCTGCTCAAGGGCGCGCCGGCTATCGCTGTACGCGCGTTCAACCACAGGGCGAAGTTCCGGGTTGTGAACGAAGTCGAAGCGATGGGGAGCCGGAGCCTGTGACGACGCGGAACTAAGCGAGGCATCGTCCATCTGGGAGAGCGTTACGACCGCCTGATCGAGAACATCGAGCAGTCGCTGGACGATCTGTGATTGCGCCGCTCCTTCTATTGCATGACCATCCATCGATCGCATCAGAAAGGCTTCGCTAAACGACCTTGCCAGCCAATGCGCCTTACTGCCTCCAGACAACTGGTTGATGGTTATCCCGCAGTCCTCATGCCAGCGTCGAGCTGCTGCGATCGCGGTCGGATCCGAGGAATCAGCGGCTAAAGCCTCCCGCAGCTCACGGCCTCGGCGGATCAGCCCATTAAGGTGGGAAAGGTAGGTTTCGACCTGAGTTTGAAGGGTCTGGTCCATGGATTGAGTCTCGTTCCACTCGCGGGATTCACAAAGCGGGATGACTGTTTCAGAAGATTCGCAATCTTCTTGACAGCCAGTTTTAGAAGTGGTAACTTCCCTCCCGCAAGTGGTTCGATAACTGGACCAGTATATATCACGGTTCGCTGTGACCCAAGACACATGCTGGCTGTGCCAGGGCCACTCGTTGGCTGACACAATTCTGCCGAACACGGTCGTTCAGGCAGTCGGCCGTTACCATCTGACGGCTGTCATGGAGACAAGCCTATGGCTGCATCAACAGGTTCACCAAGTGCTTTGATTCATCCCTCCCGCATTCCCAATCGCTGGGTTCAATTAATCGCCGGCATCGTTGCCATGATGGCGATTGCCAATCTGCAATATGCCTGGACCCTTTTCACCACGCCGATCCAGGCGCATCTCCACATCTCGCTGAAGGCGGTGCAGTGGACCTTCGCACTATTTGTACTCTTGGAAACCTGGCTGGTGCCCTTCGAGGGATACTTGGTGGACAAAATTGGTCCCCGGTTCATGCTTGGCTTGGGCTCATTCATGGTGGGGCTCGGCTGGATCGGATCCGGTTATGCCGAGACAGTGGGATCGCTTTATTTCTGGTACAGCGTAGGCGGAATCGGCGCCGGCGTGGTGTACGGCGGATCCATTGGAAACGCACTGAAGTGGTTTCCGGATTATCGTGGTCTTTGCGTGGGCCTTACCGCCGGGGCTTTCGGCATCGGCACGGCGGCGACCATCGCTCCAATCGCCAAAATGATTAGCACCTCCGGCTATCAGCACACATTCATTGTGTGGGGATTCGTCCAGGGAATCACTGTATTGGTTTGTTCGCTTTTTCTGGCCAGGCCGCCCGTGGGGTGGACCCCGCCCAACTGGAAAGAGAAGGAAGTAAAGATCAAAGCGAAAGTAAACACTTCCGCGGTTGAAATGACGCCGCTTCAAATGCTCTGCCAGCCCTCTTTCTACATCATTTACGTGATGATGGTGATGTTAGCGTTCGGAGGCTTGGTAGTCACGGCTCAGCTCAAGCCCATGGCCGTCTCGTACCACGTGGATAAGGTCATCGTGCTCTTCGGGATGAGCGCCTTGGTGCTGGCCATCGAAGTCGACCGGATTCTGAACGGCCTGACGCGTCCTTTTTGGGGATGGGTTTCGGATCACATTGGCCGGGAGAACGCCATCTTTTATTCGTTCGTTCTCGAAGCCGTTGCGGTATTTGCTCTCCTGCAACTCATCAGTCATCCCCTCTGGTTCATTGCGCTATCCGGGCTGTGTTTCTTCGCGTGGGGAAATATTTTTTCACTATTCCCTTCCATTACAGGAGACCTCTACGGGAACAAATGGGCCACGACCAATTACGGCGTTGTCTATACCGCCAAGGGAGTGGCAGCAGCTCTTGCCGGACCCGGCGCCGCCTGGCTGTTTGCCAAAACCGGTTCCTGGTCAAAGGTGTTCTGGGCGATGATTGCATGCGACCTGATTGCCGCGTTCATGGCGTTGCTGTGGCTGAAGCCCCTCGCGGCGCGAGCCGTCAGGAATTCGGCACGTTCGGCGCCCCCGCTGGTGAGTGCCGATCCGCCAGTAAAAACCCGCGGCGTCGCCTAGTGAAGTTATGCGGTGACAATAACAAAGGCTCTCTTTTAGTCACTGAAGAGAGCCTTTGAATAATACCGTGGCAATACCTTATTTCAAAAGGCAGACGCCGCCAGAGCCTTGGGCGGAGCCGAGCCCTCAGCCGGCAATATCTCCTCACTCGCTGCCTGTAATTTGAAGCTGCCAACCATCGATTGCAGGGCCAATGCCAGCTCCGATAAGTCCTGGCACGCTTTGGCCGATTGTTGCGCTGCCACGGCCGATTCCTTTACCAGGTGTGCAATCTGGTCCATACTCTGATTTACATCACCGGTCGCTCCCGATTGCTCCGTGGCGGCCGTCGCAATGTGGGTAATCATGGATCCCACTTCCTCGGACATGTGAATGATTTGCTGCAACGATTCACCCGCCCGCGCGGTTGACGCAACCCCTGCTTCTACCTGTTGGCTGCCAATGTCCATCGCCTTCACGGCTGCCTTAGTGCCATCCTGAATCACACTGATCATCTGCGAGATTTCCTTCGTGGCCGTGGTCGTGCGCTCGGCCAGCTTGCGGACTTCGTCCGCGACAACCGCAAAACCTCGTCCCTGTTCGCCGGCGCGAGCTGCCTCGATAGCAGCGTTAAGAGCCAGCAAGTTGGTTTGGTCTGCAATATCATCGATCACGCCCGCGATATGCCCAATCTGGTCGGTCCGGTGGCCCAATTCTCCAATCTCTTTTGCCGTTCCAGCCACGGATTCGGCGATCGAATGCATCTGGGTTAAAGCTTTTTCCACGACCGCGCCTCCTGCCCGCGCCGTTTCTGCCGCGCGGCGCGAGGCATCCGCCGCCTTGCTGCAGTTCTCTGAAACCTGTTGAACCGTGCAAGACATCTCCTGCATCGCGGTCGCGACCTGCGCCGCCTGGTCTTTTTGATGGTCGGCTCCTTGCGCCTGCAGGGTAGCCGAAGAAGAAAGTTCCTCGCTGGCGCTGGCCACCTGCTCGGCCGTGCCCGCGACGTTGGAAATAATGCCGTGGATCTTGTCCAGAAATGTATTGAACCACTTTGCCAATTCGCCCAGTTCGTCGTGGGTGACAATTCCCAGCCGCTTGGTCAAATCTCCTTCACCTTCCGCCAAGTCTTTAACCATGTAGATCATGCTATGGAGGGCTCTGGAAACGCTACGCACCAGGGCTACGCCCCAGACCACCAGCAAGACAATACCGGCAACAACCAGGGCAAAGATGGTGGACTCGAGCCGGACGCTGCGGGTTCTTACCGCGGCAGCATCATCTCCCAGTCGCTTGGCCATCTGGTTCTGATAATGATTGATGGCGCCGAGCAGCGCCTCAAACGCGGGATTTGATTTTTCGATGATGGCCTGATGCGACTCTGCATTGCGGGCCTGCAGCACCAGCTTGGTGACCTGCTCGTTGGCTTTTACCAGCGCAAGAAACGCGCTCTTCACGCCGTCGTCGCCCGCAGCAACCTGCTCCACTTTTGCCTGCGCATCCTTCACCTGCGCTTTGTTTTTTTCAATTAGTGATTCCATTACATCGGGATCGGTTTCCTGCACCAGCTTCTGCGTGGTTCCTTGGACTTTCACCGCCAAGTCCAACAGTTCAAAGGAATGTTGCGTCTGCTCGCGCGCTGCCGCGGCCACGCTTTGCGCGGAACCCGCTGAAACCCGCAGGAGATATGACAATCCAAGAACGGCAGCCACCGTGATGACCACCGATGCTCCTACCACGAGGATCATGCGGAGCGCGATGCCCTGATTTCTCATAATGTATGACTCTTCACCAAACATCACGTCTAGCGCAGCTTGTCCACCCGTAAACCAACCACAATGGATCCGATCGGCTTTCCGCCATCCAGCACAGGCAGCCCGACTTGGATGAGCGGCTGGCCAGTGGAGTCATCCACCTTGACAGTGCCAATCCAAGTCTCTCCGGTCATTGGTACCTCGTGTTTCGGCATCCCCTTATGCGTCCAGTGTTCGGTTTTAGCGTCGAATCCCACCTTGAAACCATCGGCTGCTGAAACAAAAACTTTGGCGATAATGTCATCTGACTTCTTCTTCGTTTTTAGATATTCGGACAGAGGTGTCTTTGCCGTTGCACGCACAAACGGATCGAGAACAGAAAGCGTGTGCCACTTGTCATTGGTCATGGCCAGAGCCTCGGCACTGGGAGTGGCGGCGTTGTAGGCCTTTACCGTGCGCACAATTTCAGTATCCGTGCTGAGCCGCGTTAGTACCTGGATTTCGGCGTCCAGCTTGGTTTTGATTTCCGGCGGAGCCTGTCCAAAACCTGTGACCGCGCAAATGAGGACGATCATGGCGGGGAGTATGCTTCTGTGTTTGGTGTTCATTATTTCTCCTTGCTTAAAGGGGCATTGACGAATCGCGCGATAGCGCAACGGTTGCCGAAAATCTCCGGCTTTCCGCGATGGTCGCACGTGAGATCTTTGACAAGGTCTTTATCGGCAATATTTGAATGAAACATTAAAGACGTTGCGCGTGTGCTGGGCACGGTCGTGGCGCGCACGAAGGGTCAGGGACGATTACTTGGAGGGGGCCGGGGCTGTCCAGCTAAGAGGGTAGTTGCTCGCCGCGAGTTTCCGCTCCGAATGGAATCAACAACAATCCGATCGCAAATGCGATCGCAGTCATCGCCACTGGGGTTCCGAGCGATCCGAAATGGCGAACGCTGGCGCCAACCAGAAAAGTGATTCCAGCGCCGCCGAACCGGGCAAACGAAGTGGAAAATGCAAAAGCGCTGGCCCGGCATTCCGTGGGATATTGCTCCGGCAGCCACAAGGTGTAAACGGCGAAGTTGGCGCCTCCCAGCCCCAGGAAAAACAGACAGACAAAGAACCACGGAAGCGCGCTCGGCCCCATATAAAAGACCTTTCCGAAGGTCAGCGCGATAAAGACCATCATGAATGCGAAGAATAGGGCGAGAGCCCCACGGCGTCCGAGACGTTCGGCCAGCCATGGCATGGCCAGGCACCCCAGAATGGTCGCGAACGAGACCAGCATGACGCCCCAGGAAGCCAACCGCGCAGCCTGCGGACCAATATGCCCCCCGGCCTCCGCCAGCGTGGTGATGGCAGCTGGAACATAGACGGTTCCAGCCCACAACCCACAAATCGACGCCAGCATGAATAAAGAATTCAGAATCGTGCGGCGGCGCCAGACCGGCGAAAACAGCGTGGCAAACGGACGCCATACTGCCCATGACCGAACCACGCTTTCTTTCTTTTTCCAGGCTGCGGGCTCAACCACGCCGTGCCGGATCCAGGCCAGAAATAATGCCGGCACTCCACCCACAATGAACATGGCGCGCCACCCGTAGCGGCTGCCGATTCCATAGTTTGCCAGGGCGGCGAGAAATATTCCGACGTAATAGCCAGTGTGCATCAGCCCCGCGCCCATTCGGCGCCGCTGCTCGGGCCATTCCTCGGCAACAAACGTTCCACCCATCGCCCATTCTCCGCCAATGCCAATTCCAGCGAACAAGCGCAAGATGGCGAGTTGCCACACGGTGGTGACAAAGGCGCTCAGAAAAGTAAAAACGGAATACCAGACAATGGTGAGCATCAGGGTGCGGACGCGGCCAAATTTGTCTCCAATCGGACCCCACAAAAACGCCAGTCCCCACCCCACCAGAAACAATGCAAAGAGCAGACCACCGTAATGTCCGATGTTCGCTTTCGTGGCCGCAATTCCGGAGCGCGGCAATAAATCGCGCAGCGACGGCACCAGCACCAGCGCGTATACAAACGAATCCATCCCGTCGAGCGTCCACCCGCCCCACGACGCCCAAAAACCGCGAATCTGATTTCGCGTCAGAGATCCGGAAGAAGTTGGAACCGGGACAGGGTCTGGGTCAGGCAAGAAAGAATTTGCTTCGTTCGTCGCGGAACGCGCCATGATAGTGCGGAACTATATCAAGGTTCCACGTATCGGTGGGAAAAATTAACGATTAACGATTGACGATGTAATGAGTGGCGTAGGGGACAGGGGACCAAAATTTTGGCTGAATATCCGGGGTTGCGCAAATGCAACAACAAGAACCAACTCAGTCCTCTGTTGCCGTTCATCAACGCTTTGCCGCCAGCAGCCGCTTTTCAAGTTCCGTCACCTCGGCATTCAACCCCTCAGGCATGTGACTGCCAAAAAGGGCAAAGTGTTCCCTGATCAATGGAACTTCAGCTAGCCAGCCGTCGACATCCACGCTGAGCAGCTCCTCCACCTGAGCTTTTTTAAGTGCAAGTCCGGTGGTATCCAGATCAGCCACTTCGGGGATGCGCCCAATCGGAGTTTCATTCGCGTGCACTTTGCCGTCGCAGCGTTCGTAGATCCATTTCAAAACACGGCTATTTTCCCCGTAGCCCGGCCAGAGATAATTTCCGCCTTTGTCCTGGCGAAACCAGTTCACGTAGAAAACCTTCGGCAGCTTTGCACCCGAGCGTTTGCCGATCTGCAGCCAGTGCGCAAAATAGTCGCCCATGTGGTAGCCGCAAAAGGGCAGCATCGCCATGGGGTCGCGGCGTAACTGGCCCACTTTTCCCGTGATTGCCGCGGTGGTCTCACTGCTGACCGTCGCGCCCAGAAACGTGCCGTGTTGCCAGTTGAAAGCTTCCGTGATCAGAGGCACAATGCCCGCGCGCCTTCCTCCGAACAAAATGGCATCAATCGGCACCCCGTTCGGATCTTGCCATTCGGGAGCAATCGACGGGCACTGCGCTGCGGTGCAAGTAAAACGGGAATTCGGATGCGCTGCGTTCCGCCTTGACTCCGGAGTCCATGGACGACGCAGCCAGTCGATCAGCTTGGCGGGTTTCTCTTCGGTCATTCCTTCCCACCAGACGTCGCCGTCCATCGTCATGGCGCAATTGGTAAAGATGGAATCGTGAGTCACGCTCAACATGGCATTGGCGTTCGACTTCATGCTCGTCCCCGGCGCAACGCCAAAGAAGCCGAACTCCGGATTGATGGCGTAGAGCCGCCCATCGGCGCCGAACTTCATCCAGGCAATATCATCTCCGATGGTTTCGATCCTCCAGCCCGGCAGGGTTGGAATCATCATCGACAAATTGGTTTTGCCGCAAGCAGAGGGAAATGCGCCCGTCATGTACTTGGCCTGGCCGGAGGGACTGATCAGCTTCAGAATCAGCATGTGCTCCGCCATCCAGCCTTCATCGCGCGCCTGCACGGAGGCGATACGCAGCGCGTGACATTTCTTCCCCAGCAGCGCGTTGCCGCCGTAACCGGAACCGAACGACCAGATCTCGCGCGTCTCCGGGAAATGACAGATATACTTATGCTCTTTGTTGCAGCGCCAGGTCGCATCCGGCTGATTGGGAGCGAGCGGCGCGCCCACCGAGTGCATTCCGCGTACGAACTCCCCGTCCTCGCCAAGAACGTCGAGCACATGGCTACCCACCCGCGACATAATATGCATGCTGACCACGACATAAACCGAGTCAGTGATCTCTACTCCGATCTTCGAGATGGGGGAACCAATCGGGCCCATGCTGTAAGGAACCACATACAGGGTGCGGCCTACCATCGATCCCGTGAATAGTCCTGTCAGCTTCTCCTTCATCCTGGCTGGGTCTTCCCAGTTATTCGTCGGCCCAGCTTCTTCTTTGGTTCGGGAACAGATGAAAGTCTTATCCTCCACACGGGCCACATCCGCGGGGTCGGAACGAACCAGGAAGCTGTTCGGGCGTTTCGCGCCATCCAGCGGAATGGCAGTTCCAGTCAGTACCAGCAGCCGCAGCATCGCCTCGTATTCTTCCCGCGACCCATCACACCAGTGAATCCGATCGGGCTTGCATAGCTGTGCAACTTCTTCGACCCAGCTTTCCAGCTTCGCGTTACGAGGATTACGCGATGCTGCGTCGACCTCTATTGTGATGGTGGCCATGTTGGTTAATTTCTCCCGGTAAAATGAAACGCGGTCGCGCTGTCTCTGGCGAACTGCGGAGGACCTCGCAACTATCGCTGCGGGGGAAAGGACGGTCTTTCTCCGCCAGGCACAAGTAACTATTCTCTCGCACTTGCAGGGATTATTCCAGCAAGTTAGGTCGGCTGGACCATGCAGCCCACTACCGCCGCTCCCGTGCCCTAATGTTGAGATGTTTCCAACAACTCCTTCAGATACTGTTGCCAAACGGCTGCCCAGGTGTGCGTACCATGCCCATGCGTCTGGTCGGAGATGGGGAGAAGGACGAAGCGTCCTTTCTTCACTCGCTTGATCTCACGTTCGGCAATCCCCAGCTCCGGAGGATTGATGAAATCATCGGCTGAATTGACGAACATTACGGGCACGGTAATTTTCTCCAGCTGCGCCGAGGGGTCGTAATCCCAGGATGCATTCATCGCATAAAGAAGATCGTTGGCGTCGTGGCTTGCAACGAAGCGTTTCACGAACTCCGCACTTGCCGCATCAGTTGCTTCACGAGTGGGAAAGCTTCTCTGCATCTGCAAAGCGGAACCTGCCGCGATGTAGAACATTTCTGCTCCAATTTTCAGAGCATCTTGAGGCTGAGCGGTGTACTCGCCCTTTTTCCACTCCGGATCGTCACGAACCGCATCGATCACCATTTTGCGCCATATTCGATTTCGTCCCGCGATCTGCACTGGCTGGCAAGCTAAGGGCATCAGAGCGTCCATAAAGTCGGGATAGGTTTCGCCCCAGATCCAGGAATGCATGCATCCCATGGATGTTCCGAGGATTAGCCGCAGGTGATTCACGCCCATGCCTTTTTCCAGCAACTCGTGTTGCGCCGCAACCATGTCGTCGTAGTCGTACTGCGGAAAGTGAGCATGCATCCCGTCGCTGGGCTTGCTGGATTCTCCATGACCAATGTTGTCCGGCAGAATAATGTAATACCGCGTAATGTCCAGCAATTGTCCCGGCCCGAAAAGCACGCTAGCGAATTGAGGAACCAGGAATTGTTTGCCGCTACCGGTCGTGCCATGCAAAAGCAACACTGCATTCGTAACCCGTCCACTGGTATCGCGCACTGGAGTTCCTAAGGTTGCATAGTGCACAACCAATTCCGCCAGCGTTTCCCCCGATTTGAAATGAAAATCGTGGGAAACGTAGTGACCTTCCTTGGGTGTGGGCAGTTGGCTCGTCTGCTGCCCAAACACGGCAAATCCGCTGAAAAGGATTACAACAAAAAAACCGAGCCTGACAGCGCGATTTGAATCATGCCCGATTCGTCTCTTCATGGTTTCCTCAAAGAACTATGTCAGTTACGCTGGCGGCGATCTAGGGGCGAGCGACTTTTGCGCCGTCGATTGTAGCACCGCGTCGCGCCTCCGGAGACGGCACGCTGGAATCCACCGCGGGAAGCGGCACCTTCGCCTTGATACCTCGACCCTCGACAATCGTATAGATGAAGTCGGCTGGAATATTCTTGAACGCCTCAGTCTGTCCGCTCGGCCAGCGAACGCTGACTTCGTCCATATTCTTAGTTTTGCCGAGTCCGAAATGTTGACGAAGATCATTCTGTGAAAGATAGCTGCCGCCGCCCTTCACTTCGCTGAACTGCGTGACACTGCCAGTGCGCACCGTTACGCGCGCCCCAATCGCGAGCCGGTTGCTCTTGATTCCCAGCAGCTTGAACAGCACCCGGTGATTTCCGTTCTGACACTGATTCAGAAACAATGATGGCGGCCGCCCCCAATTTAGAGTGACAATGTCGACACACCCGTCGTTGTTGATGTCTCCAAATGCCGCGCCCCGCCTCGATTGCATCGGACCACTATTAAGCCCCGCTGCTGATGCCACTTCATCAAACGTTCCATCGCGATTGTTGCGAAACAGCAGTATCGGCTGGCGAAAATGCGCCGCGTCTGGAATCGTATCGACTTGCGGATAGACATGGCCATTGGCCACGAAGATATCCAGCCAGCCGCTATTGTCCATGTCGAAGAATCCAGTACCCCATCCCACGTAAGGATGGCTCGGCGGCGCGATGCGAGAGTTCCCACTGACGTCCTCGAACCCGTCTTTTGTGTTGTGATACAAAGTGTCCGACTGATCCACGAATTCGGTCACCATGAGATCGAGCCGTCCATCGTGATCGTAATCTCCCATGTCCACGCCCATGGACCCGAGTTCCTGCCCGTCTCCGCTAAGGTCGGCCCCCAGAATCAGTCCCGTTTCTTCGAACGTGCCGTCGCCCTTATTGCGATAGAGATAATTCGGCCCGGCATCATCCGCCACATACAAGTCAGGCCAGCCATCGTTGTCGTAGTCAGCCCACTCGACCCCCATCCCGTAATAACGATGCGGATTATCAACTCCTGCCTTTTTAGAAACTTCTTCAAACGTGCCGTCTCCACGATTATGGAAGAGCAGATCTGTCTCCCCCTGCAATCCCCACGGGCCGCATTGCACCAGCACGCCGCGAAACCGGCAGAACTTTTCATTGCTGCCTAACTCAGGAAGTTTATTCATATCGACGTGAACATACCGCGAGACGAATAAATCCACGTTGCCATCGCGGTCGTAGTCTCCCCAAGCCGCGCCCAGGCTCAGTTCTCCGCCGCCCACTCCGGCCTTCTCAGTGACATCTTCGAACTTGCAGTTGCCCAGGTTGTGGTAAAGAACATTCCCTCCGTATCCGGTGACATAGATGTCCGGAAGCCCGTCGTTGTCGTAGTCGGCCACCGCCACGCCCATCCCCCAGCCTTTGCGCGTGAGTCCCGCCTGTTTTGTGATGTCAGTAAATTTGAGATCTGCGTCCTGATGGTAAAGCGTAATCATCGGATCCCCACCCTGCTGCCGGTAGCGATCTACACTCGAACCATTCACTGTGATGATGTCTAACTTGCCGTCGTTATCGCAGCCGATCAAACCGACTCCGCCACTCACCGACTCGATGATGTATCGCGCCTGGGGCGAAGAAATGTGGGAGACAGTCAACCCGGCTTGAGCGCCGATATCTTCAAAATGCGGAAGCGCGATGGAGGGAGCATTCGCCTTTCGCGCACTGCTCGGTTTCGCGGGGACGCTCTGCGCGAATGCCGCCGCGCATAAAAGGCCCCAGATAAAAAAACTCCGCATTCAACGAAGAATACAGCAATCGGTGGCCGTGAATCTTACAGCGAGCATCGATCAATGCATCATCAGCGATTAAGCACAGTCTCCTGCACAGGAGGAAGCACGTCATAAAGCGGCTGTACCGGTTTCACATCCGGATTTTCCTCCGCCACCGAGATGGCGAGAATCCGAATCTTGTCGTTGTCGGGCAGCTTGATGCTTTTCGTGCCCTCCGGCATATCGATCGGATACGCGAATAAATAAGCGTACCGGTAAGCCACATTCTCGCCCGCCGCATTGTGATGGTGCGAGCAATACCACGCCACATCGGCGCGTTTGATGTAGCCCGGCTTGATGCCGGTCATCTCGCCATAATCATCGTGCGAGGTATCTTTCGAACTCCACTGCCGGTCATCCCACTGGCCGATGAACCCGCCCCAATCCTGAATTTTCAGTTCTACTTTCTTGCCGCCAACCTCGAATGCGGCCTTCTGGTCGCCATCGGCTGAAGCCGCCAAGACATAGATGCGATTGTAGTGACCCGCCGGCAAGTCGATCGCCTGGCCCCTCGCCACAAGTGCGTTCGGCGTGCCCGTATGTGCGGCAGCGAGTTGAAATCTTACATCGTTGAAAGTGATCTGCGCCGGCAGCATCTCGGCTGGCAGCGCATCGCCCTTGCCGTCAAAACCCTCCGTGGATTTAGCACCGTCATTGCTGGCTGTTGCGAGATCGTATTTAAGCGGCACGGCAGCGGAATGCACCGTCGCGATTTTGCTCCGGGGCGCGCCGAACTTCAACGCAAATGTGCGCGGCTGGTACGCGGAAAAAGAGGCAACCAGAACGCCCTCCTTAACTGTCGCAGCCCCCACCGGTTGTTCCTGGCCGTTGACTTCACGCGCCGCCGTGATCGGCGCGTCAAAGGCAACGTGCACATCTGCCTCGGGCTTACCATCCAGTTCCACCAGCCTCACGACAATCTCGTCACTCAACTCCGCCTTCTTCAATGCCAGGACGCGAATCCGCGGATTGTCGATATTCAGCAGAGAAAACTCTCGTCTCATCGCGCCCGAATGTTTCGAAGTCTGGAAGGCGATCAGCGGATCGTTCAACCGCTGCGCCTGCCAGTCGGTTTGGCCGTCGCGCCACCCGCCGGCATGTCCGGCGATTCCGTAAACAAACTCGTGATGTCCAATATCCTGCGTCGCCTGATCCGCATAACCTCCGCGAATTCCGGGCGTTCGGATCAGAGTCAGTCGAATCGTGTGATCGTTCGGCTTATCCGATCCATTCTTGCAATCGGTCAAGATGGTCGCGCCGAACTCGCCACTGGTGTCGGTAAGATCGATCCACTGATGAGTAGGCACTTCGAACTTTTTCGGCTCCGCACTGGGGCGCTTGATCGTGCCTATGTCCCAGTTATAGGTGGCCATCTCGTTCGAAGCCGTAAGCGGAAACGTTGCCTTCAGATTCGACTCTTTGGTATTCCAGTGAATTACATTCGCAAACTCTACGCGCTTGCCCGCGTCACCGGCGGCTAAGCTGACGGTCTGAACGAACTTCGAACCGGCAGTCTCTCGTGAAATTTCCACTGCCACACGCGCCGGCCCATTCTCAATCACTCGAATCTTCGCCGGACCACTGACGTATTCTTTCGGAGCAGCTTGCTCTTGATCCCAGTCCATGTTCCAGGCGGGCCAGTGCTCCGGATTGTCGTAGGAAATTGCCAGTCGCGCCGGAGCGGCGAGCAATTCCTTGCCGATCGATTTATCGAAAATGCTGGCTACGTCGCCATCAGCATTTAATTTCACCAGATAATATTCATTCTCAAGCGAGTTCTCAAATACATGCAGCAGCGCTGCGCTGGCTGCTTCCGAACTCGGCTGCACATCGTAAACGGCATAGCCGACAGAAGGCGCTTTCGCAACGAAAATTACTTTGCCATTTGCAATCTGCGCCGGAACGTCCTTCCCATCCGGACCAGTCACACGTACAGACTTCGCTTCGACGCCCGGAAAGCTCACGCTGGCTTCCACCAAATCCTCGCGAGCAATATTCAATGGGTTGAACACAACAATAGGCACGCCTTGGGTCTCGGTGTCTAATGCCGCGGCAACGCCTTCCGTAGCATTCGTAAGTACGCCGGCAAAGAGGTTCATCGCGATCACATCGTCGTTCCACGCGAATTCGTACGCCTTGGGAGTCGCGGTGCCAGCGGCGATATCGTGAAAATGCCCGCCCATCTGCAGTGTCCATCCATCGTTCAACCGTTGCAGCGGATAAGGCCGCGCTCCCAGCCATTCCGCCGCGATCGAAGATTTCTCCGCCGCGTCAGCCAGCAATTCTTCTTTTCGCAGCCAGCGTTTCTGATAAGCCTGCGAGGTCAGCGATCCGGCGGAATGATTAGTCAGTTCCATCTCTCCCGTATAGCGCGGAAGTGCGGCGGCCTCGGTGGGAGTGATGTCGAGAAACATCTGCTCGGCATTTGCGGAAATCACATGCACGGGTCCTCCGCCCAACTGCACCGGCGTTCCCTGCTCATGCGAGAAGCGCGAAAAATACGGATCGACGTCCTCTGGCAAGCCCGCGTTGCCGCCTGTAATGATGGCTTCGAGACGCTTCACGGATTCTTCGTTCGGCGTTCCGCCAATGTCGCCAGTTCCGTAATAGTGATAGTCCGTGAACACGCCGCTGACCTTGCCGTTTAGCTCAACCCGCGCAGCCCAGTCGCTTTGATGCCGCTCCAACTCTCGATCCTTACGCATTTGAGATTCGGTTTTCTGCTGATCGCGCACAGCAAGATATTCTTCAATCTGGCTGGCCTCGAGGGTGGAATTGGTTTCGTCAGCGTGCACAACCTGCTGACGAAGAGGTTGAAACTTCCTGTTGAGATTATCGAGAACTTTGTCGGGCGGAAGGGGAGGTAGCGGCTTGCTCAAATCGCTGTTGATTCCTCCGCTGTAATCGCCAGGATTCAGCCCCGCCAGCACGCTTTCGCCATCCGGTCCCACCCATACGCCAACGTTGAAGGGCGTGCCCTCGGGTGTTTGCTCGAGCGACTCTGGCCCTCCGCCCGGCGCCGACGATCCCCACACGAGCTTCTGTGTCGAGAATCCCTTCACCCCAGCATGCGCGAGAATCGTGGGCAACGACGCCGGGAACCCGAAGCAATCGGGCAGCATGTACTCTGCGCTAGCCTTGCCCAACTCTTTCCGAAACCAATTATTGCCGTAGAGAATTTGCCGGATGATGGTTTCTGCGCTGGGCGTGTTCACATCGCCTTCTTCCATCGAAGAGCCTGCCGGGAACCATCTTCCTTCATCCACATACTTTTTCACTTGGGCGAAATCGGCGGGAAAATATTCCTTCATGAAGCGGTACCGGTTGGCGCCGCTGAAGTTGAAGACGTAGTGCGGATACTTCTCGAACAGCCTAAAATTATCCTCCATCGTCTTGCGAATGTATTCGTCGATCACCTGCGGATATTCCCATCGCCATTCCGTATCCAGGTGGGCATAGCCGACCACGTAAAGCGTGGGTTGCTTGCTCAAATCGGGTTTCTCGGCAGTCTGTGCGGAAGCAGAATTCAGCAGCGCCAAGCCGGTCAACAGGATCGTCACCCACGTTTCGTGGATTCGTCGCATTCGCATTCTCCAAAGTGAGGCGCAAATCTCCCAGCGCCAGGTGAGCTCGATCAGTGTACAGAGGATGAGCGAAAAAAATCTTGTTCGATAAACTATCGGCGAGGCGAGTGAGTGCAAGCCACTCGCCAACTGGTATTCAGGAGCGTGAGGTGAGTTTAGTTTCTGAATCAATCGAACTTATGCGTAAGGGAACCTATGGCAGCGTCTGTACTTCAACCGAAAGCACAGCCGGAAGATCGCGCACAATCGGAGCCCAACTATCTCCGGCATCGGCCGAGGCGTAGACCTGTCCTCCGCTGGTGCCGAAATAGATGCCACACTCGTCCAGGGAATCGACTGCCATGGCATCGCGTAGCACGTTTACATAGCAGTTGCTTTGCGGCAGACCTTTGGTGAGCGCTTCCCACTCATTTCCACCAGTGCGGCTGCGAAAAACGCGCAACTTGCCCTCGTGCACGTAGTGCTCGGAGTCGCTCTTGATCGGCACCACGTAAATCGTCTCCGGCTCGTGCGCGTGAACGTCAATCACAAATCCGAAATCCGTCGGCAAATTGCCGCTGACTTCTTGCCAGGTATCGCCGGCATTGTCGCTGCGCATCACGTCCCAATGCTTCTGCATGAAGAGCACACCCGGGCGCGCGGGATGCATCGCAATATGGTGAACGCAGTGGCCGATTTCGGCGTTAGGATCAGGAATATATTGCGATCGCAGCCCGCGGTTGATCGGCTTCCAGGTTTTGCCGCCATCATCGGTGCGGAATGCCCCGGCAGCCGAGATAGCGATAAAGATTCTCTGCGGGTCACTAGGATCGAGAATGATGGTGTGCAGGCACATCCCGCCCGCGCCCGGCTGCCACTTGGGCCCGGTACCATGGCCGCGCAGGCCGGAAAGTTCCTTCCAGTTCTCCCCGCCGTCGGTCGACCGGAAAATTGCGGCGTCTTCCACGCCCGCGTAAACCGTGTCGGGATCGCTCAACGATGGTTCCAGATGCCACACCCGCTTAAACTCCCACGGATGCTGCGTCCCGTCGTACCACTGATGAGTCGTAAGCGGCTTGCCGCCTTCGTCGGACGTATCGTAAGCGAACTTGTTGCTCGCGGCCTTCGGCGGGCCCGGAGCGGGCGGCTCTCCCGGCGGTGTTCCCGGCTGATGCCATGTCTTGCCGCCATCGTCGGAGCGCTGAATGATCTGGCCAAACCAGCCGCTGGTCTGCGAAGCATAAATCCGATTCGGATCCGCAGACGATCCTTTGATGTGATACATCTCCCATCCCGCGAACTGCGGACCGCTGACGTCCCATTTGTCGCGCTTTCCATCCGATGTCAGAATGAATGCGCCCTTTCTTGTGCCTACCAGAACTCGTACCTTGCTCATCGCATCCTCTCGTTGTTTGAAATCTATTTGTTCGTGCGTCAGTGTGCATCTGCGGGTGCAGACGTTCCGTCTGACCAGTTGAGTACCGGAATCAGAAACACGTTGATAGGTTCCGGAGCACCATGAAATTGTGTACTCAGCAAAACCGGAGAGCCAGGCAAATCCGCGCCCCATGTGTTACCGCTTTTGAAGGGGACGTAAAACATCAGGTGGGGAACCCAGTGCCCGCCATCATCTGCCAGATACCCCTCCTTCGACAACATGTAGGCCATCCCTCCAGGCTCAAGGGGCGGCAGTTCTTTATTGTCAAACGTCTTAATGCCATCGATGATCTCGGTCTTGGAAACCCCCTCCAATACCAGCCCAGTCCGCTTGAAAGTGATTGGCAGAACGGTTCGTGCGGCTGGTGGATTGAAGCAGACCGGACCTCGTAGCTTCGGGTTCCAGAATTCCGGGGAGCCGAACCCGGACATCCACGATCGTTCCACCAGGCACACGAAACCGTTCTTCCCTTTGACTGCGGTTTCATAACCATGACGTCCAAGCACCAAAACATCGGCATCCTGTGAGATAGCCACTGGAGCAGCGCTCCGCGCCAGGGCTATCTCGGCATTCCGATCGGCGATCAGATATTTGTCGAGTGGGGCCATGCTCGGATACGACGCTTTGGCACCTCGGGCTTGCGCTTGCCACGTCATGCCGACCACGACCACCGGAATAACGATTCTCCATGGGATCATCCTAACGATTTTTCCGTTCATCGATTTTCTCCTGCGTTGATCTTGACACTGACCTCAAGCAGCTTTCTGCACAGCCTTTTCGCAGTTGATCATCCAGGGGATCCCAAAACGGTCAACCAGCATACCAAATCGCACTGCCCAGAATGTCTCCGCGATTGGCATCGTCTCTTTTCCGTTTTCCGCCAGCGCATGATAAATGCGCTCCGCTTCCGCTGGGTCACTGGTCCCAAGGTTGATGGAAAAACCTGCCTGCTTCTGAAAGTGTTCTGGAGGAGCGTCCGATGCCATCAGCACTTGATCGCCAATGGCCATTCGAGCATGGATGATTTTGCTTCGCCATTCGGCCGGAACGTGCTCCGCCGCGGGTGTGCCTTCGTGAGTCATCATAGAAATGATTTTGGCGCCCAGCACTTTTTCGTAGAACTTGAACGCCTCTTCACAGTTGCCATCGAAATAAAGGTACGGATTCATTTGCATAGTACTTTCCTCCACACATAATTGAATCGAATTACGATTGCAATCTACGACATATTACTTGCGAATTGCAAGTGATATTGTTACCGTAGATCTATGTCGAAGCAGGCTGGGCCTAAGCGCCGGTCCGGGTGCCCGTTGAATGCATCTGTAGAGATGTTAGGTGACCGCTGGTCCCTGCTGATTCTTCGCGACATGATGCTTCGGGGTTCCCAATCCTACAAAGAATTTCTGGAGTGCTACGAAGGTATCGCTACCAATATTCTGGCCGATCGCTTGCGCAAACTAGTGGACTACGGAATCATCACCACGCGGCCAGATCCGTGGGATGGACGCAAAGTGATTTACCGGCTTACGCAGAAGGGAATCGACCTGGCTCCCGTGCTCACCGAGATGGTTCTCTGGGCGGCCGCGCACGAGGATACCAGCAATCAACCGCTCATCCAGTTGATGCGAAAAGATAAAGAGAGGTTTATTGCCGGAGTGCGCCGGCGCTGGAGTGAAGGTCAATGACGCAGGGACGCGGCTCCTGCTTCGGGTAACATAAGGAGTGGCAAATCTAGTTTCAAAACAAGACAATAACATTCCCGCGCGTCGGTCCCGCTCGAAGAAAAGCAAAGCGGCGCGAGCCGAACTTACCGTTCTTCATGCCGCGCACTTAGGCAAACTGCCTTGGCTGGTTCACGGTCTTTCTACCCGCGTCGGAGGATTCTCGCGCGCCTACGGCCAGAATGCGCTCAACCTGGGCTTTACAAAAGACGACTCCGAAGCCGCCGTCAAGCGAAACCGGGCTGCGTTCTTGCTCGAAGTGGGCGCGAAGGGTGGGCCGAAAAACAAGTCAGCAAATTTGCGACTGGTGACGCTGCGCCAGATTCATTCCGATATCATTCACTCCATCGATTCTCCTCCCGGTTCGCCACTGTCTGGCGATGGCCTGCTTACGAATATTCCCGGATTACTGCTCGCCATTCAGACTGCCGATTGCCTTCCGATTATCCTTGTCGACCCATCGCACCGTGCCGTGGGTGTCTTTCACGCCGGCTGGCGGGGCACAGTGAAGCGCATCGTGGAAAAGGGGGTGGGTGAGATGCGGCGCGGCTTCGGCAGCCGGCCGCGAGATCTTAAAGCCGCGATAGGCCCCGGCATTCACGGCTGCTGTTACGAAGTGGGCCCGGAAGTTCGCGACCAGTTTGAGTCGCAGTTCGCATATGCGGCTAAATTGTTCCGCGAGGTTGAAGAGTCCGATCCGGTCCGCGAAAAATACCCGATGCTATTTCTGACCGCGCGGGCTCCCGGCCATAGCGATTTGCCGACGAAAATCTTTCTGGATCTGGTGGAAGCCAATCGCCAACAGCTGCTGGCGGTTGGGGTATTGCCAAAGAACATCGAAGCTTTGCCCCTTTGCACCAGCTGCCGGACTAACCTGTTATTTTCCTATCGCGCCGAAAAGGGCAAAACAGGACGCATGATGGCGGTCGCAGGGATTCGCTAAATCCGCAATTGTTGACCGCGCTACGCCGGGGTTGACGGGATTGTTCCGGAAGTTGGAGGCACCACGGCCGCTTCGGCAACTCCTTCGTTCACCAGATCTTTCAATTCTTTGCTGGGCTTGAAGAATGGAATCTTCTTTGCGGGCACTTCAACTTTTTCGCCAGTCTTCGGATTTCGTCCCATGCGCGCCTTGCGCTGCCGGGTGCGGAAGCTGCCAAAGCCGCGTATCTCGATCTTGTCTCCGGCGCGCAGCGACCGCACCACGCTGTCAAAGATGGTTTCCACAATCACTTCGCTGTCTTTGCGCGTGAGTTCCGCTAAACGGGAGACTTCATCGATCAGGTCGGCTTTCGTCATAATGGCTCTTCGCTCCAGTCCCGCATGTTCATGAGCAACGGCCAAACCCTGCCGAGCCTCCGAAACATATCGGCGACCCCATAACCTTCTCAAATTTCAGGGGTTGTATGCAAGTCACGGCTTTGAGGCATGCCAATTCTGCGTCCAGTCCCGATTCTCACTGATCGGGGCAACACAGCTTTACTTCCAGAGATAATAGAAACCGACATGCTGCTCCAGCATTTTGGTCGCATCCGGTAAATATTGCGAGACATCTCCCAGCATGAGATCG
Organism: uncultured Acidobacteriaceae bacterium; assembly: GCA_963836305.1. GTDB lineage: Bacteria > Acidobacteriota > Terriglobia > Terriglobales > Acidobacteriaceae > Sulfotelmatobacter. Next base: position 304,368 of record CAWIJP010000001.1, on the reverse strand, counting down.
AGCAACGTCTTGCGATCTTTCTCGGGATGCACCAGCGTCGGCTCGCCTGAAATCCCCACCGACTTCGCCGTGTCTTTTACTACAGCCTGAAAGTCTCCGACGTCGTCGATCAGCTTCATCGAGAGCGCTTCCTTGCCGGTCCATACTTTGCCATTCGCAATCGCCTTTACATCGTCAAACTTCATGCCCCGGCCATCCGCCACAGCCTGGATGAACTGTCCAAACATGTTATCGATCAGCGACTGCATGTAAGCTTGTTCTGCGGGCGTCAGGTCGCGGGTCGGATTTCCTGTATCTTTAAACTCGCCCGTCTTCAATACGACGCTCTTCAGCTTCGCCCATTTCATCAGGTCGCCGTAATTCACCCACTCGGCGATCACCCCGATCGACCCAACAATGCTGCCATTGTCGGCATAGATTTTGTTCGAAGCCGACGAAACATAATAAGCACCGCTGGCGCCAACGGTCTCGATCGAGACCACAATGCGCTTCTTTTTTTCGTCGCGGATTCGTTTGACTTCGCGGTAAATCTCCTCCGAGGCAGCCACGCCACCGCCGGGCGAATTCACGTGCAGAATGATTGCCTTGATCGACGAATCGTCATTAAACTTCTTAAGCTCACCGACCACCGGCTCCGGCGAAAGAATCACTCCATCGAGGTCCACCACGCCGATGCGGTCGCCGAAACCACCGAAAGAGGCTTCGTTGCCGCCCGCGTGCAGCGTCAAATAAACCAGCGAAAACACGGCTAGCACAAAGAGGAAGAATGCTCCTCCGCCGATCAGAACCCAGAGCAGGGTGTGCGAACGTCGTTCGGACATAGAGAAAGTTTAGCACTGGGACGAACAAAAGATTCCGGTTTCTGGTTTCTAGTTTCCGGCCTTGCGCGATATTTCGCGTGGCTGGAGCGACTGCATAAGCCCGTGGAGAAGACGGCTCACTTCGCCCGAGCAAGCTGCCAGGTGATCTCTGGCGTCCTGCGAAAGATAACCAAGGTTTGCGGCGATGAGGATTTGCGTTTCCATTTCGAGCAGAGATCCACGGGCAATGCCGAGGAATTGGCGAAACTCCGGCTTGGAAATCCTGCCTTGCCCTTCCGCGATGTTACTGGCCACCGATACCGCCGAACGTCGCAACTGGCTGGTCAAGCCATAAGTCTCTTCGCGCGGGAACAATTGTGTCGCACGGTAGACCTCAGTGACCATAGTGATAGCCCTTTGCCATACGACCAGATCCCTGTACGAATGACTCATGCGGAAACTAGACACGAGAAACTAGAAACCTGTCTGTGACGGGTGAACAATCATCCGAAGGGCACCGCACTCGACCCCAACTTCAGCAGGCGTCTGGCAGACGTATTCGCCATCGGCGTAGATGTCGAGTGGAGTATGGGTTTCCACCCGCAGCCGCGGAGCCTGAAAATAATCTACCTCGCGGATGCGCAAGTGCCGGCCAAAATATACAGTCGGAAACATGCAGGCCAGTTTGAAGGGATCGATGCCGCCGATCACACAAACGTCGAGTTGGCCGTCGTCCATTCGAGCACGGGGTGCGATCTTCATTCCTCCACCGTAAGCCCGTGTGTTGGCGAAAGCGGCCAGGATAGTCGGCTGATCGCTGCGGAGAGACCAGTGCCCGGCTCCGTCCGGCGCAAGAATCTTCATGGAAAACGGGGCAAAACGAAAAATTGTTGGAATCAGGGTGAGAGCGTACCCGCCGTGTGCCCGCAGCCAGCGCGGTAACGCGTGGGCGCGGCGCGCCACTTCGGCGTCCAGGCCGACGCCTGCGACGCTGCAGAAGTAAGTCCGCGGGTGTGGCGCGGGCGCCCCGCCCGCGTTGCCACTGAGCGGGCAAATAAATCCCAGGTCGATCGCCTTCGCAGTGCCTCGCCCAGCACAAAATTCTTGCCAGACTGCTAGCGAATCGTGCACGTGGCGAAGACCAAGAGCGCCAGCAAAGTCGTTACCACTACCGGCAGGGACCACTAGGACGGGCAATTCCAATTTCACCAATTTACTCAGATGACGGTGAATCGTCCCATCGCCGCCAAAAATCAGAATCACATCAGCTTGATCCTTATCCGCATCCGCAGGTACGCCAATTCGCCACTCGATCGTTTTGTCGGTTTGAAAAGGCCTGAGATTTCTCTCGGAGCATCCCAGCCCGAAGACGGCGGCGGCTCGCATATGCGCCGTCGAGGGTAACAGAGTCGCGCGGTTGCCGGGGCATCGCTGGTCTGCCGGGCGGCCAACATCAGAGCTGCCCAGAAGCCGTGTATTTCCGACCATTGGTAACCTCTCGACCCCTCCCCAAAACGCGAACCGGCTGGCATGATGATGACAGCCAACCGGTGTGGAGGCGGGATTGAGAATCAAGCTACTGTACTTCTCGTGTCTTATGGCAATCGCCCTGGCCATGACGGGCTGCTCCAACAGTGCGTCCAAACCTTCCGTTACCACGGTTCCTCCGTCAACTCCCGCAACCACCGACGTGCTTACCTACCACAACGACATCGCCCGCACCGGACAAAATCTGGCAGAGACCACCCTTACTACTGGCAACGTCAATTCATCGACCTTCGGCAAACTTGGCTTCTACTCAGTCGATAATCTGGTTGACGCCGAACCGTTGTATGCCTCTCAGGTTGCGGTTCCGAGCAAGGGCACCCACAATCTGCTGATCGTTGCCAGCGAACACGGTTCGGTCTATGCCTTCGACGCAGATTCCGGCGCGACGGTGTGGCAGATCACAACATTGAAGACGGGCGAGATCACCTCGGATGATCGAGGCTGCGGCCAGATCACCCCGGAAATAGGGGTAACTTCAACTCCGATCATCGACCGCGCCAGCGGTCCGAATGGCGCGGTGTATGTAGTGGCGATGTCGAAAGACTCGTCTGGTAGCTACCATCAGCGCCTGCACGCGCTTGATCTCGTGCTGGGCACAGAATTGTTCGGAGGACCTGTCGATGTTCAAGCGACGTACCCCGGCACCGGCGACAACAGCAACGGCACGAACGTGGTTTTCGATCCCGGCCAGTACGCGGAACGCGCGGCGCTTCTGTTACTGAATGGCGTGATCTATACGGCCTGGACTTCGCACTGCGATATCCGCCCCTACACCGGATGGATCCTGGGCTATAGCGAATCCAGTCTGGCGCAGACAAGTGTGCTGAACGTGACGCCCAACGGCAACGAAGGCTCGATCTGGATGGCCGGAGCCGGGCTCGCCGCCGACAGTTCCGGTAACATTTATTTTCTCGATGCCAACGGTGATTTCGACACGACTTTAAATGCCAGCGGATTTCCCAGCGACGGCGATTACGGCAATGCCTTTATGAAACTCTCAACATCAGCTGGACTTGCCGTGGCCGACTATTTCGAAATGAACAATGGCGTCTCGGAAAGCGACAGCGACACCGACCTCGGTTCAGGCGGAACAATCGTGCTTCCTGATTTGACCGATGGCTCGGGCAATACCCTGCATCTGGCGGTTGGCGCCGGCAAAGACAGCAATCTCTACCTGGTGAATCGCGACTCCATGGGAAAGTTCAGCGCCAGTAACAACAACATTTATCAGGAACTCGCGGGAGTTTTGCCGGAGGCGTTTGGGCGATGCCCGCGTATTTCAACAACACAATTTACTACGGATCAGTAGGCAGTCAGATCCAGGCTTTCACCATAACCAACGCCAAGCTTTCGTCCTCGTCAACCGCACAAACCGCTAACAGCTTCGGCTATCCCGGAGCAACGCCCAGCATTTCGGCAAATGGCACGAGCAACGGAATCGTCTGGGCGGTGGAGAACAGCAACCCGGCCATTTTGCATGCCTACAACGCCGCAAATCTCACCGAACTTTACAACAGCAACCAAGCCGCCAACGGCCGCGATCAATTCGGCGCCGGCAACAAGTTCATCACCCCAATGATTGTGAACGGAAAGGTCTTCGTGGGCACGCCAAACGGCGTAGCAGTATTCGGGCTGCTGCAGTAATCGAGTTTATGTGGGGACAGCCGCCCCCGGCTGTCCGGCGGAGCGAAGCTCCGCAGACTGCCTGCGCCACTTAACTCTTAAGGTGGAGCAAACGGGTTCACGAACGGCTTCATCCACAACCAGGGATAATCCGTCCACTGCTTAACCAGCCCCGCCCGAACAGGATTCTCGAGCAGGTAAATGACCTTCGCGTCGAGACTCTCCGACGATCGCAGCACATGATCAAACGATTCGGCCTGCCAAACTGTTCCTTTACGTCCCAGCAACTTGTTCACCTTGTGCGCCGAGGCCCCCTTAACGGCATCCATGATTTCGGCAAGCGAATGGACCTACTTAGCCTGCGAGTCGACCTGTGGAGTGAAGATCATGTGAACATGATCCGGCATCACCACCGCGATACGAAGATCGAATTTGTTTTCATTGTCATGCAGGCAACATTCCAGCACGTTAGACCGTACTCGCTCAGGAAGGATCCACCTGTGATCAGTGCAGAATGTTACAAAATGCTGCCGGTCATCGCACTGCAAATGCGGCAACTGCCTCCGATAAAAGCCTGCGGCATAAGGTTTCTATGTGGGGACAGCCGCCCTCGGCTGTCCGCGGAGCAAAGCTCCGCTCTGCCTGAAGTCTAGTAGGAACCGTGGGGTATGAGGCGTTGCAAGCCTTATAAATTGTCGGACAAATTCAGATTGGGAAAGATGGCAAGGAAACCTAGCGAGCTCCGCTCGCCCGGACAGCCGAGGGCGGCTGTCCCCACAGGAGCATTGGTCGCTACCAACTGATGATCGCGACCCGCAGCTGCCTGCCGACGCGCAGCGTCAGCCTTACGGGTGGCGGCCCGGTCAGCAACAAAAAAAACTCCTTCAATATGTGATCGTCAAGTCTCACGGAACCCTGCTTAAGCTTCCTGCCTGCGTCAGTTGTTGAGGTTGCAAGGCCACATCTCAGCAAGAGACGATCCGCCCTTACGTTTACCTTTCCGTCGTTGGAGTAGGTGAAACCCCCAATCTCGGCAACAGGTACAGCTATTTCCTCCACTTCCTCCGGCACCTCATCCTTCTGAAACTGCCTCGCCCAATCCTCTCCCGCCTTCACCGCCGCCTCACTTGAATGAAAATCCGCCACAATTTTCCGCGCCAGATCTTTCTTCGCCTGCATCGGATGCGATTCCCGCTTCATCTTCTCAATGTCCGCGACCTGCACATCGGTCAGCAACGCGTAATACCTCCACATCATCTCGTCAGAGATACTCATGATCTTCCCGTACATTTCCAGCGGCGGTTCGTGAATGCCAATGGCGTTGCCGAACGACTTGGACATCTTCTGCACGCCGTCGAGACCTTCGAGAATCGGCGTAGTCAGCACCACCTGCGACTCCTGGCCGTAAGCTCGTTGCAGTTCTCTCCCTACCAGCAAGTTAAATTTCTGATCCGTCCCGCCAAGCTCGACATCGGCTTCGAGCGCGACCGAGTCATAACCTTGCACCAGCGGATAGAGCAATTCGTGCACAGAGATTGGCTTCTCTTCCTGAAATCGTTTATGAAAGTCCTCGCGCTCCAGCAGTTGCGAGACCGTGTACTTCGCCATCAGACGCACAAAATCGTCAGAGCTGAACTGACCCATCCAGCGCCGGTTGAAATCGATTACGGTTTTCTGCGGATCGAGAATTTTGAACACCTGCGCTTTGTAAGTCTCGGCGTTCTCCTCGATTTGTTCGCGAGTCAGCGGCGGACGGGTGACTGAACGCCCCGTTGGGTCGCCGATCATCCCAGTGAAATCGCCGATCAGAAAAATTGCGGTGTGTCCGAGATCCTGAAAATGTTTTAGCTTGCGCAGAACCACGGTGTGTCCGAGATGCAAATCGGGAGCGGTGGGGTCCATGCCGAGCTTGACGCGCAGCGGTTTGCCCGTAGCGCGCGACTTCTCGAGCTTCGCGCGCAGGTCGGAGTCGCGAATAATTTCCGCGGAGCCCTTCTTAAGATAAGTAAGTTGTTCCTCGACGGGAGCGAAAGTTGGCATGGGAAAAGCCATTATAAAGAAATGTCGAATGCAGAAGTTAGAATGAACTCCCGGGATCAGGCTTGTGACCGCGAAAATTCAAATACGAAGAGCCACCGCTGCAGATGTTTCCCGGTTGCGGGAATTGATTGAAGCCTCCGTCCGCGGCCTGCAAGCGGATGACTATTCGCCCGCGCAGATTGAAGGCGCGCTGCAGTCGGTGTATGGCGTGGACAGCCAACTGATCGCAGATGGAACGTATCTGCTTGCGGAAGTTTCGGATTCCGCAAACACCGAGATTGTCGCCTGCGGCGGATGGAGCAGGCGCAAAACTTTATACGGCGGCGATCAGTTCTCTGGACGAGAAGATTCCCTGCTCGATCCAGCTCGCGATGCGGCAAAGATTCGAGCCTTCTTCGTACACCCGAAATGGGCCCGCCGCGGCATCGGCGGCATGATTCTCGAAGCCTGTGAGAACGCCGCGAAAGAAGCCGGCTTCACGCGGCTCGAGATGGGAGCAACCCTGAGCGGCGTAGCTTTTTACCGAGCCAAGGGATATGAAGCGGTCGGGAATCAGCTGGTCCCACTGACGAACGGGGAATCGCTGGCGATTGTAAGAATGGCCAAGAGCATTCTGGCAAAAGTTTGAGCCGCACACACTATTGGGAGCTTCTCTTCAACCTGCGGCCGGTGATTTGAAACTTCCCACCTAGCACGATGTTGATTGCTTCCGTATATGCGATGTGCTCTTGTTCGAGAATGCGCGAAGTTAAAGTGTGCTCGTCGTCGTTATCGAGCACTGTTACCGTCTTCTGCACGATGATAGGACCGTGATCCAGTTCTTCATCGACGAAATGCACAGTGCAGCCGGAAACTTTTACCCCGTAGGCAAACGCCTGCTCCTGGGCCTCAAGTCCGGGAAATGCCGGCAGCAGCGAAGGATGAATGTTCAGAATCTTTCTCGGAAATTGCTGAACGAACCACGGCGAAAGCAAGCGCATGTATCCCGCAAGACAGACCAGATCCACATTGTGCTGTTTCAACGCTCCGACAACTTCCCGGTCATGTTCCCCGCGCGGCTTGCCCTTCGACGGGATTACCACAGCTTCCAGTCCACGCTGGCGCGCGGCGCTAATCCCCGCTGCATCTGCCCGATTCGAAACAACGAGGGCGATGCGCGCGTTCGGAATGCGGCGCGCGTCAATGCTATCCGCGATGACCACAAAATTCGAGCCGCGTCCGGAGAGGAGGATGCCCAGAGATTTCATAATAGCTTCGCTGTGAGCTCTCAGCGAATCCATCATAATCCACCAGGCGCAGTGTCAGCGGCCGCCGGAGTTTGCCATAGTGACGCCCTGGATTGGCTTTCCATTCGCCATCATGTCGCCAAGCAACTTCTGGTCTTGGTCCGCAAGTCCTGACGGCAGCTTGGCATAAAACAGACTGTCAGCCGAAGCTTGCCCGTCGGTGATCACATATTCGATAAACTCCTTGACCATTTGTCGTTTGCCCCCGTCCTGGCCATCTTTGGGCACCAACAAATAAGTGAGTCCAGAGATGGGGTAAGCGTCTTTTGCCGATGCAGGCGGGTCAACAATCGCCGTGCGAACATCGGTAGCAAGTTCGTTGTGAAAAGCGTCGATTGCGGCTGTCGTTCCCGCAGCTGTCGGCTCTTCCCAATTTCCTGCTTGGTTGCGAATCAGCGCGACCGGCAGATTATTATCCTTTGCATAACTGAGTTCCACGTAGCCGATGGCTCCCGGGGCTTGCCGGACAACCCCGGTAACACCCTCGCTGCCCTTACCCCCAACACCGACCGGCCACTTCACTGAGATTCCCTTCCCAACGCTCTTCGCCCAATCAGGACTCACAGCCGCCAGATAGGTGGTGAAAATATTCGTAGTCCCGCTGCCATCCGAGCGATGTGATACCAAAATAGCGTGGTTGGGCAAACTCACGCCTTTGTTTTCTTTCTTGATTAGCGGATCCTGCCAGCTCGTAATCTTGCCTAAGAAAATCCCTGACAACGTTTCAGCACTTAACTTGAGAGGGCTTTTCAGCTCCGGCAGGTTATAAGTGATGCAGACTGGCCCTGCGCTCTCCGGAATTTGCAGCAGCGAAGGCATCTCCTTCAATTGCTCGTCATCCAGGGCTGCATCACTTGCGCCGAAATCGATTAGTCCATTCTTCAGCTGCTGAATCCCGCCGCCACTCCCAATCGATTGATAGTTAATCTGGACGTCGGGATGGCTTTGCTGAAAAGCGCTGATCCAGCGGGTCATGATGGGATAGATAAATGTGCTGCCTGCCCCGATGATTGAGTTATTGCCTCCCGGATGCACCGGTCCAGAACTCTTGGTGCATGAGGTGACGCCCCAAAATCCCACAATGCATACGACTACAATGGCAGCCTTCGCGCCGCTCATTTTCCGAAACGCCCTGTCAGCTCGTGGTAATGGTCCTCTTGATCGAAAAATTCCCAGCATAAATGTGATTCCTTCCGGCGCAGAGTCGCGCCCTGGAATGAAATTGAAATGCGTTTATATGATTCAGTGGAGAAGAGGGGCAAATATTAAAGGAGTGTTAAAAAAGGCGTTTTCAATGGGTTGTCGCTTGAAGAAGGGTAACAAGGCAGTTTGGCGGACTAAGAATACAGCACTTTTCGCTCACCCTTAACGACGCGGCCGACTGTGTAAGCCTTCTCTCCCACACGATCCAGCACGCTCTGGGCCTTCTTAAACTTCGCCAGAGGGACCACCATCAACATTCCGAGGCCCATGTTAAATGTGCGCAGCATCTCGTCTTGTGTAACGTCGCCCAACTGCTGCAGGTGTTCGAACAACGGCAGCACCGGCCACGAGCCAAGCTCGATCAGCGCTGCTGTTCCTCGCGGCAGCACTCGCGGCAGATTTTCCGTGATCCCGCCTCCGGTCACATGCGCCAGCGCGGAAACGCATTGCGCATCGATCAGCTTTCTCAGCGCCGGCCAATAACTTTTATGGGTACGCATCAACTCGTTCCCAACTTTATTTTTGATCTCGTTCACGTAGTCATCGGGAGAGTAATGGGCAACTTCAAACAACAGCTTGCGGGCCAGCGAATATCCGTTGGTGTGCAGACCATTCGAGGGCAAGCCTAGAATCACATCGCCAATCTGCACGTCCTTGCCAGTGATGATTCGGTCGCGGTCCACGACGCCCACGATGAATCCCGCCAGGTCGTATTCGCCGTCCGGATAAAAACCGGGCATCTCGGCCGTCTCGCCGCCGATCAAGGCGCAACCGTTGTGCTTGCAGGCGTCTGCAATGCCTTCCACCACTTGCTCGGCGATTGTGGGGTCCAGTTTGCCGCTCGCCAGATAGTCCATGAAAAACAGCGGCGCAGCACCCTGCACGACAATATCGTTCACGCAATGATTTACCAGGTCCGCACCCACGGTGGAATGCAACCCCATTTCGAAGGCGATTTTCAGTTTCGTTCCCACTCCGTCCACGCTGGACACCAGGATGGGGTCCAGATACTTCGTCTTATCGATAGCGAAGAGACCACCGAAGCCGCCGATATCGCTCAGCACCCCTCGGGTGAAGGTCTTGTGCGCCAGATACTTGATCCGCTGCTTGGTGCGGTTGGCGCGGTCGATGTCCACTCCCGCGTCGGCGTAAGTGATCGGCGTTCCAGCGGGCGTGGGTTTCTTGGCCACCAGGGTGTCTCTTTTATTCGGTCTCAGTGCTTCAGTGTGGGGAAACGCTGGGTTCTTTTGCGAAGCGCTAACTTCTAAGGCCGCTCATTGTAACACGTTCGAAGTTGGGAGTAATTTCAGACCAAGTGGCCGAAACTTTCAAATACACTACCACCACATCCCGCGGACGCGCACGCCCGTTCGGCACCGCCGGGCATCATTAATGAGCGATGAAGTCCGAAAAGAAATAAGCCAGAACGCCGAAAAGAGCCAGTCCAGAAATACCGTACGCCGTTAGTACCCAGGCACCGCGGCCTTCATGATGCCTGATGTGAGCGGTCGAGGATGAAGAAGACTCCTCGGAAACCGAAGGAGATACTGCTGGGGCCCGATCTTCCATACCAGAAAACCTCCGAACGGAAAGATCGTGGCGCAATTTACATTATGCGTCACGCCTGCCCGGCGTCTTGGCCAGACAGGACTACCTGCGCGGGATTTTACTACGGTTTGTGACCAGCGTTACAAAGAAATGTGACTTTTATCACAATCTAGAGGAAAGACAGTAGGGGATATGGACGGTTGGGAAATGTGGCCTCTGACTTGTTCTACGGGAGGTCGAAAGACTCGAAATCAGGCTTGAAATTCTGAGGCTTCCGGAAAACGCAGGTTACACTTCGCCAGCGCCAGTGCGAGAAGGTCTTCAATCTTCGTCTCCTCGCAGTTGCGCGACATGGCCAGTTCGCTGACCAGCAAATACCGGGCGCGCTCCAGCATCTTCTTTTCCCGGAAGGACAAAGGCTTGGCCTGGTGAAGTGCAATCAGGCTCTTCAGCACTCCCGCAACCTCAAACAACGAGCCCGTGCGCATCCGGTCGGAATTCTCCTTGAACCGGTCTTTCCAATCGGCGGTGCTGAGATTGTCGGCAACTGACAGAAAATCCAGAATTTTCTGTACCTCGCCGTTGCGCACTACCCGCCGGATGCCAACGCTGCCCACGTTGTTGCACGGCACCATTACTTTCAGGCTGCTGGCCTTGATGTTCAGCAGATAAAACTTTTCCACAGTGGCGCCGATTGATCGGCTGCTGATCTGTTCGATTATGCCAACACCATGGTTCGGGTAGACGACCTTATCGCCGATGTGGAAGTTCAAATCACCGTTCATAAAAGGTACCCGGGCAGGAAAAGGGTCGAGTGAGGGCGAACGTTACCTTACTGTAAACATATTATCCCGGAATGGGACGAAAAGCAAGAATCGCACTCCCACTCAGGTTCTAAGCATTATCCTCCATCAATGGCGGGTATCTCTACATCAGGCCCTCGATTCTTTCGTGTACGATCTGTAAACCATTGTTTTGTGAGCATTTACGCAGACAACTGGGTTCGGACAAAATAGGAGCGAATATAATTCTGTCGGTGAAGCCGAACGACGAAAAACTCAGCAAGGGTCGCATTCTCGGATTGGATGTCGGTTCCCGAAGGATTGGGCTCGCCGTATCCGATCCCCTCGGAATTACCGCCCAGGGGCTCCAAACCCTGCAGCGTCGCAACAAGCGGCAGGACTTCGCGGCCCTCGATCAAATCATTCGCGAATATGCCGTCCGCGAGATCGTAGTCGGCCTTCCCCTGCGCATGAGCGGCGCCGAAGGTACGCAATCCGACAAAATGCAGCTATTCGCGGAAGACCTGCGCAAAAGGTTCCGCCTGCCCGTGCATCTCTGGGATGAGCGGCTGACTTCGGCCGAAGCCAATCGCTTGCTGCGCGAGATGGACTTATCGATCGAGAAGCGTGCCAAAGCCGTCGACCGCATGGCGGCAGTGCTGATCCTCCAGGGCTGGATGGAAACCAATCGGCGTCAGACCTCCGGCTTCGGGCCTCCGGATGGAGAGTTGCCCTAGCGCTGGAAGTCTTCTTACTAACATCTTCTTATTCTTAGCTAACGTCTAGCTCGCCGACGGTCGGACTATTGCCCTCGCATAGCCCGCCGGTACGCAGCCACATTCTTGTTATGTTCCTCAATCGTCCGGGCGAATCGATGATGACCTTCCGCGTCGGCGACGAAATAATAGTAGTCCGATTGCGCGGGATGTATCGCCGCTTCTAGCGCGCTTTTGCCGGGGTTGGCAATCGGACCGGGCGGCAGGCCAGTGTGCGTGTAGGTGTTGTAAGCCGAATCAAACCGCATGTCGTCATGGTGGAGAGCGCCGGAATATGTACCTGCCAGGAGTTCCGCATAAATGATGCTGGGATCCGCGTCGAGCGCGATGTTTTTAGCGAGGCGGTTGTAATAAACGCTGGCCACTAGCGGACGCTCTTCTGCCACCGCGGTCTCTTTTTCAATGATCGAGGCCATAGTGACGGTAAGCTGCATAGGGGTCATTGATGTTGAAATCAATCCAATCTCTTGTGCCACTTGGTGAAATTGCTTGACCATAGCAGCCGCCATTTCCCTCATCGTCATCATGCGGCTGAATTGATACGTGTCAGGGAAGAGGTAGCCTTCCAGCGAAGATGCTCCAGGCGCGAGACCGGAGATCAGATCCGTATCCGATTGCGCGACCTTTAAGAAATCCTGGCTCGATCCCAGCCCTGCAGCCTCGATTGCGCGCGCGATATCGAACATGGTGAAGCCTTCGGGAACCACCACCGTGCGGAAATACACGTCGCCGCGCACCAGTCGCTTGTGGACATCAACAATGTTCCTCGACTTATCAAACAAGTACTCGCCCGCCTTCAATGAACGGCGGCGGTGCAAATAGTGCCAGAGAATGAACGCGTCTTCATTGCGGATGATTCCATTAGCTTTTAATTCCGCGGCAATCCGCCGGGTCGAGAATCCCGGCCGCAGCATTACAAACTTCTGTCCAGCAGGCTCCCTAGGCGCAAACACCGCCCACGCAAACCACCCCGCGAACCCGAGTACCGCAATCAGAACCAGCCAGAGAATATTGCGCACAGTAGTTTTAGTGTAGTTGAACGGCCCGCGTGAATTGCCCTGTTCGAGTCGGCGCAATCGTTGACCAGGCAGGTTCACATCCTGATCGAGCGTGGCCAAACGCGCAGCGCCACGTATTTCCCGTATGGCCGCGAGTTCTTGCACCCTTTTCGTCGCGCTATACTCAAATGTGCAAGGAGTCATTCCATACTTCATGAGACGTAGCTCGCCTCTCAGGGTTTTGACCTTGCTGTCAGCAATGCTTCCCACAGCGGGCTGCCTGCTCCACACGCGCCCGGTTGAGGAAACTTACTCCAAAGCTCCTCTTATGGAAGCAACCCAATCTGCCCTGATCGACAGCATCAACCAGCAGGCGCAGAAGATTCAGTCTCTGCAAGCCACCGTGGATATTGATACCTCCGTGGGCGGCGCGAAGAAGGGTCACGTCACCGATTACAAGGAGATTCGCGGCTACGTGTTGGCTCGGCGCCCCTCGATGCTGCATATGATCGGATTGCTGCCGATCGTGCGCACAACCGCCTTCGACATGGTGAGCGACGGACGGCAGTTCAAACTATGGATTCCGCCGAAAAACCGCTTCGTCATCGGTACCAATGAAGCGCAAGCCCCCAACCCCGATCAGCCGATGGAAAATATTCGGCCGCAGGATATCTTCAATGCGCTGCTCATCCAGCCTGTCGATCCTCAATCCGAAATTGCCGTTCTGGAAAACGGCGACGAGATTCTGCATGATGCAAAAGGTCACCGCGTTCTGCAGGAGGATTACGAACTAGTCGTAATTCGCAAGGAAAAAGATAAAGATGGCGAGGGTTGGCGATTGGCCCGCAAAATCGTTTTCAGCCGCATCGATCTGTTGCCTCACCGCCAGTTTATTTACGATCGGCAGGGTAACCTGGTAACTGACGCCCGCTATGCCAGCTACAAGGATTGGGATGGTACCAACTTCCCCTCGCGCATCGAGATTTCCCGTCCGCAGGAAGAGTACAACATCACTCTCAATCTGCTGAAGCTGGAAATCAACAAGCCCTTGCGGGATGATCAGTTTGCCCTGGCGCAACCGCCCGGCGCCGAGGTTGTGCATCTGGATAGGCCGCAGCCGCAGTCGAGCGCGGTCGTGCCGCTTTTCGGATACCAGAAGTAAACGCTAGCGCTAATGCATGATAAGCATCTGAACTTCTCTCTAACCCATGATCAACAAAATGGTCGTTGCCAACCTGGTGCAGAGGCCGATACGTTCACTGATTAGTGTGAGCGCCGTTGCGCTGGAAGTAGTCTTGATTTTGCTCATCGTATCTTTCTTTTACGGCCAATTGAATGGATCGAAGGCCAGCCAGATGGGCGTGGGCGCGGATGTAATGGTTCAGCCCCCGGGATCCTCCGCGCTCGTCGGAGTTACGGGCGCGCCCATGCCGGTGAAAGTCGGCGATAAGTTGCGGGCATTACCGCACGTGCAGGTAGCCGCACCTGTGATCTGGGAATTAACCACCAAGCCTTCACTCGAAATTATTTACGGCATTGATTTCGCCAGTTACAACAGCATCCCTCCGTCCTTTAAATTCCTTTCGGGAGGTCCTTTTCAAGGGCCATACGACGTGATTGTGGATGATTATTTCGCCGGCATGAAGCATGTCAAAGTGGGCGACCAGGTGTTGATCCTCGATCACAGTTTTCATATCTCCGGAATTGTGGAGCACGGCAAAGGCGCCCGCAAGTTTGTTCCCCTCGCAACCATGCAGGATCTTATCGGCGCTCCCGGCCATGCTTCCGTTTTTTACATCAAGCTGGATGATCCTCGGAATGTCGATGCTGTAGTCGAAGAGATCAAAAACGTCCCAGGGATGGAGAATTACTCCGTGCGCTCCATGCAGGAATACCTCTCGATGATGACGCCGGAAAACTTGCCAGGATTCGCGACAGCAATCCGCATCGTGGTCGTGATCTCGATGATTATCGGGTTTCTCGTGATTTTCCAGTCCATGTATACAGCCGTTATGGAGCGTACGCGCGAGATCGGAATTTTGAAGTCCCTGGGCGCATCAAAGATCTACATTGTGAATGTCGTACTGCGCGAGACACTCCTGCTGGCTATGGTAGGCATTGCGCTCGGAACCTCAGTGAGTTTCGTCGTCCGCTACATTGTCCTGATCGAGTTACCTACACAGCGGCTTTTCTGGAGCGGGGAATGGGTAGCACGGGCCACCGCGATCGCTTTGACCGGGGCGCTGTTGGGCGCGCTATACCCGGCGTATAAGGCTGCTCAGAAGGATCCGATTGAGGCGCTGGCCTATGAATGACGCAGTCGCGATCTTGGAAAAGATGGCAAAGCCGCTGGATTGCGCATAGAATCCCTGCCAATTAAGCAGCCGATCCAGCTCTGCCGGAGGTGGCAATATGAAGTGGGCCCTGGCATCCATTGTTTTCCTCCTTGCGCAATCCGCCATTGGTTCCGCTCAAGACGTTAAAGCTAGGGAAGAAGCGCTTCGTCTGCTCGAACAGGCAAACCTGGTCAGCAGTCCGGACCAAAGCCCCAATTCAGAGCGCCTTGACAAGTTTCGGGTCTTTTCCGCCGGCGGAGTGCAGGAAGGCAGCTTCAGCCGCGTGGTAATTCAAGGCATGGGGAGGCGGCAAGAGTATGTGTTTGGAAATTATCATTTGCTGAATGTTTGGACCCAGAACCATGTCGCCGTAGTTGGAGCATCGACAATGATCCCGGCCGAACTGATCAACGTGACGCGTATCACTCCGATTCAACTGGTGCACTTCGATGATGATGACGTGATTCACAACATAATTGATCGGGATATCCCGGGTCACAAAGCGAAATGCATTGAGTTCGACACTGTTAAAGGCTCGCAAACTCAAAACAACGAACTCTGTGTCGACTCCTTAACCGGGGTGCTGCTCGAAGAAAAATTGGGTTCAGATCTGATCGAGAACGATGATTTCTTTCCTTTCGCAGGAGCTCTGATGCCGGGTCGGATCACCTACTCCTTCGGGAATCTGAACAGAACAGAGATTACACAGTCCATCAGCGTTCTTAGCGATTCCGAGGCAAACGTACTCGCGGCGCCTGCCGGCGCTGAGTTGCGCACGATTTGCAAGATGTATCGCCGTCCCTTTAGCATTTTTATGCCTCAGCCCAAAGCGGGTAACGGTGGTACGGACTCAGATGTAATGGTGCGTGCAACCGTTGGGGTGGATGGCAGAGTTTACGAAACCACCATCCAGAGTTCCGACCGGCCTGACTTAAGCGGGCAAGCAATCGCCTTAGCGAAGCAATGGAAGTTCACGCCAGCCAAGTGTGACGGGAAGGCGGTGCAGAAAACTGTTGAGTTTTCTTTGCATTTTCAAGGGTGGTAGCGCGAGCCAAGACCTTCCGCGTGCTTTGATCGTTTTCATGCTCTGAGATTGTCGCTCTCGCTTTGGGCAGTAACCAGTACGCGGTGGCACAGAACAGACTCGAACAACCAACTTCGCATTGACATCCCCTCGCGCGCTACGGTATCTTTAAAGCTTTGGGAAGTCTCGCGGTTGCCCGCCTGATGGTCTGGCGTCCTCGCCGGGGAATCAACGAGCGGTCTTCTTTAGTTATTTTCAATCGCGTTTCGCAATTTTTTAATTCTGGGAGAATTCAGATGTCAACCTATTTCCCCAAACCGGGGGAAATTGTGCGCAAGTGGTACGTCGTGGACGCGGATGGGCAAACGCTTGGGCGTATGGCCTCGGCTGTAGCGCGCGTCCTCATGGGTAAAGAAAATCCGCAATACACGCCATTTCTCGACACCGGCGATCATGTGATCGTCATCAACGCCGAGAAAGTAAAAACCACCGGCATGAAGTCGGAGCAGAAGCAGTATCACCATTACACCGGTTACCCGGGCGGTCTGCGCACCGAAGATTACCGCAAGCGTTTGGCGCGCAAACCGGAAAAAATTGTCGAGGACGCGGTGCGCCGCATGCTGCCAAAGAACAAGCTGGCAGATCACATGCTCTCGAAGCTGCAGGTCTACAAAGGCGATAAGCATCCGCACGAAGCGCAAAAGCCGCAGGAATTGAAGCTGGAAGTAAGGGCATAGCGGCTGCGCTCAGGATGACAACAGGATTAGGAGCTAAAAGCTAAATGGCAGAGTTGGTTCGATACTACGGAACGGGACGCCGGAAACGCGCAATTGCGCGCGTCTATCTGCGCCCAGGTGGCGGCGAGTTCAAGGTGAACGGCCGCGAGTTTGAAGAATATTTCGTGACTCCGGCGCAGCGCTCTGCGGCGAAGTCGCCATTGGCGTCAACGGATACCGCTGCTTCCTTCAACATCGTTGCCAGCGTTCTTGGCGGCGGTGTTCGCGGTCAGGCCGATGCGGTAAAGCTCGGCGTTGCGCGGGCCCTGATGCAGTTCAACGCAGAACTGCGCGGCAAACTGAAGTCAGAGGGTATGGTCACCCGCGACCCGCGTGGCAAGGAACGCAAAAAGTACGGTCAGAAGGGCGCGCGCAAGCGCTTCCAGTTCAGCAAGAGATAGTTTCGAGTTTCCGGTTTCGAGTTTCTAGAAACCGGAAGCTAGAACCAGAAGTTGTTTTTTAGGTGTTCAATTCTTCCCGTGCTTCGCGGTGCGGGGACGGGAATGGCAATCCGGAAGAGCAGTGTCAAGTTCCCGGTTTCGAGTTTCCAGTAGCTGAGTCGATTCAGTACTTACTGGAAGCAAGAAACTGGAAACAGGAAACTGGCGTAAGCCGGATGCAGACTAAATAAGGAGGTTCATTGGCTACTATCACCATGAAGGAGTTGCTCGAAGCAGGTGTTCACTTCGGGCATCAGACGAAGCGCTGGAATCCCAAGATGAAGGAATACATCTTCGGAGAGCGCAATGGAATTTACATCATCGATCTGCAGAAGACGCTGAAGATGTTCAAAGAGGCGTCGAAATTTGTACAGGACCTCGCCGCCAGCGGCAAGATCGTCCTGTTCGTCGGCACCAAGCGCCAGGCCCAGGATGCGATTGCCGAAGAGGCTACCAAGTGTGGCGGCTTTTACATTAACCAGCGTTGGCTTGGCGGACTCCTCACCAACTGGGTTACGGTGCAGAAGTCGGTAAAGCGGCTGAAAGAGCTCGACGAGATGGCCACGGATGGCCGGTACGAGCTGCTGCCGAAAAAAGAAGTCATCAAGCTGGAACGCGAGCGCAAGCACTTACAGGCAAACCTGGCCGGCATCAAGAACATGAGCCGGTTGCCCGATGCGGTATTCGTGATCGATTCGAATAAAGAACAGATCGCCGTGCGCGAGGCGCGCAAGCTCGGCATTCCTGTGGTCGCCGTGGTCGATACCAACTGCGATCCCAGCGAAGTGGATTACGTGATCCCCGGCAACGACGACGCGTTGCGGGCGATTCGCTTGTTTACTTCAAAAATTTCAGAGTCGATCGCCGAAGGCTCGCAGCTGATGAGCGATAAACAAATCGCCGACATGACTGCCGCCACAGAGCAGGCTCAAGCCCGTGAGACGCAGCTTGCAGAAGATGCTGCGGCCGCGCTCGAAAGTCGTGAGCAGGAAGCCGCAGCCGCATCGGACCTGGCCGACATTGGCGAAGACATCAGCATGGAAGAAGTTCTGGGCCCCGGCACGCACAAAAAGCCGGTTGCCAACGAAGAGGCTGACATTCCGAAAGTAGAAAGCCAGACGGTTTAAAATCGTCGTAGGCGATACTGGTATTTTGGGGTAAAGCAGCTCTTCCAGCACTGCGACAAAGCAATTCGGCTCTGCGGCGGAGCGATTTGTATCAGGGCGCGCTCTGCGACTACCGATTCGTATCAGGGCACGGCTTCAGCCGTGCCGCAAGATCAAAAAGCTGTGCGGGCTTTAGCCCCTGAGGGACCCTGCAAGACGAAAACCGGGCACTGACATCAGACCCGCGCGGGTCGTCCGGCGCGGGTCAAAGTTTGTGAGGCATTAACCTAGAAAGTGGAAACATAATTTATGAGCACTACTATGGCAAATATTTCGGCAGCACAAGTGAAAGACCTCCGGGAAAAAACCGGAGCTCCCATGATGGATTGCAAACAAGCCCTCACCGAAGCCAAAGGCGACATGGAGCAGGCAGTCGTAATCCTGCGCAAAAAAGGCGTCTCGGTCGCGGCCAAGAAGGCCACGCGCGTTACCAGCGAGGGAGCCGTTACCAGCTACATTCACGCCGGCGGCAAGATCGGTGTTCTCCTCGAAGTAAATTGTGAGAGCGATTTCGTGGCCCGCACCGATGACTTCAAGGAACTCGTGCATGACATCGCCATGCACATCGCCGCCAGCGATCCGAAATTTATTCGCAAGGAAGATGTCACCAAGGCTGATTTCGACCGCGAGAAGGATATCTACCTCGCGCAGGCAGTTGCCTCGGGTAAGCCTCCGAACATTGCCGAGAAGATGGTCGCCGGCAAAATGGAAAAGTTCTACGAGGAGGTCTGCCTGCTCGAGCAGCCTTTCATCAAAGACCAAACTATGTCGATTGCTCAGCTCATCGCGGCAAAGATCGGCAAGCTGGGTGAGAACATCAGTGTTCGCCGCTTCGCGCGCTTCAAAGTAGGCGATGCGGGCGAGACTATCGCAATCAGTAAACCAACAGAACAGAAACCCGAGTAATCTGAGGCGCCCCAATTGGGCGCCTTTTTTGTGCCTGAGTATGCGATACTCCGGCGGGACGCCGGCGCAACGAACCCACATGACTGCTTCCGCCCCTGCCTTCAAACGCGTGCTGCTCAAGCTCTCCGGAGAAGCCCTGGCTGCGAATCAGGGCTTCGGCGTTGATACCAACCGCATCCACGAAGTCGCCGCCGAACTAGCCGATGTACACAAGCTGGGCGTGCAGCTCGCAATCGTAGTTGGCGGCGGCAATTTCTTTCGCGGCGTCGCCGATCAAGCCAAAGATATGGACCGCGTCTCCGCCGACCACATGGGAATGCTGGCCACCGTGATCAACGCGCTTGCTCTGCAGGACGCTCTCGAGAAGCAAAAAGTTTATACCCGCGTGCAAACTGCAATCGAGATGAATCAAGTCGCTGAGCCATTCATCCGCCGTCGCGCCATCCGCCATCTGGAAAAAGGCCGCGTGGTCATTTTCGCTGGCGGCACTGGTAATCCTTATTTCTCCACCGATACCGCCGCGTCCCTACGCGCCATGGAAATCAAAGCCGACGCCATTCTCAAAGCCACCAAAGTCGATGGCATCTACGACGCCGATCCCATGAAGGTGAAGGATGCTAAGAAGTTCACCGACATCACCTATATGGATGTTCTCAAGCTGGGGCTGAAAGTAATGGATTCCACTGCTATCAGCCTATGCAAGGACAACAACCTTCCCATCATCGTGTTCAATCTGAATAAGCATGGGAACATTCGGCGCGTACTTAGCGGAGAGAAGATCGGGTCGACGGTCAGCGCGTAATAAAATTTTCCGTACATAATTTCCGTACATAATTATGGATGCGTACTCTTGATCAGTTGTGATCCGTGCAAATCCGTGGCCATCTTCTCTTCGGTTTATAATTCAACGTTTTGGTTCATGAAGTCTTAACGGAGCTCATCCATGCCTGATAGCGGGCCTCTTAAAGAAATTCGGGTACAACTGAAAACGCGGATGGATAAAGCGGTCGAAGATTTTCGTAAAGCGATGGCTGCCACGCGTACCGGGCGCGCCTCGGTGCACATGCTCGACAGCGTCAGTGTCGACTATTACGGCTCGCAGATGCCGCTCAACCAGATCGCGCAAGTCCACGCGCCGGAGCCGCAGATGATCACGGTGCAGCCTTTCGATCCGTCGCAGGTGGGGGCGATCGAGAAGGCGATTCGCTCTGCCGAACTGGGATTGAATCCCATGAACGACGGCAAGCTGATTCGCGTTCCCGTGCCTGCGCTCACCCACGAACGCCGTCAGGAAATGGTGAAGCACCTGAATAAAGTTCTCGAAGAGCATCGCACCGCGGTTCGGAATATCCGCCGCGATGGCAACGACGCCATCAAGAAGGCGATGAAAGACAAAAAAATTACCGAGGACGACGAAAAACGATCGCTGGACGAAATCCAGAAACTCACCGACGACGAAATCAAAAAGATGGAAGAGATGAGCAAGGCCAAAGAAAAAGAAGTTCTGGAAATCAAGTAAATAAACTCAGCTTGTGGGGACAGCCGCCCCCGGCTGTCCGTCGAGCAAAGCTCGATTGTTCTTGACCTGTATTGCATCGAAGGACTATCCCCCGCATTTCAAACAGGTCCCCTATAATTATCGCTGATGAAAACTATCGTCCATGCCGCGTGTCCGCACGATTGTCCCGATGCCTGCGGCGTGTTGATCACGGTCGAAGACGGCCGCGCCACTAAGATTCAGGGCGACCCAAATCACCCCGTCACTCGCGGGTTTCTCTGCGCCAAAGTCGCAAAGTACCTGGATCGGGTTTATTCACCGGACCGCGTTCTTTATCCCATGCGCCGGATCGCAGCCAAGGGAAGTGCTTCCACAAAGCGGAACGAAGTTTGGCAGCGCATCACCTGGGACGAAGCGCTGAATGAAATTGCCGAGCGCTTTCGCTCCATCGTCGCCGAGTTCGGCAGCGAAGCGATTCTTCCGTATTCTTATGGCGGCACGCTCGGGGCATTAAACGGCGGATCCATGGACCGCCGATTTTTCACTCGCCTCGGAGCTTCCGAACTGGAGCGAACAATTTGTTCCTCCGCTGGCGAAGCCGGACTCGAATCTGTCATGGGTGTCAAGCTTGGCACCGAACCCGACCAGTTCGTTCATTCGCGTTACATCATCGCCTGGGCGTCGAACATTCACGGCAACAACGTTCATCTCTGGCCCTTTATCGTGGAAGCGCGACGCAAGGGCGCGAAGTTGGTGGTCATCGATCCCTACCGCACCCGGACTGCTGCGTGCGCCGATTGGTATCTCCCCATCAATCCCGGTACGGATAGCGCTCTCGCCCTCGCCATGATGCACGTCATCATCGGGGAATGCCTTTACGATGCCGACTATGTCGCAAAATACACGCTGGGTTTCGAACAATTACGTGAAAAAGTAAAAGCCTATCCCCCGGAACGCGCCGCTCAGTGGACGGGAATTTCCGCCGATGACATTCGTAAACTGGCGCGAGAATATGCCACAACCCGGCCCGCAGTAATCCGCGTGAACTACGGTGTCCAGCGTTCCGAGAACGGAGGAATGGCCACTCGCGCGATTTCGATGCTGCCTTGCATCACGGGTTCTCTAAAAGAAGTTGGCGGCGGAATTCACTTGTCGACCAGCGGCGCCTTCGATCTAAACAAAGTTGCTCTCCGGCGTCCCGACCTCAAACCCCGCGACGGCAAAACTCCGCGGGTAGTGAACATGGTAGAGCTGGGCAAGGCATTGAATACTTTGAGCGATCCTCCGCTCAAAGCATTGTTTGTCTACGGTTCGAATCCAGCCGCAGTTTGTCCGAACCACAACGAGGTGGTTCGCGGCCTCAAGCGTACCGACCTATTCACGGTGGTCCATGAACAATTTTTTACTGATACCACGGATTACGCGGATATCGTATTGCCAGCGACCACATTTTTCGAGCATAGGGATTTGCAGGCAGCCTACGGCCACTATTATCTGCAGATGTCAGATCAGGCAATTGCCCCGCTGGGAGAATGTCGATCGAATGTCGATTTGTTTCGCGCGCTCGCCGCGTGCATGGAATTCAGCGAGGAATGCTTCAGCGAAAGCACGGACCAAATGATCGATCGTGCCCTGTCCTCCAGCAACCCCTGGTTGCAGGGCATCACGCGCGAGCGTCTGCAGCGCGAAGGCCACGTAAGACTAAACTTTGCAGCGTCGGATGAATCAGCTCCGAATCCGTCACAGGCGCACGCAGCATCGTCCCCATTCCTTCCGTTCGCGCAAGGCAACTTCCGCACTCCATCCGGCAAAGCCGAACTTTATAGTGAAGCGATGAAAGCTCTGGGGCTCGATCCCGTTGCCCGCTTCATCCCTCCCGCAGAATCGCGCAACGGAACCGGCAACAGGAAATATCCCCTCGAACTCCTGGCTCGCAAAGCCGATAATTTCCTGAACTCAACTTTTTCCAACCTGTCTTCCATCCAGCAGATGGAGGATACCAATCTCCTGGAAATAAATTCCGCCGATGCCCGTGCCCGCGGCATTGTCGACGGATCAACCGTAAAGGTGTACAACCATCGAGGAGAAATTTTCTTGAAAGCCCGAGTGGATGGCGCAGTTCAGCCCGGAGTGGTCTCCGCTCGGCTGAATTGGGCGAAATTGAGTCCCGGCTTTCGCAATATTAACGTGCTCACCTCAGAAAAACTTTCCGACTTGGGCAACTCCGCGACGTTTTATTCCGTCTTGGTTGAAGTGGAGTCAACCAGCTCCGTTTCATAAAACCGCCGGCACGAGCGGTACCTTGGACGCTTTCTCGTTCTCTACCGTATAATTGTCGTTTTCCTACATCCGAAAGGCTGAGGTCGTAGCGATTCGCTTTCGCTTTCATACGGACATTGTTGTGCCTGAGAACGGCTGCGGCCTTTCCCTCGCCACACCCACTCCATCTCCTTCATTCGCACGGCTTTGTCGCCGAATGAAATGGTGCGGTTGGGTGCTGGGAATTCTGCTCGGAGTTTTTCTCGCCTCGGCAAGCTGGGCTCAAACCGACGTCATCTCCGAGATCAACGTCACCGGCAATCGCCGAATCCCCTCGGAAACCATCAAGGCTCGCATCTTCACTCACCCCGGCGATATTTACGATCCTGCCGCGCTTGAGCGCGACTTCAATGCCCTTTGGAATACCGGTTACTTCGAAGATATTCGCTTTTCGCGCGAACAAACTCCCAAGGGCTGGCGCCTGATTATTCAGGTCAAAGAAAAACCGACGATTCGCGAGATCAACTACGTCGGCCTTAGTTCGGTCTCGACCAGCGACGTGCTCGATCGATTCAAAGAAGCCAAAGTCGGCTTATCTGTGGAGAGCCAGTACGATCCGACGAAATTGAAGAAAGCCGAAGTCGCCATCAAAGGCCTGCTGGCTGAACACGGCCGCCAGTTCTCCACCATCCGCACCGAGATTCGTCAGATTCCACCCGCCGCTGTCGGCATCACCTTCGTCGTCAAAGAAGGCCCGAAGGTGAAAGTTGGCAAGATCAAGTTCGAGGGCAACAAGAACGTCAAGACGCGGATCTTGCGTTACTCCATGAAGAACCTGCGTCCTATCGGCATTCCGCACTCGATCTTCCTGGAGAACATTTTCGCCCGAACCTACGACGCTACCAAGCTCGATGAAGATACCGAGCGCGTCCGCAACGAATACCAGAATCGAGGATATTTCAAAGTCATCGTGGATCAGCCCAAGACGCAGATTCACGATACCGGACACAAGGGAACGCATATTCCACTTTTGCAGAGTGGTCCGGGCAAAGCCGTCGACATCACGATGCCCATCGAGGAAGGCGATCGCTACACTTTGGGTGGGATCACCTTTAAGAACAACAAGGCAGTCTCGAACGTAAAGGCTTTGCGAAATCTTTTTCCCATCAAAGATGGAGACATTTTCAGCAAAGATAAAATCGGCAAGGGTCTGGAAAATCTGCGCAAGGCCTACGGCGAGCAGGGTTACATCAATTTCACTTCAGTACCCGAGACCAGGTTCGACGACGATAAGAAACAGATCTTCCTCGATGTTGACGTGGATGAAGGCAAGCAATTCTATGTTCGCCGTATCGAGTTCCAGGGCAACACCACAACGCGTGACAAAGTCATCCGGCGCGAAATCGCCCTCGAAGAAGGCAATATCTACAACTCGCGTCTCTGGGAATTAAGTTTGCTGCGCCTCAATCAGCTGGGATACTTCGATCAATTAAAGCCCGAGGATCCCAATATTACTGACCGCAAACTGGACGAGAAAGATGGATTGGTCGACCTCACTCTCAAGGTCCATGAAAAGGGCAAGAACAGTATCGGACTGAACGGTGGCGTGAGCGGGCTGGAAGGCGCTTTCGTCGGTATTAATTACGCCACCAATAACTTCCTCGGTCTCGGTGAAACGCTTCAGGTGCAGGCCAGCATCGGAAACCTAGCGCGCAGCGTGCGTTTTGGCTTCACTCAGCCCTACGTGTTCGACCGTCCCCTGCAGTTCGGTTTCAATGTTTATTTGAATAAAGTGAGTTATGACCAGGCCCGGCAGCTTTCAGTCTTCAGCGGCCAAACTCTGAACCTGCCCAATACTGTCCTGCAGAACCTGCAAAACTACACTCAGTCCAGTGCCGGATTCACTACTTCCTTAAGTTACCCGCTTCGCCGCTCCTTCAAACGCGTAGGTATCACTTATTCGTTTGATCGATCCTCGCTGCTGGCTTTGAGCAACGCTTCCAAAAATTTGTTTGAGTTCATCGCCTTCCGCGGCATTTCCGGTCCCAATGCGCTGGAGGGAATTATTACCAGCAAGATCTTTCCCAACTTCTCTTTCAACACCATCGATAGCCCAATCTCACCCCATCATGGGCAACAATTTACTTTGGGTGCGGAAGTGGCTGGGCTAGGCGGTACGGTTCGCTCGATTCGGCCCATCGTGCAATACAAGCGGTTTATTCCGGTGCAGAATCGGAGAAACGCCTTTGGCTTCAACGTTCAGGGATCTTTCATCACTGGCTACGCGGGCTTAGTAGCGCCACCATTCCAGCGCTCCTATATGGGCGGCGAGAACGATCTCCGCGGGTTCGACATTCGCTCGGTCTCTCCGGTCGCCTTCCTGCCCAGCGTCGGCTCCATCGCTCTTACCAATCCTGATGGAACTCCAGTCCTCAAGAATCCGCTGAATCCGCTCCTCGGCGCTTTGACCGTCCCCATCCCCGTGGACCAGATCACCTTCCCCGGCGGCGACCTCAGTGTTGTCACCAATTTCGAATACCGCATCACGATCTACGGACCGGTGGCCATCGCTCCATTCATGGACGTGGGAATCGATCCCATCGTACGCCCGTCGCAGTTGCAGATTGCGGATCAGCAATACTTTCAGGTCACTGGCCAGCTCTTCGGATGTCCCGCCCAGGACCAGGCGACTGCAACTGCTACCGGTACCGGCTGTACTCCCGGCAGTTTCCTGAACCCGCTGCCCAAACAACAATTGGAAGTCTTGGGGCAGACTAACTGGAGGCCGCGCATGTCCACTGGTCTCGAACTGCAGATGTTCCTGCCCGTGGTCAACGCTCCTTTCCGCATCTATTGGGCTTACAACCCGCTGCGCCTGAATAGCCCCGCAACTCCGCCGATTCCGATCACTCGCGAAATGTTCCCCAATACCGCCGCTGGCGACTATACCTACCACTTGGCCGTCAACACCTACGCGCCGACATTCCTGCTGCGCGAGCCCCGCAAAACCTTCCGCTTCACCGTCGCCACCACGTTCTAAAGATTCTGTTATCCCGAGGAGGGTACCGGGTGGCCCATCCTTGCGCGCACTTTGCGCGAGGGTGGGGTTCCACGAACCCATACCTCTAAGGATTCGATCGCGCGGAAAGCCCCGCACCAACTGTAGAATTACGCCGCGCCGCAATCCGCGTTAAAATCACGCCGCAGAGCAAACCGTGCAAAAAAACTGTCTCTACTACGGCGATAACCTCACCGTCCTCCGCGAGCACATCAAGGACGAGTCCGTCGACCTCATCTACCTCGACCCGCCCTTCAACAGCCGCCAGGAACTACAACGTCCTCTTCGCCGAAAAAGACGGCACCCGCTCCGGCTCCCAGATCACGGCCTTCGAAGACACCTGGGAATGGAACATGGACGCCGAAGCCGCCTTCGAAGAAATCGTCGAGCGCGGCGGCCGCGTTATTGCTCCGTGCCGTTAAGCTAGGCTGTAGAATGCAGGCTACGAACGGATTTATTCCTCGGGCTCTGCAGGCCAGTCGCAATAGCAGCAAAGGTAGGGCGATAGGTGTGAAGACATGTTGACAAAGATTCGTGCCCACAACTTCAAGTCGCTGAGGAAGGTAATACTGGATCTTCACCCGCGTAATGTTCTGGTCGGGGCAAACATGGCCGGGAAAAGCAACCTGGTTGACTTGTTCAGGTTCATCTACGACATGACGTTCCCCGGCCAACCCGGCAGTGGCGCCCTTTCAAGTGCGGTTTTTGGGCGAGGCGGATTCAGCGAATTGTTGTGGAAGGGAGGAAGCGAGCAGATTATTGAAATCGCCCTTTCCGGAACGACCTCTGATAACGGCCCTGAACGGTCTTGGGAATATGAGATCTCGATCCAAGGCGATCCTCGTGGAAATTTTCGTGTTGGGAGTGAATGGTTGCGTATTCGGCGAACTCCTGATTCTCCGCCCACAGAGCTTATCGAAACCACCGGCTCCGAACGGTACTTCTGTAACCCTGAACACCAAAGGCTCACATCAGTTCCCGACCCCACAAGGTCAATCTTAGAGTTCGAGATTCCCAGCTGGCCGGGCAACTTCCTGCGTTCCGCAATAGCAAAGTGGCGCTTCTACGAACTGGTCCCTTCACTTATGCGCACCCCAAACCAGACCGCGGCGGCAACCTTCCTGCAAGAGCACGGTGAGAATCTCTCGCAATGGCTGTTGAACCTTCAAGCCGAACACTATGACAATTCCTTTGCACGGATACAGCAAGTGTTGCGTGACGCCCTGCCGCAAGTTACGGGTCTCTTCAACTCACCAACGCAGCAATCGACGGTGGCACTCGGCAGCCGAGAGAAGTATCTCAAACGACCGATAACTCTATCGCAGATGTCCGCGGGCGAACTCGCGTTCATCGCTTTTCTCTCGCTCATATACGCTCCGCCCGACCGGGCCGGGAGCTTGTATTGCATAGAAGACCTGGAAAATTACCTCCACCCGACCCTGATTGAAACGCTCTTGCAAGTGCTGCGGCAATCTCAGGAAGAATAGGAGCGCAAACATGATGCGCCACAGATCATAATGACGACACATTCACCGCTCGTCGTTGACAAGATGAAGCTCGATGAGATCATATTTGTCGAAAAAGGAGAGGGTGCGACAGTCTTTACTCGCCCAGGTGATAAGTCACATCTGCGTAAACTGCTTCAGGATGAAGAGCTCGGTCTCGGCGATCTTGTCTACTCCGGAGCGCTGAGCGATGTCAGCGAATAGCTATGGCATCATTGTCGAGGGCGCGTATGACTCGGCGGTATACGATCCCCTTATTCGAAAGTTGGCCTCCCACAAAGTTCACATCAAGGCACTTGTTTGCGAGGGAAAAGCGAACCTCGGGAAAAAGTTTCCTGGCCTGCTTAGGACGTTTGAATATGAGATCGGCGGTGATCCAGTCGATATGGCGATCGTGATCGTGGATGCGGATGGCAGGGATCCACTCGAAGTCGAAGAGCACATGCGAAGAAAGGTTCAGGGCCGAAACTATCCTTTCCCATTGAACGTACGTTTTTATGCTGTGCCACAAGCTATGGACGCATGGCTTCTCGCAGATGCGGCCGCCATCAGCGCAGCAGTTCAGGGCAAGGGCGGGAAGCCTATAACAAAATCGCACGACGATCCCGAGCGCCTTCTTAACCCAAAAGAAGTGGTTCCGCAAGCTTCTTACTGATCACAAGGCCACGTACACTGCCGAGCTTTGCCGCGAGATCGCGCAGAAGATCGATTTAGAACTGCTTGCGCGTAGGTGCCGCAGGTTCTCGCTTTTCGCCGAGTTAGTCGACTGTTAACGACCCCAAAGTCGTTCTAGCGAACCGAGACGTTTTTCGTGACATCTGCCCTTGTCTTCCACAGCTTCGCTCCACAATCATGATTGAGGCCGCGACGCTCTGCCACAGCGCAAATCGTTTCGACTCAAGTCCTTTGTTTCACGGATTTTGACCTCTAAGCTCTTTGAAAAACGTATTTTGCGGAGAATTTCTTGCCAAGTTGATGACAGCAATAGGCAGGGGGGAGGGGGGAGGGGTGGGTGCACGGGATTCCAGCGCTCGCCAAAGCGAACCATCGCTCCGCCCACCGCCGCTGCAAACACAAGAAGATTCTATTGCTTCCATCGGACAAACAATACCCTCCATGCAGATGACAGCCCTTAATGACCAACACCGCGTTTGACGCGGCCCGACCATGCTCTCTATAATGACCTGCATCCACGCCATTACTGAAAGCTGACCAGGAGTGGAGGACACGTCCGCAACCCCGGCGTGTGATGCTGGCAATCCAGTACGCCTTCCCAGCGTTGCCTGAAAAAGGGTAAATCTGAGTCTTCCCGGAACCATGTTTTCGGAGTCTGTTTTCGAAGCATGTTTCCTGGATCAAAGTTCCAAGGAGTTTAACCGAATCCGATGACAAGCAAGCTTCTGCGTTCTTTCCTGGCCATTGCGGTTTTCTCGATGATCTCCGCTTTCGCCCAAACCTCGAGTGCGGCTGCCCCCGCGGGCGGGGCCACTTCGCCCGCAATTTCGGCACCCTCTACTTCCATTGCGACCGGTACCGGCACCAAGCTCGGAACCATCAACATTGAACAGGCCGTAATGGGCAGCAACGAAGGTCAACGCGACTTCGAAGCTTTACGCAAGAAGCTGGAGCCCAAACAGAACGAACTGAAATCTGAGAACGACGAACTGGAAAGTTTGCAGAAGCAACTGCAGACTCAGGGCGACAAATTGAATGACGAAGCCCGCGCAACCCTCGTCAAACAAATCGAAACCAAGAAGAAGTCCTTCGATCGTTCCGTGCAGGACGCTCAGGAAGACGCCCAGAACCAGCAGAAAGAAATTTTCCAGCGCATTCTGCAGAAGATGGCCCCAGTCATTGTGAAGCATGCGCAAGATGGCGGCTATGCCATGGTGATGGACACCTCGAATCCGTGGCCGCAGAGCCCGTTGCTGTGGTACGGCGAGCAGGGCGATATCACCAGGGAGGTTGTCGACCTTTACAACGCGAAGTCCGGTGTACCGGCTCCAGCAGCTCCCGGTGCGTCGGTCCGGCCCGCGACTCCGAAGCCTACGACTCCGAAGCCAGCGGCTCCCAAGTCAACCACGCCACCCGGCAAATAGCTTCTCCGCGACACCGCGTGTGTCGTGAAAGTTCCCTCAGGCCGCGCCCCGCGCGGCCTTTTTTATTTCCTCAACACCCCGCAAAGCAGAAGTTTCCGGTGTCCATAGCAGTAACACTTCAGGGGGACGTCATGGTTAACGGAAGCATCTTTGCAGCTACCGTAGAATCGTCCTGGGCCGAGCGCGCCAGGCGCGGCGGCACGATCCTAAGCTCGTTCGGATTGCAGGCCTTGCTCACCAGCTTATTGCTGATCTTGCCGCTTTTCCGCCAAGTAGAGATGCCGTCATTTCACCCACTCTCCACTCCGATCAGTTTGGGGCAGCCTCACGAAGGTCCCGCCGTCATACCCCATGGCAGTCCCAGCTTTTCTCCACGCCGGCCTACGGAATTCTTTTTCCATCGCCCGTCACCTCTTCCCGTTGGCAGGCTAGGCCCGATCGATGCTAGTGCGCCGATAGGCCCCGACGTAGGTCCATACATTCCCGCCCGAGGTACCGACCAACACGGTCTCCCTAGGTTATTTTCCAGCGGGACTCAGCCGATCTTACCCACCGCTCCGCCGCCGGCTCTCGCTCATCCTCTTCTCGTCTCTCACATCACCGAAGGAAATTTAATCCGCAAAGTTCAGCCGACGTATCCCGCCTTAGCTCGTAGCGCCCGTATCCAAGGCACAGTCGTGCTGCAGGCCATCATCAGCAAGCAAGGTACAATCGAAAACCTGACTGTTCTTACCGGTCATCCCATGTTGGCGCCCGCTGCCATCGAAGCCGTTCGCCAGTGGCGCTACCGCCCTTACATCCTGAATAACGAACCGGTTTAAGTCGAAACCCAGATCACGGTGAACTTCTCGCTGGCCGGTAACTGATCGCCCGAGCCAGCGCAGAAATGCTGGAGAAACCAAGCGGGAGTAGCCCAAGCGTAACCTGAGGTGGCACGACGCTCCCGCTATAATCGACCTCAGTGGCGAGTACTGTAGAAATTCCGAGCCGCGTGGCCACCCGTCCCACATGGGCCGAGGTTTCTCTGGCCACGCTTCGGCAAAACTTCCGCACCGTCGTAAAGCATGCTGGGCCCGGCGTCACAGTATGCGCCGTCGTAAAGGCCGATGCCTACGGTCATGGCGCGGTCGAGTGCTCCCGCGCGCTGCAGTCCGAAGGAGCGAAATGGCTCGGCGTCACTTCGCTCGACGAGGCCATCCCGCTGCGTGATGCCGATATCCAATCCCGCATTCTCCTGATGACCGGCTTCTGGAGAGGCGAAGAAACTGAGATTGTTCGCCTGCGGCTCACTCCCACAGTCTGGGAGCCTTGGCACATCGAATCTCTGGAAACTGCCACCGCGCGCGCAAACGTGCGCCATGGCGTGCACTTGAAGGTAGACACTGGCATGGGCCGGCTCGGCGTATCGCTCGAAGAACTTCCCGCCGTGCTGGAGGCCATCAGTGCAGCGCCGCACTTGTTTCTGGAAGGCCTGTCCACTCATCTCGCCTCTTCTGAAATTATGGACGCACCTTCCGTGGCCGAGCAGTCTCGCCGCTTCGAAGAAGCCCTGCGCATGGTGCGCGCCGCCGGATTCGATCCCGAACTCATCCACATGGCCAACACCAGCGCATTGATCTCGCGTCGCGAAACCTGGAACAAAATGGTCCGTCCCGGCATCGCGCTCTATGGTTATTACTTGCCATTTCAGCGCGCGGGCAGGGAAGTGAGCGGAGGCACGCTGCGGCTCGCCGTCAAGCCGGTTCTCACCTGGAAAACGAAAATTCTCTCCATACGAAACTTCGCCGCGAACCAGGCTTTAGGTTATGGTGGAACCTATGTCACGAAAGCGCCGGCCCACGTTGCCGTTCTGCCGGTCGGATACGCTGACGGATACAACCGCCAGCTCTCGAATCGCGGCCGCGTCATCGTCCGCGATCACTATGCCCCCATCGTCGGCAGCATCTCAATGGATCTCACGCTAGTGGATGTGACTGGCATTCCCGGAATTGCTGTTGGCGATGAAGTGATCCTGCTCGGCACCAGCGACGGTTTAAGCGTCGATGCGCTCGAACACGCACGCTTGGCGAACAGTTCACCCTACGAAATTCTCTGCAACATTTCCAAACGCGTGCCGCGAAGGTACGGCGACTAATTGCAAATTTGCTCCGGCCTATAACCCGGGTGTTCCGTTCAAACCGCAAATGCTTCCGCACCAACCGTGATCGCCGCCATTGACTGAATCGCGCACAAACGCAGGTCGGCCTCTTGTTACACTAGAGGTTTGACCATGCCCTCGCGCTACGCACAATGGATGTACGACTGGGAACACCGCCTCACCTCGGTGGACAAAAACCGCGTGGTGCGCCCGCTGGATTGGGGCATCGAATTCGCTCAGGACTGGCCGTGCCGCAACGGCGCGCGTCCCGGACAGCCTGTCGAAGATCCGGCGAAATTTTTTATCGATTTCAACCGCCGCATCGTGGCCGCCAGCGACGAATTCTTTTCCTATAAGACGCCTACCGATTTCCGCCTGGAGAAGCGCGAAGTGCAGGTTTTCTCTACCCGCGAAGTTCCTGATCCGAAGCTCGAAGCGAAAGTGAAGGGAACGTTCGCCGAGTTCCTGCGCTTCACCGCACCAGTGAAAACTCCCTTTCCGGAAAATAATCTGGTGAACGCCCGCTGGTTTCCCGCCCGCGGACGCCGCGCCCTCGTCCTCTTGCCGCACTGGAACGCCGACGCTATCGCTTATGTCAGCCTGTGCAAAGTTCTGAACATGCTCGGCATCTCGGTGTTGCGGCTGAGCATGCCCTATCACGATATTCGCATGCCCACAGAAACCAGCCGTGCCGATTATGCCGTTTCCGCCAACATCGGCCGTACTCTCGATGCCGTGCGCCAGGGAGTAGTCGATGTCCGCTGCTGTCTCGATTGGCTCGAACAGCAGGGCTATAACAAGCTCGGAATTGTCGGCACCAGCCTGGGATCGTGTTACGCATTCATCGCTGCCGCGCATGACTCTCGCATCCGTGTCGCGGCCTTCAATCATGCTTCCACTTACGTGGCCGATGTGGTGTGGCACGGACAGTCAACCCGGCACATCCGGCAAGGAATCGAATCGCAAATGGATCTCGAAACCCTACGCCAATCCTGGCTCGCCGTCAGTCCCATGGCATATTTCAACCAGTTCGCGCGGTGGCCGCGGAAGTCGCTCATCATCTATGCGAAGTACGATCTGACTTTCCTGCCCGAACTCTCGCGCAACGTGGTCACCGAATTCGAGCGGCATGGACTGGATCACAAAGTTGTGGTTCTGCCTTGTGGTCACTACACCATGGGCGAGACTCCATACAAATACATGGACGGTTGGCAACTAGCCTCTTTTCTGCGAACTGCGTTTGAAGGTTGACCATCTGGTCGAGTGAGAATTAGGCGGTAGAATGTCGTATGGCCGTGGCGCACACAACTGATACGCAAATGTTAGTGGAGTACCGTCGCGGCGAGTTCGTCATCAGCACTGACGCCGAGCGCTTGAACCTGGATGTGATCCATGGTTTTCTCACGAACTGCTATTGGGCGAAGGGAATTCCGCGGGAAGTCGTGGCTCGGTCAATCCAGCATGCGCTCTGCTTCGGCATTTATGATGGGGAAGGCGCGCAAGTCGGCTTTGCCCGTGTGATCAGCGATTTCGCTACCGTCGCGTATATTGGCGATGTATTTGTGCTCGAAACCCACCGTGGACGCGGCCTTGGCAAATGGCTGATGGAGTGTATTATGCAGCATCCCGCGCTGCAGAATCTGCGACGCTGGATTTTGACCACCCGCGATGCGCACGGGCTTTACTCGGATGTTGGTTTTACTCCGGTGAAGTTTCCGGAAAGGTACATGGAATTGCATCGCGCTGACGTCTACGAAGCCCTCAGGAAAACGATATGAAGAATTCAGCTCCCACGAATATGTATCGGCCACTCTATGAGGCCGATCCGCAAATCGCCGCTGCCATCGACAACGAAACCCGCCGCCAGCACGAGGGTCTGGAACTGATCGCCTCGGAGAACTTCGTCAGCGAAGCCGTGCTTGAAGCTGCGGGCTCGGTTTTCACAAATAAATATGCCGAAGGATATCCCGGCAAGCGCTACTACGGTGGTTGCGAATTCGCGGATGTTGTCGAGAACCTGGCCCGCGATCGCGCCAAACAGTTATTCGGGGCAGAGCACGCCAACGTGCAGCCCCATGCTGGCTCGCAGGCGAACATGGAAGCCTACGCTGCCGTACTGCAACCGGGCGATACGATCCTCGGCTTAAATCTCGCGCATGGCGGGCACCTCACGCACGGACATCACCTCAATTTTTCCGGCAAGACTTACAAGATCGTTCCCTACGGCGTGACCAGAGAAACCGAGACGATCGATTACGACGCATTAGAGAAACTGGCCGAGGAGCATCGTCCAAAGTTAATCATCGGCGGCGGCAGCGCTTATCCGCGCATCATCGACTTTGCCCGCATGCGCCAGATTGCCGACAAAGTGGGCGCGCTCTTCCTGGTCGATATGGCGCATTTCGCCGGATTGGTCGCCGGAGGCGCTCATCCCTCGCCAGTTCCGCATGCGCATATCGTTACCTCGACCACGCATAAGACACTCCGGGGGCCGCGCGCCGGGATGATTCTGTCCAAGGCCGAGTTCGCGCAAGCGATCGACAAAGTGGTCTTTCCCGGAATGCAGGGTGGACCCCTGATGCACATCATCGCCGCCAAAGCGATCTGCTTCCAGGAAGCGATGCAGCCCGAGTTCCGCGACTACGCAAAGCAAGTCGTAAGCAACGCGAAAGTGCTGGCAGAGACGCTCGCGGCCGAAGGCTTTCGCATCATCTCCGGCGGCACGGACACACACCTGATGCTAGTCGATGTCTTCTCCAAAGGCATGTTGGGCAGTGAAGCCGAGAAGGCGCTCGGCGAGGCCGGAATCACCGTCAACAAGAATGCCATCCCGTTCGACGTAAATCCGCCGCTTAAGCCGAGCGGTATCCGCATCGGCACACCCGCTCTAACCACCCGCGGAATGAAAGAAGCCGAGATGCGGCAAGTGGGACATTGGATCGCCGATGCGCTCCTTCATCGCACTGATTCTGCACTTCTGACAAAAATCCGTAAAGAAGTGCTGAACCTGTGCGAAGCTTTTCCGCTGTACGCCGAGCGCCGGGCCAAAGCACAGGCTGAAGTACGGGCCTAGAGAGTTTTCCTCGTTTCTACTGGGAGGTCTCACCTCCCCTGTGGTTAAATGCCTTCCGTGAAGATCGCCATCGACATCCGGCGCATGACAGAGTTTGGCGTCGGTACTTATATCCGCAACGTCATCCGAACTCTGGGCAGGCTGGACCATGAGACCACCTATTTCCTCCTGGGCGCTTCCACCAAGGTCAAAGAAATTGGCCCACTTCCGTCGAACTTCCACACCGTTGCGCTAGCGGAACCGGAACGTTCACTCACCAGTTACCGCGAATTCCGCACCGTGGTAAAGCGCCTCGAGTGCGACCTGGTCCATATTCCGAATTTGTTTTCCGTGCCGCGTGCCCTGTCGTGTCCCTATGTGATGACGGTGCACGATATTCTCGATCATCTCTCGCGCGCTCGCGAGCGAACCGGATTCTGGCGAACCGTTCACTTCCAAATGACCAAGCAGGTACTGAGCGGGGCGGCACGCATTTTCGCAGTCTCGAACTTCACGAAATTGGAGACCGAGAAGCTATTCAACATTCCCGCGGGACGCATCGAGGTTGTTTATAACGCCATCGACGAACGGCTGCTGCAGGGCCATGCCAACCCCGCGGACCGCCAGTTAATCGTCGAGCGCTATCAGGTCACCTATCCGTTTCTGCTTTATGCCGGAAGAATCAGTCCACATAAAAATGTTGTGCGCATGATCGAAGCATTCTCAGCGTTGAAAACGGAGCTGGAAAAAGAAGAATTGTTTCCGGACCTGAAGCTCATCATTATCGGGGACGATCTATCCGGCAATCCCGACCTGCGGCGCACCGTGATCCGAAGCGGCGTGCAAAATGATGTGCGCTTCTTAGGCTTTGTGCCGATCGAGGTTTTGCGCACGTTTTATGATGCGGCCAAGATTTTCGTCTTTCCGTCGCTCTATGAAGGCTTCGGTTTGCCACCGCTTGAAGCTATGGCTCACGGCACCCCGGTAGTGACATCGAATGTGTCGTCGCTGCCCGAGGTGGTGGGTAATGCCGCAGTGCTGGTGCATCCGGAGAATGTTTTTGAAATCATGCGCGCGCTGCACCGGGTTCTTCTCGATCAGCCATTGCGCGAGAAAATGAAGGAGCGCAGCTACCGCCAGGCAGCTAAATTTTCCTGGGAAAAATCCGTGCGCCGCATCATGGACGTCTATCAGGAAGTCTTGAACCAGTCAGGCGATACAGAATCATCCGGCCAGTCTTCCGCTCCCGGCAGCAAGACGACCGCAGGCGTAGCCTAATCGACTTCTTTCAAGCCACTTTGCCTGTCTTAGAGCGCGGATCTACTTCAACAGAGGCTGGCCAGGTGAAGCAATGGAGAGTTTGTGCAGCTTGGCTGTGACCCGGTTGCGGTCGGCATCGGTCTGGGCCGAGGCCAAGCGCTTGCGGAGTGTGGTGATCTTATGCTGACGAGCTCGGCGCCGGCGAATCTCCGGCCGGCGGCTGGGTGCTGACATTGAGTATGCTCCTGAGAAATTTGTTGGCAGCCGCACTTGAAAGCGACACATCCGTGATACGCGCAGCTACATAAGCTATTGAATCGGAGACTGCGGTAACTGTCAATGCGCCCTTCGTCCTCCATCCTCGCAGTTGTGCTCGAGCTGGTTACACCAAACTCATTTTCGACAACGGCATCTCCCGGAAGCGCTTCCCGGTTGCAGCGTGAATGGCGTTGTAAAGCGCCGGAGCAAACGGCGGTACTCCGGGCTCACCCACACCCGCGGGAGGAGCGTCGCTCTCCACGATGTAAACGTTGGTATGCTTTACAGCGTCATTCATGCGAACCAGCCGATAATCGTTAAAGTTGCTCTGGTTCACCGCTCCATTGGTGACGGTGATCTCGCTAAACAGCGCCAGACTCGCGCCGAAGTTCGCCGCTCCTTCAAACTGGTTGCGGACATTGTCCGGGGCAACAATTGTCCCGGCGTCCACTGCCGTCCAGACATTGGGGATTTTAACCTGCCCCATGTCGTCTACTTCAACTTCTACCACCGTAGCCACGTAAGTCAGGAAGCTGCGGTGTGCCGCGATGCCGAAGCCGTGTCCTTTACCGCTGGGACGCTTACCCCAGCCAGACTTTTCCGCCACCATTTGCACCACGCGAGTCACCCGCGCCGTGTCGAGTGGATACCGCTTTTGCTCATCCGGGTCGTCAGGGTCCGCTTTCAGCGGAACGATGCGCGGCGGCCCGATCAGCTCGAGCAAATATTGAACCGAATCCTGATTGGCGGCGTTCGCTAGCTCATCCGCGAAAGAATGAATCGCGAATGCGTGATAGATATTGGCCACGCTGCGCAGCCATCCGATGCGCACATGCGCGTCCGCCGGACCATTCTCCGCACGGTGGTTCGGAATGTCGAACGGCAGATTGTTCCATCCCAGGCCCATTTCATCATCAGCATATTTAGCATTCACGTCGAAGGTGGAACCGATGGGTGGATACACGGTACGCTGCAGCCACGCTGTCGGCTTGCCGTTCGCTCCCACTGCCGCTTTCATATACATCGCGGCCACCGAATGGTAGAAGTCGAACTGAATGTCGTCTTCACGGCTCCAGACCACCTTCACCGGTTTGCCCAACTGTTTCGAGAGCACTGCTGCTTCGGCGACCTGATCAGGCTTTGATTTTCTTCCGAACCCGCCGCCCAGCAGCGGGACGTGGCAAGTGACGTCCTCTTTCTTAATCCCAAGCACACTGGCAATCGTCTCCTGCACGGCTTGCGGAGCCTGAGTTGGAGCCCACGCCAGAACCT
This sequence comes from uncultured Acidobacteriaceae bacterium, assembly GCA_963836305.1. Taxonomy (GTDB): domain Bacteria; phylum Acidobacteriota; class Terriglobia; order Terriglobales; family Acidobacteriaceae; genus Sulfotelmatobacter. The sequence continues at coordinate 266,718 of CAWIJP010000001.1, read as the reverse complement.
TTCCATCTCGATATTCGGCGACAGCGACTGGCGGTTCCATCGAAGCATGCGCCAGATGCGGAGCGTAGTACTCTGCCTCCATGATCTTGCCGCCCTTGGCGAACTCCGCATCCACGTCGCCCACATTGCGCACCACCTTGCAGGGCTGCCGGGACGTTGATTCCAGCGTCTTACGGAATTCATCGGAGTTGTAGACCGCGTTCGGGCTCGTATCCCAATCGACCTTCAAAGCCTTGCGCCCGCGAAATGCCGCCCAGGTGTTATCGGCGATCACCGCCACACCGCCCAGTGGTTGAAAGTGATGCGGAGGTTTGAAGGGCGCAATGGTCAGCGTCTGCTTCACGCCGCGAACCCGCAGCGCCGCCTTATCGTCATAGGATTTGACCTTTTGCCCCAAAACCGGCGGATGTTCCACCGAGGCATACACCATGCCAGGCATCGTGGCATCCATTCCGAAAATAGCTTTGCCGGTAACCATGTCGGGAAGATCGAACAGCGCACTGTCTTTCCCGATGTAGCGCCACTGCGACCGGTCTTTGAGCGGAACATCTTCCTTCTTGGGAACCGGCAGTTTGGCTGCGGCGGCCGCCAGCTGACCATAGCCAAGCCTTTGGCCGCTGGTTTTGTGCATCACGAAGTTGAGTTCCGTGCTGCACTCTCTCGCCGGCACACCCCATTGCTGTGCCGCGGCGGTAATCAACATCAGGCGTCCCGTAGCGCCGACTTGCCGCATCTGGTCGAAGAAGCTGCGCACCGAATGGGAGCCGTCGGTGTCCTGGTCGCCGTATTTCGCGTCACCGATCGCCTGATCAATCTTTACCTTCGCCCAATCGGCATCCAGTTCGTCCGCCACCACCAGCGGAAGCGCGGTGCGGCTCCCGCAGCCCATTTCCGAGCGGCTGGCGACGATCGTGACCGTGCCGTCGCCAGCGATTGTGAGAAAAATATCCGGCTGGAAAACCGCTGCGGTATCAGCGGAGGCTTTGGCCCACAGCGGCTTTGGAACCAGCTGCAGGCCCAGCACAAATGTTCCTGTTGCGAATGCACCCTTCAGAAATCCGCGCCGGCTGACGTTCTCAATGTTGTTCATGCCATCTCCTTCGCAGCCTGGTGAATCGCGGACCGAATGCGCTGGTAGGTTCCGCAGCGGCAGAGATTGCCCGCCATCGCCTCATCAATCTGCTCATCGCTGGGATTGTGATTCTGGTTCAGAAAAGCGATGGCTTGCATGATCTGCCCCGTCTGACAGTATCCGCATTGCGGAACCTTGATCTCCATCCAGGCCTTTTGCACGGGGTGCAATCCTTTGGCGGATACGCCTTCAATCGTCGTGATGCTGGCCCCATTCACATCTTTCATCGCGATCGAACACGACCGCACCGCCTCGCCGTTCTTGTGAACCGTGCAGGCTCCGCACAAAGAGATGCCACAGCCGAATTTCGTCCCGGTAAATCCAGCCACGTCGCGCAAGTACCACAGCAGCGGCATCTCCGGATCGCCATCATAGGTCTCTTCTTTACCGTTTACGTTGAAGCGGACCATTTCCCCTCCGCGATCTTGCTTCGATAGAATTTTGCTGAGATTTCTATCCTATTGATCCGCGTCGCAAGGTTCAAGCGCACTCGATGCGAGCGCGCCAGGCTCTACGCCGCGGTAAGAAGAATCGGCGCACCTTTCGTGATCACCAGCGTATGTTCATAATGCGCCGAAGGCCTGCGATCTGCCGTGACCACCGTCCACTTATCCGGCGCCACGAACGATCGTCCGGATCCCGCGGCAATAATCGGCTCCACGGTAATCACCAAACCTTCCTCAAGAATTTGATTCGCCTCCGGATCAGGATAGTTGGGCACGCGCGGCTCTTCGTGAATGGTGCGTCCGATGCCATGTCCTCCCAGATCGCGAATCACAGAAAATCCGCTGCGCCTTACTTCGCGCTCCACTGCTCGTCCAATCTCTGAAACCCTGAAGCCCGCGCGCGCCACCAGCATCGCCTTCGCAAACGCCCGTTCTGCGCATTTAATCAGGCGCCGCCGCTCCTCCGTCACTTCGCCCACCGGCACCGTGACGGCCGCGTCCGCCATAAAACCGTCCTTCTCAATCGTGACATCCAACTTCACCAGATCGCCAGCCTCGAGCGCGCGTTTCCCCGGAACGCCATGCACCGCCTCTTCATTTACGCTGATGCAGTTCACTCCAGGAAATTTGTACACCAGCGCCGGCGCGGATCGTGCTCCGTGCTGTGTCATCACACCCGCGCCCACTTCATCCAATTCTCCCGTGGTGATTCCCGGTTTTACCGCACTCTTCATGGCACTCAGCATCAAACACACGATGGCGCCGGCCGCTCGCATCCCGGCCAATTCATCCGGACCATTGATGGACATGGGAATTACCTCAAGACATGATAACGCCTCTCGGAAGCGCCCGATTCACACGGGTTTCTTGGGTCCGAAGAAGAAGAGCAGCACGAAGCCGCCGATGTAGTAGGGAACGCTCTGGTGAAAATTGCAGCCGATGAAGCGCGAAGCCAAACCGAAAAAGCCCAGCAGGTCGCACAACGCATAAGTGACCAGGTAACCGTTCTTCCAATGATCCAAAGTGACCGGATCGTCAGGATGCGCCGCCAGGCTTGGCTCAAAGCGCAACACTAGTGTCCGCCGGATTACAAAGATCACGCCCACAATCGCCACGCCGGCAGTTGTGAAAATGTAGCTCAATGAGGGATCGGGAACTGCCGCCCGCCAGCCCGGAACTTCGCCAACGCCCGCATAAACAAGAATGCTGGCCAACATTCCCCACTGCATCGCCTGCAGTGTCTTTAGAGTCCCTCTCATGAACAGCCGCCCAGCGTTGAAACATTCTCCTGCAATTTTCGCGACGTCAGAAGAAATTTATTGATCCGCATCCATTCAGACACTATTCCGTACCTAAGTCAGCGACCGGTTCAGCGCCGCTGTTCAGCCCCGTGTAGTCCTGGGCGAATCCGGAAAAATATCTGGAACGATATGGGAAAGCTTCCGTACGCCGCATCCAGTACCGCGGGCTTCGAGTAAATGGTTACATCCGCTCCCGCCCCCAGTTGCCACCCGTGATTCTGCACCAGATCGCGCGTTCCTCCGAAAGTGTAGCCGCCGATGCGGTAAGCCGGGTGCACCGCTGCCTGGGGAAACAGTTCGTTTTTATCGACCAGTTCCAGCCGCGTAAACGCATAATCGCGCCGCCGGAAATTCAGGGTGGATTCCAGCAGATACCCGTTCAGATTGGTTCTTGGGCCGATCTCGTGCACCCGGCCCCAGATGAGCGAACTCGCCCAATTGCCCCACTCCAGGCGACGGTTGTATTCGATGGAAGCCGTCTGCCGCCACTGGTTCCAGGGTTCGAGCGCCTCCGGGTGGTCAAGGTGCCCGATGCTGCATTGCGCGGTCCAGTTTCGATCCGGGGCAACACTGCCGCGTACCGACCAGGAATCCAGCGCCGCCGGCTGGATACTCCAGCGCTCTTCGTTCGGTTCGTGTCCATTAAACGCCGAGCCTTCCAGCTTGAAACGGTAGATCACAAATCCCGTCGTAACCACGCCGAAGCTGGTGTGCGTGGAATCCTGCAGGTGATGGCTCAGCGGCGCCAGCGGCAACTCCTCCGCCGAGGTGCGATGCAAGTAGACCACTGGACCGAGCGCCGGCTCGGCCGATGGCCCGCCATACAGCTCCCACGAGATCTTCTCGGAAATCGGAACCAGGTAGAGTGCTGCAAGTTCCGCGAAAACATTATGCGGATGCTGGTGATCGACCAGCGCCGCGCCATGATAAGTCTCCCCGGTTTGAAACAACTCGGGAAACCCGGGATGCGGCGAGGTCAGCGATTCCGCCGAGAACATCTGCCGCAACAATAACGTTCCCCGGCCCAGCTTGTGCTGCTCCATCAGCATTTCCCAGTTGACGGACTCCGCCTTGCCCCCGCCACGCGGTCCGCCTTGCTGGTTGTAGTCGGTAAAGATCACGCCATGCGCCATCAGTTCCCAGCCTGCCCGCATCCTCATCCACGCATGTTCCGGCACTGAGGCCGGCTCCCATGCCGTTCCCGATCCATCATGGGACGACGGAAGCTGCAAAGGCTTGGTCTGTTCCATTTGCATACTCATACCGCTCATGGAACTGTCTTGCGCCCACGCTGGAGCACGGCTGATCGCAACAACAACTAACCCTCCCATAATCGCAAAGAAGACTGCTCGCGCCACAAACCTCCCATCGCAACAGCAAGACCAAAAAAAGACAACGATGCCGCACGCGCGGGACGCGTGCCGGCGAAAAATCAGGTGGGAGTGTGGTCTAGATTCTTAGAGCAGTAGCCGTGGTAGGCCCGCCAGCAGAAGCAAATGCAGGAAGCAAGTTAAAAGAACGTTCCTCAGAGGAAGACGAAAACGATCGAACGGTGACCGGGTGGGCCTCAACTGCGTGCGGCGAAAAAACAGCAATCGGCAGCGCAGGCGCCGGAGAACTCGTGCAGCACCGCATGTCATGCGAGCGCGATTTGGGCGGCACCGGATCGGAATGACATCCCCTATGCCGCGAACCTGCAGAGGACGAATGAACCGGAGCAGAGAGCAGGCATGTGGCTCCCGCACTGGAGACTAGGACCGCACCCAGTAATGCCACGGTTACGATCTGAAGAGCAGCGATTTTGCCCAGACGCTGGAGCATAAGCAATCTATGTCCCGGTAATCTTCACCCGAAGCTCTTCCGGCAGCCGCTCCCGGATCTCCGGAGGCAGGCGGTCATGCACCCGGCGCGCGCCCTCTTTCGCCGCATCCAGCACGGTCACGGGAGCCGGTGTCGCTACCGCTACCACCAGCCAGATCAGCGCGGATAGGGCAAAGCCAGCCAAGGCGGCAATCTCCAGCCAGAAAGCGTGTCGCGGCCCAAAGTGGCGGATCACGCCGAAAGCCAGTAGAAACACCCCGCCGGATACCGAAGCCAGAGCGATCAGACCCACGTCGATCATGCGGTGGACGCGCTGGCGGCTGCGGCAGCGCTCGCAGCCCGCGAAATGGCTTTCGTAGTCGGCGCACATCTCCGGCGCCAGGCCGGAAATATCGTAGCGCCAGCCCGCCAGAATCTTGCCTACTATTGGATCAATGCACTGCTGACTCATAGATAACGACAATAGATAGCTACAGCTGAATGGGCGGCAAAATCTCGGACTGCACCGCTACCATCACGCGGTTGTGAAATAACCCGCCGCGCAGGGCCAGTGCTCTCTCCGCCTCTCTGCGCGCAATTTCCGGATGATTGTTCTGCTCAGAGAGATGCGCCAGCACGACAAACGCTGCATTATTATCATAGTCGCCGGTGAAGAAATCCGCGAGTTTCTCGTTCGAGAGGTGCCCCATATTGCTGGCCACGCGCTGTTTCACGCTCCACGGATAGGGTCCTCCGCGCAGCATTTCCACGTCATGATTCGACTCCATGATCAGCACATCGGAGCCACGCAGGTGTTCGCGAACATTGACCGGCAAATAACCGAGATCAGTCGCCACGCTGATCTTGGTGCCCTCAACGCGAAAGGTAAAACCCACCGGATCGGCGGCATCGTGCGGGATGGTAAAGGGTTTCACCTCGATGTCTCCCACCTGAAAGCGGTGGCCGGATTCAAAGCGCTCCAGTTTTTCCAGTTGCGGCCGCTCGCCGTTTTCGTTGCGTAGCGCCCGCGCCCATGCGGCGTGCGTTGCCCCGGTCATGAAGACCGGGATGCGCAACTTCTTCGCCAGCATCGCCAAGCCATAAACGTGGTCGGAGTGTTCGTGCGTAACCAAAATCGCCGAGAGCGATCGCGGATCTTCCCCCAGCGCCTTCATGCGCTTGAACGTCTCCCGGCAGGAGATGCCCGCATCCACCAGAATCCTGGTCCGCGTGCTGGCCACGAACGCACAATTCCCCCGGCTTCCGCTGGCCAGCATCGACACCGTCACACACATGCTGCGAGCATACGCGTCCGCCCTGTGGAATTGGGAGTAACTTTTTCGCTATCCAATACCTTTGAACATCTACTTCTGAACGTTACCTTTGAACATCGGGTCCGGGTTTCGGGCTGCCGGCGTCCGCTTTCCGCAAACGAACTTAAATTAGAAACTGGCAGCCCGAGGCCGGCTCCTGGCCTCTAGTTCCCCTGCCGCAGATTATCGATGGCGCGACGCATCACCGACCCTCCATAGGCCCCTGCCATTCCCGGCAGGGCCGTCAGAAACGCTCCATAGGTCTGGCCAAGCGTCGGCTTCACGGTCAGAATCACATAAGCCGCTAGCTCGGTCAGCGGAATAAAAATCGCAACCACAATCACCCACCTCCACGGCCAGCGCGGACGCAGCAGGCCCAGCAGCATGCACGCCATCAGCACCAGTAGGGCCGTAAATAGCAAGTCATCAACCGCTACATCCACCCATCCCGTGCCTATGCCGGCGAGCGCGGCCACGACGTAGTATGCCAGGTCGCCGCTGACTCGCCGCGAAGGTGTCTGGGTTGGCATCGAAGATCGCTAATTGATGATTGCTGATTGTTGATTGGAAATCAAAAGCGAGTTTCCCCTGGGCATGTTCTCAGTGAACAATCAGCAATCACCAATCATCAATACGTATAAAACCCCCGCCCACTCTTCCTCCCCAGCCATCCCGCATCCACCATCTTGATCAGCAGCGGACACGGCCTGTACTTCGGATCCCCCAACCCATCCAGCATCACCCGCATGATATCGAGGCAAACATCCAGCCCAATAAAATCCGCCAGCGTCAGCGGCCCCATGGGATGCGCCATCCCCAGCTTGAATACTTCATCTACCGCCTCCGTTGTAGCTACGCCTTCCATCACCGCGTACATGGCCTCGTTCAGCAGCGGCATCAGCACCCGGTTCGAGACAAATCCCGGCGCGTCGTTCACCTCCACCGGAGTCTTATCCAACTTCAGCGCCAGATCGCGCACGGTCGTAAAGCTTTCCTGCGAAGTAGCGAGCCCGCGAATCACCTCGACAAGCTTCATCACCGGTACCGGATTGAAAAAATGCATGCCAATCACTTTGTCGGGACGTTTGGTCAGCGCCGCCAATTTCGTGATGGAAATCGAAGAAGTATTCGAGGCCAGAATCACCTCCGCCCGCGCGAGCCGGTCCAAATCACGAAAAATCTCTGTCTTGATCTCGAACTTCTCGGTCGCCGCCTCCAAGATAAAATCGCAGTCTGCCAGCCGCGCGCGGTCGGTCACTCCCTCGATTCGCCCCAATGCCGCTTCCTTGTCGGAAGCAGTGATCTTATTCTTCGCAACCTCACGATCAAGATTCTTCGTGATCGTCGCCATCCCGCGATCCAAAAACCGCTGCTCCACATCGCACAACACGACCGAATAACCGCTTCGCGCAAAGACATGAGCAATGCCGTTGCCCATCGTGCCTGCGCCCACAACTCCGATCTGCCATAAATCCATATCGACAGCCTCCAACAGGGATGATCTAGATAGAGAAAGCTTTAGCCTGGCCATTTGCTAGTGACGGCACGGACCGCAAAACCCAAGCAGTAATAAATCGCCCCATTGACGATTATGGCAATGAACCACATGATCAGGTTGGCGCTTGTACCCATATCCATCGTCAAGATATCCAAAACCAAGCCAGGGCATAACCACATCGTTGCTTCCCTGAGAACCCAAAATATCGGAGGAGCTTTGTAACTGGCGTGCATTTTGGAGACCTGTTCTGAAGTAGGAAGATGAAACAGATTGTACTTGTCGGCGCACGCCCAAAAAGTAAGGAGACCAATCCCGATTGCGATCCCGGCGACGGCGAACCGTCGTGGCAATTTCGCCATGTTCCCTCCGCGAAAACGCTTGAGTCTACCATCCGGTATCGCTCAAGGGGATGACAATCGTGGGTGCGGTGTCGAAATGAAACTGCAGCACAAATATTCCTGCGATTAGGACCTGTGCTGGTTACGCGTCGTATGCTCCTTATAGCCGCGAAGCGGCGCAGGAATGCAGCCCACGGCGCAAGCCGTGGGAAAGCAACCCAAGAAAAGAGCAAGCTCCGAAGGAGCGAAAGAAACTTGTCTCATACCGCTGGCAATCTTATCCTTCACCTGATCTTCAGCACCAAAGATCGCCAGCCTCTCATCACCGCTGAGATCCGCGGCGATCTCTTTGCCTATCTCGGTGGCATCATCCGCGAAATGCGCGGCATCGCTCTCATGGTCAACGGCACCGCGGATCACGTTCACATGCTAATCCGCATCCGTCCTGTGCAAGCGGCGTCTGAAATTGCCCGCATTGTTAAAGCAAACTCCTCGCGCTGGGTTCACGAGAAATGGAATGCGCGGTTTGCCTGGCAAACAGGCTATGGCGCCTTCAGCGTCAGCGAATCGAATGTACCCGCCGTTTCGCGGTACATTGCGACGCAGGAAGAGCACCATAAGAAACGGACCTTCCAGCAGGAGTACGTAGCCTTCCTAAAGAGGAACAAGATTCCATATGACGAAAGGTACATCTGGGATTAGGTTTGTCTCGCCCCTCCGGAACTTTGATCGGTTTCTGTTAAGTCTACCCACGGCTTGCGCCGTGGGCTGCATTCTTTTGCCGCTTCGCGGCTTGCCGAGTATCCCAGCCCAGCGGTGTAAAATATGTGGTAGACGCCGAAGCTATCACTTGAGTCTTGAAAGGAAATCCCTCATGGCAACCCTGGAAACCCCCATCCGGCCGCGCACATCCTCGTCACCGCAATCTCATTCCGGCCCATTCGTCAACGAGCCCTTTTATGATTTTCGCCACGAAGAGAATGCTCGCAAAATGCGTGCCGCTATCGAGCGCGTCCGCGGACAGCTCGGCCGCGAGTACGATCTCATCATCGGTGGCCGGCGCGTAAAGACCACCGACAAAATCAAGTCGCTGAATCCCTCGCGCCCTTCGCAAATTGTCGGAATCCACCAGAAGGCCGGCAAAGAGCACGTAGAACCTGCCATGCATGCCGCGCTCAAAGCCTTCGAATCCTGGAGAAACACTTCGGTTGAAGAGCGCGCCAGCCTGCTCTACCGCGCCGCCGACCTCATGCGCCAGCGCAAAATGGATTACATGGCCTGGCTGGTGTTTGAGGTCAGCAAAAACTGGGGCGAAGCCGACGCCGATATCTCCGAGACCATCGACTTCCTCGAGTTCTACGCCCGCGAGGCTCTCCGCTTTGCCAAAGCTGAGCCGCCCGTGCAGTTGCCCGGTGAGCGTGACACCCTCAGCTACATCCCGCTCGGCGTCGGCGCGGTGATCCCTCCCTGGAATTTCCCTTGTGCAATCATGGCCGGCATGACGGTCGCGTCCATCGTCAGCGGGAATACGGTGATCTTGAAACCATCCAGCGACTCTCCCACCATTGCTGCGAAATTCATGGAGTTGCTGGAAGAGGTTGGGCTGCCTGAAGGCGTGGTGAACTTCTGCCCGGGCGCGGGGGCCAGCTTCGGCGATGCCGTGGTCGCGCATCCTAAAACCCGCTACATCGCTTTTACCGGCTCGCGCGAAGTGGGATTACATATCAACAAAGTCGCCGCCACGCAAGCTCCAGGACAAATCTGGATCAAGCGCACTATCCTCGAAATGGGCGGCAAAGACGCCATCATCGTCGATGCCGACGCCGATATTGATTCCGCCGTCGAAGGTGTCGCCCAGGCCGCCTTCGGCTTTCAGGGGCAGAAATGTTCCGCCTGCTCCCGCGCCATTGTCGACGAGCGCGTCTACGATAAATTCCTCGAGCAACTCAAAGCCCGGGTGGAAAAAATCACCATCGGGGATCCCATCGAAAACACCGGCATGGGAGCCGTAATCAACGAAGGTTCGATGAAGACCATCCTCGGATACATCGAGCAAGGCAAGAAAGATGGACGCCTGCTCACCGGCGGCGAGCGCGCCGCCGAAGCCGGAGAAGGTTACTACATCCGTCCCACGGTGATCGCCGATATTCCTGCCAAGTCAAAACTCGAGCAGGAGGAGATCTTCGGTCCGGTGCTGGCCGTGATTAAAGCCCGCGGCTTCGACCATGCATTAGAGATCGCGAATGACACCGAGTTCGGCCTTACCGGCGCCATCTACACCAAGTCGCGCGACAAGATTGACCGCGCCATCCGCGACTTTCAGGTAGGCAATCTCTACATCAACCGCAAATGCACCGGGGCCATGGTCGGCGCGCATCCCTTCGGCGGCTTCAACATGTCGGGCACCGACTCCAAGTCTGGCGGCCCTGATTATCTCTATCTTTTCACCCAGGCAAAGTCCGTCGGGGAGAAAATCGGGTAACCTTTTCCAAAGTATCGGCAACTCTACATGTATTCGATGCAGGAAAGTGATTGCACGAATTACTTAGCTGTAGAGGAGATACTTTATGAAAAGCTACTCAGGGACTGTTGCTCCTGTCTTGGTCACCTTTTTCTTATTGGCTGTAGGCACTCCATGGTTGAATGCCCAGATTACTAACGCGATTCAAGCCCACATTGACCACGCCTTCGTCATCGGCAACACCACCCTGCCGCCGGGCGAGTATACATTCCGGATGATGCAAAATTCTGAGCTTTCGGTAATGACAGCGACCAGCGAAAATGATAAGACCAGCGTGGAATTTATCGTTCGGGAGGCAATTGATAATCATACCCCCGCACACACGGAACTAACATTTCGTAAATATGGAAACACCGAGTTTTTGAATAAGATTTTCGAAAATGGAACAAAAATCGGAGTCGAAGTCACAGAAACCAGCAGGGAAGAATCGCGCCTCGTGAAAGGAGGTCAGCAGCCTATCTTGCATACTGAAGAAAAGTAAAAGGTTTTGGGAATGATGGAACCAGTCTGGGCGTAAAAGTCCGGATCCGGACATTTACGCCAGGACCTGGGAAACACCGACCCGAAAAAGGTCTTTCAAACTGCGCTAGCCGGTGACCGGCAACGGATTCCGCTCCAGAAATTGCCGCTGGTGCCAGTAGGGATAAACCGGCGTCACATCGCTGGCGGCATCCAGTTTAGCAATTTGCTCGCGAGACAGATTCCATCCCTCTGCCGCCAGATTTTGCCGCAACTGCTTCTCGTTCCGTGCTCCCATAATTACGGTTGCAACCGAGGGCCTTTGCAGCAGCCAGTTCAGTGCGATTTGCGGGACCGCTTTTCCTGTCTCCTTCGCGACTGCATCCAGCGCATCGACCACCTTATATAAATACTCGTCCTGCACCTGCGGCCCCTGCTCAGACGTCTTATGCAGCCGGCTCTCTGCCGGCAACGGCTGCCCGCGCCTGATCTTTCCCGTCAATCTTCCCCAGCCCAGCGGACTCCACACCAGCGCGCCCACCCCCTGATCCAGCGCCAGCGGCATCAGTTCCCACTCGTACTCTCGTCCAATCAGAGAGTAATAAACCTGATGTCCCACGTACCGCGTCCAGCCATATCTGTCAGCAACTCCCAAAGACTTCATCAGATGCCATCCGGAAAAATTCGAGCAGGCAATATATCGAACCTTGCCGCTGGTAACCAGTTGATTCAGCGTGCTCAGAACTTCTTCAACCGGAGTAAGCGCGTCAAAACCGTGGAGATGATAAATATCGATGTAATCTGTTCCCAGCCGGCGCAAGCTGGCTTCGCATGCCCGAATCACGTGATAGCGCGAGGATCCCACATCGTTTGGCCCCGCGCCCAGACGGAAAGTGGTTTTAGTAGAAATCAAAACATCGCCCCGCCGCCCGGCAATCGCCTTTCCCAAAATAGTTTCGGAAAGCCCGTCCGAATAAACGTCGGCAGTATCAAAAAGATTGACGCCCGCTTCCAGGCAGATGTCGACCAGCTGGGTCGCCTCGGCTACATCGCTCGCGCCCCACGCTTTAAAAAATTCGTTTCCACCACCAAATGTTCCCGTGCCAAAACTCAAAACGGGCACCATCAAACCAGAGCGTCCCAGCGTGCGAAATTCCATGAGGAAATAGATGCAGATCAAATCAGAACGATGCGCTCAACAAAAACGCCACGATACAGATCCACCCTGTGCCCCTCTGTGTCCCCCGTGTTAAAGGTTTTAGGCCGCATCCCAAAGCGCCGCCAATAAAAAAGCCGCCCGCAGGTGGCTCTGGTTCACAGCAACTTGCAGAAGCCTAAGGCATCACACCCGCTGGTGTCTGCGGGGCCGGTCCCGCCGTAGTCGCCGCGGCGGCCTCGTTCAGAATTCGGTGATGGATGGTAAACAACGCCAGCTCCAGCCGGTCCGACACGCCAATCTTGTCATAGACGTTGCGTAGATAATTCTTAATGACCTGCTCTGTCGTTCCCAACTGCGTCGCGATTTCCTTATTCTTATATCCTTGGACAATCAGCGCTACAATCCGCAGTTCTTTTGCCGTTAGCCGATCGCGAACCCGCAACCCAACCATATCGTTTTCGGTCAATTCGCTGGGCACCGCGACATCTTGCACCCAGGTCTCTCCGCGCGCCACTTTGCGCACGCAGTCCACCAAGGCTGCACTGGTCACGTTGCGATAGACCACGCCATGCGCTCCGTTCGCCATGTGCCGCTGCGCACTCTCGCCAGTATCGGCCAGCACCACCACGCGCGTCTTTGCCTTGTTCGCGCCTTGCACGATGGCGGCAAAATCGTTGTGAAATCCCGCGGCCACCACCAGCACCGCGGCGCGGAATTTGTCCAGAGCCATAAACATCTGCTCCGGCGTTTGAGCCTGCGCCACAATGCGCATCTCGTCTTCCACCGCCAGCACCTTGGCAATGCCGGCGCGGAAGATTGCCTGGTTATCGGCCAGAATCAGTTTGAGCATGTTATCGTAGCTCCAAAGTCATCCTAAGAATTACATCCGTGTTGCCACGGCATTGTTGACTGATGATTGATGATTGTTGATTAAAAAATCCCATTGCCCCGTTTTTTCAATCAACAATCAGCAATCAAAAATCAACAATTTCTTCTACGAGTTCCTGACAAACTCGTAGGAGTCGATTACACAGGCCACACCTTTGCCCTCGTCGCTAGCTCCTGTCGGATCCGTGCGCACTACGCGTCCTTTGCACTGAATCACAACATTTTCCTGCCCTCCAGTAACATCCGGGGGCAGCGTGATCTCGAATTCTACCGGCGATCCAATCTCGAGCGATGCATCCGCGCGAATGTAAACTCCCGCCGCGCTCAGATTTCCTGTCGTCCCCTTGGCGTCACCGCTGGCCGCATCGCTATGCAGTTTGATCGGCAACTCCAGCGGAAATCTTTTTCCGGTCCGTGCTTCTTCGGACACAGTGCCTCCTCTTTCGTGGTTCGATCCTTCTCTTTTTGCGAACGAGGCCAATACCATCAAAGTACGCTCCTGGCAGGCGGATCACCCACTTTTACAGCTCACGGCGGTTATATCACGGATGTCAGCTCTATAAAAGCCTGATAACGAATTAGTTAAGGGTAGAACCTAGGTTCCCCCCGTCCCCTGTGAGCCGCTCACTCCTTTCCGCCGCCTTTGAGCTTGCATTTTTGAAGTTTGCTTCTCTGCTATCATGCCGGCCGGGTGGATAAGAATGGTTCGACCATCAAACAATTCGCGATCCAAATCCTTGCAAGGCAAGGTCGCCCTGGTAGCCGGTGCCACGCGCGGCGCCGGACGCGGCATCGCCATCGCCCTCGGTGAAGCCGGCGCCACTGTCTACTGCACCGGCCGCAGCTCGAGGCACAACTCGAAGAAAAACCCGCTTAAACGTTCCCTTAGGCCAGGCCAGCGCGAGACCATCGAAGAAACCGCCGACCTCGTCACCGCCGCCGGCGGCCGAGGTATTGCCGTGAAAGTGGACCATGAAGTTCCCGCCGAGGTGAAGAAACTCGTCGCGCTCATCAAGCGCCGCCACCGAGGTCTCGACATCCTTGTCAACGACGTCTGGGGCGGGGACGCCCTCACCGAATGGAGTAAGCCCTTCTGGACCGTCAATCTCGATAACGGCCTGCGCATGCTCGAGCAGGCCATCCACTCCCACATCATTACCGCTCACTACGCCGCCCCGCTGATGCTCGGCCGGCCCGGCGGAATCATCTTCGAAATTACCGACGGCGACGCCTTCTACTACCGCGGCAACCTCTTCTATGATCTCGTAAAAATTTCCGTCATCCGGCTCGCCTTCGCCATGTCCCGTGAACTGCGCAAACGCAATATCGCCGCCGTGGCCCTCACTCCCGGCTTCCTGCGTTCCGAAAGAGTTCTCGAACACTTCAAAGTAAGCGAAGCAAACTGGAAGGATGCCGGCAAGAAAGACAACGCTGACAAAAACAGTCCGGATCAAAACAGTAAAGACCAGAACGACGCGCCCAGCGATTTTATGGTCTCCGAATCGCCGCGCTACATCGGCCGCGCCGTCGTCGCCCTCGCCACCGATGCGAACGTCATGAACAAGTCCGGACGCGTCTACAGCTCCTGGGCCCTTGCCCGCGAATACGGATTCACCGACCTCGACGGCACCCAGCCCCACTGGGGCAACTACGCTCGCAAAAAATACGGCAAATATAAAATCTGCGACGACAAGTTCTACTCCTACTGGACCCCCGGCCTGATCGACCTGATCTTCCCCGACTGGTTTTGATCCGACTGGCCTCCATCGGAAGCTTGTCATCCTGAAGAAGCGGAGCCGCTCGCAATCGCGAGCGGCTCCCAATGAAGGACCTATGCAACTCTCTCGCGTCAACCCCAGCGAGGATTACCTTGCAACCGAACTGCCCGTGATACCGTCAGATGAGTGTTCTTTCTTCATTCTTAGGAGAGCTAATTCATGCTCGGCCCAAATTATTTCGTTCGTCAGCAATCGACCCGGCGCTCACACGGCTTTGTCCAACAGGTCTTCGTCCTAATTCTGATCTCAACCGCTCCTCTCTTATCCCAGCAGTCCCCGCAAAGGCCCGCGTCTCAAGCACCCGCAGTCCCTGCTCCGCAAGTCCCCCAGGCGAAGCCCGACGAATCCGCCGCGGCTACCGCGGCGCTCGTCCAACTCAATAACGCTCTCGAAGGCCTCGCCGCAAAAGTTTCCCCCGCCGTAGTACAGATCCTCGTCACCGGCTACGGCCCCCTGCACGAAGAGAGCCGCACTCAGACCGCTCTCATCGTCCGGCAGCAAGCCGTTGGCTCCGGCGTCATCGTCGATCCCTCTGGCTACATCATGACCAACGCCCACGTTATCGAAGGCGCGCAAAGCATTCGCGTTGCATTGCCCCTGCCATACGATAACGGCCGCGCCGTCCCCATCGGCAAACGCCACATCCTGCAAGCGAAATTAGTCGGCGTCCATAAGGAGACCGATCTTGCTCTGCTCAAGATCGACGAGACCGATCTCCCCACGCTACCGCTGCTCACTCAGCCGCGTCCGCGCGTCGGACAACTCGTCTTCGCCATCGGCAGTCCCGAGGGCCTGCAGAACTCCGTCACCATGGGTGTCGTCAGCGCCGTCTCCCGCCAGGCCGATCCCACCAAACCGCTCACCTACATTCAAACCGACGCGCCCATCAACCCCGGCAACAGCGGTGGTCCATTGGTCGATATGAATGGATCGGTAGTCGGAATCAACACTTTCATTCTCTCCGAAGGCGGCGGCAGCGAAGGCCTGGGCTTCGCCATCCCCGCCCGCATCGTCGACTTCGTTTATCACAGCCTGCGCAAATACGGACACGTGCATCGCACCGAAATCGGCGCCGATGCGCAGGAAGTCACTCCCACCATGGCCGAAGGTCTCCATCTCGCGCAACGCTGGGGAGTTATCATCGCCGACGTCAAACCCGATGGCCCCGCCGCCACCGCTGGCCTTAAAGTTCAGGACATCGTTCTCTCCGCCGACGATCGCCGCATCAATACTCTTCCCGCGCTCTCCTCGGCGTTGTATCTTCACCGCCTTGACAAAGTATTAAAGCTGGAAATTTTGCGCGGCGACGAAAGAAAAACTCTGTACGTTCCCGCCATCGAGGAGCGCGATCCCATGGATCAACTCTTCGATGCCGCCGATCCCGAAAAAAGTCTCATCTCGCGCCTCGGCATTCTCGCCACCGATCTCACTCCCGATCTGCGCAAGCAACTTGGATCGCTGCGCATTTCTTCCGGTGTAATCGTCCTCGGCCGCGCCGCCGACCTCATCACTCCCGACACCGGCTTGCAAACCGGCGACATTATCCACTCCCTCAATACCACTCCCATCACTTCTATGGAAGAACTACGCTCCGCCGTGCATAGCCTGAAAGCCGGCGCCGCCGTCGTTCTGCAAGTCGAACGCAGCGACGGGCTGACGTATTTGAGCTTTGAGATGGAGTAGCGCAGGAAAAGGTTTGCGGTACTTAGCGCCTCGATATTCCCCCGCGGTCACACAAGGAGCGCACTTAGTGAAGTCCAGAGCGCCGGAGATTTTATCGGACTTCGCAAGGGGCAGCGGTGTGGATCGGTGCAGTTCATTTTGCCGGTCAATCGAGATCCGTTGTCGATTGATTTAGTACTTGTTCGTGAAAGATAGCGATTGCTGTTTGGACCTGGAAAACCGACGTACCAATAACCTGGAAACCGTTTGCGCCCGCGCCTTCACTATGCTACCGTGCCAATGATTTCAAGATAAGCCTTCGAGATTAAGCCTGCGCGATTAGAATTTTCCTAGGAGACGCTCATGTTCGGCATCATCCTCCTCGTAATCCTCGTCCTCATCTTCGTCGTCCTCATCGGCATGTACAACAGTCTGGTGCAGTTGCGCGTGCGCACCGACTCCGCCTGGTCCGATATTGATGTGCAGCTCAAGCGCCGCCACGACCTCATCCCCAATCTCGTCGAAACCGTCAAAGGCTACGCCGCACACGAGAAAGGCACATTCGAAAATATCGCCAAGTTCCGCTCACTGGCCATGCAGGCAACCACGCCGGAAGGCAAGGCGGTAGCCGAGAATCAGCTTACTGGAGCGCTGAAGAGCCTGTTCGCCGTTGCCGAGAATTATCCTGAATTAAAAGCTTCGGAGGAATTCACTCAACTACAAGGCTCGTTAAGCCAGACCGAAGATTCGATCCAGAACTCTCGCCGTTATTACAACGCCGTGGTTCGCGACCTGAACACAAAGATCCAATCTTTCCCCACAAACATTCTCGCCAACATGTTCGGCTTTCAAGCCCGCCAGTTCTTTGAAACCACTGACGCCGACCGCGAGCCCGTCGCCGTCAAGTTCTGATGTCATGATCGGGGCTATAAATAGAGGGGCCCCGGAGGGGCAGCATGACAATAGCCCAGCGCGTTCAGCGCTGGGTGAGAGTGGAGAAGGGAACCCGGAGGGACGCCTGAAAATCTCGCGCCTACTCGTCGGTCTCGACTATCCAGCGCGAGCCATCCTGCTGCTCTGCGCCACGATTCTCGGCCTCGCGGCTCCCACCGCAGCAAAATCCTGGCGCATCTCGAACTTCCATGACGATATCACCGTCAACAGAGATGGCAGCGCCTCAGTGGACGAGACCATTTCTCTGGTTTTCGTCGGCGAGTGGCACGGCATTCACCGCACCATCCCGATCGAATATCCCGGACCCAACGGAACCAACTACCAGCTCTTCACCGATCTCAAAAGCGTCACCGACGAAAACGGATCGAAACTCAAATACGATTCCTCAACCTCCGGCGCTTATCGGGATCTGAAAATCTATATTCCTGACGCGGTCGATACCACGCGCACGGTGAAGATCGTTTACCGCGTGCGCAATGGCACACGCTTCTTCGATCAATACGACGAGTTCTATTGGAACGTAACCGGCAACGATTGGCCCGTGCCCATCGACCACGCCGCGGCGACTGTACGTTTTCCCGATGACGCTGCAGGATCGTTGCGCGCGCAGGCCTTCACCGGCGTTTATGGCTCGACCGAACACGACGCAACCGCGAAAGTCGATGGCGCAACCGCCGAATTTGAAACCACAAATCCTCTGCCCATGCGCGGCGGCCTCACCATCGACGTCTATGTTCCGAAAGGAATTCTCACTCAACCCAGCTCTCTAACGAAGCTGTTCTGGTTTATCGGCGGCAATCCAATCGTATTTCTGCCGCTGGTCACGCTCGCCGTCATGTTCGGCCTATGGTGGTACGCCGGACGCGATCCCGATCCGGGCATGTCCGTCGCACCGATGTACGAGCCTCCGCCCGGAATTTTACCCGCCGAAGCCGGAACCCTGCTCGACGATCGCATCCATCCCCGCGACATTACATCGACCATTGTCGATCTTGCCGTGCGCGGCTTCATCAAGATCGAAGAGACCGACGAGAAGGGGCTTCTGTTCCACAATAAGGATTACATCTTTCATCTCTTGAAGCAGCGCCAGGACTGGACTGGCCTTGCTCCTCACGAACAGGTGATGCTGGAAAACATTTTTGTCGGAGATATGCCTGACACTCGGCTGTCCAGTCTGAAGAACCGCTTCTACACCGCGATCCCAGTGATACGCACCGATATTATGTCGGCGCTGAAACAGAAAGGCATCTACACCCTTGATCCGGAATCCGCCAACGCCTACAGCATTGGAGCCGCAGTCGGCATTTTGATACCATTCGCAATTTTTCAATACTTCGGCTGGGCCGATTTCTTAAGCTCCATTCCCATGCTCGTCGGATGCGTTCTGTTCAGTGCCCTGATCTGGTGGCTGTTTGCTCGCGTGATGACGGCAAAAACGTTGAAGGGCGCGCGCATGCACATCGCTGTCTTGGGATTCCAGGAATTCATGAATCGCGTCGACGCCGACCGGTTAAAAGTCATGCCTCCAGACACTTTCGAAAAATTTCTTCCCTATGCGATGGCTCTCGGTGTCGAACATCACTGGGCGCAAGCCTTCGCCGGCATTCTCAAAACTCCCCCGACTTGGTATGCCGCCCCTGCGGGCTACGCCTACGGCACAATATTCAATCCAATCCTCTTCTCCTCCTCCATGCATGGTATGGCGACAGATATGCATCAGGTATTTGTGTCCGCGCCCAGAGCAAGTTCCGGCGGATCAAGTTTCGGTGGAGGAAGCTTCGGTGGTGGCGGAGGATTCTCCGGCGGCGGATTCGGCGGCGGCGGTGGCAGCGCGTTCTGATCGTGGTGCGCCCGGAGAGACTCGAACTCCCAACCCTCTGCTCCGAAGGCAGATGCTCTATCCGATTGAGCTACGGGCGCGTGACAGTATTTTACGGCAATGCGGGCGTTGACGCACGGTGTCCAGCAGCGACTGAACCCGCGCCGTTTCGAAGCAACCGCGAAAGAGTTATTGTTGTGGTGCGAAGTAGCCTTTGCGGGCGCGCACTTGCAGGTCTTTCTTCAGGGCGGAGATTTCGATAGAACGATAGCGGCCGTCGGCGTCAAAATCGGCGGGACGGTAGGAGACGACGTACTGGCTGCGCAGCTCGTCTTCGATGGCGGCGAAGGAGTGAGTAATGTCCTTCATCTTGAAGGGAAAAAAGGCGCGGCCTCCGGTAGCCTCGGCGAGTTGTTCGAGAACTTTGTCGCCGCGGAGAATCAGGCCGCTGTCGTCGGTAGAGATAGCGTAGATGATGACTTCGGCACGCTGCGCCATTTCGATGGCTTGTGCGCGTGAGTATTCGCTTTGATTATCTTCTCCGTCACTGACGACTACGATCGCTTTGCGTGTGGGATGGTCGGGACGGTCTTTCAGAAATTTATCTTTGCAGGCGCGATAGATGGCATCGTAGAGGGCGGTGCCTCCGCCGTCCTGCAGGCGGTGAACGCCATCGGAAAGCAGTTGCACGTTGTCGGTGAAATCCTGAGTGAGTTGACTTTGTTTGTTGAAGCCGACGATGAAAGCTTTATCGAAGCCGACACGAATGGAGTGCTGCAGAAAGCTGATCGATGCATTCTGTTCGAAATCAAAACGGCTGTGGACGGATCCACTCACGTCAATGAGCAAGCCAAGGTGGAGAGGAAGATCGGTTTCGCGGCGAAAGTTGACGATCGATTGCGGCGGCTTGTGATCGTCGAGAATTGAGAAATCGTTTTGATTCAGGTCGCGGACAAATTTGCCATGCTTGTCGGTGGCGATGAAAAGTACGTTGACCTCGTCGACGCGTTTGTGGATAGTGAGCATCGCGCCAGATTGAGCGTCGTCCGAGGTTGATGCGGGCGTGTAAGCCCCGGCATCAGGGGCGTTGGTGGCGTAGGTGCTGGCGTAGGGAACGGACTGGGCGAGGGCCGGGGAGGCAATGGTCAACGCGGCTGCCAACGCTACAATCAGGCTGGCGCAGCGTGTGTACTTCATGCCTGAAAAGTCCAAAATTTTCACTCCCCGGACGGCCAAAATGTACTTCCTACTCATTAGATGCACTTCAGGTGCCGAACGAAGGCGGCAGCAGGCCACACTATCCATTGACTGTAGAGGCCGGCGGCGGGGGGTGCCAAGTTACAAAAGGAGCACTCGTTTGGTCATGACCTTAAATCGCTCGGCGTGCGGATAGAATGCTACAGGGGAATGAGTCCGGGAATGGAAAACATGTTTGGCAGAGAGGAATAGAAACGGATGAAGCGGAATAAGGTTGTGTTATTGGTGGCTGTGTGTCTGCTGGCGTCGATGGCATTCGCCAACGATGAGAGGGAAGCCGACCGAGTGAAGGATGCGGGCGACGTGATGAAGGAAATCCTTAATATTCCTGACGATATTCCGCAGGACTTGCTGGATAAGGCGGAGTGCCTGGTAATTCTTCCCTCGGTGAAGAAGGGCGCGTTTGGCGTCGGCGGGAGTTATGGGCGAGGAGTAATGGTGTGCCGCAGCGGGCAGCATTACAACGGTCCGTGGGGACCGCCGGCTTTGTATGCACTCGAGGGCGTGAGCATTGGGTTTCAACTGGGCGGGCAGGCGACGGATTTTGTTTTGCTGGTGATGAATCCCAAGGGGGCGCGATCGCTGCTGTCGAGCAAAGTGAAGTTGGGGGCGGACGCCTCGGCAGCGGCAGGCCCGAAGGGGCGCACCGCAGAGGGTGCGACCGATATCGTGATGAACGCGGAGATCCTTTCCTACTCGCGCAATAAGGGATTGTTTGCGGGAATCTCGCTGGAGGGATCGACACTGCGGTCTGACGGCAACGCCAATGAGAAACTTTATGGGCGAAAATTGAGCGCGAAGGAGATTATTGTGGAGCGGAAAGTAGGAGTCCCGAGCTCTGCGCGGCAACTGGTTGCGTTGCTGGATGCGAAGTCGCCGAAGAATCGATCGGATCCGAAGTCGCTGGAATAGCGCGGCGAGTGCGTGTACTGAATTATGAAAAGATCGGACGCGGGGAAAAAGCCACTGGTTCGTTGTTCATGGGCGCAAGCCGAATTGATGATGCGCTATCACGATGAAGAATGGGGCGTGCCAGTTCACGATGATCGAACGCTCTTTGAGTTTCTGATTCTGGAAGGCGCGCAGGCTGGCCTGAGCTGGGAGACGATTCTTAACAAGCGGGAGAATTACCGAGTGGCGTTCGACAACTTCGATGCGCAGCGGATTGCGCTTTACGACCGCCGAAAAATCGCGAAACTGCTAAAAAATCCGGGCATCGTGCGCAACCGGTTGAAGATCGCCTCCGCGGTGCGCAATGCGCAGGCGATGCTGCGTGTGCGAGAAGAATTCGGCAGCTTCGATCGTTATATCTGGCCGTTTGTGGGTGGACAGCCGCGAGTGAATTCCTGGAAGACGCGAGAGCGAATTCCGGCCAGCACTCCTCAGTCCGATGCCATGAGCAAAGATCTGAAGAAGCGGGGCTTCAACTTTGTGGGATCAACGATTTGCTATGCGTTTATGCAGGCCGTCGGCATGGTGAACGACCACGTCACGCAGTGCTTCCGTTACAAGGCAGCGTAAGGTCAGGCCTGGGACTGGATAAATTTATTCAGGCTTGCGCGCAGAGGGAGCGGGATTCGGGGGCTCGTGAGTGTGGGATATATTCTGTGCTTTCTTGTCGTTCAGGTCGAGGCCGAATGTGGGATGATCGTAGTCTCCGCCGATCCTTACGGGAACGATCTCGCCTTTGGGCTTTTTCTTGAAGAATGGATCCATTACTTTCAGTAGGAATGCTTTGGCTCCGGTAGTAGTGTTCGAGATCTGGGAATCCACTCGCATCTGGCCGCGTAAATCGATCTTATAGTTCATGAGGTTGTAGGTTCCGCCGACGCGGGCGTGGGCGCCGGGAACGCGAAATGACAGATCGGAGAAGTTCGCAGTGCCATTGCTCACATTCACCTGGCCTTGCAGATCGGTCATTACAGTTTCAGGGTCCGGTTGATCCTTATCATGATTATCGTGATCATGATCATCGTGCTTTCCGTCTTTAGTTTTGTCTCCGGTCTTGTCGTCTTTCTGAATCTCCTTGCTGATATTTTTCTTACCTAGAGCGCCAGCGCTAAGTTCGTCCACGCCTTTCTGAGTAGAAGAATCGGCAAACGAGCCGCTGCCAATTCCAAAATTGCCCCGCAACTTGATTTTCTTCAGGAACTTCTGCTCGCCCGGAGGAAGTTCGGCGTGCGCCTGAAAGGCGACATCCCCTGACATTGGGGCACGCTTTGCCCGCACAAATAAAAGAAGAAGATCTTCGATGCGGGCTCTTCTGGTTTGCAGATCGATGAGCGCGGTCTTTCCTTTGCCGTTGGCTGATGTGGCAACACTGCCTCTCGCTACGACATGAGTTTTCCAGAAATCTCCATCAACCTGCTTGAGATACGTGTTGCCATGAATGGCGTCGACATAGGCGCTGAATTTAGTGGTCAGATGTACCGCATGCCCACTCGATCTGACCTCGAAGTCCGGAGTGTCTGTGTTACCTGAGATATCGATGTGCGCCAGCTTGCCGTCGAATTCGCCAGTGGAAGAAAGCTTGCCGGCAATGCCTTCATACACGCTGAGGTCAGCGTCCGCGAATTTATATTTTCCAGAAATCGGGGTCTCGCCCGCATCCGCAAGGTTCCATACACCAAATTTTCCCTCGGCGGTGACCTCGCCGGGCGGCTCGGGATTGTGGACTCTCACGCGATAAGTCAAAGGCGATCCCCATCCCACGTTTCGCAGGAGCGCCTCCTGAACATCGAAGCGCAACGGCTTTTTGCCGGGATCTTTGGAAGCGAACTCCACGATTCCGCCATTGGCGACAATCTCTGCGACCGTGATTTTTGACTGTGTGGTATGCAAGGCCTTGCCGGTCCCGAATGGAGGAATGGTAACCACCAAACCTTCTGCGGTAATGCGGCTAACGCGTTGAGCGAGCAGACCCAGATAGCTACCCTGAATCGTCAGCTTGTCGACGGTGATGAGGGGATTGGCCGCGGAAGGGTTATGTCGGAAAACTAATCCTTCGAGAACGCAGCCCGGCGAAGGGAAAAATGTCTGACGAAATGTTCGGATTTGTAACTGACTGTCGCTGGCTTCACGCAAATCCTGCAATACTTCCGCCTGCGAGTAGGGCCAGTGATGGCGCAGTTCTACCGCGCCGGCGCACAGCAGCACACACGCCACGAGCGCAATGGGGAGGATGATTTTCTTGTGCCTTTTCTGCCATCGTTGCCCCGGCCGTGGGACCGTGCTGGGCGGCGGAGCTGTAGCAGGAACCATGGGGTTTTGAGGCTGAGCGAAGTATGGAGGTTGCTGTCGAAAACGGCAACCTCCGTGCATAACCGGGTCCGGATCGCATTTGCGTAGCCAGCGCGCCATGTTGCAAAGGCTGAGACCGTCAATTAAGCTAGTGTTCTCTTCAAGAAAATGCCCTCGGCCGGGATGGCGGAACTGGCAGACGCAGCGGACTCAAAATCCGCCGGTACTTAGTACCTTGGGGGTTCGACTCCCCCTCCCGGCACCAGCACAAAAACCTACAGAATATGCGGCTAGCTGGCGCTAGCTCACCGCATCAGATGCACTCTGAGGCAGACGCAGCGGACCTGACACCTGCTTATAACCACGAGTGTAAAATCCATCCCACTGAAACAGTTAAGTTTACTCAGAAAATGCTGTAGTGAGCATGGCTTGCACATCTGTTACACATTTTCAGGTTCTCGTGTAATGACGTATTGCAACACCCGCATCCACTTCGCTGTCCGAAGGCCACGAAAATCAAGTTACGCCCACAAGCAAGACATTGGCGCAGCCACAAGACGGTCGCCGAAGTGGACCGGTCTTCCGCCGTCGTAGAGAACCACTCCTAGTTTGAAGTTATCGCCGCAAGCGTCCGCCAACTTTCTGAGTCCTTTGAAGGCACCCGCATTCACGGTAGCGCTCGCCTTGACTTCGATACCGACCAATGCACCATTCCCCGCTTCGATCACCAGATCAACCTCGTCCTGATCTTTGTCCCGGTAGTGGTACAAAGCGCAGCTCTCACCGAACCACGACGCCTGTTTCAAGACCTCAGAGAAAACAAATGTCTCCAACAGCGGTCCGAAGCTTGAACGGTCTTTCGCGATCCGTTCCGCAGTCGCCCCCAGGAGTGCGGCGAGTAGACCGGAGTCCAGAAAATGCAACTTCGGCGTCTTTACCAGCCGCTTCAATTGGTTCTGAAACCACGGTTCCACCTTTCGGACCAGAAACAACTGCTCCAGAATAGCGACGTACTTCCTGGTCGTCTTGTCGTCAAACCCGACTTGGGCGCCCATCTGCGTGAAATTGGTTAGTCTGCCAGAGTGGTGGGCGAGAACCTGCAACAGCCTTGGCATTTGATCAAGCTTTTCCACATCGGCAACTTCACGCACATCCCGCTGCACGATGGCTCTTATGTAATCCCGTGCCCACGTCTGGCGTCGCTTTGGATCCCCGCGTCGCAGCATTTCGGGGTAGCCGCCAGTCAGCACGGCTTCCACTAGGTCGTTGCCGATCATTGGTTCTGCGGATTTGCCGAGTTTGCTGTCGAACGCTGCTTTGAGGAAACCCGGCTTTTTACCTCGGATTTCAGCTCTGGAGAGGGGCAGAAGGCTCACGTTCTCCATGCGACCGGCAAGACTCTCTGAGACCTGAGGCAGCGTCAGGATATTTGCTGAGCCCGTCAGCAGGAACCGGCCGGGCCGGCGATCATCATCGACTGACTTCTTGATGGCGCGGAGAAGATCGGGCACTCGCTGTACTTCGTCAATGGTCGTTCGATCAAGCCCCCGCACTAACCCAGTCGGATCACTGCGTGCCGCGGCCAGCACCGTATCGTCGTCCATGGTGATGAACTCGCGATTGCCGGCGACCAAATCACGTACCAGTGTGGTCTTGCCGCACTGGCGGGGACCCGTAACCATAACGACCGGCGTGTCCTTGAGCGCGGTGGCCACCAGTTCGGCGGAAAAGCGAGGAAATAGCGCGTGATCGGTAACGTCCATACCGGGCGGAGGCTCCGTCTAGTTCGGATTGATGGTTCGTCTATTTCGGATTATAGGCTCGTCTGATCCGGAACGGAAACTGAACAGTGCCGGGACTCATTCTGGCTCGTGGTGGGCCATCTGTACCTGAGTATGCGCGACACATTGGGCCTACCAGATCGAGCCTGTATCTTCCGATCCGGTTCCTTCATCGCCCCCCCGGTCGTTACAGCTTTGCCTTAGTCAACCGACGCAGAAGACTTTCCTTGGCGGCGTGCTTCCGGCGTAGTTCCCCCACGGCGGACTGGAATGCAGTCACCTGGCCTTGCCGGACCGCAAGATCTCGCAGGTCAATCAGAAGAGTGATCGTCTTGTCATATTCATTGGGCTGTCGCTTCTGGATGTGCGCTGTAATCTGGTTCCAAGTCGCCTCTTCGTGCTTCCCCAATTGGTCCAGATAGCGAGCGCGGTTGGCCTCGTCCTCCGCTTTCCGGCGCGCCGCTTCTTCCGCTCGCCTCGCCTCCAGTAACCGTTCCCTTTCTTCCGCACGGGCGTGAGCCAATGTCAGGAGATCACCGGCAGTGCGCCGCCGGATTCCGTCGGGCTCGGGCAAAGTGCGTAGCGCTTTCTGTTGCTCGAAACGTCGCAGCAGTCCGTTCTTCCACCGTTCACCGGTTCCTGAGACCGCGGCAATCAGCAAATTGTTCTTTTCTTTTTCGGGCAGGCTCTGAATCCAAGTCGCCAGTTCCTCCCGATCCGGGCCAGCGTTCAGCGGCGCCGAAACAGTTGCAGCAACTTCGACGAGGTTCTCGTCTATTCCAAGAAACTCGATCAACGAATGGAGGGGCGCAGAGAATTCGCCCAGACCGACAGGCACAACTGGCTCCAGTTCATCCTCGCCGAACTCTTCATTCTGCGCACAAAGGAGCCATCCGAGATAAAGGCAGCGGAGGTCGCCACGTAGCAGGTCCGAGCGCAGAGGAATCAGCGAGCCCATCCATCCTGTCCCATCGTCCCAGTCATCGTCCTCGAATTGATTTTCAAATGCAATGATTACGGAGTTTCCAACCTTTCGCGCTCGGGCAGCTTCGCCGTGAAGCATGGCCCTGAGCGTTTTGTAGTCGACGAATTCCTGCGGAAGGCGGAGATAGAATGCACGCGTTCCCCAGTTCGCAACGTAGAGAAAGACGTCGAAGTACTTCTCAAGAAGTTTGAGAGGATCTGCTTTCAGGTCCCCCCACTCGTAGTGATTCGTGAAACTCGTTGAAGTAATCGCGGCCCGCGTGGAGACGGACCGCAGTTCCGCCATCTCAGCCTTTGTCAGCGCGCGGTCTATTGCCCGAAAATCGTAATACTGGTATTCGCTCACTCAGAATCCTCTGCGCCAGTAGCGGTAAGCTGCGATCCATTCCGTACCGGCGGGCGCTGGCGTCGGCAACGGCAGATCGAGGATTTCGACCTTCTGCCGGGTTTTGCCACGGCGGCAAGCCGCCACAATCTGGCCATCGCAGGTCATGTCCACGTTCTCCACCACAACGTCAACACCGAGGACTTTTGTCGAAAAGGGCAGGTCCAGATGCTCCTCCATCATCGTGAGGAAGCCGCCAACTTGCTCCTCCTCGCCATACGCATCCACGACTGCTTCGTCGATCAGTCTCTTCAGTTTCGCCTTGCTGAATGACGGAAGATTGGTGTCGGGGTCGCGCTTCAACTTGCGTACATCTATGTGGACCACAACGGGCTTGGGGTTCTGGTGCGTCATATCCCTCCATTCCCATCAGAAGCGTTCACTCGCTGGGCCGACGGCCCCTTCGGCGGCCGCAGCGCCAATTCTGTAGCCGATGGCGCCGTAGCCTCTTAGACGCCGGGCGTACATTCGCGCCAGCATCAGCACCTGAGAATCGACATAGTCGTAGACGCGAACGACATGCTTAGCATCGTGAAGCCGATGGAGACGCCCAACATACTGTTGCAACGTTCCCTTCCAGGAGATCGGCATCGCCAAGAACAAGGTGTCCAGACGAGCATCATCAAAGCCCTCGCCAATGTAGCTGCCAGTTGCCAGGATGACTCTTGACTCGCTCTCCGGAACAGCCGCAATCGCCTCCGCAATTGTCCGGCGCTGTTTCTTGCCCATGCCGCCTTTTAGCACAAACACGTTACTCACTTTGCCAGAGAGCGCCGTCTCAAAGTAGTTCAAGTGATTAGTCCTGCCGGTGAGAAGCAGCGGTGAGCGCCGGTCTCCAACTGCGCTTAGCAGATCGGCCAGGATCATTTCATTGCGAGCACTGTCATCTGCAAGTGCAGCGTACACTTCCTGAATCGTTGTATCGATCCGCTCGGGCGGCATGCAAAACTCAGTCAACCGAGGAACCACTTCATGTTCGAACGGCGTGACTGCGGTCATCGAACGTGCGCTGAGCCTATGTCGTATCGGACCGCACTGCATGTAGATGATCGGATGGTGTCCATCTTTGCGCTCAGGGGTTGCCGTCAGGCCAAGGATGTACCTCGCCTTTACTTGTTTCATCACCTGCTCAAAGGTGAACGCCGACAAATGGTGGCATTCGTCGACAATGACGTGCCCGTATTCTGCGACGAAGTCTTTGACTCCCTCTCTGCCGTGGGTGCTTTGGATGATGGCGATATCCACGATGCCACTGCGTTCGCTTTTCCCGCCTCCAATCTGGCCGATTGATTTGGCCGGAAGATTGAGAAACATCGCCAATCTCGCATGCCACTGATCTAACAATTGTTGGCGGTGAACCAGTACGAGGGTATTCACCCTTCGCGCCGCGATCAGCCATGCGGCCACTGCGGTCTTGCCAAAAGCAGTAGGAGCGCAGAGTATCCCCTCGTCGTGTGCAGCAATCATCGAAATAGCGTCCTGCTGCGATGGGCGTAATTGGCCGCAGAACTCCACGTCAATTGCATGTCCCGCGCACCGCTCGTCACGGATGTCCGGTTTGATGTGATGTGCTTCAAACAGCTCAATTACCTCGGCCAGACATCCACGCGGCAAAGCAATGTGGTTGGCGATATCCTCGCCGCACGCGATTATTCGCGGCTTGTTAAATGTGGGAAGCCGCATCGCTTGTGCCTTATAGAATTCAGGATTCTGAAATGCGGCCAGCCGGAGCAGACAGTTCAGCATCGCCGGAGGCAGCCCGTTCTTCTCGATATACAGGAGGTTTGCGCGAACGATTTGAACCGCGGGTGGAAACGGTCCCGGAATTGGTCGTTCCGCTCTCTTTTGTGACGGCGGCAGCGCCCAAGGATCTTGCGAGGCGTCGTCTACAATGCTGATCCTGACACCAATTAGATCTCCTCGTTTCTGAGCTTCCCGCACAACCGCCTCGACTGCGTCAGCCGACATCCTTTCTACGCTTGCCAGAAATTCCCACTGATCTTGGTACGGACGAAATTCTGAATCGACAAAAACACTGTTTCCTTCTGCGCGCGGAATCTTCTGCAGAGGCAGAGCGATCAGGTTGCCAAGACCTCCCTTGGGCATCGTGTCCTGGTTAGGGAAGAAGCGGTCGTAGGACTCCAGAACCACTTGGTGGCGGAACTCCATGGTTCGAGTGAGAATTGCGCAGCCCAGTTTTCGCGCGGCGGTAGCAGGAATTGCCCGATTGAAGAATATCCACACATGGCCGCCGTTCCCTGACCGAGAACGTTCTAAAACCGCTGGCACATTCATCTCGCGACAGGACGTGATGAACGCGGTGGCATCCTTCTGCCATGTCTTCTTATCGAAATCGACCGCCAGGAACCAGCAGGTTTCGTCCTGCAAAAGAGGATAGATTCCGACCGTATGATCCCCGACAAGATGACCACGCAAAACGTCCTGAGTTAGTAGCCTGAACTTTCTGGTCTGACGATCAACCTTCTTGCGGTCTTGGTCTTTGGCGCGTAGATATGATTTCCAATCACGATCTGCCTTTGGCATGTATCCAGATCGCCCGTCAGAATTCTGCCAGCGAATGGCATAAACATCGTCGCGTCCACGGAAGAGGCTGCGAAATAGTTCGATCCGCTGTTCCGCCGTACCCGATGCGGATCTGCCGACGTCTCGTGTTGCGCTTATGGTCTGAGGGGTCTGAGGAATCCCACTTACGAGTCGAGGCTCAGGAATTCGTATCCTGTGCTCGACTAAAAGGCCGCGCAGCCGAGCATTTTCGTCGCGCAGGCGTCTTACCTCCGCCACGGATGCCTCAAGGTTCGGAAACTCGCTGTCAGTTTTGTTCAAGTCAAAGCCCTGCCTGCACGCGCCGCCACTTGACTCCAAAATGATCGCACATCGCCGGCTTCCGCTATGAAGGGATAGTCCAGACCGCAAACCGGATGCGAGGCTTCGTACAGCATCGGGGCGGCGAAAGCCGTGGTCGGTGAGAAAATCGATCCAATATATCTAGCCTGGATGTGTTCGACTTTGGGTCAGAGGGAGGAGGCGCCTGGCTGGCTGGACCGCGCTATCGAGGAACGCTCGCCTCAAGTCGTGTTTATTCGGGCGATACTGGAACTCGATAATATTTTCGGTTTGATCCGCGATTCGAAACAGCACCCCACAATGATCCCAATGATCTCTTGAAAAATCCCCGAAACTTACACAGTTACTTTCACATGTTCACATTGTTATCAATCTATGTCGCTTATTATCAATACTTAACTGGCAGACGCAGCGGACTCAAAATCCGCCGACCTTCGGGTCTTGGGGGTTCGACTCCCCCTCCCGGCACCAACCCAAGCGCCCACAGAATACGCGGGCCAGCTGGTGCTAGCTCCCGCATGAGATGCACCTCTGGAGCAGACGCAGCGGATTTCGTGTCTGCTACGGTTCCAGATCGGAGTCCTATCAAAATGAAATCATTAATCTTATCTGAAGCCACGAGAGCGAACTTGACCTGTACACCTATTACACGCTCCCTCGGGAAGAATTAGACGGTCCTGTCCTTTGCCACGGCCCGCCCGGGTGCCACAGTTTGTTTTCTTCGTCAGCTTTCAAGATGCTGTCCACAACTGGCATTAAGAACTCTCGGATGACTTCGATAATTTCTTTCAGCGAAGAATCTGCCTTAAGCTTGCTCTTCCGCAGGAACGCTCGCCATTGCGTCTGCTTCGTTGGAAGTTCATAGAAATCAGTCCGCAGTGCTAGCGGCGAGGATCTCGGCAGAGCCGTGCGCCGCGTCTTGAAAGTCGACTGAATGGCCGCGGCGAGAGTGCCACTGTCGAATTCGAACCTTTGAGCCAGTACCCAGAGATCGTAGAAGTCCTTCATTCGGCTATTCGCTACACCGAGTTTGACCATGGCTTCGAACTTTTCCGCAACCACACTCTCCTTGGAATAGACGTGCAATTTGGGTGCTGGAAATTCAAGGAGCGTGGAGTATTCCAATTCCTCTGATGCGGGAACAATCGTGTCGCCGAGACCGACGTCGATCTGAAGAGGAATGCGCGCATCCCCAAGCCGGGCTTCCACCCGTACCCGAACTCCTTCGTAGGCTTCCTCATCACGGATTCTTTCCACGCGAATCGTGCCTGGTAGAAAAGTCAGGCCATCGTCTTCCGCATTTTGCGAGCACACCTCTGTGAAGACTTTTCGGAAGTTGATATCGGACAGAACCCGTCCGAGCAGATCGAGGTCGCGGGTTGGACGATACGTCTCTGCGGTCCAGAGTTGCAGCAGCAGAGCACCTTTGAGAACAAATCCGTTTCGATGGGGAGAAATGCTCAGGCGATAGAGGAATCGTTCCAATCCATAACGGGTTAGGAGAAGTCCAAAATCTTCCTTGCGTTCCGTCGCGAGATTCAACAGCCGCTGCCGGACGGAAGCCGACAGATTTGCAACAGGCTTCTTCACGTGAGCGACTCCAGGTATGGTTGTATCACCCGTGCCACCCGGCAGACCTTCGCAGCCATGAAGATTTCATCCATCGTGGCTTTCCGCTGTCGGTAGCAATCGCGCAGCGCTTCCAGAGCGACGTCCAGCCCTATCTTGTTGCGGTACTTGAAACAATCGGCGACAGTTTTTGCAGGACCAAAGACTCGCACGGCAACTCCTTCGATTTTCTTTTCGTCAATGCCATAGGAAAGGGCCTTACCGGAAAAATGCACAACACGCATCGCCGGATAACCCGCGCGGGGGCGACGAGCATTGTGGGCAATCGCTATCCAAACCTCACGCGGCGATTGCGTAGTGAGCCCATGGAAGCGCAGCGCAGAGAGCAGGCAGATGACACCATGCGGTACGCGTTTCGCTGCCTCCACGAGCGTATGGTGCTCGGTCACCCGGCTACCGTCGGCCACATAAAGTCCTCTTCCCACTTGCCGCACTAGCCCGCGATCTCTCGCCTGGCGGAGATATTCCCGAGGGATAGCTACCCGATCCAGTTCGCGCGGCCGGAATACCCCAGCCTTCCTGACCATGCGGGCTACGAGTTCTGCCTTCGAAACAGTCATGACCATCTTTACTATATGCATGCATATTATCACAAGTGCAAACACATCGTAAAATAGAGAGTCATATCGATATCGCTACGCCGAAAAGCATTGCGGTATGGCCACTCATCGTAGGGGCTGCTGGAGCTATTTCTCTTGAGGCGAGACTCGATGATAACGATACTGCCGGGGCTTGAAGTGGAGGTTGAGATAAGTGCCTTTGGACTCGGCGGCGAGGAAGGCGGTGTGCCCGTCGGCGGGCACATCGAAGTATTGATAGACCTCTCCGCTTTGTCTAAATTCTAGTTCCAGCACCTCTTGCTCACGAGCATAGCCGATGCTTGCGATACTGCTGGAGTCTACAGAAACTCGCTGCATACTTTCTCGGATGCGCATGAAGCTACGAAGGATCAGATCCGGCAGCCGCTGCTTTAAGTTCTCAAGGCAGCTCTTCGCCGGATCAGATGCGGAGAACGTGCAGCGGTATCGTTCATGCCGGCTGGAAGGCTTCGTCTAATTCGGATTGATGGATCGTCCGATCCGGAGCGGAAACTGAGTTGGTTTCGAAAATCGCGTTATGCCCTTCCCTTTCCATAAACGCGAGATGATCCATGAAAATCCGCCAAACTTACACAGTGACTTTCACACTTCTATAATTCTATTTCCGGATATGTCCTGTGTTATCAATAGTTAGCTGAAATACGCAGCGGACTCAAAATCCGCCGACCTTCGGGTCTTGGGGGTTCGACTCCCCCTCCCGGCACCAGCAAGAATCCTCACAAAATAAACGGCTAGCTGACGCTAGCTCACCGCATGCGATTCACCTCCGTAGCAGACGCAGCGGACTTTTCGCAGGATATGACCAACGAGCGTTAAGTCTATCTGACTGAAAAAGTTAAGTTTACTGACAAGATACCGTAGTAAGCGTGGCTTGCACATCAGTTACACATCCTCAGACTCTTCCTGCCACTTCTGACAATGAATGACGACGCCGGAAGAACGCAGAAAGTTCGCGCTCAGAAATCGGTATCCCAAAGGTGCATACTCAGAATAGAAACGGCGCCGGGGTGTGCGCCTTTCTTGCCGCTCCCCACTTTTTCTGTCGGGTCTTGTACCTAAACTCAACCAGCGGAATCTAAAGGTCCGGGAACGACAATCCATGTCACGAGCAATCCAGTTTCCGGGGAGAGTCCTGTCGCGGGAGAACCCGAGGGAACATGAGTGGGGGCTGTTTTCGACCCAGACCGTCCTTAATCTGCAGAAATTGATCTTTGCCGGCTCTCCTCTGTCCGAGGTTCTGACGAACATTGCTCAATTGGTAGAAGCACAAGCCGAAGGCATGTCTTGCACGATCTGGCTTCCCGATGAAGATGGAAAGGAACTTTGTTGTGCTGCCGCTCCCAGCCTTCCTGGATTCATCGCTCACGTAGGTTGCGTGGCAGTCTGTGCGAACGGCGCGTCGTGCGGCACAGCCGTTCTTCGGAAGGAGCCGGTGTACGTGAGCGACATTCTAACCGATGCTATCTGGGACGATTATCGTGAGCGCATGTTGCCTTACGGAATCCGTTCCGTTTGGTCGCACCCGCTATTCACAAGTCAAGGCAGAGCACTCGGCACTTTTTCTATCAACTATCGCGAGCCACGCAACCCCTCTGCGCGGGAGCTGCAGCTAATCGAAGACGCCAGCCACATTACCGGGATCGCGATCGAGCGCCACATGAACGAACAGGCATTGCAGCGCGAACGCGATCGACTGCGCCTGCTTCTGGAAATCACAAGCGGCGTCACCTCCAGGTTGGACCTCCGACAGATTGTCGAGGCGCTTTCAACGAATTTGTTTCGGGTA
The DNA here is from genome assembly GCA_963836305.1 of uncultured Acidobacteriaceae bacterium. GTDB lineage: Bacteria > Acidobacteriota > Terriglobia > Terriglobales > Acidobacteriaceae > Sulfotelmatobacter. The sequence goes on along the minus strand of CAWIJP010000001.1, from coordinate 233,124 downwards.
CTGCAATGTGACGTCTCCGCTTTGCTGCTACCCATCAACGCGCTCGCGAAAGCATTCGCAGAGCAAGGAATAAAAAATGTGGTACAGGTCAACTCCGTATCTCCCGGAGCCGTAATGACGGGACGTCGGCGCGCATTTTTCGAAAGTTGGGCGCCGTCTCACAACATGATGGTTGATGACGCCATAAAGAAGTTTCCGCAGGAATCCGGCAGTAGTCGCTTTGGAAAGCCCGAGGAGATTGCGGATCTGATGGGTTACCTGGTGTCGCCGTCGGCAAGATGGATGACAGGGGGCCGCTGTTCGGATGGATGGCGGCGAGATTAAAGGAATTTAGAAACGTGGTACTGGAGGAAACAGCGCAGCATCGTACTTTTCTTGGTGGCCTCACCGCCGCCTCATTTGGTGCGCTACTCGAGAACAGTTTCGCCGAACCTGCGACCGGAGGCGCTCAAGCAAACTCGACCCAAATGAATTCTTTCGAAACTTCTTCTCTAGAAGTTTCAGGAAACACGATATTCATTCGCCGGTACGGAAAAGGACCGGCCATTCTGCTGGTCCACGGGTTCCCACGCACAAGCCTGATGTGGCGATTTCTCGCGCCCAAGCTGGCGGAAAATCACACCGTGATTTGCGTAGATCTCCGCGCCTACGGTCGCAGTGGGATAGCCGCATCTACGGACGACCACTTTCCTTACTCCAAACGCGCGATGGCGAAGGAACTGGTTGAGATGATGGTCCAACTCGGTTTTCCAGCCTTCACGCTAATCGGCCACGACCGGGGAGGGCGGGTCGCTTATCGCCTGACTTTGGACCATCCGAAGGTCGTGGAAAGACTCGCTGTGTTCGACGTGATTCCGATCTTCGAAGCATGGAGCCGATCTGATGCGCGATTCGCTAGGACCTATTGGCCGTGGATTTTGCTGTCACAGAAGGAGCCACTTCCGGAGAAGTATCTTCTCGGGGCGCCCGATGCCGTCTTCCACAATCCTTTTGGCGAAGGTTCGTTCGGCGTAGAAATTCTCGAAGAATACGTTTCAACTTATCGCGACCCGGTTCGCGTTCATGGAATCTGCGAGGAGTATCGGGCGGCGGCAACGATCGATGTCGAACACGATCATGCCGACAAGGAAGCGTCCAGGCGGATTGAATGTCCCATGCTCCATCTATGGGCGGAAGGTGGTCCGCTCGACACTTTCTATGCAAGGGACGGAGGCCCGCTGGGCATTTGGCGGCAGTGGGCGCCAGGCGCGTACGGACAGGCGATCAAGGGCGGCCACTTCTTCCCGGAAGAAAATCCTGACGACACCGCAGTTCTGGTCAAGCAGTTCCTTTCTGCCTGAGGTCCGTATTGCGACCGGCGTCGAGTGCCGAGCTAGAGACCTAGGAGGAAAAACACATGGTGGCATGGGATCGCGTGACCCGTCGTGACGTGTTGCGCGCGATACACGAGTACGACCGGCTGGGCCCAGAACAGTTTTTCTCGGAGCATGGCTTCGCCCCTACTACGACCTATGAGTTGATCCTCGATAAACGCCGTTACCCGCCTAAAGCTGTCTTGGGCGCAGCTTATGAGTTCGCCACGGGGCAACGACTTAGCTCTGGTGACTTTGAGGGAGGGAAGACCGGAGCCGTAAGAGTGCTCAGCAAATTGGGATTCAGCATTGAGAAAAAGGAGAGGCAGAAATGAAAAAGTGGAAACTTGTGATTCCTATTGTCGCAGTCGCGGTTCTTCTCGCTTGGTATGCGTTCCGGCCCGAACGGCTTGTCGTCAATCAGCGTGTCGATGAAGCCATGCCAGCCGCGCAAGGTGGCTCGCCGCCGCAGCGTGTTGTCTCCGGACAGTTCTACAGCGTCTTGCATCCGACAGCAGGTAATGCAACCATATACCAAATGGGAGATGGCAGTCGTGTTCTTCGCCTCACGAACTTCAAGACTTCGAACGGCCCGGATGTTCACGTCTACATGGTTGCTGCAGACGATGCGAAGGATGTAGCGACCGTGCAACAGGCTGGTTTCATCGATCTGGGAGTCATCAAGGGTAACGTCGGCGACCAGAACTATGAACTTCGACCCGAAGTGGACTTGTCGAAATATCGCGCGCTGTCCATATGGTGCAAACGATTCAGCGTTAATTTTGGAGCTGCCCGATTGATGCCCGATCAAGCAGTGTCGAAAAAATAGCACATCGAAAAGATCTCAACACTTCCTCCGGTAACGGGTTGTCATCTTCGGCTTAGGTTTGCGGGATGAATGCGTAATTGGCTGGGTAGTAGACGGCCGAGTAGAGAAGTCGATCCATTCGTATCGAACCAGTCTTCTTGTCCAACTCGTATTTGACGCTGGAACCGAGTGGAATTTCCACCACCGAGTTGAATTCCTTCGGCAGGTGCTCTCCTGCGGTGATGTCATGCCACGAATGCGGCATCGTCCTGCCATTCCTTTCCGCCCCGTTCCTTAACCAACTCGATAGAGAACGAGAATCAGGATCAGAAAACCTAAGACGTACGCAACGTACGCATTCAGACGTCCATGGTGCATTCCTGCCAGCAGTCTCGCGACAGAGTTCACGATCGTTCCTACGGGATGAAAGAAAAGGCGATCCACCAGGTGCGTCTCATCGCGGCGTCGTCGGATTGCCGTGCGAAAATGCACGGCCACCGTCTCGCGGGTGTCCTCGACGATATTCGGGCGGAAAATTGCCTGGAACACGACGCGCACGGGGTTGGAAAATCCCGTTGCCGTATAGGTCATTTCAGGCAGCAGGGTTGGAATGCCGCCGGCCCAGACTTCATTCTTGACCAGCGAGCGTTTACGAGTGAGCCGCGTGGTGATGAACCAAGAGAGCAGCAGCAGTATCGTCAGCGCCACGACGCTGTAGGAAGGAGACATGGCAAAGACCACCGGATTTTGCTCTCCGCCTCGCAGCAGGATTACAAGGCCGCGACCGGGCAGCCATCGGGCGCCGGTTTGTGCTCCCAGGTTATGAAAGTCGGCCAGGAAGGCGGGCGGAAGTTGTTGGTTCGCTTGCGTAGCTGTAAAGAACGGTGGAACGAGCGAAGCAGTTGCGCTCGCTCCCGCCAAAGGTTCCACGGCGCGGTTCAAAGCCGGTATGACATAAGTTGGCAGCACTCCCAGAAGAACGCAAGCCACCGCGAGAAGTGTAAGGGAAAAGCGTGGCCTGCGCGCGAATTCGGCGTTTGATTCCCAATTGCTGCGCGGTGTTCCCAGGAAGCTCATGGCGTAGGTCTTCACGAAACAAGTGACGGCCAACGCGGCCGTCAGCGCCAGGATGGCACCGGAAAGGGCGAAGACGATCTTGACTGCGGCCGAGGGGAGCAGTGCGCTGCGCAGGAAAGTCTGCAAGGTCAACCATTCACTGACAAAACCATTGAAGGGTGGCACCGCCGCGATGGCGAGGCACCCAGCCAGGAATACGATCGACAGCGCCGGCAAAGAGCGGATCAGGCCTCCCAGCCGATCCATGTCTCTGGTGCCGGTGGCGGCCTCAATGTGGCCAGCGCCCTGGTAAAGCAATGCCTTGTATGTGGAATGATTGAGCATGTGATATAGCGCGGCAGTCAGCGCAAGGGCAGCCGGGATCGCGTTCCCGGAATTGCGGAATACCAGAAAGGCTCCGATCCCAGCCGCGATGATTCCGGCATTCTCGATGGAACTGTGGGCCAACATGGTCTTCAGGTCGTTCTCGGTGGTAGCGTAGAGAATGCCCACTAATGCGGTCACGGCTCCGATTATGAGAGCGACAAGGCCCGGTCCAACGCCATGTCCCGGAACCAGGTCGGCGTTCAGACGCAGGATTCCATAGAAACCCAGATTCAAAGTCACGCCCGCGAACACGGGGATGAAAACGGGCGGAGCCGCCGTGTACGATCTTGGCAACCAGAAATTCAGCGGCACCAGGCCCGCCTTCACGCCAAAGCCGAGGAATCCCAGAAGAAACACACCCCACGTCGCCGTACCCGACAAATGAGCCGCTCCCATCCGCAGAGCAGCAAACGAATATCCCCCAGCTGCGTTTCCAGCGATAAGAAACGCGACGACCACCGCCAGGAATCCGGCCTCGCTCATGGCGAGCATGATGTAGCCAGCGGTCGAATCGCCTTCGGGCTCTTGCTCGTAGTTGACGAGCAGGTAGCACAAGATCGACATGCACTCCCAACTGATCAGGAAGGTGAAAACGTCGCCCGCAGTGAGAATCAAAACTACGGAAGCCATCAGAGCGAAGTGCAGCAAGCCGTAGCGGCCAGCAGGGCGCCCCTCTCGGGAGAGGTAGTCCGGAGCAAAAAAACAGCAGGAGAGATAGACCAAGCCAGCTGCGAAGAGAAAAATCGCCGACAGTGCGTCGAGATGAAGAGACAGAGTTCCGAAACCGTTGAGCGTCCAAAGATTCAAATGGAAATCCGCTCCGGATGCGAGACGCAGAGCCGCAGCAGCCATGAGGACAATGGAGCAGAGTGTCCCGAACCATGTCACGACCCGCGGGGCGATGGCCAGCGAGGCATACTTGCCGCGAAATACCGACGACAGGATCAGCCCGGTTGCGCACAGAACGAAAAAGAGCAGAAGAGCGGCGCCAGCGTACGCAGCCATCTCAGGCCTCCTCTCGTGGCTGCGTGGGAGCAGTTTTCGGCTTTTTTCTGCCTGCCACGACGAGCAGACCGTGCAAGATTGCAAGCGGCGGAGGTGGATCGCCGGGTACTTCCAGATCGACGGGAAGGACCATACCCACGCCACCAGCAGACATGAAGCTCTTCCCGAAAACACCTCCTGTGATGGCGCAAGTTCCGACAGCCAGAACACGCTTGGGCTCCGGCATTGCTTCATAGGTCTTCAGCAGCGGCCCTCGCATGTTCTCACTTACCGGCCCGACTACGAGCAGGACATCGGCAGTCCGTGGAGTAGCGGTCAGAAAGATGCCCAGCCGGTGCATGTTGTACAACGGATTGTTCAATTGCTTGACCTCGTGCAGACAGGCTCCGCAATCTCCTGCATCCACCACCATGACGTGGAGTGACTGGCCAAAGGCGCTGTGCAAGGCGGAATAATCCTTTTTTGTGGCAGGCGTTTCCGCCCACTCGAAACTCGCATCCCAATCGAGCAGATTCGAACTGCCAAAGTGGCAGCGTTGGCACCACACGCAGGTCCTGAGATCTACGGTCGCGATGTTCTGGCGGGCCGTGATCGCACCTACGGGACAGTTTGACGCAGCTTGGGATGCTTGCTCTGGGGAAGCAAAGGTTGTTGCTAAGGGTCGTCCCGGCGAAACGCCCGCGGCTGTTTCCGGCGCTCCAGGATACCGCGTTGTCTGAATGCCTCTTCGTACTCCGTGCCAGAACCACGAGCTCATCGATTGCCGCTCCTAACAATGTAACGATCTAACGATCGCACTCTGATACAGACAAACCAAAAGTTGCCAAAATGATGGGAAAATCCTGAAATGCAAAGTCCTCCACCGCCACATGAAGCCCCAGCCAATTGCGGAAAGACGAAGATAGGATTCGGTAACGTTCCACCTTCTGTTCGCGATCCAGCCTTATCCAATGAAGCGCCGCGCCGATGGGTGCCTCAACCCATCCCGATGCCGCACCAGCACTAGGTTGCGTGACCGGAGCGCAAATCTCTCCGGGTTCCAACGACTCGAATGCCTGGTGAATTAGCTTCGCCGATTGTTGTGCCTCGGAGAAAAGCACGCGCAGTCGGGCAAATCCATCGCCTTCTTTCTCGCAAGGCACCTCGAAACGGTAGCGTTCATAACCGCCATAGGGGCAAGCGCGGCGCAAGTCGTGCGCCAGACCGGATGCGCGCCCGAGCGGGCCGACGAGATCGAGGTCGCGAGCGCTCTCCGGACTGATGATGCCGACATCTTCAAGGCGGTCAAGGAAACTGCTGCTGTATCGCAGGCGCTCCTCCAGTTTCTGCAGTTGGCTCGAAGCGGTGTCGACAGTTCCTAACAAGTTCCGGCAGTTCTGCGCATCGAAATCGCACCGCAGTCCTCCAGGGGTGTTCAATCCGAACAGATACCGATGCCCGGCAAATGCGCACGAGGCACGCAGGAGCTGTTCCTCGACGACGGCCGCATGAGCCTCAGAGACGGTGAGCGCTGTGGACTGGCAAATGGCAGCGATCGCTCCGGCGTGGTGCCGGAGTCGCTCTAACTCAGCTAGTGCCACACGCAGGCTACGGGCGCGGAGAGGAACTTGCTGCTCGAAGATCTTCTCCGCTGCTTGGCAGTAGGCAAGCGAATGCGCGAACGCGGATTTGGCCGAGAATCGTTCGGCTAGCAACAAGGCATCGAGAACCGATTTTCCCTCCGCGATCTTCTCGACAGCCCGATAGTTGTAAAACAGTCGTGGCACAGCCCGGATCACGTCTTCGCCAACGGTCTCTAGCAGGAAATGAACGGACTCGCCGATGCCCCCCTCATAGACCGGGCCGACTGGCATGGCGAACGCACCGGGATCTTGAACCACCAGCACCGGATGCCAGTCTTCTTTCGGCCGCTTCTTGAGATGAGTCTGACCGGCATCGAATGCCTTGCGCATGGGAGCCAGCCCTTCTTGCCAGACTTGATCATGCAAGATGAAGTCTCCCAGCCGGGGATGTTCTTTGAACACGAGACCAAACATGTCTTCGGCCTCGCGCTCATACCAGTCGGCGGCATGAATCTGCGCGCTGATGCTCGGTACGGTTTTCGTCGCCAGCGGTAGACGCAGAATGAAATGAATCCAGCCGTCGCCGGGAATCCGGAAGACGTAGCGCAGAATCCATTCCTCGCGCTCCTCGACAATCAGTCCTCCAAACGAACAACCGGCATCCCAAAACAGAAATTGAGCCAGCGAAGGCAACGCTTCTGGCTGAGTCACAATCAACGCGCGGTCAAATCCGTTCTTCTCTTCATTTGCCGAAGGCGAAACCGCCGATGCGAAACGTCGCTCGATTGCAGCGGCCAGACTCTGCGCGTCGTACCTTTGCGGGTTGATTTTCTGCGTGTTCGCCATCGAGGAGTCAGTGAGTGTCATTCTGCGTCCACCTATCAGCGGCCCCCTAACTGTTGTGCCGCGAGTTGCAGCAGATTGTGAACCGGGGCAGGGACGTACACCCCGAGCAACGCCACCGGCACAGCCGCAGCCCACACCGTGAAGCGGCAGGTCGCGGGCAGTACTCCAGCCGAAACCCGTGCTGCCGGTTCGCCCATCACCATACGGTTGACGTGCGACAGAATGGCCACGAAAGCGACGACGATCAAAACACCGAGCACGGCAACCACAAGTTTGTGCCCAGCATGAACTCCCGCAGTGAGGATGGAAAGCTCACTCAAGAAAATTGGAAATGGAGGAGCGCCGGCGATGGCCAGGGAAGAGAGCAACAGCGCCGCGCCGGCGAAAGGTGAAACCCTAAGGAGTCCGCGCACTGATGCGATCTCGCGCGTGCTCAGGATCAGCAGCATGGCTCCGGCGACATAGAAGCAAAGCGACTTGGTGATGGCATGATTGAGGATTTGCGAGACCGCTCCGAAATCCGCCGCTTGGGTTGCCATGCCCGCGGCAGTCAGGATGATGCCCATGTGTTCGACCGTGGAGAAGGCGAACATACGCTTGTAATCGCGGACCTGGATCAAAAGAAACGCGGCGATTCCGACGGAGACTAAACCCAGTACGATCATCCAGTTCCCAACCCGTGCCGCCGGAGACGCCAGAACAATCGATAGAAACCGCAGGATTACATACAGTGGGACAGTGGTCTTCACGCCGGAGAGAACGGCGCACACTGGAGTAGGAGCCTGGCTGTGCGCGTCCGGCAACCAAGTGTGCATTGGAGCGAGTCCGGACTTGGTGCCAAACCCCACGAAGACAAGCAAAAAGGACAGTTTCAGAAGACTTGGGTCCATGGAAGCCGCTGCTAGGCGAAGTCCTTCCCAAGTCTCCCACGCTCCGCCAGTGGTGGAACGGTACGTCCAAAACAGCATAAAAAATCCCAGCAACGCGATGGGCGCGCCCATAATCGTGAGAACCGCGAACTTCCAGGCCGCTTCGAGCGCATTCGAGGTGTTATCAAAGCCGACCAGCAGGACGCTGAAAAGCGTAATGAGTTCAACTGCGACCCAGACAAGATTCGGTTCTGCCAGCGATGGAACAGCCAGCAACGCAAAGGCCAGCAAGTTATAGTTTACGTAAAACCACCATAATCGCCCCTCGTCGTGGCCATGCTGCATGTAACCGTGAGCGAAGACCGATGCCAGCGCAACGACGAAGCTCACCAGTACCAGCATGAGAGCACTCAGGCCATCGGCTTCAAACCAGCCCGGAAGGGCAACGACCCGCCCGTGCTCGATCACTTGAGCGGAAACATACACTGCTAGGGCAAAGCAGGCCGACGTAGACACAATCGTGATGGCTGAACCGTATATGCGAAGAGGCCGTATCGAAGTCAGGAGCGCCGCCAGTAGAGGAAGCGCGAGGATCGCGATCAGCGTCATGCGGTCGTTTCCTCTTTGAGTTCGTCCAACGCCGCAGCCTCAGTAGTCCCGACCGTTTCTCGAATGTTGCGGGTGAGTAATCCAACCACCACGGCGATAAGAACGACGTCGACGGCAACCGCAAGCTCGGCTATCAGCGGAAGTTCCGGGGCGATTGCGATGCCCGCGAAAAAAGCTCCATTTTCCATGGCCAGGATTCCGATGAGTTGCGGAATTGCTTCGCGGCGCGCTACCAGCGAATACGCGCCAATGAGAATCCCGGCCAGGCCGATCGGCAGATTCACGCGGATCACTGGATCATGCGTCGCGGCTACAATCGGGCCCATGAGAACCTCAGCGACTATTGTGAGCATGAGTGCCAGCAGCAACGAGGTTGGGATGTTGACTGCCTGGGCGATTTCCCGCCTCTCATAAAATTCGGCGGGCAGAAGACGCCGCAGGACCCACGGGATCGCCAGCACCTTGGCGAGGATGGTGATTGCTCCGAGTGCCCAAAGATGAACCGACGATCGGCTGTACGCCAGCAAGAAGGAGGAGGCCGCGAGGAGCACGGACTGCGCTACAAAGAACCGCAGAACTCCCTGAACCTGCCGGGTTGCCACCATGGCGAAGGCAGAAATGAGGATCAACCCCGCGCTTAGCGTGTTCAGGGCTTCCGGTATGGATGTCGACATCGGTTAGCCTCCCGGAAAAATACTCGTCACCATGGCTGCGACCGAAATGATGAATGCCGCCCCCAGAAATTCGCTGATCCGGAACAGCCGCAGCTTGGCGAGAGATGTTTCAATCACGACCAACACCAGCGAGAACAAAAGGATCTTGAAAAGAATCTGTGGAATCGCGGTAAGAACATTCGCAAGGGCGTGGCCGTGAGCCAGACCCCAGGGAGCAACGAGCACATTCAGGAAGATGCACGTCAGGACGAGGAACTTCATCTCCCCGCCCCATTTCATCAGTGCTGCGCCCCGACCCGAAAACTCCAAACCTTTCGATTCATCGATCATCGCCAGTTCGAAGTGGCCCGAGGGATTGTCCACCGGGATTCGTCCTCCCTCTGCCAGAATCAGCATAAGAAAGGCGATTAACAGCAGCACGTGCGCTGGTGAGAAGAAGGCGGCAGCGTTCGCCACCCATTTTTGTTGCACGATGTAAGGGATCGTCGATTGCGAGACGAATGAAACCGTGAAGAACACAATCATGAACACTGGCTCGGCCAGGAAACCAACCATGCGCGTCCGGCTGGCTCCCATCGGTCCGTAAGGATTTCCCGTGTCCACCGCAGCAAGCGCGGCGAAAAATCCAGCGAGCCCCAGGAAAAAAACCTCCCGCCAGCATGTCTCCCATAAATGCGAATACCAGCGGGTAGTCGGTCAGCACCGGAATCAGAATGGCGACGAAAATCGGCATCACAAACACCAGACAGGGAGTGACGCGAAAGATCCATGTCGTCTGATCCGACACGATTTGGTCCTTGTGAAACAGCTTCCAAATATCCCGGTAGGGTTGCACAACAGAAGGGCCGCGCTTGCTTTGTACCATTTCCTTCAGGCGGGCAAGGACGCCCGCATACAAAGGCGCGAATGCCAGTACGAAGAGGATCTGAAGCAGGTTATATCCGATGGTTTCGATCATGATCGTTGACCCCGGCGATCTTCAAAGGCTGAAACACATATGCCTTCAAGACGCATCCCTGCGGCCTCCCGATCGGGTAGGGGCTGTTTGGTAGTGAATGCTTGAATCCCTCGGACTTGGTCAGAAACTCCTCCCATCGTAGGTTCCTCACGAACCGAACTTCGATCCAAACTTCGGTTCAGGATTTGAGAGGAGTCATCAGCCGCCAGCAGCGGCGGCAGTTTACCCGGCAACGCCGGGGCGGCAAACTCCTTTGCCGCCATCATTCAAACACAGATGAATCGAAAGCGGCAAGTGCCATGTTGGAGATGCGTCATGTCTTCTGACCGAGGAGGCTGTTCATTTTGGATTTGATAAGAAGGAACAGAAACTAAAACCCGTTGACTTCTATTCTCGTCTTTGCTGTACTTAAGTCGTTATCAACGGTGAAGGAGTTCACCGAAACCGCTGTTCCCACCATATAGCCGGGCGCAGCTGATGACTCCTGACAAGCGGGCCTTGTCGTGGAGTCTTGTCCCGGCAAAGGTTCCGCAAAAAAATAAGTGATCTTTTGGGTCACGGCCTCAATCTGGCCGGATTCCATCGAGACCTGAATCGTAGGTGCGCCCTTGAACGGACCCCATGACGCCAGATTTCGTTTTCGATCGTGAAGAGGAACGCCAGCGAATCGACCAGTTCCTGGCGAAGAGGCGTTCATTTCTCCTCTACGGACCATCGGGAGTTGGCAAAACGCTTTTGCTCCGTAAGGTGCTGCCCGAGTTTCGGTCTGTTCTCTATTGCGAAGACTCAGCAACGACCAACGTGATGTTTCGCAGCCTCGCGCGTGGTCTGCTGCGGTTGCAGAGCCCGCGCGCCTCCAAAGCATTTCGCGACGAGGATGCGATTGCAACGAAGTCCGCAGTTTCGTTGAAAGGAATTGTGATGGAAGCACTGCGAGTGGGGGAGTACTCGATTGTGCTCGACCATCTCAAGCGGCCGTCGTACTCGTTCGCGTCGGCCGTGCGAGAACTCATGGGATGGGGTTCGACCCCGGTGAGTGCGGTGGCGCGTTCCAGCCACATGGAAGACACGGGCTTTCTCCAGCCGCTTTACGGCGACCGTTCGCAGAAGTGTGAAATCCGCAATTTCGACGACTCAAAGGCTGAGCAATTTGCTCGCGAGCGGATTAAGCGCTCAGGCCTGTCGGGCACAAACATCAGCGAATTCCTCAACAAAGTTTTGGAATTCAGCGGAGGGAATCCAGGAGCGATTATTGCGCTAATCGATATGGCAATTTGTCCAAAGTACCGCTCTGAGGAACACATCAAGATTTCGCCGCTGTACATCGACTTTCGGATGAACGGGGGAGTTGCCAGGTGACGCACGAGTCCAATTCGCTCAATTCGAATCACGAGCGGCGATTGAGCGTAGCCTGCCGCCACATTAATAAGCTGCTGGCGGAGATGGAAAGCGCCCTCAATGTCTCAACATCAAAACTTGCTTTTCCGCAATATGCTCCTGATCTGAGCCCGGCGCGGCGGCGTGTGATTGAGGACTATATCGGCCGCATTCGAGCTCAGCTAATTCGCGTGCTTGATGGACAAGGAATGGAACGACCGACAGCGGATATCCCCGTTTCGCGGTCGTTGCATTCCTATCTCACGTTCGTCGATATAGCCACCGAGGAACTCAAGCCCGAATACATGCGCGGCTACGGAGAAGTTCCTCCTGAGGCTGCGGTTGAATTGAATGGCATCGCTGGAGAACTCCAGGGTTTGGTACGACAGCTCGATCAATATCTAATGCGGGGGTCGAGGCAAAACCTGCAGGAACGATTGGAAAGGCTGGAACAAACTGGAGACGAGCTCCCGGTTCTCAAGAAGCTGGAGTCGGTCATCAGCGAGCACGGACTGGTCGAATTCCGGTCCACGTTGTCGATGATTCTGGACCGTCTGGAAGACAACAGCTTCGAAATCGCCATTTTCGGACGCGTTAGTTCTGGCAAATCGTCTCTTCTGAATGCAATGCTCGGGACCGATGTACTTCCGGTGGGAGTCACTCCAATTACCGCCGTTCCGACACGCTTGCTGTACGGCGAAACCCCGGTGGTCCATGTCTGGTTTGCCAATCGGACGCCCGAAGAGTTTGACATTGCGCACTTGCCGGAGTTTGTGGCCGAGCAGCTCAATCGCGGAAACGAGAAGCATGTAACCAGAATCGTGGTTCAGCTCCCGTCGCCTCGCCTCCGCGAGGGCACCGCATTCGTCGATACTCCTGGGCTGGGATCTTTGGCGACTCGTGGATCTGCCGAAACACTCGCATATTTGCCGCGGTGCGATCTGGGCGTTGTTCTCATCGATGCCGGATCGACTCTGACTCCTGATGATCTTCAAACCATTCAGATTCTCTATGACGCGGCAATTCCGGCCATGGTCTTGTTGAGCAAGGCAGATCTGTTGACGCTCGAAGATCGCTCGCGGGTGATTGGATATGTGAAGGATCATATTAGGGAAGAGTTGAACCTGGACCTGGCGGTGCGCGCCGTGAGCGTGATGGCCGGAAGCAAAGCTCTCGTCGAAGATTGGTTCGAAGCAGACATCGCTCCCTTGCACAGTCAGCGTCAGGAACTGAAGCTGGGCTCCATCCGGCGCAAGCTGGGCGCGCTTCGCCAATCGGTCGAGATGGCCTTGCGCACTCGCCTGCGCCGCAAGGACAAGGATCAGATCTCACCGAAGAAGGTAGAGCAACTGCGTGTCGTCGAAGCTGAAATGCGTCAGGCCAGCGGCCGTCTTGAGGAGATGAAGAAGATAGCGCGTGGCGTGGCCAACGACCTGGAATATTCCAGTACTCGGACGTTGCGCTTTGCTGCCGCCACTGTGGTTGAGTCATGGTCCAAGCAAGGAGCCGGAGATGAAGCAGTGCCGGGGATCGTGCGCAACGCGGTGACATGGACGGTTCAGGAACAAACCGAATCTCTTCGCCGGCGCATGGACGCGATGGCGCACAAACTCCATGAAACCCTCCGAGCTACCGCCAAGGTGCTTGAGGTCGAGGACGTGCCTGGGGAACAAGAGTTCGCTGGCGTGGTGCGAGAAATGCCAGCCTTTGATCTTAGCCAGTTTGACCCAGGCGAACTCAACATCCACTTAGCCCGGCCTTTCCTATTCAGCCTGCTCGGAGAAGACATTTCGAGATCGATCGTGAGCAAGCGCCTGGCGGGTATGATCGGGGGGCAACTCACGAAATGCTTATCCGCCTACCACGCTTTACTGTATGACTGGTCGGAGAGAACTTTGGGTCAGATGCAACGGCGATTTGACGCTTATGCCAACGGCTACCGTGCTCAGGTAGAGAGGTTGGTGGGCGATCACGTGTCGCCAGCCGAAGAGGAAAGTACCATTCGTCGTGACTTGGAAGGCTTGGCCCCAACGGAGCCAACCGTTGCTTCCTGAGTAGCAGGGCAGTTTTTTGGAGTGCATTAGAAAAGAAAGGAACAAGGCGACTTGCTGAAATACGTAATGGTGGGCATCGGAGGTTGTCTAGGTTCGATGTTGCGTTTCTGGGTGGGCAGTTATATCGGCAGCAGGATGGGAACGCGATTTCCCTACGGGACATTCGTGATTAACATTACGGGTTCGTTCCTGATCGGCCTGGTCTTTGCCTTATTGACAGCCAGAACTCAGTGGAGTCCCAACTGGCGATATCTAATCCCGATTGGCTTCATCGGAGGCTACACGACATTCTCCAGCTTCGAATATGAGACCTTGCGCACGATCCAGGATGGCCAGATCGGCCTGGGCTTTCTTTACGTAGCACTGAGCGTGATCGTTGGGTTTGTTGCGGTTTGGGGTGGCGTTATGGCAGGGAGGGCGATCCCATGAAAGCTGAAGCGTTAATACCGGGACCGAACGTAAGCCAGGCACTCACCAAGGGAGTCTGTCCAATCTGTGGAATCCTGAAGGATTTCCAGTGGACATTGGTGGAAACAACTCGGCCCCAATCAGAGCTGCGCGTATGCAATTTTCACGGGTGGGCGCTCGCTCGATCGAGAGCCAAACTTTCGCGCTCGACCCCTGGGGAAAGCGTCACGACTGTCTTCTTGGAAATGTTGAAGCCGCCTCTCGTGGGGAAAGTGAATAGCGAGGAATGCACCTTGTGTCATTGTGTCGTGGAAGAGGAGGTCACTTGCTTGCGTGAGCTAGCGCAGAAACTTCAAGGGACAATATTCGCACAGTGGATGAAGAGTCAGGGCACTCTTTGTCTGGAGCACGGCCGGAAAGTGAAGGAATTTGTCCCATTGCGTTTGCGAACGCTGGTTGACGAAATCGTCGAACGAAATCGAGCAGAATTGAAGCAGGAACTCGAAAGCTTCCTCGAACAGCTGAAACACGGAATTCATGAGGGCGGGGGACTTTTGGGTCGGGCCGCTGAGTTTTTGGTGGGTCAAAAAGAGGACTCTAACGACAGGAGGAAAATGTGCTGACACCAGGGCCGGGTAAGAAAGTCGGCATTTACGTAGCGGAGGACCAGCACTACCACGGGAGTGCTGCCTATGCAGCTGTTCTGGATTTTCTTTTTTTCCATGGCGTATCGGGCGCAACCGTGACGCGTGGCATTGCCGGATTTGGGGCAGATCATCACATGCAAACGACTAGTCTCGTCGACCTCGCGGTCCATCTGCCTGTCAAGATCGAGTTCATCGAAACTGCGGAGAAAGTCGAAGAGTTACTACCCAAACTGCAAGCCATGGTAGGTACCGGACTGATTGAGATGCACGACACCACAATCGTCAAACCTGCCGAGAAGAAAGAAAAACATCCTGCGGCTGAAAAGCCTGCCCTGAAAAGCGAGGGCAAAGCCAAGATGATGCGGATCTACATCGGCGAAAACGACAAGTGGAATGGCAAGCCGTTGCACGAAGCCATCGTCAATGGCCTGCGATCCAACGACATTGCTGGCGTCACGGTTTACCGGGGGATTCTCGGTTATGGCGCAAATCGCAGAATTCACAAGGACGCGGCGCTGAGCCTTTCCCATGATCGGCCTATCCTGCTGTCCGTGGTGGATACGGAAGAAAAACTGAAGGCCTTTTTGCCGATTCTTGACCAAATGATCAAGCAGGGTTTGGTCGTGCTATCTGACGCGGACGTCATCAAGTACACGCATAACTATGAGAAAGCCGAGCGGCGCCTGGAGACACGAATATGAAACTCGAAGGGAAAGCCAAAATGCTGCGCATCCATTTTGGCGAAGATGACAAGTGGCACGGCAAACCGCTATATGAGGCCATCGTAGCCAAGTGCCGGGAACTCGATATCGCCGGGGCCACGGTGTTTCGCGGCATCGAGGGATACGGAGCAAGCTCGCGTATTCACAAGGCGCATCTGCTACGGTCTTCAGATCGACCGATCATGGTTTCAGTAATCGACACGGAGGAAAAAATTAGAACTCTTATCCCTGCGCTGGATGAAATGGTGGACGAAGGACTGATCGCGATGTCTGAGGTCGAAGTGATCCGCTACGTGCATCAGGAAGGCGTACGCTCTCCAGCTTCCTAGTCAAGTAGGGAATAGACCAGCGCTAAGCAGATGAGCTATGAAGACAGGCTCGGAAGAAAACCCGCTTCTTGAGAATGTCGCTGCCTCGCGGTTGGTATCCGTCGCGCCCGAGGATCAGCAGGCTTCCGCTAAGAATTCTCACGGAGAGTCAATACTCATGCGGCTGGCGGGGTTAGCTGACGAGTTTGACGCCGAGCAAGTCGCCGCCGATGCGCGGTCCGTGGCAGAACGGGCGTCGGAGGGACGCTTCTACGTCGCTTGTATCGGTCAGTTCAAGCGCGGCAAATCCTCCGTCCTGAATGCGCTGGTGGGCGAAAACATACTGCCCACTGGAGTGGTGCCGGTTACAACGGTGCCCACCATCGTCCGCTACGGAAGCCACGCGTCCGCTCGCATGCGCTTTGATGCCGCTGGCGATTGGACAGGTATTCCAGCTAACACCGTCGATGAGTATGTCTCCGAAGAGAAGAACCCGGAGAACGCGAAGCACGTCGCGGCATTGGAAATCTTCGTGCCGAGTCCGCTGCTTGCAACCGGCATGTGTTTCGTCGACACGCCAGGGCTGGGATCGGTGTTCACCGGAAATACGGCGGCGACACAGGCTTTCATTCCTCATATTGATGCGGCGCTGGTCGTGATCGGAGCGGATCCTCCGCTAGCAGGGGAAGAACTCGTACTGGTTGAGGCGGTCGCGCGGCACGTTCAGGATCTCATCATCACCGTAAACAAGGCGGATCGGACCACGGATGCAGAACGAGCCGAAGCGGTGGCCTTCGCACGACACCAGCTCGAAAAGCGACTCCCGCAACATTCTGTCGGACCTTTGTTTGAGGTCAGCGCGGCGGAACAGATCGAGCATCGCGGAACGGGTCGGGACTGGGAGAAGCTGGTCGCCTCGCTAAACCATTTGATCGAAGGATCGGGCCGTCGTTTGATCCAGGCAGCCTGCGAACGTGGACTGCAGCGGATCAGCGAGCAGCTTCTTGTGATGATCTCGGAAGAGCGCGAGACACTGCAACGGCCGATCGAGGAGTCAGAGACCCGTATCGCCGCGATGAAACAGACCATTAGCGATGCCGAACGTTCGATGCGGGAGCTCGGATATCTCTTCATCGCCGAACAGCAGCATATTTCAGACATGTTCGTCGATCGTCATAAGACATTCCTCGCGCGCGTGCAGCCGCAGGCGCACGAGGAGTTCGATGTTTCACTGCAATCGATATCTGGCTGGTTAGGTCCATCGTATCGCCGGCGTACTTTCCATGAGGCACAAGAAGTGGCGCGGCATCATGTCATGCCATGGTTAAAACCCGAGCAGGAAAAATCAGAGAATGAATACCGGCGTGTAGCGTTGCGCTTCGTAGAGATGGCAAACGATTATCTAAAGAAACTTGCGAACGCCGGCATTCCTGAATTGGCGCGGATGCCCCATGTTCTCGATCCGGAACGCGGATTTCGCGTGCGCTCTGAATTCACGTTTTACGAGTTCGGAGACGTCGCGCAGCCTGCCTCACCGGTACGTTGGCTGGCCGACCTAATTCTCGGAATGGTAGGCGCCCGGTGGATCATTCGAAACGAGGCTCACGAGTTTCTCACCAGGCTGCTCGAAACCAACAGCACTCGCGTGCAGAGCGACGTTCTCAACCGGATTCAGGAAAGCCGAGGGAAGTTAGAAGCTGAGATTCGCAGACTGCTTCATGAGGTGAGTAGGATTGCGGAACAGGCCCTGCTCCGCGCCCGAAAATTAAAGGAAGACGGCGAACCAGCGGTTCGGGCGGAATTGAATCGCTTGGATGGGTTGGAACAAGAAGTGACTGCGCTCCGCGAATCTACACAGCCTATTGCTGCGCGGATTTGAATTCGACGTAGTAGGAAACACAGACTTGACAGATTGAATCCGCAGCTAGGGTGATTTTATCGCTTGACAAGCGAATTCTAAGGCGGTCAGTCGTCGTTCCTTCATCCATCGCAGGTTACTGCCGGATTGCGCATGCTGCGATCGCGTGGGGATATTTCCGGGCGCTTCCAGGGACCGCCAAGAAGAGATCCCTTCGTGTAGTGCTCTAATGCAGGCGATACCGCTCTTACATCGTCATAGCTCAATACCGAAGACCGTGTCTTCATGTTTTTGTCTCTATCATCTTGTGCTCCTGGGCAGGGCGGCGCGCTTCCCACAGCCCCGCAACATTAGTAGTGCTCCCATGTGACGGCCCAATGTTCGTCCGCACGAGCAGACCGAACGACGAGCCGTCCGTCTGCCGTGAATTCATACTTACGAGGGAGGTCTTTACCAACAAGCAAGCCTCGCGTATTCGATCCCTTCACATGGTGCGTCACCGTGTGCGCGATCTCGTCTATGTCATACCTTCCAAACGAAGCCTCATATCCGCTCAGCACATACTCGTTCGATAGAGTGTTCGCTGACTCTGGATACATCAACTGCACCGACATATGCCCATCGCGCGTATAGATCAGCATGCCTGTTGGCTGCGGGACGGGCGCGGGCTTCCTATCGGAGCCCGGTGCATCGATGTGCACCAGATGCCAAGCCCCAATGAGTTTCTCCTTTGCTCCGCTGCTACTACTCCTCTTCTCCACAGATTGGGCGTGCGCGGAGATCGCAAGAACCGTGGCAGCAATGACGACGATGAAGCGACGAGGAGACATTCCTAGTACGCCGCTCATCGGCCCACCAGCTGTTGATGAAACGGCGAATAGCGAGCCCCTTCAACCTTTACCTTCGAGGAAGCTTCTTCTAAGGCCTGCACATCCTCCGCCGTCAGCTTTATGCCTGCTCCGCCGAGGTTCTCTTCGAGACGCGAAAGCTTCGTCGTGCCGGGAATCGGGACAATCCAGGGCTTTTTTGCGAGCAGCCAGGCAAGCGCGATTTGCGCGGGCGTTGCCTCTTTCTTCTGCGCAAACGTGGTAATCACATCGACCAGGGCATGATTTGTCTTGCGATTGTCCGCACTGAACCGCGGCACAGTGTTGCGGAAGTCCGTGCTGTCGAACTTCGTCTCAGCATCAATTTTGCCTGTCAAAAAACCCTTGCCAAGCGGGCTGAACGGAACGAAGCCAATACCGAGTTCCTCAAGCGTAGGCATGACCGTTTTTTCTGGTTCCCTCCAGAACAGCGAATATTCGCTCTGCAGAGCGGCGACGGGTTGCACCGCGTGGGCGCGGCGAATCGTCTTCGCACTCGCTTCTGAAAGGCCGAAGTGCTTGACCTTGCCCTCTTGGATGAGTTCCTTCACAGCCCCAGCTACATCCTCGATCGGAACGTTGAGATCGACACGATGCTGGTAGTAGAGATCGATGGCATCCACTTTGAGCCGCCTGAGTGACTCTTCTGCGACTTTCTTGATGTGTTCGGGGCGGCTATTCAAGGCACTCCATTTGCCGCCATCTTGCGGATTCGCTTCCCAGCCAAACTTTGTCGCGATCACCACCCGGCCGCGAAACGGAGCAAGCGCTTCACCAACAAGACCCTCATTGATAAGAGGGCCGTAGACTTCAGCCGTGTCGAAGAACGTGATGCCGCGTTCCACTGCAGCATGCAACAAGGCCGTCATTTCCTTCGTATCTTTCGGTGGTCCATAGGAGAAACTCATTCCCATGCAGCCAAAACCCACTTCTGACGCTTCCAGTCCGCCCGATCCCAATTTGCGTTTTTGCATTGCCATCCTCCTAATCTGATAAAAGACTAGGCTTCTATCGTTCATGACGCAAGGCGGTTGCGATAGCAAGGAGTTATGAGTAGCATTCATGAATCATGAGAAACGATTTAGGAGAACTTTCAGCATTCGCAATTGTTGCGCAAGAACGCAGCTTCACCCGCGCCGCCGCGCGCCTGGGCGTCTCGCAGTCTGCGCTCAGCCATTCCATGCGGGGCCTTGAAAAGAGACTCGGGCTTCAGCTACTGGCGCGGACTACGCGAAGCGTCTCTCCCACAGCCGCCGGGGCCGCACTTCTCCAGGATCTTGCGCCCGCCCTGGAGCGGATCGAGGGAGCGGTAGCTGAAACCAGAAAGCAAAGAGAGAGTCCGATGGGCCGAATTCGGCTCATCATCCCGCGAACCGCAACGCAAATGGTGATTTTGCCGAAGCTGGCTCACTTCGCACGCACCTATCCTGAAATCGTCTTGGAGATCACCTCTTCCAACGACCCTGTGGATCTTGTAGCCGGGGAGTACGACGCCGGTGTTCAGCTTGGCGAGTTCATCCAACGGGACATGATTGCCGTCCGGGTCACTCAAGAGATGCGTCTCGCGGTGGTCGGATCGCCGCAGTATTTCAAGTCACACACCGCTCCTCGAAAACCACAAGACCTCAAGGATCATTCCTGTATAGGTTTTCGCTTTAGCAACAGTCTCTATCGGTGGGAGTTCGAGAAAGGCCACAAGGCGCTCACAGTCAGTCCCCAGGGGCCCGCGTCTTTCGATGATCCGGACTTGGTCATTCAGGCGGTATTGAAAGGCGTAGGAATCGGAACGGCAATGGAAGAAACTCTCAAAGGCATGATTTCAGAAGGACGATTGATTCAAGTCTTAAACGATTGGTGCCCAACATTCCAAGGTTATTTTCTTTACTACCCGAGCCGCCGCAATCAGCCTGCTGCTCTGTCCGCACTGATTGACACACTCCGGCTGTCGGACTGAACATTCATCTTCACGCTACTTCCAGTCGCTGGCTAGTACCGATAAACGGGCTTGTGTTTGTGAGTGTCGTGTCACCTCCCGAGTGGTCGGCTAACCTGACGGCACCGATTAGGGAAGCCCGTCATCGGCATGGGCAACAACCGTCTGATCCTCAACTCCAAACACCTCGTTGTACAAGTCTTGGCCGTAACTGGTCTGGAGGGGCTCACTTTCTGCCAGCTTGAAAGTTCGCCTTCCATCCGGTTCTCGTTCGGCACGCAGGAAAACATCTTTGTCCTTGTCGTTGAAGAAGTCCAGTGCAAATTCGTACAAGTGAGTTACATAGAAGACTCTCATCCCCCTTTCCAGGAGAGCGCGAACAATCTGTGCGGCAATTTCTGAGCCTTCTCGCTCGTTCGTCGCTGCGAATGATTCATTGAAGAGCAACATCGAATTCAGACTAATGTGCTCGGCGATTTCACCCATTCGGGCGAGTTCCTCATCAAATTTCCCACTCTTCATTGTCGTATCTTCTTCCCGCTTGTAGTGAGTAAACAAGGCGGAGCAGATTTCAGCCTTGAAGTGGTCGGCTCTAACGAATGACCGCATTGCATCATCAACTGGGCAAGGCCGATGCTCCGCAGGAAAGTCGTTTTTCCATCGCATTTCGTCTTCCCAGAGTGGGCTCTCGTAGCTGGTGACAAGGATAAGCACGTCGCTTTCTGGAATGAATCTTTCCGTCGTCTTCGTGTTCTCGAAGATCGCAGAGCCAAGGCCTGGGGTGTCGACGAAAAAGAACCCTCGCCGAAGAATTTCTGCCGGCAACTGGATTTTGCTTTCGCGGGATTCCCTGAATTCTCATTACCTGACCATTACGATTCAGAGCTAGCTGGGCGGTTCGCTCGTCCGAATCGAGTGAAACTGAGTATTTACCCGGAGGCAAACTCCGGCCGTTGCACTGTAAAGGGTAGGCAAGTGTGAAATTGCCTTCATAGTGTATTTTTGCGGCTCGGGCAGGAGTGTTAGTTTTCGATTGTTGCGGCTCCGGCTCTCTCGTCTCGTAGTGGTCGGGATCGATCTCGAACTGGGCGTATGCGCGGGAGCCTCCAAGCGCGAGCAGCACTGCCAGCCCGATTAAATATTGAGTAAACCGTGGGTATCTCATAGCTTACCTGCTTTCGATCGTAGTGAAGTTTAACGCGATACAGACGACCTCGGCAGATAAGTCGCTTGCCTGGTCGTCGTAGCTGCGGAGGCCGTAATTGCTGGTCTCTACTGTGAATATCGGAATCGAAAAGAAAAAGACGACAGGCGATTGCGAAAAGATGGACAACAGAAAAATGCGG
Source organism: uncultured Acidobacteriaceae bacterium (assembly GCA_963836305.1). Taxonomy (GTDB): domain Bacteria; phylum Acidobacteriota; class Terriglobia; order Terriglobales; family Acidobacteriaceae; genus Sulfotelmatobacter. The sequence goes on along the minus strand of CAWIJP010000001.1, from coordinate 211,479 downwards.
TCGTTACGGATTAACGACAAAGATCTCGACCCGCCGGTTCTTTGCGCGTCCAGCTTCGGTGATGTTCGGTTCTCTGGGATTCGATTTTCCCAATCCCCTTGGCCGGATGATGGAATCAGGCAGGTATTTGCGCGAGACGAACAACTGCCTAACACTGCCAGATTAATTAAAGTGTGCAGTGATCCATTACTGGTTTCATTCGTCATCTCTTTCCATTCCTGGGGGGCACTGACGATCTTGAACTCCGAGAAGCTTGAGGGCGCGCTGCTGCGTTAGTGGAGATTGTTAATAGAGGATGAGGTAGAAATGAAAATGGGCGGCGTGATTTCCTCGCCGCCTGACTAGCCGTCGATGAGCAGGTGGCCTTACCGCCCGAGCTGACGTCCTTGGCGTACAGACTTCAAATTGCCGATATTCGCGGCCCGGGAATGATGACCCATCTCCGAGCACAGCAATTTCCGCGATGACGCCGAAGAGACTCCCTCAAAATACCAGCAGGTAGTATTGACAATTCGTACCGCTCGTCCCGGAAAGACACTGGACAGTGGCGGCATTTGCGCTATTGCTGCTGGGAGATGCGTATAGCTGGATTGAGCCGGTCACATATGAATTTTCGAGCGTGGTCATCAGGAACCGATCACTGACCTTAAAACCGAAGTCAATATCAAAGATGCCTACCGCATCCTCTGACAGGTTGAATCCACAGGGAGGCGTGCTGGCAGCTGCACCGGCCAGAGTTGAGTTGTAGCACGCAATGATGTTGTAGGGAGCTTGAAAGGCATTCACAAATACCATGGCTTTGACCCACCCACCGGCCGTGCGCGCCTGCTGCACATTGCCGTCGGTGGCGAATCCAAAGGAACCGCCGTGGCCGAAGACGCCAGTCGTCCCGCCGGAGCCGAAGATTGCCGTATCGCCCTGGCCGTAGACGCCGATGCTGCCTGGCGCGCCCGAGAAATTGATTCCTGCGACGCCAGAGCCTGGCCCTGCGTAAGTGACGCCTTCCACTCCGTTGTCACCAGTGATTGTGCCATCACTCTCGCCGTAGACTCCGACAGCAGATGAGTAACCGGATATTCCAAGGCTGGCTGAAATAGAACCCGCCGAGAAACTTCCCGAGGAATCGCGTTTCACAATGGAATTCGCGGTCGCAGCGTTCGTGGGTGCAACGTTCCAGGCGAAATTCAGCGTTCCTGAAGTCTTCACTGGAGATCCAGTGATCGTGAAGTCCGACGCCGGGGCTGTCAATCCCACGCTCGTCACCGAACCAACGGTTGTCGGGAACGTCTGGCCAGCAGCGAATGTGATCTGCCCTTTGCCGGTGATCGACAACCCGGTTTCCGTTGGAGTTGCGGTTCCTGAACCGAAAAGCAGATTCAATTTACCGAGTGGCGTCGCGCTATTGTTGCCGACGGGCTCGCCCTGCCAGCGGAAGGTTTCGTTCACGGCTTTCGCTGTGCCGCTGCTGAAAGATGAAGCTGTGATGTTCAGGGGCTGGGAATTCGCGCCCACCGTGGCTGTAGCCGTTCCGGCCGCAGGAAGACTCAGCGCTCCGCGGAAGATGCCAGCTCCGCTCACATCCAGTTTCGCGCCGGGAGCGGTGTTGCCGATACCGACACTGGTTCCGTTATCGAATATTTGGGAATTGGTGACGTCGGCGGTGGCGTCGAACTTGGCCAGCTTGTTTACTGTACCGCCCGCGGTGGTCACCGGCTTGGTGCCGGTGGCCAAGGGTTGCGGTTGCGCGATTACTGCCGGCGCTGGCACGGCTGCAACGCTGGCGGGGGCAGCCGCCAGCATGAAGGCGGACGGAGGCAGCCCCCCGACTGTCTCCGCATCCGCCGCTTTGAGCGCGTAGGGAACGCTCAATAGCAATACGCGCGGTTGTTCCTCACCTCCGTTTACGCGCACGCCGAGCCAACGCGCTTCGCCGGAAGTGAATAAGTCCAGCGGCAAACCTTCCGACTTGGTTGCGCCAAGCTGGATCGTGTAGTTGCCTTTGCTGTCGGCCATGACGTTCTGAGTTTCCAGCCACAGCGGCGAACCTTCGTATTGGTCTTTGTAGATGGAGAAGGTGATGCCGGCAATCCCGGACAGCGGCCTGCCGTCTACATCGACCGCTTTTCCTGAATAGTTCACGAGACGTGGAACGATGCCCCCGGTGGTACTTTTTTGCGCCATGAGTGGAAACGTGCAAGCGAGCATCAAGAGGCAAAGGGTCAGGCAGACAGTGGTGCGCAGCATAAATTTCTCCTTTTTACGTCTTATGTTGCCGGGCGAGGAAGATGAGCGGCAAAACGCCGCTATGTCCTGAGATTGAGATCAGAGCCGATATTACTGGGCTCTACTTGGGATATCGAAATCGAGAGGAAAAAGACGACAGGCCCGCTGAAGAATCTTTTGCGAGGCTATTGATGAGCGGGATCAAGACCGGCGAGCTGTCGAGCCGCAAGTGTGTCGGGATGATCGGGGCCGAGACATTTTTTGAGATTCTCAAACGCTAACCCAGCCGCGGCTGCGGCATCTGCATGCTTGCCCTGAGCGTCCGAGGCCCGCGCCAAGCCCAAATAGGCGTAGCCGAGCGTACTCGAGAAAGAATCTGGCTGCGCATGCGACTTTAACAAGGCCAGAGCGCGATTGGAGTCGGCGACCGCGGGATCAAGACTTCCTGACGCCAGCTCGACGGAAGAACGAGTCAGCAAATAACCGGGAAGCGCGAACGCGCCCGCACCGCCTGCCTTGACTGCGGTTTCGCCGATCGCAACCGACTCATTCGCAAACTGCAATGCCAGCGCTAGGTCGCCTTCTCCCAAGGCAATCCTGGCTCGGTCTGCCGCCAGAGCGGCAAAAGCATAGTGTCCGGGAGGAAGGTGTTTGCGCATCTGCGGTTCGAGCTCGGAGAGCAGCTCAGAAGCTTGCGTAAACTTGTGCTGACTTATCGCAATCCGCGCTCGTTCCAGGAGCGATTGACTCGTCACCAATTGGTTGTGCTCACTTTGCGCCACGTCGTAAGAGCGCTGTGCATAGTCGGCAGCCTCGTCCAGGCGATCCAATTTGCGCAGCATCTTCGCATAATTGTTCAGCATCATCGCACTCGACTCCTGAACGGAGCTGCCGTTGCTGAGGTCAAGGGCGCGCCGTTCAATTTGTGCGGCTTCGAGCGTCCGGCCGATCTGATCCAACTCCAAAGCCCAGTTGTTGAACAGATGGACGCTCGTCTCTGTCTCCTCCCATCCTAGCGAGGACAACAGGGAATCTGCCTGCGCGAACTCCGTCAGGGATTCGGAGTTTTGCCCGGAGTCAGCGTAAGCGCCTGCCAAATCCAAAGCGGTGCTCATTTTCAGAAGGTCGGTTGCGACCGGTGATTGCTCCACGATGCGTCGCGCCGCTTCCATGCGTGCAACTCCCTCCTTTGCGTGTCCCGCCTGCCGGGCAACATCGCTTCCAATCCGCAGGCAAGCCACGCGATCGAGGGCGTACCGAGGATCATCCGGTAAGCCGCGGAGACCCTCCTGGAACAATGCCTCGGCGCGCACCAGGTCTTCGCCTTGAGACAGGCAGTCCGCCAGAGCGCAGGATGCCCGTGCGCGAATCGAAGGATCCGATAAACTACGACTCAGTTGATATGCCTGTTCGACCAGAACTCGCCCTTGGGCGATCTGATCCTCGGATGAATAATTTTCTCCGATCCACATTAGGAGATCGGCACGGCGCAAAGCATCCGTTGAGTGGTTTTTTTCGGTCACTTGCGCGGCGCGTGCCAGTAGCTCGCTAACCGAGAATGTTTTGCGTGGTGCTGCATCGGAAAGAAGGAAGTTCAATAACTCGTCATGCTCCTGGCTGCGTTTGAGCTGCTGAAAGGCGAAGTCTCTCTGGTTTCGCGCGGTTCGGGCCTGGATCAACGTCCCTACAAGCCCCGCGCATATTGCGATTACGGTTAGCGCCGCCAATGTAACGACGACTCGATTCCTGCGCACAAACTTCGTCGCACGGTAGGCCAGGGTATCGGGCCGTGCGGCAATCGGCTCGTGGCGCAAGTAGCGCTGCAGATCATCGGCCAGCGTCGTGACCGAGGCATAGCGCTCGCGCGGATTCTTCTTCAGCGCCTTAGCCACGATTGTGTCGAGATCTCCGCGCAGCAGACGGCTAAGTTTTTCGGGTGTGGTGGTGCGCCGGGCGGCATTAGTAGTTATCTCTTCGCCGGGGCCTTTCGCCGTGGTTACAACGTCGGAGGGACGAGTCGGGTCAGTATCGACAATGGCTTTGACCAGGTCGGCAGGCGAGCGGAGATTGCCTCCAGCAGGGTGCTGTCCGGTCAGCAATACATATAGCAGCACGCCCAGAGCATAAATATCGGTGGCAGTAGTGACGGGTGCGCCCGTTACTTGCTCAGGAGCCGCGTACTCGGGCGTCATCGCGCGGCCGCCTTCGACAGTGAGCAGAGTCGCCGCGCCGTCTTGGGCTTCACCCTCAAGCAGCTTGGCAATTCCGAAATCGAGCAGCTTCACCTGCCCGTCCTGGTTCACCAGAACGTTTGACGGCTTGAGGTCGCGGTGCACAATCAGGTTGGCATGAGCGTGTGCAACCGCCACGAGGACTTCAAGGAAAAGGCGGATTCGGGCTTCCACATCCAGAGTCTTGTGGTCGCAGTAGCGATCAATACTTTCACCCTCGACGTATTCGAGAACGAGATACGGCTGTCCCGCCGCCGATACGCCAGCATCGACAAGTTCCGCAATGTGCGGATGCGCGAGCCGTCCAAGAATGCTGCCCTCGCGTTTGAAACGCGCTTCGCCGCCTTTTCCCATCAGCGCGATGTGAATGAATTTCACCGCTACCTTGCGCTCAAAACGTCCGTCGTTGCGCTCGGCCAACCACACGCTTCCCATTCCACCCTGTCCGATTGGGGAGATCAGGGTGTAGGGTCCAAGTGTCTGGCCAGCCAGGCCTGCAGAGTTCGGCAGTCCGAAGCCGCCCTTCTCCAGAAAACCTTCTTTTGAGAGCACTTCGTGTTCCTGGAGGAGTTCCGTCAACTGTGCTGCCAGAGTTGGGTTCTGCTCGGCCAGCTCGCGCAGCCACAGAGCACGCTCATCCTCAGACATGGCGAGGGCCTGATCCAAATATGGACTCACTGCCTGCCACTCATTTGGGCTAAGTGTGGGCATAAATCCTCAGAGCGATAAATCTGCGCTGATTTTCCGGTGGAGATAAATGCGCGCCTTCTCCCAATTCCGCTGCACTGTGCGTTCCGATACGTCGCGCATAATGGCAATTTCTCCGAAGGAAAATCCGCAAAAGAATTTCAAGTCGACAACCTCGGCGAGGGCAGGCTCTACTCTGCCTAGTTCTTCCAGCACTTCGCCGATTCGCACAAGCTCCCTGTGATCCACGGCGTTCTCGGCAGCGTTGGTATCGAGGGAGGTCAACTCGAACAGACCGCCGCGCTTTTGAGCTTGCCGTTCTCGGGCATGATCAATGATCAGACCGCGCATGACTCGCGCCGCATATCCCATGAATCGGGCGCGGTCGGGAAATGACGGTCCCTCGCGTGCCGCCATGTCGAGATACGCTTCGTGCAACAGGGTCGTGGCGCTCAGGCTGACGGGGGCACCGGGACGCGCGAGTTCGCGCTTGGCCAATTGGCGCAACTCGGCATAAAGAGCGCTGAACAAGGCGTCAGCGGCAGCTGCATCGCCTTGTTCAGCGGCGCCAATAAGCCATGGAATTGTGGCGTCCGGCATCATTCCTCAATCGCGCGCAAGGGTCTCCTATTTCGACTCATTAGTCAAGACAGTTTGCGGCGGTTAAAGGGCGTTTTTCTAACCACGAAGACCACGAAGTTACACGAAGGGAAGCTCTGGAGTTCCGGTGCCGTTTTCCCCCTGGTGGATCGCCTTCGGCATCCGCGCGCGTGCATTCCAAGGCCAGTTTCCGATACAGTAATTAGTCCTTATGCTCGACTTGAATTTTGTTCGTGACAATCTGCCGCGGGTGGAAGAAATGCTGCGCCAGCGCGGGGCCGACCCGGCTGCCGTGCTCAAGGATTTCGGCGAGGTGGATAGGCAGCGCCGGCAGGCGATTACTGAGGCCGAGACCATGAAGGCGCGGCGGAACAAGGCCTCGGAGGATATTTCCAAGCTGAAAAAAGCCAGGCAGGACGCTACGGCGGCCATTGCTGAGACCAAAGAACTTCGGGAACAGATTCAGGCGCGGGAGAAAACTGCGGCTGATCTGGATGCGCAGCTGCGGGACATTCTGGCGGGCATTCCGAACATGCCGCATGAGAGTGTTCCGGTTGGCCACAGTGCCGAAGACAATGTGGAAGTGCGGCGCTGGGGCACGCCGCCGAAATTCGATTTCACTCCAAAGCCGCATTGGGAGTTGGGTGCGGAACTGGGTGTTCTGGATTTGGAGCGGGCGGTCAAGCTGACCGGGGCGCGCTTCGCGGTTTATTGGGACTTGGGTGCGAAGCTGGAGCGGGCGCTGGCGAATTTCATGCTCGACCTGCACACCCGCGAGCACGGCTATACCGAAGTTTTGCCGCCTTCCCTGGTGAATTCCGAATCGATGTATGGCACGGGGCAGCTGCCAAAGTTTGCGGCCGATTTGTTTCGGGTTCCGCACGGGGAAAAAGATCTGTGGCTGATTCCCACGGCCGAGGTTCCGGTTACCAATCTCTATCGCGACGAAGTGTTGGACGCGGGACGGTTGCCGATTTCGTTGACGGCATATACTCCGTGCTTTCGCAGCGAGGCGGGATCGTACGGGAAGGACGTGCGAGGCATCATACGCCAGCATCAGTTTCAGAAAGTGGAACTGGTGAAGTTTGCACGGCCCGAGAATTCTTACGAGGAACACGAGAAGCTCACACGGAATGCCGAGACCGTCCTGCAAAAGCTTGGACTGCACTACCGTACAGTGGCGTTGTGCACCGGGGATATGGGGGCAGCTTCGGCGAAGACATACGACATTGAGGTCTGGCTGCCGGGACAGCAGTTGTTTCGCGAAATTTCGTCGTGCTCGAATTTTGAAGCGTACCAGGCGCGGCGGGCAAATATTCGCTACCGGCCAGAGGGCAAGAACAAGACCGAGTTCGTACACACGCTGAACGGCAGCGGATTGGCCGTGGGCCGCACCTGGGTGGCGATTGTGGAGAATTATCAGCAGGCGGATGGAAGCGTTGTGATTCCCGAGGTGCTGCGGCCCTACGTCGGGGCGGAGCGGATTACGAAAAAAAGCTTTTAGCTCGTAGCTCTTGGCCTTTGGCTAAAGGCCAAGAGCTAATGGCGAAAAGCTATTCACCATTGCCAAGAAGGGAAGCGGTCACTAGACTTGCAAAGTGTGGACATTAGTACGACGAGTTCCGCCGCGCCTGCGCTTCCGATGAACGCCTTTTGGCGCACAATCCGCAGCTACATTCTCTGGCAGCATGAGCGCGGCACGTTGCATTACGACGTGATGGTCACGCTGATTCTGATCTTCATCTTCGCAACGCCTTACTGGATCAACTACAACGACAAACCCGTTCCCCGCAACCTGCATCAGACTGATGTCATTGTCACAGCCGATGGCCAAGGCGGACTGGTCTATGAGATTTCCGCAAGCGCGATTACATCCGGGGACGATGCTTCCGTGCAGGCTCAATTGCAGCGTATTATCGCGCCGATTTCAGGCGCGGTGACAATTGTGAAATACGAGGCTGCGAATGATCGCGAGGGGAAAGCGCAGAGCTACCGGGTTTGGGTGAAGAGAAAAGATTGAAGAATTTCTTGCTGACCACCGGACTGCTCTGGCTCATGCTGCCGAATTCATTCGGGGCAGCGCAGAAACAGGACGCCTCGGGCCTCGACAACGTCCTGAGAAAAATGGACGAGACGGCAGCCCACTTTCAGACTGCGCAAGCCGATTTCGTGTTCGACCAATATCAAAAGGTCGTGGATGAAACCGACACGCAGAAAGGGACGGTGTACTACCGCAAGGCGGGACAGCAGATCGAGATGATGGCCGAGTTCACCGATCCGGACAAGAAGTTCGTGCTTTATAAAGACGGCAAGTTGCAGGTGTACCAGCCGAAGATCGAGCAAGTCATGGAGTATTCCGTGGGAGCGAACCAGCAAGAGCTCGAAAGCCTTATGGTTCTCGGTTTCGGCGGCAGCGGACAGGATTTGAAAAAATCATATGACGTTACTTACCAGGGCGAAGAAAGCATCGACGGTACTCCGACGGCGAAGCTGCAATTGATACCCAAGAACGAGAAATTGCGCAGTAACATACCGCAAATCATTTTGTGGATCGATCTGGCTAGTGGAATCTCTGTGCAGCAGAAGTTGATGCAGACGCAGGGAGATTATCGCCTGGCGAAATATTCCGCGATCAAGGTGAATGCGAAGATCAACAACGATGTATTTCGTCTAAAAACCACAGGCAAAACGAAATTTATCTCGCCACGCGGCTAAGTAATTGCATCTAAAGCCGAAGAATGTTGTTCTGGAAAACGCACACGGGGCGCTATACTGCCTTAAGAATCCTCATCTGAGTCCAAGCATGGCCAAAGTGTTCACTATCCCGATGCCGCCGAAGTTGGGTCGTCCCACGAAAAGAGAACGCACGTCCGATCCGCGATATGTCGATGGACAGCGGTTGCTGGTGGAGGCGATGCGGTATTTAGCCCAGAGCGATCCGGTGACCAACCGCCCCGCGATCGAACTGATCTCCGAGCACGTGCGTACGCGATTCCGCATGAGCGACTCGCCGCTGTCGTAAGCCTAGCCTCGGCCGCCCAATTGGCAGCCAAGAAGTTTCCTCGAAAACTCAACTGCGTTCTTCCCAACCTTAACGGGAGGCGGCCTTCAGAAAGACACGCGCCCGGCCAACTGGATGATGCGTGGATCGTAGGTGGAGGTGATTTGACCGAAGAGCGAGCTATTCGGGTTGGTACCACCTGCTCCGCCGCTAAAGATTCCGTTGCCGCTGTTGATGATGCCGGGGTTGGCGAAGTTAGCGTGATTCAGGATGTTGAAGAACTCCGCGCGCAGTTCAAATTTCACCCGCTCCGTAATCACGGTTGTCTTGGAAAAGGCCAAGTCGAAATCGACATAGCTTGGTCCGCGGAAGAAGTTGCGCGGCAAGGTTCCATAGGTGGCGAGGGCAGGATCTGCAACCACTTGAGAATCGGCGGGAAGCATTCCAAGCCCGGGCACGCAGGAAGGATCGCCGCATTGCGCGTTGCTGAGGCTATTCGGATTGAAATAATAGTGGCCGGGATTACCGTTAATCGTCTGGGTGGTTCGGGGGTTGAGCGGGTTCAGTGGACCGACGATGTTGGCGTGAACATTGAATGGGTCTCCGGCACCGGATGGACCCTCGGCGTTATAGGTGTATTGCTCCCCGAGGTTAGCGAACACGTCAAAGGGTAAGCCGGAGCGCCAGGTTACGATCGGGAAAAGACTCCAGCCTTGCGTCAGGCGTTTGGGGGCAGGTTCGAACAGACGGTCAACGGGCAGGTCCCAGCCTCCGCTGAAAGTGACGCGATTGCGAACGTCTTGATCGCTCGAGGCGCGAAACAGGTCCGGACCCAAAGAGGGTACGGAGCTGTTTCTCTGGCGGAAGCCCGAGGCATTATCGATGCTGTGTCCCCAGGTGTACGCCAAAGTGAAATAGGTGCGCCCGAGATAATGGGAGTCGATGAGTTGCTGGTTCAGGCTGGCCTGCAGGCTGTTGTACAGAGCATTACTAATGTTCTTGAACTCCGGCGCGGAACCGAAGCTGCAGGTTCCGAAGGAATTTGAGCTGGAATTTCCCGATGCATCTGAGCAAGAACTGTCGCCGGCACCGAGATTGACAATGCGGTCAGTGGTGCCCAACACAAACGGGTTGACATCGATCAGCGAGGTCAGTCCGTGGGAAAGATTGCCTACATAGCTCATTTCGAGCGCGGTGCTGCGAGCCAGTTCGTGTTGCACGCTCAGGTTGTACTGATAGGTGATAGGAGTTTTCAGGTGTGGATCTACGAAGTAGACGCTTCCGCCGCTATTGATCGGCAGAAATCCGGCGGCATTGAAATCAAGATTCGAAGGCGGAGTGTGCGATGGGAACGGATCAGGGACATCAGCGGAATTGGGACCGAACGGATCGCTTAAATAGGGGGAGGGACCATTCGCGGTAAATGTGGGGAAGTTCAGCCCCACACTGGAAAAGAAAGGCGGCTGGCCGTTGAACTGCAAATTATCTTCGCCTTTAAGAATGTCATAGAACACTCCGAACCCGCCGCGAATGCTGGTCTTGGCGTCGCCGCGCGGATCCCAGGCGAAACCAAAGCGAGGCCCCCAGTTCGTGCGATCGGGGAAATTCGCCCCGAGCGGAGCGCCTCGATCTCCGGGGAAAACCATTCCCCGCGGAGCGCCGGTAAAGACGGTTGATTGGAGACCAGGAATGAGCGAGAAGGAGCGGCCCTGGGTATCTTCTTTGGGGGAGTTGTATTCGTATCGGATTCCCAAATCGAGGGTCAAGTGCTTGCCTACGCGCCATTCATCCTGCAGGAAGCCGTAGTACGACTTGCTGCGAATATTCGATGGCGCATGCGGATATTGGAAATATTGGGAGGGAATGCCGAGGATGAAGTCGGCCAGCGAATTATCCGTGCCTGCGCCGCCAGCGAAGAAATCGAATTCTCCGTTGACGTAGTAATCGAAGACGGTGTTATTGCGATAGGCGGAAACTCCAGCGCCCATCTTCCAATTGTGCGGTCCATGAACGTAAGTGAGTGAGTCGGAGAATCCGAACGTGGTATCCACCAGGTTGGTGGGGCCCTGTTCGCTGAATCCGACATAGAAATTATTATCGAACCAAAGATTCGGCGGGCCTTGCGGGTCGTCCTGATGGATTCCGATACCAAGCTGAGAAGCGACTGGCAGCTTCACTCCCGGTTTATCCTGCAGGTTGTTATTTCTTTGCAGGAAAAGCCGAAACTCATTCAAGACATTCGGCGAGAAGGTGTGAGTGTAGGCGACGTTCGTATAGTAACTATTTATCTGGGTGATATTCGGTGTGCCGGGTACGCTGGCAAACTGGAAGGGATTGATTTGTGGATTGCGAAATCCGCCGATCGTCGCGCTCACTTTATCTTTGTCGCTGATTAAAAAATCGTACTTCATGGTCAGTTCGTTACGGTTGTCGGTGTGCGAGCCCAGAAAACTCTCCTGGCCCGCCGGATTGGTCGGGATAAGACCCAGGCCAACGTATTCGAGAGCAATCGGACTTATTTTCGTGGGGTCGATGATTGCCTGCTGGGCGAGGGCTGGATTGGATTGGAAATAAGTATTAGGAGTAACACCGCACGGTGTGCCATTAGGAATGGGATTTCCATTGTCGTCCAATGCGTTTTCATTCAAGCCGCTGAGAAAGCACGCCACACCGGGGTCTGGCCCATTGGGATTGAGGCCGGTGGCGCCGGAATGTGAGAAGTCACCGTTCAATTCCGCCGGGGTGAAAACCGTTCCCTCGCCGGTGGATTCCTGTTGGGAAAGCCTTTGTCCCTGATAGCCGACGAAAAAGAAGAAGCGGTCTTTGCCGTTGACAAGTTTGGGCAGGGTGATCGGCCCTCCGAAAGTTGCGCCGTACTGATTCCGTTTCAGGACGTCACGGGGAAGGCCGTTCGCAATATTGAAATAATCGTTGGCGTTGAAGTCATCGTTACGCAAAAACTCGAAAGCGCTACCGTGCCATTGATTGGTTCCAGACTTGGTGACGACGCTGATCACGCCACCGCCGTTTCGTCCGTATTCGGCGGAGTAGTTGCTTTCGAGAATGTGAAACTCGGCAATGGTGTCGGGATTGGGATTGAAAACTACACTGTTATCGAGCAGGTTATTGTTCAGTCCGCCATCCAACAAAAAGGTGACCGAGTCGGAGCGGCCTCCGGCAATGCTGTAACTGCCGGCTGCGCCGGAATCGCCGTTGGTCTCTGTAACCCCGGGCTGCAGGAGTGCAAGATCGAGGACGTTCCTGCCATTCAGCGGCGCCCGTTGGATGGTCTCTCCGGCCACGGTATCGCCGATCGTGTCGCTGATGGTATCCACCTGAGTGACGTCGGCGGTGACTTCGACCACTTGCGAAGCAGCTCCGACCTCAAGCACGACATCCAGGCGAGCATTCTGATTGATCTCCAGCGTGATTCCCCGGCGCACCGATCTCTTGAAGCCTTGCCGCTCGACGCTCACCTCGTAAGAGCCGATCGGAATCGACGTAAATAGAAAATCCCCGTTCTTGTCGGATTTCGAGACCCGAGTAATGTTGGTATCAGAATTCTTCAGGGTTACTTTTGCATCGGAGACGACTGCCCCAGAGGAATCCTTGACCGTTCCCGTCAGCAACGCGGTTGCCTGTTGAGCCGCGAGATTCTTTCCGGAAAACATCACGACAGACAACACGAGCACGAGCGCAAAGGTCCGGGACACACATGACGACAAGTCTCTAGCCGACATTCAATTCTCCTTTTGAACGGACCCGAGGCGAGTCAAGCAGACAGACGGACGAGACCCTGGGGACCTGATGGGGCGCTATTGTGCAACTGTGGGGCCACAGTGTGCAAGCTTAATTTTCAATTATTTTCCCGCTTATGAAACGTTTGAATACGGCTTCTCACATACGGTGTACTAGATTCGGGAGCCTGTTTATGAGGATTTTTGCTCTTGGTGATGCGATTTATCCATGAAGAGCGCGGCTGCGGCGACGATGATGACGGGATAGCATTCCAGAGTGTAGCGAGGTTCGGGGTTTTCCAGAGTGCCGAGGAAGAGCGAGCGCAGCAGCAGGAACAAAAGCAACAAGCCGAGGCCGTAACACTCACGCCCGCGCACGAACCCGGCGACCGCCGCAGCGACGTAGGCCAGATTCAGCAAGCCGAACACTATGCTCACGGCGAGCCATATGCCATCGTCATTGAACTCCCACCAGCGCGGGTCGGAAGGCAGGAGTTCGGTTCGCGGACGAAGCCACATATCGGCGATGCGCAGAGTCGGGAGCCAAATGTAGTAACGCAGGGGTTCCGCGTGAATGCGCGCCGCGGCCAGCGCGGCGAAACGCGCGTCGAGTTCCGGGGAAATATCGTGATCCTGGTTGTAATCTGCGAAAAGTTGTGCGGTTTCCTGGCGTTGCTGCTGTGAATCGAAGGCGCGCCGGGGCAGGCGCGTGAAGTCAATCGCGTCGCCGGGTACGTTCCAATAGATTTCTTCGACGGATGCGTACTCCGCGATCCAGGTCTTGGTCCAGCGGTTGAATCCGCTCATGACGGGCTCGTCCGAATCGTTGGCGTAGCGCGGAGCCAGCGGTTCGAAGCGATGGAGTGTGTGCAGATTTCGCAGCGTCCATGGAATCAGTGGGGCGAGCGAAGTGATGACGAGAATAATTCCAGCGCGGAGAATTGGAGCGACGTGAGCCGCGCTGCCGGGTTTCTTCCCCTTAATCACTACGCTAACAAGAAGTAAGAACAAATACGCGCCGATCGCCGCGAGCAGGATTCCGCCATCGGGGCGCAGCAGTATGCAAGCGGCGATCGAAAGTCCACAGCCAAACCATGGGGTTATGTTCGAATGTGACCGCAGCGAATTTTGCGATTCGGTTTCTGCCCGCAACCTGGCCATTCCGAGAATGGCGAAATCCAGCGCGAGGGTTGTGAAGAAAATTTCCAGGGTCTCGGTGAGAACCGCGGCCGAATAATTGGCGAGGAACGGGCAGAGGGCAGCGAGCATGAAAGCCGCCTTGGCTGCCCGGTCCGAGAGGATGCGGCGCGCTATGTCCGCAATCAACAAGCATGTGCCGAGGTCGAACAAGAGCTGAATCAGCAAAACGGCGCGGTAATTACTCCAGCCGAAGACGGTGAAGATGGCTGCGAGAAACGCGGGATACCCCGGCAAGCGGGAGAGGGTGGGCATGACATGACCGGAGTTAGTGATGCCGTACACGCCATATTGCAGCCAGTTCATGGCGATATCGGCGTAGAGACGAGAGTCGTCGACAACGCCGGGGAAGTGCAGCAGAAAGACGAGGCGCAGCGACACCGCGGCCAGGGTCGCAGCAAGAAAGAATCGAACATCTTTACGCAGCAGTTTCAGCACGCTGAGAATATAGCGCGTTGCGGTCAACTTTGGGCGCGGTCGCCGCATCTAATTCGGCAAGCAGAGTTGGGCGCCCCTCGTCTTCTGTCTCCTCAAGAATTGACCACTTGCCGTCCGCGGCATACGATAAGCGATTGACCATCCATGGCTGAACCCGTCTTTTATGATCCCAAACGCGCTCGCTGGAAGCGCTTAAGACGCCTGGTCGATATTGTTGTCGCGGCGCTCTCCGCACTTATTATTTTCTTTGTATACAGCGCCTTACGGGACGAGCGCTTGCCGGAACTGCTCTTCTCTCCTCAAAAGCGGGCCTTCAGGGCATTGAAGGAAAATGAGAAGCAAAGGGCGCGTGAGCGCCTGAAAAAGCTGGCCAACCGCTCCCACCGTAAATCGAAGCTGCCTGCCTCAGAAGTGAAACTCAACCAGGAAGAAGGAATTCGTGCGGCGTTTTATGTTCCCTGGGATGCCGCGAGTTTTTCTTCGCTTCGTGATTTTGCCCGCCAGATCGACTTGCTGTATCCCGACTGGCTGCACGTTCTCACACCTGACGGCCACCTGCAGGGAGTGGACGACCAGACCAATAAGTTTTTCGATGTCGTGCAAAACAATCATGCGCGCTCGGTGGATGACCGCGTGATGCCATTTCTCAAGTCTGATGACCCAAGCATGGAAGTCTTCCCCATGGTGAATAATTTCAACGGCACCGATTGGGTGGGAGATATCACCGGCTTTCTCAACAACGCGGACGCGCGAGCGGAATTTCGAAAAGAAGTAGGCATATTTCTTTCTTCGGACCATTTCCGCGGGTTGATGGTCGATTTCGAGGCTTTTCCCGCCTCTGGGCAGAAAGGCTATGTCGCGCTGTTAAATGAACTATCGTCAGACCTGCATGCGCGGGGGATGAAGCTCTATGTAAGCGTGCCTGCGCACAATCAGGAGTTCGATTACGCGGCCATCTCTGCGCCCGCGGACGGCGTGATCGTGATGAACTACGACGAGCACTATCCGGGGGCCGCATCGGGGCCGGTCGCTTCGCAGGATTGGTTTGTCGATAATCTGAAGTTTGTTGAAAAGGTGGTTCCGCGGGAAAAGCTGATCTGCGCCATCGCCAACTACGGATATGACTGGGTACTGAAGCCAAAGAAAGGTAAGCTTCCGCCGGATGCGCATGACAGTTCCGTCAGCGCGCAGGAGGCCTGGCTAGCGGCGCGCGATTCCGATGAGGACGTGACCTTCGATGACGATGCGCTGAATCCGCACTTCAGTTATCTGGATGAGCGCAGCCTTCGCCATGACGTCTGGTTTCTAGATGCAGTGACAGCGCTGAACCACATGCGGGCCGCACAAACGCTGGGCATTCAGACTTTTGCTTTGTGGCGGTTGGGCGGTGAGGACCGATCCCTGTGGCGCATTTGGGACGTTCCGGGCGACGCCGGAGCCGCGGATAAAATCCGAGACGTGCCTCCCGGCCAGGATGTCGACATGGAAGGCCAAGGCGAAATTCTTCGCATTGAGGAGCGGCCCACTCATGGTACTCGCGATCTCACCATCGACCCGAAGAGCAAACTGATCACCGACGAAAATTTCCAGAACATGCCGGAACCCTTTCGTGTGGGGCGTTACGGCTACAGTCCGAATCAGGTTGCGATTACGTTTGACGATGGGCCTGATCCCGAGTGGACGCCTAAGATTCTCGATGTTCTCAAGCGTGAGCATGCTACGGCCACTTTTTTTCTAATCGGCATTCAGACCGATAAGTTCCCCAGTCTGGCGAAACGGATTTACAACGAAGGCCATACCATCGGCAATCACACTTTTACGCATCCGGACGTGAGCAATATTTCTTCCGGCTACATGAAGGTGGAGTTGAATCTCACCGAGAGGCTGTTCGCCAGCCTGATGGGGATTCGAGCCACGCTGCTGCGGCCGCCGTACGCGATTGACGAGGAACCCGACACTGCCGATCAAGTGAAGCCGCTCGAGTTCGCGCAGGATATGGGATACATCACGGTTGGTAACCGGATCGACCCCAACGATTGGAATGACAAACCGCGGCGGCACACGGCGGAGGAAATCTCTGCTTACGTGCTGGCACACCTGCCGCCGTGCGCCGCCAGCGATCTGAGGTGCGGCAATATCGTGCTGCTGCACGATGGCGGCGGAAATCGGGCGGAAACAGTTCGTGCGCTGCCCATGATCATCGACGGCATTCGCGCCCGCGGGTATTCGGTGGTGCCGGTGTTTCAATTGTTTGGCAAGACCCGTGCCGACGTAATGTCGCCATTGAGTACAGGGCAAAGATGGGCTGCGCGCCTGGATGGGCTGGGCTTCTGGCTGTTCGAGGCCGGCATCGTTTTGATCACGTGGATATTCTTCGTCGGCGACCTGCTCATGACGGGGCGGCTGCTTTTCATTGGCACGGCTGCCATTTACGACCGGTTGCATGAAAAGATTTTCGGCAAGCCTGCGGAGGTGGCTTCCTATCGACCGAAAGTAGCAGTTCTTATACCGGCCTACAACGAAGAAAAAGTTATCGTGCGCACCATTCGCGCCGCACTTAACTCCGACTATCCTAATCTGCGCGTCATCGTGATCGACGACGGTTCTAAGGACCGCACGCTTGAGGTGGCGCGTTCTGCCTTCTTCGCGGAAGAAGACGCGGGAAGAGTTCTCATTCTTACCAAGCCCAACGCCGGCAAAGCTGAGGCTCTCAATTTTGGCATCGAACATATTCAGGATGCCGAACTCTTTGTGGGCATCGACGCAGACACGATCATCGCAAGCGATGCTATCTCGCGTCTGGTGCCGCATTTCATCAATCCCAATGTCGGCGCCATCGCCGGCAACGCAAAAGTAGGCAATCGCGTGAATCTGTGGACGCGGTGGCAGGCGCTTGAATACATCACCAGCCAGAATTTCGAGCGCCGTGCTTTAGATGTTCTGGGTGCGGTGAGCGTGGTGCCGGGCGCGATTGGTGCGTGGCGGGTTTCCGCGGTGCGGGAGGTTGGCTGCTACCAGATTGACACCGTCGCGGAGGACGCTGATCTCACGATGGCTCTGTTGCGTCGCGGGTATCGCGTGGAGTACGAAGACATGGCTTTGGCATACACTGAGGCGCCTACCAACGCGAACGGCTTGATGCGGCAGCGGTTTCGCTGGTCGTTTGGAATTCTGCAGGCGGTCTACAAACACAGTGGAGTATTCGCCCGCAAAGGCGTGCTGGGTTTTGTGGCTCTGCCGAACATCGTGATCTTCCAGATTCTGTTGCCGCTGGTCTCTCCGCTCATCGATATCATGTTCGCCTTTGGCGCGCTTTGGTATTTCGTCCAAAAACACTTTCATCCTGATTCCACCGATCCAGCGAGCTTTCACAAGCTCGTAGCGTTCTTCTTCGCGTTCCTGGTGATCGACTTCCTGGCGTCGGCGCTGGCGTTCGCGCTGGAGCGCCGGCGGCCGGATGATAAGGAAGACGTCTGGTTGCTGAGTCAGGTCTGGCTGCAGCGATTTGCTTACAGGCAGTTATTTTCGGTAGTGCTTTTCAAAACGCTGAAACGCGCACTGGAAGGCCGAAGATTTGCGTGGGATAAGTTAGAGCGGACGGCCGCGGTGAAGCGTGTTGCCTCGGAGGACCGGGAGTCGGTGAACGTACCCTAGCTACTCTCTGTGCCACGATTCTGTGTTATCGAAATAACAACGGCGCGAACTCCGCGAGATTCCTTCGCCATACCATCCAGGTGTGCATCCCGGGAGTTTCGATGTCTGTATGATTCACGCCTTTAGTCTTCAACCATTCGCGCAGATTGCGGTTGATAGTGATCAGATGGTCGTCGGTTCCGCAGGCGATCCACAAGAGATGAATCTGGTGGTTGGCGTTCGCGTCGAGCGCGGGAAAATCTTTGTCGAAGTTTTCTGGAATGCCGCCGGAGCTGAACGCGCCGATCCAGGAAAACTTGTCGAGATGATTTAGGCCGGTGAGCAGAGACTCCGAGCCGCCCATGGAGAGTCCCGCGATTGCCCGTGCGTTGCGATTCTTGTCGATTCGGTATTCGCTTTCGACCTGCGGCATGACTTCGGTGAGCAGGGCTTCGGTGAATTTCTTGAAATTCGCATCGCGCAGTTCCGGGTGATTCCATGCGCCCCACGCGAGACGAACAAAATCCATAGTGCCGTAGCCCAGCGGCATCACCACAATCGTCGGCTTCGCTTTATCTTGCGCGATCAGGTTGTCGAGAATCACGTTGGCGCGGCCGACGGCAGTCCATCCGCTGGCGTCGTCGCTGAATCCGTGAAGAAGATAGAGAACAGGATACTTGCGTTTGCGCGCGGCATCGTAACCCGGCGGAGTGTAAACGTAATAATCGCGCTCGTCGTCGGCCACCGAAGACTTGTAGAAGTGATGATGGATTTCGCCGTGCGGAATGTCATTCACTTCCCAGGGAAGCGATGGCGGACCGGGAACATGCACGGCGCTTGCGGTGGAGAGCAGATTCGGGGTGATCAGCGGATTTGACGGATCGATCAGACGCACGCCGTCTGCCACGAAGGAATAGCTGTAGTAATCGGGCGCGAGCGGAGCCGTGGTCAGGCTCCAGACGCCTTGATCGTCTTGAAGCATGGGTTGCGGCTCCGCACCCTCTCGATCGAGTTCCACTACTTTGGCGTTAGGCGCGCGGAAGAGGAAAGTTACGCTGCCATCTGCGTGCACATCCGGAGAAATGAGCGGAGCAGGAGGAGAAGCAGGCGATGAAGGTTTATTTGTTTGAGCAGCACAGAAAGCTGCCAGGAAGAACATAAGAGAAAAGAGGGGGAAAGTTGAAATTCGCATTCTGTCTCCGCGAGAGCGAATCAGAGTTCTATTAAGTCTTGCCAGCCACTTCGAGCCGTGCCTCGGCTTTGTGCAGAGCGTTCAGCGAGCGCTCGACGTCAACGTTAGTGTCGCCACTGGTCAACCGTTGCTGGGCGCGTTCTTTGGCCTTGCGTGCACGCTCCACATCAATTTCGGAAGGACGTTCGGCGGTCTCGGCAAGTATTGTCACTTTGTCGGGCAGGACTTCCGCGAATCCCCAAGCTACGGCGAGTTTTTGCTCCTCCGCTCCGGCGCAATACGTGATTTCGCCGACAGCAAGTTCGGTGATGAGCGGAGCATGACCCGGCAATACGCCCAGATAGCCGCTCTTGCCGGGAATCTGAACTTCCGTCGCCGCGGTGTCGACCACTTTCTTTTCCGGCGTGACGATCTCGAGTTGGAAGGTATCTGCCATAATAAGCGCGGCTTCGGGCTTCCGCCTTAAGCGCTGCGGAAGCTCTAAGTTACGCTGCTGCTTTCATCTTCTCCGCGGCTTCCAGCACTTCCTCGATTGGGCCCTTCATATAAAACGCCTGCTCGGGGATGTCGTCGTATTTACCTTCGACAATCGCCTTGAAGCCCTTCACGGTATCGGCAATCTTGACGTAACGTCCCGCGGCCCCGGTGAACTGTTCGGCGACATGGAACGGCTGCGAGAGGAAACGCTGAATCTTTCGAGCGCGCGCCACGGTGAGTTTCTGATCTTCGCTGAGTTCATCGATACCGAGAATCGCGATGATGTCCTGCAGATCTTTATACGTTTGCAGCGTCTTTTTCACGCGTTGCGCAACGTCGTAATGCTCCCGGCCAACGATGCGCGCATCGAGAATGCGCGAGGTCGAAGCCAGCGGATCGACCGCGGGATAAATTCCAATCTCGGTCAAGGCGCGGGATAGCACGGTAGTGGCGTCGAGGTGAGCGAAGGTGGTTGCGGGGGCGGGATCGGTCAAATCGTCGGCGGGAACATAAATCGCCTGCACCGAAGTGACCGAACCTTTCTTCGTCGAGGTAATACGCTCCTGCAATTCGCCCATTTCCGTGGCCAGGTTCGGCTGGTAACCCACCGCGCTGGGCATGCGGCCCAGCAGCGCCGATACTTCCGATCCGGCTTGGGTGAAGCGGAAGATGTTATCGATGAACAATAGAGTGTCCGCGCCCTCGGCATCGCGGAAATATTCCGCGACCGTGAGTCCGGTCAGCGCCACGCGCAGGCGTGCGCCGGGGGGTTCAGTCATCTGGCCGTAGATTAGTGCAGCTTTCGAATGCGCGGGATCGCCGGGCTTGATCACACCGGATTCCGTCATTTCCAGCCACAAATCGTTACCTTCGCGGGTGCGCTCACCTACGCCAGCAAACACGGAGTAGCCACCGTGCTGCTTGGCGACGTTATTGATCAACTCCATGATGACGACGGTCTTGCCTACGCCTGCACCGCCGAATAGGCCGATCTTGCCGCCTTTCAAAAATGGCTGAATCAGATCAATGACCTTCACCCCGGTTTCAAACATTTCTGCCGTCGTGGCCTGCTCATCGAACGCCGGCGCGGGACGATGAATCGGCATTCGCTCTTTGTACTCGATCGGCCCCAACTGATCGACGGGCTCGCCGATTACATTCATCACGCGTCCCAGCGTGCCGCGGCCCACGGGAACGGAGATCGGTCCGCCCGTGTCGATGGCCTTCATGCCGCGCACCATACCTTCGGTGGCTTCCATGGCGATGCAGCGCACGCGGCCTTCGCCCAAGTGTTGCTGGACTTCGAGGATCACGTTGACGGGATTGGGCACGGTGAAGCCGTCACTCACCACGCGAACGGCCTCGTAGATGGGCGGAAGGTGGCCTTCGTGGAATTGCACGTCCACGGCTGGGCCCGCAATTTGGATTACATGTCCGATATTCTCTGGCATAATTTTTAGCTCGCTGCAAAATAGCAGTTAGCAGCTGGCAATTAGCAATCTGCAACCTCGCTCGGTTCCCAATTCGAGTTGCTAAATGCTAATTGCTAATTGCTTATCCTCACATCGCCGCCGCGCCACTGACAATTTCGATGATCTCTTTTGTGATCTTCGCCTGGCGCGCTCGGTTCATGGCCAGAGTGAGCGAGTCGATCATGTCGGTTGCGTTATTGGTGGCGGAATCCATGGCGGTCATACGCGCGGCGTGCTCGGCCGCAACTGACTCCAGGAGCGCGCGGAAGATCTGAATGCCGACATATTTCGGCAGCAAAGTTCGGAACAATTCTTCCGGCGGCTGCTCGTAAATGTAATCGACATCGGCGGTGCCAAACTTCTCCGCGACTTTGTCGGCCGGGGTCTCGCCGCGCAAGCCCACTCCGGCGCTGATGGCGGCTTCCTTCGCCTTTTTCTTTTCTTCTTCCGTCATCTCTTCAGCCAGGCGCACAACCTGTTCGCCCACCTGCTCGATGGGAAGAATCTGTTCGACGATAAGTCGCTGCGCGATCACCGACTTGAATTCATTGAAAACCAGATAAACCGAATCGATCTCTTCGCGCTCATAACGTTCGATGACGCTATCGGCCAAAGTGCGGGCTTGCGAAAAATTGAGTTTCCCGAGAACGCCGACATGCTCGCCGGTAATCTGTATCGGGCCGGTACGCTCACCAGCGGCAGCGCGGGCCTCGATCGATTCCTCATCATCGGCAAGGCTGCGGGTCTGCACAGGCGCGGCCGGATAGCGTCTGCGCAAGAAGTCACGGCCTTTTCGTCCGATGGCCTCGATGTCGATATTCTTTCCCGCTTTCGACTCAATGAACCGGGTAGCTGCCTTGGTGATATTGGCACTGAAGGCACCAGCTAATCCTTTATCGCCAGTGACAACAATCAACAGAATATTTTTTTCCTCACGCTGCGCCAGCAAAGGATGCTTAGGCTCGCCGGTCTCTGGATCGTAAATTTCAGCCCGGGCCACCAGCGATTTCAAAACGTTCGTCAACATCTGCGCGTAGGGACGGGCTGCCAGAGTGCGTTCTTGAGCGCGGCGCAGCTTTGCGGCAGAGACCACTTTCATGGCCTTAGTGATCTGCCGCGTGTTTACCACGCTGCGGATACGGCGCCGGATGTCGAGAATATTTGCCATTTAAAATCAGCTTCCAGCTATTGGCTGCCAGCTCCTAGCTTGAACCCTTCTAGCCACTTTTCGATCGAGGCTAAGGGCCAAAACTAAAAGCTAAGGACTTACCTCGCTACGGCTTCACGCGATGATACGAACTGCTGCTTCGCCTGTTTGATCACGTCAGCCAGTTGCGCTTTCAAGATGTCGTCGAGAACCTTCTTTTCCATGATGGCGCGCAGCAGGCCGGCATTGGTTGCGTCTACGTACTCATAAAGTGTTTTTTCAAAATCCCGTACTTGATTTACCGGCAGGTCGTCGAGGAAACCGCCAGTGCCGGCGAAAATGATCAGAATTTGTTTCGAGAATGGAAGTGGTGAGAATTGATTTTGCTTCAGAATTTCGACCAAGCGCTGCCCGCGGTTGAGTTGCGCCTGCGTGGCTTTGTCGAGGTCGCTGCCAAACTGCGAAAAGGCTGCCAGTTCGCGGTATTGCGCGAGTTCCAGCTTGAGAGTGCCAGCGACCTGCCTCATAGCTTTGATCTGCGCGCTGCCGCCCACGCGGCTTACCGACAATCCCACGTTCACAGCGGGACGCACCCCCTGGTTGAATAAATCCGTTTCCAAATAAATTTGGCCGTCCGTAATCGAAATCACGTTGGTTGGAATGTAGGCGGAAACGTCGCCGGCCTGAGTTTCGATGATGGGCAGAGCCGTAAGCGATCCGCCGCCATTCTTGTCGCTCAGCTTGGCCGAACGTTCCAGCAATCGCGAGTGAAGATAAAAGACGTCGCCGGGATATGCTTCGCGGCCGGGCGGGCGCCGCAACAGCAAGGAGATTTCGCGGTAGGACGCGGCGTGCTTCGAAAGATCGTCATAGATGACCAGCGCATGCCGCTTGGAGTCGCGGAAGTATTCACCGATTGCAGTGGCTGCGTACGGCGAAATGTATTGCATGGGCGCGGGTTCGGAAGCCGACGCCGCGACCACGATGGTGTATTCCATCGCACCATAGTCTTCCAGAATCTTTACCACCTGCGCGATCGATGAACGCTTCTGTCCAATCGCGTTGTAAATGCAGACAAGGTCATTGCCCTTGCTGTTGATGATGGTGTCGAGCGCGACGGCGGTTTTGCCAGTCTGGCGGTCGCCGATGATTAATTCGCGCTGGCCGCGGCCGATCGGAATCATGCTGTCGATGGCTTTGAGTCCAGTGGCCATGGGCTCACGCACGGGCTGGCGATCGATGACGCCGGGAGCCAGTCGCTCGAGAGCGATGAATTGATCGGTGGCAATTGGACCTTTATCGTCGATGGGTCGGCCCAGCGAGTCGACCACCCGGCCAATCATGGCGTCACCTACCGGCACGCTCATGATGCGCCCGGTACGCTTCACTTCGTCGCCTTCCTTGAGCTCGGTGTATTCGCCGAGGATCACCACGCCGACCTGGTCTTCTTCCAGATTCATGGCGATGCCAGCGACGCCGTGCGGAAAGGACAGAAGCTCGCCGGCCATGACTTTGTCGAGTCCATAGACTCGTGCGATGCCGTCGCCGAGGGTAATGATGGTGCCGGTTTCGTCCACCGAGATCTTGGATTCGTAGTTCTCGATCTGCTCGCGGATCAGTTTGGTTATTTCGTCTGCCTTGATCTGTGCCATAGAATCAGTTCTTGAAACGGAGCTTCCAACTTCTAGCTGCCCGCCAAAAGCTAAGAGCTAATCGTTTCTTTCATTCTTTCCAATTGCCCTTTTACGGAACCATCGTAAATTGTGCTACCGACGCGAACCACCGCGCCACCCAGCAATGAAGCATCGCGTCCGTAATGCGCGCGGACTTTCTTGCCGGTCAACTGTGCCACCTGCTGCTCAAACTCGCGTTTCTCCGCATCCGCCAGTTCGCGGACGCTCGTAATTTCGGCTTCGGCGATACCCATTCGCGCGTCGAGTTCTTTCTCCAGTCGCCGGATAATCGCATCCAGAAAATGCGTTCGCCGATGATCGATCAGGACGGCAACCAGATTTCTGACTTGCTTCGAAATTCCATCGCGCTGCGCAATCACATCCAGCACCCGCCGCTTCTGGTCAACGGGAATCGCGGGATTCTCCCAAACCTGACGCAAATCGGAGCTCTCATGCAACAGGTTCGCAATAGCTCGCAGCCCTTCGGTAGCGCGATCCACGTCAAGATGCGCGTCGAGAACTACATCCGCGAAGGCGTGAGCGTACGTGCTGGCAACGGAAGCCATCTCCTAGTGTGTGCCCTTCCCCCCGTTTTCTGCTGAACTTTCAGAAGCTGCAGTCAGCTGTCCGGCAAAATTCCGCAGCAGCGCCTGATCGGTGGCCGCGTCCACGCGAATCTGCTTTTGTGCCAGGCCGACGGCCAGCTCGCCGGCGTAGGCCATGAGCTCGCGCCGCGCCGCTTTTACCGAGGCCGCGATTTCCTGCTGTGCCGATTCCAGCATCTTGCGCGCATCTTCTTCGGCTGCGGTACGGATGCGAACTTCCTCAGCAGCCGCTTCTTTTTCCGCGGCGTTGCGCATCATCCCAATCTCCCCGTCAAGCCTCATCAGGCGAGCTTCGATCTCCGCCAGCCTTCGCCGGGCTTCCTCGCTGGCCTTCTGCGCCTCCTGCATCGCCTTTTGAATCGCGGCAGTGCGCGCGCGGAACGCGCCCGGTAAGTGTTTGCGCGTTGCCCAGACAAAAATTCCGACGATTGCCCCGAAGTTAAACAAGAAGGACAGAAGCGACGCAGTCTCAGGGCTGATACCCAATTTGCTGGCAATGAATCGGACGGACGCGGACCGCTGGAATGCGGCCTTGTCTTTTTCTTCTTTGTCTTCTCCGGCAGCTTCTCTGGTTTCACGGGTTAGTTGCTGCGCGAAGCCGGGTTGCCGGGCAGAATCAGCCGACTGCTTTTTCGCGGGAGAAGCAGGCTGATCTTGCGCATGCGCTGATCCCGCGGCGCATACAAAGCACGACGCTAGCAGCGTCAGCAAAATTGTGTAGCCGACTTTTCTCGTGGAAGTCATTTGCAAATTCATCAACGGCTAGCTCCGGCCGGTTGCAGCACGCGCCGTATGATTTCCGTAGCCAGGGTCTGCACCTCCGCCTGTAGCCCAGCCTGCGCAGCTTCGCGATCTTTCTCTATGCTCGCCTTGGCTGCCTGAACCTGCGCCTGAGCCTTGGCGCGAGCTTCGTTCATAGCGGCGGTACGCGCATCCAGCGCCGCCTTTCGCCGCCCTTCTTGGGCGAGGAACAGAGTGGCGCGCGCTTCCCGCAACCGTAATTCGTATTCGGATGTCCGCGCCTCGGCTGCGGCAATATCAGCTTTTGCTTTTTCTACCGCCCCTTCCGTTTTACTGCGCCGTTCGTCTAGAACACGCCTCAAAGGCTTGTGCACGATGGATGTATAGAGCACGTACAGCAACGCCATCAGGATTACAGTGGGCACCGCTCCGAGCAGTAATTCGCCTAATTGTCGTAACGTTTGATCCATGGCTAGCGGCTGTACAGGAAAATGAGGGCTCTGAAAACTGTTAAGTCTAACGTGCGAAGGAGTTTATGTCAATGCAAAGAGGTGGAAACTCAGGCGATTTGCGGGTTCGGAGGAGGAATGGAAAATGAAAAGGAATTCGTCATCGGTCGCTTATTCGTAGCTTGCAAAAACTTGCAACTAACCCTTGACTTCCCAATCAGGAGGATTAGCATGTAAGTATCACCTCCGATCCAATTCAGGATCGAATGGGCCGATAGCCAAGGAATGTCACCGCTTCTTGGTTGCCGGCCCATTT
This sequence comes from uncultured Acidobacteriaceae bacterium, assembly GCA_963836305.1. Lineage (GTDB taxonomy): Bacteria > Acidobacteriota > Terriglobia > Terriglobales > Acidobacteriaceae > Sulfotelmatobacter. The sequence continues at coordinate 185,660 of CAWIJP010000001.1, read as the reverse complement.
AAATTTGCGGCGCTTACGACCCAGTCACGCACTCGGCGCACAACCGAAGCCGGCGCTTCGACATCCAGTTCGACAGCGCCATCTTTATACGTTCGCGAATAAATTCGCGCCTTGGCTTCGAGCATAGCCAGTATCTTTCCTTCTTTTTGCGGAACGCGAAGATGCACGCGGCTGACGCGGTCTTCGTCGATTAACTCGTCGATACGGGCCAGCAGGCGATCCAGGCCAAGGCCTTCCGATGCCGAAACGTAAACCGTTTTTGCATCGTCCTGTAGATTGTCCGCGACTTCCACATCAAGCAGATCGATTTTATTCATAACACGCAAGCGCGGCTTCTTTTCTACTTCCAGTTCTTTCAGAACAATTTCTACTTGCGCGTCCTGCTCAGCGGACAGGCGGCTGCTGGCGTCGGACACCTGCAGTATTAATGATGCGCGCTGCACTTCTTCTAGTGTGGCGCGAAAGGCGGAGACCAGCGTGTGAGGCAGGCTGCGAATAAATCCTACCGTGTCAGAGAGCAGCACCTTGCGCTTCGAAGGCAACACCACGGCGCGGATTGTGGGATCAAGTGTGGCGAACATGCGCGGCGAGGCCAGCACGGCGGCACGGGTGAGAGCGTTGAACAATGTTGACTTGCCGGCATTGGTATATCCCACTAATGCGACCGTTGCCACCGGCGCGGATTCCCGCCGCTGGCGCTGTTGGGCGCGGATGCGGCGCACGTTTTCCAGTTGCTGCTCGACGTGGCGCACGCGGCGGTAGATTTTTCTGCGGTCGGTTTCGAGTTGAGTTTCACCCGGTCCGCGGGTGCCGATGCCGCCGCCGAGTTGCGACATCTCGATGCCTCGTCCCGCCAGCCGCGGCAGCATGTATTGCAACTGCGCCAACTCTACTTGTAACTGGCCTTCACGAGTGCGTGCGTGCCGGGCAAAGATATCGAGGATCAGCTGGGTGCGGTCGATCACTCGGCGCTGGACAATTCTTTCGATGTTGCGCTGCTGGGAAGCTGTGAGATTGTGATCAAAGAGAAGAAGGTCGGCATTCACCGATGCGGCCGCGCCGGCGATTTCTTCGAGCTTGCCGGCACCGATTAAAGTGGCGGGATCAGGTCGATCGCGACGCTGCAGAATTTCGCCGACAACATTTGCGCCAGCGCTTCCGGCCAGAGTGCGCAATTCGGCCAGCGATTCATCAGCGTCAAATTCTGGAATGCTCGGCTTGTTACTGGGGGATTTGGCGGAGGTGTGCGCCGCCGGGCCAATTTTTTCGTCAGCCGTAGCGGACGCGGCATCGCGCGCAGCTTGCGCCTGGGCGGTCACTTTCGCCCCGTTGCGCCCGCGGGTGCGCACCTCGAGTCCCACTAAAAACGCACGCTCCCGCGAATCTGCGGCGGATGGGGGCCGTGCGCCAAGAGGCACACGTAGGGCTAGGGACGCACGATCGCGAGTCTTCTTGGGATGAGAACTGCGCAATAACTGAACGCCTTACCCTTCAGTGCCGGAAGCGCTGGCGGCCTGGGCCGTGGTCCCGCTTGGGGACACGGCCTTCCCATCGGAATGCGTTGGGTGCGCGCCATGCGGCATGGTCCGGCCCATCACTACGGTTGAGATGGCGTGTTTGAAAATCAATTGCTCTTGCCCATTGGCCTCCAGAACCACGGAATACTTGTCGAAGGAGCGAATCCGGCCCGTCAACTTCACGCCACTGAGCAAATAAATGGTGATGCTCAATCTTTCCTTACGGGCCGTGTTGAGGAAGGAATCCTGAATGTTCTGTGCCGGCTTGCTGCTCTCCATAGCCGATCTCCTTAGGTTCTTTGAACTGCACCTATCCACTTGCGCCTTCGGCAATTGCCTCGGGACAGCCAAAACGACAACGTTTCCTCGCGACCTTCCGCACAAGGAACACGGGGGGGAAGACCCTGCCTCCTCACGGCCGATTTTCTGAGACCGTGCCGCCCGGCAGGTAGCTGCGAGTACCATACGGCGTCCCTGAATGCTTTTCAACCGGGAATTTTACGAACCTGTTTTTTGTACCATGTGGCAAAGGCCTCGTTAGCGCAGTCCCGGTCAAAAGCCCACAGCCTCGTGGGGTTGTGTACAATCCCCGGCGTGGGCATTCCGGCCCGTGTAACCCCTTGAAATTTTAGGAGGCATGATGGCAAGCGCCGCTCTGGCAACTTTCTTCAGTTTTAATTTTGCACCGCAAATCAATCTTCCGCACGATTTCAACACCAATTTCCTGATGCTGCTCCGCTGGATTCATTTCCTCGCGGGCATCACCTGGATTGGACTCCTGTACTTTTTCAACCTGGTGAACGTTCCGCTAATGAAAGAGCTGGATCCCGCGACCAAGGGCAAAGTAATGCCCGCGCTGATGACGCGGGCGCTGTGGTGGTTCCGCGTATCGGCGGTGGTGACCGTGCTGGCTGGACTTGCTTACTGGGGAAATATTGTCGCGGCCGATGCACAAAATGCGCTGACACAGGGAATCCACGCCAGCAGCGGCACAGCCATGGGCAGTTTCTTTTTGATCTGGACGATTGTCTGGGGAATTTTGTATGCGTGCCTGATCCCCGGCAAAGGGATTTTCGATAATGGTGCATTTATCGGCGTGGTCTACGCGGGGTGGTTGTGGCCGCAGCATGGCTTTTCCTTAGCTTGAACAGCCACGGATGGGAAAGCAATCGCCTGCTCTCGATCGGCATTGGTGGCGGCATTGGCTGGGTGATGATGCTCAACGTCTGGGGAGTGATCTGGCGCATCCAGAAACGGCTGATTCAATGGACGCGCGACAATGCGACGAACGGCACACCCATGCCCGACAAAGCGAAATATATGGCCCGGCAAGCTTTTCTATGCTCCCGCGCCAACGCTTATCTCTCGATCCCGTTGCTGTTCTTTATGGGCGCGGCCAGCCACTATCCGATGTTCGGGAAATAAGCTTGCAAAGTTAAAGGCACAAAAAAATCAGGAGGCTCGAAAGAGCCTCCTGAAAGTACTTGTACGAACTTCAGCTAGAAGCTGAATTTCAGTGCTAACTGCATGGTGCGCGGGTGGCTGCTGAAGTTCTGCCGGGCATTGTCGAAAACTGCGTTGCTCGGGATGAAGTAGTTCCTGGCGGGGCCAGTGACTCCATCGCTGACAACGTCATTGATGTAGCCCGTGACGAATTGCGGGTGGTTGAATAGGTTGAAAGCCTGCGCCAGAAAATCGATACGGAAACGCTCGCCCATCACAAAATGTTTGGCGGCCGTGATATCGAAGTTGTTGATCGGCGGCGTCTGCAGAGTATTGCGGCTGGAGGTGGCGATTGATCCCATCCCGGCAACGATATATTGGGCGTTGGGATTGACTGCCTGCCATCCAACTATGCAAGGAGGCAGAGTGCAAGCGGTATTGTTAGTGATGGGAGTTACATCGCTGCCGACGCCCTTCTGGCCGGCCGGGTTGTAAATGGCCCGATCGGGGGCGGAGTCAGCGTTCATGTTCGAGTCGACCGCACTCTGCACTGTTCCCCATTGTCCGGATTCCCAAGTAAATACTGGAGCAAACTCATAGTTGCCAAGAACGTTTTTCTTGATCCAACTGGAATCATGAGCGAACCACGGGGCGTCGTAGATCACGGCCATGGTAAGGCGGTGAGCATGATCCAGAATTGAGTCCGCCCGCTCTGCCGGTAGGTCGCGGAAGTCCTGAGGACGGCGTGGCGAAATGTCAGTGGAGTGGAAGTCCGCCGTGCTGTTATCAATGAGGTGACTCCAGGTCCATGCCCCCTGGAACATCAAACCATTGGACAACCGCCGCTGCACTTGGGTCTGCAATCCATGATAAGTGGAAGCGCCCCAAGGCTGGAACGACGTAATCGGGCTGTAGAAACCGGCGTTGAAGTAATTCGGATCATAGTAACCACCGGGTCCGGTTCCTGTGTCGTCATAACCATAGAGCAAAGTACCCGGCAGATCACCAGCGCCATAATAGCAAGGCGCCGTCGGGTCGGTTAGACCTGTATTGCAAGTCGCATTTGCGCTGCCCAGAGCTGTTTTCAGTCCAGCCACTTGCGCTGCAGATGGGGGAGTGATGAACGTTGGAACGTTCGTCTGAGGGGTTATACCCGGGATAAAGTTCAGGATGCTCTGTACCGGCAGATGAATGCCGCGAGACCCTACATAGCGAACCTCAGCCGTATATTTTGAAGCAAATACGTGCTGGACCCCGAAGTTCCACGACTCTGCGTAAGGATACTGCACGTTGTTCGGCAAGTACGACGAAGTATTGTTTATAGCTGTTGTCTGCGGCAGAATGGTAATTCCGCTTGATGCCTCTGGCGGAATTCCACCATTGAGTAGGAAATCCGTTTTGCAACTGGCGGGGCAGTTCGCCGTCGAGCCGATTTGCGGCGGTCGGGATAGCGTGCCGATGTTGTCATAGAGGACGTCGTAACCCATGCTGAAGCCGCCACGGATGGAGGTGTTGCCGCTCCTGCCCGGAGAATACGCAAAGCCGATGCGTGGCATGAAGTCCTTTCCGGGTGCCTGCGGATTTCCGAAGGTGATCAGGCCGGGAACATCGGAGATGGCATTGAGGCTCTGCTGGCTCCAGCCAAAAGGAACGGTGAGGTACTCATAACGCAGTCCAATATTCAGGCTAACATTCGGCCTGATCTTCCAAACATCGTTTACATACCAGCCGTACATCTTGTCATTGCCAGAGTAGCCGGCTGAACCAAAACTGCGCTGGCCGAATTCAGGTATGGCGTCATTTACGAAGTCCTGGAGCGTACTCCATTCATAATCACCGCGCGAGCGCTGAATGAACAACTGCGGGTCAATCTGCTTGCGGAGATCAATGCCAAACTTCAAGCTGTGATTGCCTTTGATCCAGGAGAGATTGTCCTCAAGCTGATAAGTGTTCTGCGTGGCGTATTGCGGAGCGTTGGGGTCTGGGCCCACGTTGATGCTGCCCAGTTCGTCAATCGTGAGGTTGGGGTAGGCATCTAAACCCGGGAACTTGGCCAAGGCGCCGCCAGGCACCGTGTAGTCATTGCTAGTGCGGTTGAATCCCACGCGGAATTCGTTTCCGATTGACTGCGAGAAAGTGTGATACTCGGCCAGTGTCACGAGGTGATAAGGGACGGTCAAACTGGTGAAAAATGTCGGCAGTTCTGCACCTGTATCGATCTGCAATACCCGGTTGTAAATGTAACGGCCACGGATCTGATCCCTCGAACTCATGTCATAATCCATCGAAGTGACCAAGGCCGTAGTGTTTATATAGTTCGGCGCAACGATGGGAAGGACGCCGACGGGGATCGTGAGGCCGTTAACTGTGGTGGAAGGTTCGCTTGGGCAATTCCCTGCCGCCGGTGCCGTTGCTTGCGCTGAGAACCCAGCGACGTTATTTTTATTCACGCCCGGGCTGGCCGCAATTAGTGCCCATCCTGCGGCGGTTGGAGCGCAAGCCGCCGAACTGGGTGTTGCCGACCGGCCTACGGGGTTGTACTCGAAGTTGGCGAAGTAAAAAAGCTTGTTTTTGAAGATCGGTCCGCCGGCTTGGCCGCCGAAGCGATTGTCATCGTAGCGCGGGTTGGTGAATACGCCCTCGTTCGCCAGTTCCTGGTCAATGGCGTTGAGATTGCGGTTTTGGAAGTATTCGTAGATCCGGCCGTGGATGGTATTGGTGCCGCTAACGATTACCTGGTTAAACTGGCCACCTGCGGAGTGCCCGAACTCCGGGCTGAACTGGTTTTGAATTACGGTGAAGTTGGCAACGGCGTCGTTCGGGATGTATACCAGCGGGCCGGTGACGGTCTTATCGTTGTTGTCAGTACCTTCAATGGTGAAGTTGTTCTCGCGGGGACGTTGGCCACCAACAGACGGTCCGGAACCGGCACCTAAGCCGCCGGTGCTGCCCACGCCAGCCTCTAATAGCGAGAGATTCAGCACTCCGGTACCTGTTGAGGCGCTAGGCAAGTCCTGCAGCTGCTTTTCTTCATAGGTGGACTGAAGCTGCGAAGTGGTGGTGTCGATGGTCGGGGGTGTGCCGGAGACTTCGATTGTCTCACTTGCCGCGCCGGGCGTCAGCGTCAGGTTACGGGTGCCAGTCTTGTTCAGTTCAATGTCAACTTGCTCGGTAATGGTCTTGAAGCCGGTCATCTTCGCGGTGATCTTATAAGTCCCGACCAGAAGATTATCGAAGCGATATTCGCCGGCGCTGTTGCTCTTGGTGGTAGCCACCACGTTGGTAGCGACATTTACGGCGCTAACTTGCGCGCCGACCACTGCTGCGCCTTGCGAATCGAGAACCGTGCCGACGACGTTACCGTCAATGGCCTGGCCGTAGGCCAGAACGGCGCTAATTGCGAGCAGACCAAAAAGTGCAAAGACCACACCTGCGAGCTTAAGGCTCGATGCAAGTTGCTTCATGGTGTTTCTCCTGACGCGCGTTAATTTAGGGTGAAGCTGCGAAATCCCGAGCATGGGGTTTTGTCGGGGTGCCAGCGAAACAGACCATTGGAATGAGTACTGCGCCCCGAGCAACTGAGCATGTGCAACTGACACTCCAAAACAGAACTAGACAAACCTCCATTGTTTTCAATGTTTTGTTTTGTTAGGAGTAAAGCTTTTCCCCAAAAATTGAATGGCTAGCCGATAAATCTATTAATTTTGGTATTCGCAGCAACCCGGAGGATTCGGTTTGCATCGGCATGCCTCGCAAAGCGTGAGATTGCTTTCCTGCTACAATCGGCGTTTCTGTGACTAAATTTTCAGCCCATCCCGAATCCTCCAGGCCATACTCTCGCCATCCGCCGTTGCGGGGACCTCAAGCGTTTGACCCGGTGCCCATACTGGATCTGCAGCGCCAATATCTCCAGGTACGAGAGGAGGTGTTGGCTTCGGTTGAGAGAGTTTGCGCGTCGCAGCACTACATTCTGGGGGCAGAGGTGGAAGAGTTGGAGCGGGAGATCGCCACTTTCTGCGGCGCCAGTGACGCTGTTGGCTGCGCCTCTGGAACGGATGCCTTGTGGCTGGCGCTGGCTGCGGCTGGCGTGCAGCCCGGAGATCAGGTGCTGACCACACCTTTCAGTTTTTTTGCTTCGGCGAGCGCCATTGTGCGGGCTGGAGCGCGGCCGGTGTTCGCCGATATCGACCCGAGAACGTGGAATCTCGATCCGGCCCAGGTGGAATCATTTCTGCGCAGCAGTCCACATGACAAACTGCGCGTGCTGTTGCCGGTTCATCTTTACGGCCAGTGCGCTGAGATGGATCGCTTGCAACAGCTAGCCGAGGAATTTCATCTGTCTGTAGTCGAAGATGCCGCGCAGGCGATTGGCGCTCGCTGGGAAAACACGTCGGGCAAGAGCCGAAGTGCTGGATCCATGGGCGTCTCGGCGGCGTTCAGCTTTTACCCCACCAAGAACCTTAGCGCCTACGGCGATGCGGGGCTGGTGGCGACGAGCGATCCGGAAATGGCGGCACACATGCGCCGGTTGCGCAATCACGGCAGCCCGCGCCGTTATGTGCATGAAGAGTTCGGGTGGAATTGCCGTCTCGACGCGATGCAGGCCGCCATTTTGCGAGTGAAATTGAAGTATGTCGAAGGATGGAATGATGCGCGGCGGCAGCGTGCAGCAACTTACGATCACCTGTTTGCCGAGGCCGGACTATCGGCAGGGGAATATCCGCGGGGGGAGAATACGTCTCCGATTCAACTTCCGCAGACGGCGAGGAAAGCGCACCACGTTTTTCATCAGTACGTAGTACGTGCCTACCGCCGTGACGAACTTCGCGAGTTCCTCACCGCACGCCAGATTGGAACGGAGATTTACTATCCCATCCCGCTGCATCTTCAGCCTTGTTTCGTGTATCTCGGCTACCGCAAAGGTGACTTCCCGGAAGCCGAACGTGCGGCGGAAGAAGTGCTGGCTCTGCCAATGTTTCCTGAGCTTACCGAAGAAGAGCAGAAGCGGGTAGTGAGCAGCATCGCCGACTTTTATTGCTAGCGGACTTCACTGGCAGTAAGATGTGCTCTCATTGCGTAACTTGGAAATCGTAACTTCCTGTGGTCCTGCGCATCAACTCTAGGCGCGCGGAGATGACGCAATGCGAGTATTTCCTCACTCAGTTTTCGGTGCAGGGCTTGGGCTCGTTCTACTTCTCCTAACGTTTCATCCCCGTGGAACGACGCAAGCATCTGCCGCCAATGGAGCCCGAAATCCAGTAGTCCTTGAGCTGTTCACTTCGGAGGGTTGTTCTTCCTGTCCGCCGGCTGATTTGTTGCTGCAGAAATTGGTGCTGCAACAGCCGATCGCGGATGCCGAAATCATCGCTCTCGAAGAGCATGTGGATTACTGGAATCACGATGGCTGGGTCGATCCCTATTCGTCGTCGGAGTGGACGGAAAGGCAGCAAGCCTACGCCGCCGTATTCAAAAACGATCCGTACACGCCAGAAGCCGTGGTGAATGGCCGCAGCCAATTTGTCGGCAACAATCGCGGAGACGTGGAAGCGGAGATTAAGAAGGCGGCAGGAGGATTGAGAACGGAGGTTCGGATGACTGCTTTGTCCTCTAACGAGAAAGGCTCTGAAAGGTTCCACGTGTCGGTGGAAAAACTCGCGGGAAACGCAGCAGGCGATGTGGCTGAAATCTGGCTGGCGGTGACCGAAGATGGGCTGCATTCGGCGGTGAGCCGAGGCGAAAATGCCGGGCACGTTCTGCAGCATGTTGCTACTCTTCGATCCTTGCGCAAAATTGGGATTGCAGATGCGCACAACGCCTCGGTTCAGTTCTCCGGCGATACTCTCGTCAAATTCAGTCCCAACTGGAATCCGGAAAATCTACGCGTCGCTGTTTTCGTGCAGGAGAGAAAGAGCCGGGAAATTCTCGGGGCGGCTTCGACAAAAATCAAAGGCTAATCGAAGACCCGTTACTGCAGGAGGTTAGAGATCAGCGCCGTCTGCGATTCGCGGTCCTCGGCGCTTCTTTCTGCTCCCCGGGAGCCAAGACCCGCCGAACAATCGGAGTATTCAGCTTATACTTGCGCTCGGTCACGTTGCCAGCGTCGTCTTTGATGTGCAGAATAAAAACCGGCAACGTGCCTTCCTTATCGAAATTCTCGCTTGTCACGGTCACCGGAAGCACGCCGTTCAGGCCGTGTTCGCGGTAAGCCGTTTCGTAGCGATGCCTTCGTACGTTCCATGTGTATACGCGGATCTGATCGTAATCGTAGGGAAGGCCGTCGCGCGGTTGCGTCATCGCGCATAAATATTGCGGAACGTCTTTTCCGGTGCCGTCTTTGCCTGAGTCCCGCACTTGATCTAGAACGAAAAAGGCAACAAAGCGCTGGCCTTCGGCATATTGGGCAATATCGAGCGGCACGTCGATATCGACCATGCGGGCCAGCACCCAGCCCACGCGGTTTTGGGCGTCGCGCACTAGCCACCAGTCCTCGAGCACCGGGCCAATGGACTTCCCACTGGGTTTCGACGGCACCACCACTCCGGGTTCTTTCGCCGCGGTGGCGCGTTTGAGTACGGAAACTTTCGCTCCAGCCAAAAGCTGGTACAGATGTTCGGTTTCGCGTCCGGGCGTGAGATGGAGATTGGTGTCATTGCGCAGGACCCCCGGTGCCTGGACGGGATCACTCTGGTTGTCTTGCGTAAGCTTCTGCAGGCCATCGTAGGTTGACTGATCTACAAGATAGCGTTGCTCGATCCACCCCTCGAGGCCGCTCGCGGTACGCACGCGGGAGAATCGCTTTTCGTGTTCCAGCACTTCCACCCGTTCGCCATTTTTTACGATTCCGATGCGGTTGTAGATGGTGGCGACCTGATCGCGCAGCGTGGCCTGCACCGCTGAGACGTAGTTCACTTCGAGCACGCGGTGCCGCCCGCGATTGCAGGCGGTCAGGGCAAATACAAACGCCAACGCGAGTGCCACGACGAGCTGTTCAAGATGCGATAAACGGAAGGGTTTCACAATCTTTATGAAGAATGATTCTTTCCATACCCACTTTTTACTATAACGCGTTGCCGCCTGGCAGCGTACCGCGCCGGGTTTACGGACAATGCACCTCCGGACGTAGCTTTGTTACCCCGTCCTTACATGAAGGACTACGATTCAGTTAACATTGAAGATATGAGGGTTACATGGCGGCTCTGCAGCCGTCGACGATAGGGTAAGCGGTTGCACTTTAAATTTCTGACATGCGAATTATGAAAAATATCTCCAGGAATCTGTTCGTATCTGGTTTGCTGTTTGTGGTACTGGCTGTTTTCTCTTCCGCTTCAGCGCAGCAGACAGCTGTGAATCCTGCGTTGCGGCCGCCCAAAGGCGCGCGCGTTGCCATTGTGGTCTTTGAGGATTTGCAGTGTCCCGATTGCCGCCGCGCGGCGCCGCTGGTGGAAGAGGCCGCCCGAACCTACAAGATTCCCGTGGTGCGCCACGATTTCCCGTTGCCTTTTCATACCTGGTCGTATGACGCGGCCATTCTGGCGCGCTATTTTGATACGCACTCGAAGGCGCTGGGCAATGAGTTCCGGGACTATATTTTCTCGAATCAACTGGAAGTGACTCCGCAAAACCTACGCGGTTATGCGGAGAAATTTGCCGCCGAGCACAAAGTCGATTTACCTTTCGTGGTGGATCCCGATGGCAAGCTTGCCGCGCTTGTGAATGCCGATAAAGAACTGGGCAAGGAAATCAAATTGCAGCACACTCCCACGCTTTACGTTGTGAGCAACCGGCACTCCGGCAAACCTTTTGTGGAAGTGGTGGACCGCAGCCAGCTCTATGCTCTGATTGACGAGATGATGAAAGACTAGAAGATTGGCAATGCCTAGCTTAGTGCAGGCCAGTGAAAAGCCGCGCAAAAAGTAAAAGTGACAATCCAATCGCGGCGATGCTGTTGGCGCGAATTCCGCGATAGCTCGCCGCCCAGGGAAACATCAAGATTTCGAAGAACGGCATCAGCCGTTCTGGCCACAATAATCCTGCCACGCCAAATGCCAGACAAAACTGGACAACCAGACACAATGCCAAAGTGCTCATCGCTATAAATCCAAATGCTGGAGTGGTACAACGCCTTCTATTAAAACGTGTCTTCAGCTTTTTGGGGGAGATTACGAAAGTACCGCGAAGCCGCAATGCAGGCAAGAAAAATTCGTTCGATTTTTCGTATACACCGTGCACCGCGTTCTGTCTCTTAATCTCCAAATCCAATACCGACGGCCCGAGCGGTGCGCACAATTTCTCCGTTCGGATTCACTGACTTGAGGTGACCAATCGCGTGCGCTACGTCGACGGAGACGATGGTATCGCCATGCAGCGCGACCATCATGCCGAAACCTCCGGCGGCGATCAGGTCGACGGCGGCGACGCCGAAGCGCGTGGCCAAAATGCGATCGAAGGGCGACGGCGTGCCTCCGCGCTGAATGTGGCCGAGCACGCTGACGCGAACATCTTTGCCGGAGCCGCGGGCGATGGCATTCCCCAGCAGATTGCCGATGGAACTGGCGCGGCGATTCTCTTTTAACTCCGGCGGAGTTTTCACTCCTTCGGCGACTACGACAATCGTAAAATCCTTGCCGACTTTTTCGCGTTCCGCGATGTAGCGGCAGACGTGTTCGATGGTGAAAGGAATTTCCGGAATCAGGATGATGTGTGCGCCACCGGCAATACCCGCCTCGAGCGCGATCCAGCCACAATCGCGGCCCATGACTTCAACCACCATCACGCGATGATGTGAGGCTGCGGTGGTGTGAATTTTGTCGATGGCATCGGTCACGGTGTGCAGCGCGGTATCGAATCCAAAGGTGACCTGGGTGGCGGAAAGATCATTGTCGATGGTCTTGGGCACGCCAACGATTTTCATCCCCTTTTTAAAAAGCTCGTAGGCGATCTTCTGCGATCCATCGCCGCCGATGCTGATGATGGCGTCGATGCCGAGCTTTGCCGCGTTGGCGATGACTTTGCTGGAAATGTCGCGCATAACCTCCTTTCCATGCTCGACCTTCTTGTAATGGAAGGGATCGCCGCGGTTGGTGGTGCCGAGGATCGTTCCTCCGCGCGGCAGGATGCCGCTGACTTCCTTGAGCGTGAGTTCGAAGGCTTTTTCCGGCCAGATCAGGCCGTCGAAGCCATCGGGGATGCCGATGACTTTCCATCCATATTTGAGGATGGCGGATTTTGTGGCGGCGCGGATGACGGCGTTGAGGCCGGGCGCGTCTCCGCCGCCGGTGGCAATACCAATACAGCGAATGTCAGACATAGGATGAATTGTCAGGGGGCCAGATTAGGGAATTAAGGCCATTCTTCCCGATGATACTGTGACCGCGCAGATTGGCAACTTACGAGTGGCCGTGGACAGTCGATGGGGTTTTATCGATAGACCTCGCGGCGGTGGGCAATTCGGATAACGAGAACGGTCACCGCCTGATGTTGGATTTCGCAAACGGCGCGATAGTCGCCAATCCGGTAGCGCCAGAGTGTGCCTAATGGACCGCTAAGGGCTTCGCCCAAGGCGCGCGGATCGTCCTGCGTAGCGATGCGGTCATCCAGAAAAGCCAGGATGCGGCGGGCCATAGGTTTATCCAGCTTCTTCAGTTGCGCCATGGCGGCTTGGGTGTAACTAATCGAAACCAAGATCGGTTCGCACCTCTGCGCTGGAGTAAATCTTTTCTTCTCCTCGGCGAACTTTTTCAAGAACGTCGGCGGCCAAGTAGTAATCTTCCAGATCGTCCAAGCCCTTCTCGATCATCTGCCGGAGGTAGAAAGCTTTCGTGCGGCCTGTTTTAGCCGCAAGGAAATCGAGCCGCTGCGCAGCCTTCGGGGAAAGTCGTATGGAAGTAGCCATTTTGAGTTTTGAATACTTGTATTCAATATATCACAGGCTGTGGCAATAGACCCCCATTCGACGATTGACTTTTAACAAGAGACGCGAGAATGCGACCCACACTCAGATCTGATCGATGCGTCGGAGGAAGCAACCTTCGACTACGGGCCGGTTACGGTGACGGTCACCGTATTCGAGTTAATAATGTTAGTGCCGCTGATGTACTGTGCGTAGACCGTCGTTTGACCCGGCGTGGTCGAGGATAGAACACACATCGGCTCTATGCCATTTTCGACTGTGACGATACCCGGCGTGCCCGTTTGCCAAGTGACGCTGGTGGTCACGTCGATCGGTTTCCCACCTGCGGTAGCGGAAGCGGTCAAGCAGTCGGATCCGGTCGCGGTCGAGCTCTCGGGGATACTGAAGGAGGTCGTCCCGTTCGGGCCCAAAACAATGCTGGTGACATTACCTAAGGTCACAGTTGCCGTCGTAGTGGCGCTGGCGGTGCCAGAGGATGCCGTTATGGTGCTGGTTCCAGCCGAAACTCCGGTCAGCAGGCCGCCGCCAGTGATGGTCGCTACGGTGGGCGTCTCACTCGACCAGCACACCGTCGTTCCGGTGCAACTGGTGCCTCCTGTCAAGGTAAGAGAATTGCCATTGCTATCGGTTCCTGCCGCAGTCAATTGCGTAGTTAGTCCTTGGCTCACCGTCGGATTGGGTGGGTCAATCGTGATGGCGGTTACAGTGGGGTTCACGAAAAAGCCAGTACAGCTTAAGGCTAGAGCCAAAGTTGCGAGAGCAGCGAAGGCGCCGGCGATGCGGAGTTTATGCTTCGTGGATGACATAGTTATCTCAAACCCGTCCGGCGCGCGCTCCCGCACTAGAATACTGTTTCCTCGCCGCGGCAGTTGTAAAAAATTGTAGCAGAAGAAGATTTCAAACTGCGCCCGTACCTGCACCTTCGTGCACTCACGTAACCAACGCTGATAATGCCATGCTTGGGATAAGAACGGCGCCGCACTGCGCATCTTGCAATGAAAAAGGCCAGTGCCGAAAGTGGCACTGGCCGATGAATCAACCGCTGATCTGTTTAGCGCCCCTTGTGCTCTTCTTTGGGAGGAGGATTTTCGTGTTTAGGTGGGGCGGCCTGTTTTTCTGGCTTGGGAGCGGGAGCGTGGTGGGTTTCTTTCGGCGCGCTCTCGCGCGGGGCACTCGCCTTAGGAGCACTTTCTTTGGGCGCGCTCTCGTGAGCTCGCGGTTCGGGAGCTGGTTTGCTGGACGCGTGCGCTTCGGGAGCTGGATGAGGCTTCTCGGCTTTAGGCGCGCTTTCCTTAGGAGCCGCCTCATGCGCTTTTGGCGCCGGCTTGCTGGCCGCGTGCGTTTCCGGAGCTGGACGAGATTTCTCTGCCTTTGGTGCGCTCTCTCTGGGTGCGGCCTCATGCGCTTTTGGCGCTGGTTTGCTGGCCGCATGCGACTCGGCCGGGTGGGACTTCTCAGTTTTTGGTGTGCTTTCTGCGCGCGGCGCAGTTTCGTGAGCTGGGCTTTCTTTGCGTGCAGCGTTTGAAGCATGCGAAGCCGGTGCGGCGGATGGTTTCGCTGTGTGGGTTTCGGTGGGATGGCTCTCATTCTTGCGGGCCGTATTTTCCGGCTTCGCCGGATTGCTCCTGGCATGAGCGGTCGACGGGTGAGCTGTCTTCTCCGCAGCATGATTTTCCGCCGGGCGCTTTTCCGCCGGACGATTTTCTGCTGCGTGATTTCCAGCCGGAGCCGACGCGCGCGCTTCTTTCGGCGTCATCTTCGGAGCATGATAAGGAGCTCCAGCGGCCTTGGCGGCTACTACGCCGCGTCCGCTGAATTCTCCGGGCTTGGCCGTCGCGGCGACTGCGGGACGTCCGTGGTTATTCGAAGCAAACAGAGCGCGATTCTCACGAGCGGCGTGTACTTGCTGTTCTTGCGCTGCTACTGGTGGAGTGTGGTGCTCGTGCATGTAGCTTTCCTGTTGCGGTGTGGGGCGCACCTGCACGCCGCCCTGGCCGCCATTGAAGGCCACGTGGGAATTATTGTTGACGATCACCGTCCGGTTTACGTAGACGTTTCTGATTTCGGTGGTGTTCACATGCATGACGGCAGTGTTGTAGTAGAAGGCGTTGTTGCGCCATTCGCCGCCGTAGAATCCATTGCCGCCATATCCGTATCCGTAATCGATGCCACCGTAAAATCCAACTTGCGGACCCCAGTAACCATCATTCCAGGCGTAGGCGCCGTCGTTCCAGCCCCAATAACCGGGTGTCCACAATAAGCCGGGTTCGGGTGCTTCCACCCAGGTGCCGGGCACCCAGTAGTAGCCATTGTCGTCATCCCAGGCCCAGTAGCCGGGAGTCCACATATAGCCTTCGCCAGGGCATACAGGTTGTTCGTAAACCGGCAAGGCGGGGGGACCGATCCGCACCGAAATGCCGACTCCGAATTGCGCGGCGGCCGGAGAGGAGAAAGCTGCTGGCAAAACTATCAGTAGCGATGCCAGACCTAAGAGACCTAAAATACGAGGGAGATTCATTTTGTTTCCTCTGGCCCGGTGAGCTTGCCTTTGCAGCGGCAGCACCACGAGCGGGCGAATCTGGCTCAAGGAAATTCCGGCGCGGATAAGTCCGCAGCCGGCAGTGAGCCTGGTACATCCGAACTATGTAAACGTCAGAGGTTGGAGTAGGTTGCCGGGCGGAAAGTTGTCTGGATTGTAAAGATTTGTGAGGTTTTTAGGCGCGGGAGCGGTTCAGTTTGTCCGTTTTGACCGTGCAATACGCTCGTCGATCAGCTTGCGGCCGGCAAATCCTTCTTCCTGACCGTGCCAGTGCGTAATGGATTTTTCCCCCATTTTCCAGCAGAGCAGCACGGTTCTGCCTTCCACTTCACAAGGAAAATCGAGCAGGCCGATATCGATATCTTTCACTTGGACGCCGATGGAATCGATCTCAGCCAGCGCATCTTTGGCGCGTTGTTCAGCTTTGGTACGCTCGGCCTTGCGCCGGGCCACAGCGACAACATCCACATGGGTACCGCCATTCAGAAAGATGCGATGGCTGAGTTCCTGCATCTCGCCTTCTACCTCTTCCATAAGCTGCTTGCCGCTGATGGCATTGCGCAAAAGAGACTCAAGCACGGGCAAGAGCATTTGCGCTTCATCGAGAGTAAAGGTGCGGGCGGACATTTTTTCTTCCTCTATTCTACCGCATGTGGGGGAGTGCCACCTTGGAATTCGCAACCACAGTTGCGTTCCGCGATCGACGAGTAGCCAACGTAGTTCTGCGCATGTCAGGCGGCTAACGTGTTCTGCCGTTCGAGGGATCGGGAGATGTGGCAGTGTTCACGTCCGTATGCAGGCGCTGGGCTGCGGGAACACCGGGAGGGTAACAATTACCATCGCGGCTGTAGCTTGAGCAGTGCGCGGCAACATCTTTGCGCTGGGGGGATTGCGCGAACTGCCAGATTTCAGCAAAGGGAACGCCGCTGTGGGCGGGGCTTGGCGGCGTTTTCGGAAACACGCAGCCTGGCGCGGGCGGGCACGCGTCATTGATTGCCCAGTAAACGATCTGCCTTCCACCAGCGCTCTGACGGATGTCTTCCGCGGTCACAGTGTTCGCATCATCTTTGTTCGGGATGCCGGAGCAGTAGATGCCGGCGCGAAATCCAGCGGCAGTGACGCCGTCGACCCAGGCGTAGATGTAGGCCTTCTGCTCGGGCAGCATGCGTCCTCCTTGCTCCTGATCGAGGAAGATGATTGTGCGCGCGGGAAAGCCTTCTAGGTGCGCCGCAGCGATCGCGGCTTTCGCGTCGGACCGTCCGACTCGCGAAGCATTGGCAACATTTTTGAGTTCCCCGTACAGGCGTCCATTGAAGAGCACGAGAAAACCGAAGCCTGCGGATTCGACGGCCGCACGGTGGCCGGCCCAAGTATTCGTGTGCTCGCCGGGAGGATTGTTGAGCCAGTAGCCGGTGTAGGAAAAGGTTTGGTGCAGAGTTTTCAGGTTGGCGTCGCCCGGGTAGGTATTGCGGTCGAAGCCGAGGTAGGCGGCGGTCTGCGCACAAAGTGGTGCGCAAGAGAAAATCAATGCCACCACAAGCCACCGCAGGTTCATGAATTTTATCTTAAACGGAGAGGGCCTCAGCGGCTAAAGCCGGTCTTGATTTTGGCGTTGATCGGCACGAGTGGGAGTCGTGCCCTTCCCCGTTCTTGTCCTTTGAGGACTCTGCGATCTCGGCAGTGAAACTCCTTTGCCGAACGCGAACCGCTATCCCCCGATATGCACCATCGTCCTCGACGCCGGAACGAAATCCGGCTCGCCGATGTGGTGACGTGCTTCTTTTTTCTGCACCACTCCGCGGATGAAATCCGCTAACTCGTTGTCGCTGGCGCCGCGCTGCATCTGCGCGTGCAGATCGTGGTCCCACACTGAGAACAAGCAGGTGCGGATTTTGCCGTCGCTGGTGATGCGGATGCGACTGCAGTGTCCGCAGAAGGGATGCGACACGGGAGCGATGATGCCGATTTCGCCGACGCCGTCGTCAAAGCGATAGCGGCGGGCGGTCTCCGAACGCGCGCGCGGAATTTCAACCAGAGGACGATATTCGCCCATACGCGTCAGAATTTCGTCGAGCGTGACCACCGTATCTGGTGACCAGGTTCGGCCTTCTTCGAGCGGCATGAATTCAATGAAGCGCACGGTGACGCCTTCTTCGCGCGCGAACATGCCGAAGGGAATGATCTGATCTTCGTTGAATCCGCGCATCAGGACGCAATTCACTTTCAACGGCCACAACCCCGCCCTGCGCGCGGCGCGGATGCCGGCAAGAACGTGATCATATCCGTTGGCCACTCTGGTAATGCGAGCGAACCGGTCGGGATCGACGGCATCCATGGAGACGGTTACGCGTGTCAGCCCGGCATCCCGGAGCGGTCGTGCCATATCGGCGAGAAGATGGCCGTTTGTGGTCAGCGCGATATCGAGCCGCTCGTAGTTCGAACTGGCCATGGAGCGGTGGACGCCTTCGTCCGCCGATGACTGCGTGACACTACCCCGGACGAAGGCGTCCGGGGTTCCATTTTGCGGAGGACGAAGCTTTGAGAGCTCGCGGACAAACTCGACAACGCCCTTTCGCAACAGCGGTTCGCCGCCCGTGAGGCGGATCTTGGTCACGCCCATCCCCACTAGCACTCGCGCCATTCGCAGATAGTCCGCAAAAGGCAGGTCGCCGTAAAGCGCTCCCTCATTGCCGGTGCGGCAATAAACGCACTTATAGTTGCAGCGGTCGGTGATGGAGATCCGCAGATCGGTGATGGGTCGGCCGAATTTGTCGGTAAGAGTCACGTTAGCTTTTATTTCCCCTGGAAGGAAACGAACGGGCGGAAGAATCCCGGAGGCCGCTTCCTTTCCAATGCGATCCTCGCGGATCGCGGGAGGCGCGGGCGTTTCCACCTGCACCCTCGGAGCAGTTTTTTCTCGGCGCTCTCCGCGCGAACTTCTCTGCGAACTCTGCGCTAAAAAAAGCCTTTGATCGCAGAGAACGCTGAGAACTGCCGCGGAGTTCGCGAAGAAAAACTATTCCTCGCCGCCACGCCTTGGGTATGCCCGCAGGTCGGGGCGGTCGGAAACTCAGTCATTATAGAGCTTCGGGGGAATGAAAAGGTTTCAGGGTTTTGCTGCGACCAGATCCTTTTCGATCGCGGCCTCCGCCAGCGGCGCCATTATTTTGAATCCCGCGGCATTCGGATGCAAACCGTCATCAGAGAGATCCTTCTTCATCAGGCCCTTATCGTCGACCATGGAGCTGAAGTAATCGAGATACAGGCAACCATTCGATGCGCAATAGTCCTTCAGCCAGCGGTTCAGTTCCAGAATTTTGGCCGTAGAGCGTTGCGCGAAGAAATCGTGCGACCGAAGAGTGTAGTTGTGCACCGGAAGCACGGACGAATAAATCAGGCTGATCTCGTGCGCACGCGCGAGTTCGGCGATGGACGCGTAGTTAGCCTCAATGTCCTCAATCCGCATGGGACCGGTGTTGCCGGCAATGTCATTGGTGCCGGCAAGGATGATCACGACTTTCGGGTGAAGATCGATTACGTCCTGGCGGAAGCGAACCAGCATCTGCGGAGTGGTCTGCCCGCCGATGCCGCGGTTGATATAGGGCTTGCCAGGAAAATATTCGTCAAGATGCCAGATATCGGTGATGGAGTCGCCGAAGAAGACGACTCGATTCTCTTCGGGAGCGGGTGGTTTGAGTGCGGCGTCGGCTTCGCGGTAACGGGCGAGCTGACCGAAGTCATCGGTGAAGACGGCGATACGCGATGCGCGGTATTGGTCGAGTCCCGCAAAACCGGTGGAGGGAATTGCAGGGTGCGTGGGTGAAGGAGCAGGTTTTTGCTGGGCGAAAGCAGAAACAGCTGCGAGCAAGATTAGTACAAGGCGTACAGCAGGTTGTCGCAACATCAGATTGCCTTCCTCGCTGAATTTTTACTTCACATCCCGTCATAATTCGGCCCGCCGCCACCTTCCGGCGGCACCCAGGTGATGATCTGGTACGGGTCGGCGATGTCGCAGGTTTTGCAGTGGACGCAGTTCGAGGGGTTCAAGCTGATGCGTTTGCCGTTCGGCTGCGTAGCGTCATCGACCATTTCGTAGACATTCGCGGGACAGAAATTCTGGCATGGGCTGCCATATTCTTTCACGCAACGGGCGTTACAAATGTTTGTGTCGTGAATGATCAGATGCGAGGGCTGATCTTCTTCGTGTTTGGTGCCGGAGTGGTAAAGGTCGGTGAGTTTGTCGAACGTAAGTTTGCCGTCGCCTTTGGAGGGGCCGAGTAAGTGCGCTTCCTCGCCGCCATCGGCTGGTAGTTCAGCGAGCTTGTGCATGTGCTCGTGTCCGGCCTTGGCGAGATAGCGGTTGCGCAGGCCGCGGCCGCCGGTGATCATCTGCAGGCCAGTGTGGAACATGCCCGCATACATACCGTGCTCGAATCCCTGATGCATGTTGCGGACTTTCCAGAGTTCGTCCTTGATCCAGCTGGATTCGACTTTCTTCTGATAGCTGGCAAGCGTCGCAGTGGTAGGATCGCCTTCCTTTAGCGCTTCGTTTCTCAGAACCTCGAAAGCAGTTTCGGCGGCGAGCATTCCGCTCTTGATCGCGAGATGAATTCCTTTGAGGCGCGCGGAATTGAGGAAGCCGGCGGAGTCGCCAACAATCATCCATCCTTTGCCGGCGACAGGCGGAATTGCCCACCAGCCGCCATACGGGAGCGACTTCGCTCCGTAGCGAATCATCTTGCCGCCCTCGAGCAACTTCGCGACCATGGGATGTTGCTTGAAATCCTGCAGCACGTGTTGCGGATCGAGGCGCGGGTCCGGATAGTCGAGTCCTGTAACGAAGCCGAGCGAGACGATGTTGTCTTTCGAGCCGTAGATCCAGGCTCCGCCGTATTCTTTCGTGGTGAGCGGCCAGCCCAGGGTGTAGATCACTTCGCCAGGCGCGATCCGGCCGGAGGGAACTTCCCAAAGTTCTTTTACGCCGACGCCGTAAGTCTGTGGGTTGGCGTTTTTAGCGAGATCAAATTTATTGACGAGTTGTTTGGTAAGCGATCCGCGCGGGCCTTCGGCGAGAATCGTGATTTTCGCTCGCAGATCATAGCCGGGCTCAAAGTTTGATTTCGGTTGGCCTTCCTTGTCTACGCCCTTATCGTCGGTCTGAATGCCGATAACGCGATCGCCATCGAACAAAAGCTCCGAGCCCGCGAACCCGGTGAAGATGGTGATGCCGGTTTCTTCCACTTTGCCGCCCAGCCACTTCACGAAACGATTCAGCGAAATGACGTAGTTGCCGTGATCGCGGAGCGGCGGCGGAGTAATCGGAAGCTTGAATTTGCTTTTCTCGGTGAGAAAATAAACAGCTTCTTTCGTGACTTGGGCGTCGAGGGGAGCCTCTTTTTCAAATTCAGGAAGCAATTCGCGCATCGATCGGGGATCAAGCAAAGCTCCCGAGAGGCAATGCTGGCCGATCTCTCGAGCCTTCTCAAGAACGTAAATGTTTTCTTTGCTGAGCTGAGAATCGGGATGCGCGGTGTTGTGCTGATCGATCAACTGCGACAAACGTAGAGCGCAGGCCATGCCTGCCGGTCCTCCGCCAACGATGACCACATCGGCGGGCATTTGCGGGCGTTCGACGCCTTCGATCGGTTTGCGGAAGATTAACATTCCGATCTAATTGTCCCCTGTCGACCATGGCGGATTATTGTTGATCGCAATGATTCGGAGATGTGAGGACTTCCCGGCTGCGCTAATCCAGATTTCTCCTCGCCCGATCATAATCCCCTTCCAATTACAGAACAGCTCAGAGGCTTTCTGCTTCGCAATGAAGCCCTTTACTTTGGCGTCGAACGCGACATCGTAGTACTTCAACAGTTGATCCCTATTTCGCAGCGTCATCGACTTGCCCGACACCGTGATGCTGATCGGGAAGCGAACCATCCCAGCCACGTGAGCGCGATCGTCGACAGCGACAGAGTGTTGTAGATCCCCCAAGAACTGCGCGACGGAGGCTGCTCCGTAGGCGCGAAGGCATGGATCTTCCTGTCCACCTGCCAACCGAATCAGCCCGACGAGAAGGAGCGGCAAAACAATCGAGCCCCTCACACCAGCCAGAGCGCCCATGCATTATCCTCCCGCCTTCGCCTTCTTCACTTCTTCAATCAGCGGCGGAACGATATCGAAAAGATTTCCCACAATCGCGTAGTCGGCAATTTCGAAAATTGGCGCCTCCGAATCTTTATTGACCGCGATGATGGTGCGCGACCCCTTCATGCCGACGATGTGCTGAATTGCGCCGCTGATGCCAAGAGCGAGGTAAAGCTTGGGCGCAACGGTTTGGCCCGACGATCCAATCTGGCGGTCCATGGGCAGCCATCCGGAATCGCAGATGGGACGTGAGGCCGCCAACTCTCCGCCCAGAGCTTCGGCAAGCTGTTTGGCGATCTCGATATTTTTCTGCTCTTTGATTCCGCGTCCAACGGAAACAATAATCTCTGCCTGAGTCAAGTCGACGGCCTGCTTGGCTTCTTTGAAAACTTCCTGCGGCTTGTTGCGAATTATGCCATCCGCGATCTCGGCATTCACAGTTTCCACCGGGGCCGGGCTGGCGCCTGCTTCAGCTTTGTCGCCACGGAAAGCGCCATTCTGGAAAGTCGCGAACCACGGAGCTTCGCTGTTGAAGCTCACGTCGGCGGCGAATTTGCCTTGAAACATCTGGCGGGTGAAAACCAGCTTTCCGTTTTCATACTTGAAGCCAATGCAATCGCTGATTACGGCGCGGCTCAGCGCCGTCGCCAGTTTGGGAACGAAGTCGCGGACCTGATAGGTATGGGGCATCAGCACGAGTTTCGGTTGCTTGGTGTTGATGAGTTGTTTCAGCGCGGCGGCGAAAGCGTCAGGGGTGTAAGGTTCGAGCTTGGGTGATTCGACGTCGTAAACCTTCGCCACTTTTTTGGAGGCGACTTCGGCGGCGATGGCCGAAACCCCGGCTCCAACCACAGCGGCTTCTAAAGCCCAGCCAGTGGCGGCGGCGATGGCTTGGCCGGCAGTGATGGTCTCCCAGGAGACGCGGTTGAGTTTTCCTTCGCGTTGTTCGACGACTACTAAGATCGTATCGGGCATAGGATTCGTCTCAGAAAAGCTACCGAGCTTCGCTCGGCGGACAGCCCCTTCGACTTCGCTCCGGGCAGGCTAGGGTGGCTGTCCCCACATAAACATTTCCCACCTCAAGACTTACAGCACGCGCAATTCGTTGCGTAGTTTATCGACCACTTTCTTTGCGATCTCTGACGCCGAGCCTTCGATGTGTTCCGTCTTCTTGGTCTTCTCAGGAATATAAAGACGCTCGATTTTCTGTAAATTTTCACCAATCGCGGATTGCACCTCGGGCAACATTACTTTGCGCAGCGGTTTGTTTTTTGCCTGCTTGATGCCGATCAGGGTGGCATAGCGGAGTTTGTTGATGCCCGATTGAATGGTAAGAACGGCGGGCAGCGGCATGTCGACGAATTGGAAAAATCCCGCTTCGAGTTCGCGCTTCACGCGAATGCCGGAGTCGTTTTTGTCGATCTGCATGATGATGGTGGCGTGCGGCCAGCCCAGTAATTCGGCCAGGATCACGCCGGTTTGTGCGTAGCCGTAGTCATCCGACTGCAGGCCGGTGAAGATCAGATCGAAATTTTCGTCTTTGATAGCGGCGGCGAATGCCTTCGCGGTATTGAAGGCATCAAGTCCTACGAAAGCATTGTCTTCGAGATGGATGGCGCGGTCTGCGCCTTTGGCGAGCGCTTCGCGTAGCACTTGCTGCGAGCGCGCCGGGCCGGAGGTGATAACCACCACTTCTCCGCCGTGTTTTTCTTTCTGACGGAGCGCCTCCTCGAGAGCGTAAGCGTCTGGCTCGTTCACTTCATACGAGACATCTTCGCGGATCCACGCCGCCGTCTCGTTTAGCTTCAGGGGCGCATCTTTCTGCGGCACCTGCTTCATGCAAACCAGAATCTTCAAGCGGGACTCCTTGTATCCTTAGCGCTACGGAAGCGGCAGGGAAACCTGTCAGTATAAATGAGCAGTTGGCAATTAGCACTTGGCCGTTCAGGAAGGCCCAAAACCAGCAACCACTAAGCACACGAAGGCGCATGAATAGATAACTTCGGCCGTCCTACTCGGTGATCACCGTCGACTGCCCGGTAAGTTCGAAGCGCTTGCGGCAGCGCACGTTCTTGCAGGCCGCCATGTCGTCTTTTCGCACCATGTAAGATCGGAATTTCGCGAAGCGGGCGCGGTCGCGCTCGTCGGCGCGTCCGCCGAGCTGGCGCTTCTTCGTGCGTACCACCCACGTGACTTCATACTCCGAGGGCTGGTGGCAGTGCGGACAGTTTAAAGTTGCTGGTTTCTTCTCAGTGCGTTCGTCAAAAAAATCGCGTTCTTCCATGGTGGGTCGCCAGTCGCTAGTCTTGGTCGCTGACCGGCTTCGTGCTCTCTCACAACCACGGGCCGGTCGATTCAACCGCGAACGATCATTATTGCAGTTTTACGGCGGACAAAGCTATGGCAACATGGATGTTGGTGAGAAAGAATTATGGCGCGCAAGAAAAAAGTGAAGCGCTTTCAAGCCGTCCAAGCGGTAAAGGAACTGGCACGGGAACGAATAGGAGCGCCACCAGCGGCTAAACTGGTTCCTCACAAGAAGAAGAGCCCGGAGAAGCACAAACCTACGCTGGGAAAATTACTAGGGGAGACCGAATAAGAGAGCGATCATGATTGGGCCGTCAATTGAACGTCGCTGTTACCGTGGTGTCATTTTCTAACGAAAAGGCACAAGCGGGAGTGGTACCTATGCAACCTCCACTCCAACCTCCGAAAGACGAACTCCCGACAGGGGTTGCACTAAGCGTGACCGAGGTACCACTCGCAAAGCTGGAACTGCAAGGTCCGGCCGTGCTTGCGCAATTCAGGCCGGAGGGTGAACTGCTTACTGTTCCTGTCCCAGAGCCTCCGAAGTTAACCGTAAGCAGTGGACCTGAGCTACCCGAACTGCTGCTGGTAAAGCAGGTTACGTTTGCGGTCATGTAGCCGGTAACGATCGCTCCCGATGAGGAGACGCCGGAGGCGTCGGTATTGGTTTGCACAGTTGCGGAAACCAGAGTTCCGCCGCAAGAAAGTCCGGTTGCCGTCAGCAAACCCGTGGAGCTCACGGTAAACATCTGCGGCGTGTTCGAGCTCCATGTGACCTGGTTGGTAATGTTCTTGGTAACTGGGGGGTGGACATACGTTCCCATCGCGGTTAGTTGCACCTGAGCGCCAGCGTCCGCGCTCACGGGGATGTTCGAAGCCCCGATCGTCTCAGTTGAGGGTTGAACGCTAATTGAGACCAACTCCTGAGGATCGCCGCAACTGGAGACATAGAGCAGCGAACTTGCGGCGACAATTACTGCAGCCATACTGAACCACTTCCAGCTCATGAAGACTCCTGGGACACGACCTGTCACTAAATATTTGTGCAACGGGAGGATGGGCCAATTTAGTCAAAAATCGGCGAAAAAGCAATCGTTAACAGCGCAGTTGGACGAGGTTCATCATCCCTTCACCGCCTCTGCGACCACCTTCACAAATTCGCGGATATCGTCTTCCGTGGTGTCGAACGAACACATCCAGCGGACGATCGATTCCTCCTCCATCCACATGTAGAAAAAGTAATGCTGCTTGATTTTCTCGATCGAGTGACGCGGAATCTGCGCGAACACCCCATTGGCTTCTACCTTCCATACAACTTTTACCCCGGGAATACGGCTCACTTCTTTTTCCAGCAAGCGGGCCATGCGGTTGGCGTGTTCCGCGCTGCGCCGCCAGAGCTCGTTGGTGAGGAGAGCTTCGAATTGTGCGGCGATAAAGCGCATTTTTGAAGCCAGTTGCATCCCTTGCTTGCGCAGGTAGAGGAAGTTCTCGCTCAAACCAGGCTGGAAAAATACCACGGCTTCGCCGCCCAGGATTCCGTTCTTCGTGCCCCCGAAAGAGAGTACGTCCACGCCTAAGTCGCGCGTCGCGGCGCGCAGGGTCTGGCCCAGCGAGGCCGCGGCGTTCGCAATGCGAGCCCCGTCCATGTGCAAAAACATGTCATGCTCGTGGGCAAATTCGGCGAGCGCCTGAATTTCCGCCGGACGATACACGGTGCCCATTTCGGTAGACTGCGTAATAGAAATGACGCGAGGTTGGGAGTGATGCTCATCGCCGATGCCATGGTAGGCGTGGCGTGCGGAGTCCAGCGTGATCTTTCCGTCCTGTTGCGGGAGAGGAATGAGTTTGCAGCCGGTATGCTTTTCCGGTGCTCCGCATTCATCGGTGTAGATGTGCGCATAATCGCTGCACAGGACTGATTGGAAAGATCGGGTCAGAGCCTGCAGACCGAGAACATTCGCGCCGGTTCCGTTAAAAGTGAAAAAGACTGCGATATCAGGGCCAAAATGTTCTTCGAACCTTTTAACCGCAGCGCGGGTGTAGGGATCGGCTCCGTAGGCAACCACATGCCCTCGGTTTGCCCGCGCCAACGCAGCGAGAATTTCGGGGTGCACCCCGGCATTATTGTCGCTGGCGAAGCTCCGGATAGACTGAGAGGGAATTTGCTCCATAGCGCAACAATGTAGCAGAGTGAGACGATGGAAGTGGAGAGCGGGAACGCTCGATCGGGTGGCTCAATTTGCCTTTCCCTATTTCTTCACTGGGGCGCAGCGATTATTTTGCGTCCTGGCGGTGGGTAGGTGAATCTTCTAAATGGCGCCTAACGCTTGGGTCGTGACTGCGTCTAATTCAGGTTCAAGGCTTCCCCCGAAGGCCTTTTGTTCGGTATTGTAGTTTTCACCATTTCTTGGGGCAGGTACCGGTATTCATGGGCATGAGACCGCATAATATTTTGAAGGAGGTCCTTCTCCTTTCGGCAATTGCCTGCACGGGAGCGACGCTCGGGTGCTCAGGGAGCGCTCCGGCGAATGCGCACGCGAGCGGACCACCGGCCATGCCGGTGAAAGTGGAAGTGGCGCGCGCTACTCCGGTTAACGACTCTACAGAGTACGTGGCCACGCTCAAATCGCGCGATTCTGCCGTGATTATGCCGCAGGTGGAGGGGCAGGTCACAAAGATCTTTGTGCACTCGGGAGAGATGGTGAAGGACGGTGTCCCGCTGATGGAGATCGATCCGTTGAAACAGCAGGCCACGGTGAAGAGCCAGGAGAGTTCGCGCGCGGCGCAACAGGCCAATCTGAGCTGGACCAAGCAGCAGTACGAGCGCGCCCAGGGGCTTTACTCTGCGGGCGTTGTGAGCAAGCAGGATCTCCAGCAGGCGCAATCGGCGATGGACGCGGCCCAGGCGCAGATGGACTCGCTGGATGCGCAAGTGAACGAACAGCAGGTTCAGTTGCACTATTACAAAGTAGTGGCGCCAAGGAGCGGAATTGTCGGAGACATTCCGGTTCGCGTGGGTGACCGGGTTACCACCTCTACCCAACTTACGACGGTCGACAAGCCTGGAAGTTTGGAAGTGTACGTCTATGTTCCGATCGATCACGCCACACAATTGAAGATGAATCTGCTGGTGCAAGTCCTGGACAGCAACGACAAGGTAATGGCCAACAGCCGCATCAGCTTTATTTCGCCGCAAGTCGACAATGCCACGCAAACCATTCTAGTAAAAGCTCGCATCGCGAATAGTAATGACGCTCTGCGGCAATCGCAATTTATCCGGGCACGCATCGTGTGGGGCACACACGATAATCCCGAAGTCCCCATTCTCGCCGTATCCCGTCTGGCGGGACAGTATTTTGCTTTTGTTGCCGAGCCGCAGAATGGTGGCTACGTGGCGCGGCAGAAAGCGCTGAAAATCGGGCAGACGGTTGGGAACGATTACGAAGTCCAGGATGGCATCAAGCCTGGCGATAAAGTGATCGTATCGGGAACACAGTTCCTGCTGGACGGAGCGCCGGTGATTCCGCAAGGCGGATAAGCGGCGACCGGCTTCCGGCTTCGGCAATTTAGTTCTCAGCGTAATGACAAGTATGGGTACCGGAAGCCGGGGGACCGTTGCCCTCTAGTTTTCAGAAATAACTGCCTTAGATTTTTTTACCCGTTGTGTGAGTTGGGATTTCTATGTTCGTTGCCTTCTTTATTCAACGTCCGGTGTTCGCCACGGTCTGCGCTCTGCTTATTGTCTTGGGCGGCGCGGCCGTAATTCCCACCCTGCCAATCTCACAGTTTCCCAACCTTGCGCCGCCGCAGGTGAGCGTTTCCAGCGCTTACATTGGAGCCAGCGCACAGACGGTGGAGAGTGCGGTCACCATTCCGCTGGAGCAACAAATCAACGGGGCGGAGGGCATGAAGTATATGACCTCTACCAGCGGCAATGACGGCTCGAGCGGCATCACCGTCACCTTTGATATAACCCGCGATCCAGACCTGGCTACGGTCGATATCGAAAACCGCGTCAACACGGCACAAGGGCGTCTGCCCGCAGCCGTGAAAGCGATTGGCGTCACGACCGCGAAGAGTTCGCAGAATTTCGTTTTCGGCGCCGCTATTATTTCCGACAACAACAAGTACTCCACGTTGTTCATGAGCAATTACCTGGACATCTACGTCAGGGATGCGCTGAAGCGCATTCCGGGGGTGGCTGACGTAATTATTTTCGGCGAGCGCAAGTATTCCATGCGGCTGTGGTTGGATCCGGTGCGCATGGCGGGGCGCGGGCTGACAGCGCCGGACGTAGTCAGTGCTCTTTCCGAACAGAATGTGGAAGTGGCGGCCGGACAGGTGGGCCAGCAGCCGGCTCCACAAGGTCAGCAATACCAGATCAGCGTGCGTGCGGTTGGACGCCTCAGTGAGGCGGGCCAATTCGACAATATCATCCTCAAGACCAATGCCGACGGAACGCTGGTCCGCCTGAAAGATGTTGGCCGCGCGGAATTGGGCGCTGAGGATTACAGCTCCGACTTGGAGTTTAACGGTCAGGAGGCAGTCGGCCTGGGCGTAACCCAGCTATCTACGGCCAATGCGCTCGATGTCGACCGCCGCGCGATCGCTGAACTGGCGCGGCTCTCGAAGAGCTTTCCTCCTGGAATGCACTACAAAGTCGCATTCGATACGACCGACGCCGTTGGCGAGTCGATCCGCGACGTAGTTTATACGGTGGGTTCGGCGATCCTGCTGGTCATCCTGGTGATCTTTATCTTTCTCGGTGACTGGAGAACTACGATGATTCACTTCATCGCCACTCCAGTTTCGCTCATCGGGACCTTCATCTTCATAAAATTGCTTGGTTTCTCCATTAACACGCTGACGTTGTTCGGCATCACTCTGGCCACCGGTCTGGTGGTCGACGACGCGATCGTCGTGATCGAAAACATTGAGCGTCATATTACCGAGGGGGAACACAACTCCTATAAGGCGGCGGCAGCGGCAACCGCCGAGATTACGAGCGCGGTCATTGCCACGTCGCTCGTGCTCTGTGCCGTATTTGTGCCGGTTGCTTTCTTTCCGGGGACGACTGGAATTCTGTTTCGCCAGTTTGCGCTGACCATCGCATTTTCCATTGCCATTTCTGCTTTTAACGCGCTTACGCTGGCTCCCGTGCTGGCGGCAATTTTCCTGAGCGGCCCGCACCGCAAGAAATGGTGGTGGCTGCAAAAGTTTGATGATGGTGTAGTCGCCGTCACGCGCGGTTATCGTGCCGTGCTGCATCACGTGCTGGATTACAAGCTGGCAATGGTGGTGCTGTTTTTCGCCGGGCTGGGGCTCACGTATTTTGTGTTCACGCGCGTCCCCGGCGGATTCGTGCCGAATGAAGATCAGGGGTACTTTATCGTCGTCATTCAAGCGCCTTCCGGGGCATCTCTGGAATATACGAAAGCGATCGGGGAACAGGTTTCGAAGCTGCTGAGCGACGTATCGGAAGCGGAGGGAACTTTTTCGGTTGCGGGCTTCAGCTTTGCCGGCAGCGCGCCGAACCAGGGAATTATCTTCGTTCCTCTCAAACCGTACTCACAGCGCAAGGGCCAGGAGCATACGGCGTCAGCAATTCTGAACCGGGTGCGTCCCCGTCTGTTTGGGATTTCAGGAGCGATCGCATTTGCCACGCTTCCTCCCGCCGTGCAAGGCCTGGGACAATTTGGCGGATTCCAATTCGTCGTGCAGGATCAAGGATCACACACGTTGCAGGAACTGTCCGACGCGACTCACGGCATAATCCGGGAAGCCGCCGCGCGCAAAGATCTGGTTGGATTGTATACGCCGTTTACCGCGAACGATCCGCAGTTTCTTGTGACCATCGACCGTGAAAAGGCGAAGAGTCTGCACGTGCCGCTCTCGCAGATCACTGACACACTGGGCGTCTATATGGGGTCGTCTTATGTGAACGATTTTGATTTCAACAATCGCTCCTATCGCGTCTACGTACAGGCGGACAAGCAATATCGCTCCACGGAGCAGGACATGAAAGAGTTCTACGTCCGTTCCGACAGCGGAGCGATGATTCCCCTGGAAAATCTAATCAGCATCACACAGACGACAACGCCGCAGGTCATCAGCCACTACAACCTGTTCCGCTCGGCTGAGATCGATGGCTCGGCTGCTCCCGGGTACAGTTCTGGTCAGGCGATCGCTGCGATGGATCAACTGGCCAGCAAAATGCCGCAGGGCTTTTCCTATAGCTGGACGGGGTTGTCGCTCGAAGAGTTGCAGGCTGGGGGAACATCACTGATTCTATTTGCACTGGGAACTCTGGTCGTATATCTCACACTCTCCGCGCAGTATGAAAGTTTCGTGCTGCCGTTCATCGTGCTGCTCGCTGTTCCCATGGCTTTGTTGGGCGCACTGGGAGCGCAATGGATTCGTGGACTGGAGAATGACGTCTTCTGCCAGGTGGGATTAGTGATGCTGGTGGGGCTCTCCAGCAAGAACGCAATTCTGATCGTGGAATTCGCCGAGCAATTGCGCGGGCGCGGTATTCCGCTGGTAGAGTCGGCGGTGCAAGCGGCAGCCATTCGTTTTCGTCCAATCATCATGACGTCGCTGGCGTTTATTCTCGGCGTTGTGCCGCTAGTCGTCGCGACTGGAGCGGGGGAGAATGGTCGTCACTCCGTTGGGACAACCGTTTTCGGCGGCATGATTATGTCCACCGTGTTGAATCTTTTCTTTATCCCCGTGCTGTATTTGATTATCGAAGGCTGGCGGGAGCACGGGAAGAAAACGGTCCAGCCGTCCGGGCCCGGCGTTAGCCCGCAGACCGCCTAAGGCTAACTTCATTGGGCGAAGATTTTGTCTTTTCTCCGAGCCGATTTTTCTGAATCTTCTTTGCTGCCCGTATTGGCGCCTGTCCTTCGGCGATCTTTCGAGCTTTGCGCCGCAACTTAGCCATCCATTCCCGCGAATACATTGTCCCGCGGCACTTGGATGAGCCACAGTGGCACGGCGCGGGATCATCGTCATCGTAGAGGTTGTAATCCCACAGCAGTTCTTCGCCGGCCGAGATGTTGCGGATGGCGAGAATCCAAACCCGCTTGTTGATTTCATCGACTTCGCAGTTGGGATCGCAGGAATGATTCAGGTAGGCGCCCATGCCTTCGCCATCGATCACAGTCTTGCCGTCATCCAGTCCGTAGAGGTAAGTGCGGCTCGCGCCGTCGTATAGGCGGTTGGCTTCCTCGGCAGTAAGACGCGGACCGGAATACTCGACGACGCGAGCGCCTCTGCGGATGGGCGCTGTGGTGAAAACACCAACTGCATGGATTCGTGAAGGACGAACGACTAATGCCATCCAACTAATTTCGCATGAGGTGAGCTTTGGAGGAAGTGCAAACGCGAAAATAAAATCTATAAACAGGCCTTGTTACCATTTCGAGCAGGGAAGAGAACTATCTTTTCGAGCAGGGAAGAGAACTATCTTTGCCTCATCGGTGTGAAATCTAGGGGTCGTAGACTGAACTGCCATAGCCCTGTCTGCGGGCAGAGTCCTGCATTTGGTCCAAATTCTTTTTTTGTTCTTCCAACTGCGCCTGCATGTTCTCGACTTGCTGCTGCTTCTGTTTCTGCCGCTCATTCCAGGACACACAATTTGCAACGCAGTTGGCGGGTGCAAACCGGATCGACTCGTTCAACTGGTCAATCTGAGCTTGCAGCGACGCAATCTGATTTTTCTGGGATTGAATCCGCGACTTCCATTGCTCGGCTGGCACCTTTGGATTGCCGGCGGATTCCGGTGGTGACGCCGGCTCGTCGCCACTGGCCGAGGAGGCGGAAGGTGCGGCTGGATGTGACCGCAGTTCTTCGTTCGTGATCACTTTCGGGGCCTTGGCATCCTTGTCCGGCGCAGCCTTTGCCTGTTGCTTGTGTTGCCGCTGCTGCCGTGCCAGGTCGCCCAGGGAAGGTTCGTCCTGGCAGTTGGCGATTACTGTACCCAACGAAATCGCCGCGACCAAGAACAGGAAAGTCCTGCTATTTGTGCGCATGGCAAAACTCCTTCGCAAATGCTATCGGCAATCCGATCCTGGCCGGCATTACGAACGGGGCATGAACGTTAGTGATTGCCGTATTCGGCAATGAGGCATTGAGCTTTGGCGCTGGAGGCATTGTTGGGAGCGCGGTTATAGTCCCAGGCTGCCGATACCAGAGTCCAGTCGAGACAGTCTGGTCCCCGTAAGCGCGGGCACGAGTTGAATCTGCACCAAGCGAGGCGGCATAGCTTTGTCTTTTTTGGCCAGCAGATTGATCGAAGGGATGCCGGTGCGAGCGAAGGATTTTTCGCAATCCGCGGTGGAGGGTCCCCGCATGTTTCCTTCCATGAATGCCAAGCCGGGACATCGAGTGCAGGTAGAACCGTGCGCGCACTGCGAACAGCCTGACAAATCTTTCAAGCGAATCGAACGGACTTCTTTCAACTGTTCGGAGTCGCGCCAGATATCAACGAAGCGCTGTTGCCGCACGTTGCCGCAAGACAATGGAAATTGCACGCAAGGATAAAATTCCCCGTAGGGAGAAATGTAGCAGGCAGTGTGGCCCGCGCTGCAAGGCAAGGAAGCCAGGCTCTCGGCATCAGGCGGAGGGGGCAGAGCGCAAAATTCGTCCGCGTTGCCGACGAACATTTCGTCGCGAAAAAGCTCGCGCAGGGCTGGCTCACCCGCGTTCAAGTCAAGAACTGAGCGGTCGCCATCCATCATTGGCGTAATCGTCGGGTCCAATGTATATTCGGCGCCGAGTTCATCCGCAAGTGCGCGGACCCCGTGATAGTCGTGCATGTTTCCCGCCATCAGCACATTGGCCATAATGACTTTTAATCCTTGTGATTTGAGAAAGCGGATGGCATTGATCGAGCGTCGCAGCGAACCTTTGACTTTCGTGATCGCGTCATGCACTTCGGGCTGGTGGGAATAAATGCTGATCTGAATCGATTCCACTCCGAGGTCGCGAAGGCGCGCGGCCTGTGCTTCGCGAATAAGCACGGCATTGGTCTTGAGCTTGACGCAGAAGGTGAGCGAGCGGGCATGCTCCAGAATCTCAAAGAAATCCTTGCGCAGAAAAATCTCGCCGCCACTCAGGGTGAGAATAAAAACGCCAGCCTCCGCCATCTCCGTGAGCAGATGCTTGATCTCCACTGTAGTCATTTCACCGTGATCGTCGTGGTCAAGATAGCAATGAACACACTGCTCGTTGCAACGGTAAGTGAGGTCGAGCTGCGCGCTCAGGGGAACGCCCAGTTGCAGCGCCCGTTCGCTCACTTCCTGCATTAAAACGCTCATTGTCGTGATTGCTCCTGCACGGCGGCATGCGGATTTGCGATCGGCCGATCTGATATCAAAAGGATCCCGTGCTTCGCCAAATTTTCGGCCAACTCCTCTGCGTCGCGGAGCGCATCCTCAGGAGTTACTTCGAACTCAGGACAGATGCGGCGTTCGACGATTTCTTTAAGAGGAGTGGCGCCGTCGGCGGCTCGCCACAGAATGGTTGCGGTGGGATTTAAGGTGAACAGTGTAGAGCCCTGTCCGGACATGACCAGCATTTCATTACCAAGCATGCGGGCTGCGATTCGCGGACTGCGTGCAACATACAATTTGTCTTGCATTTTTATCCAATCATTTCCCATACGCGGGCATCCGGCACAAATCTGAGCCGGCAAACCGGAACGCGATCGACGAAGTCACATGCCGCTTGAAATGCCCGATGAACCATTTCTGGATCTTTGGCAAAGAAAAGCATGTTGGCCAGCAGTTCCCGGCCGGCGTCCGCGATGGCGACTGGCTCGATGCGATTTTCCGGACCCTGCGCCAGCAGATACAGTGCAGCCACGGGAGCCGATGCGTTCTCGCCCAGTTTTGCCAGTTCGCCGGTGAAGGGCGTCCCGTATGCCATGTAGCCATCGCCTTGCTTACGCACGTAGGAAATTTCGTCAGTCAACAACGTCGCATCAGCGGGCGCAAGCCGCGAGATCGTCGTCTTCCCAGCGCCAGAAACTCCGGCAAACAGGAACGCTTTTCCGTTGCGAATCGCACTGGCGGAGTGCAGAAGGAATCCGCCCTGCTTCGCGAGTACGAGCGTGTGGACGATGCGCAAAACGGCGTCAATGGAATATGGGTTCGCGTTCTGGCGAATGCTGCCGTGGCGCGCGGCCGGTTCCCACTCAGCGCGAAAATCGCCGCGCTCCAGCAACCAGCGTCCGGAATCGTGGGTGATGCGAACATCTGCGTCCGAACCTATGGCTGTAGGCGGATTCAGCTCTACATCGAATCCGAATTCTGCGGGAGCATTCAGGCTTACGAATCCGGCATAACGGTTCTGCAATATCGTGAGGAAATCGGCGTCGAAAGTATTCACTTTGACGGCGATACCGCCGATGGCGATTACCACGCTGTAACACTCGATTTGTGTGGCTAACCCTGGCACGGAAGAACCGGCTTCTCCGAAATTTGCAGCAAACGATTCAGGTAAACGAAGGCGCGCGCCGCCGGAACCGAACGACGGACAATTGTGGCGATTAGACTCTGAGCCGCACTCAAGTC
Organism: uncultured Acidobacteriaceae bacterium; assembly: GCA_963836305.1. Classification (GTDB taxonomy): domain Bacteria; phylum Acidobacteriota; class Terriglobia; order Terriglobales; family Acidobacteriaceae; genus Sulfotelmatobacter. The sequence continues at coordinate 151,223 of CAWIJP010000001.1, read as the reverse complement.
CGCGGACAGCTCGATCAACCTTCCACCGCGAATCACATAAACGACCCGCCCCAACAACTCATTTGCGTCAACAGGACGATTATCAGGCGCGGGAAGCGCATCTCCCTGGGTGATCCACCGCGGATTCTCCGAGGTACCGACAACGGCCACGACGCGGTGAGCGCAAAGACCGATTTCCCGTCGGACAAGAACGATATCCCCGATGTGCACGTGATCGTTACCATTATTCTCGCTGATACGTTCGACCAGGAGGGTTTCCCCAGGCCAAAGGGAAGGCAGCATACTCCAGCCGGTCGCAACGAAGCGGAGGGTTCCGAACGAGCGCAGAACCTGTGCGGCAAGTTCGCACTTTACCGCGCTTTCGTCCTCCGCAGTGGCGCCTGTTCGCCTCATGAAGCAGAAGTTAACCCATGGCAGCCGCTTTGAGTGCTGGTGATCTTGCCGCAGGAGAGCGCCGAAGTCACGAATACTTCTTCGAAGCGAAACGTCGGTTTCTGGTATGGTTTCTTTACCTTCTCCGCGGATTGCTGCTCGTCACTGGATGAATGATTCACTTCCATAAGAGTCGTCCCTTCAATTATTTCAATGCCGATTGCGATGCCTGGACCGCGCATCCCCCTGTGGTGCCCGAAGTGGTGCAGGTCTGGTTGCTTAAAGTTGAGAAATATACCTGAGAGGCTCCCGCCAAAGTGCCTGACCCCACCACGTTGTCAATGATCGTTCCGCTTGTGCCCCCCGTTGCGGCCAGAGCTGCATAGGGTGACACGCCGGCGTTGGTCCAAGTAACTCCGGCATCGGTCGTGGTCGCGCCGGGAACGGTGCGCCAGATCGGGGTGGTGGCAGCGGAAGTTCCCGCGACGGTCACGATCTCGACATCTCCGTTACTGTCGATGATGCGAGTGTTCTTGGTGTATGCGTGTCTGGCTGCCCAACTCCCCAGCGTAACCGAAGTAGCGCCTTGGTTTATCCACGTAACTCCACCATTCGTTGTGAGTGCAGCTGCCGTGGCGGGCCATATTGCGGGAGGAGTTGCTGCCGAGGTTCCGGCGACGGTAACTACGTTGATGTAAAGAGTGTTGGTTGCGGATCTGAGGACCAGAATCTCCTGGCCCACGACGTAGGCAGTGGAGGCTTGCCACGGCGTGTCGACAAAATTCAGCATGCATCCCTTCGAGGCGCACACTGTCGGATGAGCGTTATTTTCCACGCTGAAGAACAACCGCTCGGCAGCTCCGCCGCTGGCATTCGGATTGAAGATGTCCGTGACCGGCGAGCATGCTGGGCTCTTGGCGGCGGGAGTGAGCGGTGCGACAGATGCGGCAGTTCCAGGTACTCCTGCCTGTATCGGAATCCGATAGACGGTAGGGTCAGCGCCAGTGTTGCCGCAAACATAAAGGTTGCCGGTGGCATTCGCGGAACTGTAATAGGCATTGTCGAAAGCGCCGGCGTAAAGCGGACTAGGATTCGGTGTCGAGTCCAAAGCTACGCTGTTACCGACGGTCACTTCCGTCCCTGTAGAGTTGGCGGCGAACGTTGTGCCGAGTTGGTAGACGGCGGAGCAGGCGATGCCAGCGCAATTTGTACTGCCGTCACTGGACGCGAAAACGTAAACCAGTCCGTTCAAAGGATCCAAGACCGGACCATCGACGAGACCGGCGCCGAAATCGAGTTCTCTCGATGCTGTCACCGCCGCTGAGGTGGAGTTGACGCGGTAAAAGTAACCGCCCGCGCTGCCGATAAAAACGTTCTTGGATATGCGGTCGTACACCGGACTGGAAAGAAACGTGGTAGTGGCCACTTGAACCGGGAAGCCACCTGTGTGCACTTCCGCGGGTACGCCGTTGAAAACCGGCGTTATCTTGTGCAGCCAGCCGAGAGTTCCGCCCACCCAGACGATGTCGTTCGTGTAGTCGTAGAAAGCTGAGGAAGTTGTGTCATCGAGAGGATTCGACAACCCATCGTGGAGAAAAACTTCCGTCATACAGGGAGCAACGCAAGTGGGATATGCCGCCGCCGTTACCAGCGTAGGCGTGCCCGGGAGAGCCACGGTTTCGGAAGTTGAGGATTTCCACTTTAAAAGAACCAATCCTGCCTGTCCTCCCAAAGTTTGCACGAATCCAACTTGCGAACCGCTTCCGGAGAATAACGGGGAAGTCAGGATTTGACCACCTGTGTTGTAAGCCCAATAAACCGAAGGCACCGCGCCTACCGGACAGCCGGAGTAAAGATTGTCGTACGCCACAATGCTGGCTTGAGTGGGGGATCCAGCGAGTCCCGTGCTATACACCACGAAATCGGGCTGGGCGGCATTGCCGCAGTTGGCTGCCGTTCCGAGAAAGGAGAACTTCGCGGGATAATTTCCGGCGCCGACCTTGGCGCCGCTACCCATATTTTCCTGCCAGTCCTGGTCTAGAACTTGACGGTGGCTGGAAGTTGCCGTCGCGGCAGAAGAGGCTTTGGCGGAAGAATCTTCATCAGGGTTTTGCTTCGGCGAAAAAATCGGCAAGTCACGGCGATAAAGTTGTTGCCAGTAACGCGGATCCTGTTGTGCATACGCCGCTTGTTCGGCGGTGGCGGGCCGGGAGAAAACCACGTGCTGGTGGCTCCAATCGGTGGGAACAGGGATGGGTTTCGCCCCAGCCGGGTCGGTCTGGCCGAAAAACGCCGGAGACATTAGGAACAAGCCGAGAATTGAGACACCCAACGTCTGGTTCCTTCTCATTTTTCTCCCCGATAGTTGCGTAGGACGCGAGCAACGTGACTGCGAACGAAAACACTGTTCTACTCACGAACTCCTATGCTGGCTGGTTGGAAAATCATCATACACCGGAGTGTTTTTGCAACAACCGCAATTCGGGGAGTACGGAGGCAGATTTCCACAGACATTTCCACGCCTCCCGCACCAAAGAAAGAGCAATCACCGGCATTACTACGCGAACTGGTTAAGTTGTCGTGGCCGTCAGTCGGGAATGGCAGCGGTCGGAATCTGTTGCGCGATGCCGCGCAGCTCTTCAAATAAGACGGTGCTCAAGTAACGTTCTCCGAACGACGGCAGCACAACCACGATCAGCTTTCCGGCGTTCTCGGGACGCTTCGCTACTTTCAGAGCTGCCGTCACTGCTGCGCCAGAAGAAATTCCGACGAAGAGTCCTTCCTCGCGGGGAAGACGGCGAGCCATCTGGATTGCTTCATCATTGCTGACTTGAATGATCTCGTCGATTAGATCGGTGCGCAGAATTCGCGGCACAAAACCTGCGCCGATGCCTTGAATTTTATGCGGGCCTGGCTTTCCACCCGAGAGCACCGGGCTCTCCGCAGGCTCAACGGCAACGGCTTTGAAGGACGGCTTCTTGGGTTTGATGTATTCCGCGACGCCGGTAATTGTCCCGCCCGTCCCAATGCCTGAGACCAGGAAATCGACTTTCCCGTCTGTGTCATTCCAAATCTCAGGTCCTGTGGTCTCGAAATGAATTTTAGGATTGGCCGGATTGTCGAATTGCTGCAGGATGTAACCGTTGGGAGTTTTCGCCAGTAACTCCTCCGCTTTCAGGATCGCACCCTTCATGCCCCGCGGACCCGGAGTCAGCACCAGCTCCGCGCCGAAAGCCAGCAGGAGCACTCGACGCTCCAGGCTCATAGTTTCCGGCATCGTCAGAATAAGTTTGTAACCCTTCACCGCAGCCACGAAGGCCAGGCCGATGCCGGTGTTGCCGCTGGTCGGCTCGATCAGAACCGTTTTTCCGGGCTGAATTTTGCCCGCGCGCTCCGCGTCAAGGATCATGCTCGCGCCAATTCGGTCTTTTACGCTGCCTACTGGATTTTGGCTTTCCAGCTTGGCGACCACTTCAGCCACGCAACCTTCTGTAACCTTATTCAGCCGTACCAGCGGCGTGTGACCGATCAGTTCGATGACGTTGTTAGCGATCTTCATTGTTTCGTCTCCTACCAGTAACCGCAGATCTCAACTCGGAATAGGCGTCTAAAAAAATACTACGAGACGTTGGCGGAAGCGAGTGGGAGTCGAACCCACCGATGACGGGGTGACCCGCCGCCCGCCGGTTTTGAAGACCGGGACGATCACCGGACCGCATGCGCTTCCATCGGACCATCGATTGCGTCCGACTGATCTTACTTGGGTTGCGGCACGATCCTCAAATAGGGCTTCGGCGACTTCCAGCCTCCGGGATATTTCTGTTGGGCTTCCTCGTTCGATACGTTGCTGCCGATAATGACGTCATCGCCCGGTTTCCAATTCACCGGCGTAGCGACTTTGTGTTTGGCGGTAAGCTGCATCGAGTCAATCACGCGGAGAATTTCGTCGAAGTTGCGGCCTGTGCTCATGGGATAGCTCAGCTGCAGTTTGATCTTCTTGTCGGGACCGACCACGAATACGGTGCGTACAGTGGCGTTGTCAGCAGCCGTACGTCCTTCGGACGTATTGCCACTCTCCGCCGGCAACATGCCGTAGAGCTTTGCAATCTTGAGTTGCGGATCGCCTATCATCGGGTAGTTTACTTTCGCGCCTTGAGTCTCCTCAATATCCGCTGCCCATTTGCCGTGACTGCTCACCGGGTCAACGCTGAGGCCGATGATTTTCGTATTGCGCTTGGCGAATTCAGGCTGCAACTTCGCCATGTAGCCAAGTTCGGTAGTGCATACAGGAGTGAAGTCTTTGGGATGGGAAAACAGAATCGCCCAGCCGTCGCCGATCCATTGGTGAAAGTCGATCGTACCCTGCGTAGTCTCAGCGGTGAAATTCGGTGCCGTATCGTTGATGCGGGGAATACTGTTGGTTTCAGTTAAGGTCTCCGTGCTCATCTTTGTCACCTCGTAGATTTACATTCTTAAAATTGCCACCCAAATCTCTCAAGGTCGTTTGAAATATTGGATGAAAAACAAAACCCACCCGCTTCATTGGGTGGGTGGGAAACTATTATTGCCTGCTCCCTTACCCACACGACTGCGAACACATGCAACAGCATGGGGCGCCGGCGTGGGAAGGACAAAACACGTAGTCAGAATAGAAGTCCGCGCGGACGGTGTCAACCGTGGCCGACTGCCGGCCAGGCGCTTTCAGAGTTTTCTTGCATCGCGAGGCGTTTGCCCGCATCTGTTTCCTTTGCGCGAGAAAGGTTGCGATTGCCCCGTGATTTCCTGAAAGAGGGACCGCGATGACCAACACAATACGGCGTCTGGCAATGGCGCAGTGGGACGTTTTCTCTTCCCGCAAGCTGGAAGGGAATTCTTTAGCAGTTTTTTTCGACGGCACCGGTCTGACGGACATCGAGATGCAGGCGATCGCTCGAGAGATGAACCTTTCGGAAACTACTTTCATCCTGCCACGTGAGGCCGCTAAGGAGCGCGAACAAGGGATTCGAGTACGGATCTTCACGGTGCAGGAAGAACTGCCGTTTGCGGGGCATCCCACGCTGGGAACCGCGTTCGCATTGCGCGGAGAAAGCGGCGCGCCCCAGGTCACGCTGGAGTTGAACGTAGGTAAAGTGCCGGTCCATTTCGAAGATAATGCCGGAGAGCCAGCGTTCGGCGAGATGACCCAGATAGATCCCACGTTCCTGACGAAGCATGATCGCGAAGCGGTGGCGCGGGCGACGGGCTTGAGTCTGCAGAATTTCGATGACTCGTTGCCCATTGAGACAGTTTCGACAGGCGTACCGTTTACTGTGACGCCGCTAAAATCGCTGGCTGTGATTCAGAATCTGCAGGTCGATCTGGCGCGCGCTGCCGAATATCTGACAAAGTCTGCAGGCAAATTTTTCTATTTCGTTTCGCGCGAAACCATGGATCGCAACGCCCGGCTGCATGCTCGCATGCTGTTTTATAACGGCGAAGATCCCGCTACCGGTTCAGCTGCAGGTTGCACTGCGGCCTGGATGGTGGCGCATGGTGTGGCCCAACCTGAAGAACGCGTGATGATCGAACAGGGTGTGGAGATGAAGCGGCCCAGCCGGATTTTTGTGCGTGCGGCGCGCCGCGATAACCGCGTAGTTAACGTACGGGTCGGAGGGCACTCGGTTGAAATCATGCGCGGAGAAGTTTTCCTCTAGTCGAACTCGCGCAAGCGTCTGAAATTCATGAATTTCAAACGCAACAAAAAATGTCAATAGCCAGAAGCTGCCATTTGCTTCGGCGGTACTTTACAGTCTTCACCATTGCCGTTAGCATCACTTCGCTCTTCCATCCTTCACGAATAGAGAAATTTCCGTTTGGCTCTGGACTACAACTGGTGCCTTCGGAACAGGCGGTGAATGAAACCCAAGCGCACGATTTTGTGTGTTGACGATAACGAACAATCGCTTTCCCACCGCAAAATCATGCTGGAGACTCGCGGCTATCGTGTGGCCAGTTATTCCCGCGGCGAACCCGCCCTGGAACGCTTCAAGCAGGGAGACATCGATCTGGTGGTTACAGACATGGCAATGCCAGAGATGGACGGTCCGCAGTTGATCGCTGCGATCAAGGCGATATCGCCGCAAATTCCGACGATCCTTATTTCGAGCAAGGTCCGCGTCTACGACCATGACTCTCAAGCGGACGTGTTCCTCGCCCGGGGAATGTATGCGCCAGCCGACCTTCTGGAGCGCATCCGTTTGCTGCTGGTGCGCAAGCGCGGGCCAAAGCGAATGCAGCGCTCCACCCCGCAGACGCGGCAGATTGGTGTTGCCTGACGCCACTCAGAACCGCCGAAGCATTTTACCAACCGAATAACACAAAGGCCGCCGCGGAAAATTCTTTTGATTCCTTTTGCTGTCCGTTCTCTGCTCTCTGTTCTCGGTCGAGTCTGCGCGCAAGGCGGTTGACGGCCGCGCTCGTGTAAGATCGAATCTGGCATGGGCGCGTTCATCGAGGCCATTGATTTACACAAGACTTATCGCGTAGGGAAGATCGACGTCCCCGCGCTTCGCGGCATCTCCTTCAGCGTGCAAAAAGGAGAATTTGTCACTATCGTCGGCCCCTCCGGCAGCGGCAAGTCCACTCTCTTCTATTTACTTGGCGGATTGACCCGGGCTGACTCCGGCAAAGTGATTATGGATGGCGATGATTTTGCCACGCTCTCCGACGGGGAGCGGACCCGCATGCGCAAGCGAAAGATCGGCTTCGTTTTCCAGAAGTTCAATCTGCTGCCCACTCTCGATGCGCGATCCAACATAGAAATCGCGCAGGAGATTTCCGGAAATGGCGATCGCGATCCCGCATTCTTTCTGCGCATCTGCGATCTGTTAGGGCTTAGCAAACGATTGAATCATCGCCCTTCCGAGCTTTCTGGCGGTGAGCAGCAGCGCGTAGCCCTGGCTCGCGCTCTCGTCAATAAACCCGTAGTGGTTTTGGCCGACGAACCCACCGGCAATCTCGATACTGAGAATTCGAACATCGTGCTGAACATGTTGCGCCAGTCGAACCAGGAGTTAGGTCAGACTGTGCTGATGATCACCCACAATCCGGAAGCCGCGAAGTTCGGAGATCGCATCATCCACATGCGCGACGGACATATCGTGCCGCCGGAGGAAGATCCGCAATGGTCCCCGAAGTGAAATTGCGTCAAGTCTTTCCAGTGTGGTTGTAAAGAAATGAGCGAAGTTACCATCCGAACTGCGACCAGGCATGACCTTCCACGGCTGATTCCTCTGATCAACCAGGCGTTTGCCATCGAAACTTTTCTCGACGGTACGCGCACCGATGAGGAACGCCTGTCGGCGACCATGGACAGGGGCGATGTTCTAGTGGCCGAGCGCGAAGGACGAGCCCTAGCCTGCGTTTATGTGGAGCTGCGAGGAGAACGGGCGTACTTCGGAATGCTCGCGGTTGATCCCGCGCAGCAAGGCAAAGGACTTGGTAAATTGATGACGGCCGCCGCAGAACAATACGGTCGCAAACATAGCTGCAAGCGCATGGAGATGAGGGCTTTAAACCTGCGCACAGAACTACTCCCGTTCTATCGAAGTCTCGGATACTCCGAAACCGGTACCGAGGAGTTTCACCCACCACGCCGACTGATCGGCGAAGTCGCATGCCATTGCATTCTGATGTCGAAACCGCTGTGAGGAGGCGATGTCATCATTGCCGCAGGCTGCAGGCTTGTTTATAATCAAGGACTGTCGAGCGGGAGTAGCTCAGTGGTAGAGCGCGACCTTGCCAAGGTCGATGTCGCGGGTTCGACCCCCGTCTCCCGCTCCAGATGTTTTCATCCCTTCCCGCGGATGGACTTTTTTCAGCCGGAACGCTAACGTATTCAGCAGGGGCGCGGTACCCAAGTGGTAAGGGAGAGGTCTGCAAAACCTTTATGCGTCGGTTCGATTCCGACCCGCGCCTCCAAAATAAGCCCACTGTATTAGCCAGGCCGCGAGAGAACGGCACTCTTGACGGCGGGAACTGCCGAAGGGACGAGTCCAGGCTAGGAGTGATCTTTTGCGATCGATCGGCGGTCGCGATGCGGATCGGTGCGCGCTAAGTTCACACTTCTCCCTCAGAGCGATTGTTTCGTACTGAGTTCTTTCTTCATCACAAACCCCATGCGGTCTACCTTTTTGTGACGATGGACATAGGTCGGTTTTGCAGGAATGTGGCGATCATGGCGCTATTGATTTGCAAGCCGCCGTTGTAGTGGACTAAGCCCTTCTTCTTGAACCCGTTCATAAATTTGCTTACCCTCGCCCGGGTGGTACCCACCATCTCCGCGAGGGTTGCTTGGCTTACCTTCAGGGGACGATCTGGCTTTGATTCCTTGATGATCTCTCCAAACAGCAACAGAACCCGGGCCAGTCTCTTTTCGCTGAAGTTAAAGAACTGATCGGCCAAGTCTTCCTCAACTCGAATGACGCGGGAAAGCAGGTACGCAACAAAAAGCTTTGCGAATTTCGGGTCTCGTTTGAGCGCGCGAACAGCACTTTCCTTCCCCATATGAGTGATACTGGAATGTCCAATTGATCGCGCCGTGTACATGCGCAGAGGTTGCGCTGCGAGACAGCCTTCGCCAAAAAAGCTACCTCGTAGCAGGACGGCGATTATAGCTTTCTTGCGGCGTGTGGCAGCTACCGTGAGCTTCACCGTGCCGCTTTTAACGTAGAACAAAGCATCGGCTGGGCTCCCTTGGGAAAAGATGATCTCGTTGTCTCGGTAGTTCCGCACAGTCGTCCCAGCGGGGCTGAAACTGAACGCACGTTTGTTCGCCATTGTCTCTTGGCACGATCATTCCAATTGAGGAATGCGTGCTCCGTTAAAAAAGAGGCTAAATCATATCGCTCAGGAATCCGGCTCGGCTGGTCAATATAGGTCATACACAATTGCACACAGTACCTAACTGGTTATCGCGGGGTAAAATCGCTCGCGCCGGGGTTCCAGGGCTTGCCACAGTGCCGGGGCTTCGCAGCATTGGCGATGGGTTTCAGTAGATAAGCACAATTCTTCCGCTAATTTGTGCTACCGCTTTTTACTTCCTACTTCCTTTGGATTTATTGGATTTCCACGATACTGAACAGGGAAGCAACTTATTTTCTAAAACGCCACTTTCGGTTCGATACCGGACCACGCCTCCAATTCCTTCCTTGAAGTGCTTCGTCTTTTTCGTTTATCCGTCGATCGGATACCAAATTAAAGCCAACCCGCAGGCACTCTAGAGAATCCAACGCCCAATCTGTAGACATCGGCAAGCCATTCCCTTGCCAGACTTAAGGGGGTGAGTTCATGAAAGACGACAAAGCGCCCAAACTGGCGCCACCTGTCATCGCGGAATCGACGGAACAAACAGGCCAAAGCGAAAGCGCAGGTAGCAAGGCCGGAGTTACCCGGCGTTCTTTTCTGGCGCGGCTCAGCGCCAGTGGAATCGCTATTTCGTCTGTGCCGTTATTGCATACGATCTCTGCCGCTCAGGTAGAAACTTCGCCCGCACCGCCGGGCACGCCGCCGGGAAGTGCTTCTCCAGTGGCGATCGTCCTCAACGTCAATAGCCGTGATTATCACCTCAAGCTCGAACCGCGAGTCACTCTGCTGGATACTCTGCGCGAGCGTCTGCAATTGTTCGGAACGAAAAAAGGGTGCGACCACGGCCAGTGCGGAGCCTGCACGGTGCACGTCAACGGCCGGCGCGTGAACTCATGCCTCACCTTCGCGATCATGCATCAGGGCGATCAGATCACTACCATTGAAGGCTTGGCAAGAAATGGGGAACTGCATCCGGTGCAAGCTGCGTTTCTGGAGCACGACGGCTTCCAGTGCGGGTACTGCACTTCCGGGCAGATCATGTCAGCCGTTGCTCTGCTGAAAGAACCCTGCGGCCAGAATGACGACGACGTTCGCGAATGCATGAGCGGAAACATCTGCCGTTGTGGTGCCTATCCGAACATCGTAGCCGCGGTGCAGGAAGCGCGTAAGCGCGCTTAGCTTGGTCCGAGGGTACCGCCGAGGAGAAGGAATCCATGCAAGCATTTCATTATCAAAAAATCCACGATGTCGCGGGCGCGATTAGCTCTGGGGCAGTGCCGCACAGCAAATTTGTTGCCGGCGGGACCACGCTGATTGACTTGATGAAGCTTAACGTGGAACGTCCAACGACTTTAGTGGACATTAATCTGCTTGCGCTCGACAAGATTGAGAAGATGCCGGGTGGTGGAATAAAAATCGGTGCCATGGTGCGCAACAGCGATCTGGCGCACGATGCGACTATTCAGGGTGAGTATCCGGTACTTTCTCAAGCGCTGCTCTCGGGCGCTTCTCCGCAGCTTCGCAACATGGCGACGACTGGCGGAAATCTCCTGCAACGTACCCGCTGCTACTACTTTCGCGATACAACATATGCTTGCAACAAACGCGATCCCGGTTCCGGATGCGCCGCGCTTGATGGATTCAATCGCATCCATGCCATTCTCGGTACCAGCGAACATTGTATTGCCACTCATCCTTCCGACATGGCTGTAGCCATGATGGCACTGGAGGCTACGGTCCATATTCGCGGACCGAAAGGAGAACGGGCGGTTCCACTGAATGAATTTTATTTCGTGCCGGGCTCAACTCCGAATCGCGAGAACGTTCTGATCGCCGGAGAGTTGATCACACATGTGACCTTGCCTGCGCTCGCCAGTGGCACGCGTTCTTACTATCTCAAGCGTCGCGATCGGGCTTCGTACGAATTTGCGCTGGCATCCGCGGCTGTCGTGGCGCAGATGCAAGGCACGCGAATGCAGAGAGTCAGAATTGCACTCGGAGGAGTAGGCACAAAACCTTGGCGATCGATCGAAGCCGAAAAAGCTCTGGAGGGCCAGGACGCTAGCGAAACGAGTTTCAACGCCGCGGCCGATGCCGCCTTGCGCGATGCGAAGCCGCTTCGCGACAACGCGTTCAAAGTGGAACTGGCAAAGCGGACATTGAAAAGGGCGCTGAAGGTCGCGACGCAGAGTGCGTAGCCCGAATTGAACAAGGCTTCGTGAAGTATCGAGGAGGATCGGAATGAGCACTTCAGTAATTGGCCAGGCCGTGACCCGTATCGACGGCAAACTCAAAGTCACAGGGCGAGCCACTTATGCGGTTGAACATCCGATTGAGAATGTCGCTTACGGCGTGGCAGTCGCCAGCACAATCGGCAACGGCCGGATCAAGAACATTGACGCTGCCGAGGCAGAGAAGATGCCGGGTGTGCTCGCGATCCTGCATCACGGCAACATAGAAAAGCTTTATCACCCGGCGGGGTCGCTCGAAGAATCCAGTCGTCCCGGCGAGAGCAGGCCGCCATTCGAAGATGAAAATATTTATTACTGGGGCCAGTACGTAGCGCTGGTTGTCGCCGAGACGTTCGAGCAGGCGCAGGATGCCGCTTCTCATGTGCGCGTGGAGTACGACGCTAAGCCGCCGGAGATGCGACTGGATGCGACTGCTCACTCCGCCATGGGCCAGCGAGGGCCTTCTGACAAAGGTCAGTCGGCGGCCATGAATTATTCCCGAGGGCAAGCGGATACGGCGTTCAACCAAGCCGAGGTGAAACTCGATGAGACCTATGTGACTCCCGTCGAAACTCACAATCCGATGGAAATGCATGGCACGATTGCGGTGTGGAATAAAGATCAAGACAAGATTACGTTGTACGAGAGTTCGCAGGGAGTAGTGAATCATCACAATGTGGCTTCGCAGGTTTTGGGAATGCCGCTCGAATCCATCGAAGTAATCTCTCCTTTCATCGGCTCCGGTTTTGGCTGCAAGCTTTTCCCATGGCCGCATTCCTGGGTGGCGGCGGTGGGAGCGCGCCGCGTGAAGCGACCAGTTAAGTTTGCCGTGCCGCGCGCGTTGATGTTCACAACTGTCGGCCATCGCCCGACGATCCAGCAGCGGATTCGAATCGGTGCCGGCACTGACGGCAAAATGATTTCCCTGAGGAACGAGATTCTTCAGAGCACATCGAAGGTCGATCGATTTCTCGAAGACTGCGTGGATCCGACTGCCATGCTCTACAGCTGCCAAAATGTGGCGGCACGGCAACAGGAAGTCGCGCTCAACACCGGCACTCCTACCCCGATGCGCGGTCCGGGAAGAACTCCCGCGCTATTCGCGCTCGAATCAGCGATCGATGAGCTGGCGGTGAAACTCAACCTTGATCCGATAGAAGTCCGCCTGCGCAATTACGCGGAGCAGGATGAAGGCTCCAATCTTCCTTGGTCGAGCAAACATCTGCGCGAAGCCTATCAACGAGGCGCGGAGCGATTTGGATGGAGCAGGCGAAACCCGAAAGTCGGCTCGATGACCAGGAACGGAGAGATTCTTGGCTGGGGCATGGCAACTTGCACCTGGCCCGGCCATCAACGAGGCGCCGAGGTGCGCGTGAGGCTTCTGGCCGACGGAACTGCGCGCGCATCCTGCGCCACCCAAGATATTGGAACTGGCACATACACAGTGTTTGCAGAAATTGTTTCCGACAAAACCGGCGTGCCTGTCGAAAAGGTCCACGTGATCTTGGGCGATAGTTCTCTTCCGCCGGGACCCACGTCAGGAGGTTCGTCGGCTACTGCCAGCGTGATTCCCGCGATTGTGAAAGCGACGGAGAACGCGGTGCAGGCCGTGTTGAAAGCAGCCGCGGCAAACCCGAACTCGCCGTTCCGTGCGGCGGATCCGAAAACTTTAAAGATGACCGCAGGAAGAGTTCACATGCAGGATAAGCCGCCTGATTCAGGCATACCTTTTCAGGAAATTCTGATGGCGTCGAAGTTGGCCGGTTTGGATGGTCATGCAAAAACCGATTCGACTCCAGAGCAAAAGAAATATTCGATCCATTCGTTCGGGGCACATTTCTGTGAGGTTTCCTACGATCCAGAAATCGTGCGTCTGCGCGTGACGCGTTGGCTCACCGTGATTGATGGCGGCCGCATGATCAATGCGAAGACTGCGCGCAATCAGATTCAGGGATCGGTCACCATGGGAATTGGCATGGGTATGCTGGAAGAGACGGTCTACGATCAGCGCACCGGTCAACCGATCAACAATAATTTCGCAGACTATCTGGTCGCGGTGAATGCTGACGTTCCCGACGTCGAGGTTGAGTTTTTGGATTATCCCGATACCATTTTGAACGAATATGGCGCTCGCGGGATCGGAGAAATCGGTTTAACCGGCTGCGCCTCGGCGCTCACCTCCGCTACGTATCACGCCACCGGAGTGCGAGTGCGTGAAGTGCCGATCCGCATTGAAAAGTTGTTGGCGACCAGCTGATCCGATCCGGAGCGACGCGCGCGCACTCGGCTTGACGATTACTTGCGGGATTATTCTCGAAAGTCTACGGCAGTCCTTCGATTGCTCTAATCGTTTTCGGATTCATCTCATACGAAGGACAAACAGCCTACCAGCATTTCACTTCATCGAGGCCTTCACTAGTTTCCTTGCGTGGCTGGGCTCCTTCACGCCGAGCACTCGATACTTCCTGTCGGAAAGCCGGTGGGTACTCAACAAAAAACTCTTCGAGTTCCTTCAGGAAATGCTTGCCCAAATCGTCGAGAGTTTTATATCGGCCCGGCTGTGAGCGTCTTGTTCCACAGCCACGATTCGATCGTTTCGGACTTTACCTTTCTTCCCAACCTCCTCGCCTTCGATCACGCCCACGGCTCGACAAGTAAGTGCACATCCCGGAAATGCGGGTTCGTCCATCAATACGAGTACATCGACCGGATCGCCATCGTCAGCTTCGGTGGACGGAACAAATCCGAAATCGTAAGGGAACGCCATTCCAGCAGGCAGAACCTTCTTCAGTTCGAAGATGTGCTCCTCGGCGTTGAATGCAAACTTGTTGCGGCTGCCCTTTGGAGTTTCGATGATAACCCGCAACATTTGCTTGTCTCCAGCATCGAAGGGCTTAAGTCTGGAAGGATTTGCCAGTCCACTCCTCGTACCATTCTTTCCGGCCATTTAATCTCCTCAATCGCCTTTAGTGGATGCCACGCCCACTCCGCAGGTTTACTATCTGGCTAAGTTCGTCGTCCTCTATTGGTGGAGCGACTTTTTTTGGCGATCTGTGCCGGTTGGTTCAGCATCCAAGGATCTCGCGGAGTTCGGAGTTCGGGATTCGGGTGAACTGATGGCGAAACCATCCAAATCGAAAACGGAGACGCTTACAGACAACACCGCGCTAAAGGGCTGTCAGAAGATTGCCGGTTTTCTAGGCGAGCCTGTTTCCGTGGTTCAGCGTTGGGGGACGGAGGGGATGCCAGTCCGACGTGAAGGCCGCTACGTGATAGCAATACCCGCAGAGTTAAATGCCTGGATGGGGAAGGAGTCGAGCAAGCCAGTCCATGTGGCCACGGAAAGCACAGATCTCTCCGCCGAGTTGAAGCGAGGGCTGTCGTTCATTCGACGGAAACGGAAAGCCGTACCATGATAAAGATGGGTAGGGAGAAGTTTGAAAAAAGATTCGTATCAGGGCATCGCTTCAGCGATGCCAACAACAGCTGATGGATTAGCGGCTTTAGCCGCTGAGGCTTGCCCCACGGGTTGCGACGGCATGCCTGAAGGCGATGCCCTGATACGAATCTTTTTTCAAAATACACCACTACCCTGGAGATGACAGCTTTTGCTGGCGCAAGAGAGATGATGAGTTGATCTCGGGAAGATTTCTAGTCCGGATTCATTTCGATCTGCCGCGGGGGCAAAACGGGCATATCGGGATGCTGCGGGTCGCGCCAGATTACGGTAAAACACTCGCCTTCACTTTCCGGTCGCCAGTTCGTTCCGTCTTCATACCTCACCGAACTCGGTAATAAGACCCAACCCATAACGGTTTGAGCGCTCGCCGGCGGCACCCCGGGGTGTTCGAGAGTTTGCTCCTGCCCAGGAGAAATGGGTTTCGCCGATGACCACTGCATGTTGAAGGGACGCCGCAAGTCCTGCGGCGCCAAAAACATTTCAGGAGTGAGAGTCATGCCGGTGATCGTTTTGCTGCCGGTATTTTTCACGGTCAGCGAGAAGCTTTCCGGGTGCTTCCAAAAATCTCCCGCAGTGATGGCAATCGGGCAGGCGCGCCGGGGCGGAACATAGATGGTGTAAACCGCCATCATCCCTGACTCCATGTGGTCTTCTACATGGCAATGAAACAGCCAGGTACCGGGGTTGTCGGCGAGCATGTCGACGGTTTTCATGCTGCCGGGAAGAAGTTCAATCACATCCGTATGCCGGCCTTCGTAGGTGACGGTCTCGCCGTGCCAGTGGGGGGTGTGCAGGTCGATCTCATTTCCCATGCCTAGCAAATACCAGCGTACCCGGTCGCCCTGCTTCATCGTCAAGCCCGGAAGATTGCCGAAGATGAAGCCATTGATGGAGTAAAACAATCCGCCGGGCTTGCCGTTCAATTGATCGAAGATCATGAATGAGGCGACAAATTCGCGATCCACGTCCTTCGGAGAGCCGTCGGGTTTCGCCTTGCCTTTGGCGGTGACGACGATGGGTCCGACTAATCCGGCATTGATCTCAGGCGCCTCGTGAGCGTGGTACCACCACACGATTGAACTCGGCTGCCCCGGTCCCGGGCCGCTGGCTGGGGTGGCGAACCAATGATAGGTGTATTTTCCTCCCGGACGAACCCGATCGCCTCTGCCGAACGGAATATAAAGAGCACCCTCGTTGTTCTTGTCGTAGCGCAAGCCGTGCGGGTGCATGTTGTGAGGAAGGTGCGTACGGTTAAGGAACTCGACGAGCACATCGTCTCCCACTTCCGCGCGAATGATGGGACCAAGAATTCCCAGCCACTCAGGTTGGGGCTTTTTTGTGGTAAACGTGCCGTCCGTGTATTCGATGAAGCGGGTCTTCGGCCACTCTCGTTTGAGCAGCCAAGGCTGCGGCAGTGGCTCGCCGGTGAGTATGTCGTGGCCGCTGGGAGCGTAGTCCCAGTTTACGTCCTCGGCGGCGATATAGTAGTGCCGTGTCGCCGCGAAGCACGAGGCCGATAAGAAAATAAGACAGAATCCGACAGCTCGCTGGACGGTCACCGGGCCATTATCCCATTACGCGCGAGCTTGTCAGCCTGCAACTTCACAATTTTCCCCGTTAAGGCGTAAAGGTCGCCTTGACTGTCGACAGAGTAGTTGGCGTGACGGTACATGTGGTGGTCCCGCTGCACGCGCCGCCCCAGCCGGTAAACGTTGAGCCGGTGTCGGGCGTCGCAGTGAGGGTGACGACCGTGCCGGTGGAAAATACTCCGGTACAATCTACCGTGCACTTGTCAATGGCAGAAGTCGGACTGCTCGAGACTGATCCCGAGCCGGTTACTTCGGCCCGAACCTCTGGCGGCTCGTGCCAGCTGGCGGCCGGCGTCTGATCACAAATTCCGCCGGTGCCGCCCGCGTTTTGAGTGGGCGGGGTTGGGGCCGTGGCCCAGGGTTTGCCCACGAAATCGAAGAACTCGGTCATGTCGGGTTGAGAGCCGTCGCGATTGGTGAGCTGGCTCAAGCCGAAACGTGTTTCAACCATCTTCAGGACCGCAGTAGTATCCCGCACCGTGTGCGAGACAAAGTTCTGGCGCGAATATGGCGATATGACGATCAAGGGAACGCGGTAGCCGGTCCATCCGAAGGTGCAGGTACCCACTCCGAGTGATTCACCGCTTTTGTCGCAGATGTCGCCGCTGACCAAGTCGAACGGGGAAAGATCGTCGCCAGGCGGAGTGGCGGGCTGCGGGGAAACGTGGTCGTAGAGGCCGCCCGCCTCGTCATAGGTGAAAATTAACGCGGAATCCTGCCACGTCGGACTCTGCAGGAAAGGCTTGACGATATATGTCTGCACGTATTGAGCGCCTAGTTGAACGTTGACCGGCGAGCCATCGGCATCGGAGGGATGCTCATCGAGGCCGGCACTCGAGGCGGGCTCGATGTAGGCGAATTGGGGGAAGGTTGCATCGTCCTGCAAATCGATTGCGAATTGCGAGATCGGGGCAAAGTGCTGCCACAGGCCCGTTGCAGCGTTCTGAATCTGAGCTTCATAGACGAACTGGTTCATATATGATGAGCCGGCCAGGCACATGTCCTGAGCTTCTCCCGCCGCTTCGGTGCTGCAATCTTCCGTGACCCCTGATGAATTCTTATAGTAAGTGTTCGTAGGATCGACGTAGATCTTCCAACTGATGCCCGCGTCCTGAAGTGCCTCAAAGATCGTTTTGGCAGTGAATGGTTTGCTGTCATTCGTGCCCCCTCCAGGAGGGTAGGCGTATCCCTGAGAAGTGGCAGCATACATATAGGCGCGATTGATCTGCGTGCGATCCATGACCGGAGAAAACCAACGGTCGGAGGTGCCGAAGTCCGTGGCCAGCGAGTAGTAGAAATTCAGATCCGAGTCTTCGAAATACCCCATGCCCCGAACGCCATTCACATCCATGAAACCGTTGGATCGGGCGTCATAAGCGGCCGTGAAGACGAAGCCGTTCAGCGGAGGGTCGGGAGCGCCAGTAGGGCCAACCTCAGCGGGCTGATCTGCCGGGTTCGTGTAATCCCAATCGTTATGAGCTTCATTCCAGAAGGGGCTCTGATTCTCCTCGCAGACGGTACCCACTTTGCCGGAAGGCAAGATGAGCGAGTGGAACGAAAAAGACTGAATTGGGTTAGTTGGATCCGGGGTGCAGCTATCGGCGTCGGATGAGAGCTGGCAGCCTGGGACGGTGGGCGGGGCACCGTACAAAGGGGCGATACCGCTGGTCGGATTGAACTGCGGCAAACCGTCGAAAGACTGATCGGGGATTGGGGGAGTCTGGTTAGCCCAGTATTGCCGCATGTATCCGAAATAATGGTCGAAAGATCGATTCTCCTGGGCGAAGAAAATAATGTGATTCAGGCTTCCGTAAATATTGGATGGGCCGAATGTCGCGGTAATGGTCTCCGCAGTAGTGAACGGGAAGGCACAACTCGTCGAACCGGTGCAACCGGTCCAACTGGTAAAAGTGCTGTTGGGACCTGGAGTTTCGGTGAGCGTGATTTGCGTGTTAGGAGCGAAACCAAAGCTGCAGCCGGTCGCAGAGCCATTAGAACAATCGATCCCAGCCGGAGTGCTGGTGACGGTTCCTGTACCCGTACCCGCAAGGGAGACAGTTAATGCTGCGTAGGCACTGTTGAAGGTAGCCGTGACGGTGGTCCCCGTAGTCAAGGTCAAGCTGCAGGTTGCGGTGCCCGAGCATCCCGCTCCGGACCAGGCAGCGAAAGTATCTCCTGTTGCCGGCGTTTCATTAAGCGTGACCTGAGCCTTGGGCGCGAAGCTGGCAGTGCATGTCGAAGGAGTAGCCGCCGAACAGTTAATTCCCGCGGGAGTGCTGGTGACGGTTCCGGTGCCGGCTCCAGCCAAGGCTACAGTCAATCCGACGCCCGGATTGAACGTGGCGGAAACGCTGGTAGCGGCGTTGATGGGGAAGCTGCAAGTGGTGCCCGAACAACTGCCGCCCCAACCGGCAAAGTAATAGTTAGTTCCAGGAGTCGCCGTCAGTGTGACCATCGTTCCCTGCGTAAAGCTTGCGCTGCAGGTCGTGGGGCAACTAATTCCCGCGGGACTGCTAGTGATGGTCCCTGTGCCTGCTTTGGGAGCGGTGACCGTCAACTGGTAGGTGGTTTGCGACTGAGACGAGGGTGTTCCCACCCCTGCGCAGCCATTCAGCAGCAGGATGGAACCGGCCAGCAACGAGATCAAACACAAAAAAAAACCAGACTTCATGGCGTGCTCCCTGAACGAACCAAGCTTGGATGACCCTTCTCCCCCTGCGGTTGGTTTCTCACCCGGAGGCGGCGGACGGGTGACATCAGCGAGAGGCTAAACGACACAATTTTGCGCATTTACGGTATTTTCGGAGCGATTTGGGAGTTATCGAAGGAGCCGAGTTGTGGTCAGTGGGCTGGGGGCAGAGGGTCGCTGCTCACCTTACTCCGTCGGCGAGGCCAGTTGGCTGGCCTGAGGAAGGCCACTGGAGACTTCCAACGCGTTCTTCCCGTTGATGCAAGATGGCCCACTTCGCCCGGAAAGGAACGCTCCAGTTGCAGCGCGATGATTTCGCCCACGGCATTTAGCCGTTGTGCCACAAATAGAGCCAACGAGGCGGACCACGACATCAACCAGAGTGAATACCGAGACTTCATGGCGCGCGCTGCTCCCGGGACAGCGCCACGTTAGATGAAATTTTCCCGGGTCCAGTTGTTTTCGAGTGAGCGGGAAATTCTGGTTTACTTCAGCCCTGTGGGAACGGTGGTGGGTTCACCTCGGGCGGCAAACTGCTCAATTCCGATTCTGCGGTTCTTAATTACCCAGAGGCTGGAAGGGGCCGATCATGCTGGAGACTCCCGCCCGCTTGCGCAGTTCGGTAAGCAGTGCGCTAGCCGCATTGGTATAGGTTTTGCTGGGATCAGAAGGATCGGCCCAGACCGCGTCATAAACGATTTGCGCCGCATCTTTTACGTCCATATGCAGCGCGGCTTCGCAAACGTCGACGCGCTCCTGCAGGCGCTCGTAACAGGGCTTGCAGACCGAGGCGGCCTCGGCGCCTTTAACATGATTTTCCCCAAGAGTGCAGATGACAGGGGAATTTGCCACTTCCGCATGAGCGGCGAACAACTGCGACTTGAATTCCTTCAGGAAAGCTTCCCGCTCCTGCTCAACAATGGCCGTATCGGGGACAGGCTCAACCTCGGCTTGCGGTTTTATGACGAGCGGAGCGATGGTGGGAGAAACCCGTTCTGTGGTATTGCAATTGGGACAAGTGTCGAGATTCGCAGGATAGTAGAGCTTGCATTTGATGCAAGGCAGGCCGTAGCCGGAAAACTTGTGCGGAGCTTCAGCCGGGGCAGCGGCGGTCACCCGACCCAGTGTTGCGGAATTGAGGTGTGCCGGCTGAGGAACGGACTGCGCCGGTTTGGCGGCTGCGGCTTGTACCGTGGGCCTTAATTCCATGATGAATCTCCCAAGCTCAGTCTAATGAAATCTTCCCTAAGTTTAAAAATGCCGAGAGTACACAAGCCGCGGTGTCCTAATGCTACTGCGACTTCGTTTCCTTCATCAGTTTCATCAGCTCTTCACGCCGGGCACGATAGAGCGGCCGTTCGGGATCGAGCCGCGCGGCGGCGTCCAATTCAGCCAAAGCTTCTTCGTAGCGGTCCATGGTCATAAGACAGGCAGCAAGGGAGAAGTGGTTGTCGGGAGAGGCATTCAGCCGAAGCGCTTCGCGGAATTCTTTTTCCGCTGCTGGCAGATTCTGTAGCCGGAAAAGTGCCGTGCCTAAACCCTGGTGGGCCGTATCGGAATCCGGATTCAGCGTTACGGCGAGGCGCAATTCGCGAACACCCTCTTCTAGTTGATCATTCAGCACGAACGTTTCCCCCAGCATGCGGTGTTCGGAGGAACTCGTTGGATTTTGAAGAACTGCTGCCCGCCATTCTTGGATGGCGCTACCGTATTGCTTCTTCGACATGTAGGCTCGAGCCATGCAGCCGTGACCCTGTTCCCACCCGGGGTGCTGGCGGTAAAGTTCGCCCAGTTCGAGAATGGCAGCGTCGAAGTCTCCTTTGTCGCAATAAGTATTGCCCAGATTATTGCGAACAGAAGCTTCTTGCGGAGCAAGCCGCTTGGCTTCGCGGTATTCGGCAATGGCCTCCTCGATCTTTTTCTGTTCGTGGAAGACCAACGCGAGGTTGGAATGAGCTTCCCAAAAAGCTGGGTTCAGATGAATGGCCTGGCGGTAGGCGGTGATGGCGGAGGATTGGTTTCCGGCAGCGTGCAGGGTAATCCCCAAGTCGTAATAGGTGTCGGCATTCGCCGCATCGCGGGCGAGCGATTCGTCGAAGGCATGAACAGCCGCAGCGTATTGTCCGTTGGAATAAAGAGCCAAGCCCAGAAACTGATAGGCCTCTGCGTTCTGCGGATCCATGCTCAGAGCCGTGCGGGCTTCCGCAATGGCGTTGGGACCGTCGTCGAGCCGATAAAAGATGTAGGAAAGACTGCTGTGATTTTCCGGCAGGTCGGGCATCAGTTGGGTGGCCAGGGTGATTTCCTCGAAGGCGTCATCCCACAACTCTTGCCGGATAAGCATGTTGCCGTCGGCGAAGTGCAGCGCCGCGTTTTGCGGATCGGACGCTAGAGCGGAGCGCAAAGCGAGTTCGGCTTTATGGAAATGCTGGGCCTTCGCGTCACCTGCCGCTGTTAGCAGCGGTGCGGGAATCTCGGCCACTCCAGTATTTGGTGTGGACTGCATAGCGTTGGCGAGAACGCGGACCAGATTCGAATCGGCTCCCACGGCTTCGAATTGATGAATCTGGTCTTTGCCGGGAACAGGGTTGATACCGCGCTCTTGAATGATGCGAACCAGACGGCCGGAGGGCATGCCCGACATGAGCCAGGCCATGACTTGAGCCGGGTTGACGGGCTTAAATTCACTGGACTGGGCGGCCAGGGCTGCCGCAAGAAGAAAGAGAAAGACTGAGAGTCCGTTGCGTTTCACTCAAATCTCCAGAACCGGTTGACTTGTTTCGCGCTGACAGAGCCTCGCACCGCACGGACAGCGCTGATTTCCAACGGCTGATTTACATTAGCCCGGTAGCCGAAGCGGAGGTAAGGTCACGGAAGTAACAGGGAGGATAACGGAGTCATTTCCGATCTAAGGAGCGGCCTTCAGATGTAGACGAGGTCGAGGTCACCAGGCATTGTGATCTTCCTCACAGCGGCGTCCACCGGAATGGCGCAGTATCACTAAAGCAAGAATGAAGGATGGCCAGAACCAGCGTCAAACCCTGCTGCGGAGTTTGACTTCCCGGTGGCCCTCCGGTAGCGTATAAGCAGCTAGTAGTGTGGTTCCGGAGGTTCCCATGTTTGAAGGTCTATTCCAACCAACGCATCTGATTATCATTTTCGCGATTGCTCTGCTGGTTTTTGGTCCCAAGAAGTTGCCTGAGCTCGGCAAAGGACTTGGCGAGGGGATCCGCGCTTTGAAAGAAGGCATGAAGGATACGCCTCCCCCCCCAGCCGATCAGAACAAGACGATCGAAAATAAAGATACCAAGGCCTGATGGCAGCTCCTTATCGCGAGCAGTAACCTTCTTTTGATTTAATCGCCGCTTTTTCGTCGTTTCCTGTCTGGTTCCATGCAGTCGTGGGTTCCCAACCGTAACATTGCGTTTGTGCCGTGAAAATTGACTCTGAAAGCAGGAGGCTGGTTGTGTTGCGTAAAGCCAATTTTGTAGCTCTCATTGTGTTTCTAGGTTTAGCCTCGTCAGTTTTCGCCGACCAGATCACGTTGAAGAATGGCGATCATCTGAGCGGCACAGTTGTGAAGTCGGACGGCAAGACTCTTGTGCTGCATACTGACTATGTGGGAGACGTTACGGTGCAGTTCGACGCGATCACGCAACTTACGACCGATAAGGAATTGCACGTCACCACGGCGGACAAGAAAACGCTAGTTGGGTCGGTGACCACCGTCGACGGAAAAATCGAAGTCGCCACCAAAGCCGGTGGAACGGTAGAAGTTCCTCCTGCAAACGTTACGCTGATGCGGAATGATGCCGAGCAGGAAGCTTACGATAAGTCGATGCATCCCGGTCTGCTGCACGGCTGGAACGGTGGGGTCAACGTTGGTTTCTCGCTGTCGCGCGGCAATAGTGAAACCACGAACCTGGCGCTGGCGATCAACGCGGTTCATCCTACCCAGAACGATACAACCACGATCTACTTAACCTCGCTCAACACCAATAATCAATTGGCTACTCCCAGCACCGTGGCCAATCTGATTACGGCAGGGATCCGCTACGACCACAATCTCGATGCGAGACTATTCGCTTTTGTGGCTGCAGACTTTATGAGCAATGCCCTGCAGAACCTCGATCTGCGCGGCATGTATGGCGGCGGACTGGGAGTTCACGTCATCAAGTCCGACAATACGATACTGGACATTCTCGGCGGATTGAACTATACCCACGAAACTTATTCGAATGGAGCGGTGGCCACGCCGGTTACGATTCCTCCCGCCTATATCTCCTATGGAGTGACGAACCGCTTCCTTGCGCTGACTCTCGGTGACCAACTGGTAGTTAAAGCCGGTAAGTCGACTGTGGTAACTCAAAAGTTCAATTTCTATCCGAATCTGTCGGATACGGGTGAATATCAAGGAGAGTTCGACTTAGGCACGGTGACCAAGATCAGCAAATGGCTCGGCTGGCAGAACCAATTCAGCGATATCTACGTCTCCAATCCGCCAGTGGGAACGAAGAAGAACGATCTCATCCTCACTACTGGATTGAACTTTTCGTTTACCCCGTCGAAGTGATTTGGGACCTGTGCAAGGCCGCTCGAAAGAGCGGCCTTTGCGCTGGGTTGCATAATCGTGCGTCCGCAGCTTTCCCGATATTCCTCGCTCACAAATACTTGAACAACGCGTCTACAGCGAGTACAGTACTGTTTCTCGTTTCCTGGCTTTCAAGTTCCTGTAAACAGGAGTCTGCCCGATGCGTCATGCCTTAACGGTGGTGATTGCTGTCTGCTGCCTTTGCGTTCTCTCCTTTCCTCAAACTGCGGACGAACTGATTGCCAAAAACATTCAGGCCAGGGGCGGAATGGAAAAAATGAAAGCCATCAAGACCCTGCGCATGGTCGGCAAGTTGGAAGGCGGCGGAGGATTTACCGCAGTCGTGACTCAGGAAAGCGAACGGCCAGACCTGATTCGGGAGACCTTCATGCTGCAGGGAATGACCGCGGTGCAGGCCTATGACGGAGCCACTGGCTGGCAGATCCAGCCATTCGGCGGGAAAAAAGATCCGGAGTTGATGGGCGAAGATGACTTGCGCGATCTTCTTCTCGACGGCGATTTCGATGGACCTCTGGTCGACTACAAAGAGAAAGGAAGCACGGTTGAGTATCTAGGCCACGACATTGTGGACGGAGATGACGCGCTCCGCCTGAAGGTGACGCTGAAAAATGGCGACATCATCTACGACTACCTCGATCCAGATACCTTTATCGAAATCCGCCGGGAGATTCAGCAATTTATTCGCGGCTCGGTGCGGGATCGCGTGATGGGGCTCGGTTCCTACAAACCGGTCGCGGGGGTAATGTATCCATTCTCGCTTTCTCAAGGACCCAGGAACAACCCCGATGCGCAGACCACCACGGTGCAGAAGATGGAAGCGAATGTCGCGATCAATCCGGCGGATTTCGCGCTGCCAGCTTCTCTGAAAACTGAAGAGAAGAAATCCGGCATAGTCGGGATTCATTAATCCACTCGGAAAAGTTCGCAAGAAAAAAACAGGCGTTGGGGAAGAAGGATTGACAACTATGAGAGCACCTGCTCGAAAGTCCAGATTCATCACGCTCATGAGTACGGCGCTGACCGGAGCCGCATTAACATTCTTCGCGCTGCAGGCCGGGGCACAAGCGCCATATCGCTTCGACTCCGCAACCGTTTCCGGGTTGCCCGCGCGCAACATCGGCTCCGCAACCATGAGCGGGCGCATTGCCGCGCTGGATGCGGTAGAGGAGAAAGGCCGCATCACGGTTTTTGTTGGCGCGGCGAGCGGCGGCGTGTGGAAATCTCTGAACGGCGGCACGACCTACAAGCCGGTGTTTGATCGCGAAGATGTGCAATCGATTGGCGCGGTGGCGATCGATCCCTCCAATTCGAAAACCGTTTGGGTTGGAACGGGCGAGGCATGGCTGCGCAATAGCGTCTCTGTCGGTGATGGCGTCTACAAATCCACAGACAGCGGAGAGAACTGGACGAACGTTGGTTTGAAAGACAGCGAGCACATTGCAAAAATTCTCGTGAATCCCGGCGACGGCAACGATGTGCTGGTGTGCGCCACCGGACATTTGTGGGATGACAATGACGAGCGCGGTGTCTACCGGACAAACGACGGCGGCAAGACATGGAAAAAGGTCCTTGCGGGCGCGAATGGCTCGAGCGGCTGCGCCATGATCGCCCGCAGTAAGCAGGAGCCTAAAACCATTTATGCGGCGATGTGGGATTTTCGCCGGCAGGGGTGGACGTTCCGCTCGGGCGGACCGGGCAGCGGGCTGTTCAAGTCGACTGATGGTGGCGCGAACTGGACTGAAGTCAGCAACGCGAAGGGTTTTCCGGCCAAACCCTGGGGACGCGTAGCGGTGCAGGTGGCTGAGTCGAAGCCGAATGTTGTGTATGCCAATGTTGAAGCAGAAAAAGGACGCGGTCTCTACCGCTCGGACGACGGTGGCGGAACTTGGACCAAGCTGGATGCCAGCAACTATATGGTGTGGCGTCCGTTTTACTTCGGCAATTTGATCGTCGATCCGAAAGACGAAAATAAGATTTTCAAACCCGATCTCATTTTGTTGTTAAGCAACGATGGCGGCAAAACATTCAATGTGGTTTCGAACTCGGACCACGGCGACTTTCATGACGTCTGGATCGATCCGAAGAACACCAATATTGTTATCGCCGGCGATGACGGCGGGTTGTGGCGGAGCGAGGACGGCGGCAATCGCTGGAAGCACCAGTTGAACCTGCCCGTTTCTCAGTTTTATCACGTGAGCGTCGACAATGCGGATCCGTATCACGTTTATGGCGGTTTGCAGGACAACAGTTCCTGGGTTGGCGATTCGTCCTACCCGGGAGGAGTAACCAATTCGCGATGGGAAAATATGTATGGCGGGGATGGTTTTTGGATGTTCGAAGATCCTTCGGATCCCGACTACCTATACGCGGAAGCGCAAGGTGGCGAAATCGGCCGGGTGAATCGTTACACGCATGAGACGCGCGATCTCCATCCCTGGCCGAATTACGGCGAGAAGAAATTGCGCTTCAGTTGGAACACTCCGATTCACCTGAGTCCGAATGAGAAGGGAACCGTTTACGTCGGCGCCCAATTCCTGTTCCGCTCGCGCGATCACGGTCAATCGTGGGATCGAATTTCTCCAGACTTGACGACGAACGATCCGGAGAAGCAGAAGCAGGAAGAATCCGGAGGCGTAACGGTCGATAACTCTTCGGCGGAGATGCATACGACGATTTACTCAATTTCGGAGTCGCCGAAGAATGGGCAAATCATTTGGGTCGGCACCGACGACGGCAACGTCCAGATTACCCGCGATGGTGCGAAGACCTGGACGAATGTGGTGGGCAACATCAGCGGCCTGGGCAAGAATTCGTGGGTCACAACCATCGAGGCCAGCCGTTTCGACGAAGGAACAGCCTATGCCACGTTTGACCGGCACACCTATGGCGATATGAAGCCGTACGTTTACAAAACCACTGACTATGGAAAGTCGTGGACAGGGCTTGCGGCCCAGGACAGCGGAGTGCGCGGGTTTGCTCACGTGATCAAGGAAGACACCGTGGATCCGAACGTTCTCTTCTTGGGTACGGAATTCGGGCTCTGGATTTCAGTGGATGGCGGCCAGCGCTGGGCACAGTACAAAGGTACGGACTTTCCGGATGTCCCAGTGGATGATCTGGTTGTGCAAGCGCGTGAATCTGATCTGGTGCTGGCCACGCACGGGCGCGGAATCTGGATCGTCGATGATATTTCGCCGCTGCGCGCACTGACGCCGGAAGTGATGACTGAGACTGCGACGCTGCTACCGGGCAGGTCCTCGATTCAATATTTCGATGTGCAGGGTGGCTGGCCTGAAGGAGACGAAACTTTCCGCGGTCGCAGCCGTCCTACGGACGCGCAGATTACTTATTACCAAAAAGGCCGGCACATCTTCGGCGACTTGAAGATCGAGATTTTCGATCAGGACGGCAAACTTGTCGATACCGTCGCCGGCGGTAAGCATCGCGGATTGAACCGCGCAGGTTGGGGCATGCGAGTGAAACCACCGGCGGTCGCTCCGGCTGCGTCGGCGCTCTTCGAAGCTGCGCAAGGCCCGCGGGTTTTGCCGGGCAAGTACACCGTCAAGCTCACTAAGGGCGATCAGACTTATACCGAGACTCTCGACGTTGCCATCGATCCACGAGCAAAATACTCGATGGAAGAACGCAAGGCGCAATTCGATCTCTCGATGAAGGTCTATAAAGAGTTGGAGCACATGACCTACGGAGTGGAGGCGATCGAAGGGGTGCGCGACTCCGCCAACGCGCGCGCCGCCAAGCTGGGAGAAAGGGACCCGTTACGCAAACAGCTGCAACAACTCGCCGCGGATTGCGATACTTTGCGTTCGAAGATCGTTGCCACCAAGGAAGGTGGAATGATTACTGGCGAAGAACGCATCCGCGAGCACTTGGGACAGCTATACGGAGCGGTGACGGGATATGACGGCAAGCCCACGGATTATCAGGTGGCGCGAACGGAGTCGCTCGGTCACGAATTGCAGGATGTGATCGACGATTTTCAGAAGCTGACGCAGAAAGATCTACCTGCAATCAACAGCGGATTGAGAAAGAAGAAGCAGGAAGTAATCGCTGTGCTGGCCGAATCCGACTGGCAGAAGAAAAAGGAAGAGTCATCTGCGGCGGCCGGCGCCGGGATGAGAGCGGCTGCGATGCAGATGCGGGAAATGGATTAGAGCAGGAGTTGCTTCGCGGCAACCGCGAAAATCACGCTAACTTTAGTTCTACTTTCTTGGCGCCAGGGTCTAGCTTGGTGATCATAAAGTTGCGAACTTGTCCGGCGTGGAGTGCTTCGGGTTTTGCCTTGCCGCCGGGAGTGACGCCCTTCCACCGCGCCTGCAACATGGAACCTAACGAAGAAAGATCAGGTTTAGGAGATGGCGATGTTGCGTCGATAGCTTTTTCCGCCCCTGGATGGGCGACCTCGATGTGGCAACTGGCGTGAATGCCTTCGCCGAGTTCCACTTTCGCTTGGCCGTCTGAAATCTCCATGATGCGGCCATTCACCGTGTCACCCTGCTTGTGTTCGGCGATGTATTCATCAAGGCCGCTCGGCACGAGTTGCTTAATACCCAGGCGCAATTGGCGTTTCTCGGTATCGATCGCCAGCACTTGCGCCTTCACCAGTTGGCCGACCTTCACAACTTCCTGCGGATGATTGATGCGCTTCTCCGAGCTCATATCGCTGATGTGAATCATGCCCTCGACGCCTTCGGCGAACTGCACGAACGCGCCGAACTTGGTGATGCTCACAACCGGGCCTTCGATAACGGTGCCAGCGGCAAACTTTTGCGTCGCGTCAATCCAGGGATCTCCGAGCGCTTGTTTTAATCCCAATGACATTCGCCGTTCTGCGGCGTTGATTCCCAGGATCACCGCATCCACGATTTCGCCCGGTTTTACCAGCGTGCTGGCGCTTCTGAGCTTCTTTCCCCATGACATTTCCGAGACGTGAATCAGCCCTTCGATTCCGGGTTCAAGTTCGATGAAGGCGCCGAACTCGGCCACGCGTGTTACTGTGCCGCGGACGCGCTCGCCTACTTTGTATTTTCCGGTGACCGCATCCCAGGGATGCGGCAGCAATTGCTTTATGCCTACAGAAATGCGCCGCTTGTCTGAGTCGGAGGAAATCTTCAGCACTTTCGCTTCGATTGGCTGACCCACGGAAAGTACGTCCGAGGGTTTGCTGACGCGGCTCCAGGCAATGTCACTTACATGCAGCAAAGCATCCACTCCGCCGAGATCGATGAATGCGCCGTAATCAGTGAGGCTGCGCACCGTCCCGCTTATTGTGTCGCCTTCCTTCATTTCCGAATAGCGCCTATCTTTTGCGGAGCGTTCTTCCTCTTCAAGAACGGCGCGACGATCCACAACAACATCTTCATCCGCGACGTCGAGCTTGATGATGCGGCAGAGAATTTCCTGCTCCACTAATTTTTCCATCTCGGCGCCGTCGCGAACTCCGCTGCGGGAAGCGGGCATGAACGCGCGCACTCCCACATCTACGCTGAGGCCGCCTTTGATTACGCCTGTGACTGTGCCGACAATTGTTGCCTTGTCGGCGAATGCCTTCTCCAGCGCTGACCAATCTCTCGGCCGCTCGACTTTGGCGCGGGTGAGTTCGTAATAGCCCTCCAGATTCCGGCCCTTTACAGAAACCAGCAGCTTGTCTCCCGGCTTGACGGCGGCCTTCTCGGGATCGGCAGCGTTTTGGAAATCTGCGAGGGGCAGGATGCCTTCGCTCTTGAACCCGATGTCGAGGATTACGGAATCGGCAGAGACGGCGACTACTGTGCCTTCGAGTTGTTTGCTGCCGTCCTCGCCGTTGCGCTTGCGCGCATGACTCTTCTCGTATTGCGAGAACAGCTCGCTGAAGGATTCGTTGGATTCGGGCGCGGATTGGGACTCAGGGATGCTTTGATTGGGCAATGTTGGATTGGACATGAAAGAGTACAGCCTCGCTGGGTATGGGCCCCAACTAGGATAACATTCTATGCGGCACAGATTGGCCGAGCGGGCGCTCATCCTAGTTCCCCATTAATAAAGACAAAGCGTGCCGCCGTCCCACTGCTGCATTCGTAAAAGCTGCAAATAAATTAAGGAGAAATCGATGGCCCTCATGAAAACCTCGAACCCAGCGCTGAACGTAGGTAGTTTTCGTGTCGAACAGGCGGCATCTGGCGAGCCCATGACCTTAACAGGGACCATTAACAAGACAGGTGTTCTGCTGATTTGCGTCGTGGCGACTGCGGCCTGGGTCTGGAATCGGTTTTTTCACGCTCCGGTTTCAGACACGGTGTTACCTCTCGTGGCGTTGGGGGGAATCGGTGGATTTATCGTCGCAATGGTCACAGTCTTCAAGAAAGAATGGTCTCCGATTACCGCACCGATTTATGCCCTACTGGAAGGGTTGGCCTTGGGCGGTATTTCCGCGTTATTCGAACTGCGCTATTCCGGGATCGCAATCGAGGCGGTCGGCCTGACCTTTGGAACGCTCTTCGTTCTTTTGATGGCCTACCGCTCGGGTCTGATTCGGGTGACCCAGAAGTTCAAGCTCGGCGTGGTGGCAGCGACCGGTGGCATTGCGGTCTTCTATCTGGTTCAATTTGTTCTCGGGTTCTTTGGAGTCCGCTTCGCTGCCATCAATGGTTCTGGGCTGCTCGGGATCGGATTCAGTGTCGTGGTGGTCTGTGTCGCCGCCTTAAATCTCGTCCTCGATTTTGACTCCATCGAAAGTGGCATTAACGCCGGTGCTCCGAAGTACATGGAGTGGTACGGCGCATTTGCATTGATCGTAACGTTGGTCTGGCTTTATTTAGAGATTTTGCGCCTGTTAACCAAGCTCAACAACCGCAAATAGGCGCGAGAGTGGGCGCGTGCAGAACCTGCTGTGGCACTGTTAACGCACAGAAAAATAGTCCCGCGACCCGAACGCATGCGTGGTTGCGCAGCGATTCGGGGCGCGGAACCTTGATGAAGACTCGCCTACATACCGGGCTTGTCTTCGTTTGCAGTGGTGGCATGCATCACGCGGAAGGTCGTTCCGCCGTTAGACCACACCAGTACCAATGCGTCTTGTCCCTGTGGTACGGCGGACAAGGCTTTCTGCACGTCGGCTGCGCTCTGCACCGGCTTGCGGTCGACTTGCACGATCACGTCACCGCGCTGCAGACCGGCGTCATCAGCCGAGCTTCCGGGCTGTACCTGTTCCACGACTGCGCCATGTACATCGTTCGAAGCCTGCAGTTGCTGACGCAGGTCCGGAGTCATGTCTGCGAGGCCGAGACCCCAGCGAGCCTTACCATGACCATTGCTGGCGACTTCCTGACCTTGATTGTCACGGCTGCCCATGGCTTCGAGCGTCACCGGAATGCTGACCGGTTGACCGTTGCGCAGAACCTCCAGCTTGATGGTGGAACCGGGTTGCTTCTGTCCAACCTCGATTTGAAGCTGACTGGCATCGCTCACCTTTTGTCCGTTGAGTTCAGTGATGACATCGCCGACTTTCAAGCCGGCTTTCGCTGCGGGAGATCCGTCCTCGACCTGGCTGACTACGGCGCCTTCATTGTTGTGCACGTCGAAGAACTTGGCATTCTCCGGCGTCACATCACTGATGCCGATTCCCATGTATCCGTGAGTGACTTTACCGTCGCGGATGAGAGCATCCACCGTGGGATGGACGATCTGCGTGGGAATCGCGAAACCCATGCCGGAGAAGCTATCGGAGTTCGAGACCAGGAAAGTATTAATCCCGATCAATTCGCCACGGGCGTCGACCAGCGGCCCACCGGAATTTCCCGGATTGATAGCCGCATCGGTCTGAACAAAACTTCCCGGGGCACGGTGATCCTTCGAGAACGGATTCGGCCGATTCAGTCCACTGACGATACCGCGCGTGACGGTGAACTGGAATCCAAAGGGATTACCGAAGGCGAGCACAGTCTCGCCCGGACGAAGCGCTGTTGAATTACCCCAAGGCACGTTGGGAAGATTCGTGCCATCGATCTTGATTACAGCGAGATCGGTGAGGGGATCGGCGCCAATCAACTTGGCCTTCATGATTCGGCGATCGTTAAGCGTGACGCGAATGTCGACTGCGCCATCGATCACGTGGTTGTTGGTGACGATGTAACCATCAGGCGAAATCAGGACGCCGCTGCCGATGCCGTGCTCAATCTGCGTTTGCGGTTTCATCGGATGATTAAAAAACGGGGCGAACATCGGCGGCACGCCCTCGGGCATTTCGGGCATTTGACCATCCGCCATTTCAGCTTTGGAGTGAGAGGTGACGGCAACATTTACGACCGCAGGGGTAACCCGAGCGGCTAGAGTTTCCATTGCCTGATCGAGCGAAAGCAATGCGGCCACGCTGTTGTCGTCGAGCGGCGTAGCGGTGGGAGAAGCGATTGGTCCCCGGGCAAACGCCGGCTTGGCGAATTCGTAAGTAGTGAACGACAACGCCAGCGCGGCTGCCAGGACGGGCAAGATAAGGCGGCGTGTCAGAAGGGTTTTGCTAACTCGTGCTTTGGTAAACCAGTTTTTCATTTGCTTTTTCTCCTTGTACAATGTGCAACTAATTATTTAGTTTCTTAGACCGCACAAATACCCTTAGCGGGGCAAGCTTGGTTAGGTTGATTTCGGGACGATTCCCTTCTGGATCCGGCGATTGGCGGGATGGAATACCGTCAATCGCATGATGCTGACGCTCCAGACCTGACCATCACTGTCGACTGTTTCGGTTTGAATCACCAGCAACATCGCCTTCGGAGCGTTGACACTATCAACAGTGTTGGAAGAGCTTGCATTCGCGTTGATCATGTTTGCGTCGATCATGCGCGCAGAATTGAACCGCGGAGAAGAATCGATTCGACGCGCAGCAAGCCTCGCACTAGCGACATTCCTTGCCGCACGCCGGTTATAAATGCTTCGCGATGTTAGTCGCACGGCGTGGCCGGGAGTTGTTCGCGGCGGAATATCGCTGCGGAAGGGATATGCAGCCTGGCCATGCAGCGCCGCTGGAATCATCTTCGCTGCGACGTTGGCTGAATCGAGCGCGGGAGTGGCAAACCCACGAAATGCTGATTCCGAAAACCCGGCGTCATTGCCATTAAAGGAAACCAGCCTCGGAGCGTGAGGCAGCGCAATCAGACATACAGCGGAGAACGCGGCGACCATGGCAAGCGTGGGCCTGTAAACCCTGGTGGCGGCTGGGCGCTCGGAGTCGAGAATTCGCATGACCCGCTGCGTTGTCTGTTGCATTCTTCCCCCCACGGCTTGCACCAGGGCCAAGCTTCGACGCAAGAAACTCTTTTCCGCTACCGATACCAAACATTGTGCATAGGCGCGGGGGTTCGAGTTACCGGCCAGTACAAAATCGTCACAGGCCATTTCCCGCTCCAGCGCCAACCCGCGTCCGATCCACCAGAACGCTGGATGAAAAAAGAAGAGCGCTCTCATAATTTCCTGAGCCAGGTTCGTCCAGTCATCCCAACGGCGCAAGTGGGCCAACTCGTGCAGCAGAACGGCATTCAGTTCGACGGGGGAGAGCTCCTGCAAAATCCACGGAGGGAAAATGATTGCGGGTTTTAGAAAGCCGATCGCCGCAGGGGTGCGGACGCGTTCGGAGGTGCAGATCGTCACAGGGCGGGAGGTGCCGAACTGAGCCAGCGTGTTGCGCAGAACTGGATCAAGAATGGCTGAATCCATGACGGCACAACTTTGCCGCAAGCGACGGAGCTGCCAAAAACCGAAGCCGATCTTGGCTAAGCCGGCCGACGCGATGAGAGCCCATACTACGAAGATGTCAACCGCGTCGGATGCGGGTAGCTGAAACGCGAAGTGCGAGGTGCTTGCCAAGCTGGCGCCTGCAAATGCTCTGCTCCCGAGAAAAGGAAGCGCGGCTATCGCCACCATCATGGAGAACCATACCGCGAACCGGGTGCTGGAATTTTGGCGACCACTCACGCGCAGCAAAGCCCAGCCAAATATTGCGAGAACAATGCCTTCGGCCACGCCGTTCAGCATTCGCTCGGCAAAAATTTGCGCCAGAACCTGCCCGTGAGCTGCGAATGCCATCGGTTACTCGCTCCCTTCGAGCATTTTTCGCAAGCGCTTCAACTCAGCCGCATCGACCGATTGATCCTTGAGTATGTTCAACACCAGCAACTCGTGCGAGTTCGAAAAAAAGCGGGTCACTAACCGCCGAATCTCAGACCGGGTCGCTTCCTGGCGCTCTACCAGAGGCGCATAGACATGAGCCCGGCCATCCTTCTCATGCTTCACATAACCTTTTTTCTCGAGAATTCGAATCGTTGTGAGCACGGAGTTGTAAGCCAGGGGCATTTTTCCCGGCAGATCCTCCAACACCTGCTGAACCGTGGCCGGCCCCTTCTGCCACAAAACTTCCATGAGCCGCAATTCAGCTTCGGTCAGAGTCGATGATTTTCTGGGAGGCAAAACTATCCTTCCTTATACGAAATCTCGCATTATGCGAAATCTCGGTCCATAAGCAATTGGACGGACCATGTAATAGATTGTCAACTAGTAAATTAGTTGCATGAAATTACCGGTTGGTTGTATGGAGTGGTATGCCGGAAGGTCCCAAAATCCAACGCGCTGATGGGTAGTGTCTCAGTTTGCCAGAAGCGCGATTTCCTCAAGCGACCAGATGTGATCGGACAGGCCAGCGGCCATCGCCGGAGTTATCCTCAGCGTCTTGTGGATTCTGGCGAAATTGTAGTACACGGCGTGGATCGCAACCATAGCAATGTGATTCTCGATTTTCTTTGAAAAGCCGTTGGTTAAGCGCGTGAAACGGCGCATTCCCATCCGCATCGTCAGATTGTGCCGTTCAACATAGGACGTGCTGACGTGCTTGGGATCAGGATCTCCGCTCACGGTTTTCATTTCGCATCCAATGCACGTCGCCGGGGAATACCGCGTATCGTTCTCAGCGGGTGCGCCGTAAATCTTCTGCAATTGCGCGTAGTCAACATCAGCTCCGAATGCTTCTTCAACTGCCTCTAGGTAGGCCTTGTGGACATCGGTTGTGATTTGCACGCGGCCACGGATGCGACTTGCAGCATCCTTCATGAAGTCTATTGCCCAATCTGCGCTACGGCCGCCGACTAAATAGCTGACGCAGAGTTTCGTGTCCGCATCCAAACCCGTCCATGTCCACACGTCTCCCCAGCCTTCTGCTTTTTTCTCTGGGGTTACATTCTTGGCCTTCGCGCCAATGAAACACCAGATTTCATCCGCCTGCAATCGCCGGACGCGCACGTTTCGCACATGCTCGTCGTGGAACTTCTCGCACGCGGCTCCGAGGTCAACCAGCAGTTTAGTGACGGTATTAATTGAGACATCCGCCATGCGACTGCAAGATCGAAGGCTGTTCCCCTCTACCAGCATCCCTAGAATGGCTGCGCGTTCGGCAATTGACAGGCGGTTCATGTAGAACAACCTAACTGAAATTCTCTCAATTGTCAAGCATATAATTCAGTTTAACGCATGTAGTTAATTAGATATTGACAATGCGCTATCAGTAGCTTACGATTACTTCGTTCCCCGACAGATCGGATTATGGTGCATGGACATAGAGTTTCGGGAAAAGAGCCTATCACTGATAGAAACCGACCGTGCGGCGGAAACAAAACTGCCAGCTTCGGTCATCAACTCGTTTCGCGACAAGATGGTCGTAATTCGGGCAGCACCGGACGAAAGGACGCTGAGGAATTGGAAGAGTCTCCATTACGAAAAGCTAAAAGGACAAGAGGGAGAAAGGTCGATCCGATTAAACAAACAATGGCGCATCGTTTTCTTAATCGAAACGGAGTGCAAACCAAACAAAATCAAGATTTTGAAAGTCGAGGATTATCACTGACAGGGGGCTACCTATGGCAACGATGAGTGCAAATTGGGTAAAGCATCCTGGCTTTTATATCAAGGAAGAGATGGAGGCCAGGGGCTGGTCACAGCGTGACTTGGCATTCATTCTCGGATTGACCGACCAAGCTTTAAACCCAATCCTGAGTGGCAAGCGTGGGATAAGCCCCGACATGGCGAGGGCACTCGGAGAGGCTTTCGATGTTCCTGCGGAGTTCTTCGCCAATCTACAGCAGGCTTACGATTTGGCGCAGGCGCGCAGTCCAGAACCGAGTATAGCCGTGCGCCGGAATATGCAAACGACCTACCCTGTTCGCGAGATGATAAAGCGCGGATGGATCGAACTGTCTGACGCTGGAATGATTGAAACGCAACTCGCTCGCTTCTTTGAGGGGGAAACATCAAATGATATTCCCTACTTTGGAACGCACACTGCCAAGAAGAGCAGCTACGAAGAAAGGGAGATTCCGCCAGCCCAATTAGCATGGCTTTTCAGGGTTCGCCAGATTGCCCGGTCGATTACTGTGCCGCCATATTCCGAGAAGGCCCTACGCTTAGCGATTGCTCAGTTTGAATCGCTGTTGTATACGCCTGATGAGATTCGGCGTGTACCGAGAATTCTCATGGAATGTGGCATTCGATTCATACTCGTTGAGAAGTTGCCGAATGCTGATATTGACGGTGTGTGTTTCTGGCTTGATGAGCATTCCCCCGTGATCGGCATGACTACGCGCCGTGACAAGATCGACAATTTTTGGTTTGTGCTTCGTCACGAATGTGAGCATGTGCTTCGGGGAGATGGACGTGAGGACGAAATGATTGATGCCAATCTTGAGGGTGAAAAAGCATCAACCAGCGATTCCATTCCTTTGGAAGAAAGAATTGCAAATGCGGCAGCGGCGAACTTCTGTGTTCCAAGTGAAAAGCTAAGTTCCTTCTTGGCACGCAAGCACCCATTCTATTACGAGAAAGATGTAATCGCATTTGCTCGGCTTCTCAATCGGCACCCCGGCTTAGTAGTGGGCCAGATGCAACATCGTCTGGACAGGTATGACTATCTCGCTCGTTATCTCGTTAAGGTGCGGCAGTTCGTACTGCCGGGTTCGATTGCTGACGGATGGGGACAGGTAGTTCCTGTGTCTTTATAGCGGAGGATCAAATGGCAACAAAAGAAGAGCGGTTACAACAGGTATGGCACCACTACGATTCCGATCAAGGGCACCAGCCTACGAGCACGAGAGAGGCAGTTCGGTGGGCTGTTGCCGAAGGTTTGCTAGAACTGCCAGACGTTGACCCTTACGAAGTCCTTGCATCGCAGATGTCTCAGGCGCTTCGTGATGAATATGATACTCATCCTGACGGACGCCGTTACCGAGTAAATCACGCCGTTCGTATCAGCAAGGGCGGCGTCCAGCTAACATTCTGGGGAACGATGGGGTTCGCCTCACATGAGCACATGGAGAAGGCTTTTGCCCAGCGTCGCGAACAGATTATTGGAGACAATCTCCAGTTAAAGACTGACGTGGACGTGTACAACGATCTGAACCGAGGAAAGCGGCCAGCTATACAGATCGTGATGGATTATACGGAGGACGTAGCCGAACGTCAGGAGATTCAAAAGATGAAACCAAGGCGCGTCGAAGTGGACCTGCCTAGTATGGACTCTTCTGGAAAAGAGAAAGCATGACAGCAATTCCACAAGCGCAAGCCCAATTTCCCACCGTGTACATTTCCTTCTCAGCCGAGATCAATGCACACACTACCGAAAGTCTCATAGCAGTATTCGCTAATGAAATTAACCAAGGGAAGCGCGACTTTTACTTGATGCTTTCAACTCCAGGCGGCGCTGTAATGAATGGCTTGAATCTATATAACGTACTGAGAGGGCTACCAATCACCCTCACAACGCACAATGTCGGCAACGTTGACTCCATTGGCAACGCAATTTTTCTCGCTGGTCAGAGGCGGTATGCCTGTCCGCATTCAACCTTCATGTTCCACGGAGTTGCGTTCAATTTCACTCAAGGGCTAAGTTTGGACGAGCGGGGATCACGGGAGAAGCTGGCGAACATCTTGAGTGATCAGAGACGAATCGGTTCAATAATTCAAGAACGGACAACGCTATCGGCAAAGAGGGTCCGAGCCATGTTCCGTGAGGCTAGAACTGTTGACTCGGCATTTGCCGCTGGCTGCGGGATTGTTAATGAGATCAGAGACGTTCAAGTCCCTGTTGGCGCTCCCGTATTCCAACTGGTATTCCAGCGCTAGTCCGTTAGGCTGATTGTCCGGCTGGTTCATTGGCTGATTCATATTGCACCTTCGGCTGTATACAATTCTTACATCGACGCGCAGGCGCGTCAACATTACTGGCTAGACAACTGGGCTGTCAATCGTCGATTTTTGTTCGCTTTTGGGAACGTCCCTATGGCGGAAATACGGAGTAATGGTTACCTCGGTTTGCCCTTTTTCCATCGTGCTTGTGCTGCCAATCTCGCAATGTCTTGGCGCTCCTCCGGCGTGAGGAGCTTCGCCCTAGCTTTCCCGCCCTTCAATCCCCCTGCCCTTCGTTTGCTGGCAGGTTGCCTCTTGGATTCGCTAACAGTATCCTCGGCTTCGCCGATGGCAATATCGAAAACTTGCTTGGCAAGTTGGGCGGGATCGCGCGGACGTTTGGCCACAAACCGAGTATGCCATAGCCACCGTCGATCATGTGCCTAAAATCGAAACTGAGACACTACCCGCTGATGATGTGAATAGGGATTAACTGAGAAATATGGTAGGCACGAGGAGACTCGAACTCCTGACCTCTACCGTGTCAAGGTAGCGCTCTAACCAACTGAGCTACGCGCCTACATGGTTTGTTCAAACAGTACAACAATAAATGAGCCCCTGCGCGGGATCACTTCGGGGTCAAGAAGGATTTTACCACGCAGCTTTGGGCCCGATGCTTTCGCTGTATTAGCCTGCGTGAAAAGGGCCGATGATTTCCCTGTTTTCGCGACGCAATATCCTCTCACACAACTTTAACCCAATCGGCGTCCGCGTCATCGGTGTCGCTTTCGAGAAGGGATTCCGAACGAATGCGGGAACGCTCAGGAGCCTGCTTGTTTGACGATACCGGGAATAGCTGCAAAGCTGTTGGCGCCGGCAAAGGGATAAACGCGAATGAATGGCTTACTTTCGGTGAGCGTAACCGTGCTTCTGGTCATGGGGTCGTATTGCGCGAGTCAGGACACGAAGTTTGCTGCAGCCTCACAGCAGATTCCGTCGCCCTCGTGCCTTTCGATTCGAGATCTGTGGACAGATGACCCCGAGTGCGGTCGAGATGCGCACAAGGACTGGCTGGCGGATATCCGCCACTGGAGAGATGAACGGCGCATACGAATTGGCTACGACGGCTCGCGCTATGAACTTCCGGCACTGCAATGGACGCAATCCAGCTTTATTCAACCGTTATTGATGGTTGAAGACCGCTATTTCTACGATCCAGTGGCTCATCGCTACACGGTGGATCGATATTTGGATGACCTGGTAAAGCGGTACGGAGGAATCGACGCCGTGTTGATCTGGCCTACATATCCGAACATGGGTGTTGACGATCGCAATCAGCACGACATGATTCGATCCATGCCCGGGGGAATTGAGGGCGTGAAGCAGATGGTTGCGGACTTTCATCGGGCCGGAGTGCGTGTTTTTTTCCCCATGATGATGTGGGACCAGGGAACCCGAGACCCGGGAATGCCGTGGCCTGAGGCCATCGCGAAGCTCATGAAAGAAATAGGAGCGGACGGGATTAATGGAGATACCGAAGAAGGTATTGCCCGCGCCTTTCCCGAGGCGGCCGATTTGGTTGGCCATCCGATGGCATTCGAACCGGAAGACAATCCTGCCGATGAGGCGGTTGCTTACAACCTTCTCACGTGGGGCCAGTATGACTTTCCTTTCGCTCCGGAAGTCGATCGTTACAAGTGGCTGGAGCCGCGACACATGGTGAATATTTCAGACCGCTGGAACAGGACTAAGACGGACGATCTGCAGTTTGCCTTTTTCAACGGCGTGGGTTGGGAAAGTTGGGAGAACCTATGGGGAATATGGAATGGAATCACCCCACGCGACGCAGAAGCGACCAGGCGCGTCGCTGCGATTGAACGTGGCATTGCGCCCTTCCTTGTCAGTAAGAAATGGGAACCACTCGCTCCCATGCTTCGATTTGGCGTATTCGCCAGCCGTTGGCCTTTGGGTGAGAACACCGTATGGACGATCGTCAACCGCAATGAGTATGACGTGTCAGGTTCCCAGATTGAACTTGCAGCGGCTCCAGATACAAAGTTCTTCGATCTTTATCACGGCGTTGAGTTGGTGCCGCAACGCCGCGGCGAAGAGATTGTGCTGAATTTTGATATCGAGGCCAATGGCTATGGGGCGTTGCTCGCATCCAGAGGCGCGCCTGACCCGTCGCTTCAAGTACTGATGACGAAAATGCACGCCATGACGGGTAAGCCACTTACCAGCTATGCAAATCAATGGAAAGTGCTGCCTCAGCAATTGGTGCCGATAGCAGCGACAAAAATACCAACCAGCGCCCCGGCCAACATGGTCAAAGTTCCAGAAGGAGACTTAGTCTTTAAAGTCAACGGAATTGAAATTGAAGGCGGAGACCGTGCCGGAGTAGACGTGCAGTATCCGTGGGAAGATTCTCCGCGCAGGTTCCATGAACAACGGATTCACGTGAAATCGTTCTGGATCGACAAATATCCGGTGACGAATCTGCAGTTCAAAGAATTTGTGAATAAGACGCACTACCAGCCGCAAGATACGCTGAACTTTCTACGAGACTGGGAAAATGGAAGTTATCCGGAGGGCTGGGGCAATAAGCCGGTGACGTGGGTTTCGCTGGAAGATGCGCGAGTTTATGCCTCATGGGCAGGGAAAAGACTTCCACATGAATGGGAATGGCAGTATTCAGCGCAGGGGACAGATGCACGCACGTATCCGTGGGGGTCCGACTGGAACGAAAATGCTGTCCCCGTTCCAGACAAGGCGCGAACTATGCGCGGCCCCGATGTGGTGGATGCGCATCCGCTTGGTGCCAGTCAGTTTGGCGTGATGGACCTGGTGGGCAACGTGTGGCAGTGGACGGATGAATTTGTTGATGAACACACTCGGGCGGGTATCGTACGAGGCGGCAGCTACTACCAGCCGCAGGGGTCGGTGTGGTACTTTCCGCAGGGCTATCGTTTGAGTGAGCACGGCAAGGTTTTGCTAATGGCTCCCAGCAAGGATCGCTCAGGAGCAATTGGTTTTCGGTGTGTGATGGATGCGCAGGAGTAACTCGGTGTTAAATCGGCACTTTTGTTTTTGCGGGATTAAGACAACGGCGACGCGGAAGAAAAGTTTCAGGGCGCGCCTTGAGTCCGAACCATCAGGCCCGCATCTAGGTAAGGCATGGCGAACTCGATGGAGTTCAATGTGGCCGAGGCCACTGAGATTCTTACGCGCACCCCCGCAACCCTAGATGCGATGTTGCGCGGACTGCCCGACAAATGGGTGCGCTGCAATGAAGGAAAAGATACCTGGAGCGCGTTTGATATCGTCGGCCACCTGATCGTCGGGGAACGCACCGACTGGATGCCGCGCGTGCGGATCATCTTGCGGGAGGGA
The DNA here is from genome assembly GCA_963836305.1 of uncultured Acidobacteriaceae bacterium. GTDB lineage: Bacteria > Acidobacteriota > Terriglobia > Terriglobales > Acidobacteriaceae > Sulfotelmatobacter. Next base: position 109,885 of record CAWIJP010000001.1, on the reverse strand, counting down.
GAGGCGCGAGCATTTGATCCGTTTGACCGCTTTGCTCAGTCGAAAGAGAGGCAAGGCAAGGCTCTGGAAGAACTGTTGGATGAATTTGCGCGGCTGCGGAGAGAGAATCTAGCTGCCCTGCGGGGGCTGAATTTACAGCAGGAAGATCTAATTCGGCGAGGCCGACATCCAGCGCTGGGAGTGGTGACGCTATCGGAGTTGTTGGCAACGTGGGCGGTTCACGACCTCACTCACGTGCATCAACTCGCCCGAGTAATGGCCGAGCAATATCGCGATGCTGTCGGCCCTTGGAGCGCCTATCTGGGCGTGTTGCATTGTACCGGACACAGCGCTCCCTAGCCTGCCCCCACGCCAGTCCGAATGAATTGTCTTTGCCAGTTGCAAAGGTCCCGCCGTGGCGGCGACAATCATTCATGCAAGAAAACTCTCAGGCGCATGGAGCCGATTCCGAACGCACGCGACGAGATCCTTTTTTACCTGGATCCATGGTGGTTGTAACTCTGGGCAACCCGCGGGACAAGTTCTGGGGCATGATCCTATCCCTGGCGCCTGAGGGACTCAGCCTGAGCGGCGTTGAGTTGGCTTCTTTCGAAGACCTTGTGAGCATGGTGAAAGATGGCGAATCGTTCAGTCCGGCTGTGGTTTTCTTTCCTATGCATCGGATCGAACGGGTAGAGCTTGATCTGGCTGACGGTAACCTGCCTTCGCTTTCACAGCGCTTCTCGGCCAAGACCGGCAGCGATCCGGCGACGATGCTGGGTTCTCTGCTGGCAGACAATCATGCTGTGACCGCGGTTCGTTCCACGGATATTTCCAAGAAAGAACGGGCATGACGGTTTCGCAAATCTTCACTGCACCCAACCAACTCACGATGCTGCGAATGGTTTTCGTTCCCTTCATTGTGATCGAATTGGTGGAAGGCCGCTATTTGTGGGCACTCGTTCTGTTCGTGATCGCCGGCTTTAGCGACGGGCTGGACGGATTGTTAGCACGCAAGCTGCACCAACAAACTTTGCTCGGCCAATATCTCGATCCCATTGCGGATAAGCTTTTGCTGAGCACGCTGTTCTTGGTGCTCTCAATCCTGCACAGAATTCCGTGGAAGTTTACCGTGCTGGTTTTCAGCCGCGATATTTCCATTCTGGCGGCAAGTGCGGTGCTGTTCGCAATTGCCGGGCTGCGCAACTTCCAACCTAGTATTTTCGGGAAAGCGAATACTTTTTCGCAAATCGCTGCCGTGTTTTTTGTGATGCTGCTTAGCCTGCGGCCGCAGCGCTGGGTGTGGATTACGCGGACGGTCTTTCTACGCGCGACATTTGCCTTTACGATTATTTCAGCATTGCATTATGTTTTTCTGGTGCAGCACCGGCTCCGGGCCAATACCCACGAACTAGCGCAACATTCTTCTGCCGATATACCCGCCAGTTGACCCTCTTTCGCGGCTCCCCCTAAAATTGGAAGTTCGTCTCCAGCGCGCAATCATCCTATGGCCCTACGCCTCTATAACACCATGTCCTCGCAGGTTGAGGAATTCATTCCGCTTCGTGATCGCGAAGTCCGCATGTATGCCTGCGGGCCAACCGTTTACGGCTACGGGCATATCGGGAACTTCCGTAGCTTTATCGCCGTTGACTTGCTGCAACGATTTCTACGCCAGTCTGGCTATAGCGTCCGCTACGTGATGAATATAACGGATGTTGACGACAAGATTATTGCCAACGCTGCGCGTGAAGGAGTGAGCGTCCAGCAATATACCGCGAAGTTTGAGAGAGCGTTTCTGGAAGACTCCGCCATGATCGGCATCGAACAGCCAATTCTGGTGCGGGCTACGGAACATATTGCGAAGATGGCGGAGTTCGTGGCGAAACTCGTCGAAAAGAATCTTGCTTACCGCACGGAGGATGGGTCTTACTACTTCCGTATTTCTAGTTTTCCTCAGTACGGCAAGCTCTCGAAGAAAGATTTCGGAGGGATGCTCGACGGAGCGCGCGTGGATGTGGATGAATACGATAAAGACAGTGCGCGTGATTTTGCGCTGTGGAAAGCGCCTAAGCCCGGCGAGGCTTTCTGGGATTCGCCGATCGGGCCAGGGCGCCCGGGATGGCACTTGGAGTGTTCGGTGATGTCGATGGAGGAGTTGGGGGAAACGTTTGATCTGCACGCGGGGGGAGAGGATTTAATTTTTCCGCATCACGAGAATGAGATTGCGCAATCGGAATCCTTGACGGGAAAGATGTTCGCGCATTTCTGGTTTCACGTTCGCTTTCTGTTGGTCGAAGGCGAGAAGATGTCGAAGAGTCTGGGGAATTTCTATACCTTGCGCGACCTAGTGCTGAAGGGACATAAACCGTCGTCGATCCGTTACCTGCTGACCTCTGTGCCGTACCGCAATCAGCTCAATTTCACTTTTGATGGGCTGCAGCAAGCCGCGGTATCAGTGGAGCGACTACGGAACTTTCGGCAGCGGTTGACCTCTGGGAATTTTGCGGCGGGCAGCAACGAGGGGATGCAGGCCCTGGCAAACGAGACGGTTGAGCGAATGAAGAGTTCGCTGGAGGATGATCTCAATACAGCACAAGCGCAAGCTGCCATCTTCGAAATGGTGCGGCGGGCCAATGCAGCGCTCGATGCGCAAGAAATTAAACAAGACGACGTTTCACCTTTTCTCGCCGCCCTGGAAAGATTCCATGAGATCTTTGCAGTAATCAAAGATGACGATGGCCCCAAGATGAAGCAGGTTTTTGAGTGGGCTGAGACCGAGGGGCGGGAAACAGATATTAGTCGCGAACTACGAGAGGCTGTGCAATCCGATCAGCTCTCCGACGCGGATATTGAAAATAAAGTCGCGGAGATGGAAGCCGCACGGCGCAGCCGCAATTACAAGGTTTCCGATGCTCTTCGGGCGGAGCTTACTAGCGCCGGCGTTGTCATCGAGAATACAAAGGATGGGGTGCGCTGGAGAAGAAAGTAGTCTCCAGGGTGTTAGGCTGAAAATGCACTGCTAAAGGCTAGCGGCTTTTTATGAAATCCCTGGACGAATACCTTTCTGACGCTGAACGGGCCCATGGCCATCTTTGCGCAGGACAAGTACTCGGGGTGCGGTTGGCGATGCTGGGCTTAATCAAACTAGGTATCGATGATCCTCACGGCAAAGACCGAAAGCGGCTGGTTACCTTCGTCGAAATCGACCGTTGCGCGACAGATGCGGTTGCCGTGGTGACCGGATGCCGTTTGGGTAAACGTGCATTGAAATTTCGTGATTGGGGAAAAGTTGCGGCAACGTTTGTTGACGTGAGTAGCGGCAAGGCGATCCGGATCGCGGCCAAGGAATCCTCCAAGAATCTTGCGCGCCAGATGCATCCTGAAATTGCCGATAAGAACCAGCAACAGATGCTGGCGTATCGTGAAATAGCAGACAAGGATTTGTTCTCGATCCAGTGGGTGAAGGTCGAGTTGCTGCCCGAAGAATTTCCCGGATATAAAGGTGAGCGGGTGGTTTGTGAATACTGCGGTGAAGGGATTAACTTTCGCAGAGAAGTGCGTACAGAAAATAAAGTTCTCTGCCGCGCCTGCGCCGGAGAGTCGTATTACAAAGCGCTTTAGGGCGCCTGCTCGTACGCGTGCGCGATCCGCAGTATTGTCGCTTCGTCAAAGTGTTTTCCGAGAATCTGGAGGCCGATGGGCATTTTGTCTTTGGTCGCTCCACACGGAATGGAAATTCCTGGGATGCCCGCAAGGTCGGCGGTTACCGTGTAAATGTCGGCAAGATACATGGCCAGGGGATCGTTCGACTTCTCACCCAAGCGAAACGCAGCTGTTGGACTGGTCGGGGTGACAATTGCGTCCACTTTGCGGAACGCTTCTTCGAAATCGCGCGTGAGCAAGGCGCGCACTTTCTGGGCTTTTAAATAATACGCATCGTAATAGCCTGCGCTAAGCGCGTAAGTCCCGAGCATAATGCGCCGCTTCACCTCTGCTCCGAAACCTTCATCGCGGCTGCGGCGATACATTTCCGGCAGCGTTTTCACGCTCGCGGCACGATAACCGTAGCGAACACCGTCATAGCGGGCAAGATTCGAAGACGCCTCCGCAGTTGCGATCAGATAATAGGTGGGGATCGCATAGGGCGTGTGCGGCAAAGAAAGCGGTACCACTTCACAACCCAGAGTTTTCAACTTGTCTATCGCTGACACTACGGCGTGGCGGACATCATCGTCCAGGCCGTCCCCGAAATATTCTTTGGCCACACCTATTCTTAATCCGCGAATGTCTTTTTCCAGTTCGGAGGGATAATCCGGAATCGGCAAGTTGGCCGAAGTCGAATCCATCGGATCGCGGCCGGCGATGGTGCGCAAAACGGTCGCCGCGTCCTTCACTGTTTTTGTCAGCGGCCCGATGTGATCGAGCGAAGAAGCGAAGGCAATCAGGCCGTAACGGGAGACGCGTCCATAGGTGGGCATCAAACCCACTACACCGCAAAATGAGGCAGGCTGGCGGATCGAACCTCCGGTGTCTGAACCAAGCGCAACCACTGCCATGTCCGCGGCAACGGCCGCTGCGGAGCCTCCCGATGATCCGCCGGGTACGCGGCTCAGATTCCGCGGATTGCGCACGGGACGGAACGCCGAGTTCTCATTCGAAGAGCCCATAGCAAACTCATCGCAGTTGGTTTTGCCGAGGATCACGGCACCCGCGGCCTCGAGGCGCGACACCGCCGTGCAGTCATAAGGCGGAATGTAGTTGCCCAGCATCTTCGATCCCGCGGTGGTGCGGACTCCGCGCGTATTCATCACGTCTTTGATGCCCACGGGCACACCGGCCAGCTGAGGCAAGGGCTTTCCTTCGGCGGCCATACGGTCGATGCGATCCGCCTGTTCCAGCGCACGCTCTTTGCACAGGGTAAGGAAGGCGCCGATCTGTTCATCCTTTTCTTGAATGCGTTCGTAGTGTGCTTCGGCGAGCGCGAGCGCGGTTGACTTGCGCTGCTGAATGGAGGAGCGGGCGGCGTCGATGGTGAGTCGAGTCAGATCCATTTTCGGACGAGCTGATGACCAAGAGTTATCGGAGGAGTATTTGTTTTCGTAATTTTGATAATCGCCACGTACAACTATCTTTCAATCACCTTCGGCACGCGAAAGAATGTTCCGTCGGCATCCGGCGCATTTGCCAACGCCGCGTCTTGAGTCAAGGATTTACGCAATCCCTCCACCACATCTTCGCGGTACGCGTAGGAAAATCTCTCGCTACCCCGTTTGGATTCGTCGACGCCGTAGCGGTCCGACACTTGCGCCATCGGCTCAACATTCAAAGTGTCCAGTTCGTTGAGCCTATCGATGTAATCGAGAATCGAGTTCAGATCACGAACCATGGCTACCCGCTCGTCGCCTGAAAGTTCCAGGTTGGCGAGATCGGCGACGTAGCTAACATCTTTCTCTGTGACTTTCATTCGAGGTGACTTGTCAATTATGCCTGCCGAATCACGAATTCGATTCTCTCTACTTTTTGTCCGGCATAGCGGTTCAATGCCGCGACATAGCGAGGAGCGAGGCTCTGCATTTCGCGCTTCCATCCAGCATCGGGAACTTCAACATGAAGGATTGCATCGGAAAACTGCACAGCCCGCGTACGTTCGGCCACGGCGGAGCCACAAACCAACGGCCACGCGAGTAAGGGTGCATCGGCCTGCGGGACGCGGCGCAGCGAGCCCAGCACAATCTTTTCTAATCCCGAGCCAGCTCGCTCCACAAACGTCCTCCAGCCGAAAGTCAGATTTTAGCATTCCACGGGCGTGCACGTGGCACCCTAACTCGACAGCGCAATCAAAGCGGGAACGTTCGCTTGACGAACTCCAGAGCTGCTTCGCGCGAATCGAGGCGGTCCTCGAGTTGAGCATCTTCGACGGCGTCAATGATCTCGCGGAATTTTGGCCCAGGAACATATCCGGCAGCAATTAGATCGTCGCCGGTAATTAACGGCTTCGGGCGAATCGTCTCGGGAGGAATCTCGGTCAACTTCTCCAGAAGAAATTCATAAGTGCTGAGATTGCGATGACTAGCCAAACTGTCGGCTCGGTGCAGAGCAAGATGTTCATCAAAGGCCGGAAGCCGCATGAATTTTTTCAGTGTTGACTCTTTCATGCGCATGACGTGACCGAAGCGCATGTGGTTATCGACCAAGGCAAGCACCTGGGCGGTATCGTGTTTGGAGAATCGGAGGCGTTCGCAAATTTCTTCCGCAATCCTTACCCCTACTTCTACATGGCTATCGAAACGGATGCGATCGGGGGCGACGCGAAAAGTTGCCGGCTTGCCAACATCGTGAAACAGCGTGCCCCAGGCCAACGTGAGCGAACAAGGATGCGGCAAATTGTCGAGCGCCAGCAAGGTGTGAATAAAGACGTCGCCCTCGGGATGGTACTCAGCCGGCTGCTGAACTCCCTTCATGGCGGAGATCTCGGGCAGGACTTCTTTTAGCAAACCGGTTGCGTCGAGCAGAAGAAAGGCTCGTCGGGCGTGGCCTTCGGTAAGCATCTTGGTCAGCTCATCGCGAGCACGCTCGCGCGAGACCATTTTGATTTCATCGGCGAAGCGTTTTATCGCAAGCATCGTCTCCGCTTCGATTTCGTACTCGAAGCGGGCTGCGAAGCGAAGCGCACGCAGCGTGCGCAATTTATCCTCGGCGAAACGCCGCTCGGGTTCGCCGATGGCGCGGACGATGCCAGCTTTCAAATCATCCTGGCCACCTACGAAGTCGAGCACTTCGCCGGTTAGGGGATCGAGCATTAGGCCATTAATGGTGAAGTCGCGGCGGGCTGCGTCTTCCCGCGGATTCTGACTGAATCGGACTTGATCGGGATGGCGGCCGTCCGAATATCCGAAATCGCTACGGAAGGTCGCCACTTCGATGGCGTGAGTCTTCGATTCAGATTTCTCGTTTTCGCCCGCGCGCGTATTTTCTTCTCCCGGAACTGGCACGAGCACAACTCCGAATTGCGCTCCCACGGCGTACGTGTCGGGGAAAAGCTTCATCACTTCTGTGGGCGTGGCGCTGGTTGCAACGTCGAAATCGGCCGGCTCGCGATTCAGGAGAAGATCGCGCACGCATCCCCCGACCAGGTAAGCTTGAAAGCTGTGCTGGCGCAGGGTTTCGATGATCGAGATGGCGAAATTCCTGGACATGTTCCGCGGCGGCTAAAGGCCGCTATTGATTGTCATGGGATGTTTGCGGCGCGGCTGAAGCCGCGCCCTTTTCAAAGAGCGCCGCGTTCGATACCGACATCTTCTTTCTTTACTGTCTTAGATGCCCATGCCATGCGTGGAGTGTTGTGTGCGATGCCGAATTGTCCCTGCGTATTCAGAACGATGATGCCGCCGTGGCCGTTCAAGCGCTGTTTCAGATAGTTCATGGCTTCCTGCGCCGCCCACTCGGGAAGGTTGCCCGCCAACACGCGGTCGGCGGTCCATTTAGCCAGCACTAGCTTCATGATTGGTTCGCCCCAACCTGTGGTCGAGGCAGCGGCGCTCAGATTATCGGCGTAGCATCCACAGCCGATCAGCGACGAATCGCCGAGGCGTCCCGGAGCTTTATTCAGCGTTCCTCCAGTCGAAGTCGCGGCCGCGATATCGCCGTTGCGATCCAGTGCGACCGCGCCCACCGTATCGTGCGAGATCGACGGAGCGAACAAGTCATTTCCGTCGTTGGTGGATTCTTGGTTCGCCGTCTCTTGCTGATATTTGCGTAGACGCTCCACCTCGCGAGGAATTATCAGGTCCTCGTTGCGGCAGAGCGGAATGCCGTGTTCGGCGGCGAATCTTTCGGCGCCTTCCGCGACAAAATACACGTGCGGACTTTCGCTAAGAATCTTGCGTGCCGCCCGGATGGGATTGCACAGCCGCTCCACGCAGCCGACACCTCCCGCTCGTAGCGTGGCACCATCCATGATGAGCGCGTCCAGTTGGACTTTGCCGTCGCGGTTGAGGAAACTTCCGCGGCCAGCATCGAACGTCTCGTCGTCTTCCATAATGACGACCGCTTCTTCAACCGCATCCACTGCCGGGCCGCCGCGCTCCAGAACCTGCCAGCCCGCGGTCAGCGCATTTCGCACGCCATGCAGGTGCGCCTCTACCATCTCATCGGGCATGGCCCAGGCGCCGCCGTGAACAACCAAAACCGGATCGTTAGGCAAGAAATATCCTCGAGATAGTGAAACGACTGAACAGTCTAGCATCGTAAGAGCAGGGGAGGCTCAGGAGCTTGGATCGTTTACGCGGCTTGGCCTGCTTTGGCCGTGGTTGCGGGCGGGCCATCCTGGGTGCGGGTCCAGGTATAGCGCATGCGGTGAATCACGGTAATCGTGGAGAGTACCGCAATCACCCACAACACAGGCGCCATACGGTTAAACAGGGCGCCGATGATTACCAGCACCAGACGTTCGGGACGTTCCATAAATCCTACGCGGCAGCTGCCGATGATCGACTCGGCGCGGGCGCGCGTGTAGCTGACCATGATGGCGCTTACCATAACGAAGGCGGTGAGCACGACATAGAAAAAGCGGTCGCCGCGGGCATAGAACACCAGCAGTCCCAGGAATTGCGATGCATCGCTGTAGCGGTCGACCACGGAATCGAAGAATGCGCCGAAGCGCGTGACCCGGTTGGTAGCGCGGGCCACCTGGCCATCCACGAGATCGAAGAAGCCAGAGAAAATAATCACGAGGCCGGCAAGAAAGAACATGCGCTTCTGAGTTGCGGCCGTGGCGGAGCCGAAAAGAATTGCGGCCCAGGTATTCACCACCAGTCCCATGAAGGTCAGGACGTTGGGATTGATGCGCGACAGAGCCAGCCAACGGACGATGGTATCGAGCAGCACGCCGCAAGCGCGTCCGAAGGCGCTCGTCCATGAGTGGCTCGACATTAGGCTTCCGCCTTCTCCGGGCCAGCCTCATCGTGAACCGTGATCAGACTCAAAATCTCAAGTTCACGCTTGCCATTGGGCGTGATCACCGTGGCTTCGTCGCCTACCTTCTTGTTGAGCAAAGCTCGGCCAATCGGCGAGGTGGTGGAGATCTTACCGGCGCTGACGTCTGACTCCTCGCTGGTCACGAGCTTGTACTCTATTTCTTCATTTTTGGTGCTGTCGTAAACCTTGACCGTGGAACCTAGGCCGACTTTGTCCCTGGGGATGTTGTTCATGTTGGTCAAGGAGAGATCGGCGAGGCGCTTGCCGAGCTGGCGGAAGCGAGCCTTGACGAACTCCTGGCGCTGCTTCGCCATGTGATACTCGGCGTTCTCGCTGAGGTCGCCGAGCGCAGCGGCGCGCTTGATTTCCTTGGGAAGCTCGTGAACTAGTTCGTGCTCGAGCGCGTCGACTTCTTCCTGCAGTTTTTTTCTAAGTTGGTCCGTCATGAATGCGGTATAGCTCTCGAAATTATAAACCTGTTGGGAGTTTGCGGGTTAGGGCAACAGGCGATGCGCGAGGAGGGCCGAGTTTACTGGACGATTGAAGTCTTCCCAAAATGGTCCTTACGTCTGATTTGTTGTTTGGGTATGTGTCAATGCAATGACCGCTTTGAGTAGCATGAAGACTGGAGACGATTCTCAGTGCTCTCGAAAAGGGTGTTTCCGGGATGGAGATGTTCGGGGCGGCTCACCCTGGCGGTGCTTCATGTTCTGGACTGGCTGGCTGAGAGGATGCTTCCGCCCGACAATGGTCCAACGCATCAGCGCACTGGACGCAGAGGCGAGGAAGCCGCTTACTTCCACCTTAGGAGGTTAGGCTACACGATGGTGGCGCGAAACTTCCGATCGCCGCGTTGCCGTGGCGAGATTGATCTGATCGGTTGGGAGAAAGACGTTCTTTGTTTTGTGGAAGTCAAGACGCGCAGCACGCGGGATGTAAAGACCGGGGAAGCGGCAGTGGACCGCCACAAGCGCCGCGAAGTAGCGGCAGTGGTGCGGGAGTATCTTCGCCGGCTTCCGCCTTCTTGCCAGTGGCGCTTCGATGTGGTCAGCGTATACTATGACCGTCTAGAAACCACCCGGCCGCAGATTGAAGTGTTTCGCAATTCCTCCCTGAGGGCTTAAAATGAAAAATTTGCATCTATCCTATCTAAAGAGGTTCTGAGTGCCTGAGCTGAGAAAAGATCCTATTGTAGGCCGCTGGGTGATTATTTCCACGGATCGGGCGAAGCGTCCTACCGATTTTGCCCGGGAGAACGTGAAGTTGAAGGGCGGATTTTGCCCGTTTTGTTACGGGAATGAAGGAAAGACGCCGCCTGAGATTCAAGCTTATCGTCCGGGATCGAATGGAGGACCGTCCTCGCAACGCGATACGCCGGGCTGGACAGTGCGGGTTGTCCCCAATAAATTTCCGGCTCTGGGGATTGAAGGCACTTTAAACCGCCAGGCTGAGGGCATGTTCGACCGGATGAACGGCATTGGCGCCCATGAAGTAATTATCGAAACACCCGACCACAATGCCAGCCTGGCCACCCTGCCTCCGAAACGGATTGAAGATGTGCTGTGGACGTTTCGCGACCGCATCCTCGATCTGAAAAAGGACAAGCGATTCAAGTACATACTGCTATTTAAGAATCACGGCGAGGCGGCGGGAGCATCGCTCGAGCACGCGCACTCGCAACTCATTGCGCTGCCCATTCTTCCTATCAACGTAGTGCAGGAACTCGAAGGCGCGAAGCAGTATTTCCTTTACAAGGAGCGCTGTGTTTTCTGCGACATCATCCGGCAGGAAATAGAGAATGGAAGTCGCGTGGTGGCTGAGAACGAAAATTTTCTGACCATCGCGCCCTACGCGCCGCGCTTTCCATTTGAAACCTGGATTCTCCCCAAGCAGCACGAATCGGCGTTCGAGAACTCGTCCTCGCATATGTTCGAGAATCTGGCCAAGGCGCTGAAGACGCTGCTGACCAAGGCTGACCGGGTACTCGATAATCCGCCATACAATCTGGTGATTCACACTTCGCCGGCGCAGGATCCGACCAACGACCACTATCACTGGCACATGGAATTTATGCCGAAGCTGACCAAGACGGCGGGATTCGAGTGGGGAACTGGCTTCTACATCAATCCCACACCGCCAGAAGAAGCGGCGAAGTTTCTACGCGAGGCAGGCGTAGAAGAGTCGGTTCCAGCGACTGTGGGGTAGATTGAGTCTTCAGTAATCTCGAACTAACCCTGCGTGCGATCCTGAAACTCCTCGTGCCATGCCATCTGGATGGCCTCTAATTTGCCTTCGTTCGAAGCTCCCGGATCGCCTTTGAAATCCGGCAATTCGGTCACGTAGCGGTGCAGGTCCGTGAAACGAACGGTGAGCGGGTCGAGTTCGGGATGTAGCTCGGAGAGCAGGATGCCGATATCTTCGGCGTTGTCCCAGGTGAGAGATTTCGGCATAGTGCAGTTCCTTGATGCAGTTTCCGGTTTCCCGTTTCCAGTCTTGGATTCTTGCTTCACTGGAAGCTAGAAACAGGAAACCAGAAGCTATCCTTCAGTGGTGTTCTTCTGAAATGTAATTGCGGTTCCAGGCGGGAATCTCAACCACTACTTTTCCCGGCTTCGTAATCTGCACCTGGCAGCCGAGACGAGAGTTTAACTGCAAGTCGGCGGCCATGTCCAGACGGTCGGCTTCGTCGTCGTCCATTGGTGAGAGATTCTCGGCACCTTCTTTGACCCACACGTGGCAGGTGGTGCAGGCGCAATTGCCTCCGCAGGCGTGGTCAAGGGTGACACCATAGTTGAGGGCGATATCGAGAATCGATTCTTCCTTGCCGTGATCTTCGTAGGGCAGCTTGCCATGCTCGAACTGTACCGTCTTACCCTCGGGCAGGAATGTGACCTGAACGGTGTTTTCGCCGGGGGCTTCTTCGGTGATGGTGCCGGCGGATTGTGTTTTTTCTTCTGACATTCTATTGCTCCGAAAAATTTAGCAACTAGCAATAAGCGTTTAGCCCGCTAATTGCTTACTGCTTCTATTCAAACTCTGCTTTCGCCATGGGATGCGGGGCAGTCGGGCCTTCACCCATGTCGGCTTCGTCCATCGTCTTGCCTTTCAGCGCGGTGGAAACGGCGCTGTCCATCATCAACTCGGCGAGACGCGTTGTGCCTTGATTGAGCGCGTCGATGGCTTTGCGGATGGCCTGATAATCGTCTTCGTTCTTTACTGCGATCAGAGCCTTCTCCATTTTGGCGATTTTTTTCTTTTCGTCGGTGGTCAAGTGCCCCCACGCCGGACTTTTCTTTCCTTTGTCGAGTGCGGCCAGAATTGTAGCGGCTTCGTTCCGCGCTTCGATGACTTGGCGCTGGCGGAAGTCTTCTTCCGCGCTGTCGAACGAATCGAGGATCATGCCCTCGACTTGCTCGTCGGTGAGGCCATAGCTGGGCTGGACTTGAATCTCCGCTTCTTTGCCGCTGCGTTGCTCGCGGGCGGCGACATTCAGGATGCCGTTGGCGTCGATGAGAAACTTGACCTCGATGCGCGCCATTCCCGCTGCCATCGGCGGTATGCCTTTGAGATCGAAACGCGCCAGCGAGCGGCAATCTCTTGCCAACTCGCGCTCACCTTGCAACACGTGGATGGCGACGTTAGCTTGGCCGTCGACTTGCGTCGTGTAGAACTGCGTGGCCGATGCGGGAATCGTTGAGTTGCGCAGAATAATCTTATCGGTGACGCCGCCCGCCACTTCAATGCCGAGCGACAGCGGCGTGACATCGAGCAGCAGCATATTTTCCGTGGCTTCGGAGCCGCCGCCGAGAATGTTGGCTTGCACTGCCGCACCCAGAGCTACCACTTCGTCAGGATTCAGATCAATGTGCGGCTCGCGCTGGAACAAATCTTTTACCAGAGCGCGAACTTTCGGAATACGCGTGGAACCGCCGACCAGGACGACTTCGTCAATTTGTTCGGGCTTGAGGCCAGCATCTTTCAGCGCCTGCTTGCAAGGCCCGATCGTGCGGTCGATGATGGGCTGAATCAGTTGTTCGAACTGCTCTCGTGTGATCTCGCGCAGATACCGCTTTCCACCGGGCAATTCCACATCGAGCTTTACCGAAGGCTGCGAGGAGAGAGCGATTTTGGCCTCGATCACGGCCTTGCGAATGGCCTGCACGGCTTCGCCGTTTGGGCGGACATCAAGACCCAGGTCTCCGAGAGTGTCATCGAGGGCGATGGTGATCAGCAGGTTGTCGATGTCATCGCCGCCGAGATGCGTGTCGCCATTGGTGGCGATCACTTCGAATATTCCATCGTGCAGCTTAAGGATGGAGATGTCGAAGGTGCCGCCGCCGAGATCGTAGACGGCAACGATGCCGTTCTGCTTTTTGTCGAGACCGTAGGCCAGAGATGCCGCGGTAGGTTCGTTGACCAGACGCAGAACTTCAAGGCCGGCGATGCGGCCAGCGTCTTTTGTGGCTTGACGCTGCGCATCGTTGAAGTACGCGGGCACGGTGATGACGGCTTTCGTGACGGGCGCTCCGAAGAAGCGTTCGGCATTGCGTTTGAGCTGACGCAGAATCAGGGCCGAAATCTCCGGCGGAGTAAATGTCTTATCGCCGAGCTTGATGCGCAGAACTTCGCCAGGGTGCAAATCCTCGGCAAGGCGGAAAGGGAAAAATTTCAGCTCTTCCTGAACGTCGTCGACCCCTCGTCCCATCAGGCGTTTGATCGAGTAGACGGCGCGCTCCGGCGTCTCGGTTAGATACTTGCGAGCGGCGTTGCCGATGACGGGTTGGTTCTTCTCGTCTAGCGCAACCACCGACGGCACCAGATTTAGACCGTCGCCGCCCGGGATCACGACAGGGCTCTCCCCCTGCATGAAAGCCACGAGAGAATTCGTGGTCCCCAAGTCAATGCCGACGATGCGATCCGTTGCCATGCCTTCTGCTTTCGAACTTGAGGTCTAGTAGTTAGCAGTTGGCATTTAGCCGAATGCCAATTGCTAACTGCCAGTTGCTAATTGCTCTCCAGCGCTTCATTCACGTCCCGCACTAAATTGCGGATATAGTTTCGGCGGTTCAGCAAGTCCACCATCTTGTCCCGTTCCTGCCTGCGTTCCTCGTCCGAGACGGGTTGACCGTTTTGTTGACGCTGGATCATTCCGTCCCACATCTTCCAGTTATCCTGCAGCTCGCGCAGTAGCGTTTCGTGCTTCTCCTCGAGTTCCAGCTTTTGCCGGCCGATTTCTTCGATCAGGGCGGGATCGTCCTCGCCCATTTTTTTCTGCATGCGCAGTTCCTCGAGTTGCATGTTCAACTCGAAAACTTCTTCCAATAAATCTGGAGGAACGATTTGCTTTTTTAGTTCTCCACTGGAGCGCGCATGTTCGGTCGCCGATTTTGATTGCTCTTCCAGTTCCACGCCTTCCAGCTTCAAGAGATACTGCGTGCGCTTGATCGGATCTTTCAAGGTGCGGTGCGCGTCATTCAACAGGGAACTCTGCTGCAGGCTCCATTCCTGCTCCTGAGTCCCAGCACGCGCATTCAAGTCAGGGTGTAGTTTTCGACTCAGCAGGTAGAAGTCTTTATCCAACGCGGCTACATCGAGATTCAGCTTGCGGGGCAAATCAAAAAAAGTGAAATAGTCGACCGGCGCCGGAGGTTGGACCTTGCCGCAGGATTGGCAGAAATGCACCGCACGCATGGTTCCACAGGACCAGCAGGATTGAGTCTCCTCGGGCGCGGGCTTTTCTTTGATCGTGGTTAAGGACGAATTCGTCATTTCTGCCTACATTCCTGAAACACAACTGCAACCTCTTCGCTTGAACCGGTGCAAGCCCAGGGCGCTAATTGCTGGGCGAGGACGATCGCGCCACACGAAATCACGCGGAGAATGAAGTCCCACAGCCGCATGACTTCGTGGCTTGGGGATTCACGAAGACGAAGCCCTGCTGAATAAGCGTCTCTTGGTAGTCGAGGATCATGCCGTTCAGGTAGATAAACGACTTCGGATCTACGAACACGCGCACGTCGCTGAACTGGAAGATGCGATCCCGTTCGCGCGGCTGGGTATCGAAGCGAACGTTATAGCTTAGACCAGAGCAGCCGCCCCCCTGCACGCCCAGGCGCAATCCACCCTGCTCGGGCGAAATGCCCTCTTTGGCCATCGCGCTCCGCACCTTGGACAAGGCTTTATCAGTCACCTGAATGCCCTTGCCGGGAACGGTTTGGGATGGTTGCGCGGTTTGTTCTGTGGCCGTTGACATTTCAATTCCTGACGCAATCCCTCAGCGGCTAAAGCCGCCAAAAACACGCGACAACTACGGCACGACTGAAGTCGTGCCCTTCCCGAGCACCCTCCGACGTCATGCGTCATGCGTGTCCGGCGCGAAAAGCCTATTGCGCTACCGTTGACGCCACCGGTTTGGCGCTTTCCTGTTTTTTCTTCCAGTCGCCGATCGCAGCGCGGATGGCATCTTCGGCCAACACGGAACAGTGGATCTTCACTGGAGGCAGCGAAAGTTCCTTCACGATGTCCATGTTCTTGATGGAGAGTGCTTCATCCACCGTCTTGCCCTTGACCCACTCGGTGGCCAAGGAGGACGAGGCGATCGCGGAGCCGCAACCGAAAGTCTTGAACTTGGCTTCCTCGATCACATTGGTCTCGCGGTTGACCTTGATTTGTAATTTCATGACGTCGCCGCACTCGGGCGCGCCCACAAGACCGGTGCCCACGTCGGCGCTGCTCTTATCCATAGAGCCGACGTTGCGAGGATTGTTGTAGTGATCGATTACTTTATCGCTATATGACATTTGCTTCTCCTGAACTCCGGATTTACTTCAAGGGCTAAAGCCCCGCTGTTTTCAAATCCCATTCGGCACGACTGAAGTCGTGCCCTTCCCCAAACTGTTTCGGCAGTGATGAACTTACTCTCCCGCCCACTTCACATCCTTCAAATTGATGCCTTCCTTCGCCATTTCATAGAGCGGAGAAAGTTCGCGCAGACGCTCGACAGTTTCGATGACGCGGTCAGCCACATAATCGACTTCGGCCTCGGTATTGAAGCGGCCGATGCCGAATCGAATCGAACTGTGAGCCAGGTCGTCGCCGGTGCCGAGAGCCTTCAATACATAAGATGGCTCAAGCGTCGCAGAGGTGCACGCCGATCCGCTGGAAACCGCAATATCATTAATACCCATCAGCAGGGACTCGCCTTCGACATAGGCGAAGCTGATGTTCAGGTTACCTGGGAGGCGGTGCTCCATTGTGCCGTTGATATAAGTCTCATCCAAATGATTCATGATGCGGTCGCGGAGCCGATCGCGTAATGCGGCCAGATGAGTCGCTTCGCGAGACATTTCCTCAGAAGCAATGGCACAGGCCTTGCCCAAGCCAACGATGCCTGCCACATTGAGCGTGCCGGACCGCATGCCGCGCTCGTGGCCGCCACCGTCAATAATGGCGGAAATCTGTACCCGCGGATTCTTGCGGCGAACGTACAAGGCGCCGACACCCTTTGGACCGTACATCTTATGGGCGGAGATCGACATCAAGTCGATGTTCTGTTTGTTCACGTCCACTGGAATCTTGCCAATCGCCTGCGTGGCATCGGTGTGGAAGATCACGCTGCGTTCGCGGCACAACTTGCCGATTTCCGCGATGGGTTGCACCACGCCGATTTCATTGTTGGCGAACATGATGCTCACCAGAATGGTTTTGTCATCCATGGCGCGCTTGAGGTCTTCGAGATCAATCAGCCCATTTTTCTGAACTGGAAGGTAAGTAACGCGATAACCATATTTTTCCAGGCGCTTGCAGGTATCGAGAACCGCTTTGTGCTCGGTGACCGCGGTGATGATGTGGTTGCCCTTTTCGCGGTACATTTCGGCTACGCCTTTTATGGCGAGGTTGTCGCTCTCGGTGGCGCCCGAGGTGAAAATAATTTCTTTGGTGGTGGCGCCGATCAGCTTCGCAATGCGCTCGCGCGCCGTCTCCACGCCCTCTTCTCCGGCCCAGCCGAAAGAGTGATTACGGCTGGCGGCATTGCCGAACTTTTCCATGAAGTAAGGGAGCATCTCTTCCAATACGCGCGGGTCCATGGGCGTGGTGGCGTGGTTGTCCATATAAATGGGCAGTTTGACTCCCTGGGGAGCTGGGTGCTTAGTGACTGGGAGTTCCTGGGGGATCTTTACATCCGTGCTCATAAATTGCTTCTCCTACCTGGTTAGTTGCTCGATCCTTACTTTATTTGCCTGCCGAACTAGACGATGGTCACTAGCTCTGCAAGTTTGCCGGCGGCGCCTTCCACCACTTCCGGCTCTTCTCTCATATGTGAAATCTTGATGCGCTTCAACACTGCTTCAATGCTCTCATTCACCTTGCGCAGAGGCTCCCTGATATTGCAACGGTCGCTCTGGCCACACTCGCCGCGAACCGTAACGCAGGAGGTGATAAAGAGCGGACCGTCGATCGCCTGGATTACCTCGAACGCGGAAATCGTGTGCGCCGCCCGGGCCAGCCTGTAGCCACCATAGGTACCGTGCTGCGATTGCAGCAAACCCGCCTTCGCGAGTCGTTGCAGAATCTTGGCCAATGCCTCCGGCGGAATGCCAAAGGAATCGGCAACATCCTTTGCGCTGGAGCTGCCCGTACCTTCCTGCGCATGGTCGGCCAAATGCTTCATGGCCATCAGCGCGTAGTCCGCCTTTTTGGTTAGCTTTAGCATCCGAGTGCACTCAACGGATTCCCGACTGATTCAGTCGGAAATAAATACGACCTTTATTGTCGTAATTCATTCTACGTCCAAAAGCGTAACTGGCGCAAGGCCTGGCAGGCAGCGGCAAGAATTAGCGTTTGGATGGTAAGCAACCGTGTTTTAGTGGTTTAGGCAAGGGAACGGTTTAGGGGCGCAATTCAGGAGACGCCCGATTTCTTGACTGGGGAAGTGCGAAATAAATTGGGGGCTTGACAATAGTCGTAGCAAGGCTAAAATACCCGAAATTCCCGATCGATCCCTCCTCTTGCTTCGACGAGGGCGACGTTTCCTGATTTATGACCTCAAAGCCGTTCTCCCAGCCGACAGACGCAAATAAACCTTGCAAACATCCGCGAGTGCAAATTGTGAGCCGCGATGAGGATGCTGAATTCGTGGAATGTCTGGAATGTCGGGAGGTCTTCGAATCGAGCGAACTGAAAGACATGAGCATTGAAGAGAGTGTCGACCGGGACGTTCAGGAATCGTAAACTTCATAAGCTGCTCACCATAGTAACCGGATAAGCCCGCTTCTTCCTTGTTTCCGGAGCCACCAGACTGTTAGTCTGCGGCCCGGGGGCGTGCATTGCGCACGTTGCAAACTCATGCCTGCGGTAGCGCTGGTGATCGACGACTCCATGCTGATCCGCTACACCGTGTGCCGCTCTTTGGAAGAGCGCGGCTTTGCGGTGGAGTCCGCCACCAATGGCGTGGAGGCGTTGCAGATCCTCGAACGCGTGCAGCCCGATCTGATCGTTACGGATATGCATATGCCGAAGATGTCGGGCGGCGAGCTGATTACCGCGCTGAAGAAGAATCCGAAGACGGCTAACATTCCTATCATCATTGTGGCGGGACGTGGCAGCGGATTCGATGAAAGCGAAAAGCGCGCCAATTTTTCCATCTACAAAGATATTGATATTCAAAGCCAGCTCGAGAAAGCGCTGGATGCGGTGATGGGAAATAGCCACGGCGCTAGCAAGTAGCAGTTTCTG
Source organism: uncultured Acidobacteriaceae bacterium (assembly GCA_963836305.1). Taxonomy (GTDB): domain Bacteria; phylum Acidobacteriota; class Terriglobia; order Terriglobales; family Acidobacteriaceae; genus Sulfotelmatobacter. Next base: position 91,192 of record CAWIJP010000001.1, on the reverse strand, counting down.
GAGTCGTCTGTTGCTGAGTTTCTCGTGAGCCAGATTAGCGCAAACCGGGACTAGCGCAGGACGAGGCTCGCCTCAGCTGAAAAATCCATTGCGGCAAAATCCTTAGCTAAAAACTTGGGATAAGCGGCGGCGGCGATCATCGCCGCGTTGTCGGTGGAAAGCGCACGCGAAGGAAAGAAGACTGGCACACCTTCCTGAGCGCCGCGCTGTTCGAAGGTTTTTCGCAGCTCGCTGTTGGCGGCTACTCCGCCGGTCACGAATAATGTGTCCACATCGTACGCCACGGCCGCTGCCAGAGTTTTGCCCACCAGATCATCAACCACGGAACGCTGAAATGAAGCGACTAAGTCGAGTGTCTGCTGATCGCAGGCCGCCAAATGATCTTCAAGCTTTGGCTTTGCGACGTTGGCCAGAGCCTGGCGACGATCTTCGATGGAATCCTTCATGTTGTGGATCTCGACGTAGCGCAGCACCGCCGTCTTGATGCCGCTGTAAGAAAAATCGAAGCGCGGGCGACCAGAATCGAGCCCTTCCTCCCCGTGCCGCTGCCGACGATCTGGATGTTTGATTTGCGCGGGAAGAAACTTCACCGCGCTCGGATCGCCGTACGGAGCGAGCCGGTCAATGATTGGTCCACCGGGATAACCCAGACCAAGCAGTTTTGCAACTTTATCGAAAGCCTCGCCCGCAGCGTCATCGCGCGTGTGGCCGATATTTTCGTAGGTCCAGCCTTCGTTCTTTTGTCGCGCGAGATAGAGGTGTGTATGTCCACCCGAGACCACCAAAGCCAGCACAGGAAACTGCAGTTCGTGGTTACCCTTTTGGCGTTCTTCCAGCAGAACCGCATGGATGTGGCCTTCGAGATGGTTGACTGCGATGAGCGGCTTGTCGAGCGCGAAGGCCAGAGCTTTGGCGTAGCTGATGCCGACAAGTAGCGCACCCGCAAGGCCAGGACCCTGAGTCACAGCAATTGCGTCGACGGAATCGTAAGTTTGATTTGCCTCAGCCAGCGCTTGGCGGACGACGGGAACGATCGCCTTCAAATGTTCGCGTGATGCTAATTCAGGCACTACTCCGCCAAAAGGCTGATGGGTCGCGAACTGCGAGGCGACTACGTTCGAGATAAGCTGCTCTCCCGAACGTACAACGGCGGCGGCGGTTTCGTCGCACGAGCTTTCGATGCCGAGGATGTAGGCGTCGGACATGAAACTATGGTATTGGAATCCGGTCAGTGGCTGCCCAAACATCTGAAGGAAAGAGACCAGATAATTTCAGAGCCAGCCTTTTGTTCTGGCGATTCTCGACGCTTCGACTCGATTGCTGGCGCCCATTTTGCTGATCGCTTCAGAAAGATAATTCCTCACCGTGCCTTCGGAGAGGCGAAGTTCGGCGGCGATGTCTCCGCTTTGCATACCTTCGCCGGCCAGACGCAAGACCTGGCGTTCGCGCTCAGTGAGGGGATCCATTTCCGACCAGGCTTCAGTTGCGAGATCGGGATGAATCACGCGCAAGCCCTGCTGCACGCGGCGCACGGCTTCGGCAAGTTCCTCAGCGCGCATATCTTTCAGCATGTATCCGAGCGCCCCAGCTTCCATGGCACGACGTAAATATCCGGCGCGCGCGAACGTGGTGAGGATGATGACGCGGGTGTTTAAGCGGCGGCGTTTCAGTTCTGCTGCGGTGTCGAGTCCTGTCATGAGTGGCATCTCGATATCGGTAATAAGGACGTCGGGCTTGTGCGCGAGCACGGCATCGATAGCTTCCTTGCCGTTCCGCGCCTGGGCCACGACGGAGATGTCGCCTTCGATTTCGAGCAGTGCGGCCAGAGCGCCCAGAACCATGCCCTGATCTTCCGCGAGAACGACCCGAATGGTTTTGCGATTCTCCTTTGCGACGGGATTCAATTGGTACGAACCTCGATTTTCTGTGCCGCAGCTTCGCGTAACGGTAGATCGATCATGATTTTTGTGCCGGACCCAGTATCGCGTTGAAGGTTGCCGCCCAACATCTCGACTCGCTCGCGCATCCCGCGAAGTCCGTTGCCTTCCGCGTGGAGGCCGCCGCGGCCGTCATCCTCAATTTCCAGACGGCAGGATCCGTTTTGTTGCGCCAGGCGTAAGACGCAAGTGCGGGCGCGCGCGTGGCGCACGACATTTGTGACCGCTTCCCGAACCGCCATTGAGAGCACAGTTTCGTGTAGAGCAGGCATCTCGATGCGTGCTGCTTCGCATTGAACAGCGACACCAGCGGTTTCCAGAGTAGCTTTGGCTCGAGCGAGTTCCGCCGGCAAGCCCTGCGAGCGATAGCCGCGGATGGCATCGCGCACTTCAGAGAGCGCTTGCCGGGAAATCTGTTCTACCTCGCGGATTTCGTGGCCGGCACGCTCCGGATCGCGCTCTATGAGTTTTCCGGCCAATTCAGATTTGAGAATGATTACGGAGAGCGTGTGCCCTAGAACATCATGCAGATCGCGAGCGATGCGTTCGCGCTCGGCGACGGTAGCGAGGTGCTCGATTTCTTCCTGAGCCTTGATCAATTTTTTGTTTGCGCGATTGCGTTGGGCAAAGTGGATGTTGCTGGCGCCGACGATGAAAGAAAGTCCGCATCCGAAAACCAGAAACCAGGCATTGAGGTGGAGCGCCCACCAGGTAATGAGGGCTGCGGCCTCCACCGCCAGCAGTACCTTGATGCCATCGCCCTCATCTTCGACCACAAAAGGTCCGCAAGCCGCGGCGAAGATGAAAAACGTGGTCGCACCTCCGTTGTACTTGGCAAAGGCCACGCCCATCAGAACCATAGCTGCAAGATGGAGTAGACCCTGGCGGCAGCTAATCCAGAACAATGAGAAATACAGAACTAGAAAGATGGCGGTTGCCAGTAAAGTGAAGCACCATACCCGGAGACCGGCGTGGCTTACGATGGGATCGATGAGAAAGAAGCCAAAGTACAAGACGGAGTATATTGCCCAGGTGTACTCGCTGTCTTTGGGAAGAAGTCTCATTGAGTCATTACTTCCTCGACCATCCTACGTCAGTTCCGGCTTTCTTGAATTGTTCTCCGGTGGTCGCATAACAGATCAGCAGGGCAGCGGGAATCAGCAGCAGAAGCCAAGGCGCGCCGCCATACAGGGCTAATATACCCAGAATCATCAGGACAATCGCTGATCTGTATTTTCTTTTCGCGTCGGTGGTCATATGCGTCCTTAATATTTGATTCTCCAATTCCCTTGCTACCCGTAGAGTTTTCCCTGATCGCGCTGAAAGCCGATGCGCGCGACTCCGAGGCAGATCAACGTGAAGGCTAGTAGAACCTCCCAGTGCGTGGATGCTGGTTCGTGCCGTCCCGCGCCGACAACTCCTAACGCGAGTTGCGACAAGTGATACGGCGGAAGCGCCAAGGCAATCTGACGCACCAGTTTAGGCAGAAACATATAAGGCACCCACAAGCCGCTGCAGAACGAGAGCGGCAAATAGATAAGGTTGATGGCCGCGGGTGCGGAGTTTGGCCCGGCGAAGTAGCCGATGGCCAATCCCATGGCGGAGAAGGGAAGTGATCCAGCCACCAAGGTTGCGAGCAGCTTTGCTGTTTCAGCGACCGGCAAATGTACTCCGCCGAAGAGGATCCCCAACATCAGTAGAAGAGCCACAACGATTGCACTGAAGATCATGCTGAGAATAATCTTTGCGGCGAAGTAGGCGAACGGTGGCATGGGACTGGCGCGCTTCACCTGGAGCCATCCCAGGCCGCGATCGGAGGCGAGGCCGGAAGCGGTGCCAAATAGCGAGGCTCCCATCACTCCGAAGGTGCCGTAGGTCGCGATCAAGTAGGTGGAAACGCCGGTACCGCCGATCATTTCTTTCGCATTCAAAACCAAACCGAAGAGCACGTAGAACATCAGCGGGAAAGTGATTACCGAAATCGTGTAGACGCGCAAGCGCAAATTTTTGAGGAACTCATACTTTGCTTCTTTCCAGTAGATGGTTGCCGTGTGGCTTGGCGAGCGATCGATTTGAGTGCTGCTGAGTGTTGCTGCGCTGGTACTCATGATCATCTCCTCGTTTTATCCGCGTGCCTGCAAAGAAAAATAGCCAATCAGTTTTAGCTATTTCCGTTTTCACCACTGTCCCGAGTCAAGGACAAGAAGGCTTCTTCCAATCCTGCGGTGCTGATTTCCAACCCAGAGAGCGACGGGTCGAGGGCCAGTAAGGTGCGAACCACCGACTCGGCCGCGCTAGTGTGAATCTCGACAGCTTCCCAATCGAGCTTGACATCGGTCACTCCAGGAATCTGAAGCAAAGTACCTATGCTCAAGGAAGTGACGCAACGGATGCGCTTGCCAGTGGTTTGCGACTTGATTTCAGCGGGCGTGCCTTCTGCGATGATCTCTCCCTGATGAATCACGGCAATGCGATCGGCAAGAGCGTCGGCTTCTTCGAGATAGTGAGTAGTGAGCAAAACCGTTTTTCCGCGCGCCACCAGCCGGCGGATTTCTTCCCAGAGGGCGCGGCGGGCTTCCACATCAAGGCCGACGGTGGGCTCGTCCAAAAACAAAAGGTCGGGATTGCCGCAGATGGCCAAGGCGAACAGAGTTCTCTGCCGCTGGCCGCCGGAAAGGTCGCCGAACTTGCGATCACTCAATTTCTGCAGACCTGCCGCCTCCAGCACCTCTTGTAGCGGAAGCGGCTGCGGGTAATAACTGGAAAATAAATCGATATGCTCGCGCACCCGCAGAGTCTCCGGAACTTTGCCTACTTGCAGCATGGCGCCGGCGCGCATGCGATTTTCGGGGTTCGTCGGATTTCCGCCGAAGACGCGGACGTGGCCAGAGTCAGGCGGAATGAGACCCAGCAAGAGCTTCACGGCCGTCGTCTTGCCAGCTCCGTTCGGACCCAAGAGTGCGACGACCTCGCCCGCGCGTACGCTGAAGTTCACATTGCGCAGGGCGTGAACTTCCCCGTAATTCCTGCTGACACCTTCGAGACTGGCGACAACGGCGTCCGGGTTCGTACGCCGCCCATTTTGTTTTTTTTCGAGAGTTACGATCATTTTGGCTGTCTCCGCCGGCATAATACTTGCCGAGACTGCGTTCTGTGTTCTGTCCCGGTAGTCGGATCATCGTGGAGTTGCGGAGCAGGCGCCAGTGGCGTTCATCACGGAATCGGCGTGACAAATGTCACGGCCGAAAGACTAAGGAAACTTAAGCGCGAAGCGTCGCAGTAATTGGCCTGGCAGCCCAAAATGCCGAATTTGCAATTTTCAATAATCGTTGTTACGAAAAACGAACAAAGTCCCGCCATCCGAACCTGAACCGGCCACAGAGGGAACGCCGTTCTCCGAGTGTCAAGTGGCGAATTCGCTAGGCAGGACGCGGGTACGAGCTTGTTCGGAAATCGTAACAAAATTAAAAACGTTCAATTTTATTCGTAAAATCATGACACTGGAGTCAGCTCCCTGCTATGATTGCGAACACTTTAGTAACTCCCAGACTTCTATGGAGGCATCCTATGCTCCCGGCCGGTAAGAGCCTTCGCACCCTTCGCGAGAAGCTCGGCTTGACTATGCGCGACATCGAGATGTCCAGTGCGCGCATGGCCGAAAAATATCGCAATGAAGAGTTCTCGATTCCGCCCAGCCGTTTGTCCGACATTGAAACCAAGGCTGTATTACCGAGTATTTTCCGTCTCTACACGCTAGCTGTAATCTACCGCCGCGATTTGCGGGAACTGCTGGCGTGGTACGGCGTAGATTTGGGCAACATGGCGGCGGATCTGAGCATGATTGCTCCCCCGCGATCGCACGTCTCCGAGGCGCTCTCGGCGCTATCGTCGGTGCAAGTGCCCATCCGCATGGATCCTGCCTTTGACGAGCATCGCACCTCCAATTTGGGGCGCATGGTTGAACAGTGGGGACTGGTGCCGCTGTCCTATCTGGCACAATTCGCGCACAGCGATTTCACCTACGGCTACATCGGCAATCAGGATTTCACCATGTATCCCATTCTTCCGCCGGGCAGCTTCATCCAGATCGATGAAGAGAAGAATAAGGTGATGGAGGGAACCTGGCGGTCCGAATACGAACGCCCAATCTATTTTGTGGAGACTCGCGACGGGCACACCTGCTGCTGGTGCAGCATGCGAAAAGATGATCTGATCCTGCAACCCCATCCGCTCTCGCCGGTGCAAGTGCGAGTCCTGCGCCATCCTCAGGAAGCTGAGATCATTGGACAGGTTGTAGGGGTCGCTATGAAGCTGACGGAGTGGCAGGCTTACGGTGCTTCTCCAACGCCGAAAGCGCAACCAGCACTGAATTGAGATGGCTCGCGGAGACTTTGTCTTGCGGTGAAGGAAGCAGTTGAGTGAACTGCTGCTGCATGCCTTCAATGTATCCGGTTGAGGTTTTGGAGCCCGTCTGGCTCGATTCGCGTAAGTCTTCTTCTAACTCCGAGATTGGTGTTCGCAACACTTTTGATAACACTTCTGTGTGAGCCGCTTTAAGAGCGCGCTCAGATGACTCGTCCCCATAAATCAGCGACAAACCCCAATGCCGGTAACCACCCTCCTGGCGGCGCAAAGAACCTAAATAGGACAATCGGGCAAGCAGTCCGGCGACGGCCGCCAGCGTAGTCTCTCGCAGATCCTGCAAAGCCGACTTGAGGGTCATTCCACTTTAGTGCGCGTGTTACGAATTCCGAACTACTCGTGGTCCACAGTGCTCTTTTCAGCGAAGTGCAAGCCATGAAAGTATCACGCTCGATTTTCGAATACAAGGAGAAACCCCATCGTGAAACGAACACTACTTATCGTCGCAGCAGCAGTTCTCTTCCTCAATACACTTGTAGTTCCAACCCTGGTCCGCGCTGACGGCGGCACCGGCAACGGCGGTAAATGTTCCGGATCAGAGGCCTGTAAGCCGTAGTCCTGGATTGGGCGTTACAAAAAACGAACAGCCCGCACAACTGTATTGCCCTGGGGTCCTCGTCGCGCTACAGTGGCTTTTTACGGTCATGTTGCAGCCCCATTCATTTTTGTGGCACTACTTGTGGGTCGCACCCTGCGTACTTCTCGCTCTTCTTGCTCTCGAGATGTGGAGGCGAGGATTACACAGGGAGTTCCCCGCCTTCTTCTGCTACGTCATTATTGAAGCCGCCGGGGGAGTATTCACCTATGTAATTGACATTAGCCCATCGGCTTCGGCTGCGGCTTATTGGCGGAGTTCGTTTGCTTTTCTGGTAGTTGAAGCGTTCATAAAATTTATTGTTATTGGCGAGGTTCTTACTCACCTCCTGCGTCGCTACCCGTCGTTGGGTAGAATGGCGAAAGTTCTGATTAGCGGTGTTGGTATCGTTCTGGTATTTACCGCCACGATCATTGCCGCTTTTTCGAATCCCTCGACGTTCTGGCTGATCTCTTCAACCCGCGTGCTGGGCCGAAGTGTGAGCGTCGTGCAGTGTGGGCTGATTCTTTTTCTGTTCCTGTTTGCCGCTCACTTTCACTTGACATGGGAACGGTCTGTTTTTGGGATCATATTCGGTTTCGGCATTTCTGCTGCCGTCTTCCTCGCTCATTGGGCGCTCATGACCGATTGGCTCTTCGGCCAGAGGAGCTATCTTCTGGATTTCCTTAACATGGCCACGTACCACGTCTGCGTTCTAATTTGGTGCTACTACCTCCTTGTCCCCCAGAAAAATGCTATTACGTCTGCGGTTCTTTTGCCTGAGCATAATCTCGACATCTGGAACCGGGAACTGGAGCGTTTACTGCAACCATGAATCTGGCCATGATTCTCGTTATCGCTGCTGTCGTTGCGCTGGGCGTGATTGTGCGTCTGGCTGTGTCCCGAAGCCTGCTGGCCAAGCGAAGCCTAAATTCAGCGGCAGCGATTCGTTCGCTCGATGTAAAGGCATTCCGCAATCTGATCAACCCCGCGGAGGATGAATATCTAAGGCGCCGGTTGCCTCCACGGCAGTTTCGTCAAGTGCGCCGTGCGCGATTACGGGCCATGGCGGCCTATGTCCGGGTCGCGGGAAACAATGCCGGTGTTTTAGTGGGCTTGGGCGAAGCAGCACTGGCCAGCGGCGATCCAAGAGTGGCCGAAGCTGCAGAGCAATTGGTGGAACACTCGCTCCTGCTCCGCCGAAATACCACCTTGGTCCTGGCTCGGATTTATGTGGCGTTGGCATTGCCAAGCTCCAACTTTGCCGCCGTGCGCGTGATCGAGCGGTATGAGCAAGTAAGCGGGTCGGCCATGTTGCTCGGCCGGCTGCAGAATCCGCGAGCTGCCGTTCGCCTCTCAGCGCGAATCTGACCGAACATTTGTGATCTAAGGAGACTCTGATTAAGTGCTGCCTTTCCACAGCGAGTGGAGATAGAGTCGAGCCAGTATGAACTCTCTCAGCAAACAGAGGACACTGGCGATGATGACAGGATTCGAGCGGTACACGAAGAAGACGCGGCGGGCGATGTTTTTGGAAGAGATGGAGCAGGTGGTGCCCTGGGCGAAATTGTGGGCACTGATCGAGCCGCACTATCCCAAGCCGGGCAACGGGCGACGACCGAAAGAACTGGAGCAGATGCTGCGGATATATTTTCTGCAGCAGTGGTTCAACCTGGCAGATCCGGCGGTGGAAGAGGCGCTGTATGACTCGGCGACGCTGCGGCAGTTCGTGGGAATTGACCTGGGAGCGGAACCGGTGCCGGATGAGACCACGGTGTGCAAGTTCCGGCACCTGCTGGAAGAGCACAATCTGGGAGAAGAGATTCTGGGAACAGTGAACCTGTACTTGCAAGCGAAGGGAGTACGGATCACGACGGGCACGATTGTAGATGCCACCCTGATTCACGCCCCTTCCTCGACTAAAAACCGCGAGCAGAGCCGGGATCCAGAGATGCACCAGACCAGGAAGGGCAAGAACTGGTACTTCGGGATGAAGGCGCACGTGGGAGTGGACAGCAAGACCAAGATCATCCACACGGCGGTGGCGACGGCAGCCAATGTTTCCGATGTGGCGATGTTGCCGGACCTGCTGCATGGCGAAGAAACGCGGGTGTGGGGCGACGGAGCGTATCAGGGCCAAACCCGGGTGATGCGTGAGTGTGCGCCCGGGGCACGGGATTTCACCCAGCGGCGCTGTCGCTACAAGGGCCGGATCGTGGATGAAGTGGCGTGGGCGAAAAACCGGACGAAGTCGAAAGTGCGGGCGAGGGTGGAGCACGTGTTTCAGGTGATGAAGCTGAAGTTCGGATTCGTGAAAGTACGCTATCGCGGGCTGAAGAAGAACGCGCACCGGCTGTTCGTTACCTGTGCGCTGGTGAACCTGTTCGTGAGCCGCAGAAAACTGCTCGCCGTGGGGTAAGCTCGTCCGGTTTCGCCCGTACGCGCGGTTGCAACCGCCCGCTACTGACTCATACCCGAACCAACAGCGCAGTTTCCTGAACACTATCGTTCACCGACTTAGCATGAGCGCTTATTCAGAGTGTCCCTAAGTCACAAAACTTTGAGGTTCACGCCCCTGTAGCGGACCTCGCGAAACTGGCGAGGTTACTTGCGCACTACCTTCCGATATTCATGCCTTGTTTTCGCTACCCCTTCTGGTGTAAAAACCAGCGGAACCTGTCCCTTCACAGAAATCTTGTCGCGTTCAAGCACAGCTGAGATTGGAGTTGTTGGGCCGGCACAATCAAAGCGCCGGAAGCAAGGAGACTCTATGATCCGCATGATCACGTTCCGCAGCCTGAAATTCTTCTTCGTCTCAATGTTTGTTGCGTTGGTTTGTTCAGTTTCCTTTGGTCAAGGTGGCGCGGCCACCGGAGATCTACAGATAGCCGTGAAGGACGCGAAAGGCAACGGGGTGAGCAATGCGACAGTCACGGTGAGCGATGTTGCCAAAGGTTTGGCGCGAACTGCGACTGGCAATGGACTGGGTAACTATGTTGTTCGGCAGTTACCGCCTGGTGTTTACACTGCCATCGTAGAAGCGCCAGGGTTTGCCAAGGCTCAGGCTAACGAAGTGAGCATCACGGTCGGCGGAGTCGTGGAGCTTCCCATTTCGCTGGCGGTCGCAACCGGCAAGGAAGTGGTCGAAGTGACTTCTCAAGCGGAGCTGATAGAAACTTCACGCACGTCGGCTACGGACACGATCGGGCAACGCCGAATCGATAATCTTCCGATCAATGGCCGAAACTACATCGACTTTACGTTGACGGATTCACAGGTGGAGCGGGACAACGCCCCGAATACGGGTGCTGCGCCCACGTCCGGATTGAACATGAACGGGCAGCGTGCGCGCGCCAACCTGGTAAATGTGGACGGGGCCGACGCCACCGATAACGCCACGAACGGAGTCCGCTCCACTGTTTCTCAGGAAGATGTCCAGGAGTTTCAGATCATCACCAATAACTATGCTCCTGAATACGGGCGCGCCTCGGGTGGAGTGGTGAATATCATCACACGTTCGGGGTCGAATGAGTTTCATGGCGATGTCTACGCCTTTGTACGTAACAGGAGTTTTCAGGCGGTGAACCCGTTCAGCACAGTTCCGAATCCTGCTTACACGCGGGTGCAACCCGGAATCGCTTTCGGCGGCCCGATCAAGAAAGACAAGACATATTTTTATTTTTCTTATGAAGGGACGCGGCGGCACGAGACCGGGTTCTCCGATATCGGTGCGGCAAACAACCTCTCGTATTACCAACTGCAAAATTTCGATACGTCGACGACCGCGGGAGGGTTGATTCCGGTTCCTTTCGGGAACATCCAGGTGACCGGCGCCCAGGCGGCGTTCCTGGGGCCGGGGCTGGCCCAACTCGCCGCAACCAATCCTGTGGCCTTCGGAGCCATCGCTCCAAGCGTGCCGCAATACGAATTCCTTCTCGGAGCATCGTCAGGGATGGCACTGAATGGAGTATGGCCGACCGGACTTACGGGATTCCCGGGCATCAGCGGTTTTGCCACGAGTTGCAGTGCGCCCCCCTGTTTTGTTCCTGCTTCCTACCAGACTCTGGGATCGCAGTCTGGAAATTTCCCGGTGTTTGAGGGAACGAGTCTCTACTCCTTGCGCATCGATCACAACATCAGCACGAATCATCGCCTTATGCTGCGCGCGAACGTAAGCCCCAGCACAGTGACAGGGATTGAAGTCAGCGGTCAGGATCAGCCGTTCGGACAGAACGCGTATTCGCGAACCTCAGAGCAGACTTACCGCGATGTTGCTGGCGTAGCCCAGGAAACCTGGACGATTGGAAATAACAAAGTAAATGAGTTCCGCTTCCAATACGCGCGGCGCGGTCTCTCCTATTTTTACAACACGGCGATCCCGGGCGGATCGGACCCGGCGGTGAACATTCCCGGTTTTGCTTATTTTGGCCGAGAACCTTATTCCTACATCCAACGCGTGGAGCAACGCTACCAATTCACTGACAATTTTTCGTGGACGATTGGCCGTCACGATACCAAGTTCGGAGTGGATTTCAATTACATCCCCACCTCCGCCACTTTTACCGTGAACTACGGCGGTGTCTATGATGTGGGCTCTATCGCGGCCTTCCCTTCGCCGTTCCCCATGCTGAATCCTGTACAAGCTTATGGCGCGGGCTTGCCTTCTGACTTCATTCAGGGAATCGGAAACCCGCGAGATTCTTTTCCCAACAAGCCTTTGGGCGTGTTCTGGCAGGATTCTTGGCGGGTTCGTCCCAACTTCACTTTGAACTACGGCGTGCGTTACGACATTGAGTTCCCGCCACAGTTCAAATCTCCGACAGCGCTTGCTTTAGCCGGCTACAACTATCTCGGATTGCAAAAAGGAATTCAGACTGATTCCAATAACATCGCACCTCGCATCGGTATGGCTTGGGACCCGAAGGGTGATGGCAAGACAGTGGTTCGAGCATCGTATGGAATGTTTTATGACCATCCTTTGTTGGGACTATATTTCCTGGGCGATGCGTCGGATGGATCGACCAGTGGACAACTCGTATTCGCCGGCACGGGATTTTGCACAGGCGCGGGAAATCCGGCGAATTTGAATGCGTTCCCTATTTTCCAGGGAATTCAGGGTCAACCGCAATGCGCGCCGTCGTTGTCTCCAGCGGCGAACGCCAACCTTGGCTACCTGCCGAATCAGCAACAGTTCAATTCGTTTCAGCCGAATTCCATTTTCCTGAACCAGAACTATTTAAATCCATCAACGTTCCTGCCGCTTGCCTTTCAACCTTTCGGTTATCCGCAGGCCAAGAACTTCGTTTACGCGTACTCGCAGCAGGCTAACTTCAGCATCGAGAAGGATCTTGGAGGCGGTTACGCCTTCAACCTAGCCTACAACTTCAATGGCGGGCGCCACCTGAATCGTCCGATCAATGCAAACACGATTCGGGGCGATTTGATGATCTCGAATTTTGAAACGGCACTCGCCGCCGGCCAAACCCCGGCTAGTCCGTTCACTGTGAGCGGATGCGGTGTCAGTCCTACGGGAAAACCGTACGTCGATTCCTCTCTCATGAATTTCTTCCGGCCCTCTGGTTTGAACCCATCGATTGCCGGCGCCTACCTTGCCAGTGGAGGAGCTGCATGCGTGGGCCTAGCACAGACCATCTTGCAGGGGTTGGTCAGTCAGGGTTTCAATGCCAACTGCGATCCTACGACGCTAGCGAACTGCATTCCGTTCGGTGACATGGACGCCAACTACTCGAATGGCAGCTCTGTTTACCACGGGTTGACGGCCAATCTCCGCAAACGCTTCAACCGGCACTATGAACTGCTCGCCTCCTACACCTGGTCGCACACAATTGACGACTCGACAGACTTGCAGGCCACGCTGACGCCGCAGGACAGTTACTATCCTGCTCTAGATCGTGCGAGTTCTCTTTTCGATCAACGCCACCGCTTTGTATTCAGCGGTGTCTATCAGTCGGGTAAGCTGGGCGGCAGTGGCTTTACCAGCAAGTTTTTCAGTAATTGGACAGTAGCTCCGCTGGTTGAGTTCGACTCCGGAAGACCGTTCAACATCATTACCGGCAACGATGACAATCTGCAATTATCTTCACTTACGGGGAGGCCGAACACCTTTGTCAGTCCAGCCTGTACGGCGCTTGGCTATCCGGCAGTTTCTTCGAAGTATTCGCCGACTGGAGTTTTTCAAGAGCCTTGCGGTGCTGATTTTAATGGGACACTGCTTTCGCTGGATGGCAATCTCGGCCGCAATGCCGGAGTCCAGCCCTGGACTGTCTTCGATGACTTGCGCATCGCCAAACGAATTTACTTCGGCGAGCGCCTTAATACGGAATTAATTGCCGACATGTTTAACATTGCCAACCGTTACAACGTGGCCGCTGTCAGCCCGCTCTTTACTAATGCGGGACAGGCAACTGCCGCTTACGACCCTCGGCAGTTTCAGTTTGCGGTGAAGCTGTACTGGTAAGTCTTCTTGATCAAATGGGCCTCGCGGATGTGGGCGAGGCTCAAAGCTGGAACTCGAAGCTCGGTGTTACACTTTCTGTTCACCCATCCTTGGCGCTTGCCCGGAGTTCGTTCTTCCATGTCCCAGCTCCATGTTCCTACATCGCGGACCCGTCTGGTCCGTGAAGCGGATCGTGCTGTCTATCATCGTGAAGCCGCGTATCGCATCCTCGACGAAGGTTTCTTGTGCCACGTCGGCTTCGTGGTGGACGGCCAGCCTTTTGTGATCCCGACGTCGTATGGACGCAAAGACGACAGCCTTTATATTCACGGCTCGGCCGCCAGCCGTATGTTGCGGCAGTTGAAAGAGAGCGTGCCGGTTTGTGTAACAGTCACTTTGCTCGACGGACTTGTGCTCGCGCGTTCTATTTTCAATCACTCGATGAATTACAGGTCTGTGGTTGTCCTGGGCAAAGCTGCGCTGGTGGAGAATCCGGAGGAGAAGATTGAAGCCCTACGTCTGCTTTCCGAACACATCATTCCCGGGCGCTGGGCGGATTCGCGACAACCGAATGAGAGGGAGCTCAAGGCAACATCCGTGCTGCGGCTGCCAATTGAAGAGTTCTCGGCTAAGGTGCGGAGCGGACCCGTTGTGGATGACGAAACGGACTATTCGTTTCCGACTTGGGCGGGAGTTGTTCCGCTGACGATGGTTGCGGGGACGCCAATTGGGGACTCGCGGCTGGATCCAACTATACAGGTCCCGTCTTACGTGAAACGCTATTCGCGCTCGAGATAGGTTTGCCTATTGCTTCCAGAAAGTAAAGAGTGTTATCTTTACTATAAAGGATGTAAGTAAAGATGAGGAACTCCAGCACAATCAGCAGTAAAGGTCAAGTCACCGTTCCGCAAGGGATTCGTAAGCGACTCGGGCTGGAACCCGGCGACCGGGTTGAGTTTGTGGTGGAGGAAGGCCGCACCGTGATCCGACCCGCTCGCTCAGAGGCCAACCCGTTCGAAAAGTTCATCGGAATCGCAGATCCGTTTCCCGGAGGGGAAGAGGGGATCAAAGCCTGGATTGACGATATGCGAAGCGATAAAGACTACGAATGAGGACGGCGCTCGACACAAACATTCTATCCACAATTTGGACGGGAGCGCCGTCGGCTTCCACGATTGCCGCTCAATTGTCAAAAGTTCACGCACAGGGAGCGCTGGTAATAAGCGCGCCGGTCGTCGTCGACTTATCCGCAATTCCTAGCCTCAACGTCCAGCTAGTTCGGAAAGCGCTCGCGGAGATGGCCATCGCCATTGATTTTGACCTTGAGGAAGACGTCTGGCTGCTTGCGGCAGAAAGCTTCGCGGCGTATGCCATTCGCCGCCGCCGTTCTGGCGGAGGTTCGCCAAAGCGTTTGCTGGCGGACTTCGTCATCGCAGCGCATGCGCTGCTGAAAGCCGACAGGCTCATGACTCTGGATGCCAAGCGCTACAGTCAGGACTTCCCCAAACTGCGCATCGTGTGACCCTCACGGGATCAGCAGCAACTTGCCCGCGATCTTGCGCGCTTCCATGTCGCGGTGTGCCTGCGGGGCGTCTGCCAGAGGATAGGTCTTCGCAATTCGCAGTTTGAGTTTGCCCTCCGCGATCATGCCGAAGAGAGCGCTGGTGCGCGCCAGGAGTTCTTCGCGCGTAGCGGTGAAGTGCGCTAGCGTGGTCCGGGCCATGTATAGTGAGCCCTTCTCGGAGAGCTTGGCTGGATCCACCGGCAAGACCGGACCGCTCGACATGCCATAAAGTACGAGCATTCCGCGGAGACGCATGACATTCAGGTTTTTGTCGAAGGTCGCTTTGCCCACCCCGTCGTAGACCACTTCGACGCCCTTGCCGTCTGTCAGGCGCTTCACTTCGGTTTCAAAATCCTGCTTGGTGAAGACGATTACTGCGTCGGCACCGGCCTCGCGCGCCAGCTGGGCCTTCTCCTCACTTGAAACCGTGCCGATCACGCGGGCGCCGATCGCGCGCGCCATCTGCACCAGCAGAAGCCCGACTCCTCCCGCCGCCGCGTGGACCAGCGCCGTCTCACCCGCCTTTAGTTTGTGTGCGTCATTCACCAGATAGTGAGCTGTCAAGCCGTGAACCATCGCCGCGGCAGCCTGCTGATCGCTGATCGCCGGTGGCACGGGTACAAGATGCTCTTCAGGTGACACCACGAACTCGGCGTAGGACCCTAAGACTCCGCTCCATGCAACGCGGTCACCTACTTTCACCGTTTTGGCCTGCGAACCAACCGCGGTGACTACGCCTGCGCCTTCCTGACCTGGTATGAAAGGCACGGGCGTACGGAATCTGCCGTCGCGAAAATAGCCATCGATTGAGTTCACTCCCGCAACTGACACCTTCACCACTGCTTCGGCGGGTTTTGGCTGAGGAACTGGAACCTCTGCGACTTCCATTACTTCGGGGCCGCCAGTTTCCTGCACGCGGATTGCTTTCATTTTTTTCCTTAAGTAGCGCCGCCGTCCCGGCGGCATCTTTCTCGCGCCGACGGCGAGATGCTCCCGGGGAAGTTGGCAAGATGCCGGTACTGCGCGAACAATACGATTGGAAAAATCATCCGGGATTACGGAATCAGCAGGAGTTTCCCAGTCGTCTTACGGCCCTCCAGATCCCGATGTGCGCGTTGTGCCTCGGCCAGCGGGTAAGTGTGTTCGACGCGCAGTTTAACTTTGCCGCTCGCGATCATGCTGAAGACGGCTCCCGAGCGCGCCGCCAATTCTTCGGACGCAGTTATGTAATTTACCAGCGTCGGACGGGTTAGGTAGAGCGATCCCTTCTGCGACAGCACAATGAGATCGAACGGCGGTACGGCTCCGCTCGAACCGCCAAACAGCACCATCATTCCCCGCGGACGCAGGACGTTCAGTCCCTTCTCGAATGTAGTCTTTCCCACCGAGTCGTAGACAACGTTCACTCCTTTACCACCAGTCAACCGTTTGGTCTCGACTTCGAAATCGGACTGTGTGTATAGGATGACTTCATGTGCGCCTGCAGCGCGCGTCAGTTTAGCCTTTTCCTCGGTTGAAACCGTGGCGATCACGCGCGCGCCGATATTGTGCGCCATCTGTACCAGGAGAAGACCGACGCCTCCGGCCGCCGCGTGAATCAGCGCAGTCTCACCTTGCTTCAACGGATAAGTATCGTGCGACAAGTAGTGGGCTGTCATTCCCTGCAGCATGGCTGCAGCAGCTTGCTGATCACTGACGGCCTGGGGAACTGGAACCAGGCGATCCGCTGGAACCGTGGCATATTCCGCATAAGCTCCCTGGACGCCGCACCAAGCCACACGGTCTCCCACTTTGAATGACTTCACCTCCGCGCCAACTCCCGTTACTACGCCGGCGCCCTCCTGTCCTGGGACGAAAGGAAGCGTTGTCTTGTAGCGGCCTTCGCGGAAGTAAACATCGATGAAATTGACGCCCGAAGCGGCCAGTTTTACTACTGCCTCGTTCGCCTTCGGCTGCGGAACGGGAAGCTCGACCTGTTCCATTACGTCCGGCCCACCCACTTGCTTGACTTGAATAGCTTTCATGCTTGCCTTCGATTCGTTTCGCAGCACAAAGGATACCATTTCGTGACCTGCTCGTCCGCAGCTCAAGTCGCTGCAAAAGAGGGCGGCTTCAAAGTGATCAAAACTACGAATCGACAACTCAGAGCTCTTCTTCTGCTACACTTTCCCGTTCTTCCTAAGGAGCTCTTCGTTATGGCTGAAAAGAAGCCGCAGAGCCTGGCAAACCATGCCAGATTTGATCCGCTCTTTCATTTTGTAGTGGGGCCGGTCTTCATCCTTACCGCCATCGGTGGGACCATTCACTTTCTGTGGCACCCCAGCTTCCACTCGGCGTCATTTTTTGTGATCTCGGTAGCGGCGGTGATCGCGATCCTGAAGATTCGCCTTTACGCACTCAAAGTGCAAGATCGCGTGATTCGTCTTGAAGAACGGTTACGGCTGACGACCTTGTGCGCCGAGCCCCTGCGCGCGCGTATCCCTGAGTTGACGGAAGAACAACTGATTGCTTTGCGTTTCGCTTCAGATGCGGAAGTCCGGGGGTTGGCAGAGCGGGCGCTCTCCGAAAAGCTATCGCGGGCCGACATAAAGAAAGCAATCCAGAATTGGCGACCGGACTACTGGCGGGTCTAAGATTTATGTGCCGGAAAGAGACGGAGTAAAGCTCGAAATCCTCTTTTCAAACCTTTAGCCGGCTTCCTTCGTCTGAATATAGGCAAATGGGGTAACCATAGGAAACGGTGTCGAAAGTAACGAGTGCTGTTCCTTTTCCCCGTTGACCCGCAGACCACTGCAGGGTACGATTTTTGGTAGAATCCAGGGGTCATCGACAGCAAGGACAATCCGTATCTTCTAGAGAACTATGAGAGTTGCGAAACTCCAAATGCGGATCGCAGTGCTGGCTGTAGGGGCTCTGGCGGCATCGTCCTGTCAGACTGCCCGGAAGCCGGTTTCCGTGGCAACGCCCGGAGCACCGCCGGCTCTCAGTGCCAAAGCGCCCGCTAACGCTTCTCCCGAGCAAACCGAAGCTAAGGCTTCGCAGCCCAAGCAGGACCAGCCGCACGATCCCACCGCAGTTAGCGTGGCCACCTCTGAAGCCTCACCACCAAAGCCTTCCGATCCGGTGGGGGATCTGGTTGCCAGCGTGGAAAATGAATATCAGGCAGGCCTCGCAAAGTATCAGGCGGGTCAGGCCGACGCAGCCAAAGAGGATTTTGACAACGCCTTCAATGCGTTGCTCGAAAGCAAATTGGATATACGTTCCGACGACCGGCTGCAAAAGGAATTTGACCGGATTTCGGAAGGCGTGAATCAACTGAATCTGAGTGATTCGGCAGACTCGGAAGCGCGAGAGTCTGAACCAGCCCCGATTGACGAGACGAACGGCATCATTCCGTCCGCGGACCCCAGCATACGGGCGAGGGCGCAAGCCGAGATGAAATCTACTCACTCTGACTTGCCGCTCATGATGACGGATCAGGTCGCTGGTTATATCAGCTATTTTTCCAATCGTGGACGCGGAACATTCGAGCGCGCTTTTGCCCGCTCTGGCCGCTATCACGACATGATGGTGCGAATCCTTAAGCAAGAGGGTGTTCCGCAGGACTTGATTTACCTTGCGCAGGCCGAGTCTGGGTTCCAGCCGACGGCTGTTTCCCGTGCCGGTGCCCGCGGCATTTGGCAATTCATGGGCAGTCGCGCACGCGGTTACGGTTTGCAACACAGCATGTGGGTGGATGATCGTCAGGATCCCGAGAAGTCGACTCGCGCCGCCGCCCATCATCTGAAGGATCTTTACGCGCAGTTTGGCGACTGGTATTTGGCCATGGCCGCTTACAACTCCGGACCGGGTACGGTGCAGGCCGCAGTCAAACGTACGGGCTATGCCGACTTCTGGGAGCTTTACCGACGCAACGTTCTTCCCAAGGAGACACGGAATTACGTTCCTATCATCCTGGCCGTGACCATCATGACCAAGAACTTGTCGCATTACGGTTTTGATGATGTCTCGATGGATGAGCCGGCTGCGTTTGATTCCGTAACCATCAATTATCCGGTGGATTTGCGGCTCGTTGCCGACTGTGTGGATGCGACTCTGGCACAATTGCAGCAATTAAATCCCAGCCTGCTGCGGCTGAGTACGCCAAGGGAAGGGAGTTTCGAGCTTCACTTGCCCGTGGGGACGAAACCGCAGTATCAGACGGCCATTGCTTCGATTCCGACCGGTATGAGGGTCTGGTGGCGTTATCCTACGGTGCATTCCGGAGACACCCTGGCATCGCTGGCGCGAACCTACCGGACCACGCCTAAGTCGATCAAAGAAGCCAATCAACTCGACGGTTCAGAGCTTCCGACGAATGCCAAGCTAATTATTCCCGTCACTCCCGGCAAGCACGTCCGCGATACGGCGACCTATGCCCGCCGAATCACGCGCTATAAGGTCCGCAGAGGCGATACGGTGCAGACTGTGGCGGAGAATTTCGGGGTTTCGCCGCAGATGCTTCGGCGCTGGAACGGGTTGCGCGGCGATAGTTTGCATGGACGAACCGTGCTCGCCCTGCATCTGCCGGTTTCGCCGAACGGAGAAGTCGCTTCCTCCGCCTCAAGCAGGCGTTCCTCTAAGGCAGTGCACATCGCTTCGGCCAAATCCGGTTCCGCTAAATCCGCGACAGCTTCGGACGAAGACTCTGCTGAGCAGGCTAGCGTGCTGCACCACAAGGTGAAGTCCGGCGAAACCCTTTACTCGATCGCAACGACCTATCGAACCACCGTCGCTGCCCTCAAGCGCAACAACCAGAATGTCGCCACGCTGCGCCCCGGCATGATTCTCGTCGTCGAACCCTCCCGGTAGGATTCCTCAGAGGGCTTTTAACTAGGCATTCACGTCTAGTCGGCCTTTTCCCCGAAAGATCCCAATTGTTCTTTCCTTTGCTCGCACACTGTGATAACAGATAAACCAGCCATGTTGTGATGATGGTCCTTGCAGCCTGCACTAAACGTCGTGCTATAATCGCGCGCCGTTCCAGCACAGAGTTTCTGGTGGTCTTTTAATTTCCCGTACCGGCCGCCTTGCGGTGGTTCTTGCGCCAGGGGGCCACAAATAAGATCAGGAGGAGCAATGACGTTCTACGATCCCACACTCTACGGACGTGATGACGAAGAAGAATTCGGCGACAGCGGCGCCTACAGCGAGTCGCTTGAAGAGGACTTTGAAGAAGAAGAGGAGGAGGAAGAAGAAGCTGGCGTTCCCGAACCCGAAATGAGCGAGCCAGCCGCTCCCGCTCCTCCGCCGCCACCGGCACCCAGGCCCGCTGCTCCTGGCGGCGGCGGTCCGAAGAAGCCGGCCGCGAAGAAGAAGGCGCCGGCCAAGAAAAAGGCGCCAGCCAAGAGGAAAGCACCGGCCAAGAAAAAAGCGCCTTCGAAACCGGCAAAAAAGAAAGCCGCCAAGAAAGCTGCGAAAAAGAAGCCGGCCAAGAAAGCCGCGAAGAAAAAATCCAAGAAGGGGCGTCGCTAAACACAGGCGCCGGGAAACATCAAGACCGCGGCACGAGCCGCGGTCTTTTCTTTGTTTAGTCAGCTAAGAGGATAGCGCAGAACCTCGGTGCGCATTACTTCTTTCCTCCAACCGCGGCGCGGCACTTCCCGTATAGCTCGAGCAGGTGGGCTGCGTATTCGTCTGGCCTCGACGCCGAGCCGGTGCCTTGAAAGCCTACGCCGGAGGATGTGGTTCGTCCGTATCCTGTGGTCATGGCTACAAATTTCATCAGATCAAGCGCAATGTCCTCATCGCGGCGCGCGCTGGTATGCAAATTCGATCCTTCTTCCATAAGTCCTTCTCCTGAGCCGGAAATATAAGGGATGGGTTCTTCGTCTTCCATGTCATCCATACGGCAACTCCAAAAAAGCTCCGCAAAAGATGATAGCAGCCCGCGAAGCATCGCGTCGCTTGTTTGCCGGGGCGAAGCTAGTTGCCGGTTGGCAATTGAAAATCCACGCGCGCAGTGCGCCGCAGTCTTATCATCAGCCAGAGCGACGCCGCGAACAAGAACGGAGAAGAATAGAATCCGGGCGCTGGCTTGGGGAATGTTACCGGCGACACGGTGCGTCCCAGAATTGAAAACAACGTATGTCCCACGCCGTTCAGAAACATGACAACCGCGAAAATCCACGCGAGTGGCCGCAAGCCTCGCATTCCCCGCGCCGCCACTGGGGTCAGACAGAGCAGCAATATCCAGGCCACGACCAGGCCACTTAGCCAGCCACGAAAGTCGTACGTGGGCATGGGAAACCACTCCCAGCGCGCGCGCAGAATCGTGACGGTTGGATTATAGACGGCAAGAAAGCCGGTAGCGGCCTCGTCAAAGATATGCAAGCCGAAGGCTACGCACAGCGCAAACCACGGACTGCCAAAACCCGACGCTGAAAGAGATGGCGGCGCTTGCCTCAAGAAGTGGCCCGTCGCGCTCATTCTCAATCGCCGACAAAAAATTGGCAATCAAAATCGCCGCCGGGGACGCGCACGAAAGTAGTCAGCTGGTTAATCTTGCAACTTCACTCATCAGCGCCAGCAGGTTTCCTTCGGAGTCGCGGAAAAATGTCATCCACAAATCGTGGGTCGGCATTTTCGCGATCATGTGCGGCTCGTCCTCAAAGTGGACTCCGCTCTCTTTCAACTTCCCGTGTGCAGACTGGATATCGGGTACGACAAAGTATAGAACTGAGCTGGGATGATCGAATTCTGGTTTTTCCGCCCGGTCCAACATGAGCCGCACTCCTCCGCAGTCGAAGAATGCGAGTCCAGGCGGAGCCTTGAAAAGCAGCTTCAGCCCCAGTAAGTTCTGGTAGAAAGCCGTGGCGCGCTCCACATCCTTTGCATTGACCGCGATCTGGCCGAGGCGGGTGATTCCGATTCCTGCTTCGCTGGCAGTTGCGTCCATATTTGACCTCCATCATAATATTAGTTAGCATAGCTAACTATATTCCATGAAGAAAGTCAAGGACAAGAAAATCGCCTCGACTGAGGAAACGATCGCGCTCGCCGACCGGCTGCATTCCGCTGCAATCCATTTGCTGCGTCGCGTGCGCAAGCAGGACGAAGCTTCCGGCGTCGGGCCCGCCCAACTCTCAGCTCTCTCGGTTCTGGTTTTTTCGGGATCGAAAACATTTGGGGAGCTCGCGGCGGCAGAGCAGGTGAAACCGCCCACGATGAGCCGTGTTGTCGCCGGGCTCAGGAGCAGCCGACTTATCGAAATCACCGCCGATCCTCGCGACTCGCGCCGCAAGCATATCCGGGCTACGGCCAAGGGTACGCGACTTCTACATCAGGGGCGCCGACGGCGGATTCAATATCTCGCGGATCATCTTTCTGTCTTAACCCGTACCGAGTTGTCCGCGCTTACGGCTGCCGCCGACATCCTGGAGAAACTGTTGCACGAGTGGCGCTGATTCTTGGCGAGAATGCCCAGTGGCCGTTGCGGTAGAATGTCAGCCCGTAGCCAAAATGAAAACGAGGACAATCATGCGCAGATGGTGGGTTCTCTTTGCCGCCTGTGTGTTCGCTACTACCTTCTCCGTTGCCCAGGACCAGGATTTCAGCAAGGTTCAAATGAAGGTCTCGAAAGTTGCGGGGAATGTGTACGTCCTCATGGGAGCGGGTGGCAATATCGGCGCGTCGGTCGGCGACGACGGCATCGTTATCGTGGACGACCAGTACGCTCCATTGGCCGACAAGATTCAGGCCGCGCTGAAAGGCATCACTGACAAGCCGGTGCGTTTCATCATCAACACGCACTATCATCCGGATCACACGGGCGGGAATGAATACTTTCAGAAGCAGGCTCCGATTATTGCGCAGGACAATGTTCGCAAGCGGCTGGAGAGTGGCGGGGGCGGCGGCAACGGCGGCTCGATCCATATGGACATGAAGCCCGCCCCGCACGACGCTCTGCCCATCATCACCTTCGATCATGACGTTACCGTCCACTTGAATGGCGAAGACATTCGCGCACTCTATTTCCCTGCGGGACATACCGACGGCGATTCGGTCATCTTCTTTCCCACGTCGAACGTGGTGCACATGGGGGATGATTTCGTTACCTATGGCTTTCCGTTTATCGACGTGGAAAGCGGCGGCAGCATCAATGGCATGATTGACGGCGTGGAGAAGGTGATTGCGCAGGTGCCGTCGGACGTGAAGATCATTCCCGGTCATGGTCCGGTATCGACTCTGGACGACATGCGTGCCTACGTCATCATGTTGAAAGGAACTCGCGATGCGGTGCAGCAAGCGATAAAAGAGGGCAAGACGCTTGATCAAATGAAGCAGGCGAAGCTGCTCGACCCGTGGAAGAAATACTCCGGAGACTTCGTGACTGAAGATATTTTCCTGGAGACTTTATATAACTCGCTGACGGGGCAGAGGACCGGTAAGTTGATCAAGCATAATTAGTCGAACCGCAGCCACGCTATTTCTTGAGGAGCCGGCTTCTACCTTGCGCCAGACACGTCGCGAATTTGTGCACTCGGTCCTCGCCACCTCCGTGGCAGCCGCGTTGCCAGCCGGGACTTTGTCAGCCTGCAGCGTCTCCTCAAATGCGGCGCATACCCCCAACTCCGCCCCGCTATCCAGTTCTCGCCGCATACAGTTCGATACTCCTTCGGAAATTGCATTCCCTAAGGATTTTTTCTGGGGTGCGGCCACCTCCGCCTATCAGATCGAAGGCGCATGGAAAGAAGACGGCAAGGGAGAATCCATCTGGGACCGCTTCGCACATACTCCAGGAAAAATCAAGAATGGCGACACGGGAGACTTAGCCTGCGATTCCTATCAGCGCTGGCGCGAAGACATCGCCCTGGCGCGAGCGATGAATTTAAACAGTTACCGGTTTTCCATTTCATGGCCGCGCATTCAAAGCTCTGGGGCAGGCCCGGCGAATTCCAAAGGCGTCGATTACTACAGTCGCCTCGTGGATGCCCTTCTGGAAGCGAGAATCCGCCCGCTCGTTACGCTTTATCACTGGGATTTGCCGCAGGCTTTGGAAGATGCCGGGGGCTGGCCAAATCGTGATACCGCGTCTCGTTTTGCCGATTACGTGGCACTCGTATCGCGATCCTTGGGCGACCGCGTTTCCGATTGGATGCTCCTCAACGAACCTTCTGCGTTTGTTGACCTGGGATATCTCGAAGGCACGCATGCTCCGGGACGCAAGAGCCTAGTCGATTTTCTGCGCGCCTCCCATACGGTGAACCTGGCGCAGGGCGAGGGTTTTCTAGCCTTGAAGGCAAATCGCCCTTCGGCGCGCGTGGGATCTGCATTCAGTATGTCACCGTGCGAGCCGGCGACAAATTCCGAAGAGGATAAGTTGGCAGCCGAACGCGCCCACGCCATTACGAATCTCTGGTTTCTAGATCCGGCGCTCCAGGGCCGCTATCCGGATGCACTCGCTTTTCTTCCGGAGACCGTCATGGGCCTCAAGTCGGGAGATATGGAAAAGATGAAAGCCCCTCTCGACTTCATCGGGATCAACCTTTACTACCGCATGATCGCGTCGGCACCCACCCTGATCGAGCGGCTGGGCCATGTGCAACAGTGGTTGTTTCCAGTAAAGATGGCGGGCGGCGAACAGGGCGCGAAGACCGACATGGGATGGGAAGTTCGGCCGCAGGCGCTTTATGACATGGTCACGCGCATCACTCGCGACTACAACCGACCGGTGATTGAGATTACCGAGAGCGGGTGTTCTTACAACGATGGCCCTGATGCGAGTGGCGTGATTCGTGACTCGCGCCGCATTGAGTATCACCGCCAATATTTGCAGGCGCTCGCGCAATCGATCGCCGATGGCGCCGACGTTCGCGGCTACCACGCGTGGAGCCTGATGGATAACTTTGAGTGGGCGGAAGGTCTCAGCCAGCGCTTTGGACTGGCCTATGTGGATTTCAAAACGCAGAAACGTACCCTGAAAGAATCGGGGCGATGGTATGGAAAAGTGGCGGAGGAGAATCGGGTCGGGCCAGTCTAAGCATCAGGAACTATTTTTGTTGCATCACCAGTTCGCCGTTCTCCACTTTCAAGCCACCTACATTGTCCGGAAGTTTCATCCTATCGCGCTGTTCGGCCAGCTTTTTCTGTAAGGCAGGATTCACTAGCGAAACTGGCACGTTCAGATCACCCACCTTAAATTCCGTCGGTTCGAATGTTGCGTATCCATCTTTCGAGGAAAGGTGCCCCGAAACCGTTACCCAAACGTCTTTTCCCGCAATCTCGGTAAGAAATTGCCCGTGCACCGTGTCGCCATCGAAACTGACTTGCTGATCTTTTATCGTGGGCTGCCCACTGCCGAGATTGGAATCCGGCGACAGATCTGCAGCACCCGCAGCCCCGGTTCCTGCGGTTCCCATAGCTTGAGCCAACGCGGCACCCACTTCATCAGAGTTGAGGTGAACTTCCGCTTTCGGTTGAGACTCAGCGGAATTCGTAGGCTGGTTCGGGGATGACGAAGTCTGATAATTTCCGCTCGAAGCGGCAGGAGCTTGTTGCACCGCCTGCTCGAAATGGTCCATCTTTTGCCCAAACGACTGAGCATTTGCGGCGACGGCGGCCGGAGTCTGCGGCTGAGCCACCGGGGCCGGCTTTTTCAATACCAGGAAAATGGCCACGAGCGAAGTCACTAGTGTCGCTATGCTGATGATGCGGTCCAGCTTGATTTTCATGGGAACTCGCGAGCGGTCAGCCCGGGACGGATAGGCCCAACCTCATGGTAGCGATTGCTGAGCCCGGCGATCAGATTGCGGAAGTCGTGCCCGCAGATGGTACTTCAGTCACTTCGCTTAAGGGAATTATCCCACCTTTTTGATAAGCAACTCATTTACCAACTGAGGATTGGCTTGGCCCTTCGAGGCTTTCATTACCTGGCCGACGAAGAATCCGATCATGGTCTTTTTCCCGGCGCGGTATTGTTCGAGTTGTCTAGGATTCGCGGCGATTATTTCGTCGATGATCTTTTCCAGAGCGGAGGTGTCGGTGGACTGCTGCGGACGTCCTTCTCGTTCATAGACCTCGGGGAAATCCTGGTTGTGTTCGAAGCTGAGATCGTAGAGATCCTTGAGCATCTTGCCGGAAATGGCGCCGCTTTCCACGAGATCGGAGGATGCGGCCACGCCTTTCATCGAGATTGGAGACTGTTCGATCTCGAAGCCTTTCGCTTTAAGACGGCCCATCAATTCGCCTTGAACCAGGTTTGCTACACGCTTGGGATTCTTCGCAGCTTTAGCTGCTGCTTCAAACTGATCGACGAGCGACTTTGAAGCCGTCAGCACCTGCGCGTCGTATTCGGTGATGCCGTATTCCTTCACCAGTCGCGCGCGCCGCGCTTCTGGGAGTTCGGGCAGAGCCCTGGTGATCTCAGCCTTCCACTTCTCGTCGACTACGAGCGGAAGTAGATCGGGTTCGGGAAAATAACGGTAATCGTGCGCCTGCTCTTTCGATCGCATGCTATAAGTTTTGCCTTCATGCGAATTGTAGAGGCGGGTTTCCTGTGTCACTGTGCCGCCGGATTCGACTACCTCGATCTGGCGGGCGATCTCATAGACGAGGGCCTCGCGAATGAATCGAAACGAGTTCACATTCTTGATTTCTGCCTTCGTGCCAAGCTCTTTCTGGCCGTGTGGGCGGATGCTGACGTTAGCGTCGCAGCGCAGTGAGCCCTCCTCCATGTTGCAGTCGCTGACCCCGGTGTAGAGGACGATCTCCTTCAACCGCGTGAGATATTCGTAAGCTTCGTCTGGAGTGGCAATGTCGGGGTCGCTAACGATTTCAATGAGCGGAACTCCGGTGCGGTTAAGATCAATGGCAGTCTTTTCGGAGGCATCCGGAAAGCCTTCGTGCAGGCTCTTTCCGGCGTCTTCTTCGAGGTGCACGCGGGTAATGCCGATTTTTTTCTTGCCTCCAGCGGCGGCGACTTCTATGTATCCGTGCTCGGCCAGCGGCTTGTCGTATTGCGAAATCTGGTAGTCCTTGGGCAGGTCAGGATAGAAATAATTCTTTCGCGCGAAAATCGAAGTCTCGTTGATGCGGCAGTTCAGGGCGATCGCGGCCAGCGTGGCGAATTCGACCGCCTTGCGATTCAGAACCGGTAATGCTCCTGGCATGCCCAGGCAGACGGGACAAACGTTAGTGTTCGCCGGAGCGCCGAAGCGCGTGGAGCAGGAGCAGAAAATCTTCGAAGCCGTTAGAAGTTGGACGTGCACTTCGAGGCCGATTACCGGCTCGAAGGCCGTGCCAGCAGCGACGGACGTGTCTGCGGTGGTCGACATAATTCGTGATTATACGTTCCCGAGTATTGCTTCGCTTCCTGAAATAGCCCGCGCGAAATCAAGAACTTGAATCGCGGAGAACACTGAGAACGTGCCGCTGAGATCGCAAAGAGAAGCTTCGCAGTGCGTAATATTAATTCCCGAACGGGATTTCGAAGTACATCAACTCAGTGCCTTTGGCGTCGTTAACGCCGGTGACGAAGAATCGTGAGCCTTCCAGTGGCGCATTAAGATCTTCCACGTCAAAGAAGAGAAATCCTGATTGCGTGGTGTGGGGCTCGACGGCTTTGGCGGCAAACTGCGATGTTTCGATCTCGTCGCGTTCTTTCTGGCTGAGTCCGCCTTTCACCTTTTTCTGCGGGATGGGAACAGGGATTGGATTCGTTTCGTGAGGATTCGAAAGGCGGCGGAAGATATCTTCCGGTGCAATGGGCGTGAGCTTGGAACGATTGGCCGTGGTGAGTGTGATCTGCATGTTGCCGATGGAGATGGGCTGATCTCCGTCATTGGTGACGATGAAGAAGATGGGGAGCAGTCCGTGTTCGTGAAATTTTGTCGAGAATATTTTCGCCTTCTCTGGAGTGTCGTAGGGATCGGCTGCGATGGCTACTTTGTCAGTTGAGTGATCGTCGTGGGCGGGATAGGTTTTAGCGGCGCGGGCTGCGGGTTTGATGAAATCTTTCGCGTAGAGATGGTCCGCGAGCGCTACGACTGCTAGGGAAAACATAATAATACGGACAATCCGCATCTTCAGTATCAACTGCATGGTTCCGATTATAGAAGGATAGCCATCTGTTTGCGGCCTACTCGGAGATGGTCTGCTTAAATTCTTAAACACAGCGGGCACCGAGTACACAAGGTGGATATTTGTTTAGAATGGCTGGACTTGATGTCCTCTCTCTACAGCTTTCTCTACAGCGCGGCGCTCGGCTTTGGCATGTTGGTCAGCCTGCCTTACTGGGTCTTCCAGATGGCGCGCCATGGCAAGTATCGTAAGGGTTTTGCCGAAAGAATGGGGCGACTGCCGGCGCGGGTTCGTTTGCCGGCGGCAAACGAACGGGTGATTTGGGTGCATGCAGTGTCGGTGGGAGAAGTTCTCGCGGTTGCAGGTTTAGTGGAGGAACTTCGGCGACGCTCGCGCTATAGAGTCGTTGTTTCCACCACCACGGACACCGGACAGGCGCTGGCGCGTAATCGCTTTGGCGAATCCAACGTGTTTTATTTCCCCCTGGATTTCGCATTCGCGATTCGTCCGTACTTGAGGGCGCTACGGCCCCAACTGGTGGTGGTCGCGGAGACTGAGTTCTGGCCGAACTTCATACGATTGGTGCATGCCAGCGAAGCGAAGATTGCAGTAGTTAATGCCCGCATCTCGGATCGCTCGTGGCCGCGTTACCGGCGATTCCACGGATTGATGGGAAAGCTGCTGGCGAACGTGGATCTGTTTCTTGCCCAGACTCCCGCGGATGCCGCGCGGTTGCAGGATCTCGGCGCCCCGCCGGATCGGGTGCGAGTTAGCGGAAATTTAAAGTTCGATATTCCCCCGCCTGTTCCGTCGGCGATCGTCGAAGATATAAAGGCGGCGATCAAAGCGAGCGCTGCGGGCCCGGTGCTGGTGTGCGGAAGCACGGTGGAGGGAGAAGAATCACTACTCCTGAAAGCGTTTGAGAACGTGCTGGTGCAATATCAGCAAGCAGTGATGATTCTCGTGCCGCGGCATCCCCAGCGATTTCCTGCAGTCGCGGGGCTGCTGCAGCAAATGTCGATTCGTTTTCGGCGAAGATCTGTGTGGAATGGCGAACCGCTGAACGGCGAGGTGTTATTGCTGGATACGATCGGGGAGTTGGCTGCCTTATATGCGCTTGCCGATATCGCGTTTGTGGGCGGAAGCCTGGTGCCGCGCGGCGGACACAACATTATTGAACCAGCACTGTATGGAGTTGCCATCGTCGTCGGCAGTCACACGGAAAATTTCCGCGACATTGTGAGCTTGTTTCAGGGCCGGGACGCAGTAAGGATCGTTGGTCCTGCGGAGCTGCCGCTGGTGTTCCTGGAGTTGCTTGCGAACGATGCGGAGCGATGCGCTTTGGGCCAGCGTGCCACTGAAACCCTGCGCTCGCAGATTGGGGCAACGGATCGCACGGTCGGCGAACTGCAGAAGCTACTGGCGCAGTCATGAACCGGAATCCTCTATCAACCATCTACGGTGGCGTGGTTGCCGCACGCAATGCGCTATACGATCGTCGGTGGCTGCGCACACGTGAGCTGGCGGGGCCGGTCATAAGTGTGGGCAATCTTTCGACGGGAGGATCGGGAAAGACTCCGTTTGTGATTCTGCTCGGCGAGTTAATGAAGGCGCGCGGTATTCGCTTCAATGTGCTTTCGCGAGGATACGGTCGTACGACTCGGGGCGTACTCTTGGTTGATCCGAGTGGTCTGCCGCAGAATTTCGGCGATGAGCCATTGCTGATCGCACGGCGCCTTCAAGTGCCGGTGGTTGTGGGCGAGGATCGCTATCAGGCGGGGCAGTTTGCGGAGATGCGATTCGGTCCGCAGATTCATTTGCTGGATGATGGTTTTCAGCATCGTCGCCTGGCGCGCGATTTCGATGTTGTTCTCGTGACGCCGGAGGACGCGCGTGATCGCCTGCTTCCCGCCGGGCGGCTGCGTGAGCCTTTGCGGGCGTTGCGCCGAGCAGATGCGATCGTGCTGGCGGGTGGCGCCGCAGCGGAATCGTTCCCGTTGAAAGGCAAGATAGTCTGGCGCCTAAGGCGGGGAATTGTTGCGCAAAACATTCCTGCCAAGCCTGTGGTCTTCTGCGGGATTGCGCGCCCGCAGAATTTCCTGCTTCAGTTGCGAGCGGCCAACGTTGATCCTGCGGCGCAGGCATTCTTCCGCGATCACCACGCTTACGTCGAGAAAGACATTCGCGACTTGCTGGAGCTTGCCAAGCGCAGCGAAGCTGGCGGCTTTGTTACCACCGAAAAAGATGCGGTTAATCTGGGCGGATATCTCGGTGCGCTAGCGCCGCTGGCTATCGTTCCGGTCAAGATGGAACTCGCTGACGCAGCTAACGCTGTGGATACCATGCTGCGGGTGATCGAGGGACGTCGCGGCCGCTCGTGAGAAAATGCCTTGACGACCGGCTAGACGCTGGTGCGAATCTGATGACCAAACATTTGAAGGAAGTTGATCGGCTGCGGAAGATTATCGAAGCCTTCCCCAAGGTCACCATTACGGTGCTCGGGGATCTGGTAGCCGATGAATTTGTTTATGGGGAAATCTCGCGGGTGTCGCGCGAGGCGCCAGTGTTGATTCTGAAGCATCGCGAACGAACTGTAGTGCCGGGTGGGGGCGCGAATGCCGTGAATAATCTGGCAGACTTGGGAGTAAACGTGTTACCGGTGGGCGCGATCGGCGATGATGAACCGGGACGGCTGCTGACAAAGTTTTTTCGTCACAAACATATTCCGACCAGTGGAGTGCTGAAAGATAAGAGTTACACGACGGTCACAAAAACTCGAATTCTTGCAGGCACGACGCACAATACGCGCCAGCAGGTGGTGCGGGTAGATCGCGAACCTGAAAATCCTCCCAACCGACATTTGACACGCGAGTTATTCCTGGCGGCGCGGGAATATTTGCGGGCGTCCGATGCGCTGTTGGTTTCCGATTACGGGTATGGATCGGCGAGTCCCGCAATCGTAAACGCGCTTCGGCAATCTGGACGCAGAAGAGTTGTTCTGGTGCCCTTGATACTCGATTCGCGATACCGGTTGCTGGAATATTCGGGCGCGACCGCGGCTACCCCGAATGAACCGGAGGTGGAAACGGCGCTGGGGGTTCACATTGGGCAGCATTGGGAAAAACTGGCGCAGTCGGGAAAACAAATTATGGAACGAATGCAGCTGCAGTCGTTGCTGATTACGCGCGGGCATGACGGCATGGTGGCATTCGATCAGAAACATGCGCCGGTGGATATTCCGATTTTTGGTTCTGATGAGGTTGCCGATGTAACCGGTGCGGGCGATACGGTGATTGCGGCATTTAGCGCGGCGCTGGCTGCCGGAGCCAGCACCGAAGAGGCGGCCCAGTTGGCCAATTACGCGGGCGGAATTGTAGTGATGAAGCGCGGCACGGCGACCGTTAGTCGAGAAGAATTGCTACGCGCGATTGAACAAGCTCCGCCTTCGACTCGGCCTCACTGATTCAGCTCCAAATGACAACATGAGAGAGAAGATTCTGGACCGAACCAAACTACGCGAGCAGGTGGAACAGTGGCGGCGCGCGGGCGATCGGATCGTTTTGGCCAATGGCAATTTCGATTTGCTGCACGTGGGCCATGTACGCTACTTACGAGGCGCGAAAGAACTCGGCGGTAAACTGATTGTGGCGATCAATTCCGACGAGTCGGTGCGCGCGCTGAAAGGCGAGGGACGTCCCGTTATGCCAGCGGAAGAACGTGCGGAAATTGTTGCGGCGCTGGCTGATGTGGATGCAGTTGTCATCTTTTCTGAACTTGACGTGCGTTCTTTGATCCGCGAGATTCGTCCGGATATTCAGGCGAAAGGCACGGACTACACGGTAGACTCTGTTCCTGAGCGCGATGCAGTGGCGGAATATGGCGGCCGCGTGGCGATCGTCGGCGATCCTAAAGACCATTCCACCAGCGGCCTGATTCGCTCGCGGTTGGGACCGAGGCAAGTGTGAGTTTCGAATCCACTCGGCAATCCACGCCTCGCCTTTCAAATCTTTCCGTGGCGAATCGAAAATGAGCGAGATTGTTCCGGCGGAAAAAGTCGAGCGGCTATTGGTCGTGCGTCTAAGTGCAATGGGTGACGTAATCCACACGCTGCCCGCGGTACGCTTTCTGCGGAATGCATTTCCCGAGGCTCACATTGGCTGGCTGATTGAAGAGCGCTGGGCCGAACTTTTGTGTGCGCCGGGATCTCCGCGGCGTGGTGTGCGGTCTGTAATGCGGCCATTGGTGGATGAAGTCCAGCCTGTGAATCTCAAAGGCTGGCGAAAATCTTTGCTCTCGATTTCAACGCTGCAGCGTATTGCCACGGTTTGGAACGACGTGCGGGGCGCGCACTACGACGTTGCCGTAGATTTGCAAGGGGCCATGCGGTCGGCCGTACTGGCGAGGCTGTCGGGCGCGCGGGTAGTTTTCGGTGCAGCTGAGCCGCGGGAGTCTCCGGCCAGCTTGTGGTACACGCGCAAAGTGGTCGCGCGCGGGGGACATGTGATCGAACAAAATCTTTCGGTCGCCGAGGCGTTGGTTGAGCATCCGGGCGATTTCATGCGGACCGATGTTTCTGGTGATTTTCCCCGGAATCCTCAGACCGAGGCTAGAGTGGATGAACGATTAGCGCAATATGGCATCCGGGATTTCATCATTGTGAATCCGGGTGCGGGATGGGGCGCGAAGCGTTGGCCGGCGGAGCGCTACGGTGAAGTGGCGAAGGGGCTGGCAAATCTCGGTGTACGTTCGATTATCAATTGCGGCCCGGGCGAAGAGGAAATGTCCCGCGTAGTCGAGATTGCGGGCTGCGGAACAGCTCAGGCCATGAGTTGCACTATCTCAGAATTGATCGCATTGACGCGGCGCGCGCGGCTTTTCATCGGCGGAGACACAGGTCCGCTGCACTTGGCGGCGGCCATGCGAGTTCCGGTGGTCGCGATTTACGGACCGACAGATCCCATGCGCAACGGGCCATATGGGACGCGCAGCATTGTGCTGCGCAATCCGGAGAGCGTTACGTCGCATGCGCGACGTGCGGCGGCGGATGAGGGGATGCTGGGGATTGGCAGTGACGAGGTGGTAGCGGCGGCGAAGCAGTTACTGAGGCCCGACCTCAAGGACTAAAGCCCGCATCTCTAGTCGGCTAAGATGGCACGGCTAAAAGCCATGCCCTCCCGAGCGAACAACTACATGGCTGAGTGGTCAAAAATCGCGCGGCGGATTCGAGTGCCGCTGGGATTTATTTTCGCCGTGCTTTATTTCTGGCTTGCGCGACCCACGTGGCGTTCGATGGCGCTGGGTGCGATTCTAATTGTGCCAGGTCTCCTGATCCGCGCCCTGGCTTCGGGGCACGTGCGCAAGAACGAGGCGCTCGCCACCTCCGGCCCGTATGCTTATACGCGCAACCCGCTTTATCTGGGATCGCTGCTGATGGGCGTGGGATTTGCCGTGGCGGCGCGGAGTTGGTGGGTGGGCATCGCGCTGATGGTAATTTTTCTCGCTATCTATATGCCGGTCATTCGCGACGAAGAGGCATTCTTGCGGACGAAGTTTCCGGAGTTTGACGAATATGCGAGGCGCGTGCCACGCATGTTGCCACGGCTGACGAGCGCATCAAGCGCGACCGGCGAATCTCCGGGAGGATTCTCCTTGGCGTTGTATTTGAAGCATCGCGAGTACAACGCGCTGCTAGGAGCAGTTGGAATGACAGCGGCGCTCGTCATCAGGATAATGCTTTTTCGGAGTTAAGCGGCCTGCCGGGATCACCGAGGCGCGAGGAGATTTCGCTCTAGCCATTCCTGGCGACTGAGCAGGTTGAAGGATTTCGCCAGGATAAGACACGATCCTCCATAGGAAGGATTGATTTCCAAAACCATCAACTCTTGCTGACGCGCTCGCGCCAATGGCACGTTCGGTTTGCTGCTATCGATCGTACGCAGCTCGGGTAGGGCCGCGAGATCTTGTTCACGCCATTCTTCGTGCGTTTTTGCTACAACGTCAAGAATAATGTTGCCCTTCTGGAAGCCTTCTACGTTCGGTCCCGCAACCCCTTCGGCAACTATGGTGAGGCGTTTCATTTCGGTTGTAGCGAGGAAAACGTGGACACGCTTGCCGTCGATCCATAATCCCTCGAAGAAACCGTCGTGGAATTCGCCATAGGTCTTCATTCGGCCTACTTCTGAGCGACCAATTTTCTTGCCTGATTCAATTCCGGTCGTGTGGAGTTTGAACCTCCGCAGACTTTCAGTAACTGCGCATAATATTCCGTCGCATCATTCTGCTTGCCGGCGGCTTCGGCGGCGCGGGCGGCGCCGTAGAGGCCATCGAAGCGGTTGGGATTTAGCTTCAGGTCTGTCTGATATTCCACCAGCGCCTGCTGCGGACGCTTCGCCTCGAGCAGCATATCGGCGATCATTTCCCGTGCCGGAATTCCTTCCGGCTCGTCGCCGAGCGTATCTTCTTTATCGGCGATTGGCCGCATGGCCGCAACGGCTTCGTCATCTTTGCCTTCCGCGAAGGCGAGCCAGGCCTGTGCTTCTTTGCGATCGTCTTCCACTCCTTCGGCAAACTCTGATTTCTCGGCGACCAGCTTCTGATGAAGGTTCTCAATTGCGGCAAGATCCTTGCGGACATCCTCCGGCTTGCGGAGATGCGCTGAGCCGATGGCACGCGCCCAGTAAATCGTCGACTCCTCGGCGGTTCCCGCAACTTCGGTGGGGGCGAGTCCTGCTGCGCCGGCCCAATCATGCATCTCGATCGGATAAAGAGCAGTCAAGTGAGCCAGGGCGGCCTGGTGCGGATCATATCCCGTGCCATACATATCGTCTTTTTTGTTAGGCATGGCGCGGATCTCTTCGATCAGCGCGCGCGCATCGGCATCGCGCCCGCTTTGCATGTACGCGTAGAAAAGGAAATCCATAGCGTGGAACTGATGACCTTCGCCGCCCATGCCCATGGCTGCGGTCTTGCGCGAAGCGGCGATGGAGGCGAGGTTGGAGTTGATGTCATCCTGCCAGAGTCCCACGCGGGCAAAGATGTGCGAAGGCATATGCAGGGCATGCGGAGCAGCGGGCGCAACCTGTGCGTAACGGCGTGCGGCGGGCAATCCCAGTTGCGCAAGCTGAGGCTTGTCATAGGCGTGGATCAGGTAGTGAGCCACGCCGGGATGGTCGGGCTCGGTGGCGAATAGTTTTTCCAGGATCGCAGCCGCCTGCTTGCGATTCGCAAAAGTTGCGTCGCCCTCCGGCTCCGAGGCGAGCAGCGATAGCGCATAGAAAACCGCAGCCTCGTGATCGTCTGGGTAAGTCTCATAGACCTTCTTCATCGCCTCGGAATAAGCCTTGGCGCGGGCTTCATGATTCAATTTCTTAGAGTCACTGTAAAACGCGGCAATGGCTGTGATGTATGCGTTCTCGCGCGCCGTGACGGGCCCGTCTGTAGTCTTGGCCTCGTGTACCTCGTCGAGACCGCGCTGGATTACTTTGGCGTCCGGTTTATTCCAGAGCTGGTGCCACAAGCTTATGGCAATACCCCAGTGCGCCATGGCGCAACCAGGATCATCGATGGCAATTTGCGTGAATTCCTTTTCTGCTTCTTCGTACCAGAAGGAATGGAGTAGAGCTACACCTCGCTGGAAAGGCTTCTGTACCGTGGGTGCGCAGGATACCGGAAAGACGACCGTACCTAACTGCGCGGTAGTTAAATCCTCGTGGTGAGGATGGGCGTGTTCGTCATCCGCCGCCCGGCCGGCAGCAAAGGCGGTGGATAAGAAGATAGAGGAAGAAAGCAACAGCCATACGATGCGTTTCATGGAAACCCCGCTGAGAAGTGAGTTTAGCCGGGAGATGGATACGGGGTCAAAACGGGTGGTGGCAGGGGCGCGAGGGTGATCGAAGCGGCCGAACACAAGTGCCGATTTGGGGCAAACTTCTTACTTCGATCAGACAGACGTATGTTCGCTGGCGTACAGGGCTATGTTCTGTTACACTTCGCGGCGATCGGACTTGGGTAGCCTCACAAACCCCTGGGTGTGGGTTCCTCTACCGGCGAGACATCGCAGGAGCAGAATCCGCGCAGCTTAATGAATCTACCCAGCCCGCAGGGAGTAGCCATGGATTTGCGCCCTGGGCAAGATCAACGCCAGGTTCTTGAAGCCAAGCCGGAAGAATTACGCCGAGTGCGACGCTCGCGCGAAAACCAAGAATGGTACCAGGATTTGGTGGAACACAGTCACGATCTGCTGTGCGTCCATGATCTGGAAGGACATCTTCTCCTGGTCAACCCCGCACCTGCTCGCTTGCTGGGTTACAGCGTAGAAGAGCTTCTAAGAATTCCCATGCCGGAGCTCATTCCTCCGGAGTTCCGCTCCCAATTCGATTCCTATCTCAGCGAGATTGAAAGCAAGGGAGAAGCCCGGGGCTTTCTCGCCTTGATGACGCGCTCGGGAGAGAGGCGGATCTGGCAGTACTACAACACACTAAGGATTGAAGGCGCAGAAGGGCGGCGGATCGTGCGCGGCATCGCCCATGATGTTACCGAGCAATTGCACAGCGAAAAGTTGCTGCGCGAAGCTGCAGAGGGCTTGCTTCGCGAAGTGCGGAAGAACGAGCGGACGATCGGGGAGCTGAAACTGTTCCGGACTCTGGTGGATCAGAGCAACGATGCGATTGAAGTTGTGGATCCGAAGACTCTTCGCTTTCTCGACGTCAGTGAAAAAGCCTGTTCGGCGCTCGGCTACAGCCGCGAAGAGATGTTGTCGCTGCAAGTCATCGATATTGATCCCGTAATGTCCCCTCTCTCGGTAGAGAAGATCAAGGAAAACTTACAGAACTCCGGATTCTTCGTGGTGGAAAGCCGGCACCGAAGAAAAGATGGATCGGTTTTTCCCGTGGAAGTAAGCATGAGATGGGTCCACTTGGAGCGCGACTATATAGTCGCGGTGGCCCGAGATCTCACCGAACGTAACCACACTGCCGAAAGGCTGCGCGAATACGAGAGAGTAGTGGAAGGCCTGGAAGAGATGATCGTTGTAGTGGACCGCGATTACCGCTACCTAATCGCCAATCACGCGTTTTTGAAGTACCGGGGTATGAAGAAAGAGGAAGTCATCGGACGGCGTGTGGATGAAGTGGTGCATAAAGAAGTCTTCGAGTCCTTAGTCAGGGGGAAGATGGAGGAATGTTTCCGGGACGGCAAAGTTGTCGCCTACGACATGAAATATGCCTACCCTGCCTTGGGTGAAAGAGAATTGTTTGCTACATATTTTCCCATTGAGGGTCCCACTGGCGTAGAGCGGATTGCAGTGATCCTGAAGGATGTAACTGAGACTAAACGGGCAGAGCGAGCGCTGAAGGAGTCAGAAGAGAAGTTCTCGAAGGCGTTTCGGCAAAGCCCGATGGCGATCACGATAACGAGTATAAGGGACGTCATTACATCGAGGTCAATGAAACCTTTGAACGCGCGACCGGATGGCGCCGCGAAGAGGTTCTCGGACGAACACCTTTAGACATTGGGCTCTGGGTAAATCCGGGTGAAAGGTTGGAACTGGGAGCAAGGCTTTTACGCGAAGGTAGAATCCGCAATGTCGAAACCGCCTTTCGCATGAAAAGCGGTAGCATCCGCGCGGTTTCAATAACCGCGGAAAGGATCGAGGTAAACGGTGAGCCGTGTGTGATTGGAGTAGCTGCGGACATTTCTGAGCAGCAGAAGGCCGAGCAAGCCTTGCGCGAGAATGTTGCTCAACTGCAGTCAGTTACCGAAGAACTTCGTCTGGCCCAGGAGAAACTCTCCGAAGAAAAACTCTACTTGGAACAAGCGATCGATACGGAATTGGGATTTGGGGAAATCATCGGGCGCAGCACTGCCTTGAAAGATGTCATGGAGAAAGTTGCAAAGGTCGCGCCCAGCGATGCGACCGTGCTTCTATTGGGCGAAACCGGCACTGGAAAAGAGCTGGTGGCCCGCGCCATCCACCGCCTGAGCAAGCGTAAAGACAACACCTTTATCAAGCTGAACTGCGCCGCAATCCCCTCAGGCTTGCTGGAAAGCGAGCTCTTCGGGCATGAAAAAGGGGCCTTTACGGGCGCGGTCGCGAAGAAGCTGGGCCGCCTCGAATTGGCTGACAAGGGGACGCTCTTCCTGGATGAAATCGGAGAGGTTTCGCTGGACCTGCAGCCGAAACTGCTGCGGGTGCTGCAGGATCAGGAATTTGAACGGCTGGGTGGCACCCAGACTCTGAAAGTGAATTTCCGTTTAATAGCGGCGACCAATCGAGACTTGCTGGAGAGTGTGAACCGGCGGGAGTTTCGCACCGACCTTTATTACCGTCTCAATGTCTTCCCGCTACGCACGCCCCCGCTGCGCGAGCGGCGAGAAGACATTCCGCTTCTCATCGAACACTTCGTCCGCAAATATGCTAGCCGTATGAATAAGTCGATCTTGAGCATCCCTGCAAAAACCATGGCGATTCTGATGCAGTGGGGATGGCCCGGAAATATCCGCGAACTGGAAAACTTCGTGGAGCGCTCGGTAATCCTCACCCCCGGATCGGTTTTGCAGGTGCCGCTTGGGGAACTGCATGCGGAGTCTGGCCAAGAGGAAAGTGAGACTCTGCACGACGCGGAGCGGGAGCGCATTCTGCGCGCACTCCGCGAATGCAATGGCCAACTCGGCGGACCCAATGGGGCAGCGGCGCGTTTGGGTTTGAAACGCACTACGCTTCAGTCGAAGCTTAACGCCTTCGGAATCAATCCAGGAGGTTATCGTGCCTGAGCACTTGGTTCGGCGCTTCGGTGCCTGACACAAAATAAGACTTGGGGTATCCTTATCCTGATGACGGCGCGGTTTAGACGAATTCTGGAAGCGGCTGCCTGGTTTGTTGCCGGTTTTATAACCCACCTGTTGCTCCATCACTACCATCACGTAGGATAGCTGGCAGGAATAAAGCCGGCACGCATACGCCGCATCCAATCCCTTGCAATCGATTTCTTGCAAAACGAAAGCCCCTTGCGCGAGCAAGAGGCTTTTCGCTGGGGGAGGGACTTGAGCGAGGCGCTCGGTCCCTTACCAAAATCAAACTACTTTGGCTGCTGTTGCTGGTCGGGAGTGGTGGCAGGAGTCGAAGATCCGCTGGCCAACTGCTCCAGATCATTCTTCAACAAGCTGATTTCCACGCGACCGCCGCTCATGTGCTTGGTCTTGGCATCGGTATCCGAGGCCACAGGCGCATTGCCCATGCCGACCAGATAAATCCGGTAAACCGGAACGTCGTTGTTCAGGACCATATAGCGAACGACCGACTCGGCCATTTTCTGCGAGTTTGTAATCGCCGTCTGGCCCCTGCCGGAAGAGAAGCCCTGCACTTCGATGATGTAGCCATGCTGTCCCTTAACGCCATTGGCCATTTCATCCAGAGCGTCTTTGGCGTTCTTGCTTAATACAGTTTGGCCGGGACGGAAGCGAATCTCAGTCTGGTTGGACGCCTTGTATTGATCGATGTTCCCAACTACGGTTTCCACAGTCTGGATGCGCGTCGTAGCCTGTTGAGCGCTCTGCTGAGCCATCGTGGCCTTGTTGCCGGCATCGACGGCGTGCTGATCGGCCTCATTGGCCTTATCGGAAGCCAGTTTGATTCCGGCCTGCGTGCGAGCGTCGGTGTCTTTAATTGCGCGGCTATTGGCGGCGGTCAGATCGTCC
Source organism: uncultured Acidobacteriaceae bacterium (assembly GCA_963836305.1). GTDB lineage: Bacteria > Acidobacteriota > Terriglobia > Terriglobales > Acidobacteriaceae > Sulfotelmatobacter. Next base: position 51,485 of record CAWIJP010000001.1, on the reverse strand, counting down.
AGTTCATTCACTCGGTCGCGAATGGGTTCGGTCTGGCGCTTTACATAGCTCTTGCGGGCGAACGGATTCACCCGTCCCCAGAAGCCTTCTCGAGCTGGCGTCTGCAGAGGCTGTTTGCCCGTGCCATTCATGTTCTCCGTAGACTGGCTGGGTTGGGAAGCCGCCGGGGGATTAGACTGATCTTGGGTAGACGAAGTTTGCGCAAAAGCCGGAAATGCAAGAATCGCGGCCAGAGGCAAAGTAGCGAGCATACGAGTGTTCATAGAAAAACTTCCTCCAATTTGGGGGAGCGTTTGTTGGGCTCCACTCCAGCACGCCGAAGCGGGCGTGTTGCGTGATTTCTAATTGCGTCCCCTAAAACAAACAGCATGCGGTGACGCGACGCACACCGAAAAGCGCAAAACTCGGGCACCACAATCCTCGCGATGCCACCAGTTCTACTACATGTCTGATGCCAAAACTCAATTTCGGGTTTGAGCGCTAAACTCCTGACCCTAAAGACATTATACGCGACCATTCGATCGTGGAGTAGTCTGCAGGGGTTTGCGCACGGTAATTTTGGCAAACCTGATATAAAAACTGCGTAGAACGAAGGGAGACTACTTGCCGCTTTCGAACAGGGTAAACGGGCGTATGGCTTGGAAAAGCAGAGCCATGCGGGGCAGACAGGTATTGATTCTACTGAGATTGACGTTGGTCACGGGACTCATCATTCTAGCTGTTGCGACCCGAACACTGGCTGCCAATACCGATGCACCGGGCGAGTCTTCAGCCATGGCTTCGTCGCGCATTCCATCAGCCCATTTGCAGCAGTATTCCGATCTCGCGCTGACCTGGATGCAGGAATATTTGCGCATCGACACCACCAATCCTCCGGGACACGAGATGCGCGCGGTTTCTTTCTATAAAAATATTCTCGATCAGGAAGGGATAGAGAATCGCGTATTCGAGTACACGCCAGGGCGCGGGGATCTGTGGGCGCGACTACCTCATACGACGGGTGAGGGTAAGCGTCCGATCGTTCTGTTGAACCACATGGATGTGGTTACCAGCGATGCCGCTCACTGGAAGGTTCCGCCCTTCAGCGGCGAGATTAAAGATGGCTGGCTGTGGGGACGCGGCGCTCAGGACATGAAAGACGAAGGCCTGGCGCAGCTGGTTGTGATGGTCATGCTGAAGCGCGAAAGAGTTGAACTGGACCGCGATGTAATTTTTCTGGCCGTGGCTGACGAAGAAGCGGACGGCACCGGCACGGATTGGTTTATCGCACACCAGCGCGACCTGCTTGAGAATGCCAAGTTCCTGATCAACGAAGGCGGCGAGAACCTGCTGGAGAACGGCAAAGTGAAATATGTGGGCGTGGACGTGGGCGAGAAGACTACGTTCTGGTTGCACGTGGTAGCACATGGCAGGCCGGGACATGCGTCGCGGCCGAATCCGGAGTCTGCGCCGAATCGTCTGGTGCACGCGCTTAATCGCATTCTTGCCTATCAAACGCCATTGAAAGTCCTGCCGGTGGTGGAGGAATTTCTGCGCGAGATGGCGCCCTATGAACCGCCGGAAGAAGCCCGCGAATATCGCAACATTCGCAAGGCAATTCGAGAGGAAAAATTTCAGCAGGATGTCGAAAATGATGAGTCGTTGAACTTTTTGTTACGCGACACGATTTCACTCACCATGCTTGGCGGGTCGGAACAAACCAATGTAATTCCGCCGGAGGCGTGGGCGAATCTGGATGTGCGCATTTTGCCCGGTGGAGATCCTAAGGCACTCCTGGCGAATATTCGGCGAGTCGTCGATGATCCGAATGTCACAGTCGAACCGCTGAATGCGGAGTTTCGCGAGGCCAATTATTCGCCTACGAATACCGCGTTGTACGACGCCATCCGCGAAGTTTCGGCAAAGTATTTCCCCGGCACTCCCGTAGTCCCACACATTACCAGCGGCTACACCGAGAATCAGCGCTACCGTCCGCTGGGCATCAACTCGTATGGGTTCAATCCATATACAGCGACTGAGGAAGAAGGGAATACCGAGCATGGGAATGATGAGCGCATTCGGGTGGAGGAAGTGCGGCGCGGCCCGAGGATTTTGTTTGATGTGGTGGCGGCGGTAGCAGAAGGGAACTGACGAACCTGTGCACGTTACTTCCCGCCGCAGTACTTCTCGTATTGTTCAATGATGAAGTGGTCCGTCATCCCGGCGATGTAGTCGCAAACCACGCGCGGCAAGGACTCTTGCTCCGCTTTCTCCTCGTAATAGTGCGGCAACGCTGAAGGATTTTTCATCCAGAAGGCAAAAAGTTCTGTGACGATGCGCTCCGCATCGTCTTTTTCTCCTGCCAGCGAAGGGCTGTAATACAGATTTTCGTACAGGAAGTTTTTGATTTGCTTGCGTTCTGCTTCGACCGCAGGGCTGAATGCAGCCAGGCGGTCTTGATGCGCACGAACATCAGCGAGTGTTTCGATGTCAGCTTGCTCGATCCGCGCTTGGGTGTTAGTGATGAGATCGCCTGCCAGACGATTGAACACGCGTTTCAGCGCTTCGTTGAATTGCAGCTTTTCGGCCGCGTCGGGATAAATCTGCTCGACTTCGCGGAAGAAACTTTCAAAGACAGGAACGCCGTCTCTGATTTGCTCAAGCGTCAGCAAATGGGCTTCGTAGCCATCGTCCAGGTCAGCGGTGTTGTAGCCGATCTCGTCCGTTAAATCGACAAGTTGAGCTTCGATTGGGGGCCGCTGCTCAAGCAAGTACTCGGCAAGCTCCGGGTGCTTCGTAGGGTTGTAATCGCGCGAGTGCTTGATAATCCCTTCACGCACTTCGAAAGTTAAGTTCAGTCCGCGAAAGGCCGCGTAGCGCTGCTCAAAGTCTTCCACGATGCGCAGTGCGTGCAGGTTGTGATCGAAGAACAGGCCATGCTCGCGCATGGCTGTGTCGAGCGCCTTTTCGCCGGCGTGGCCGAACGGCGGGTGGCCAAGGTCGTGCACCAGCGCGAGCGCTTCCGCCAAATCCACGTTAAGCGAGAGCGCTCCCGCGACCGTGCGCGTGATCTGCGCCACTTCGATCGTGTGAGTCAGCCGGTTGCGAAAGTGATCGGAATAACGTCGGGTGAAAACTTGCGTCTTATCTTCGAGCCGCCGAAAGGCGCGGGCATGAATAACGCGGTCGCGGTCGCGCTGGTAGTCGTTGCGATAAGGATGACGGGGTTCAGGGAAACGGCGTCCGCGGGAATCTTCCACCTGCACCGCGTAGCCGGCCAGCATGGCAACAGTCTAGCATTGTTGATTGCTGATTTTTGATTGTTGATCGTTGATTAAAACAAATTCACGCGGGTTTAAATCAACAATCAGAAATCAACAATCAACAATTCATTGCCCGCCTACTGGTTCTGCGAGTCTTCCCTGGCCAATCGTACTTTGGCGGCGTCGAGCTTCTTTTGCGTGGCCACCAGTAGATCGCTATCAACTTCGGCCGGCACCGTTTTATTCCACTCCTCAACTGCGCGCTCCCAATGAGCAGCAGCTAGTTTGAGGCGTCCGGTTTTCTGAAAAAGGTCGCCAAGATGATCTTGCACGGTTGGATCTGAACCCATCCGGAGCGAAGCCTTGTTCAGACTCTCTTCGGCGAGGTCATACTTGCCGAGCCTGAAATAAGCCCATCCCAGAGAATCCAGATAAGCGCCGTTCGTAGGGTCGAGGCTGACTGCTAGCTTGATTTGGTTCAGCGACTCTTCCAGTTGCACGCCACGATCGGCGTTCATATATCCCAGATAATTAAGCGTGACGGCACTCTGGGGGTTGACGGCGAGAACTTTCTTGAATTCCGCTTCTGCTTCGTCGTATTTTTTTTCGCGTTCGTAAGTGGAGCCGCGCAGAAAGTAAATATATTCTTTGTCGTCAGGCTTGGTCGAAAGAAGCTCGGCCTTATTCAGCGACTCCTCAGCGTCGCTCCAGCGCTTCAGCCGCGTATACATGATGGCGAGTCGCACGTAGACTTCGCGGTCTTCCGGTTTGCCGGTCAACAATGAACGCACATCAGCGAGAGGTTTTTCAGGATCGCCTGTATCGGCGAGTTGTGCGTCGAGCACCATGCGAAGCTCGTGATCGTCGGGCATTTTCTGCACGGCTTCTTTCGCTACGGCCGTGGCTTGCGGCCACTGCTTGGCTTCGCGATACGTATCGATCACATCCTGATAGCCGGTTTTGGCGTTGTCATCGCCCAGCGGAATCATTCTGCGGAAAGCCTCGACCGCGGCGGGATAATTTTCCTGATCGCGGTAGACCATCCCCAGGCGCTCAATAAAAATGCCGCGATTGTTGCGGTCGGCCTGGGAGTAGCTGCTGTCCGGCTTTTCAGTTTTCTTCAGCAGATCCTGCAGAATCTTGATGGCGTCGTCATAGCGGCCCTGCGCCTCATAGACGACGGCGATATTGTAAGGAACTTCCAGGGCATCGGGAACCATGTCCTGAGCTTTTTTCAAACTGTCGAGAGCTTGATCGTATTTGCCTTGGCGGCGGTAGATTTCGGAGATGCGGAGATAAGTCTGCGCATCTTCTGGATTGGCATCGGCGATCACTTTGTATTGATCGAGCGCCGCATCGATCTGGCCATCGTTCAAAAGATTCTCAGCCAGCCCGCGTATGGCATCCAGATTATCTCGATCCAATTGAATGGCATGCCTGAAAGCATCGATCGCACTCTTGTAATCCTTGCGCTGCTCATAAGTGGCGCCAAGCGCGGCATACAGCTTGGCCGAACGCCCGGTGTCGGGCACCGCGCTGAGCACTTGCAGAGCGTGCGCCGTGTCGCCTTCGTCCGTATAGAGCAGGGCGAGAGTGGTGACAGCTTCTTCGGAATCAGGATCGAGCTTCACCGCTATCTTGAGTTCGCTCTCCGCCTTTTGCAAATCGTTGTTCAAGCGGTAGAGCCGGCCGAGCAACAGGTGGTCGTCCACGTTATTGGGTTGGATCTTGACGATCTCTTCGTATTGCTCGATGGCAAGCTTGAGTACGTTCTCGGATCCGTTGCCGTTGCCGGGCATATCGCCGAGAGACCGCAGATAAATCCGGCCAAGCAATTTGTGAGCTTCAAGATTGTTCGGATCGCGTTTAAGGATGTCCTGGGCCTGGATTACCGCGTCGCGAATGCGCCCCGTCTTTACGTAGAGTTCTGCGAGGCCCGAAGTCAGAAATTCAGAAGAAGGGTCGGCCTCGATGGCGAGCCGGTATTCTTCCATAGCTTTGTTTGCCAGTTCGCTGCGGCCATAGGCCGTGACCTGCTCCTCGTAAAGGTGCGCCAGCGTGTAGTGGTAATAGGAAGCGGCATGGTCCACTTTGTGCGGTGCCGTCTGCGCCGGCTTAGGGTTCTGCGGTTTAGATTCGGCAGGCGCCGAGGGACTGGTTTGCGCAGATGCGGCCGCTGCGAGAACCGAAAAGGCTAAAGCTAGTTGAGAAATTCTATTCATGCTCGACCTGACCACGCTGGAATGGATGGAACTGATCCTCTTGAAACTGAGCGCACTTCCCGAGACCATGACCATTGGATGCACAACCGCCAGGGGTGGGGTGCTCTAATTCTATCCTGTTGGACGCCTGATTTGGAAAAACAGTGCGGCCTTTTGTGAGTAATAACGAGTCCGGAAGTACAGGGACCGGGGGGCTTGCGCCTGGAAATTGTCAAGTTTGGTAAAGGACAAAAATCTCCCGAAGCCGCTTCTAATGGCGAAAGTGTCGAACGCCGGTGAGGAGCATAGCAAGGCCGAGGCGGTCAGCCGCTGCGACCACTTCGGCATCGCGCTGCGAGCCTCCGGGTTGAATGATCGCCGTAGCGCCGGCTTTGGCAATTTCTTCGACGCCATCGGGGAAAGGAAAAAAGGCATCAGAGGCGGCGACGGTTCCTTGCAGCGGCAACTGTGCTTTCATGGCGCCGATCTTGGCTGCATCCACGCGGCTCATCTGGCCTGCGCCCACGCCGACGGTTTGGCCGTCGCGCGCGTAGACGATGGCGTTCGATTTCACGTGTTTGCAAACTTTCCACGCGAATAGGAGGGCGCGGGTTTCTTCGGGCGTGGGAGCGCGCTGCGTGACGACTTTGAGATCGATGTCCTGCAGCGGGCGGATGTCAGCATCCTGCAACAAGACTCCACCGGAAATGTTTTTGAGCGTCCATTTCTGCGGCGCAGCCGTGACCTCCACGAGGCGGAGATTTTTCTTGCTGGCGAACCTGGCTTTTGCCGCTTCGTCGAAGGCGGGGGCGGCGATCACTTCAAGGAAGAGTTTGTGCATCTCCTCGGCGGCTTCGAGATCGATAGGACGGTTCACGCCAATCACGCCGCCGAACGCGGAGACGGGATCGCATTCGAGCGCCCGCCTGTAGGCTTCGGCCAGAGTCTTGCCAGTAGCTGTGCCGGCGGGATTGGTATGTTTAATGATGGCGCAGACTGCGGCATCCTTGGGGTCGAATTCCTGAGCGAGATCCCACGCGGCCTGCAGGTCGACGATGTTGTTGTAGGAAAGTTCCTTGCCCTGAAGCTGACGGGCGTTGGCCACGCCGACGCCCGAGCCATCGGAGTACATGGCGGCTTTCTGGTGTGGATTTTCTCCGTAGCGCAGGTCGAGAGTTTTCTGGAAGGACAGGCGCAGGGTCTGCGGGAAAGTTTCGGAAAATGTGGGGACAGCCGCCCCCGGCTGTCCAGCGGAGCGAAGCTCCGCAACTGCCGGCGGCGCAAAATTATTGACGTGGGGAATGCCTTCGAGCGTTGAAGCGATGGCGGAGTCGTAAGCAGCAGTGGTAGCGAAGGCTTTCTGCGCCAGGCGCCATTTTGTTTCGAGCGAGAGCGCGCCTTGATTGCGGGCGAGTTCTTTCGCAATCGCTGGATAGTCGGAAGACGACGTGACCACAGCTACATCGTTAAAATTCTTGGCAGCGGAGCGGATCATGGAAGGTCCGCCGATGTCGATATTTTCGATCAGCTCCTCAAACGCCACGCCGGGCTTCGCGGCGGCTTTTTCGAAGGCGTAAAGATTTACCACGACCATATCGATCGCCTGGATGCCATGCTCGGCGACGGCCGCAACGTGCGTGGGATTCTCACGCCGATGCAAGATGCCGCCGTGAACTTTGGGATGCAACGTCTTCACGCGTCCATCGAGCATCTCGGGAAATCCGGTGAGGTCAGAAATATCTTTGACGGCGATGCCGGAATCGCGCAGCAGCTTGGCCGTGCCTCCGGTGGAGATGAGTTCGATGCCGACCGTGGAGAGCTGACGAGCGAAATCAACCAGGCCAGTTTTGTCGGTGACGCTGAGAATGGCGCGCTGGATGCGGGAAGTGCTGCGGGACATGATTGGCCTCAGATATGAAGAATGAGTGCGGAGCGACCGAAGATTCTATCAGCAAACGTACTTGTTGGCCGTTGCCAAACTCATCTAAGAACCCCAGTCTTCGGACTGGTCCTTCATATCGTTGACGCCATTAGAAAGAACAGCGCAGACATCCAAATCGACACAGCTAGCGCCAATGCGGAAAACCAGCGTCGAAATAAAAGGGTGACAACCAGGCCCATCCCAGCGCCGGAAAGCGCAGTTAAGAGTCCCCACGCTTCAACTCTGTAGTCGTGAACCCCGACCTTTCCCCCCAACTGGACATACGCCAGTGCGCAACAGGCTAACGACGTGGATGCTGTCGGGAACAGAACCCCTAAAGCCATCAAAAGGGTCTGAGGATTGGTTTTCCATTTTTAGGAGAGACCTACCCACGCAGCAACCACAGCGATGAGGGGAACGCCGAACAAAATCCACCAGACCGTAAATGACATAGCCAGCCTCCTGGCCAGTATAAGGGCTAGGGGGTGAAGACGGGCCATGGGAACCTCGACGCGAGGAAAGTTGTGACGACCGACGACTGATGACCGCCCCTACGTCTTCGCCTTAGCCTTCAGCTTTACGTGCCCCTCCGCGAGTTCCACCGAGAATTCCACATCCTTGCAGCCGTACTGCTTCCTGATCTGCTCAGTCTTCTTCTGCACGAACGTCGAGAACGAATCCAGATTGCCGGAGACGCTCTCCCCCGCTTTTTTCTTGGCCGCAACCAGCGTGTTGTAGAGACGCTCGAGTTGTTCGCGTCCGGCTTCGTTCTCGTGCATGGTGAAAGGCTGTGAAGTGGCTGCAGCAGATGCCGTGGCGGCATGGCTCAAGCCGTAGACCGGGTGAGCGGGCTTGTGCTCCTCTTCCGGGCGCACCCCTTGCACGGAGAGAAGCGCATCCTGCGGACGGCGATACCCTTCCTCGCGGATGCGGGATTTCTTGCGCCACAGATCGCTGTAGACGGCGTAGCGCTGGGCCATTTCGTTGTAACGGTAGCGCTGGGAAAAATTCATGCGTCCGCCGTCGGAGAATTTGCGCAGCAGCGACAGCACCTTCCACTCAATATCAGTAGGCGGGCGTTTGGTTGGATTGCTGAAGTAAACCTCATACTCGATCTTCAGCCGCCGCAACTGCGTCTCAAGCACGTTTAATTCTTCGTCGGTGGTCAAGGGAGCGTCTCCAAGTCACAGTGTAGTGAGAAGAAGCACCGGCGGCGAGGTACCCGGCGGTCACCGACGTCATGGTACGAAAGTAATTCGGGTATCAGCTTTTAGCCTTTAGCTTTTGGCTCAAGCCTACCACCAGGGGATTCCTTTGGTTGATCTCAGGATTTATATCGAGAGTAGTAAACAAAAAGGTGGATTCTAGCGGGCGGAAGGAAAATAGGAAACTACTACAGGCTAAGAGCTAATGGCCAAAAGCTACTTCGAATTCGACGCCATCTTCTTCACCATCGCCAGAACCAGCTTGCGGTCGCTTTCGTTCAGGTTGGTGGCATAACGGCGGACCTGGCTGAGGAAGCGGACTTCGTCATCGGAAAGTTGCGGCAGTCCCTTGGAGCCGTTGCTGTGGCCGGATTCGGAAAAGAATTGCGAGAGCGCGATCTCCATGGCTCCGGCAATCTTCGAAAGCGTATCGAGCGAAGGGATGGTGTGACCGTTCTCTACCCGCGACAGGTAGCAGCGCAGCAGGCCGGTGCGCTTCTCGATGTCTCCCTGAGACATGCCTTTCTGCAGCCGGTAGTTTCTGATGGTCTCGCCGATGTTGATGGTCGGAAGCATTGCAGGATGCGACATAGTAACCAGATCGGAATCTTCTGGCAAGTGGAAATTCGTGCCATATCTAAACCCATTTAATTCAGGGGTTGACCCGGCTCGAACATTTTAATATTTGCACGCCGTAAAAGAAACGGAAGCGGGCATAACGGCATATGACTTAGGCCGGAGGAATTATTTCTTCAAATTGTCTGCAAGAAAGCTGACGGTCCGCTTCCACGCGTCAGCGGCATCCTCCGGGCGGTAGCCTGGCTTCCTCTTATTGTTGGGATTTTCGAAGGCGTGGCCGGCGTCGTCGTAAATCTTGATCTCGACCTTCTTTCCCTGTTCCTTCATCGCAGCCTCGAATTTGTGAACATCGTCGGGCGTGATGCCTTGATCCTGCGCTCCGAATAATCCGAGAATGGGTGCGTTGATTTTCTTGATCGTGGCGGGATCGGTGACCAAGTGTCCGTAATTGATTACATCGGCTGCGAGGGTGGGTTCATCAATGGCTACGTCTAGCGCATATCCGCCGCCCATACACCAACCGATGGCGCCGATGCGATCTTTCTTAACGTTGGGTTGGGACTGCAAAAAATTAAACGCAGCCTCCAGGTCACGATTAGCGCGGTCGTCGGGGACGCCGCGCATCAGTTCATGTGCCGTCTCAGGTGTGGTCGCAACTTTGCCTCGATACAGATCGATCGCCAGCGCTTCATAGCCCTGGTCGGCCAGCTTTGAGGCTTGATCTTTGACCCAGTCGTTCAGCCCCCACCATTCGTGGATGACGATGATGGCTGGGAACGGTCCCTTGCCGTGTGGTGTGTAAAGGAGGCCTTGCACGGTCTCATCACCGCTCTTATAAGAAACGGTTTTGCCATCGGTGGCGAACGAGGCAGAGGCAACGAGGGCGACGAATAGCAGCAAGAAAATTCTCTTCATAGCGTCATGCCTTTCCCCAACGCAATCAATTCCAATTCCATATACATTGCTCCCGCGATCGGATTCGATCGGTAGGGCGAAATCTCTCTGAACCCCAGCTTGCGATACATTCCCACCGCATCTTTCATCACAGGCTCGACCGTGTCAAGCCGCATTCGGCGATAACCAACTTGCCTAGCCTCGGCGATGATGCGGTCTGCAAGCGCTCGCCCCAGCCCATTGCCGCGAAACCGGGTACGGAGGTAGAGACGCTTCATCTCACAGGTGCCAGGTTCCAGCTCGCGCATTGCCACACAACCCGCGAGTTGGCCTTCATATTCCGCCAGTAGCAAGCGACCGTCCGGAGGAGCGTAGTGTCCGGGAAGTGCTTCCAGTTCTTTATCGAAATTTTGAAAACACAAACTGAAACCGAGAGACTGCGCATACTCCAGAAATAATTCGCGGGCTTGCGCGACCTGCGTTGGGGATTCGACTTGAGTAAACGTCAAAGTCTTCACTACAGAGAGCACTGGGGACACAGGGGAGTTCAACGGCTTTGTATTTTCCACTTTCATTTCCTCTGCGATCTCTGGGCGGAAGACTTTCCTATCCCATCAACATGCCGCCGTTTACGTTCAGCACATGGCCCGTGATGTAGGAAGCTTCATCGGACGCGAGAAAAGCTACCGCATTGGCCACATCATCTACCGAGCCTACGCGACCCAGCGGAATCTGCTTGGCGGCATTCTGCTTGAACTCGTCGCCCAGAACCTCCGTCATGGCGGTTTCGATGAAGCCGGGAGCCACAGCGTTGCAAGTAATATTTCGCGATCCTAGTTCGCGCGCGATCGCCATCGTCAGGCCGATCAACCCTGCTTTCGAGGCAGAATAGTTTGCCTGTCCCGCTTGTCCCATCTGCCCAAAAACGCTGGCGATGTTGATAATGCGTCCCCAGCGCTGCTTGAGCATCGAGCTGCTGACCTGTTGGATGCAGAGGTACGCCGATGTAAGATTGGTTTGCAGCACCATATCCCAGTCGGCCCGTTTCATGCGCATGACCAGTTGATCGCGAGTAATCCCGGCGTTGTTGACCAGGATGTCGATCTTGCCGAACTGGGCTATCGCACCTTTAATCTCGGCCTTCACCTGCTCTTCATCGGTGACGTCGAGAGCACAGGCCAGCGCCGTGCCGCCCGCAGCGGTGATTTCATTGACCAGATCGTTTAACTTCTCCTGACTGCGAGCGGCAACGGCAACTGCAGCACCTTCCGTGGCGAGCTTCAACGCACAGGCCCGCCCAATGCCTTGCGACGCGCCGGTGACGAACGCCGCTCGTCCTGAAAGGGACATGAGTTCTCCTGAGTTTTCTTCGAGGCTCGATTTAGAAATTTTTTACATTGGAACGTGAGATTATACCCGCCGCTTGATTTGTGCGTGCCACCACCTCTGTGGCATCCCACCGAGTTATCCACAGCGGAGTCCGGGATTATCTGTCTAACGGATTGCGCATTGCTGGTTCGCCGATTAACATTCGAACACTCCCATGCCTCAATCTGCGACGAATGAAGTGATCACCATGCCCGAGCCTTCCAACCAGAACTCATCTGCGAATACGAACATCCCGGGGCACCGCTCGACGCAACGGGCGTCTACAAGCGACGATCCGACTCCGAGTGAAAAACCGCAGCCGGAGCCTTCTACCGAGGTCTTCGCAGTGTATGGCGTCGAACCCGAGATCCAGGCTTATGCCATGGCGAAGTATTCGCGCTCGGCGCTGTCGATGAAGGAGTCGCTGCGCGAGATCAGCTCGCAGAAGGCTGAAAAATTTCTCAATACTTTTTATTTCCAGTACGGTCACCGCTCGATTGCCGATCTCGCGCACATTGCTCTGGCAGTCGAGAGACTGTCGATTCTTGCGGCTATTGAGCTGGCCGACGAACAACGCTGGGACGGCCAGGAACGCTCGACCCGTTATCAGGATTTCAAAAAGAGCGGTTATTACATTCCCGACTTTGGCGCAGATGATGAGGCCCGGAATCTCTATCGCGAGGCGCTCGATTTTTTGTTTTCTGAGTATGAAGCGTTCTCGGCGCAAATGGCGCAGCACTTGATCAGCATCACTCCCAAGCCTGCGGAGATGAAGCAGGAAGCATACGAGAGGACGCTGAAGGCGCGGGCTTTCGACATCACGCGATATCTTTTGCCGCTGGCTACCAATACTTCGCTGGGAGAGATCGTCAACGCCCGCACGCTGGAGACGCAGGTTGCCCATTTACTTTCGCATACTCATAAAGAGGTGCGTGTTCTTGGAGAGTCGTTGAAGAAGGCGGCCACCTCTGCGGCTTACAACGTGAACGCCGAGTCCCTGAAGAAATTAGTGGAGGAAATTCGGGCTGCGAATCCAGAGTTGGGGGCGCGCGCTGAGCAGGAGTTGCTGCACGAAGTTCGCGTTGCGCCCACGCTGGTGAAGTATGCGGATCCGAATCCGTACGAAATGGAAACGCGCCGGGACTTGCGGCAGGCGGCGCACGAGCTGATGAAGAGCGAGTCGGTTGCGCCGTCGAAAGCGATCGTCGATCTGCTCGATGAAGAGCCGCTCGAAGTGGAAATTGCGACCACTTTGCTTTACGAGCATTGTCACCACTCTTATAGACAGGTTCGGCAGGCGCTGCAGGTCTCAGGCGAGCGATTCCGGCGCGAGATTATCGACCTTGGCTTGCGCCATCGCGGCAAGCACGACGAAATGCTGCGCGGCTTCCGAGCGGGACAGCAGTTCCGCTTCGATATCCTCATGGATATTGGCGGCTTTCGCGACATGCACCGTCATCGGCGCTGCATCCAGGTGATGCAGGGGTTCACCACGCAACACGGCTACGAGATGCTGCTCGATGTGGAAGATGCCGGCATGCGCGGACGATTCGATGCGGCCATGCGGCGCGTGCAGGCGGCGGTGGGGAAGTTAGCCACACGCAACTCGCCTGAGGCGGAAGAAAATTCGCAGTATGCGATCCCGCTGGCCTATCGTAAGCGGGCCCTCTTCAAGATGGACTTCGCTGAGGCGGTTTATATCTCCGAGCTGCGCACCACGCCGGCCGGGCATGTTTCCTACCGTAACGTGGCTTATGCGATGTACGAAGCCGTGGCGCGGAAGTATCCCGCGCTGGCCAAGTATTTCCGCGTGCACGATGTAACGGCGCCGGTGGATTTGCTGCAGAGGTAGAGGTGGCCGACTTATTTAGCGGTTTTATGCGAGGACGATGTTTTCTCTTCGGAATATTACTAGTCCTGGGCCTGTCCATTACCTGTAGGAAAAGGGAGGAACCCCCTCCGGTCATAGTGCACGTTCTCCGTGACCCATCATCTCCGTTCGCTAAGAACATAAGGCAGGGCGACTTGCAGTTTGGTTTGTCAAAAGAGCGTCTTAAGAGCGGAAAATGGATAATGGTTGCTACAAACGAAGGCAATTCGTATCCAACACTTGTACGACGGCTTGGCGACGCTCGGGACGATCTGCTGATATTGAATGCGGCATCGGACCTCCCAGAGACCGTTGCAGTCCGTGACCACATAGGAAGACCGCAACTCATTTGCGGAGGAGCGCAAGCTTATATTCCGGACTGGGTTTCGGGTGAACGGCGCGAGGCGACTGAAATGTATCTGAGATTTCTAGTTGCTCACTGCGAGGCGGGAGGAGGTCATTGATCTGCGATCCATGGTCCAGCAATCTCTAGATTTATCTTGATCCATCCAGTCCGTACGGCTAGAATTTGATTGCGAGCCACCCATGCCCCGTACGGTCAAAATCGCTCCCGAAATTGATGCCAAGCTCTATCAAGAGCTCGTCTCTGTGGCCAAAGAGAACGGGCAGTCGCAACGTTTTGTGCTGGAGCGGGCGCTCGAGCATTACCTGCACAATGTTGTCCCTTCGCAGCGCCTGGTAAGGCCTGAGGTGATGGCCGCCTATCGTCGCTCCAACGAAAAGTATCGCGAGCTTTACAAGAAACTGGCCGAGTAATGGCCGAGCGCGTCTATCTGACGATGGCTGAAGTGATCGCGATTCACAATCATCAGATTGAGGAATATGGCGGCGAACATGGGATGCTGAATGAGGGATATTTGGAGGCAGCTGTTTTCCGACCTCAGACGGGCTACTACAGCAACCTGAGCGAAGAAGCGGCCGCACTGCTGGAGTCGCTGGTCAACAATCATCCATTTATTGACGGCAACAAACGAGTGGGCTTCGCCGCCGCGCACACGTTTCTTCTCCTGAACGGATTCGATCTGAACGTCACCAGCACGGCTGCCCTTGAGTTCATTATGAAGGCGATCGCCGAGGGTAAGTTTCGCTTCGCTTTGCTTCACGAGTGGATTACGGCGAACCTCGTTCCGCTTCCTGAATAGAGTTCGTGGGCGAGAGTACCCGCGTCACATTGCTTGGTGCCCATTTCGGAACGATTTCCACTGTTTATTACAAGATTATTCACTTGACAAAAGTTATCATGTAGGCGCATACTCTCTTACATGGAAGCAACTGGTTATCCTTTCTTAGGTTTAGCAGCGGAGCGAGAGGCGTGCATTACCTTCCGCAAGTCTCTTTTGATGCTCGCCAGCAGCTTCCTAGTCGGCACTTTTTTCAACTCCTGCCGCTTCTCTTTTTCGTTCATTGGAGGTTCCCTGTGACCCTAATTGACGTTATAAACCTGTTCGATACCGACGAAAAATGCCGCGAGCTTTTGGTGCGCTTGCGCTGGCCCAACGGCCCCGAATGCGTGCGCTGCAAAGGTCCCGTCGTGGAACTGGAGACCGCCAAGCAACTGTTCTACTGCAAAGAGTGCGACTATCAATTCACCGTCACCGCTGGCACCATTTTCAACGATTCCCATCTTGAGTTGCAGAAGTGGTTCTTGGCCGTTCTGTTGCTCTGTGAAGCCAAGAAAGGCATGAGCGCAAGCCAAATCAAGCGGACGATCTGGGGCCAGCACAAAGGCTCCTATAAGACCGCGTGGTATCTCTGTCACCGCATTCGGGCAGCAATGGCCCAAGTCGATCAACCAATGTTGAGCGGTACGATTGAGATAGATGAAACTTACGTCGGCGGACGCGCTCGTGGACGCGGGAAGGGCTTCCACAAAGATACTAAAGAATGCGTCATCGGCATCCGGCAACGCGGCGGTGATCTGCGATTCTTCCACGCTGAGGATGCCAAGTCCGGCACACTGGCGAAATACATCAAAGAAAACATCAGCAGCGATGTGGAAGTAATTGTTACCGACGAATTGAACAGTTACATCCCCGCCATGATTGAAGCTGGCGTGCACGGTCGCAAACACATGACGGTCAACCACTCCGCAAAGGAATATGTCCGCGGGGACGCTTACACCAACACGGTTGAATCGGCGTTTTCGCTTCTCAAGCGCGGCATCATCGGATCGTGGCACAAAATCAGTGCGAAGCACCTGCAAGCTTCTGATTCGCCTTTTATTCGCTTCGATCTGTATGTATAATCCGGCCAGATTAGTTTCTGCAATTTAGTTCGGCGATCTTAAAGGAGCCACTCTCCATGGCAGATGAACGGGGCAAGGCAATTGAGTTGGCGGTTTCACAGATTGAAAAGCAGTTTGGCAAGGGTTCGATCATGCGGTTGGGGTCGAAGGAAGCGATCGTCCCGATCTCGGTGATCTCGACCGGCGCTATCTCGTTCGATGCCGCGCTGGGTGTTGGCGGCTTTCCGCGCGGGCGCGTGGTGGAAGTGTTTGGACCGGAGTCTTCCGGCAAGACCACCATTACGCTGCAGGTAATTGCCGAGGCGCAAAAGACCGGCGGCATGGCCGCCTTCGTGGACGCCGAGCATGCCCTCGATCCCGGCTACGCGAAGAAATTGGGAGTCGACGTAGATAACCTGCTGGTTTCGCAGCCGGACTACGGCGAGCAGGCTCTCGAAATTACGGAAGCGCTGGTGCGCTCGAACGCCATCGATGTGCTGGTGGTCGATTCCGTGGCCGCGCTGGTGCCCAAGGCCGAACTCGATGGCGAAATGGGAGACAGCCACATGGGGCTGCAGGCGCGGTTGATGTCGCAGGCGCTGCGCAAGCTGACAGGAACGGTTTCCAAGTCGCGCACCTGCTTGATCTTTATTAATCAAATTCGAGAGAAAATTGGCGTGATGTTTGGCAATCCGGAGACCACCACCGGCGGCCGGGCGCTGAAATTTTACTCGTCAGTCCGCGTGGATATTCGCCGCATCGCTGCCATTAAAGACGGGGACGTGGTCACCGGTTCGCGCACTCGCGTAAAAGTCGTCAAGAACAAAGTGGCTGCGCCATTCCGAGAAGCCGAATTCGACATTCTCTATGGCGAAGGCATTTCCCGCGAAGGCGATCTACTCGATATCGCGGTGAACAACAACATTCTCGAAAAATCCGGCTCGTGGTTCAGCTATAAAGGCGAACGCATTGGCCAGGGTCGCGAAAACGCCCGCCAGTTCCTTAAGGACAACAAAGACACCATGGCCAAGCTGGATGCGGAAGTACGCAAGGCACTGGGATTGATTGCGGCTCCAGCACCCACGCAGCCAGTGAATGGAACCGCACAGACTGCGGCGCAGGGTGCGCGGGTAACGACTATGCCAAGTGCACCTCCCGAGCCTGCCAGAGTGCCAGTGGCTGCGAAGCGGTGAGGCTGGTTACTAAGACTTGTCATCCCTCGCCTCGCGAGGGATGACGTTCCATCAAAGACCATTCCCTAATTGCCATCCTCGCTCTTCGCCGCATAGAATCTCTATTCAGCAGTCGTCTTCCTGCGAGGACCATGACCAAAGTCAGCGCCCTTTATCCCGGTTCGTTCGATCCGCCCACCAATGGACACCTCGATCTGATAGAGCGAGGGGCGAAAATTTTTGAGGAACTAGTGGTAGGCATTCTCAGGAATTCGGAAAAGAGCCCGATGTTCAGCCTAGCCGAGCGGCTGAACATGCTGAAGACGCTAACAGCGCACTTGAAGAACGTTCGAATTGAAGCTTTCCACGGACTGATGGTCGAGTACGCGAAGTCCATCGACGCGACCTGCGTGTTGCGCGGAATTCGGGCGGTGAGCGATTACGAATATGAATTGCAGATGGCCCTCATGAACCGCAAGCTTGAGCCGACGCTTGAGACCGTCTTTATGATGCCGGCGGACAAGTATTCCTACGTCAGCTCGCGCCTGGTGCGCGAAGTAGCGCAGGTAGGAGGTCCGGTCAAGGGACTGGTACCAGAAGTAGTGGAGCAGAGGCTGCGCGAGAAACTTGAACCCGCATACAAGTTCCATGACGAACTCCAGGAAGTCACGCCGCGGGCGCCAGCCAGAAAAGAGAGGAAACGAAAATCATCATGACGACAGCAACCACCGAAGCGCTCCGGCTCACCGACCGAATCAACCGCATTGAACCTTCGGCCACGATGGCGGTGGTGGCCGAGGCCGACAAGCTGCGCGCGCAGGGCATCGACGTAGTCGACTTTGGCGCGGGCGAGCCGCACTTCGCCACGCCGCAGCACATCAAAGATGCAGCAATCGCTGCCATCCAGGGCAATTTTACGAAATATACGGCGGTCCCGGGAACGCCCGAGTTGCGCGATGCGATTGTGCACCGTCATGCGGTCGATTTCGATTCCGATTATCGTCGCGAAGAGGCGATTGCTTCGACCGGCGGAAAGAATGCGCTCTTCAATGCGATCCAGGTGCTGGTCGATCACGGCGACGAAGTGATTCTGCCCGTGCCCTACTGGGTTTCGTTCAAGGACATTGTTCGCTATGCCGGCGGCGAGAATGTGCTGTTGGAAACGGACGAGGGACAAGGTTTCCGCGTTACAGCGGAAATGGTTGCGCGCCTGATCACGCCGCGGACAAAGGTCATTATTCTGAATTCGCCTTCGAATCCGTCAGGCGCTGTAATGAGCGCGGAAGATCTGACAGCAGTAGTGCGCCTGGCGCACGAGCGCGGAATCTGGGTGCTCTCTGATGAGTGTTACGTCTATCTGAATTACACGGGAAAGAATTTTTCAGTGGGATCGTTACGTGAGTATAAAGAGCGCATCGTAGTGCTGGGTTCGCTCTCGAAGACTTATGCGATGACGGGCTGGCGGTTGGGTTATGCGCTTGGTCCGGTGGCGGTAATCAGCGCGATGTCGAAGTTGCAAAGCCAGTCCACTTCGAATCCCACGTCAATCGTGCAGAAAGCAGCAGTCGCCGCGCTGAAGGGGCCGCAGGAATGCGTCGAGCAGATGCGGCGGGAATATATCCGGTTGCGCGATCATGTGGTGAAAGGTTTGCGCTCGATTCCCGGCGTCACGTGCACGTTGCCGGAAGGCGCGTTCTATGCTTACCCCAACATCTCGGCGTTCCTCGGGCGCGGCGGCATAAGATCGGCGGCCGACGTGGCGGGAAGATTGCTTCGCGAAGCCCACGTAGCCACCGTCCCAGGAGAGGGATTCGGTACGGGCGATCATATTCGAGTTTCTTACGCGACGTCGAAGGCTGAATTGGATCGAGGACTGGAGCGCATGCGGAAGTTTTTTGCTGCGTTGTAAATCATGGAAGTTGATAGTTCGGCTCTGGCCGTCCGTTCTCGAACGGCCTTTTTTATTCGGTCAGATATTTCATGAGTGATTTATATCCATTGCTGATGCTCCCGGCATTCGATCCTCGCCCGTGGGGCACTTATGATCTGTCCCCGATCTATCCGAATCACCAGTTCGCGGAAAAGATTGGCGAGGCTTGGCTCACTGGCGACGATTGCAAAGTCGCGAATGGTCCATTAGCGGGACAGACGCTGGCGCAACTCAGCTCGCAGTATCAGCGGGAACTTGTGGGCGATTC
Organism: uncultured Acidobacteriaceae bacterium; assembly: GCA_963836305.1. GTDB lineage: Bacteria > Acidobacteriota > Terriglobia > Terriglobales > Acidobacteriaceae > Sulfotelmatobacter. The sequence continues at coordinate 32,590 of CAWIJP010000001.1, read as the reverse complement.
CGCCCGCGATGCGGGGCGCTTCCCCTTACTGCTGAAGTTTCTATTTCCCCATGAGAAGCTTTCCGTGCAGGTTCATCCCGATGACGAGCAAGCTCTGCGCGTAAGTCAGCCCTGGGGCAAGACCGAATGCTGGTATGTGGCGCATGCCAAGCCCGGATCGCAGATCGCTCTAGGATTGAAAGCCGGCGTGACCGTACCTCAACTGGAACATGCCATCCACGAGAATCGCGCCGAGCGTTTGTTGAACTGGATTAACGTATACACCGGCGACATGATTTATGTTTCCGGCGGAACGGTGCATACCCTGGGGCCGGGGTCCGTGATTATCGAAACACAACAGCAATCGGATACAACGTACCGTTTGTATGATTATGGGCGGCCGCGCGAGTTGCATTTGAAAGAGGGATTGGCTGCAGTGAAGCCAAAAGTCGCTTCGGGAAAAGTATTGAGGCCTGCACCACAGCAAATCGGCCACGGTAACAACCGGCAGGGCTCTCTCGTGGCTGCGCCCTATTTCGTTGTCGATATGTTTGAACTAAAGGGCGCACAGCAACTTTCCACGCGCGACGATTCGGGTAAAAGTTCGGCGCAGATCCTGGTGGCAATAGAGGGCTGCGGCATAGTAGAGGCAGGCAACTCAGAGCCGATCACTGTCACCAAAGGTGACGCCGTAACCGTGCCGGCCTGTGTCGAGAACTTTACGGTCCGTCCGCAGTGGACACTGGAATTTCTCAGGGCTCGCGTTCCGGGAGCGAAGCTCCCCGAACCGGAAACGCGAATGTAGAGATGAGATATTAAGAAAGTGGCAAAGAACTCCAACTTTTATCCGGTAATTCTTGCCGGTGGGCGCGGCACGCGCTTCTGGCCCTTGAGCCGCAAAAAGCTGGCCAAGCAGTTGCTCGCACTAGATGGCAAGCAAACCATGATTCAGCAGACGGTGGCGCGCTTGCTGCCGCTGGCTTCCCCGAATCGCTTCTGGATTATCACCAACGCCGATCTCCGTCCGGCGATTTTGCAACAGCTCCCGAAGCTGCCGAGGGGGCAGGTGATTGCTGAACCGGTCGGGCGCAACACTGCACCCGCGATCGGCCTGGCGGCGTTTATTTTGCTGCGCCAGGATCCCGAGGCTGTGATTGGAATGTTTCCCTCAGACCATGTGATCGCCGACGAAAATAAATACCGATCGACTATCGCGCGCGGAGCGGAAATCGCAGCATCTGGTGACAATATTGTCGTCCTGGGTATCAGGCCGAATCGGGCGGAAACCGGATACGGTTACATCGAGGCCGGCGCCCCGTTTGGCGGCGATACACTGCTGGTTCGCCGCTTCACCGAGAAGCCCGACGCAGAGAAGGCCGCCGAGTTTGTGGCTGCGGGTAATTATTTCTGGAACAGTGGAATGTTCCTGTGGAGAGCTCGCACGCTGGCTAATGCTCTACGTGAGTATCTCCCGAACACCGCTCCGCTATTAGAAGAAATTGCCGGTAGTTTCGGGACGCGCAGGTTTGCGGCAACGTTTCGCAAACTATATCCCAAGTGTGAAAACATCAGCATCGATTATGCCGTACTGGAGCCTCGGTCGGCCAAGGGCGAGATGCAGAGTAAGATTTTCTGTTTACTTGCAGATTTCGGCTGGAATGATTTGGGTTCGTGGACCGCGCTCCACGAACATCACACAGCCAAGAGCCGTCCGGCTGAAGGCAATATCATTCGTGCCGCCGGAATATTTGTTCTCAATGCGAGCGGCAACTATGTGCATGCTCCCGGCAAGTTTGTGGCGACTGTCGGTGTGGACGATTTAGTTGTCGTCGACACTCCGGACGCATTGTTGATTACGACGCGGCGGAGCGCACAAGACGTGGGAAAAGTTGTGAAGTATTTGGATGGCAAGAAACTCCACAGATTGACATAAGTCATTCGTTTCATGGCGCAAGAAATCAAATTCGGGACCGACGGGTGGCGAGGCATCATCGCGGATGATTTTACCTTCGACAACGTGCGGAGAGTTGCCGGAGCAATCGCTTCCTATGTCTTGAAATACGAAAATGCCGGCCGTGGAATCGTCGTCGGTTATGACACGCGCTTCGCATCGCAAAGAGCAGCCCAAGTGACCTCCGAAGTGATCGCCGCAGCTGGCATTTCGGTGAGACTGGCCGACGATTACACACCGACCCCGGCGGTATCCTACGCCGTGAAACACGGCGGCGCGGCTGGTGGAGTAATGATTACTTCCAGCCACAATCCGTGGAACTGGAATGGGGTGAAGTTCAAAGGGAAATTCGGCGGGTCAGCAACACCGGCCATCATGAAGAGAATCGAAGATGAGTTGCGAGCGGAAGCAATGCCCAAGGGAACGATGGCGACTATTGAGGAAGTGGATCTCAAGACTCCATACGTCGCGGGCGTTTGCCGGTTTGCTGACTTGGATCTCATCGGTAGAGCCAAATTCAGGATCGCCATTGATTCCATGTACGGATCCGGCCGCGGCATTCTTGCGGGAATATTTAGCGAACGTGGAGTGCAGCACGTTACCATCCGGCAAGGAGTGAATCCACTCTTCCCCGGCATCAATCCAGAGCCCATAGAACCACACGTTGCGCTCTTGCAGCAAACAGTGCTCCGGGAGAAGTGTGACGCTGGACTGGCCACGGACGGCGACGCTGACCGCATCGGTGCCGTTGCCGAAGATGGCAGCTTTGTCGATTCCCACAAAATTTTCTGTGTATTGTTGCGCTGGCTGCTGGAGCGCAAGAAATGGTCCGGAGACGTGGTGCGCGCTTTTAATACCACGCGTATGCTCGATCGCATTGCCGCTAAGCATGGCCGCAAACTCTACGAAACGCAAATCGGATTTAAATACACAGCCGATCTGATGATGGAGCACGACATCCTGATTGGTGGGGAAGAATCTGGTGGGATCGGTTACTCGCGCTTTCTACCGGAACGCGATGGGATCCTGAACAGCCTGTTGCTGGCCAATGTCATGGCAGAGGAAGGAAAGCCTTTGGGCCAGTTGGTCGCGGACCTGCAACGCGAGTTCGGTCCGCACTATTACGGACGGCGCGATCTGCACATAACCGATGAGATCAAGCAGAGCGCGATTCGGCGGGCGAGCGACGAGGGCACGCAGTCTCTGGGGCGCTTTCGAGTAATGAAGAAAGAGAATCTCGACGGCGTCAAGTTTTTTCTCGACGCGCCGGCAAAAGGCAACGGAGCGGACGCTTGGACACTTTTCCGTGCTTCGGGAACGGAGCCGCTCCTGCGAGCTTATGCGGAAGCGGCTTCACCAGAACTTGTGACCGAGATACTGGCGGCCGCGGAGAGTTTTGTTCTAAAGGGCTAGAGGATCATTCGAGCCAAGCCTCGACATTTCTTGCGCCGATAATGCGATACTTTTAGCTAGCCATGACCATTGCCGGGAATCCATCTTCCGATCCACCCGACTCGCCTGAGGCGCGGCGATACAATAGGATCCATCGCTGGCTGGGGATCGCCGATTTTGTCATCGGCGCCGCCTTCCTCGTTATCCTCCTAATCACTGGATGGTCGGGCTGGTTGCGCGATCTCGCGTTGAGGCGTGGGTTCCAGAACTACACGCTCGCAGTATTTTTGTATTTATTCTTCTTACTCTTAATCAGCAAAGCGTTGGGCTTCGGTCTTGACTACTACGGGTTCCGGCTGGAGCGGCGGTTTCAACTCTCTACACAGAAGTTTCGTTCATGGCTGTGGGATGAAGCAAAGGGATTTCTGGTTGGACTGGTAATGGCTGCGATCGTGGTGGAGTTGCTTTATTTTATGATTCGCCAGTCGCCGCAACACTGGTGGCTGATCACATGGGCCTTATTCATGGGCCTGTTTATCTTGTTGGCCCAGCTTGCACCGGTAGTACTGTTCCCAATTTTTTATAAGTTCGAACCTCTCGACAATGAAGATCTGCGGCGGCGGCTCGTGCTTCTGGGCGAGCACGCGGGTACGCGGATACGCGGCGTGTACCGGTGGAAGCTTTCGGAGAAGAGTAAAAAAGCTAACGCTGCCCTTACCGGGCTCGGCAGCACGCGTCGGATTATCCTGGCTGACACGCTGCTGGATAACTACGCTCCCGAGGAGATCGAAGCAGTCTTGGCGCATGAGCTGGGGCATCATGTTCACCGGCATATTTTGAAAAGCATTTTCGTACAAGCCGGGATTACTTTCCTGGGTTTCTGGATCGCGAATTTCGTGCTGCACTATGCGGTCGATCATCACATGTTCGAGGAACTCTCCGATTTTGCAAATCTGCCTTTGCTGGCGATCACGGCGACTGTTCTTTCTCTATTGCTGATGCCGGCCTTAAATGCCTACTCGCGCTTCAACGAACGGCAGGCCGACCGCTATGCTTTTGAATCGATAGCAAGCGTAGGTCCGTTCATTTCGTCCATGAACAAGCTGGCACAGCAGAATCTGGCAGAGCGTACCCCTTCGAAGTGGATAGAATTGTTATTCCACTCGCACCCTGCAATCTCACGACGCGTGGCGGCGGCGGAAGCATGGGAGCGCGTTCAGGGTGCAGCTCCGCAGGCCTAAACAAACTCTGACGAGGTCAGCGGCGGCGTAGAATTTCGGCCACTCGCTGCAGATCCTCTTCCGTATCCACTCCCACCGAATCGTAAGGCGTCTCGCTCACAAAAATCGAGATTCCATTTTCCAGGAAGCGCAACTGTTCCAGCCGCTCACTTTTTTCCAGCAGAGATTCCGGTTGGGTCACAAACCAATCGAGTGCGGGTTTGCGGTACGCGTAAAGGCCAAGGTGCTTGAAATAGCGTGGCTCACTGCCGTCGCGATCGAATGGAATGGTAGCGCGAGAGAAATAGAGCGCGCGTCCATTGCTGGCCGTCACGACCTTCACCGCATTTGGATTTTGAACATCCTCGGGTGGGCAAGTGGTCTTTACCGTTCCTACTTCGACCGATTTTTCTTTCATCACATCCAACAACGTCGCAATTTGTTCGGGGCGCACGAGCGGTTCGTCACCTTGCACATTGACATAAACATCTGCCGACAGCGAATTGGATATTTCATGCACGCGCTCCGTGCCACTCTTATGCGAGGCTGAAGTCATCTCCGCTCTCCAACCATATCTGCTGCAGGTCTCTAGAATAACTTCTGAATCAGTAGCGACAATTACGTCGGAGAGCAGCGGAGACGATCGAACTGCCTCGTACACCCAGCCGATCAATGGCTTGCCGGAAAGCTCGCGCAACATCTTTCTCGGTAGACGGGTCGAAGCCAAGCGAGCTGGAATGACAGCAACAGTGTTCATCAGGAGCAGTTTCCGGCTTTGTTGCGCCACTGGCAAGTATCCATTCGGCGAATAGGCGAACGCGCCGTGAGTTTGACACGTTTTTACACGCGCTCTTAGAATAAACAATCGGGCGCAAAGAACCACTCCGGTTCCGTGTGCTGAAGCGGCGAGACCTCGCGCGGATGCGACTAGTCCCTCTCGTTGCGTTTCCCAGGTGAATGGCGGCGTAGCTCAGGTGGCTAGAGCGACGGTCTCATAATCCGTAGGTCCGTGGTTCGAGTCCACGCGCCGCCACCAATTAAATCAATAACTTCCGAGGGAATCTCGGTTGCGCTCTCTTTTGGCAGTTGCGCCTGGGTTGCATTTTGTTGCAGAGTTGTTTCTCGATCAGACTGTAAACTCGCCGGTTCATTTTGTTGCGGGCTTTTGTTCTCCATCCCAGCGGAACGCACTAGCGCCGTAGCAACATTCCAGAAAGCTCCTACCGGGTCGGCCTGCGCTGGCCGCGTATCCTCGAAGCCCTGCAGCACAGTATCCACAGCCTGTCTGCTGGTATGCAGGCGATAAATCGCTTCGTGGATTCGAGGGCCCACCTGTTCCGAGTTCTCGACCTCTGACGAGATTTGGTGAAGGGACTTGATCGCTTCCCCTAGGTCACCCCGCGCCCCGTCTAAAATCAAGCCCGCGACTCGCTCTATCTCGGCAGCCTCCTCAGGGCTTCCTGGCTTAAATGTTTTCTCGGGAGGCTTCGCTGCCTCGTCCAATCGATCCACGAAAGAAACATTCGCTCCCGGAATCAGGTGCCCATAGATGTCCACCGTGACCTGAATTGAGCTGTGGCCCATCTGCTCTTTCACGTATACGATCGAAGCCCCACTCTGGATCAGCAGCGAGCCGAACGTGTGCCTCAGATCATGCAGCCTGATCTTCCGCAGCCCTGCTTTCGTGAGCACCGGCTGGAAGTAGCGATGGTAGAGGTTGTCAGGGTCCAGAATCGTACCGGACGCCGTGGGGAACACTAGTTCATCGGAGATGTCGTTCTTCCCCTTCAGGAAGGATGCCAGTAAGCGTTTGTCGCGGAGTTCAAGTAGGACTCTCCTTAGCTCTCGCGACATGTCCACTCGGCGGCTTTTCTTGCTTTTCGTCGTCGTGTGCTCACGTCGCACGTAGTTGTGCTGCACGACAATGAAGCGATTTCCGTCTTCCTCGTCTTTCCCGAATTGAATATCTCCCCACTGAACGGCCACGAGCTCGCCGCGACGCAGGCCAGCACGAAGCGCCAGCAGGAATAGCGCGTAATATTCCGGGCAAACATCCTTCGCAGCCTGAAGGAATCCTTCTACCTCTGTCGGCGTGAGCGAAATTCCCTTAATCTCAGAACCATTAGCACTCCGCGTGAAGCGACCGAGACGCGCGGCAGGGTTCACCTCGACGATTCCGGCCTCAATGGCTTCGTTGAAGATCCTGCGGATAACACACAAAGCATTTCTTACCGTGTTGCGGGAAAGCTCCTTGGCGATAAGCTCGTTAATCATTGCCTTGATGTCGTCACGCTTGATCTGGTCTAACCTTCGATTGCCGAACCGCGGCCGGAGATATTGGTCGATCACGCCCTCGTATCCATCGGCAGTAGAAGTCTTGCATTCGACCCTGGCATAGCCTTTCAGCCACTTGTCCGCGTAGGAACCGAAGGTCTGCGTATTCTCGCCATCTTGGAATAAGGCGAGGTCGCCAAGCGCTAACCTGGCCTCAAGCTGTCGCCGCACCTTTTCGGCGAGCTCCCGGCTTGCGCCTACGCACTTGGCTTTTCGGCGCCCGTGGTAATTCACAAACACGTACCACTTGCCGCCTCGTTTTCTAATCTTCACGCCCATCAGTTTTGCCCAGCGAGTTCCGCAACCATCTCTTCCACGATACAGCCCACGTCAACTGCTTCGATCCTGTGATTTTCGAGCCATTGATTAAAAGTACTTCGACGAACCAGTATCTTAGCTCCAACCCGCACGGCTGGCAGAGGATCGATGGGCCTGTGAATCCACTCCCGCAAGGTCCGCTCCGAAAGGCATGCATATTCTCGCAATGCCTTCAGGTCGAACCACTCGCGTTGCTGTCTCTCCGGGGTCATTGGCTTTCGTCGTCCGATTCTTCCGTTGCCCTCATCGGGGTTCGGTGGGTCTCGGGCGGATAGAACTTGAGTTTGTGTACATTCAGCATCACCTGGATAGGCCCGCGTGCTCCGTTGCGATTCTTCGCCACGATGATGACATCCTCGCCCATACTCTTTCCGTCAGCTGCTACTGGTGCGTGAATCAGGAGCACGACGTGCGCATGCGCTTCGATCTCTCCGGATTCGCGTAAATCGATGATTGTCGGCGGATCGTTGACATTCTGTGGTCGGCGAAGCTGCGAAAGCAGAACCACTGGAATCTGCTCCGCTTTGGCTAACTGCCGAAGTGCATCGGCAACTTTGCCAACACGTTCTCGAATGTCGCGGGCCTCCGCACGAACTAATTGCAGGTAGTCCACTACGATCAATTTCGCTTTCATTCGCTGAATAAACAAACGCGCCCGCGCCAATAGTTCCGCTATGTTCACGCTTCCGCTGTCGTCAATCCAGACGGGCCACTCTGATATTTCCCCAGCACCCCGTGCCAATGCCGGCCAGTCTGTTTTTCCGATGTATTGAGGCTTGCGGATTTTCGTCGCGCTCACGGAAGTTACAGCGGAGAGAAATCTCCTGCCGAGATCCCAACGGCTCATTTCAAGACTAAAGAAGCCCACTCCGTTTCCGGCCTCAGCATTTGCGCCGATGATTTGGGTAGCGAGGGCTGTTTTTCCTGCGCCAGGGAGGGCTCCGATGACAACCAACTCCCCTTTTCTCAGTCCGCCTGTTAATGCATCGAGCGAGTCAAGACCTGTCGGCAGTCCCACCAAGCCGCATGATTGTGACTGTGCCTCCAGTTCCCGCAACACTTCGGGCATGAAGTCGCGGCCTGTCAGCGCGTGGTTTTCCTTCGTCTGAGCTTCGATGTTGAGAATAGTTTCGAGCATCCCGCCAGCAATATCGCTAGACGCTTCACTGTCGAGTGCCTTTGCGATTGCCAATTGTGCGGCATTGATTAATCCGCGCAATCGGCTTTTCTCTTTCACGATCCGCACGTAATGGCTGATCGAGGGCCTATCAGGCAGGCCACTTAACAGGCTCGCTATATATTCTGGGCCGCCGATGGGTTCTAGCTCTTTTGTCTTACTCAGTTCGTCGGTAAGCAGGACGATGTCGGGCGGTAGTGACGCCTCTCTTAGGCGCTGCATTGCCCGGTAAATTCGCCGATGCGAGTCGAGATAGAAATCCCCTACACCCAGGCATTCGGCTGCTTCGTCGTATGCGCTGCCATCAAGGAGGATTGCTCCGAGGATGGACCGCTCGGTGTCAATGCTTCCGGGAAGCTCACCGGTCAGGTCGAGGTTTAGGTTTACAGTGCTCATTGAGTAAGCACCCCAGCTTCCTCAAGAACTCTGCGCTCGTTTTCTAGCGCGCTTCCGACCACTTTGCCGACAGGCATTGCGCGGCCAGTTTTCGGTCTTCCGAATTTATCTAGCGGCCCGTTGGCATAGCTACTAATCCTCGGAAGAAAAACCCTCGGCCTGTCCGCTGGGTTGATGTTTTCACTGGCGGCGTAATTCAAAAGCCATTTATGGAATTTATCCTCGTCCAGAGTCGGAACGGACTTGGCGACCAAATCTAGCTGTTTCGCGTCTGAGCCGTCCCATGGCATTTCTTCGTGGGGATTCAGATACTCGTAACAGTTCTGAAGCAATGCCTTAAAGGCAGCATGTTTTTTGTCTTTCTTTGGATTCCTTGAAGGAGGTACTTTACCGTCCGAACGGTTCTTGAGTTCGGACGAAGATTTATATATATCTTTATCTACTTCTTGCATTGGCTCTGCTGTGGGTGCTGGTATAGGTGACCCATTGGGTGTGGCATTACTCCGTTTTCTGGCTTCTCCCCAGCGTTTAAGGGCTGATTTTGTGCCTTCGTCCCTACGTTTCTCCATCTCGGCAGAGACTTTTTCACGCTCAACCCACATATGACGATTCGCTCTCTTCCCGTTTTCTACCACTGGGAAAAAGTGGCATAGGGTGACCCATGCCTCACCCATAGCAGTGGCATCAAGGCGAGCCAAACGAGCCAATCTGTCTAGATCGTCTGGAATTGTTCCATCGATCCACTGACGGCAGAGCAGACGGAAGCACGCGCCAAGCTCCAAGGTCGTCATGGCATCGACCGCAGTATCGGCGAGAAATTGAGCCGGATTGATTTTGAACCAAGGGGGATTCATTTAGTCCGGATACCTCAGTTCCTCAACCAAAACGCCAAACTCAGGAAACATCCCGGTTGGGGCTAGTTGCTCCCTTGGACCGTCGCGCTTTATTTGTCGCGTGTTAGCACGCGACAATTCGCGTGATTTTTCATCGGGCGAAGACAGCAAGCGATACCAAGAATGCACCGCCCCATTGATGTGCTCGGTACGATTTTTGATGACGTACCCTTCCCGCCGCAGCTCGAAAATTCTCGCTCCGAACTGTGAAATTTTTAATTGCAGGATCGCGGTGAGTGGCACCTCCGCGTTATTGGCGCGCTGGAACATCGTCAAAATCAGTTCCCGCTGGGTGGCTCGATTCATTGCGCAACCCCCGAAGCAACCCGCAGTTCTTCCAACGCCGGGCCGATCCACTTGCTAATGTGGTCCTCTGGGATCGCGGATTCGATGAGGTCAGAAAGGCGCTCCGTTATGGAGCGGAATTGTTTTATCCGTTCCCTTAATTCCAAAATGCCTTGCATGGAATCCTGCGCCTGTATCTGCCGCAGTAGCAAAAGGCGCGATTGCATCAAGTGCAAGAGGCTAACGTTCAGATGATGACTGGCGTTTTCCCTTGACGAAGCGGTGCTTCTTGCGATAGAAGTTGATTGTTCGGCTTCAACAATTTCCATTTTGCATCTCCTAAGTGGCGATTTTCCCTTCCCTGGGTTCGCCACTTTATTTTTTGATCTTAAATTTGCTGGCTTAAACCGCTACAGCCTGAGAAAGCAATCCATTAAGCTGTGCTGCTCGCGCCGCAATCACATCCAGCAACGTCGTACGAACCACGTTGTCCTCGTTTGGACTTAGTTCGATCTGCCCACATTCAGCTAAGCTTAGCTTCACCCTGCTCACTCCACATTGCTGGGCCAGTTCAATCTGCGTCAGATCAGCCATCCGTCGTAGTTCTCTGAGTTCCATAAATTCGGCTCCCGTGCGAGGCAATAACGTTACCGTCTGGATTATCTAAACTGATTTTTAGGTTTGGAGGTCCTATCCCTCTTTTCGACCATCCCCAAAAACGGTGAACGCTAGTGCTTTGACCTCCTATTTATGCGTAAGCCATGCCAGCGGCATGGGTAACCCATCTTCATTCTCACTGCGGCTGCGGCATGTCATTCAGGCCGCCCTCGACATCCCCTGACAGAATTTTGTCCAGCGGAGTTTGCGGCTTATTAATCTGCCGGCGAGCGTGCCGAGGTCGTCGCCTGTTGGTCTTTTATCTGCTGTTGCCTGATCTGCATCTCCTGCTGCTGGAGTTGCTGGTTCTGCATTTGAGATTTCAATGCAGATACCTGAGCAAATTCCGCAAGAGGATTCGGCGGAGTAACGGGGGGCTTAACGTCCAGCGCAGGCAATGGGATTCCGGCGCCCATGATTAAAATGCCTCCATGCCGAGAGCGGCTAGAGAAATCTTCAAAAAGTTATCATTCGTTATCATTTTTCAGTTCCCCCTCGGTCGTGGCCGCAAAAGGTCAACAAATGTCTACATTTTCCCCTGATCGCAGCGTGTTCTGAGGCTTTCGCTGCTGCCTGCTCTTTGGGTGTCCAGTTGAGCATTCTGAATCTGTGCTTTCTGTAAATCCTGAGACGCAGCCAGACGTTGGACACTCAGCAATTTCATCATTTTCAGTTCCCTTAGTTCCTAGCCGTTCCTGCCTGAGCGCTGCCAATTCTTCCAGCTTCGTCAATCGCTCCCGCAAGGCCAAGGTCTCGTTCGAGTTGGGCGATTCGGGCGTTCAGGTCCGCATCGCTGATCTCTGAGACTTGAACTGGACCTCCATCTTTCCCGGTTAGCTCCTGCTTTTGGACTAACTTCCCATACCCTCGTTCAGCTAGCTGGGTAAAGGCATAAGCGTTCCCCTTTGCAAGCTGCTTGGAAAATCCCGCAAATGCCGTGTCCAAACTCCCCTCGATTACTGCTCTGGCGAACGCAGAGGCAACATCATGTTTCGGCTTTCCGCCAGGATTGGGACATTCCCCCGGCTTCCACGGTGGTCTGAGGTTTGCGAGGCTTCTCGGGTGAGTGCCGCGTCTCGCTGACGATTTCGGTGTTTTAACCGACTTTTGGGCCTCAATTGAATTGGCAGTGCGCATGAGTTATGAAGTCCTTTCACTGTGGAGCTGGCGGAAGGTCACGACGGGCCGAAGGCTCTCGGTTCCCAGGATTCGTAGAGGACGCCTTACCACCTTCCAAGGCCGGTACTGTGCCCTGCTCGATAAGCCTCTGAACTGTTTCTGGCTTGAATCGCACGGAGCGACCGAGCTTGACGTATTCCAGTTCTCGGTGCCAGATTTTTTGCCGCACAGTAGACGGACTCCATCCGACAGTATTGGCAAATTCTCGGACAGTCATCATTTTTGTATTCATATACGAGCATCTTCAGTGGTACGCGACTATAGTTCAACAATTATTGCTATTCATTAATGTACTTTACGTGCTATCGTTAATTCATTAGTCGCCGAAGAACAAACTCCGACGCGAACTGGATTGGTCGACTGGTTCCCGTTACTAACCGCCCACGGTATGAACTGGAGCGGATCGTCGATGCGTTGAACGGGAGGTTCCGGTGGGAGCAAGTACTCGGGCCAGACGACGCCCTAGTGCAAGAGCGAAGGTTAAAGCAAACGCCGCCGCTGCTACGAGAACTGGTCCAAGCTTGGCACTTATCGGGTCCTGACTTATTTAAGTTCGGCCGTGACCAACGAAAGATGTGGGAAGACGTCGACCACTACTGGAAAATGGCGAGGCGACTGAACCCCATCTTTTTGCTGGGAGCACCAACTGGCGGCGCTGGCCTTGCCATGAATAACCGCCCAGAACCTGATCCATACGAGGAAGCGTTACGCTTGTTCGTAGAACTATTGTTGAATCCCGATTGTGACAAACTCGCAGACGAACCGTGTCCTCGCTGTGGTAACTACTACATCCGCCGTACAACACGAAACAAGGTGTACTGTTCCCGTTCCTGCGGCACAACCGCGACTGCGGTGAAGGCAACCCGGAAGAGGCGAGACGAGGAGCATGCCGACAAGGTTCGCCGGGCGGTTATATCGGCAGCAAAATGGACCACAACCCATACTGGCTTGGACTGGAAACAGTGGACCTCCCGCAGGGAACCTGATATTAGCGTGAAGTTCCTAACGCGGGCGGTCAACAGCGGAGATCTGAAAGCCCCAAAAAAGAAAACCAATTGAGAAGGTCAAGGTCAATGTTCAAATTTAGCTGTATTTCTGCGGGCACTGACAGGCAGACTGCCTAAACCTTAGCATTTCTTAACAATCTCCTCGATTGGGCAGTTCCGCCTGTCGCCAAATCCCCTGTTTCCATGCGACTCCCGTGAGGTCTGCCGAAGGATCAGGGGGATGCGGCGTGACGCTGTTTTTGCATAGGTATATATGCAGCAAAATCGCGGTGATCAATATTGATCAGTGGCGATTCCGCCTTGGGCCTAAGCTACTTGTGACCGTCCAAAGGAGGCGTTTATGGGTGGTCACACTTTCCCAGAAATACCCTGCGCACTTTGCAGCAAAGCGGTAGATTTGTCGGCTGATCTGACTGCCGACGAAAACGGTAAGGCCGTCCACGAAGACTGCTACGTCAAGCACATCATGAGTTCCTGCAGCGATGTGCTTGCCACGATGATGGCGGATTAGAGAATTGGAAGATGACCAACAAACTGATGCCCAAGCTGCGCAAGGCTCCTCAACTTCCTTTGTCACGCCCCGGAGCAATTCCTGACTCAGATCGTGCCAAGAAGCCATCGCTGGATCGGCCCTCTGGTCCCGACCCGGAACTGACTCCGGGTGATCGCGTCGAGGGTTTGGGCAGTTTTGGAAAACCAACAGACGACTTCGGCACCGTTGAGCGCGCTAACGAAGATGACGCAATCGTAAAGTGGGATGACGACGGTCGCACGAGAGTGCATCAACCGTGGCTTAAGAAGGTCTAGCGACACAAAGCGACGGCGAAACGTCGATTACTGAACCGAAGGCGTGCTGCAAATCAGACAAGTCTTTACGTGCTCGTTCTGCTTGGCGCTCAGGCGTGTGGCGCTCCAAAAAGCATCTTTGAGTTCGGATTCCAGCTCCGTTCGCTCTTCCCCACCCTTGAAAGCGAAGAGTTTCTTTATTTGGTCACACCGGTCCCACTCATCCGCAACCAACTTCAAGAGTCTGTGGTTCTCTTCGCAATTCAGCATACCGGCTCTTGATCCGACCGCCTTCACGTAGCACTCCTCGTGTATAGACTTTCCTTTCTCATCCGTCTTTGACGTCTTAAGTTCTACCAGCTCGTTGCAGAGAGAGCACAAAGGAAATTTGGATTTGGAAGAAAAATTTGAACGGATAAGCATGACGGTCCTCCGGCTTCCTGATTATCAGATTGCACAAGAGAACGGCTGCCGCGAGGAGTCGAAGGAGATGTGTAAAGAGACTATGTCAGCCTAACACAACACGATGTGCGGTATAGCACACAAGCACATCGCCCGATTGCCATGCAGAAAAGGTGAAAGACGGTGCATTTCCCTCTTCTTTATGCGTCAGGCATAGGTGACCCATTGCGGACAGATTCAGTTCTGTTTCAATCGGCGGTCAAACCGGCCCTGCCGACAGCTTAAGAATGGACTTCTCAACCTGTTAGAAATGGGGTAGGATGCGGGCGTCATGCGCTACCTCGTTGTGTTTTTGCTGCTTTCAACATCCGGCTTTGCTCAGGCTGGCCAAACCTGCAAAGTGATCTTCGCGGTCGTTCGTAAGGATGAAGCGGGCGATCTACTGAATGGCTTCCGACCAAAAACGTTGGAATGGTTTCAAAAGAAGATGGTCAAGAAATATCCGAGCGTCTGCTACTCGGAGGATGCGGCAAATGCAACCGTTGTACTTTTTTTCAGCGCGATTCCGGCTGTCTATCATGGCGTGCGCACGATCTCTACGACTGACACGACCAATTCGCCAGTCAACGGCAGCATTACAGACAACAACGGGCAACAAGTGGGCACGATCGATGGGACCGTCGCCACTACAACCACCACGACCAGTAACGTTCCATACGAGGTTGATTACGACCGGCTGCATTTAGCCATTGAGTACAGGTTTTCAGATGGCTGGAAGCCTGTCGAGAGTTTTGACGGAAAGACCCTCCATCCGACCCTCTACGGTTTTTGCACTCGAAACTGTCATCCCAACAATTCGATGATCGAGGATGCGATTAAGTACCTGCAGGCGAGCGGCGTGAAAGCTCCCAGGGTTGCGGCATTGCCGTAAGCACCGAAAAATCGTTCCACCTAAGAGCTTCTTTCGTGCATTGAGGTCGGACTGTCTTGCTCGATCCCGTTCCACTACTCCGCGCAAACCAAGCTCTTAGAAGGTGCGTTCTCACCCTCCAAGCAGCAAAACTTCGAAGAGGCCAGCCTTCTTTCGCAGCTTCGGCTTCCTGAATTGTGACTTGTTGGGGAGTTAGGGGAGTAATTGGGTCTGGCGCCATGATGTTTGTCAGATCCTTCATCGACTACAATACCTTGCGCTATTTACGTGCTATGCGGTTCATGTGCACCAGATATTGTGGCGCCTGCGACCTTTCGGCAGTCTCGGCACAGGCGGTAGTTGCCGGTGCCTTGACGCCGTTCGTGGGCTGGTATGTCACAACCGGGAGGACAAGCGCTGTTGTTGTGATGGACTCGATTCGCGGCAGGTTTGTCGACTTCGTTGATTGAGTAGAAAGGTGCGACTTGTGGCATTGGTCCTGGTCTCCTGTAGAAGATTTAGGAACGCCCAAGGTTCGGCCCGTGAGGGAAGGCGAACGTTATACCACGGATCGGATTGCTAGATGGCTACAGGGAGGGCATCCGTTCGGATTTCGTAACACGAGAGAAGTAGTAAACAGCTCAACTGCGAATTTGCGACAGACTTGGGGAAGGGGGCAGAAGGAGCATCTCTCAATGCAGTCGAGTACCCGTTTATTCCATGTCTTTCACCACAGAGCAAAACTAGTAGAAACAAAAAAGCTTCTCGACCAGGCGGCGACTTGGGCACTGATATTGGTGCTCGTGGTTGGCATGATTATCGCGGCGCTGTGGGTGATCACATCAGCCTGAAGATTAGGAAAACTCGGCGCTGCTATTTAGCAGAGGGCTTAGCCTTGGCAAGATCTTTCGCGCTGTCGAGGTGTTTTTGCAACGTGGGCAAAGTCTGGCTCGCATAAGCTTTCAAGTCAGCGCTCTGCGCATCTGCCGCTTCTTTCGTGTAGACCGCTATTGCCTTGGTGTGTCCCGCAATCATTTCCTGAATATAGCGGTGAGCGAAGGCAGCGCCTTTGAGTTTGTCAAACGGAGCAATCATCTTGTCGTGGGTTGCATCGAGACCCTTCGGAACGATAAGGTTGGCTTTGCCGGCCACGAGGCTTAGCTGCGTGTAATCGTTGGTGTGGTCGGTGACCAGCATCTGGGCGTAATCCTTCACGCCTTGTGCAGAGGCTTGGTTCTCGGCCAACTGTCCCAGGTTCGCCTCCAGCATGTCAGTTTGTCCTGCAAAATCCACAAAGTCCTGATCGTTCATGGGGGCGGCTGCACCAGCGGCGGTTTTCTTATGCGCACCCTGAGCGAGCGCGAGGACGCACAATAGACCAACACAGCAAACGGTTGAAAATATGGCTCTCATTTGGCGGACCCTCCAACCACGCGAATTAAGGCTTATCGGCGTGCTGAGATGCCTGAGGAAAGAACAAGGTTGTTAGGAAAGAGTGTTCCTAGAACGTCTCTCATGACTGAAGTAATCAGGCTGGCAAGTCGATGCGGTCAGGGTGCTTTTTTTCCCGTTCGTGCTCTTCCGCGAGAACCTTTTCGAGCCAATGCGCTTGCTGTTCTGCGCCCCATTTATTCGCAAACGCCCGTTGGTGACATATCACGAACTCTTCGCCGCAACCGTCACACCGGACTACACCCATTTCCTGGAAGCCTGTCGCTTTCTCCAGGCTCTGACCCTTCTTTATCGCCACGGCCTTCATTTACTGGACTTCTCCGACTGGGCCGCCTTCCGTTGTTTCGCTTTTAGCGTTCGAGCTTTCGCTGCGGCCTTGGAGGCTTTGATTGCGCTGCGCTTCCTCTCCTCGGGGGAAAGCTTCGCGGCTCTCTTCTTGCCGCCAATACGCCCGAGTTCCCTAGCAGCCGCTAGCTGTGCTGGCGTTAATCGCAGACTTGGATAATTATCCATGATAAGTCTCAGGCTACCATAGGGCGTACGGTGGACACAATATATTTCTCACTCGTCGAAGATTATACTTGACACCGTAGGGGGTACGGTAGTAAATATATAGACGCAATATCGGGCCGCCTGAGTGCTCGCAACACCCAAACGGCCCTAATCAAAATCACCTATAGGGAGGCAACACAATGGCTTTACAAGAGATAACCGAGAATTGCCCCGAAATACAAGCAGCCGAAAGGCAAGTCCTCTCCCGCCTTGATGAAATCTGCCGCATAGCTAACAGTGGCCGATGCGACAACGATATAAACGTAGTGAGCGAACTTGAGCACAACGAGGACGCACTGGAAGTGATCTGTCACTTTTGCCCCGATATTGCAAGGCAGGTAGCGTTAGGAAACTGGGATCGTTCCGATGAAGTGTTCGGCGTTATCAGCATGTTCCTTGTAGCGGCAACGTTTGCCAAGCGCGCCAATGAGCCTAAGCGAAAGTTTTACAAAATATCCGAAAAGCTGATCGTTCTGGAAGCGCCGGAACCGCTGCGGGAAGGAACTCCAGCCAATCCCACGCCAGCGGCGTGAACCTTCAGGATCGTGGACACCGGGCAGCCTTGGGGCTGCCCTATTTACGAGGGGGGAAATTGCCATGCACCGAAACGGCAATCACAAACTGATTGGTATTCCTGTGCCGCTACCCGGCATGGAACATGTCGAGGAAGAACGCGCTGCAGCACGTGCCGAGGAACTTCAGGCGCAATTAACCGCCGAACTCCTTAAGCCCAAGGGCAACATTGAAGCACTCGCCGGAACGGTCGAGACTCTTTCGCCACTGTTCCGGGGCAGCGAAGCCAGCCCACAAGCCGAGATGTTTCCGCCTTCCAGAGGAGGCGACTTATGACAAAACGTGTTGCCCTATATGCGCGAGTCTCCACCTCCAACGGCCAGCAAGACCCTGAGATGCAACTTCGCGAACTGCGCGAATACGCGAAGCACCGCGAACTGATCATCGTCGACGAATACGTCGACCGAATGACAGGTTCGAAAGACTGCCGCCCGGCGATAAATCGGCTGATGGGTGATGCTTACCAAAGGCGGTTCGATGTGGTGCTCGTCTGGAAACTTGACCGCTTCGGACGCTCTCTCAGGCACCTGGTTAACGCAATCGCTGAACTGGAAGCGCTGGGCGTGGCGTTCATCAGCCTACGCGATAATCTTGACCTCAGTACTCCATCCGGTCGGCTGATGTTCCAAATTATCGGAGCGATGGCCGAGTTCGAAAGGGCGTTGATTCAGGAGCGCGTCAAGGCGGGTTTGAGGAATGCCAAAGCCAAAGGCAAGAAGCTCGGCCGCCCGCGCGCGGTTGTGAACATCGAGGAGATTTCGGCGCTACGCGAGCAGGGATTATCCTGGGCTCGCATAACCCATCAGACCGGAGCGAGCAAAGGAACCGCTCAGAGGGTAGTGGCGGCGTTGCGCGTTTGTCCTCCACTTACCAATGGGGCGGGGTGCGGCGACAATTATTCCGGCTCATAACGCGGACACACTTGGCACCTGTCACATTCTTCGAATGTTGAAAGAAAACCAGGAATACGCAACCGCTCCGCATACGCGAGCACGAATCGAGGACCTGTCAATTATCGGGAAGTCAGAAGTGGGAAAACACGAGTCCCGAAAGGGACGGCACCGAGTTTCGTAACCGCCTCGAAACGCCGCCCCTTGAGGCTTCCGTCGGCTTCCTGCCGAGGCGCTACTTGTGCTGGTAAGCCGTAACTCGGCCGAAGCTATCGCGGTGCTCCTTGGCCACTGTGAAGCTCTCCAACATCTGGCCAGTCGCGGGGTCTGCTTTTTGGGCTGCCGTCAGATCAGCGAAAAACTTGTCCATGGCAGTGCCGTCCGGGAAAAGCACGGCGAGGTTGTATCCGCCTGGCGCACTGGTGTGGATGTCCTCTTCATCTATGTTGTACATCAGGAGCGTGCCGTTGGCGACGGCGGAGTCGAAAAAAGGCTTGACGTTTTTCATCAGGAGGCTCGTAAGCGCATCCGCGTCGCCGGGCTTGGCCTGATAGAACGCCACGCGAAGATAACCGGTCGCATTCGAGACTGCGTTACCACCGTGCGCGATGGTGTGGAGAAAGAAATCGGAGTGCTTCGTCGAGCTGA
The DNA here is from genome assembly GCA_963836305.1 of uncultured Acidobacteriaceae bacterium. Lineage (GTDB taxonomy): Bacteria > Acidobacteriota > Terriglobia > Terriglobales > Acidobacteriaceae > Sulfotelmatobacter. The sequence continues at coordinate 13,589 of CAWIJP010000001.1, read as the reverse complement.
CAAAGCTGGCATTCGTGGCCGTGGTCCACTGCCCCTCGAGAGCCTTCAGGAGATTGGCGCGGCTGGTCGCGGTGAACCACTCTGCGTGGGTGTAGCCGTCCTCCTGGTGCACGCGGACTTCGTCGTTTCCCCACGCGACGAGTGTCCCGTCAGCCACGAGTTTTTTCATCTTGGGAATGTCTGAATCTTCCTGCTTGTCGAACGCGTCCCATTGCGCCCGAGGAACAGCCCACTGCGATACATAGGTGTAATAATCTTGCGCCATCTGCGCCGCAGCCGGCTTCGGCGTCAGCGCAATTCCGGCAATGAACAGAGCGCCAAAACACAACGTGGCGACGTAACGTCGTTTCATGTGGTCCTCCATCGTAGATATTTTGTTGTCCGCGCCCCGCGCGGAGGCCCCGTGCCTTAAACACGAATCTTCTTTTTGACTCCAAACAACGCACCAAGTGTATACGCCCTCTGGCGCGTTCGCACCACTGTGAGAAGATTTTCATCTGGAGCGCTCCCAACAGTCCGAGATCCGCACCGGCACCGCCGAAAATTGCCCAATACTCCGTCACTGTTGCAACATCTCGCCCTCTCCACCCGCTTTAAGACCCGTTCCGATCCGGACTTGACCACCACCTGATTATTATCCCGTCGGCAGCGGCAGCAGCTTGATCCGATCCGTGGGGCTGCTGCCCAAAAACCCATCGAAATTGCTCGTGGTAAGTGGTTGAGTTAGCGAGACCGGAAACAGGGTTCCCATCCTGCCCACAATCATGTGTTATTGGGCACCCTTGCGGGGGACGCCTTGTTCGGTTTTCGTAAATATGTAGCCGGGAATGTGCCATCTCTTCCGCAGCCCTTAGTATGAAATCCGAGGGCCGGTAAGCGTTGAATCCAAGAGAAGGGACCGCGCTGGAGAGGCACAAGAACGATACTAGGCGCAGTACACGTCTGTCACGCCAGATTCCGATTGTGATCAGCAGTCTTGATCCTTGCGCAGAACTTTTCCGGGAAATACGAGACGGTAGTTGTCAATGCACATGGATGCGGCGTTATCCTCCCTGAGCGGCTAAAGAACGAAACGCCGCTGACGGTGGAATTGATCTCCAATGGCCGGAGCAAGAAAGCTAGAATTGTGCTCGCGATCTCGCTCGTTGAGGGTGCCTCTTGGTTGCTGGGGCTTGAGTTCGAAAGTCCGGGCAACTTCTGGGAGATTAAAAATCCGCCGGCAGATTGGCGGGTCTAAACCATCACATCTCCGCCCGCGATGCGCAATATCCGCTCGGCATTCTAGTCTGTTGGCAGCAAGGCAGGCAGGATCGACTAGACTCGCTCGTTACAGGCACGTGGAAGAAATGACCGGGAAGACGGGCGTAAGCCGGGACCCATCCTCAATTCGATTTTGGCGACTGCTTTGAAAGCTCACACTTGAAATGAGTTTCAACTTCTTCACGACTAAGCGGGTTTTTCGCGTTGTTTAATACGATGGAATAGACCACCTTGTTGCCTTCGATCTGAGCGGTAAGAAACGCCTTCTCGTCCAGTTCTTGGTTGGTAAATTTGACTCTCCTACGATCTGCGAGAGTTTTAATCCACTCATCGCTCATTCCAGCACCCCCAAGTGGTGATTCAGTCGAGATAATACGCGCCTCAAGACCCAGAGGTATACCACCCTCACGGTTTCCGACTCCCCTTTATCGTTTGGGTTTTCTCGGCCCTGTTGGCAGCAAGGCAGGACCCGTGGAAGAAACGCTAATCGCTTTTAGCACGGAGCCTAATGGGGCGCTCACTAAGCTCTCTCTTCTCAAGTGATCTTTGGATCTTCAAGAGTTCTTCCCGAATCCTGTCCAGGTCATCGACCAAAGCAGCGATTGACCGTGCGGGCGGTTTCTTACTGTTTGCCATCGAAGAAGCTTAGCGATTTTCGCAACAAACGTCTGCCCGCTGGCGCACCTTCCAGTGTGCGGCTTCAAGTCTGTGGGTTCGACCGTCGAACTAGGAGCTTGCTTGAGCAGCGGGAGGATTCCGACTGGCAATCACCTGTTGCACGTAGCAATCCGTATGTGCGATTTCTCCGTTTTCGTCCGCACAGATGCCGTGGCTTTCGAGTGCGATTAGCTCATGGCAGATGTGACACGCGACGGGGAGTTTTGGGGAGTGTTTGGCTCTCAGAGCTTTGCGAATCGCGTCGAACAACCGATCTGCTGCCGCTTGGGTAACAGGTCCCTCTGGCTTTTCCCACATAGGAACCTCATTTCTACTAGACACAAGTATGTGCGTTAGCGTACCGTTTGTCCATACGCTTTACATTGGGAGACGCCTCGCTAGTCCCCGCCGCTTTCTTTTTGGCCGGACCTGTTCTTAGCTTTTTGTCGTTTCCTTCTCGAATTGGCAGATGCGTCAGCCACGCCTTTTTCTCGGCTCCGGTAGGGTTGATGAGCCTCAGCTTGATGGGTGTCTGTTTCAGATTCTTGGTTCCACTGGCGTTTCTGCTCCGCCTTTGAGGACTGCGAACTGCTTTTAGCAACCGCAGTTGCGGCGAGTTCGATTGCCAGTTCGTTAATCCGTTTTATTTTTCTGTCGTATTGTGCTCGTTCTGCGGGCGACAGACCTCCGAAGACTTCGTCTTCCAGAGCCTTGTTTTGCTCTTTGAAGAGCCTCTTCAATTCGGATGCTGGTTTTTCCTTCGCCACAATGGGCCTTCAATCAAGACGCTAGCATAAACCGGCTGTCGGCTTCGATACGCACTATACCGTATGGTGACGGTCCTATATGTGCGCTCGGTGACAGACACGTCCCCAAGGCCCGCCTAGGATCGAGGGAAAACATCACTAACAAAAGGTCGTACCCTATGTCTCAGACCGGGATTCTCCCATCCAACCTGGACTGGAAACAACGTTATCAAAGCGCAATGGTCGAACTCGACGCCACCCAATTACCCCTGCGAATCTCCGAGGCGCGCACAGCAATGCTGGGCCGGGCCAAAGAGATATTTGATAGAACTGGGGATGACGAGTTCCTTTCCCTGTGCAACTGCCTACGCGAGCTGCGCTTGCTTGAGGAACTGGCTACGAGGGATAAAGCAACAGCCTAGCTCGTGGCCGCACACCGAGGAAACTTTGGCGCACGCTGCCTTCGGCTGATCCTGCAACTCCCGAGTTGACGGTAGCAGGGGAATTGGTACGAACAAAGATACCGGCGATACGTTTGTGCTCCTCAACCTGAGTTAGAGGGCAAGCTGCAAATGTAGTTGCGAGCTTTTTGACGTGGCACGAAAGAGCGCCGCCCCCACGAATAGGCCATATCGCCTGGCTAGTGATCAGCGTAAAAAGAATGGCGCCAGTGCCTGAACCCGACACGCTCACAATGCTGGTGACTGGGATTTGCTCAATCGCGGGACTGGCCGTCCGAAAAATGAGGAATATCTGATAACCACATGGCCGAGACTCTCGCGGAACTCAAGACCGAATTGGTACTTCTGGAGAAGCAATTATCAAGGATTTCCCAACACGCCGATATGGACAAAGCCGTTACTGAGTGCGCGAACAAGATTGCGGCCATTAAAGAAAAGATCAAAAAGGCTGAGGCGGGACAATGAAACTGATCGAGGTCACAAAAGCGTTCGCTACCGAAGAACAATGACTAATCAGCGCTAACATTCTCTTTTGTGGTCACGTGCCATAGTAGCCAATCGGCAGGATAGCTTTTCTCCCGAGGTAGGTGCGCTGACGGCATCGTTGGCTACACTGCCTCTGCCAAGGACGAAATGGGATAAAATCCATTCCGCAGCCGGCACACGGCCTAGGGCCAGATTCGCCGACCGATACCCCATGATTTTGCTGTAATGCGTCACCGTGAGGCGGGAAATGCGTCACAATACCCCATTCCTGTTGTCTCATAGGCGCAGCTTTGGCTCTTGTGGTCAATTTCTCGCGGGCCTTTCCTGTTGTCCACCGGCCTGAAGCTGTGCGCTGCGTGCATGTACGTGCGCTAAAACCAGATCAATAGCACGGTCTACCTTGTCTGCCTTTACCATTTCCTGATCCCTCGCGTTGTCGAGGGCGGCAAGTGCCGCACTCTTCTTGTCTGGGGCTTCATTACTGGTCGATACCAATTGCTTGGCTTGGTCGATTTTTCTCAACTGACCGAGCGAACCTTGAATGTAAGGACGAAATTTGAGATATACGGCTGCGTCTGGATCGTTGGTGATCAAGTCCTTCAGGGCGGCGGGATTCTGACGCACGATTGCGACTCTCGCCTGCTCGTACTGGCTGGCTGTCGCCATCTTCGTATGCAGGCGGTCCTCTGCATCGACGTGATAATTGTTGACGCCTAGATTTCCTCCAATGAATCGAGCCGGGTCCCAGGTTCCGGTTCGCCCCGTTGCTTCTCCGACGCGCTCAGCCTGTGGCAAGAATCGGCTCAGAGTATGCGTAGCGATTTTCTCCAGACCTGCGTTGGGCAGCACATGTCCGGGAGTCGCAAAATCGCCAGGTTTGTAAATTTCCTGCGAGCCGCCGATGCGCTGCCGATTCGTTCCAAGTTCAATCGCAGCACCGAGGTCAGGGCGTAGCATCCCCAAGGGGCGAGTGATGTCGGAGGTCAGCCCGTTGCTCGCCTCGCCTACGGCTCGTGTAGGGCTTTTGCCTTCAACCATTGCACGACCGAACCGAAGTGCAGGACCACCCACTGCGGCCCCGAGGGGTTCCCGAAGCAGATTCAAATTGAACGCCCGATTACCAGCGTGAATCGCGGAGAAATCATCTTTCTCTGATTCGCGATTGCCGCCGAGAGAATTGATTGCGCGATTTGCGGCCCACACTAAGATAGCTGGCGGTACGCTGGTCTTGACCGGATGACGGATTACCCAATTTACGGACGACAGATCCCAGCCGGGGAAAAGCATGAACTTCGAAAGTTGCGCCTGTGTCTTCGTCCAGTTCACCTTGTTGTAATTGCCTAGCTGCTCATTCACGGCTTCCGCTATTTCCGAATCACGCATCTCCGGATGCTGGGACTTAATCAGGTCTCCGATGTAAAGCCGCGCCCTTTGATCGAGAGCACCAGGCTTAAACAGGATGTCGTGACCAATCTTGCTGAAGGGGCGAATCCAATTCGCGGGATTCAGGTTGCCGCCGATATATTTCTTGAATGACGACACTTCGCTGTCACTCGCGATAGCTCCGAACCTTGCCAGTCGGTCAAATGTCGGGTCTTCCACTCCGCTGATTCCCCGCTCCTTCAGCTCTTGGCTGAAAGCAACTTTCAATGCTCGAACCCATCCCACGGGGTTGATCGCTCCTCCCGATGCGCTCTGGGTAACACGACGGAGAATATTTCCCATGTGCGGGATGCCGAAGCCGAGGCCAACCGTTTGCTCTTGGAAGAAACGCTTGATCGCGCTGGGATCACTTGCGCCGGGCGCGTCCTGCCCGTTGAGTGCATCGACTACGGTTCGCGGACCGAGGTAGCGGCTCGCGGAGAATGGCAGGTTTCGCTGTTCTGTCTGTTTTGCCGGGTAACGGTCTGGAGAATAGGTGCTGTAGGTTTCGACGTTACGCATGCCAGCTTCCCGCATATCGCTGGCAGTGTCAGGGGAGTAATACATCTTCCCGTTGTATTCAACCTGGCGGGGCATCGCGTCGCCCGGTTCAAGCGCGGTAGCCTTGGAAAGGAAATCCCGCGCCGTGCGATCACGAAGCGCTTTGATCATCGTTGCTACATACTTGGTTCCGAATGCCGGTCCAAACTCATGCAGTCCATATTGATAGTGGTATTCAGCCTCTGCTTCGCGGCCCAACTTGTCAGCCTTCTGCGGACGGATGACGCGGTCGAATCCAGTTACAGGTTTGCCTGCACTCTCGCGTTGCCCCATTCCAGCGGTGTATTTGTCGTACACGCGACGAAGATAATCGTCGTCCAAGGTTCTGCCGCCCATCGCCTCGCGGGCTTCGGTAAGGATCTTTTCTTGAGGTCGGTACTTTCCTAACGCTACCTGAACCGCTGAATCTTTCTGCGCCCGCTGGTACTCTGCGGGATGATTCACGCGAAGATTCTCCCGGCTGTCTGCATCGGCCATTAAGGTAAACAGGCGTTCCTGCTCACGGCTGAGGCCGTTGGTCACATCGCGGATGATGGCCTGCGCCTTCTGGCGGAAATATTTAGGTGCGTTGTCGAGTTCCCGCAGATTCTCCGCTAATTGAGGGTCCGCGCGTTCGACCTCGGGATGGGTGCGCCCCGTCTTTAGGACATTCTGAATAAAGGGTTCGGAGATTTTCTCGTCGTAAAACTTATTCAGACGGTCAAGGGCAATCTTCGCGAGAGAAAAGGGAGTATGGGCAGCGAGTGTGCTGCCTTCACCCCTTACTGCACCATGCTCCGATGGGAAGAGGAAACGGTCGGCTTTTTCGACCTCTGCGTCTGTCGGCTCAGTTCTTGGCGAAGCGCCTGAGGCCGCTGGTCTGGTCGGCTCTGAGCGTAAACGCGCATCAGGCTGAGGAGCTTCTGTCGTCGCTCTGGATTTGGCTTTTGCATATTCAGTTCCTTTCGCCGCCTCGCGCTCTAACGATTGTAAAACCCCTTGTTCGTATTCGTCGGGGGTAAGCTTCGCCCCGAAAGCACGATTAAAGGCATCGACTGCCGTTGGGGGTTCCATGATCGACAGGAATCCCTGATCCTGCTTGGCTACATTCGCATCCTGAGCAAAATTACGAAAAGCCTCGCGCACATCCTTAGGCTTCTCCGCCAACTTGCGAATGATGGCATCGACAGCCGGATTGCGTTCCGGCCCGAACATCGCCGGTTGCGCGAGATGGGTTTCTACGTTCGATCCGCGCGCCGCAATGTCGGCGTGCTCCGCTATTGCTTCCCGCACCATGGGCAGCAAGTTGTATTCGTCGGTGCGCGGCGCAATCGAAGAGATATCCGCGAGTGAACCATCGAGTTTATTGAGCACCGACTTGGGTGCTCGTTCCATCAAGGTGGGATCGTCGACCACAGTCCCGAGCAGTGCACGCTCAACGAATTGCTTTCCTTCCTCGCTGAGTCCGCCAGATGCCGTATCGATGAATTGAGGCCTTTCACGTTCGGTGACTGCGCCGTCTCGGGTCAGTATGGACATCACATCCCGGCCACGCTCGCGAAGTAAATCGCGAATGCTGGAATCTGGCCCTAAGTCATCGAGCATCGATGAAATTGCTGAGAGGCTTTGAGGAGTAATCGACTTGCCGGCGCTCACGGCTCGTTCGCTGACTCCCAGAGCTCCAGTCATGTTTTTATTCAGTTCCGAACCAAGACGGCGGGCGGATTCAACATCGGCAGGCGCGGCGATCTCACGCACCAGCACCGGATTCTGCATCTTGTCGATGGCTTCTGGATCGATACCGAATTGCTGCGCGTTGTCACTGAGATATTCGCGGTAAGCATCGCCCTGACCTCGGGCATAGAGGCGCTGGGTGCTCATCGTTCGGCTGTTGCCGCCCAGTACGGTTCCGTCTGGCGTGACGATGGGTGGCCCGTTGACCGCATCCGGGTTTGTGTTCACCGTGTAACGCGGGTCGTAGTTTTGGGCTTGCTGAATGACGCGGTTCTGCGCTTCTTTGCTGGTTTGATACGCTCTTTCCTGCACTCCGGGCGGATAGTTCGGATTTGGTGCAAACGTCTCGGCGTTGTGAGAGGGCTGTAAATCTGAGGCTTCAACGAGCTTGTATTTTGCGGGAATATCGCTGGTTGGCGTCTTCACTACGGACTCTGCGCCGTACTCGCCGGGTGTTGCCTCCTGCGCCTGCAGAGCAACAGGCTGGCGTGCGGTGGAGATCGGAGTTGCGGGTTGTCGGCTGTTAACATTTGTTAGCATTTTTGAACCTTGCTGCTGAGGTTCGGCGGCTGCCTCGGTTCTGCCACTCTGGCTAAGCAGATCATCCCAGCCGATGGCTTTCTTTTCTGGCGCTGCCTCTGCTGAAATCCCTCGTTGCTGCGCTTGGATTGCAGGCTGTTCAGGAGTCGATGGCCGTTCAACCTGTCCGAGTACGTCGTCCCACGTCGCGCCTTCTTTCGGGCTTCCGGCGTTTTGTATCGGGTTTTTATCCGAAGCCTGCGCTGTGGTCTGTACGGGCTCGGCGGGTGGTATTTCGGCTGTCGGTCGGACACCTGCCAGAGAAGATTCCGCGTTGGGAGTTTGAATGTGCTCGTCCACGGGGCTGACTGCATGCCCAAGTGATCCGGCTGCCATCGCTGCAGAGATTCCGCCTGAAGTGATCAGTTCGGAGCGTTGCTCGGGAGTTAGCTTGTCCCAGTTTTGATAGAGGTTCTTGGCGGTCTCGATGGTCCCTTGACTCATCTGGGCGCCGAATCCACCAGAGATCAAGCGTTGCAGGAGCGGCCTTGCGCTACCGGACGCAAGGAAAGGCCAGTTTCTTGGATCGCCAATCGTGCCGCCGACTACCGAACCAACTCCACCCGCTACGCCTAGCGCTGTCTGTCCGCCTGGAAGGGATTCGACTTGCTGAGGAGTCGCCCATCCGGTAACCATCTCGCGCCCTAGTTCGCGGCCAGCACCAGCAGCAGCAGTGCCCATTTTATTGAGCGGGTCGTTGATGTTCTTCTGGAACCATGCCATTGCTGGCATGGCGGCTTCCGGCACCAGATTGCCTATGCGGACCTCGGCTCCTACGTCGTTGGGGTCCGCGACCATGTGCGTTCCCGTTCGCTCCTCAGGCGAGAGGAAAATTGATTTGCTTTGGGCTGGCGGTTGGGCTTGTGTTGGCGGAGTTGTAGCCGTTGGTTTGAGTAAATCGTCCCAGCCTACTGCCTTATTTGCCTTGGTCTGTTCCGGGTTGGAGCTTGTGGCCTGCCGTGTCGCTGTCGGCGAACTGAGCACATCGTCCCATCCCATGGTGCGCTTGGCCTGTGGCATGGCTGCTTGACTCGCTGGACTTTGCGCAGTTGGACTAACCGGAATTGGCCGTCCCACTGGCGCTGCCGACGCTACCTGAATTGCCCGTGCAGCTGGGGAAGCGGCGGGAGGCGCTGAGTCGTCAGGAGGGTTCCACGGTGGAATCGGCTTCGGCTGCTGCCGTCCCGCTGGCGTGAGAACATCATCCCAAGTTGTATTATCGTCGGCCATTTGTCTTACTTCTCCACGAAACCGTGGTCACTTCGAAGCTGGAGCTGGTTGCAAATCATTCAATCCGCCATCGATGTCACCGCTGATAATTTTGTCTAACGCACTTTGCGGTTTGTTGATCTGGCGACGGGCTCTGATTGCGCGGCGAATCGCGGGGCCTAGTCGCTTTTGGTCTGCGTCAGTGACGTCTGACGAGTGCTGATCGAATAGCTTTAACGCCGCATCCGGGTCGCCATTGGCCTTGTTCATAATCACGCCCGCTAATCGCTCTGCTTCGGCTGCGTCTTTTTCCCGTGCTCCGCCTTTGTTCGGAATAGTTCCGTTTTCGCCACTGCCTGATAGTCCGGGAATGCTGGAAATTGGGCGGTAATCGCGGGATTTGGGGTTCACCCAGCCCATAATATTTCCCTTGGCATCTGGGACCGGAAAATAAGCCCCTTCTTCCGGTCTTCCACGTTTGGCGATTGCTGTCCGCGCCTTCTCGCGGTTCGCTGGTGTATTAGGGAGGGCGTTCGCGTCCAAGTAGTCAGTGATGTCTTCGTCTTTGGTGTTTTGCTTGATGGGAGCGCCGCCTACGGGGATGTCGTAACGCTTCGTGTCTGGATTCCACTGCATCACGCCCTGATCAGTCGTGATGGTTTTCCCTTCAGTTTCAGATCTGCCAGGCGCGGCCCCAACAGGAACGTCGTATCTTCTTGTGGCAGGGTCCCATTGAAGAATGCCTTCGTCTGTAGTGATCGTCTTGCCTTCGGTTTCTTCTTTTGGTTGCGGATTTTCAATTGCGTTCGTGCGAGCCTTGGTTTCGCCCGTTACAGCTTCTTTCTGCGCTAATTCGGCTTGCTGCTCATCTTGTTTCTCAGCCTGTCTTTCTTTCGCTTCCGCATTCATCGTTGTTCCGGGAATGGCCGACTCTACTGCTCCTACTGCGGGAATAACCCTTCCCACAGCCTGGCCAGCGGTATCTAATGCTCTTGCCCCGCCTGCGCCAATTTCTCCCAAGACTCTGAGAATGGGGTTGTGAATGTTTTGGGCTTTCGTCCACAGCGAAGCCACTCCAGTTTGAATTGGCCCAGATCGTTGATTCTCGGAGGCATAGGCCGGGAACGGAGATTCTTCTTTGGGAAGAACGCGCGGCATAGTTGGCGAACTACTTGGTAAAACCGGAATAGGTCTGGACTGCATCGGAACAGCCGGAGCGGATTCATCGCCCATTGATTGTTGCGGGATGGGACGTGCGATCATACGCGGCACTGGCGTTACAACTTCTTGTGGCGTATCGACAGGTATTGCTCGTGTGGGCGCAACTGGTGCGACTCCCGGTGTAGTGCTCGTGGGAATTGCTCTCGAACCGGCTGGCCTGATGATTGGCGCGGTCTCCTGAGGCTCTGAAGCATCGGCTTCCTCAGCGCCTACAGGAATAGCGCGACTCGCGGAAGGCGAAGCACGCAACACTGGCTGAGTTTGCAGATCGTCAGCCGAACCGAGAGGCGGGACGTTGACGGGAATTGGCCGGCGTCGCCTTAAATCATCGTCTGTAGGGGTCTGGTCGTCTTCCTCAATTTCTTGTTCCGGTGGCATAGCATCAGCTAGCATTAGTTTTTTCCTCCTGTGATTCCATTGATTAGTGCGAATGAGCGATTCAAGGCTTTGCTCTGGTTCCCGCGTCGCGTAAGTTTCCGCCTCAATTTCGGCTGCGGGAGAGTCGTCTTTGGAATGAAACCGACCTCTCGGTTTCGTGATCCCGTTGATTAGCGTGAAACCTACAACTACGTTTGCATCCGTTGATTTCGCTTCGGGCTCAACGTATTGACCGTATTCGGCAGCGAGCTTCAGGTACTCCCTGCGCTCTGACCATGCAACGACATCCCGTTGGTCTGTCACGATGCCCTCTTTCTGGAAAAACTTCGTCTCATGGGCCGAAACCCCTTCAGCAATTCGCTTCGTCAACAGGTGCGCTGGCACGGCTTGCTTGATCAGTCTCGCGAAAGCAGCCCTGACGGATTGGTTCTCGATTCGAGACGGGGATGTCGATTCGGCATACTGGGCGTAACGCTTCGCTTCGCGTTTCGTCATTCCCTGAGTGCGGCCCTCTAGATACTTCTTTTGCCGTGGCTGCAATTTTGTGAAGTCTGTCGTCGCCATTTTTCTTTCGTTCTCGCTGCCTGTGTTCGTGACCGTGGTTTTCAGCATTCTTCGGCGCTCCCACGGTTGCGCCTGGGTTGCAGTTCTGGCTGTACTTTGCCGGATTCTGCCGAGTTAAGTTGTTTAAGTTCTTTGGAGTCAGTCCCGGTTGGGTGACTCATAATCCGTAGGTCCGTGGTTCGAGTCCACGCGCCGCCACCAAATCATTCGCTTCCCCCGGCCTTCCTAAAGGCTTCATTCCGAAAAGCTTGGGGATACTTGCCGCCAGGAAGTTTTCCCGCAACTTACTTTTGGGCATTACCGAAGTTTCTGCGGAAGCTCTCAAACTCCTGTCACTAAAAGCCTTAAGTGCTTATCCTTTAAGAATGGCCGCCCCACGTGTGGGCGGAAATAGTGGCACGGTGATCCCTGTTTAAATGTCTGCCAGCACAAACTCGTGGAGGGGGCTACCGCTCGGGGCTCAGGCATTCGTTGCCCTGGTGATTATTGGTGGCACTGCCTGCCTGCTTCAGGCTGCCATTCACCAGAACAGCAAAAACATCGCGGAGTTCATTTGCTACACGGGGATCGCGGTCCTGGCCTCGCGACTGCGCGTCACCCTGCCTGGAATTACAGGTACGCTTTCCGTCAACTTCCTTTTCATTCTGGTAGCAATCGCGGAGTTGGGCTATTCCGAGGCCCTTACCCTGGGCGCGGTTGCCATGGTCGCGCAGAGTTTATACCCGGGACGGCCGACCGCGATTCAGTTGACGTTTAATGTGTGCGCAGGCTCTCTCTCGACGGCTCTTGGTTATTTCGTATACCACAATCCACTGTGCAACGAACTGATCAGCAACCGTCCGCTGATGTTGTGCCTCACGGCTACTATTTATTTCATAGTTAATGCTGGGTGTATTGCGGCGGTGATTTCTTTCAGCGAAGGTAAGCCGCTGCGAAGCATTCTGGTCGGCTGCTACTTCTGGTCGTTCCCCTATTACCTCGTGGGGGCGGGAATTGCCGCGGCAATCTCCTGGTTCAATCACGCGTTCAATTGGGAAACTTCGTTGTTGTTCGTTCCTGCCATTTATCTCATCTACCGCTCCTACCGGCTGTATCTGGGAAAACTGGAAGACGAAAAACGCCACGTTGAAGAAATGGCGAACCTGCATCTTCGGACCATTGAGGCGTTAGCGCTCGCTATCGAAGCGAAAGACCAGACCACCCACGAACACCTGCAACGGGTGCGGATTTACGCCATCGAGGTAGCCAAAGAGCTAGGGGTCAAAGGCGCGGAGCTGGAAGCTCTGCACGCGGCGGCTTTATTGCACGACATCGGCAAACTGGCGGTGCCAGAGCACATCATTTCGAAACCCGGCCGCTTGACTCCGGAAGAGTTCGAGAAGATGAAGATTCATACGGTCGTAGGGGCTGAAATATTGGAACGCGTTCGGTTTCCCTATCCGGTCGTGCCGATCGTGCGGGCTCACCACGAGAAGTGGGATGGATCTGGTTATCCCTACGGTTTGAAGAATATGGAAATCCCGATCGGCGCCCGCATTCTTTCCGCGGTTGATTATCTGGATGCTCTGGCATCGGATCGGCAATACCGGCGCGCAATGCCGCTCGATGAAGTGATGCAAAGGCTTGCCGCGGAATCGGGAAAGTCATTTGATCCGAAGGTAGTGGACGTCCTGAAAAGGCGTTACCGCTCTCTGGAAAATCTGGCCCTCAAGAAATCGGCGGAAGATGGAATACCGACGCATTCTGGTGGGATCAAGATTGCGCGCGGGCCGGAGCCGGATGCAGGATTCGAAAGCGCTGGAGTGTCGGATTCGCCGGGGCGTGAAGCGAATTTTCTTTCCTCCATTGCCGCTGCGCGCCAGGAAGCTCAATCCTTGTTTGAGCTGAGCCAGGACCTGGGAGCTTCATTGAGCTTGGGAGAAACTCTTTCCGTGTTCTCAGTGAAATTGAAACCGATGGTCCCCTACGACGCCATTGCTATTTATATCCGGCGAGGAGATGAATTGATCCCGGAATATGTAAATGGCGACAACTACCGCCTGTTTGCTTCCCTGCGGATTCCCATGGGCGACGGTCTCTCCGGCTGGGTAGCGCAGAATAAAAAGCCGATCATAAATGGAAATCCCTCCGTGGAACCGGGTTACTTGAACGATCCCGCCAAATTCAGCACCCTGCGTTCAGCTCTTGCATTGCCGCTTGAGGGAGTGACCGGCGTGATCGGTGTTCTCGCCCTCTATCGCGCCGAGCGCGATGCGTTCACCTCGGACCATTTGCGAATTCTCTTGGCAGTAACCGGCAAGATGGCGTTGGCCATCGAAAACGCTGTCAAATA